>JACQWY010000021.1 GCA_016209015.1 Gammaproteobacteria bacterium | reverse complement strand
GTTCTTGCCGGCCTCCCGTGAACAATGGCTTACGCCACTGTTCACGGCGGCACATCCCTGTGCCGCAGGAAGCTCTGAACTAATTCAGAGCTTCCCTAGGCGACACGCGGGTCCGACCGGCGGGCCATCCCGCCGAAGAAACGGAAGACGCGATCGATGCGCCTCCTCCGTCGGCACCTCCCATGAGGCGCTCTCCATCTTCGTAGGTCCATTGATTAGCCGCAGGCGTAATCGGACGCTCACCTCCACGCGCACAGCCGGCGTCCAATCACGCTGCGCCGATCGGATTGGCGCACGTTTGTCCTACCCCGGCTTCCTGCAGAACGCTTCCACGCCGTTGCCGCCCGTCGTGACGACGATGTCGACGGCGCCGAGGCTCTCGAGGAAGCGGCGCATCTCGCGCGGCGTGCACAGGTGCTTGTAGTGATCGGTCAACGCATCGTGCAGCATGAGCAGCATCCACTCGCGATACATCTGCGCATCGCGCAACCCGTACTTCGGATAGATCACCGCGAGCGGCGAGAAGCGGCTCAGCAGGATCTGCATGAAACGCGAATCCCGGAACCGCCAGACGATCGGATACCAGAACTCGAAGATGCGTTCGACGGCCGCGTACTGCTGCTCGGGCGGCAGGCGCAGCACGTACCAGCGATAGGGCGGCAGGCCCTCGCCGAGCGGCGGCGGCAGGCTGTTCCACCACGTCCAGCGATATTGATCGATCACGAGCGCGCCGCCCGGCTTCACGTGCGACCAGAGGCTCCGCATGCTCGCGTGCGGATCCGGCGTGTGCTGGATGACGCCGAGACAGATGACGTAGTCGTAGCTCTCCCGCGCACACGGAATCTGCCTGATGTCGCCCTGGAAGAGCGTCAGCGCCTCGTGCCGGCCGCTGTTCGCGGCGATCACGTCCACCGAGCCCGAGTAATCGAAGGAGTGCAGCACGGCGCCCGCGCCGAGCAGGATCTCGGAGAAGCGCCCGGCACCCGCGCCCGCTTCGAGCACGCGTTTGCCGCGCACCTCGGAGAGCTGGCCGCGCAGGCAGCGCGTGAGCCGGTCCACACCGCGCCGCAGGCCGGCATGCGAATCGTGCTGGGTCAACGGGAAGCGCTGCCACTGATCGCCGAACGCGCGCGCATAGTTCTCCGGCGGCACGAAGCGCGGGATGCCGTCGACGATCGGATAACGCGTGCCGCGGTCGTTCTCGAGCCAGCCGTCGCGGACGTGGAGCGGTGACTTGGTCTCGGGATCGACCAGACAGGACAGATCGGCGTTCAATGGGCGTCTCCCCGCTGCGGAGGCCGCAGGATAACGCCCGTGCCGCGCCCGGTCGAGGCCGCGCCGCGGCTCAGCGCCGGCCCCGGTCCTTCAGCAGCGCAGTCATGAAGCCGCGCAGGATCTGGACGTCGGAATGATGCAGGCCGGCGCGATTGAACAGGCGCTTCAGACGGCGCGGGAGGAGCTTCGGGCGCTCGGGCACGAAATAGTCGACCACCGTCATGCCTTCGAGGAAGACCGCGTAGAGCGCGTCGAGCTCGCCCGCCGTGGCGAGCGGATCGTCGCCCTCTTGCGTCGCCGCCGACTCGCCTTCGAGCACCGCGAGCCTGAGCTCGTAGGCGAGGATCTGCACGGCCTGGGCGATGTTCAGGGAGCTGAATTCGGGATTCGTCGGAATGCGGATGGCCTGGCTGCAGAGCTCGAGCTCGGCGTTCGTGAGGCCGGTGCGCTCGCGACCGAAGACGACGGCGACTTCACCCTCCGCGGCGAGCGCGGTGACGCGCGCGGCAGCCTCGCGCGGCGGCAGCACCGGCCATTCGAGATAACGCGGCCGCGCCGTCGTGCCGAACACCGCGACGCAGTCCGCGATCGCCTCGGCGAGCGTCGGCACGACCGTCGCCGCCATCAGCAGGTCGTCCGCGCCCGAGGCGCGCGCCGTGGCTTCCGCCGAGGGAAAGATCCGCGGCGCGACGAGCGTGAGGCGCGTCAGGCCCATGGTCTTCATCGCGCGCGCCACCGCCCCGATGTTGCCGGGATGCGTCGTCTCCACGAGCACGACGCGCACACGCTCCAGCGCCGCACGTCCGCCTTCCTCCACCACCGACACCGATTCGCCGCTCATATCCGGTAAGATCGCCTCTCAGACACTTCGAAACCCCGGTAGACCGCCATGCATCCCATGCTCAACATCGCCGTGCGCGCCGCGCGCCGTGGCGGCGACGTCATCGTCCGCAATCTCGACCGGGGACCCGATCTGCAGATCGAGGTCAAGGGACGGCGCGATTACGTCTCCAACGTCGATCGCGAGGCCGAGAGCGCGATCATCGAGACGCTGCTGAAGGCTTATCCGGACCACCAGATTCTAGCCGAAGAATCGGGCACGACCGGCAACAGCGAGTACGTCTGGATCATCGATCCGCTCGACGGCACGACGAACTTCCTGCACGGCTATCCGCAGTTCGCCGTCTCGATAGCGCTCCAGGTGCGCGGCGTGCTCGACCAGGCCGTCGTCTACGCGCCGGTGACCGGCGAGCTCTTCACCGCCTCGCGCGGCGGCGGCGCGATGCTGAACAACCGCCGCATCCGCGTCAGCAAGACGCGGCAGTTCGATCAGGCACTGCTCGCGACCGGCTTCCCGTTCCGCGACGAGAGCCTGATCGCACCGTATCTGCCGTCGTTCGGCGAGCTCATGACGCTCACGTCGGGTATCCGTCGCGGCGGTTCGGCGAGCCTCGATCTCGCCTTCGTCGCGTGCGGCAGGCTCGACGGTTACTGGGAGTTCCGGCTCAAGCCCTGGGACATCGCCGCGGGCGCGCTGCTCGTGCTCGAGGCAGGCGGGCTCGTCGACGATCCGAAGTCGACGTCGAAGTATCTCGACAGCGGCAACGTCGTCGCCGGCAATCCGCAGATCTTCCGCCACCTGCTCACGACGCTGCACAAGCATCCGCTGCCCGGGGGCTGAGCGCGCGGCGTGGCGCGCGCGTCCGCGACTCCAGTAGACTGTGGCGACGCGCGGCGGGAGCCTCTCGCCGCGCCTGAGCGACGAGATACCCGGGGGACGCTCGATTGAACGAAATCCGCGATCCGCAGCGCCGATGACGCGCCGCCACGACACCGCCACTCCCGCCGTCAGCGTGATCCTTCCCGCGAAGAACGAAGCCGCGGGCCTCGCGCGACTGCTGCCGAAACTGAAGGCGAAGCTGCCGGATGCGGAGATCATCGTCGTCGACGACGGCAGCACGGACACGACGGCCGACATCTGCGCGGCCGAGGGCGTCCGCCGTGTCAGACATCCCTATTCCATGGGCAACGGCGCCGCGATCAAATCCGGCGCGCGCGCCGCGCACGGCCAAGTGCTCGTCTTCATGGATGCCGACGGCCAGCACGATCCCGACGACGTGCCGCGGCTCCTCGAGATGCTCGAGGAAGGCTACGAGATGGCGGTCGGCGCGCGCGAGTGGGACACGCATGCCTCCGGCGGGCGCGCGCTCGCGAACCGGCTCTACAACGGCCTCGCCTCGTACATGACGCAGAACCGGATCGACGATCTCACTTCCGGTCTGCGCGCGGCGCGCGCGCGGCACTTCAAGCGCTTCCTGTACCTGCTGCCGAACGGCTTCTCCTATCCGACGACCTGCACGATGGCCTTCTTCCGCTCGGGCCTGCCGGTCGCCTACGTGCCGATCCGCGCCCAGCGGCGCGAGGGCAAGAGCCATATCAAGCTCGTCGAGGACGGGCTGAAGTTCCTGATGATCATCGTGAAGGTCGGCACGCTGTTCTCGCCGATGCGGCTCTTCCTGCCGCTCAGCGCGAGCCTCTTCCTCGCCGGCTGCGGCTACTACGCGTACACGTTCGTCAACTTCCACCGCTTCACGAACATGAGCGCCGTGCTGTTCCTGTCCTCGCTCTTCATCTTCCTGATGGGCATCCTCTCCGAGCTCGTTTCCTCGCTGCATTACAAGGAAGCGGAGTCCGAGCGGCGCGTCGTGCAGCGGGACTGAGGCATGAAGCGCATCCTCGGCCGCGCGCTGCGCCGGATGAGCGAGAGGCTGCTCGACACGGCGGATCTCTCCGAAGCGCTCGGCGATCTGACGGCCGGCGAACGGGACATCGTCGCGGCCGCGCGGCCGTACACCATGACGAGCGTCGCGCGCCTCGCCTCGCTCGTCGAGGCGGTGAACTACTGCGTGCGCAACCGTCTGCCCGGCGACATCGCGGAATGCGGCGTGTGGCGCGGCGGCAGCATGATGACGATCGCGCTCACGCTGCTCGCGCACGGCGACACGAGCCGTCACCTCTGGCTCTACGACACCTACGAGGGCATGAGCGCGCCGACCGCACGCGACACGAGCCTGACCGGCGAATCGGCCGCGGAGCAGATGCGCGTCGCGGTCGCGAAAGAAGGCGGCTGGTGCGCGGCGGGCCTGGAGGAGGTGCGCGAACATCTCCACGCCACGGGCTATCCGCGCGAGCGCCTGCATTTCGTCCGGGGCAAGGTCGAGGACACGATCCCCGCCGCGCTGCCGGGACCGCTCGCGCTACTGCGGCTCGACACCGACTGGTACGAATCGACGCGCCACGAGCTGCAGCATCTCTATCCGCTGCTCGTGCCGCACGGCGTGCTGGTCATCGACGACTACGGTCACTGGCAGGGCGCCCGGCAAGCGGTCGACGAATATTTCGCGAAGGCCGCGCGGCCCGTCTACCTGCACCGCATCGACTACACCGGCCGGCTCATGATCCGGCCCGGCGACTGAACCCCGGCGCATTCAGCGCGGCCTCGAGCGCCGCGGCGTTCGCCGCCCAGTCCGGCCGCTCCCCGCCATAGACGATGCGACCCTGCGCGCAGGCGCCGACGATCGCCGTGGCGAGCGCGGCCGGATCGCCGGGCGGCACGAGGAGCTCGGGATGGCCCGCGAGCATCCAGGCGGTCGACGCCGTCCGCGTCGCGAGCACGGGGACGCCGCAGTTCATCGCCTCGTAGAGCTTGATCGGAAAACTGTAGTTGCCGAACGCCGAGTCCTCGTTCACGGCCACCATCACGTCGAAGCTGTTCAGCACGACGGGCACGAGTGCGGCCGGCACGTAGCCGAGATAGCGCGCGCCGCGCGGCAGGACGACGCCGCGTTCGAGCCGGCCTGAGAGCAGGAGCTCGAGCCCGGGGCGCTGCTCGCGGGCGAGACGAAAGGCTTCGAACAGCACCTCGATGCCGCGCGAGCGGGCGATCGATCCGCTGTAGCCGGCATAGAGCCCGTCGGGCGCGAGACCGAGGCGCGCGCGGGAGCGGTAGCGATCGAGCAGCACGAAGCCCGCGGGATCGGGCGCCATCGGCAGCACGAGCGGCGCACGTCCCGGCCGCGCGGCGCCGAGCAGCGTCGCGAGGCTCGGGCCCGCCACCGTCACGAGATCGGCGGCGGCGACCGCGCGCCGCCACAGCGCGTGCAAGGGCGTGCACCAGGGCAGATAGGCTTCGTAGTTGTCGTAGGCATCGACCAGGGCGCGCGCGCCGTGACGCCGGGCGAGCGCGACCGCAGCGATGCCGAAGTAAGTGTCCGAGCAGCCCACGATCCAGTCGGGAGCCGCGGCGGCCACGCGTTGCACGAGCCGTCGCCACGCGCGCACGGGATTCGGACGCAAGGAGTGCGACTGCCAGCGCACGCGATCGATCGTGCCCTCGGCATCCTCACCCGCGCGATAGCTCAGCACGTCGAGCTCGACGTCGTGTCCCCGGGCGGCCAGTTCCCTGGGCAGATGAAAGAACCTACCATAGGGTCCGGTGATCAAATCCCGCCCCATGGGTCTGCGCTTGCAGATGAACAACAGCTTCAACCCCATTCGAGTAGCTTACACGACACCTCGGTGCGCGCGGCGCGCGGCGCTTCCCGGCGCATGAACGGCCCGCCGGCGCGGGACAGCGTGATCCGACGCCTCGCGAGCCGCGTTCCGCGCGGACGGCTCGCCCGCAATACGATCGTCGTCGCACTCTGGTCCGGCACGCGCGTCGGCGTGCAGGCGCTGTGGCTCGTCGTCGCAGCGCGGCTGCTCGGTCCCGCGGGCTACGGCACGTTCGCGGGCCTCTCGGGCCTCGCGACGACGCTCTCCGGCTTTGTCGGCGCGGGCCTCGCGCTCGTGATGTACCAGGACGTCGCGAACCATCCCGAACGCTTCGGCCTGCGCTGGCGCCAGACCCTCGTGACGAGCCTCGCGACCGGCGCCGTGTTCGCCGCCGCGCTGCTCGCGTTCGGCGGCCTGCTCGCGGGCGGCCTCGATGCGCACGTCGTTCTCTCGATCGCCATCGCCGAGCTGTTCGGTTTTCCGCTGACGAGCGCCGCGGCGTTCGCCTTCGGCAGTCACGAGCGCATGGGCTGGTCGGTCGCGCTGCCGGCACTGCTCGGCGTCGCGCGGCTGATCGCGCTCGGCCTCTTCCGGTTGTTCGGCGACGGCACGCTCGCGAGCTATGCGTGGTTCCATGCGTGCGCCTCGCTGGTCTGGGCCGCGTTCGCCATCGGCCTCGTGCAGGTGCTGCTGAAGCCGCCGGCGACGCCGTTCGCGCTCGGGCGCGCCGATCTGCGCGAAGGGCTCGGCTTCACGGTGTTGTGGGTGACGAGCATCGCGCTCGGCTCGTTCGACAAAGCGCTCGCACTGCGCTTCGCCGGCGCCGAGGTCGCGGGCCTGTATACCTCGGCCTATCGCCTCGCGACCGTGCTCGCGCTGCCGATGGACGCGCTCCTGACCGCGAGCATGCCGCGCCTCTTCCGCGAAGGCGGAGGAACGTCGACGCCCCGGCTCACGCCGCATCTCTTCGCGCTCACGCTCGCCTACGGCGCGCTCGCGGGCGTGGCGCTCTGGTTCGCGGCCGACCTGCTGCCGCTCCTGCTCGGCGCGGAGTTCGCGGCCGCGGCGCATGCAGCGCGCGGCCTCGCCTTCTTCCTGCCCTGCTACGGACTGCGTTATCTCGGCACGAATCTGCTCATGGCGCGGCGCTGCAAGACGGAACGCGTCGCGATCGAAATCGGCGGCCTCGTAGCACTCACCGCGCTCGGCGCGTGGTGGCTGCCGCGCGACGGTCTCGACGGCGCGATCCGGATGGTGATCACCTCGGAAGCCCTGCTCGCACTCGCGAGCTGGAGCGCGCTGTGGTGGTCGGGCAGACGCCGGCCCGCGACGATGCCCTCGCCGTGATCGCGCCCTGGCGCCCGTCCCGCGTTCGGCGTTAAGGTGACGAGGATGACGGACGGGCAATGGGGGAGCAGCGAATGATCGTGGAGACCGGGATCCACGCGGGCGGCGCATGAACGTTGCGACGACTCCGCCGTGTCCGAGCTGCGCGGGCGCCGCGCAGCACGTCGCGGCGCTGCCTCGCGCCGCGATCCTCGAATCGATGGCGAAGCTGATGCCCTACGCCGGCGCCGAGACGTGCACGTTCGGCGACTACGCGCTGTGGCGCTGCACGGCGTGCGGGCTCGTGTTCGCCGATCCCATGGCCGAACCCGGCCGCGACTACTACGCCTGGCTCACGCGCTCGGAACGCTACTACCCGCAGGCACGCTGGGAGTGGACGGCCTGCGCGGACGAGCTGCGCGGACTCGGCGCGAGCGATCGCGAACGGCGCGTGCTCGACGTCGGCTGCGGCAGCGGACGTTTCCTGAAGGCCCTGCGCGGCGTGCCTGGGTGGCGCGCGATCGGACTCGACATCAACCAGTCGAGCGTCGACGCCTGCCTCGCGCAGGGCTTCGAGGCGACCCAGGGCGATCTCGCGAGCGCGCGCACGAAGCTCGACGGCGGCGTCGAGGTCGTCACGCTGTGGCACGTCGTCGAGCACGTCGCCGATCCCGTCGGGCTCCTGCTCGAGGCCCGAGCGCTGCTCGCGCCGGGCGGGATGATCATGTTCTCCGTGCCGCTCTCGCCGCCGAGCTACGAAGCGGTGTGGCGCGATCCCCTGAACCTGCCGCCGCATCACCTCACGCGCTGGAACGTGCCGGCGCTGGAGCGGCTCGCCGCGCGCGTCGGCCTGCGGTCCCGGCTCGTGATCCCGGACGCGGACAGTCTGCTCACGCGCACCGTGCACGCGCTGCTCGTGCAGGCGATCTCGCCGTTCGCGCCCGTGACGCGCGTGGAGAAGCTCCGCCGGCTGCTCGCCCATGCGCTCGCCCATCCCGCGCTCGTGTGGCGCACGCTGCGCTGCCAGCTCGCGTGGCCGCGCCGCGCCGGCCGCGTCCTGCCGGACGTGGTGCTCGCCTGCTTCCATCTCGACGACCCGGCGGCACGCCACTGAGCGGGCCGCTGCCGAGCACCGTTCCCCGATGTCCGTCCTGACGCAGCTCCATGCGCTCCGCCATCACGAGCTCGAGCGCGCGCTCGCCTGGTTCCCGGCGCCGCGCGAAGCGGGCCGCACGCGGACCGTGCTCGAGATCGGCGCGGGCACCGGTCATCAGGCGCGGCTCATCGGCGAGCGCGGTTATGCGATCACGGCCGTCGATCTCGCGAGCAGTCATTACGCGGGCGATCGCGTGCATCCCGTGATCGACTACGACGGCCGCCGGCTGCCGGCCGGCGATGCGAGCTTCGACGTCGTGTTCAGCTCGAACGTGCTGGAGCACGTGCGCGACATCGATGCGTTCCTCGACGAAATCGCGCGCGTGCTCGCGCCGGGCGGGATTGCCGTGCACATCCTGCCGACGCCGGCCTGGCGCTTGTGGTCGACGTTCACGCACTACGGCTGGCTCGCGAAGCGGCTCTACGCGCTCGTCAATCCGCCGCCCGCGCTCGAAGCGGGCGAGCACGCACCGCAGGTGCCGAAGACGCTGCGCGGTTATCTCTCGACGTTCTTCCCGCTGCGCCACGGCGAGCAAGGCACGACAGTGAGTGAACTGTGGCTCTTCTCGCGCCGCGCCTGGCTCGCGCGCTTCCGCGCGCACGGTTACACCATCGTGGCCGACGAGCCGACGGGGCTCTTCTACACGCTCTCGAACGTCTGCGGCGAGCGCATTCCGCTCACCGCGCGCGCCCGGCTCGCGGGCGTGCTCGGCTCGGCCTGCCGCCTCTACGTGATGACGCGCTGAGGATGTGCGGCATCGCCGGAATCCTGGGGGCGGCGGGCGAGGACTTCGCCGCGGCGCTGCAGTCGATGGCCGATGCGCTCGCGCATCGCGGCCCGGACGCGGACGGGATCTGGCACGACGCCGCGGCCGGCGTCGGTCTCGCGCACCGGCGGCTGTCGATCCTCGATCTCTCGCCGCAGGGCGCGCAGCCGATGCGCTCGCCCGGCGGCCGCTACGTGCTGAGCTTCAACGGCGAGATCTACAACCACGCGGCACTGCGGGCGGCGCTCGACGAGGCAGGTCCGATCGCGTGGCGCGGTCACTCCGACACCGAAGTCCTGGTCGCCGCGATCGAGCGCTGGGGTGTCGCGGAGACTTTGCGGCGCGCGAACGGCATGTTCGCGTTCGCGGTGTGGGATCGTGCGGCACGGCGGCTCACGCTCGCGCGTGACCGGCTCGGCGAGAAGCCGCTGTACGTCGGCCTGCTCGGCGGGCGGCTCGTGTTCGCCTCGGAGTTGAACGCGCTGCGCCGCCTGCCGGGCTGGCGGCATGCGATCGATGCGCAGGCGCTCGGGCTGCTGCTGCGCTACGGCTACGTGCCCGCGCCGTGGTCGATCCATCCCGGCATCTTCAAATTGCCCGCGGCGCACAGCCTCTGCGTCGGGGCGGACACGCTCGCGAGCTTGCGCGACGTGGCGGGTTTCACGGCCGCGTCCGAGTGTTACTGGGATCTGCGCGCGACCGCGGCGGCGAGCCTCGCCACGCCGTTCGCCGGCACCGCGGCGGAAGCCGTCGACACGCTCGATGCGCTGCTCGGGCGTGCGGTCGGCCTGCGCATGGAAGCCGACGTGCCGATCGGCGCGATGCTCTCGGGTGGCGTCGACTCCTCGCTCGTCACGGCGCTGATGCAGGCCGCCTCGCCGCGCCGGATCCGGACGTTCACGGTCGGCTTCGGCGAGGCGCGTTACGACGAAGGTCCGCACGCCCGGCGCGTCGCGGCGCATCTCGGCACCGAGCACACCGAGCTCGAAGTGAGCGCCGCGGACGCGCTCGCGCTCGTGCCGCGGCTGCCGGAGCTCTACGACGAGCCCTTCGCCGATCCCTCGCAACTGCCGACCGCGTTGATCTCGGCGGTCGCGCGCCGGCAGGTCACGGTCGCGCTGTCCGGCGACGGCGGCGACGAGCTGTTCGGCGGTTACACGCGCTACTTCGACGCGCTCGCGATGTGGCCGCGCATCGCGCCGCTCGGCGCGGGCGGACGCGCGGCGCTCGGCGCGGCGCTGCGCGGTTTCGGCACGTCGGCCTCGCGCGTCCACGCCGGAGCCTTCCGCGTGGCGCGCATCGGCCGGCGCGTCGGCGCGCGTGACTTCGCGGATTACTACGCCCGTCTCCTGTCACAGGGTCTCGTGCCGACCTCGACCGCGGCCTGGCCCGCGTGCGTCCCGGAGCCGCCCTGCCGCGGCGGCTTCCGCGCGCCGTTCGACACGCCGCTCGCCTACATGCGGCTGACCGATCAGCAGCTCTATCTGCCCGAGGACATTCTCACGAAAGTCGATCGCGCGAGCATGGCGGCGAGCCTCGAGCTGCGCGTGCCGCTGCTCGACCCGGACGTGCTCGCGTTCGCGTGGCGGCTGCCCGCCTCGCTGCTCGTCGACGGCCGGCGCGGCAAGCTCGTGCTGAAGTCGCTGCTCCACCGCTACGTGCCCGGAGATCTCGTCGACCGGCCGAAACAGGGCTTCGAAGTGCCGCTCGCGAGCTGGTTGCGCGGGCCGCTCCGCGAGTGGATGCGCGAGCTGATCGCACCGCGACGGCTCGGCGATCATCTCGATACCCGCGCCGTGACACGCCTGATGGACGAACATCTCGCGGGCCGTGCGGATCACGGTCTCGCACTGTGGCCGGTACTGATGTTCCAGGCCTGGCAGGAACGTTACGGAGCAAGCGCGACGTGAGAATACTCGTCATCGGCAATCTGCCGCCCTACGTCCTCGGCGGCGCGGAGAACCAGGTCGCGCGGCTCGTCGAAGCCTGGATCAGGCTCGGCCATCACGTCGAAGTCGCCGGGCAGCGCCTCGAGAACGGCCGCGTGCAGCTCGGCAGCGTCGAGGCGCGCATCCATCGCATCCGCATCACGGATCGCGCCGGGCGCGCCGGACGCGCCGCGACATATTTCCTCTCGCTCGCGCCGCTGCTGCGCCGGCTCGCGCCGCACTTCGACGTCGTCTACACGCGCGGCTTCAACGACGCGGCGATCTGCATCTCGGTGCTGAAGCACTGGCGGCTGCTGAACGTGCCGCTCGTCGCCGTGCCGATCAACGCGAAAGGCGCGGGCGATGCGGCTTTCATCCGCTCGATCCCGGGTTGGCGCAGCCTCGTGCCGCTCCTGAACCGGCACACGAACGCCATCAACATCATCGCGCCGGCGATCGAGCCCGATCTCGTCGAGCTCGGCATCACGCTGCCCGTGCTGAGCCGGATCCCGAACGGCATCCCGATCCAGCCGCGCGTGCAGCGCGGCGCGCCCGGCGCGGTGCGCAAGCTCGCATGGACGGGCCGCCTCAGCCGGCAGAAAGGGCTCGACGTGCTGCTGCACGCGCTCGCCGCCGCGCGCGCCGGCGGACGCGAATTCGTGCTCGAGCTGATCGGCACGGGCCCCGAGGAAGAGAACCTGCGCAAGCTCACGGCCGAGCTCGGGCTCGGCGCCTGCGTGAGGTTCGCGGGCCGCGTGCCGGTGTCCGAGGTGCGCGCGCATCTCGCCGCGGCCGATGCCTTCGTCTTCCCGTCGCGCTACGAAGGCATGTCGAACTCCGTGCTCGAAGCGATGGAAGCGGGCCTGCCGGTCGTGCTCACGCACTGCGGCGGCATCGACACCTACGTCGATGCGCGCACCGGCTGGACCTGCGATCCGGAGGATGTGCCGGCGCTCGTCGGCGCCGTGAAGGCGATGCTCGACACGCCCGCCGCCGAGCTCCTGGCCATGGGGCAGCGCGCCCGCGATCTCGTCGAAGCGGAATTCGAGATCGAATCGATCGCCCGCCGCAACGTCGACGTGCTGGCCCGGGCCGCGGCGACGCACGGCCCGCGCCGGAGCTGAGGCCCGCCGCTCAGCGCTGCGCGGCCGCGGCGTGCCGCTGCTCGAGATCCGCGATCATCGCGCGAAAATCCGCACGTTCGGGCGCGAGCTCGCGCGCGAGCGCGAGGTAACGTCCGGCCCGCGGCACATCACCCATCGCGAGCGACCATTCCGTCGCGAGCAGCGCGGGGATCGGATCGCGGGGCTGCTCGCCGTGCGCGGCGTCGAGCAGCGCGAGCGCGGCCTCGCGTTCACCGCGCTGCCACGCGAAATGCGCCTGGTAGATGCGCAGCTTGTAGCGCTGCACACCGAACGCGACCGGCTTCGCGACGGCCGTCGCGAGCAGCGCGCGGAATTCCGCGACGTCGTACTGGCAGGCCTCGTCGAGGCCGAGCTTCGCGAGCTCGATGAGGCCGGTCACGGCATAGGTGCGCAGCGTCGGCTCGCGATCGAGCAGCGCCGCCGGGAGCGCGCCGGGCGGCAGCCGTCCGTCACGCTTGCAGCGCAGATAGCGCTCGTGCAGCGCGGCGCCGGGGGTAGCGATCGTCCCGACGATCTCGATGGCCTTCGTATAGCGCCGGTTCGCCGCGAGCACCTCGGCGAGGTTCGCCGCGGCGCTCTCCGACCGCGGGTGCAGCGCATAGCTCGCCGGCATCAGTGTCTCGAGCCGGGCCCACAGTCCGGCCTCGGACCACGTCAGTACTGCGCAGAGCGCGATCGCCGTGCCGGCGGCGGCGGTCGCGAAGCGGGCATGGCGCCCGCCGAGCGCGAGCAGTACCCCACACGACGCCAGCAGCACGCCGAACGACGGCAGGTAGTTGCGGTGCTCGAACATGAGCTCCAGCGGGAAGATCGTCGACTCCATGGCATGGCCCGCGAAGAACAGCAGCACACCGAGCGCGACGAGCGGCAGCCGGCCCGCCTGGCGCAGCGCGCCCGCGAGCAGCGCGGCGAGGAAGGCCGCCGACAGCGCGGTCGACGGCGGCGTGAGCCAGCCGGTCGAAATGACGAGGTCGTCATGGAAGAAGCCGAACGCGCCGCGGACCGGGAGCACGATCTCGGCGAGATAGCGCACGAGCACGCGGCATTCCGTGAGGACGCGGCCGCCGAGCGACATGCCGCGCGCGGCATACGGCGCGAGCAGCGCGGTCTCGACGTGCGTCGCGTAATACACCGCCACCAGCAGCGCCGGCAGCACGAAGGTCACGCCGTGCAGCAGCAGGAGGCGGCGGCGCTGCGCGCCCGCGGCGCGGAACACCGTGAGCTCGATCGCCGCGAGATAGCCGGGCAGCAGCAGGCCGGATTCCTTGCTGAACGCGGCGAGCGGCAGGCAGAGCAGATAGGCCGCGCCGATCGCACCCCACCCAGGGCGACCCTCCTGCAGCGCGCGCCGGCCTGCGACGTACGCGCCCATGCCGAGCACCGCGAACAGCGCCGAGAGCTCCGTCATGCGCTGCACGGTGTAGAGCACGGTGCTGACCTGCAGCGGATGCACGAGCCACAGCATGCACAGCAGTCCCGCGGCACCCGCACGTCTTTGCGCCGGCACGCGCGTCGCGGCCATGAGTCCCCGTGCGAGCCACCACAGCGCCGCGCCGACGGCGAGATGCAGCGCGAGATTCACCGCTTTCCACTCCACGTAGGCAGTGCCCGAGAGTGCCGCGTTCGCGACGAAGCTCAGCATCGCGACCGGCCGGCCGAGCGGGCCCGTGGTGCTGAAGATCTGCGCGCGCCAGTCGGACGCGAGGTGGCCGTCGCTCAGCAGCGGGCCGAGGACCGGGTAGTCGTCGAGCAGCAGCGGACCGGGCAGTCCGCGCCAGTAGCAGAGCAGCACGAGCGCGGCCGCGGCCGCCGGAAAGAGAACGCGCCGCAGGAGCAGGACGCGCACGGCCGGCTAGCGGGGATTCGCGGCCAGCCGCGCGCCGAGCTTGGCGATCCGCGGCCGCAGATGACGATCCGTCAACCGCTCCCACGGACCGCGCGGCGCCGGCAGCCGCGCGAACTGCGCCGCGGCTGCCGCGTGGTCGCCCGCGACGTAGAGCGCTTCGGCATACGCGAGGCGGTACTCGGCGACGTCGGGATTCTCGTCCGTCAATTCGCGGAGGATGCGTCGTGCCGCGGGCAGATCGCCGAGCACGTTGCTGTAGTAGGTGCCGAGCCATTCCAGCAGGCGACCGCGCACCGGCGGCGCGAGCTGCGGATGATCGAGGGCCGCGCTGAAGAGCTCGACGGTGAGATCGACGTCGACGCGGCAGTGCTTGTACTGCTGGCACAGCGTGAGCACGTATAGCGAGTAGAGGCGCTTCTCCGTCGGCTTCTGATCGCGCAGATCGGCGAGCAGCGCCTCGCGCACGGTCGCGGGCGGCGCTTCGTCGGTGCGGGCGTACGAAGCGACGAGCGCCGTCAAGGGCATGAAATCCTCGGCCCCCATGCCGATCGCGCGCTGGAACTCGGCGCGCGCCTGGTTGCGGAAGTCCTCGCGCTGCTCACGCTCGTAGAGCCGGTGGTAGATCCGCCCGAGCTCGTAGACCGTGGTTTGCGAGCGCGGATTGTGGCGCGCCTCGGCGAGCGCGAGCGCGAGCGGATCGCTCCACTGCAGGGCGCGCATCACGGTCAGCGCGGCGAAGCACAGGGCCACCGCGCCGACGAGGAACTGGGGACGCAGCGCGATACGCGCTTCGAGCCGCAGCAGGACGTCCACGAGGATCGCAAGTGGGCCGAGCGACGGCAGGTAGTTGCGATGCTCGTAGACGAGATCGAGCTGCACGAGCGTCGATTCGAGCAGGTGCCCCGCGATGAACCACCACGCGCCGAAGAACAGCACGGGCCAGCGGCGGCGCAGGGCGAAGCTGCCGGCGAGCAGCGCGACGAGCCCGGCGAGCGAGGCGATCGTCGTGGGCGGCGCGAGCAGCGAGGTCGAGAGCGCGAACGTATCGTGGAAGAGGCTCAGCGTCGACGGCAGCGGCAGCAGGATCTGACCGAGGTAGAAAACGAGGATCCGGAATTCCGTCAGCAGCCGCTGCTCCGGCGTGAAGTAGCGGTTGATGTTCGCGGTCGTGAACGACTCCGGCCTGACCGCGAGCAGCCAGACCGCGATCCCGGCGCCGACGACGACGAGCGCGACGGCGGGCGGGCGCAGGACGGCGGCCTTCTCGAAGCGCCACACGGCGGCCTCGAGCACGAGCAGGTACAGGGGCAGGAGTGCGGCGTTCTCTTTCGTGAACAGGCCCGCGAGTCCGCAGACGACGCACGCGACGATGCCCGTCCAGGGGCTGCGCCGCGGCGCCGCGAGCATGCCTTCACGCGCGGCGACATAGGCCGCGATGCCGAGCAGCACGAACGTCGCCGACAGGCTCGTCATGCGCTGGACGACGTAGAGCACCGCGGTGAGCTGCAGCGGGTGGAGCGTCCACAGCAGCGTGGTGCCGAAGGCGAGCGCGGGCGCCTGCCGCGCGCCGACGAGCCGCGGCGCGATGCGCCGCGTGATCGCGAACACGAGCCAGGCGTTGAGCAGATGGATGGCGAGATTCACGAGCTTGAAATCGAGCGCGCTGCCGCCGCCGAGCGCGTAGTGCGCGGCGAACGACAGACTCGCGATCGGCCGGCGCAGCGGTCCGGAGACGGAGGAGAACGCGGCGTCGAGCAGCGAGTCGACGTCCAGCGCCGGCGGGCGCAGCGCGGTGTTGTCGACGATGTTCGGATAGTCGTCGAAGGCGAAACCGCCGGTCAGTCCCGGCAGATAGACGAGCGCGCCGAGCAGGAGGACGGGCAGAATCGAGGAGTGCCGCGTCATGCCGTCACTTTCCGGCGGTCAAAAAAAAACACGCCACGGGGTGCGTGGCGTGCTTCCTTGCGCGGGGTGCGCGACTACGCGATTACGAGCGGCAGGACGACGGGCGATACTTGGGTTCCAGCGTGCCCTGGGTGCTCGTGCAGCTCCACTTCACGCCACCCCCGGCGGTCGTCGGGACGAGCAGCAGGGTCGAGCTCTGGATGGCCGGCGTGCCGGAGAACGTGATGATGATTTGGCCCTTGGCCGGAGCGCCGTCGGTAGTGCCGACGCCGACCGACGAAACGCTGTTGCCGTTGATGCTGCCCGCCGAGGCCATACCGGCCGACGCGTTCGAGTCCGGCAGATCGCCTTTGCTCGAGAAGAACTCCGACACCGCGGTCTTGCCGGCGGTCGCGAGGCTCAGACCTTCCGTCACCTTCGCGCGGATCGTGTAGTCCTGGTACGCGGGGATCGCCACCGCGGCCAGAATGCCGATGATCGCCACGACGATCATCAGTTCGATAAGGGTGAAGCCTTGCTGCAGCTTGTTCATGTGTACTCTCCTGTTACGGGTTCTCGGGCACTGTAGAAATCGAGAAATCGGTTACGCCACTCGGGTCGCGTCGCCTGCGGGGGGACCCGTCGGCGGTCACCCTATAGCGAGCAGGAAGCATGCCACCTTTAGCCACACTCCTGCGCGCCGCGGAATCCTTGGGCCGCAGCCCGGAATGCGGGCTTTCGCGGCCGCGGGCGGCGGGTCGGCGCGGCCCTCAGCGTCACAATGTGACGCTGAGCGTCACTTTTCGCGGGCAAGCCCGACAGCCGGCCCCTCACTCCATCCCGAGCTTCTCCAGGCGGTAGCGCAGCGCCCGGAACGTGATGCCGAGGAGCTTCGCGGCCTGGGTCTTGTTCCAGCGCGTCTTCTCCAGCGCATCGAGGATGCGCTTGCGCTCCACCTCGTCGAGATAGGGCTGGAGCTCGCCGGGCGCGGCGGCGCCCGGGCCGCTCCCCGCGGGCACGGCCTCGCCCGCACTGGGGAGCTGGAGGTCTTCGGCCGAGATGAGTGCGCTCTCGGCGAGCGTCATGGCGCGCTCGAGGATGTTCTCGAGCTCGCGGACGTTGCCGGGGAAGGCATAGGTCCGCAGGGCCGCGACGGCGTCGGGCGAGAGATCGAACGTGCCCGCGCCCTCGGCCGCGAAGGCGTTCAGGAAGTGGCGCGCGAGCAGCACGATGTCCTCGCCGCGCTCGCGCAGCGGCGGCACCTTCAGCTCGATGACGTTGATCCGGTAATAGAGATCCTGGCGGAAGCCGCCCGCCGCGACGAGCGCGGAGAGATCCTTGTGCGTGGCGGAGAGCACGCGGCAATCGACGGGCTCCTCCTGCTGGGCGCCGACGCGCCGCACGCGCTTCTCCTGGATCGCGCGCAGGAGCTTCACCTGCATCTGCAACGGCAGCTCCGCGACCTCGTCGAGGAACAGCGTCCCGCCGCTCGCGGCCTGGAAGAGGCCCGGCTTGTCGGCGACCGCGCCGGTGAACGCGCCTTTCGTGTGCCCGAACAGCTCGCTCTCGATCAGATCCTGCGGGATCGCGCCGCAGTTCACCGGCACGAAGGGCTGGCCGGCGCGCGGTCCCTGCTCGTGGATGAGCCGCGCGACGAGCTCCTTGCCGGTCCCCGATTCGCCGCTCACGTAGACCGGCGCCTGACTGCGCGCGAGCTTCGCGATGCGCTCCTTCAATTTCACGATCGCGTCCGAATGTCCGACGAGCTCGCGCTGACCCGCGGCCGGCGCGGCGGACTTCGAGAGCTTGATCGCCTGGGCGACGAGATTGCGCAGATCGCCGAGATTCACCGGCTTGTTCACGAAATCGAAGGCCCCGCTCTTCAGCGCCTGGATCGCCGATTCCATGTTGCCGTGCGCGGTGATCACCGCGACGGGCAGCGCCGGACGGCGGCTCTGGATGAAGGAGACGAGCTCGAGGCCGTTGCCGTCCGGCAGGCGCATGTCCGTCAGGCAGAGATTCAGGTCCTCGTTCAACACCGCCTCGCGCGCTTCCGCGAGATTCTTCGCGGCGAGCGAGTCGATGCCCATGCGCTCGAGCGTGATCGCGAGCAGCTCGCGGATGTCGGGCTCGTCGTCGACGATGAGGGCGCGTTGCCTGGTCATTTTCAAAACGTGAGCTGTTGCCGGTGCGGGTGCGCGAAGTCGATGCGGAAGCGGCAGCCTTCGGCGCCGTGTCCGGTGAGCGCGAGGCTCGCCTGGTTCGCTTCGCAGAGCTCGCGCGCGATGTAGAGCCCGAGCCCCGTGCCGTTCGATTCACCCGTGAAGAACGGCTCGAAAATCTGCTCGGCGACCGCGGGCGTCATGCCGGGCCCCGTGTCGCGGACCTCGAGATAGGGCCGGCCGCTGTCGGGGCTCTGTCCGCAATCGAAGCTCAATAGCGGCCTCCGCGTACTGTACCGAAGCGCATTCTCACACAGATTCCACAGCACCTGATGGAGCTGGCTGCGGTCCATGCGCACCACGATGCGCGCCTCCGGCCAGTGCAGCGCGACGTCCGCGGCCGCGAGGGCGCGGCGCGCGCAGAGCTCGGCGACGAAGGACTCGAGCCAGGGCCTGAGCTCGAAGCTCTCGGCGATCGCGCTCTCGCGCCGGCCGATCATCATCACGTTGCTCACGATGTCGTTCATGCGCGTGCAGTTCTCGTTGATGATGCGGAGCAGGCGCTGGTCCGGCGCGCCGAGGTCCGGGGATTCCGAGAGCAGTTGACCCGCGTGGCTGATCGCGCCGAGCGGATTGCGGATCTCGTGGGCGATGCTCGCCGTGAGCCTGCCGAGCGAGGCGAGCTTGATCTGCTGCGCGCGCTGCCGCGTCTCGGCCGCGTCCTCGAGGAAGGCGAGCGTGTACCCGAGCTCGCTCGGGCCGAGGCTCGTGAACGAGACGATCGCCTCGCCCCCCGTGGGCTCGGTGATGACCGGCGTCTTGCGGTTCTCCCCGCGCACGAGCCATTCGTCGCGTGCCGCGGCGAGCAGCGGCGCCGCCTGCCCGATCGTCTGGCCGTCCACCGCGCCGGCGAGCCGCAACATCCGGCCGCCGGACTCGTTGATGAGCACGATGCGCCCGTCGTCGTCGACGACGACGATGCCGGAACGCATGCGCTGGACGATGTGCTCGTTCAGGCGCGAGAGCTGTTCGATCGCGACGCCGCGCTGCGCCGCGAGCGCCTCGCTGCGCCGCGCCTGGTCGGCGAGGATCGAGGACAGCATCGCAGTGCCGAACAGCGCCGCGCCGAGCAGTCCCGCCTGGGTGTAGCTCGCCGGCGAGTAGTGCAGGTTCAGCACGCCGAACAGCGTTTCGCCCAGCACCGCGAGGCTCGCGAGCGCGGCATAGAAGATCGCCGCGCGCCACGACGCGAGCAGACAGCCCCCGGCGATCGAGACGACGAGCAGGATGCCGAAGCCGCCGGCGGTGCCGCCGCTCGCATACATGAAGAGCGTGATGCCGAGGATGTCGAGCAGCATCTGCCCGGCGCTCTGCAGGCGCAGCGTCGGCATCCGGCGCTCGGCGACGAACTGCGCGACGATCGCGAGGACGAGGTAGGTGATCGCGACCGGCTTGAAGACGCGGGGATCGAATTCCGTGAAGTTCGGCGGCAGGTTGTCGGACAGGCTCAGCGCGGCGAAGACACTGGCGATGATGAGGCGATAGATGCTGAAGTAACGCAGCGCGCGCCAGGCCCGCTCGCGCGTCTGTAAGTCCGCTCTGCGACGCGCCGCCGTCGCGTCCGGCACTTCAGTCTCCCGCACCGCGCCGGTGCGCTGAACAGACGTGACGGCCGCCGCCGAGATCGATCGCGTCCTGGGGCGGGAGGAACACGCCGCACTCCGCGCACTTCACCATCTTGCCGCCGTAGGCGCTCTTCCCGGGCGGCCGTTTGCGCGCGGCCGACATGCGCCGCAGTATCACGGACGCCACCCAGATCAAGGCGATGATCACCAACAGTCGCAGCATGCGACGCCCCCGCTTCCATCCGTGCCGCACTGCAAACGGCGGCGCTAATCCGATATAGTTCGGTCTTACGCGCGGCGCCCCGAAAGGACCCGGGCACAACCCGCGGCCGCGCGCGCAGAGAGCTTATCAGGTTGGCGAAATGCGGGCGCGGTCGGTCCGTGCGCAAGCCGGTCGCGCTGGCGTGCCGCGCTTTCCGGCGGACGGAAATCCGCCTTCTTCGTCGGTTGTTTTCGATGATCGAGCAGCTTGGAGTAGATCGATGAATCTTCATGAGTACCAGGCGAAACGCCTGTTTTCCGACTACGGGATACCCGTGCTTCCCGGCAAGGTGGCGAGCACGCCGGCCGAGGCCGTGGCGAACGCGGCCGCGCTCGGCGGTGCCGCGTGGCTCGTCAAGGCACAGGTCCACGCCGGCGGCCGCGGCAAGGCGGGCGGTGTCAAATTCGTCAAGAGCGCGCAGGAAGTCGAGGCCGCGGCGAAAGCCCTGCTCGGCACGCAGCTCGTGACGAAACAGTCGGGTCCGGCGGGCCAGCCGATCAACCTGGTGCTCGTCGACAGCGCCGCGCAGATCGCCCACGAGCTCTATCTCGGCGCGGTCGTCGATCGCGCGGCGAAGCGCGTGACGTTCATGGCCTCGCGCGCCGGCGGCATGGACATCGAGGAAGTCGCGGCGACGACGCCGGAGAAGATCTTCACCGCGACGGTCGATCCCGTCCTCGGCGTGCAGGACTACCAGTGCCGTCAGCTCGGCTTCGCGCTCGAGCTCGACGACAAGCAGCGCAAGCAGCTCGCGACGATCCTCAAGGGTCTCTATCGCCTCTTCAACGACAAGGACCTCTCGCTCGTCGAGATCAACCCGCTCGCGATCCTCGCCGACGGCAGCCTCGCCGCGCTCGACGGCAAGATCAACCTCGACGACAACGCGCTCTACCGCCAGGAGATCGCGAGCTGGCGCGATGCGAGCCAGGAGGACGACAAGGAGCGCCGCGCGAAGGAATTCGATCTCAACTACGTCACGCTCGAAGGCAACATCGCCTGCATGGTGAACGGCGCGGGCCTCGCCATGGCGACGATGGACATCATCAAGCTGCACGGCGGCAATCCGGCGAACTTCCTCGACGTCGGCGGCGGCGCGACGAAAGAGCGCGTCTCCGAGGCGTTCAAGATCATCGTCTCCGATCCGAACGTGCATGCCATCCTCGTCAACATCTTCGGCGGCATCGTCCGCTGCGACATGATCGCCGAAGGCATCATCGCCGCGGTCAAGGAAGTCGGCGTCGACGTGCCGGTGGTCGTGCGCCTCGAGGGCACGAACGTCGAGCAGGGCAACAGCCTGCTCGCGGCGAGCGGTCTCGCCATCACGGGCGCGGAAGGACTCGCGGACGCCGCGAGCAAGGTGGTGGCTGCAGTGGAAGGAGCGAAGTAATGTCGATTCTGATCAACAGGAACACGAAGGTGATCGTCCAGGGCTTCACCGGCAAGCAGGGCACGTTCCACGCCGAACAGGCGATCGCCTACGGCACGCAGATCGTGGGCGGCATCACGCCCGGCAAGAGCGGCAGCAAGCACCTCGACCGGCCGATCTTCGACACCGTCCAGCAGGCCGTCGACGCGACCGGCGCGGATGCGAGCATGATCTTCGTCCCGCCGCCGTTCGCGGCCGACGCGATCGTCGAAGCCGTCGACGCCGGCATCAAGGTCATCGCCTGCATCACCGAGGGCATTCCCGTCCTCGACATGCTGCGCGTGAAGGCGAGCCTCATGAATCGTCCCGGCGTCTTCCTCATCGGCCCGAACTGCCCCGGCGTGATCACGCCCGGCGAGTGCAAGATGGGCATCATGCCGGGCCACATCCACAAGCCCGGCAAGATCGGCATCGTCTCGCGTTCCGGCACGCTGACCTACGAAGCCGTACACCAGACGACGCACGCCGGCCTCGGCCAGAGCACCTGCGTCGGCATCGGCGGCGATCCCATCCAGGGCATGAACTTCATCGACTGCCTCACGCTCTTCCAGGATGATCCGCAGACCGCGGGCATCATCATGGTCGGTGAGATCGGCGGCTCGGCCGAGGAAGAGGCCGCGGCGTTCATCCAGGCGAAGGTCACGAAGCCGGTCGTCGGCTACATCGCGGGCGTCACCGCCCCGCCCGGCAAGCGCATGGGCCATGCGGGCGCGATCATCTCCGGCGGCAAGGGCACGGCGGCCGACAAGTTCGCGGCGCTCGAAGCGGCAGGCGTGCACGTCGCGCGTTCACCGGCCGATCTCGGCTCGACCATGAAGCGGGTGATGTAGCCCGTGACGGGAGTGCCGCGCCCCGCGCAGTCGACCGGCCGGCATGGCTGAACGACTGCGCCTCGCGCTCGCGCAGCAGAACTGCTGCGTGGGCGACATCGAGGCCAACACGGCGGCGATCATCAGTGCCGTCGCGAAAGCCCGCGACGGGCTCCACGCCGATCTCGTCGCGTTCCCCGAGCTCGCGATCACCGGCTATCCGCCCGAGGACCTGCTGTTCCGGCCCGGACTGCACCGCCGCGTCGAAGCCGCGCTCGAGCGGATCATGCGCGAGACGCGCGGCATCCGCGCGCTCGTCGGCCATCCGGAGGCCGCGCCGGAGGGCCTCTACAACAGCGTCACGCTGTTCCACGCCGGCGCACGCGTGCTGACGTACCGCAAGCAGCGCCTGCCGAATTACGCGGTGTTCGACGAGAAGCGCTATTTCATCGAAGGCCGCGCGCCGGCGGTCGTCGACGTGAACGGCTATCGCATCGGCCTCGGCATCTGCGAGGACATCTGGGATCCGGCGACGAGCGTCGCGGCGCGCGACGCGGGCGCGGAATTCATCCTCAATGTCAACGCCTCGCCCTATCACACGCTGCAGCGCGCGGCGCGCCTCGCGGCGCTGCGCACCGCCGGTGCCGCGAGCGGTTTGCCGATCGTCTATCTCAATCTCGTCGGCGGTCAGGACGAGCTCGTCTTCGACGGCGGCTCGCTCGCCGTTGCTGCGCGCGGCGACGTGCGCGCGGCCGGCCCGGAGTTCGAGGAAGCGCTGCTGTGCTGGGAAATCGGCCGCGGCAGGGATGGCCTCGAGATTTCCGGGGCAATGACGGAGCCGCTCACCGGGGACGAGAACGTCTACGCGGCACTCGTGCTCGGCGTGCGCGATTACGTCCGCAAGAACCGCTTCAAGGGCGCAGTGCTCGGGCTCTCGGGCGGCATCGATTCCGCGCTCACGCTCGCGATCGCCGCCGACGCGCTCGGTGCGGAAAACGTCACCGCGATCGCCATGCCCTCGCGCTACACCGCGGACATGAGCAACGAGGACGCGGCGCTGCAGGCCCGCGCACTCGGCTCCAGCTTCCACGTCGTGCCGATCGAACAGCCCTTCGCCGCGTTCAACGACATCCTCGCACCGGTCTTCGCCGGCGCGGCCGCGGACGTGACGGAGGAGAACATCCAGGCCCGTTGCCGCGGCATCATTCTCATGGCGGTCTCGAACAAGACCGGCCGCATCGTGCTCACGACCGGCAACAAGAGCGAGATGTCCGTCGGCTACGCGACGCTGTACGGCGACATGGCCGGCGGCTTCGCGCCGTTGAAGGACGTGCCGAAGATGCTCGTCTACCGGCTCTCGCGCTGGCGGAATTCGCGCGGCATAGTCATCCCCGAACGCGTGATCGAGCGCCCGCCGTCCGCGGAGCTGCGGCCCGATCAGAAGGACACGGACAGCCTGCCGCCCTACGAGGTGCTGGACCCGATCCTCGAGATGTACATCGAGCGCGACCTGACGCCGCAGGAAATCTGCGCCCAGGGTTACGAGCTCGAGACGGTCAAGCGCGTGGCCCGGATGGTGGATCGCAACGAATACAAACGGCGGCAGGCCGCGCCGGGCGTGCGCATCACCCAGCGCGCGTTCGGACGCGATCGGCGCTTTCCGATCACTTCAGGCTATCACGAGCAGGATCCCGAGCCGGCGTGAGCCGGCGGGGCCGGGCAAGCTCCGAAGGCGTTCGGAGCTTCGTCGAATCACTCGCGCACGCGCGTGCGCTTCACTTCCTCGATGCCCGGATGATTCGGGTAGTTCGTCTCCAGCACGCGCAGCGCATCGGACGACAGATCGTCGAGCTCGAGGATCTTGTAGGCCTTCGCCAGCACGACGAGCGCCTCCGGCATCGCCGGCGTCTGCTGATAATTCTCCACGACGTAGCGCGCGCGGTTCGCGGCCGCGACGAACGCGCCGCGGCGCATGTAGTAGTTCGCGACGTTCACCTCGTGCTGGGAGAGGATGTTGCGCAGGTGCTTCATACGGAGCTGCGAGTCCCGCACGTAACGGCTGTCGGGGAAGCGCTTGATGACTTCGCTGAAGTCGTTGAACGACTGCAGCGCCGCACCCGGATCGCGCTGCGAGGGATCGCGCGGGATGAAGCGCTCCGTCAGGCCCTGCCCCGAGTTGAAGTTGATGAGGCCGCGCAGGTAGTAGGCGTAGTCGGTCGCGGAGTGCGTCGGGTTCAGCTTCAGGAAGCGATCGATGGCCGCGATGGCGGAAGCGCTCTCGTCGCTCTTGTAATAGCAGTAGGCGAGCTCGAGCTGGGCCTGCGCCGCATAGGGGCCGAACGGATAGCGCGACTGGAGCTTCTCGTAGTAGTCGATCGCGCCGTTGCACGATCCGGAGGCCATGCGATCCTTGCCGGCGAAGTAGAGTTTCTTCTCCGGCCAGTTCGAGGCGTCGTCCTTGTCCTTGTCGCCGAACAGGCCGCAACCGCTCAGGAGACCGAGGGCGCAGAACAGGATGGCGAGGCGGCTGAGAGCGGATTTCGTTGTCAAAATGGCTGTGTCCGATGATAGTCGATGCCGGGCCGGGGCCCCGCGAGCCGGCTATTGTAGGCGCTCGGGGTGCGATGACCAATCCGGGAGGAGACCCGCGGACGCCCGGCAGGCCGCCGCGGCCCGGCCGGCCCCCGTGGCGAGCTGATAGACTTCGCAGCATGTCCGAGGTTCGCACCCATCAATTGATCATCCCCGAGACGCTCGCCGGCGCGCGCCTCGACCGGGCCCTGTCCGAGCTGCTCGCCGACTATTCGCGCACGCTCCTGAAAATGCTGATCGAGGAAGGCCGGGTCCTCGTCAACGGCGCGACCCGCCGGCCGCGCGACCCGGTCCGGGCCGGCGACGAGGTGGCGCTCGAAGTCACGCTCGCGGCCACCGGGCACCTCGCGCGCGAGAAGGTCGATTTCGAGGTCGTCCACGCCGATCGCGACGTGATCGTCGTGAACAAGCCCGCAGGCCTCGTCGTGCATCCCGGTGCGGGCAATCCCGGCCGGACGCTCGTCAACGGCCTGCTCCATCGCTATCCGAAGCTCGCCGAGCTGCCGCGCGCGGGGCTCATCCACCGCCTCGACAAGGACACCTCGGGCCTGCTCGTCGTCGCCCGCACGCCGGCCGCCTTCCAGACGCTGACGGCGGCGATGTCGGGACGAAAGATCCATCGCCGCTATCACGCGATCGTCAACGGCGTGATGGTCGCCGGCGGCACGGTGGATGCCGCCATTTCGCGGGACCGCGTCCATCGCACGCGCATGCGCGTCAGCGAAGGCGGACGCGAGGCGGTGACGCATCATCGCGTGTTGAAACGCTTCCGCGCCCACACTTACGTCGAGCTCACGCTCGAGACCGGCCGCACGCATCAGATCCGCGTCCACATGCAGCACATCGGCTATCCGATCCTCGGCGATCCCGTCTACGGCGGCCGGCGCCGACTGCCGCCCGCCGCGCTCCCGGAGCTCGTCGCGATGCTCGATGCGTTCGACCGCCAGGCGCTGCACGCCCGCGAAATCGCCTTCGAGCATCCCCGGACCGGTGAGCCGCTCGCGTTCGAATGCGCACTGCCCGGGGACTTCGAGGCCGTGCTCGAGGTGCTCGAAGCGGATCGCGTCGCCGTCCCGGCGTGAATATCGATGTCATCCGGCCGGACTGGCCGGCGCCCGCGACGGTACGGGGCGCCGTCACGAGGCGAGCCGGCGGCGTGAGCACCGGACCCTATGCGAGCTTCAACCTCGCGAGCCACGTCGGCGACGCACCTGCAGCCGTCGCCGCGAACCGGGCGCGCCTGCGCGTCGCGCTCGGGCTGCCGCGCGAGCCGGTCTGGCTCCGCCAGGTGCACGGCACGGCCATCGTCGATGCCGCGCTCGCGCCGCCCGAGGCGCAGGCCGACGCGTCGTTCGCGACGGTGCCGGGTCACTGCTGTGTGGTGCTGACCGCCGATTGCCTGCCGATCCTCCTCTGCGACGCCGCCGGTACGCGCGTCGCGGCCGTGCACGCCGGCTGGCGCG
Organism: Gammaproteobacteria bacterium; assembly: GCA_016209015.1. Taxonomy (GTDB): domain Bacteria; phylum Pseudomonadota; class Gammaproteobacteria; genus JACQWY01. The sequence continues at coordinate 244,633 of JACQWY010000021.1, read as the reverse complement.
GCCTCGCTGCCGGCATCGTCGCGGCCACGGTCATCCGTCTCGGCACGCCGCCCGGCGAGCTGCTCGCCTGGATCGGCCCCGGCATCGGGCCGCGCGCCTATGCCGTCGGCCCCGAGCTGCGCGCCACGTTCTGCGCTGCCGATGCGGCGTGTGCCGCGGCCTTCAGGCAGGATGGCGGGCAGTGGTACGCGGATCTCGCCGCGATCGCGCGCCTCCAGCTCGACGCGCTCGGTGTCGGGTGGATCGGCGGCAGCGCCGAATGCACGTTCGAGGCCGCCGATCGCTGCTACTCCTATCGTCGCGAGCCGGTCACCGGGCGCATGGCGAGCCTCGTCTGGCTGGTGCCCGCCGACACGCGCTGACACACCGCGCGGCTTGATCGAAGCGCCGCGCGCCCCCATCTAGCGCCCAAGGATTACTCCACGAGGTTCGCTTCATGCGCCCAGACAAGATGACGACGAAGTTCCAGCAGGCCCTGGCCGACGCCCAGAGCCGCGCGCTCGGTCTCGATCACCAGTTCATCGAACCGCTGCACCTGATGTCTGCCCTGCTCGATCAGGACGGCGGCACGGTGCGGCCGCTGCTCGGCCGCGCGGGCATCGACGTCAACGCGCTGCGCTCGCAGCTCGGTCAGGCGCTCGATCGCCTGCCGCGGGTGGAAGGCACAGGCGGCGACGTCATGCCGTCGAACGATCTCGTGCGCCTCCTGAACCTCACCGACAAGCTCGCGCAGAAGCGCAAGGATGCCTACATCTCGAGCGAGCTGTTCGTGCTCGCGGCGCTGCAGGACTCGGGCGAGCTCGGCCGCCTGCTGAAGAAGCTGGGCGCGAACGAGCAGCAGCTCACGGCGGCGATCGACGCCCTGCGCGGCGGCGAGCGCGTGGAGGATCCGAATGCCGAGGAGAACCGCCAGGCGCTCGAGAAGTACACGATCGACCTCACGGCGCGCGCGGAATCGGGCAAGCTCGATCCGGTCATCGGCCGCGACGAGGAGATCCGCCGCACGATCCAGGTGCTCCAGCGCCGCACGAAGAACAACCCCGTGCTCATCGGCGAGCCCGGCGTCGGCAAGACGGCGATCGTCGAAGGACTCGCCCAGCGCATCATCAACGGCGAAGTGCCGGAGGGCCTGAAGAACAAGCGTGTGCTCTCGCTCGACATGGGCTCGCTGATCGCGGGTGCGAAGTACCGCGGCGAGTTCGAGGAGCGCCTGAAGGCCGTGCTGAACGATCTCGCGAAGCAGGAAGGCCAGATCGTCCTCTTCATCGACGAGCTGCATACGATGGTCGGCGCGGGCAAGGCCGAGGGCGCGATGGACGCCGGCAACATGCTGAAGCCCGCGCTCGCCCGCGGCGAGCTGCACTGCATCGGCGCGACCACGCTCGACGAATACCGCCAGTACGTCGAGAAGGACGCGGCGCTCGAACGCCGCTTCCAAAGGGTGCTCGTCGACGAGCCCTCGATCGAGGACACGATCGCGATCCTGCGCGGTCTGAAGGAGCGCTATGCCGTCCACCACGGGGTGGAGATCACGGATCCCGCGATCGTCGCGGCCGCGCAGCTCTCGCACCGCTACATCACGGATCGCCAGCTCCCCGACAAGGCCATCGACCTCATCGACGAGGCGGCGAGCCGCATCAGCATCGAGATCGATTCGAAGCCCGAGGAGATGGATCGCCTCGAGCGGCGCATCATCCAGCTCAAGATCGAGCGCGAGGCGCTGCGCAAGGAATCCGACGACGCCTCGAAGCGCCGCCTCGCCGCGCTCGAGGAACAGATCGCGAACACCGAGCGGGAATACTCCGACCTCGAGGAAATCTGGAAAGCCGAGAAGGCTGCGCTGCAGGGCGAGCACCACATCAAGGCCGAGCTCGAACGCGCGCGCCTCGAATTCGAGAACGCGCGGCGCGCCGGCGATCTTGCGCGCATGTCGGAGCTCCAGTACGGCGTGATCCCCGATCTCGAGAAGCGCCTGCACTCCGCGCCCGCCACCGAGCCGCAGCAGATGAAGCTGCTGCGCAACCGGGTGACGGACGAGGAGATCGCCGAGGTCGTCTCGAAGTGGACCGGCATCCCCGTCTCGAAGATGCTGCAGGGCGAGCGCGAGAAGCTGCTGCAGATGGAAGCGGCGCTGCACAAACGCGTCGTGGGCCAGGACGAAGCCGTGACCGCGGTCGCGAACGCGATCCGCCGCTCGCGCGCCGGCCTCTCCGATCCGCAACGGCCGAACGGCTCGTTCATGTTCCTGGGCCCGACCGGCGTCGGCAAGACCGAGCTCTGCAAGGCGCTCGCCGAATTCCTGTTCGATACCGTCGACGCGCTCGTGCGCATCGACATGTCCGAATACATGGAGAAGCACGCGGTCGCCCGCCTCATCGGCGCGCCGCCGGGCTACGTCGGCTACGAGGAGGGCGGGTATCTCACGGAAACCGTCCGGCGGAAGCCTTACTCCGTGCTGCTGCTCGACGAGGTCGAGAAGGCGCATCCCGACGTCTTCAACATCCTGCTGCAGGTGCTCGACGACGGACGCCTCACGGACGGCCACGGCCGGACGGTCGACTTCCGCAACACCGTCATCGTGATGACCTCGAATCTCGGCTCGGAGGCGATCCAGGCCTATTCCGACGAAGCGGACTACCAGCGCATGCGCGATCAGGTCATGGACGTCGTCCGGCACAGCTTCCGACCGGAATTCATCAACCGCATCGACGAGGTCGTGGTCTTCCACTCGCTGAAGAAAGAGCAGATCCGCGCGATTGCCGAAGTCCAGATCGGCTTGCTGCGCCAGCGCCTGCGCGAGCAGCGCATCGAGCTCGAGGTCTCGGTCGCGGCGATGGACCGGCTCGGCGAAGCGGGCTTCGATCCGGTCTACGGCGCGCGGCCCCTCAAGCGTGCCGTCCAGACGCTGCTCGAGACCCCGCTCGCCCAGGCGCTGCTCGAGGGTCGCTTCGGGCCCGGCGACACGCTTGCAGTCGGCCTCGCGGGTGAGCGGTTCACGTTCGAACGCAAGCGTTGACCCGACACCGGCCGGGGCGCCACATCGGCTCTCCGGCCGTGATTCACGGCTCATGAAATCTGGAGGCCCGGTAGCTATTTACCCTCGATTCATCTACCATTTTGGCCAGTGTCTCCCGGACAGGTGAGGGGTCGATAAGACGTGGCGGTAACGACGAATCGAGTGCCTCTCAGCGGTCTCGCCCGCAAGCTGGTCGCGGACGGACTGCTGGACGACAAGGCTGCTGCCCAGGCCTTCCAGGACGCGCTCAGCGCCCGCATCCCGTTCGTCAAATTCCTGATCGACAACAAGCTCGGCGACGCGAAGGTCATCGCCCACGCCGCCTCGCAGGAATTCGGCGTCCCGCTCCTCGACATCGACTCCATCGACATCGATCCCGACGTCGTCAAGCTCGTCAGCGAGGAGATCATCCAGCGCCATCACGCACTGCCGATCTTCAAACGCGGCAACCGCGTGTTCATCGGCCTGTCCGATCCGACGAACCTGCAGGCGCTCGACGAGATCCGGTTCCATCTCGGCGCGAACACCGAGGCCGTGCTCGTCGAGGAGACGAAGCTCGCCCGCGCCATCGAGAAAGCGCTCGCGGCCCAGGACTCCGGCCTCAACGACATGCAGGACAGCGACTTCGAGAATCTCGACGATCTCGAAGTCGGCACGCAGCAGGAAGCCGCGCAGGAATCGACCGAGGTCGACGATGCGCCGGTCGTGCGCTTCGTCAACAAGGTGCTGCTCGACGCGATCAAGCGCGGCGCATCCGACCTGCACTTCGAGCCCTACGAGAAGTACTACCGCGTGCGCTTCCGCGTCGACGGCATGCTCGCCGAAATCGCGAAACCGCCGCTCGCGCTCGCCTTCAAGATCGCCGCGCGCATCAAGGTCATGTCGCGCCTCGACGTCTCCGAGCGCCGCGTACCGCAGGACGGCCGCATCAAGCTGAAGCTCTCGAAGACGAAGGCGATCGACTTCCGCGTCAGCACCTGCCCCACGCTCTACGGCGAGAAGGTGGTGATGCGTATCCTCGATTCCGACGCCGCGAAGCTGAACATCGATCAGCTCGGCTACGAGGACTTCCAGAAGGAGGTGTTCCTCAAGAACCTGCAAAAGCCCTACGGCATGTTCCTGGTGACCGGTCCGACGGGCAGCGGCAAGACCGTTTCGCTCTACACCGGCATCAACATCCTGAACAACGACGACATCAACATCTCCACCGCGGAAGACCCGGTCGAAATCAACCTGCCGGGCGTGAACCAGGTGCAGGTCGACGAGAAGACCGGCATGACGTTCGCGAAGGCGCTGAAAGCCTTCCTGCGTCAGGACCCGGACGTAATCCTGGTCGGCGAGATCCGCGACATCGAGACGGCCTCGATCGCGGTGAAGGCCGCGCAGACCGGTCACATGGTGATGTCCACCCTGCACACGAACGATGGCCCGCAGACGCTCACGCGTCTGCAGGACATGGGCGTGCAGGCCTTCGCCGTCGCGACGACGATCAACCTCATCACGGCGCAGCGCCTCGCGCGCCGGCTGCATCCCGATTTCCGCGTGCCTGTCGATCTGCCGGCCGAAGCGCTGCGCGGCGAAGGCTACACGGACGAGGACATCGCGGACGGCGTGAAGCTGTACGGCCCGGGCATCGGCAACGCGGATTGCCCGACCGGCTACAAGGGCCGCGTCGGCATCTACCAGGTGATGCCGATCACCGACACCATGAAGCGGCTCATCATGGAAGGCGCGAACGCCGTCCAGCTCGCCGATCAGTCGCGCGCCGAGGGCATCTGGGATATCCGCAAGTCGGGGCTGCAGAAAGCGAAGCGCGGCATCACGAGTCTCGCCGAGATCAACCGCGTAACGATGGAGTAAGCCATGGCGCAAGCTGCTGTAAAGTCCGAGATGTACGTCTGGGAGGGTCTGGACAAGAACGGCAAGCGCGTCAAAGGCGAGATGTCCGGTCAGAACGACCAGCTCATCAAGGCCACCCTGCGACGTCAGGGCGTCAACCCGCTGAAGGTCGCGAAGAAGAAGCGCTCCCTGTTCACCGAGGGCGGCGGCAAGATCACCACCAAGGACATCACCGTCTTCAGTCGCCAGCTCGCGACCATGATGTCCTCCGGCGTACCGCTCGTGCAGTCCTTCGAGATCGTCGGACGCGGGCACGAGAACAAGGCGATGCAGCAGCTCGTGCTGCAAATCAAGTCGGACATCGAGGCGGGCGGCTCGTTGAACGAGGCTCTCTCGAAGCATCCTCAGCACTTCAGCGAGCTCTACGTGAACCTCGTCACCGCCGGTGAGCACGCGGGTATTCTCGAAGACATCCTGCACAAGCTCGCGACGTACATGGAGAAGACCGAAGCCCTCAAGGGCAAGATCAAGGGTGCGCTCTTCTACCCGATCGCGGTCATCGTCGTGGCGTTCGTCATCACCTGCATCCTCATGATCTACGTGATCCCGCAGTTCGAGGATCTGTTCAAGGGTTTCGGTGCCGACCTGCCCGCCCTGACGCGCATGGTCATCGACATGTCGAACTGGTTTCAGTCCTACTGGTACATCCTGATCGCCTTAGTCGGCGGCACGGTCGCGGGCCTGTGGCAGTTGCGCAAGCGCTCGATGGGCTTCGCGCACTTCATCGATCGCATGTCGCTGAAGCTGCCGGTCATCGGCGACATCCTGAACAAATCCGCTATCGCGCGCTTCGCGCGAACGCTGTCCACGATGTTCGCCGCGGGCACGCCGCTCGTCGAAGCGATGAGCTCGGTCGCGGGCGCGACCGGCAACATCGTCTACTACGATGCCGTCATGAGGATGCGCGACGAGATCGCGACCGGTACGCAGCTCCAGGTCTCGATGCGTGAAACCAGGCTGTTCCCGAACATGGTGGTGCAGATGATCGCCATCGGTGAAGAATCCGGCGCGCTCGACGCGATGCTCGCCAAGGTCGCCGACTGGTACGAGCAGGAAGTGGACGACGCGGTCGACGCGCTCACGAGTCTGCTCGAACCACTCATCATGGCGGTGCTCGGCGTACTCATCGGCGGTCTCGTGATCGCGATGTACCTCCCGATCTTCAAGATGGGCCAGGTGGTCTGATCGCCCGTCTCCGCTGCGAGACCTGCTGAAGTGATCTGCCACCGCGCGCGGCACGCCGCGACGTCCCGCGCCTGATGGCTCTCCTCGATCTGCTCTCGACCTCGCCGCTCGCCTTCACCGCCGTCATGGCCGTGCTGGGCCTCGTCGTCGGCAGTTTCCTGAACGTCGTCATACACCGCCTGCCGATCATGATGGAACGCGCGCTGCGCAGTGAGTGCGAGGAGACTTTCGGAGCCGGCGCGCAGACGATCGAGCGCTTCGATCTCGTCATGCCGCGTTCCCGTTGCCCGCAATGCAAGGCGCCGATCACTGCCGTGCAGAACGTACCGATCGTGAGCTACGTCGTGCTGGGCGGCCGCTGCGCGAGCTGCCGCGCAAAAATTTCGCCGCGTTATCCCGCGGTCGAATTCGTGAGCGGCATCGCCACCGCCGCGGTCGCCTGGCATTTCGGTTTCGGATCGGCGGCGCTCTTCGGCGCCGTCCTGACCTGGATGCTCATCGCACTCGCCGCGATCGATTTCGACACGCAGTATCTTCCCGATGCAATCACACAACCGGGTCTCTGGCTCGGCATCATCGCGAACCTGTTCGGCGCATTCACCGACCTGCCGACGAGCGTGATCGGTGCGCTGGCGGGCTATCTCAGTCTGTGGTGCGTGTATTGGGGATTCAAGCTCGTGACCGGCAAGGAAGGAATGGGCTACGGCGACTTCAAGCTGCTCGGCATGCTGGGCGCGTGGCTCGGCTGGCAACAGCTCCCGCTCGTCATCGTGCTGTCGTCCGTCGTCGGCGCCATCATCGGCGGCAGCCTCATCTTCTTCGCAGGGCGCGGACGCGACGTACCGCTGCCCTTCGGTCCCTTTCTCGCGATCGCCGGCTGGATCGCGCTCCTGTTCGGCCCGACGATTCTGCACGCCTATCTCGGTATGGGCGGCGGCTTGTGAAGCGCCCCTACGTCATCGGTGTGACCGGCGGCATCGGCTCCGGAAAGTCCACGGTCGCACGCGAGTTCGAACGCCGCGGCGTGCCGGTGCTCGACGCCGACGTCGCCGCGCGGGAAGTGGTCGAACCGGGCAGCGACGGGCTCGCAGCGCTCGTCGCCGAATTCGGGACGTCCATCCTCGGCGCCGATGGCGCGCTCGATCGGGGACAACTGCGGCGCATGGTGTTCGGCGACGCGCCGCGCTTGAAGCGGCTCGAGGAAATCCTGCATCCGCGCATTCGGCAGCGGCTCGAAGCGCGGCTCGGCGAGATCGTCGAGCCCTACTGCCTGCTCTGCATTCCGCTGCTCGTGGAGAAGAAGGGCTACGCGTGGATCGATCGGGTGCTGGTGGTCGACTGCCCGGTCGAGACGCAGATCGAGCGCGTCATGAAGCGGGATAATTTGACAGCGGCCGAGGTTGCAGCAATCATGAACACACAAGCCTCTCGTGAAGCGCGATTGCAGCGCGCCGACGATGTCGTGAGCAATACGGGCGAGGTGAGCCGTCTGGCCGATCGGGTCGACGAGCTCCACCGCCGGTATCTCGATCTCGCGGCCGCCGCTGCCCGGAGCGGCCACTAGCCTCGCCGCCGCTCTCTTTCACTCCTCGCCGTCACGAGACGCCACTGAACACCGGCGCACCCGCCCTGCTCTCGCCTCCGGGCTGATCGCAGCGGGCCGTGCGCAAAATGCCAAGAACCGGCGGGACAGGACCTTAGCCCATGCAGAATGCTGGAACGAATGCGCAGAGCAAGCTGTTCCCGGAGGTGGATGCCCATACGGTGTACGAGCAGCCGCTGAACGAGCGGATGCGCAACGTCCTGCGGCTGGAATACCTGTTCCGGGGTATCGCCGACTGTCTGCAGCGGGACACGATCTGGGATGCCCGGGCGGCGATCATCAACATGATCGAAATCACGGACCTGATCGGCCGGGTCGACATCAAGGGCGAGCTCATCAAGGAAATCGAGCGCCACGCCGCGATCCTCTCCTCCCTCCGCAACAATCCGAGCGTCAACCAGAATACGCTCGAGAAGACACTCGCCGCGATCGAGCCGATCGCCCAGGCCTTGAAGCTCAACTCGTGTCAGCCCGGTTCGAAGCTGCGCCAGAACGAGCTCGTCAGTCAGATCAAGCAACGCATCGCGATCCCCGGCGGGACCTGCAATTTCGATCTGCCCGCGTTCCACTACTGGCTGAGCCGCAGCGCGGACGTCCGCAATGCTCAGCTCGAGGAATGGGTACAGGATTTGAAGATTATCGAGGACGCGACGCGCACGGTACTGAAGCTCGTGCGGGACAGCGCGATGCCGCGCCGCGTGAGCGCGCCCGCCGGCTTCTACCAGCAGCAGCTCGACGGTAATCTGCCCTGCCAGCTCGTGCGCGTCATAGTCGCCGATTCGGAAACCGTGTTCCCGGAAATCAGCGGCGGCAAGCACCGCTTCACCGTGCGCTTCTTCAGCCAGCCGAGCACGAACTCGCGGCCGCAACAGGCCCCGGACACGGTGTGGTTCGAATTGCAGTGTTGCGGGATCTGAACGCCTGCTTCGTCCGCTGACGGCGTCGCTCCGTCGTCTCAGTAATCCTCGCTCAATTCCTTGCGCAACGTCTCTGCGCGCCAGTCGCCTGACGTCCATACGCTGCGGATGGCGGCGATCCCCTGACAGCCCGCACCGACCGCGATCGCGAGATCCGCGCGCTGCATGCCGCCGAGCGCATACACCGGCAGCGTCGCGGCACGCACCCACTTCGCCGCGCGCGTCCAGCCGAGCGGCCGGGCATCCGGATGCGTCGGCGTGGCGGCCACCGGTGAGAGCAGCGCGAAGGCGCAGCCGAGACGTCGCGCCTGCGCAAGCTCGACCTCGTCGTGACACGCCGCGCTCAGGAGGCGTGCGGCATCGATCGGACGTTCGCGCGTCGCCATCAACACGTGCGACGGGAGATGCAGGCCGTCGGCGTCCACATTCGCGAGCATCTCGACGGGCGCGTTCAACAGGAGCTTCGCACCGCGTCGAACACAGCATTCGCGCGCGGCTGCGGCGAGCTCGAGATAAGCACTCGGCGCGAGCGTTTTTGCGCGCAGGATGACCAGCCCGATGCCCCGTGCGAGTGCTGAGTCGAGCATCGCCAGGAATTCGTCTACGGCTGCGGGCTCCGGCGTTACGAGCACCGCCCGCGGGAGCTGCGCGGCCCGCACGATGGGCAGATTCGCCGCGGGAAACGCATAGTCGTCGAGCGAGTCCGGCGCGACCCAACGGACTTCCTGGCCCTCGCGGCCGTGCGGTTCGCCGGCCCATCGCGTGACCTCGAAAACGTCGAGAAAGACTTCCCGATCGGGATAGCGATGCAGGATCTGGATCAGCGGCGCGGCATTCGCGGCGCGGATCCCGAGCTCTTCCTCGAGTTCCCGTCGCAGTGCCGCGCGCGGCGTCTCACCGGTACTGAGCTTGCCGCCCGGAAATTCCCAGAGACCGCCCTGGTGAAGGTGGCGCGGCCGCAGCGCGAGCAGGATGCCGCCGTCGGCGCCGCGGATGACGGCGGCGACGACGTGCAGAGTGATACTCATGCGGAACGGCGCGCGGCGCCGCGATCAGCTGCGGTATTCCGCGTTGATCTTGACGTAGTCGTAGGAGAAATCGCAGGTGAGCACGAAGGCCGATGCCGGGCCCGCGCCCAGGTCGATCACGATATCGTACTCGGCGCCTTTCATGATGTCGGCGGCGATCTTCTCTTCGTAGCCGGCGGCCGGCTCGCCGTCGCGCACGATGAAATAGTCATTGAGCGCGAGCGAGACCTTCGAGATGTCGAGCCCGGCGACGCCGGAACGGCCGGTTGCCGCGAGGATGCGGCCCCAGTTCGGGTCGCCCGCGAAGAGGGCGGTCTTCACGAGCGGCGACTCGCCGACGGCGTATGCGACCTTGAGACAGTCCGCTTCGGAGCGCCCGCCGACGACGCTGACTTTCACGAGCTTCGTCGCGCCTTCACCGTCCCGCACGATCGCGCGCGCGAGTGACTCGCAGACTTGCTCGAGGCCCGTGACGAAAGCCTCCCACCCCGGTGCACCGGGCGCCGTGCGGCCCTGGGGCCCGGCACCGGTCGCGGCCAGGATCAGGCTGTCGTTCGTCGAGGTGTCGCCGTCGATCGTGATGCGGTTGAAGCTCCGGTCGGCCGCCTGCGCGAGCGCGGCCTGCAGATCGCTCGTCGCGATCGCGGCGTCGGTCGCGACATAGCCGAGCATCGTCGCCATGTCCGGCTTGATCATGCCTGCACCTTTGGCGATGCCGGTGATCGTGCACGCGAAGCCTTCGCTCTCGATCGCGACCGAGGCACACTTCGGGACGGTATCGGTCGTCATGATCCCGTGCGCGGCATCGTCCCAGCCGCCCGGCGCGAGCGCGCTCACGGCTTCGGGGAGCACGTTCAGGATGCGTTCCACGGGCAGTCTCTGACCGATGACGCCGGTCGAGAACGGCAGCACTGCCGCGGTCGCGCAGCCGAACTCGCGGGCGGCGACGGCGCAGACTTCGCGCGCATCGGCGTGACCCTGGCTGCCCGTGCCGGCATTCGCGTTGCCGGAATTCACGACGAGCAGACGCGGGGCCGTCGCGACGAGATGCTCGCGCGAGACCGTGACCGGCGCCGCGCAGAAGGCGTTCCGCGTGAACACGCCTGCGACCGTCGTGCCGGCGTCGAAGGCGATGAGCGTGAGGTCCTTGCGGCCGGGGGTCTTCACGCCCGCCGAGACGGTGGCGAGGCGCACACCCGCGACGATCCGCGGCGTTTCGCTGAATTCGATCTTCACGTCAATCTCCGCGCACGGGGTTTCAGGCGAGCCTGCCGTGACACTGCTTGTACTTCTTACCGGAGCCGCACGGACACGGCTCGTTGCGTCCGACCTTGCGCTCGTTCCGCACGAACGGCTCGTGCGCGGGCTCGTCCGGTGTGCCGAGATTCGGCGGCGGCGATTCTTCCTCGCCGGACATCGCACTGAAGCTCGCGTGCACCTGTTGCTGAGGCATGGCCGCGGCCTGTCGGCGTTGCTCTTCGATGGCTTCGACTTCGTCCCGGGCGCGCACTTCCACGCGCGAGAGGATGCCGATCACGTCGCGCATGATTTCCTGCAGCATGCGCGCGAACATCTCGAAGGCTTCGCGCTTGTACTCCTGCTTCGGGTTCTTCTGCGCGTAGCTGCGCAGATGGATGCCCTGCCGCAGATGATCCATCGCCGCGAGATGCTCCTTCCAATGCCCGTCGAGCACCTGCAGCATCACCGCGCGCTCGAATTCCCTCAGCACGTCGGCGCCGACGAGTTGCTCCTTGTCGGTGTAATGCTGCTCCAGCGTCTCGACGATGCGCTGGCGGATCTGGTTCTCCGTGATGTTGTCGTCCGCCTCGAGCCAGGCTTCGAGCGGGACGTCGTGGCCGAAGTCACGCTGCAGCGCCTGCGCGAGTCCGGCGACGTCCCAGTCCTCGTGATAGCTGTCGGGACGGATGAAGTTGTCGATCTGATCGTTGACGATGTCGTGCCGGATACCGCGGATGTTCTCCGAGATGTCGTCGGCCTCCATCAGCTCGCGGCGCTGCTCGTAGACGTGCTTGCGCTGATCGTTCGCGACGTCGTCGAACTCGAGGAGCTGCTTACGGATGTCGAAGTTGCGGCCTTCGACCTTGCGCTGCGCGTTCTCGATCGCCTTCGTCACCCACGGATGCTCGATCGCCTCGCCTTCCTGCATGCCGAGCTTCTGCATGAGCCCCGCCACGCGATCGGAGGCGAAGATGCGCATGAGGTTGTCCTCGAGCGAGAGGTAGAAGCGGCTCGAGCCCGGGTCGCCCTGGCGACCGGAACGGCCGCGGAGCTGATTGTCGATGCGCCGCGATTCGTGACGCTCGGTGCCGACGATGTGCAGGCCGCCGGCCGCGACGACGGCGTCATGGCGCTGCTGCCAGGCGGCGCGCACTTCCGCGATCTGCTCGGGCGAGGCGTCCGGGAGTCCGGCGAGCTCGGCCTCGAGGCTGCCGCCGAGCACGATGTCCGTGCCGCGGCCGGCCATGTTCGTCGCGACCGTCACCGTGCCGGGGCGACCGGCCTGCGCGACGATCTGCGCTTCCTTCTCGTGGAATTTCGCGTTCAGCACCTGGTGTTCGATCTTCTCCTGCGTGAGGAGCCCGGAGAGGTATTCCGAGGTCTCGATCGAAGTCGTACCGACGAGCACGGGCTGCTTGCGCTGCATGCAATCCTTGATGTCCTCGATGATCGCCTTGTACTTCTCCTTCGCGGTCAGGAATACGACATCGCCGTTGTCGATGCGGATCATCGGCTTGTGGGTCGGAATCACCACGACCTCGAGACCGTAGATCTGCTGGAACTCGTAGGCTTCGGTGTCCGCCGTGCCGGTCATGCCGGCGAGCTTGCCGTAGATCCTGAAGTAGTTCTGATAGGTGATCGAGGCGAGCGTCTGGTTCTCGAGCTGGATGCGCGCGCCTTCCTTCGCCTCGACGGCCTGGTGCAGGCCTTCCGACCAGCGCCGGCCCGGCATCGTGCGCCCCGTGAACTCGTCGACGATTACGACTTCTCCGTCCTTCACGACGTAGTCGACGTCGCGTGCGAACAGCGCGTGCGCGCGCAGCGCCGCATTGACGTGATGCATCAGCGAAATGTTCGCGACGCTGTAGAGACTGTCGCCTTCGGCGAGGAGGCCCGCCGATGTCAGCAATTCCTCGACGTGCTCGTGGCCGCGTTCCGTCAGATGCGTCTGGCGCGCCTTCTCGTCGACCCAGTAATCGCCATCGCCTTCTTCTTCAGCCTGGCGGACGAGCTTCGGGATGAGCGCGTTGACCTTGATGTAGAGATCGCTGCGATCGTCGGTCGGTCCGGAAATGATGAGCGGCGTGCGCGCCTCGTCGACGAGGATCGAGTCCACTTCGTCGACGATGGCGTAGGCGAGCTCGCGCTGCACGCGCTGATCCTTCGCGAACGCCATGTTGTCGCGCAGGTAGTCGAAACCGAATTCGTTGTTCGTGCCGTAGGTGATGTCGGCACCGTAGGCCTCGCGGCGCTGCTCCTGGTCGAGCCCCGAGAGTACCGTGCCCACGGTCAGACCGAGGAAGCGGTAGATCTTGCCGATCCATTCCGCGTCGCGCTTCGCGAGATAATCGTTGACCGTGACGACGTGGACGCCGCGTCCGGTCAGCGCGTTGAGGTAGGCGGGCAGCGTCGCGACGAGCGTCTTGCCTTCACCGGTACGCATCTCGGCGATGCGACCCTGGTGCAGCACCATGCCGCCGATGAGCTGGACGTCGAAATGGCGCATGGTGAGCACGCGGTTGCCGGCCTCGCGTACCACGGCGAATGCCTCGGGCAGCAGATCATCGAGCGCCGTGCCGGAAGCCAGCCGTTCCTTGAACTCGAGCGTCTTCGCCGCGAGGGCTTCGTCGGACAACTGGCTGATGCCCTGCTCGAGCGCGTTGATCGCATCGACCGTCTTGCGCATGCGTTTGATGAGCCGGTCGTTGCGGCTGCCGAACAGGGCGCGCAGTATCCTGCGCCCCAGAGGTTGCGAGCTGTCTGTCATACGTTCCTCGAGAGCATGATCGGCTCCGTGCTGCGTCGGGGTCCCGAGCGCACGAAATGGCATAGTGTAGCAAAGCCGCACGGCGGGTTGATTCGCGTGGACAGGCTGCGGAAACGGCCGGCGGCCGCATCGCCACGGCCGGTTTGGTAGACTGCGGACATGAACGATCCGAGCGCCCCTCTAGCCGCCCCTCACGCCCGTGCACCGGACTCCGCACTGCGCGGGACATCATGAAATCGCCGACCCGCATCGGCGTCATCGCCGGCCAGAGCGAGGCATTGCGCCGCCTCACGGCACAGGCCGGCGAGTTGAAGCGCCTGAACGAGCGCCTCAAAGCCTTGTTGCCGCCGACGCTCGCGCCGCATGCCGAAGTTGCCGTGGTCCGCGACGAGACGCTCGTCCTGCTCGCGTCCTCGGCAGCCTGGGCTGCGCGATTGCGTTACAGCGTGCCGGACATCCTGCGCCTGTTGGCCACGGACGAGGGATTTCCCGGCGTCAGGAACATTCGGATCAGAGTGGCGGGTGCACCACCCATCTGAGTACCGCGAGGGCCGGAAATGAAACGCCCGCCGGGGAGCGGCGGGCGTTCGAGGTCAGGATGTGACGAAACGCCGCGTCAGGCGGGCATCGGCTGCATGAACGAAATCGGAGCCTCCTGGCCCGCGGGATAGGAGACGAGCTCCCATGCCGATTTCGATGCGAGCAGCTTGCGGAGCAGCTGGTTGTTCAACTCGTGGCCGGACTTGTGACCGCGGAACGCGCCGATCAGGCTGAAGCCCAGCAGGTAGAGATCGCCGATCGCGTCCAGGATCTTGTGCTTCACGAACTCGTCTTCGTAGCGCAGCCCGTCTTCGTTCAGCACGCGGTAGTCGTCCACGACCACTGCGTTGTCCAGGCTCCCACCGAGCGCGAGGTTGCGCCCGCGCAGCAGTTCGACGTCACGCATGAATCCGAACGTGCGGGCCCGGCTCACTTCCTTCACGAAGGAGGTGGTCGAGAAGTCGATTTCGGCGTGCTTGCTGCTCTGCTGGAAGAAGGGATGATCGAACTCGATCGCGAACGACACTTTGAAGCCGGCGAACGGCTCGAAGCGCGCCCACTTGTCGCCATCCTTGACGGAGATCGTGCGCTTGATGCGGATGAACTTCTTCGGCGCATTCTGCTCTTCGACGCCGGCCGACTGGATCAGGAATACGAACGGCCCCGCGCTGCCGTCCATGATCGGCACTTCGGGCGCACTGAGATCGACATAGGCGTTGTCTATGCCGAGACCCGCGAAGGCCGAGAGCAGATGCTCCACGGTCGAGATACGCGCGCCTTCCCGCACGAGGCTCGTCGAGAGGCTGGTATCACCGACGTTCTCCGCCCGCGCCGGGATCTCGACCACGGGGTTGAGATCGACGCGTCGGAACACGATGCCCGTGTCGGGCGCGGCGGGTCGCAAGGTCAGGAACACCTTGCGTCCGGTGTGGAGCCCGACGCCGGTGGCGCGGATGACATTTTTTAGTGTTCGTTGATTAATCATTACAAGCCCCGCTTCCCCCTGAGCAAGGTGGCGCCCGCCGGCATGATATCACAGCATATTGCACAGCGATAAGCCATCTAAATTCAAAGAGTTATCTCTTTTTCCTCGCCCGACGTATGCGGATCTTGCCTGCTCGCGCCTGAACAGTACCTTAACCGTCAGTCCGCCTGACGCCGCAGGAAGGCCGGGATGTCGAGGTAATCGGTGCGCGAATTGACCGTCGTGTTCACCACCGGCGCCTGCGGAGCCTCGGCCTGCAGATCGGGGCGCTTGCGCAGCACCGTCGGGCGATCGAGATTGCCGTAGTCGACCGGCGGCTCGCGATCGATGGCCGGTTTGACGATCGTCGCGATGTTGTCGTCGCGGGATTTCTTCTCGCCGCCGCCGTGCCCGGAGGTCGCGCCGCCGATGCCGGTCGCGACGACCGTCACGCGGAGTTCGCCCTGGAGTTGGGGATCGATCACCGTGCCGACGACGACGGTGGCATTGTCCGAGGCGAAGCTCTTCACCGTGTTGCCGACCTCTTCGAACTCGCCCATCGTGATGTCGAGGCCCGAAGTGATGTTCACCAGAATGCCCTTCGCGCCCGCGAGATTGATGTCTTCGAGCAGCGGGCTCGAAATCGCGGCCTCGGCCGCCTCCTTCGCCCGGCCCGGGCCCTTGCCGCGGCCCGTGCCCATCATGGCCATGCCCATTTCCGACATCACGGTCCGCACGTCGGCGAAGTCGACGTTGATGAGGCCGGGGCAGGTGATGAGCTCCGCGATGCCCTGCACCGCGCCGAGCAGCACGTCGTTCGCCGCCTTGAACGCGTCGAGCAGGCTGATGTCGCGGCCGAGCACCGAGAGCAGCTTCTCGTTCGGGATCGTGATCAGCGAATCGACGTACTGCGAGAGCTCGCGGATCCCGTTGATCGCGATCTCCGCGCGCTTGCGGCCTTCGAATGGAAACGGCCGGGTCACGACGGCGACCGTCAGGATGCCCATTTCCTTCGCGAGCTGCGCGACGATCGGCGCCGCACCCGTGCCCGTGCCGCCGCCCATGCCGGCGGTGATGAATACCATGTCCGCGCCCTCGAGCACGTCGCTGATGCGATCGCGATCCTCGAGCGCCGCCTGCCGGCCGACGTCGGGGTTGGCGCCGGCGCCGAGCCCTTTCGTGATGTCGCTGCCCAGTTGCAGGATGGTTTTCACCGCGGAGTTCTTGAGCGCCTGCGCGTCCGTGTTCGCGCAGACGAAATCCACACCTTCGATATTCGCAGTCAGCATGTGCTGGATGGCGTTGCCGCCGCCGCCGCCCACACCGATCACCTTGATTACAGCGCTCTGGCTGTACGCATCCATCAATTCAAACATTATTCAGCCCTCCGCATCTCTTCCCCGGGTCGCCTGACCGCGCACGGGGCGTGATTGTTTCCAACTCGAGTCCAGCGTCTGCGATCCTGTCCTGCCGCAGCCAAGCCGCGCCGCTCCCCGGCACGACGGTTCCCTTTTTCAGAAATTCCCATGAAACCAGTTCTTCATCCGCTCCCAGAGATTCGTGCCCGATTCCAGACGCGCGCCGCCGCCCTTGTGCGATCCGCCGACGTGTCCCGAATGGCTGCCGAAAAGCAGGAGTCCGACGCCCGTCGCGTAGATCGGATTGCGCACGACGTCGACGAGCCCCGCGACGTACTGCGGCGAGCCGAGACGCACGGGCATGTTGAACACTTCCTCGGCGAGCTCGATCGCGCCCTCCATGCGGGCGCCGCCGCCGGTCAATACCATGCCGGCCGCAATCATGCCGTCGAAACCGCTGCGCTTCAGCTCCGCGGCGACGAGCGAGAAGAGCTCCTCGTAGCGCGGCTCCACGACTTCGGCGAGCGTCTGGCGCACCAGACGCCGCGGCGGGCGGTCGCCCACGCTCGGCACTTCGATGGTCTCGTCGGGATCCGCGAGCTGCGTGAGCGCGCAGGCGTATTTGATCTTCAAGTCCTCGGCGTGCTGCGTCGGCGTACGCAGCGCGACTGCGATGTCGTTCGTCACCTGATCGCCCGCGATCGGGATGACGGCGGAATGATGGATTGCGCCGTGCACGAAGACCGCGATGTCGGTCGTGCCGCCGCCGATGTCGCAGAGACACACGCCGAGCTCCTTCTCGTCTTCCGCGAGCACGGCGTAGGACGAGGCGAGCTGCTGCAGGATCACGTCGTCGACCTCCAGGCCGCAGCGGCGCACACACTTGATGATGTTCTGCGCCGCGCTGACCGCGCCCGTCACCATGTGGACGCGCGCCTCGAGGCGCACGCCGGACATGCCGATCGGCTCGCGGATGCCTTCCTGTCCGTCGATGATGAACTCCTGGGGCAGGATGTGCAGGATCTTCTGGTCGGCCGGGATCGCCACCGCGCGCGCGGCGTCGATCACCCGTTCCACGTCGTTCGCGGTGACTTCGTTGTCGCGGATCGCGACGATGCCGTGCGAGTTCAGACTACGGATGTGGCTGCCCGCGATGCCCGCGTACACCGAGTGGATCTCGCAGCCCGCCATCAATTCCGCTTCCTCGATGGCGCGCTGGATCGACTGCACGGTCGACTCGATGTTGACGACCACGCCTTTCTTCAGGCCGCGCGAAGGATGCGATCCGATCCCCACGACCTCGATCGTGCCTTCGGGCGTCACTTCGCCGACGATCGCCACGACCTTCGAGGTGCCGATGTCGAGACCGACGATCAAATTCTTTTCCTGTTTACGAACCATTCAATTGTTTCCGTTGCGTTGCGCCCGTTTACCTTGGCTTCAACCCCTGCCCGCCTTCTCGGAACCGGGCGCCTCGTCGCGCCGCCGGATCGCGAAGCCGTTCGTGTACCGCAGGTCGACGACCGCGATCTGCGCCCAGTGGTCGCGCAGCAGCGTGTCGAATACGCGCTGGAAGCGCGCGAGCCGGTTCTCCACCGCGTGCCTGCCCACGATCACCATCGTGCCGCCCGCGAGCTCGAGCACGAGCGCGCGGCGATCGGACAGCGAGACCGCCGCGACATGCAGCCCGAGCTGGGCGAGTCGCGGTTCGATCGAGCGGTACGTGCTCAGCACCTCGAGCTCGGTGCCGACCGGACCGCGCAGCCGCACGAGCCCCGTCGGCAGCGTCGAGGCTTCCGGCGCGAAGATGTCGCCCTCCGCGTTCAGGAGGGAGGTCTCGCCCCAGGCCGCGACGGCCTGCTGCTCGCGGATGCTGACGCTGATCGTGTCCGGCCACACGCGCCGCACGTTCGCATCGTAGAGCCAGGGCTCATCGAGAATGCGCGAGCGGATCGCCGCGACGTCGACCTGGAAGAAGCCGCCGTGCACCGCGTCCGACACGAGGCGCTGCACGTGCTCCTGCGTCAGATGCACGAAGTCGCCCTCGACCGTGACCTTGCGGATCGGGATCGCCGCCGGATCCGAGATCAGCCGCGCGAAATAACCGGCGCCGCCGAGCAGCGCGAGCGCGCACAACGCGCCGAGCCACAGCGCGACGCGCCGCCCCGCCGGCTTCTTCGGCGCGGGCTCGGTTTTAGCGACAGCCTGACCTTTCGCCATCTCAGCTCCTCGACTCGAAGCTCGTCGCGAGAATGCGCAACACGAGTTCGTCGAACGACATGCCGACCGCGCGCGCCGCCATCGGCACGAGCGAGTGATCGGTCATGCCCGGCACCATGTTGACCTCGATGAGCCAGGGCCGACGCTCCGCGTCCAGCATGAAATCGACGCGGCCCCAGCCGGAGGCGCCGATCGCCTCGAACGCCGCGAGACCCGTCTTCGCGAGCTCCGCCTCGAGCGCGGCGTCGAGGCCGCAGGGCACGAGATAGCGCGTCGAGTCCGCGTGGTACTTCGCGTCGTAGTCGTAGAACGCATGCGGCGTCTCGATCTTGATGAGCGGCAGCGCCCGGCCGTCGACGATCGAGAGCGTATACTCGCCGCCGACGATCCAGCGCTCCATGAGGATTGCGCGGTCGTAGCGGGCCGCAAGCGCGAGTGCGGGCGCGAGCTGCGCGGGCGTCTCGACCTTCGAGACACCGATGCTCGATCCTTCGTGCGCGGGCTTCACGACGAGCGGATAGCCGATCGCGGCGGCGGCAGCCGTGCCGTCCTCGCCGGGCGCGAGCACCTGGAACTCCGGCGTCGGCAGGCCCAGGCTCTGCCACACGCGCTTCGAGCGCACCTTGTCCATGGAGAGCGCGCAGCCGAGCACGCCGCTGCCGGTGTAGGGAACGTCAATCAGGCCGAGCAACGCCTGCACCTGTCCGTCCTCGCCACCGCGGCCGTGCAGCGCGATGAACACGCGATCGAAGTCGACGTTCGCGAGATCGTCGAGCAGCCTGCCGTCCCAGATCACGCCGACGGCGTTCACACCCGATCGCAGCAGCGCTTCGAGCACCGCGGTGCCGCTCTTCAACGACACCGCCCGCTCCGCCGAAGGGCCGCCCATCAGCACGGCGACACGTCCGGCACGCGCTTTGATCTCGGCGTCGGTCACGCTCATGGCTTCTCCTCACGCGGCCCGCCGGCCGGCGGTCGTCCGAGAATGCGCGCTTCCGATTCGAGGCGGATGCCGGACTGCGCGAACACCGCGGCGCGTACGCGTTCGATCAAGGTCTCGATGTCCGTCGCCGTACCGTTCGCGTCGTTGACGATGAAGTTCGCGTGCTTCGCCGACACGCTGCAGCCCCCGCAACGTGCGCCCTTCATGCCGGCGGCCTCGATCAGCCGGCCGGCGAAATCGCCGGGCGGGTTCTTGAACACCGAGCCGCAGCTCGGCAGACCGAGCGGCTGCGTCGCGGCGCGCTGTGCGAGCAGCGCACGAATGCGTTCCTGCGCCGCGCCGTCCGCGCCCGCCTCGAAATGCAGGCGCGCGCCGGTGAACCATTCCTCCGCCGCCGGGCCCGTCACGCTGCGATAGGCGATGCGATACTCGGCCGCCGCGCGCCGGCGCCGCACGCCCGCGCGATCGATCGTCGCGACCGCGCTGACGAGTCGCCAGGTCTCGCCGCCGAACGCACCCGCGTTCATCGCGAGCGCACCGCCGAGACTGCCTGGAATGCCGGCGAGGAACTCGCCGCCGTGCAAACCTGCTTTGGCTGCGGCCTTCGCGACTTTAGCGCAGCTCACGCCCGCGCCGATCTCGAATTCCAGCGCGCCAATCCGTTCGAGCGCACCGAACGCGCGCGCCGTTGCGATCACCGTGCCCGGCAGACCGCCGTCGCGCACGAGCACGTTGCTGCCGAGACCGAGCCAGGTGATGGGCTCGTCGGCCGGCGCATGCGCGAGGTACACGGCGAGGTCCTCGGGATCGGCCGGCTCGAAATAACGTTCGGCGGGACCGCCGGCACGCCACGAACAATGGCGGCCCATCGGCTCACGTTCGAGGAACGTGCCGCGCAGCGTGAGACCTTCGTACCAGGCCCGCGCGTTCATGACCGCCCTAGCCTCCCGCGCCATCGCCCGTCACCCCTTCGCCACGCGGCAGGAATTCCAGGTGCTCGGCGACGCGGCCGATGCTGCCCGCGCCGAGCAGCACCACGATGTCGCCGTCGCGCGCCACGCCCGCGAGCACTTCCGGCAATTGATCGGGACCCGGCACGAACACCGGATCGACCTGACCGCGCGCCCGGATCGAGCGGCACAGCGCCCGTGCATCCGCGCCCGGCACCGGCGCCTCCCCGGCGGCATAAATCTCGAGCACGAGCAGCGCGTCCGTGCCGGACAGCACGTCGACGAAGTCCTCGAACAGATCGCGCGTGCGGGTGTATCGATGCGGCTGGAAGGCGACGACGAGACGCCGCTCCGGCCAGCCCTCGCGCACCGCGCGGATGACCGCCGCGAGCTCGCGCGGATGATGGCCGTAGTCGTCGATGACGGTGACGCGCGCGCCCGGTGCCGCGAGGTACTCGCCCTTCACCTGGCAGCGGCGGTTCACGCCCTGGAACGCGGCTAGCGCGCGCACGATCGCCTCGTCCGGGAGCGCGAGCTCGGTGGCGACGGCAATCGCGGCGAGCGCGTTCAGCGCATTGTGGCGGCCCGGCATGTTGAGCGAGATCGCGAGCAGCCCGGGTCGCCCCTTGCGCTCGACCATGAACGTCGAGCGCGTGCCGGCGACGACCACGTCATGACCGCGCACGTCCGCGTCCTCCGCGATGCCGTAAGTGATGACACGCGTGTGGATGTCCGGAATGAGCGAGCGCGCCTGCGCGTCGTCCATGCACACGACCGCGACGCCGTAGAACGGCAGACGCTTGAAGAACTCGATGAACGCGCCGCGCAGGCGCTGGAAGTCGCCGCCGTACGTGCCCATGTGATCGGCGTCGACGTTCGTCAGCACCGAGATCAGCGGATTCAACAGCAGGAACGACGCATCGCTCTCGTCCGCTTCGGCGACGAGGTAATGTCCGGTGCCGAGCCGGGCGTGGGACTTCGCGCTCTGCAGCAGCCCGCCGATCACGAACGTCGGATCGAGCCCGCCCTCGGCGAGCACGCTCGCGACGAGGCTCGTCGTCGTCGTCTTGCCGTGCGTCCCGGCGACCGCGATGCCGCGGCGGAAGCGCATGAGCTCGGCGAGCATTTCGGCGCGCGGCACGATCGGCACGCGGCGCGCGCGGGCCGTGGCGATCTCCACGTTCCCGGAATTGATCGCGCTCGAATAGACGACGACGTCGACGCCGTCGACGTGCTCCGCGGCGTGGCCGATCGAGATCTGCACACCGAGCTTCGCGAGCCGCTCCGTCATGCCGTTCGCGGACTGATCCGAGCCCGACACCGCGTAGCCGAGATTGCTCAACACTTCGGCGATGCCGCCCATGCCCGCACCGCCGATGCCGACGAAGTGGATACGCCGCACGTTGTACATGGGAAGCTGATCGGGCCTATGCATCGAGGAGCTCCAGGCAGTGACCGGCGACGGTCGTCGCGGCATCGGGCCGCGCGAGATCGCGCGCGCGCTCCGCCATCGCGACGAGCGTCTGGCGATCGTGCGCGAGCTCCGTGATGACGGCGGCGAGCGCTGCAGGCTCGAGATCGCGCTCCTGCACGAGGCGCGCCGCGCCGGCGTCCGCGAGATAGCGCGCATTCGCGGTCTGGTGATCGTCGACCGCATACGGGAACGGCACGAGGATCGAGGCCGCGCCCGCCGCAGCGAGCTCGGCGACCGTGATCGCGCCCGCACGGCAGATCACGAGATCGGCCCAGGCGTAGGCGCCCGCCATGTCCTCGATGAATGCCTCGACCTGCGCCGCGACGCCCTGCGCCGCATAAGCCGCCTGGGTCGTCGCGACATCGTCCCGTCCGCATTGATGACGCACTTCGAGACCGGGAAGTGCGAGGAGTCCCAGCGCGAGCGGCAGCACGACGTTCAGGCGCCGCGCGCCCCGGCTGCCGCCGAAGACGAGCACGCGCAAACCCCGGCGGCCGCCCAGGCGCTCGCGCGGCGCAGGCAGCGCGGCGATGTCCGCGCGCACGGGATTGCCGGTCGCGATCGCCTGGCGCGCGAGCTCGAAGCTCCGCGGATAGGCTTCGAGCACGCGCGTCGCGAGACGCGAGAGGAGCTTGTTCGTGAGCCCCGGGATCGCATTCTGCTCGTGAATCACGAGCGGACGCCGGCATAGCCACGCCGCGACACCGCCGGGACCGCTCACGAAGCCGCCCATGCCGAGCACGACGCCGGGCTTCACGTCGAGCACCGCGACGATCGCGCGGTACGTCGCGAGGACCACGCGCCAGGGTGCGGCGAGCCAGCCGAGCACGCCGCGGCCGCGCAGGCCCGTCACCGGAATGCGGACCATGGGGATGCCGTGCGCCGGCACGACGCGGCCTTCCAGGCCGTTGAGCGAGCCGAGCCAGGCGAGATCGACGCCTGCGCCGCGCAGACAGTCGGCGACCGCGAGCGCGGGATAGATGTGCCCGCCCGTGCCGCCCGCGAGTATGAGTACCCGGCGCGTCACGACTGCGCCTCCGCGGCGGCCGCTTCTTTCGCCGGAGCCATGCGCGCCTCGTAGGCGACGCGCATGACGAGCGAGAGCGCGACACAGATCATCACAACGCTGTTGCTGCCGTAGCTGATGAGCGGCAGCGTGAGACCCTTCGTCGGCAGGATCCCCATGTTCACGCCGATGTTCACGAAGGCCTCGATGCCGACGAGGAGGCCGACGCCGTAAGCGACGTAGGCCGCGAAGCTCTGGCCCGCGCGTTCCGCGAGCGCGGCGACGTGGAAGATCCGCCAGACCAGGAACAGGAACAGCGCGATCACGCTCACCGTCCCGACGAGACCGAACTCCTCGCCGATCACCGCGAAGATGAAATCGGTGTGCACTTCCGGCAGGTAGAAAAGCTTCTGCACGCTGTTGCCGAGGCCGACGCCCGTCCACTCGCCGCGGCCGAACGCGATCAAGGCCTGCGTGAGCTGGAAGCCCGTGTTGTAGGGATCGGACCAGGGATCCATGAAGGTCATCAGGCGCTTCATGCGATACGGCGCGAGGATTGCGATCGAGGCGAGCGCGGCGAGCGCCGCGAGGCCCCAGGAGAAGAATCGCGCCAGCGGCACGCCGCCCATGAACACCATGCCGAGCACCGTCGTGAAGAGCACGACGGCCGCGCCGAAATCCGGCTCGAGCAGGAGCAGGCCGGCGACGAGCGTCAGTACGCCGATGGGCTTGATGAAGCCGATGAATTCACTCTTCACCTGATCGGCGTGGCGTACGAGGTAGCCGGCGACGTAGATGACGATCGCGAGCTTGACCGGCTCCGAGGCCTGCATCGTGAGCGTGCCGAGGCGCACCCAGCGCATGGAGCCGTTCACCTCGCGGCCGAGTCCGGGCACGAGCACGGAGACGAGCAGTACGAACGCCGCGAGCAGACACAGCGTGCTCATCCGCTGCAGCGTCGCGAGCGGTGTCCGCACGACCACGGCGCCGACGAGCGTGCCGAGCCCGATCGCGGCGAGCTGGCGCCAGAAGTAATAGAGCCCGCCGCCATCCTGGCGCGCGGCGATCGAAATCGACGCCGAAGCCACCATCACGAGTCCGAGCGAGACGAGCGCGGCGACGGCGCAGACGAGCCAGAGGTCGACGGGCAGGCTCGCTTCCGGCGCTGCGCGTTTCATCTCGAGCTGGGCGACCGCCTGACTCATGAGCCGAGCTCCGCGGCGACCGCGGCGACGAATTCCCGTCCGCGATGCTCGTAGTCGTCGAACATGTCGAAGCTCGCGCAGGCGGGCGAGAGCAGCACCGCGTCGCCGGGGCGCGCGGCCGACGCCGCGATCGCCACCGCCTCGCGCATCGAACCCGCGTGACGCACGGCCGCCAGCGTACCGATGGCGGCCGCGATGCGCGCTGCGTCCTCGCCGATGAGCACGACGGTGTGCACGCGATCGGGCAGCGCCGCGGCGAGCTCGGCGAAATCCGCGCCCTTGCCCTGTCCGCCGGCGATGAGGACGCCCTGGCGATCGGCGAAGATGCCGGCGATCGCGGCGGCCGAGGCGCCGACGTTCGTGCCCTTCGAATCGTCGTACCAGGTGACGCCGAGTTTCTCCGCGACGAGGTTGCAGCGGTGCGGCAGGCCCTGGAAGCGCTTCAGCACGGCGCATTGCGCGCTGCGCGCGGCGCCGGCGGCATCGGTCAGCGCGAGTGCGGCGAGCGCGTTGAAGACATTGTGGCGGCCCTTGATGCCGAGCTCGGAGACGGCGAGCACGGGCTCGCCGTCCTGCGCGAGCCAGAGGCCGTCGAGCCGTGTCACGACGCCGTAGTTCGCCGGCGCGTCCGGTTCCAGCGACACGGTGAGCGTCGAGCGCGCACGGCCGCCGAGCACCGCAACGATCGGATCGTCGGCGTTCAGCACGGCGACGGAAGCATCGTTGAGGACGCGCGCCTTCGCCGCGGCGTAGGCCTCGAGGCTCTTGTGACGATCGAGGTGATCGGGGCTCACGTTCAGGATCGCGCCGACACGCGCGGCGAGCGAGTGCGTCGTCTCGAGCTGGAAGCTCGACAGCTCGAGCACGTAGCAGTCGGGCTCCGGGTCGCTCAGGAGATCGAGCGCCGGCGTGCCGAGGTTGCCGCCGGCCGCGACGCGCTTGCCGTCCGCCGCGAGTATCTCGCCGACGAGCGTCGTGACCGTGCTCTTGCCGTTCGAGCCGGTGATCGCGATCACCGGTGCCCGCGCGGCCTGCGCGAACAGCTCGACGTCGCCGGCGATCGCGATGCCGCACGCCGCGGCCGCGACGAGCGCGGGATGATCGAGCGGCACGCCGGGACTCACGATGATGCGGCGGGCGCCGAGCAGCGCGTCCTTTGCGACCGGCCCGCAATGCGTCACAGCAGCCGGCAGCAGCTCGCGGATCGCCGCGAGCGCGGGCGGCGCGCTCCGCGTATCGACGAACATCACATGCTCGCCGCGTGCGGCGAGGAAGCGCGCGCACGACAGGCCGGTCTTGCCCATGCCGAAGACGATCGTCGGCCGGGTATCGAGCCCGCAGTGCGCGGCGTCGTGGTCGATGATTTGCGCGCGGCCCGTCACGTCAGCGGATCTTCAAGGTCGCGAGCCCGGTGAGCACGAGAATCACGGTGACGATCCAGAAGCGGACGATCACGCGCGGCTCCGGCCAGCCCTTCAGCTCGAAATGATGATGCAGCGGCGCCATGCGGAAGATGCGCCTGCCGGTCAGCTTGTAGGAGCCGACCTGCAGGATCACCGACACGGTCTCCATCACGAATACGCCGCCCATGACCAGCAGCACGAGCTCCTGGCGCACGATGACGCCGACGATGCCGAGCGCGGCGCCGAGCGCGAGCGCACCGATGTCGCCCATGAACACCTGCGCGGGATAGGTGTTGAACCACAGGAAGCCGAGGCCCGCGCCGACGACGGTGCCGCAGAATACGCTGAGCTCACCGGCGCCTGCGACATAGGGCACGCCGAGATAGTGCGAGAAGTTCACGTTGCCGGTCGCGTAGGCGAAGACGACGAGCGCGCCGGCGACGAGCACGGTCGGCAGGATCGCGAGGCCGTCGAGACCGTCGGTGAGATTCACGGCATTGCTGAAACCGACGATTACGAGGTAGGTGAACACGAGGTAGAACCAGCCCATGTTCAGCGCGACCTGTTTGAAGAACGGCACGATGAGCTGGGTCTCCGCCGGCGATTGCGCGGTCGCGAACAGGACGACCGCGGCGCCGATGCCGGCGAGCGACTGCCAGGAATACTTCTGACCCGCCGAGAGGCCCTTGGGGTTGCGGCGCGAGAGCTTGAGGAAATCGTCGGCCCAGCCGATCGCGCCGAAGAGCAGTGTCGTGACGAGCACGATCCACACGAATCGATTTGCGAGATTGCCCCACAAGAGCGTGCTGATCGCGATCGAGACCAGGATCAGGAGCCCGCCCATGGTCGGCGTGCCGGCCTTCGAGAGATGCGTCTGCGGACCGTCGTCGCGCACGGTCTGGCCGATCTGGCGCTCGACGAGCGCGCGGATCATGTGCGGGCCGATCATGAGCGCGATGAACAGCGCCGTCAGCGTGCCGAGAATCGTGCGCAGCGTGAGGTACTGGAAGACCCGGAAGCCCGAGTCGAAGTGCGTCAGCCATTCCGTCAGGAACATCAGCATGTGCGATGCCCCCGGGCGTCGAGTGCCGCGACGACGCGTTCGAGGCGCATGAAGCGCGAGCCCTTCACGAGCAGCGTCACGTCCGGCGCGGCGGCCTCGCGGATCGCCGCGACGGCTTCCTCGCAGCTCGCGAAATGCGCCGCGCCCGCGCCGAACGTCTCGTCCGCGAACGTCGAGAGCTCGCCGAGCGTGAGCAGACGCTCGATGCCGAGACGCTTCGCGATCCGACCGGCCTCGCGATGGAGCTCCGCGCCGTCCGGGCCGAGCTCGCCCATGTCGCCGAGCAGGAGCCAGCGGCGACCGGGCCGCGACGCGAGGACGGCGAGCGCGGCCTCGAGCGAGGCCGGATTCGCGTTGTAGGTGTCGTCGACGACGACGAGTCCGTTCACGCCGGCCTTCAATTGCAGACGGCCCTTCACGCCGGCGCAGCTCGCGAGGCCGCCGGCGATTTCGACGAGCGGCACGTCGAGTGCGACGGCGCAAGCCGCGGCGGCGAGCGCGTTCATGACGTTGTGGCGGCCGTCGAGCGGCAGTGCCATCGGCGCACGGCCTTGCGGCGTGACGAGCGTGAACGTGCTGC
Organism: Gammaproteobacteria bacterium; assembly: GCA_016209015.1. Classification (GTDB taxonomy): domain Bacteria; phylum Pseudomonadota; class Gammaproteobacteria; genus JACQWY01. Next base: position 217,273 of record JACQWY010000021.1, on the reverse strand, counting down.
CTTCGCCGAGCGGGCGCTGCACGAAGTCCTCGGCATGCACTGCCGCGCCGGATGTGAAACCGAAGTCGAGAATCCGCGCGCCGGCCGCGAGCTCGCGCCACAGCGGCGCGTGCGCATCGTCCGCGTTCACGACCGCCGTGCCGCGGCCGCCGAGCCCCTGGAAGACCTCGCCCTTCGCACGCGCCACGCCCGCGAGCGAGCCGAAGCCTTCGAGGTGCGCCGGCCCCGCCATCGTGACGAGCGCGACGTCGGGACGCGCGAGCGTGCAGAGATAGGCGATCTCGCCGGCGTGGTTCGCGCCCATTTCGATCACGGCGCAGCGGTGTCCGGCGCCGAGGCGGAACAGCGTCTGCGGCACACCGATGTCGTTGTTGAGATTGCCTTCCGTGACGAGCACGGCGCCCTGGCGGCGCAGGATCGCCGCGAGCAGCTCCTTCGTCGTCGTCTTGCCGTTGCTGCCGGTCACTGCGACGCAGGGCACGGCGAAGCACGCGCGCCAGGCGGCGGCGAGCCGGCCGAGCGCGAGGCGCGTGTCCGCGACTTCGAGTTGCGCGATGTCGACGGGCTGGCGCCGCGCGACGAGCGCGCCCGCCGCGCCCTGGGCCGCGGCGTCCGCGAGATGATCGTGCGCATCGAAGCGATCGCCCTTCAGCGCGACGAAGAGCTCGCCCGCTGCCAGCGTGCGCGTGTCGGTGCTCACACCCGAGAACGGCCGGTCCGCGCCGTGCAGCACGGCGGAGACGGCGCTGGCGGCGGCGGCGAGCGTCATCTCAATCATGGCCGCGCTCCGCGAGGGCCGCCGCGACGACGGCCTGATCCGAGAACGCGCGCACTTCACCGCCGACGACCTGTTCGCGCTCGTGACCTTTGCCGGCGACGAGCACGATCTCGCCCGGCGCGGCCTCGGCAATGGCGGTGCGGATGGCGGCTTCGCGATCGTGAATCACGCGCACCGCGGCCGGTTTGCGCATGCCCTGGAGGATTTCACGCGCGATGTCGGCATTGTCCTCGCTGCGCGGATTGTCGGCGGTGACGATAACGCGATCGGCGAGCCGCTCGGCGAGCTCGCCCATCAGCGGGCGCTTCGTGCGATCCCGATCGCCGCCGCAACCGAACACGCAGGAAAGCGCGGCGGGCTGCGCGGCGCGCAGCGTCGTCAGCACGCGCGCGAGGCTGTCCGGCGAGTGCGCGTAGTCGACGACGACGAGCGGCGCACTGCCCCCGCCGAACGTGTCCATGCGGCCCGGCACGGGCCGGATCTCGCCGAGCACTGCGCAGGCGTCGACGAGCGGCGTGCCGCGCGCGAGCAGGATGCCGAGCACGGCGAGCGTGTTCTCGACGTTGAAGTCGCCGAGCAGCCGGCTCGCGATGTGACCGCGGCCGAAAGGCGTGGCGAGCGCGATACGCGTGCCGGCGGGCGAGGCTTCGATCGACTCCGCCCACAGGCGGCGCGCATGAGCCGGCACGGAGGTCTGCGGTGCGAGGCCGTAGGTCCAGAGCGTCAGCGCGTCGGGAATGGTCGCGGCGATTTCGCGGCCGAGCGCGCTGTCGCAGTTCAGGATCGCGTGCGAGATGCCGGGTGCCGTGAACAGACGCTTCTTCGCTGCCGCATAGTCCGCGCTCGTCGCGTGATAATCGAGATGATCGTGACCGAAACCGGTCAGCACCGCGAACTCGATTGCCGTGCCCGCGAGCCGGTCCTGCGCGAGCGCGTGCGACGAAGCTTCGCAGGCGACGGCGACGCAACCCTCGCGGAGCGCCCGCGCGAGCTCGCGCTGGAAGCTGATCGGATCGGGCGTCGTCATGCCGGCGGGCGCGAGCGCGTCGAGGAGCCCGTAGCCGAGCGTGCCGAGATAGGCGCAGCGCGCGCCGAGCAGCGACAGCGCCTGCGCGGCGACGTGCGCGACCGTCGTCTTGCCGTTCGTGCCCGTGATCGCGGCGACGTCGAGTGCGGCGCTCGGCGCGCCGAAGAAGCGCGAAGCGACGACGCCGACCTGCGCGCCCAGACCCTCGACCTTCAGCACCGGCACGTCGAGTGCCGGCAACACGTCGACGTCCTCGACGAGCACCACGCGCGCGCCGGCGGCGACCGCGGCGCGCGCGAACGTCACGCCATGCGCGGCAGTGCCCTCGAGCGCGAAGAAGCAATCGCCCGGCACTACGCGCCGACTGTCGAGCGCGAGGCCCGTGATGGCGCGGTCGAACTGCGCCGGCACCGTGCAAATACCTGCGAGCAAGGTCGAGAGCGCGATACCGTCGTTCGCCATCGCCGCCATCATCGCCGGTTGTCCGCGATCTTCGCGGGTTGCGGTTCGCCCCACGCCGCCATGCGCACGCGATCATCGCCGTCCGCCGGATAGGCGTCCGGCGTGAGGTTCAGGATCCGCGCGGCATCCTGCATGACGGCAGCGAATACCGGTGCGGCGACGAGGCCGCCGTAATAGTCCTTGCCCTGCGGATTGTCGATCACGACGAGCGCGACGAGCTTCGGCGCCGAGGCCGGCAGGTAACCCGCGAAGAGCGAGAGGTAGTCGTCCTCCGCGTAACCGTCGGCGGCGAGCTTGTGCACCGTCCCGGTCTTGCCCGCGACGCGATAACCCGGCACGGCCGCGGCCTTCGCCGTGCCGCTCGTCACCACGAGCTCGAGCATGTCGCGCACTTCATGCGCGGTCTTCGCGGACATCACGCGCACGCCTTCCGGCGCCTTCGTCTGCTTCAGGATGCTCACGGGTTTCAGCACGCCGTCGGCAGCGAGCGCGGCGTAAGCGCGCGTGAGCTGCAGGCCCGTCACCGAGATGCCGTAACCGAACGCGAGGGTCGCGTGCTCGATCTCGCGCCAATTGTGGAAGTCCGCGAGCCGCCCACCCGCCTCGCCCGGCATCCCGACGCCGGTCGGCTGACTGAAGCCCACGCTCGTGTACATCTTCCACAACAGCTCGGGCTCCATCGACAGCGCGATTTTCGCCGCGCCGACGTTGCTCGATTTCTCGATCACGCCCGAGACGTCGAGATTGCCGTAGTTGTGCACGTCGCGGATCACGTGACGGCCGAGCTTGAAGATGCCGGGCTCGGTCGCGACCCGCGTCTTCGGCGTGTACTGGCCGGACTCGAGCGCGGCCGCGATCGTGAACGCCTTGATCGTCGAACCGGGCTCGAAGAGATCGACCACGGCGCGATTGCGCGACTGGCTGCCCTTCAGGTCGCTGCGATTGTTCGGGTTGTAGGATGGCTGATTGACGAGCGCGACGATCTCACCGGTCTCGATATCCAGGATCACGATGAAGCCGGCCTGTGCGCCGTGCTTTTGCACCGCGCGCTTCAGCTCGCGATAGGCGACGTACTGCACGCGGCGATCGATGCTGAGCGCGATGTCGCGGCCCGGCTGCACGAGGCGCATGTTGTCGACGTGCTCGACGATGCGGCCGAGCCGATCCTTGATGACGCGGCTCTTGCCGGGCGTGCCGCGCAGCGTGTCGTCGAACGCGAGCTCGACGCCTTCCTGGCCGCGATCGTCGACGTTCGTGAAGCCGAGCAGATGCGCCGCGACCTCGACGGTCGGGTAGTAGCGGCGATATTCGCTGACGAGGCCGATGCCGGGAATGCCTGCCGCCTCGAGGCGCTGCGCGGTCTCCGGCGGCACCTGACGGCGCAGATAGAGGAACTCGCGACCGCGGCGCGGTTCGACGAGGGCCTTCAACTGCTCTGTGTTCATTTCGAGCAGCTTCGAGAGGCGCGGCCACTCCTGCTTGTTCGCCATGAGCTCGCCGGGCTTCGCCCACACCGAGTTCACGCGCGTACTGATCGCGAGCGGCTCGCCGTTGCGATCCGTAATCATGCCGCGATGCGCTTCCGTCTCGACGGTGCGCAGATAGCGGGCGTCGCCGTGCTCCTGCAGGAACTCGCGGTTCGTCATCTGCAGATCGAAGGCACGCCAGGCCAGGATGGCGGCCGCGAGCCCGAACGCCGCGAACACGATGCCGCGGCGGAGCGCGAGATCCCCGAGCTGCAGACGCTTCACGATTTCACCCGGTAGACCTTGTCCGGCGCCGGCAGGGTCATGTTGAGCTTGCTGCGCGCGATTTCCTCGACCCGGCCGTGCGCGCCCCACGTGCCCTGCTCGAGCAGGAGCTGACTCCACTCCTGATCGAGATCGTCCTTGTGCTTGTGCAGCTCCTGCAGCTCGATGAACAGCCGCCGGCTCTCGTAGCGGTTCTCGACGACCTGCAGCGCGCTGAAGAAGATGCCGAGGCCGAGGGCGGCGGCGATCAGGTACTGCGTCATGCCGCACGCTCCAGGGCGCGGAGATTCGCGCTCCGGGCGCGCGGATTCGCCGCGACCTCGGCCTCGTCCGCCGTCACGGGCTTGCGCTGCAGGAGACGGAACGGCGACTCCGCGGGCAGCGCCGGCGGTTCCGGCGGGCGGGCGAGATCGCGGAAGTAGCGTTTCACCATGCGGTCTTCGAGCGAATGGAACGAGATGACGACGAAGCGCCCGCCGACGCCGAGCGCACGTGTGCCCTGTGCGAGCCCGGCGCGCAGTTCGCCGAGCTCGTCGTTGATCAGTATGCGCAGCGCCTGGAACGTGCGCGTCGCCGGATGGATGCGCGCCGGCCGGCGCGGCACCGCGCCGGCGACGATCGCCGCGAGCTCGCCCGTCGTCTGCAGCGGGGCACGGCTGCGCGCCGCGACGATGGCGCGTGCGATGCGGCGGGAGAAACGCTCTTCGCCGTATTCCCACAGACAGTTCTCGATGTCCGTCTGCTTCGCCTGATTCAGCCAGTCCGCACACGACGGTCCCTGCGAAGGATCCATCCGCATGTCCAAGGGACCGGAGGCACTGAAGCTGAAACCGCGTGCGGGGTCGTCGAGCTGCGGGGAGGAGACTCCGAGATCCATCAGGACGCCGCTCGCCGTACCGAGTCTGCCGCGCGCGGCGAGCACGGCCTCGAGATGCGAGAAACGCTCATGGATGAGTTCGAAACGGGGATCGGCGGCGAGTTCAACTCCGGCCGCGCAGGCCGCCGGATCGCGATCGAAGGCGAGCAGACGGCCCTCGGGGCCGAGGCGCTCGAGGATCGCACGGGAGTGTCCGCCGCGACCGAACGTGCAGTCCACGTAGAAGCCCGCGGGTGCGACGGCGAGCGCCTCCAGGGTTTGGGCGAGCATGACCGGCGTGTGCAATGCCGCGCTCCCCTCACAAGGACAGCGACCCGAGGATCGGAGAGGCCGGGGCATCCTCGGCGCCGACGCCCTGCAGCCACTCGTCGCGTTGCGCGGCCCACAGGCCTTCCTCCCAGATCTCGAACTTGTTGCCCTGCCCGAGCACGACGGCGCGCTTGTCGATGCCGGCGAAGTCGCGGAGCTCCTGCGGGAGGAGCACGCGCCCCTGCCCGTCGCAGACGCAGTCGTTCGCATAGCCGCGGATGACCTGCTTCGTGCGCCGGCTCTGCTTGTCGAAGTCGGAGAGTTGCTGGAGCTTGGCATCGACCGCCTGCCATTCCGGCAGCGGGTAGAGCCACAGACATTTGTCCCAGGGATTGAGGGTGACGACGAGCTGGTTCGTGCCCCGTTGCGTCAGTTGCTCGCGGAACCGGGCGGGGATCGCCATCCGGCCTTTCGCATCGATGCTGACGGAACTGAAGCCTCTAAACACGCTTTGCTGGCCCTGGCTGCTGAGGAACGGGTGCGTGACACACCCGCTCGAGTCAAACCTCGATGAGGCACTTTCAGCGCGAAATCGTGGCTGCTTCGCCACTCTCTCCCACTTTTCCCCACAAGCAGGAACTATACGGAGCCGCGCCGAAAGCTGTCAAGGAAATCCGAGCGAAATCTTGCTTGTGCAACAGGGACTTAGCTTGGGCTGCGGACGGTCGCGACGGGCCGAGTCGGGCTGAAAAAGATCGGGATGAATATCAGCCGGATACCAGTGAGAGCTAAGAAAGCAGGTGAACTCTGTGGCACCTCGGACCATCGCGGATGAGAAGGGGCGAGCCGGCCTGTAAGCCGGGTTCTGTATCGCCGTTGCCGGCGTGGTGATCATTCATCTGCGACGCACGTCGCCGTGCGCCTGTAGCGACCTACCCGGAAGCGGGCGCGGACCACGCCTCGCCGCTCGCGCGACATGCTTCCCTATTTGGTCTTGCTCCGGGTGGGGTTTACCCTGCCACCGGCGTTGGCCGGCGCGGTGCGCTCTTACCGCACCATTTCACCCTTACCGGGCGCTCGCGCGCCAGGCGGTATATTTTCTGTGGCACTTTCCGTGGGCTCTCGCCCCCCAGGCGTTACCTGGCACCCTGTCCTGCGGAGCCCGGACTTTCCTCCAGGGCGGGTGGAGCCCGCCCCAGCGACCACCCGGCCGACTCGCCGCGCGCAGTCTGCGATCGGCGCCGGGCGATTGCAACGGCCGCGGGCCGCTCAGGCCTCGGGGGCGAGCTCGAGCGACAGCGCGTAGAGCTGATTCCGGCGCATGCGCAGGATTTCCGTGGCCGCGTCGATCGCATCGCGACGGGAGAACCGGCCGAGCAGCACGGTCAGCACGCGGCGGGCCTCGGCCTCGTCGGGCGCCTGCTCCGGTCCCGGGCCGATGACGAGCACGAATTCGCCGTACGTGCCGTGCGCGTCGCGCCGGACCGCGGCGAGCACTTCGCCGGCCGGCCCGTGATAGACCGTCTCGTAGAGCTTCGTGAGCTCGCGCGCAAGCGCGATCGGACGCGCGCTGCCCACGATCCGGACCACGTCCTCGAGCGTGCCGAGGATGCGATGCGGCGCCTCGTAGCACACGGTCGTGTGCGGCATGCCGGCGAGCACCGTCAGACGTTCTTCACGGGCATGCGCTTTCGCGGGCAGGAAGCCCTCGAACAGGAAGCGCGTCGTGTCGAGTCCCGAGACCGACAGCGCCGCGACGAGTGCGCAGGGCCCCGGCACCGGCCGGACCGGCAGTCCGGCCTCGAGCGCCTGGACGACGAGGGGAAAGCCCGGATCGGAGATGAGGGGCGTCCCGGCATCCGTGATGACGCAGACCGCGAGCCGCTCCGCCGCGATGCGGGCGACGAGCCCGGCCGCGATGTCGCGCTCATTGTGCTCGTGCATGGCGGCGAGTGCTGCAGAGCTGCCGCCGATGTGGTCAAGGAGCTTGCGACTGTGACGGGTGTCCTCCGCGAGAATCAGGTCCGATTTGCGGAGCACTGCGGCGGCCCGAGGGCTCAGATCCCCGAGATTGCCCAGCGGCGTCGCCACCACGTAGATGGCCGGCCGTTCGATTGACACCTCTACCATGGAACTCGATACTCTCGCCGGCATGTCATTGAATCTGAAAGTCGGCAGCGCCGTGAGCCGCTTCGTGCCCGGACTCGCGCTGGTCCTCGCGGTCGCGGGCTGTACGCCGGAGCAGACGCTCGTCGCCGAACGACCGGCCGTCCGCCAGGATGCCCTGGCCGGCGCCGAGGCGAAACTCGCGGCAGGCGATTTCGCCGCGGCAGCGGCCGACTACGCGCGGCTCGGCAATGCCGGCGCCGACGCCCTCGCCGAACGCGCGCGCCTGACGGCGGCGCTCATCGCTGCAGACCTCGATCCCGCCGCGCCCATCACGCTGCCCCCGCAGGTTCCGAGCGACCCCGGGGCCGCCCGTCTCCACGGCCTGCTCGCCGCGGCCCGCCTGGAACAGGCCCGCGATTTTGCCGGCGCGCTCACCCGCCTGTCCGCGCTCGGGACGGGCGATTCTACGCCTTATGTCCGGGGACTGTCCCTGCGCCTCAAGGGCCGCGCCGCGCTCCAGGCGGCGCGCTGGGGCGAAGCCGCGGGCGCACTGCTCGGGGCTGAGACCGCTCCCCTGCCGCCGGCGCGGCGCGGCGAGCTCACGCAGGCCATCTGGACCGCGCTGAACCACGTCCAGGATCCCGATCCGGCGGCGGTCGCGGCGACCGGCAGCCCGCACGCCGCAGGCTGGCTGGCGCTGCTCGAGATCTATCGCAAGCAGGCCGGCGACGCGGCGGCATTCGGTGCGGCCATCGACGCCTGGCAGAAGCAGTATTCGAATCATCCCGCGAACGAGCTCCTGATCGGCGAGCTCGTCGAGCAGAGCGAGCGTCTGCTCGCCACGCCGCGCCAGATCGCGCTGCTGTTGCCGTTCGAAGGCCAGCTCGCGGGGCTGTCGGAGGCGATCCGCGATGGCTTCCTCGCCGCGTGGTACGCCGATCCGCGCGGCCCCTCCCGCCCGCCCGTCGCGCTGTATCCGACGACACCGGCGGGGATCAATCAGACGTTCGACAAAGCGCTTGCGGAAGGCGCGAGCCTCGTCGTCGGGCCGCTCGAGAAAGCCGCGGTCGAAGCGCTCGCGAAGCGCGCGAACCGGGGCGCGCCCGTACTCGCGCTGAATACGAGCGACCAGAGCGCGCAAGGCGAAGGCGCCGCGCTCTACCAGTTCAGCCTCCGGCCCGAGGACGAGGCCGCGGCCGCCGCGCAGCGCGCGCGTGCCGACGGACTCTCGCACGCCGTCGCGATCGTGCCCGCGAACAGCTGGGGCGATCGCGTCGCAGCCGCGTTCGCGACGCAATGGCAGACGGACGGCGGCAGGCTGCTCGGCACCATTCGCTTCTCGCAGGAAGTCGAGGGCTACGCCGCGGCCGTCAAACAGATCTTCGGCGTCGACGAGAGCGAGGCGCGGGCTGCGGCGCTGCGCCGGATCACGCAGCGGAAGATCGAATTCCAGCCCCGCCGGCGCAACGACGTCGACGCGATCTTCCTGGCCGCCTATCCGATCGACGCACGCCAGATCCTGCCGCAGCTGCGTTATTTCCACGCCAACGACGTCCCGGTCTATGCGACCTCGCACGTGTTCACGGGCAACGTCAACGCGAGCGCGGATCAGGATCTCGACGGCGTGAGCTTCGCCGACATGCCGTGGCTGTTCAGACGCGGCGGCGAGCGCTTGAAAACGACCGTCGACACCGTGTGGCGCGATCGTCAGCGCGAATATGCGCGGCTCTTCGCCTTCGGCATCGACGCCTATCGTCTGCTGCCCTATCTCGCGCAGCTCAAGGCTCAGCACGGCATGCGACTCGCGGGGACCACGGGGCAGCTCTGGATGGACACGGGCGGCGGCGTGCATCGCGACCCGATCTGGGCGCGCTTCCGCGGCGGCGTGCCGGAGGAACTCGGTGCCGGGCCGCCGGTCTCTAGTCAATAGCGCATAGCCCGCGGCAGGATGCGTGCGGGACAGGATGCAGGACGCATGAACTCGATCGCGAAAGGCAACCGATACGAACGTGAAGCGGAGCGCTATCTCCTCGCCCATGGACTCAAGCTCGTGGCGCGCAACTTCCGATGCCGCCTCGGCGAGCTCGATCTGGTCATGGAGGACGGTGAGACGCTGGTCTTCGTGGAAGTGCGCTATCGACACTCCTCACGTTACGGCTCTCCACTCGAATCGGTGACCGGCCGCAAGCGCGGACGCGTCATCAAGGCCGCGGAATGGTTTCTCGGCGGCGCGCCCGAGTACGGCAACCGTCCCTGCCGCTTCGATGCGATCGGCATCACGGGTGAGGCGAAACCGCTCGCGATCGACTGGATTAAAGATGCGTTTTCGGCATAATTCACCGCAATTCAGCCGCCGGCCTCGAGAAATCACCAGCCCATGAGCGACCCCTTGACCCGAGTGCAGAGCCTGTTCTCAGACAGCATCGCGCTGAAGACGCGCTGTGCCGAAGTGCTCGCGCCCTCCATCGTGAGCGCAGCTTCGCTGCTGCTCGAATGCATCATGCGCAACAACAAGGTCCTCACGTGCGGCAACGGCGGTTCCGCGGGCGATGCGCAGCACTTCTCCTCCGAGATGCTGAACCGCTTCGAACGCGAACGTCCCGGTCTGCCGGCGTTCGCGCTGACCACCGACGCCTCGACCGTCACCTCGATCGCCAACGACTACCAGTTCGCGGACATCTTCTCCAAGCAGGTGCGTGCGCTGGGTCGCCCTGGCGACGTGTTGCTCGCGTTCACGACGAGCGGCGAATCGGTGAACGTCCTCGAAGCGGTCGACGCGGCCCACGACCAGGACATGCTCGTCGTGCTCGTGACCGGGCGCGACGGCGGCCAGTGCGCGCGCAGCCTCACACCGCAGGACGTCGAAATCCGCGTCCCGAGCAGTTCGACCGCCCGCATCCAGGAAGTGCATCTGACGGTGATCCACTGTCTGTGCGACTTGATCGACGACCACCTCATCGGACCAGTTAGCTGAGGCCAATACTCATGACGCGAACCTCCACCGTCCTGTTCTTGAATCTGATCCTCGCAAGCGCCCTCACGGGCCTCTCCGGCTGTGCCGGTGTGGTCATCGGGGGTGCGGCGACGGGCGCCGCCGTGGCGAACGACCCGCGCACGACGGGCACGGTCATCGACGACCAGGGCATCGAAATCAAGGCCCACAACATGTTCAACGCCGACGATGTGCTCGACAAGCTCACGCACATCGAGGTGACGAGCTACAACGGCATGGTGCTCTTGACCGGGCAGGCGCCGAAAGAGGACCTGAAGGCGCGCGCCGCCGACCTCGTCTCGCGCATCGCCAAGGTCCGCCACGTCTACAACGAAATCGACATCGGCCAGCCGACCTCGGGCATGGTGCGCACGAACGACGGCCTCATCACGACGAAGGTCAAGGCCAAGCTCCTGTCGATCAAGAACCTGGAATCCTCGCGCATCAAGGTCGTCACCGAGAACAGCGTGGTCTACCTGCTGGGCTTCCTCGACAAGCCGACCGCGGACGCGGTGGCCGACGTGGTCGCGGGCCTCTCGCCCGTGCGCAAGGTCGTCAAGCTGTTCGAATATCCGAACCAGGCGACGCCGGCGCCGACCTCGAATTGACGACGCTCTGAACAAGTCCGTTCCGGACTTTTCAGGGCACGGTCGGCACGAAGCGTTGTTCTTGCCGACCTTACCTGACCAATGGCTTACGCCACTGTTCAAGCGGCACATTCCTGTACCGCGACGCGCGCCGTCTCCTCCTACTTCACTACCTTCAGGTGGCTCGCCTTGCCCGGCGCGGGCGGGGCCGGCGGCGTCGGCTTGCTGTCGCCGTCCGCGCCCGCATTGCTCGGCGTCGGCGCATCGGCATCGTCCGGGAGCACTACGCCGCGGCCGTTCTCCTTCGCGTAGATCATTCGCGCCGAGGAGATCGGCACCACGATGTCGTGCGCGACGCCGCCGAAGCGTGCGCTGAACATCACATATTCATTGCCGAGCTCCAGGTTGCGCACCGCGCCCGGCGAGACGTTCAGCACGATGCTGTCGTCGCGCACGAACTGCGTCGGCACCACGACGCGCTCGTCCTTCGTGTCGACGAGCAGATACGGGGTGAGCTTGTTGTCGAGAATCCACTCGTAGATCGCGCGGAGCAGATACGGTTTCGAGGAGGTCATGGTCATGTCATTCACCTGGTACGTTGCCTTCCAGCGTATCGGCAGCGGGGCTCCCCGCGCACAGCCCGATCGCGGCTCAGCGGTGTAGGGTCTTTTCGAAGGGTGACAGGCACGTCCGGAAAGCCTCGCGCGCGAACAATTGATCGGCGTAGCGCATGAGGGGTTTCGCCTGCGGCGTGAGCTTGATCCCGTAGTGGTCGAGCCGCCACAGCAGGGGGGCGAAACAGCATTCCACGAGCGAGTACTCCTCGGTAAGGAAATACGTATGCCGGGAGAAAATCGGCGCGATCGCCATCAGATTGTCCCGGATCACCCGCCGCGCATTCGAGGCGGCGGCGGCGTCGTCACCGACGATGTCGTCCACCGCCGCGTAGAGGTCACGCGTGACGCGATAGCGGAGTTGACGGTTGTTCGCGCGGGAAACCGGATCGACCGGCATGAGCGGCGGATGCGGATACCGCTCATCGAGGTACTCCAGCATGATCTGGGGATCGTAGAGCACGAGATCCCGATCGATGAGGGTCAGGATCTCGTGGTAGGGATTGAGGTCGTTGAGGTCTTCGGGCTTCGTCTCGTGATTGACGAACTGGATCTCGACGTTGATGTCCTTCTCCGCCAGCACGAGGCGTACAGCGTGGCCCACGGGGTCGGTCGCATCGGCATAGAGCGTCATGATCGACCGCCTGTTGGCAAGCGCTGTCATTGCAATGGACTGCTCAGTGCACGTCTTTCCAATAGTCCTTCTTCATTGCATAGACGGCGACGAGCAGAACCAGCAGATAGGCGATGACCCAGGCGCCGACCTTGTAGCGGACGAGCTTCGCTGGCTCGCCCATGTACACCATGAAGTTCACGATATCGTGTACGGTCTGCTTGTACTCGGCATCGGTCAGCCTGCCCGGCACGGCGGTCTCGAGGCGCTCGAGCACGTCCACTTCCTTGCCTTCCGCGTTCTTCTCCTTCTTGAACACGGCGCGCTGCACGCCCTGGAGCTCCCACAGCACGTGGGGCATGGCCGCGCTCGGGAACACGACGTTGTTCACGCCGGTCGGCCGCGAGGGATCGAGGTAGAAGCTCTGGAGGAAGGTGTAGATCCAGTCGGCGCCGCGGGCACGCGCGATGACCGAGAGATCAGGCGGCACGACCCCGAACCAATTCTCCGCGTCGGCCGGCTTCATCGCGACCTGCATGGTCTCGCCGATCTTGTCCGTCGTGAACATCATGTCGGTGGCGACGGCCTTCTCGGGGATGCCCAGGTCCTTCGCGACACGGTTGTAGCGCATGAAGCTCGCCGAATGGCAGCTCACGCAGTAGTTCACGAAGAACTTCGCTCCCCGCTGCAGCGAGGCGGTGTCGCGGAGATCCACGTTCGCATCCTGCAGCGCGGGGCCTTCGTTGGCCCAGGCACCGTGCGCGACGACCAGGGCGAGTATGGGGGTAATCAGGCGGCGCATCAGTGGGTCACCCTATCAGGAACAGGCTTGGTCTTGTCGAGCTTCGTGTAGATGGGCATCAGCAGGAAGAACAAGAAATAAATCACGGTGCAGATCTGGGCCATGATGTTGCGTCCCGGAGTCGGCGGCAGCGCACCGAGGTAGCCGAGGATCACGAACGCGACGACGAAGATCGCGAGTGCACCCTTGAACAGGCCGCCGCGGTAGCGGATCGACTTCACCGGACTGCGGTCGAGCCAGGGCAGCAGGAAGAAGATCATGACGCCGAGGCCCATGAAGATGACGCCCCACAGCTTCGCCGGCACGAAGAAGAAGTTCACGGTGTTCGCGCGCAGGATCGAGTAGTAGGGCGTGAAGTACCACACCGGCGCGATGTGCAGCGGCGTCTTCATCGGATCGGCCGGGAAGAAGTTGTTGTCTTCCAGGAAGTAGCCGCCGAACTCGGGGATGAAGAACAGCACCATCGAGAACAGGATGAGAAACACCACCACACCCACGCTGTCCTTGACGCTGTAGTAAGGATGGAACGGGATGCCGTCCAGCGGATGGCCGTTCTCGTCCTTGTGCTTCTTGATCTCCACACCGTCCGGATTGTTCGAACCGACTTCGTGCAGCGCGATGATGTGCAGCACGACGAGGCCCGCGATCGCGAAGGGCAGCGCGACGACGTGGAGCGAGAAGAAGCGGTTCAGCGTGATGTCGGAGACGACGTAGTCGCCGCGGATCATCTCGGAGAGCCAGCCGCCGATGACGGGCACCGCGCCGAACAGCGAGATGATCACCTGTGCGCCCCAGTAGGACATCTGACCCCAGGGCAACAGGTAGCCCATGAAGGCCTCTGCCATGAGCGCGAGATACAGGAACATGCCGAGGATCCAAATCAGCTCGCGCGGCTTCTTGAACGAGCCGTAGAGCAGCGCCCTGAACATATGCAGGTAGATGACTATGAAGAACGCCGAGGCGCCCGTCGAATGCATGTAGCGTATGAGCCAGCCCCAGCTCACGTCGCGCATGATGTACTCGACGGAAGCGAACGCGAGCGTCGCGTCCGGCTTGTAGCTCATGACGAGCCAGATGCCGGTCAGGATCTGGATCACGAACACGACGAGCGAGAGCACGCCGAAGTAGTACCAGAAGTTGAAGTTCTTGGGCGCGTAGTAAGCGCCCATGTGGTCGTTCCAGAGCGTCATCAGCGGGAAGCGGTCGTCGACCCAGTCCCGCAAGCCCGTCAATTGCTTCACGATGGCGTTCATGCCGCGCCTCCATCATCCTCGCCGATGAGGATCCGCGTGTCGTTCAGGAACTTGTAGGGGGGGACCGGCAGGTTCGTCGGCGCCGGGACGCCGGTGAAAACGCGGCCCGCGAGGTCGAACTTCGAACCATGGCAGGGGCAGAAGAATCCGCCGCGCCAGTTCTCGCCGACGCCCGCGGCATCGGGGCTCGGCAGGAAGGTCGGCGAGCAACCCAGATGGGTGCAGATGCCGACGAGGATGAGGAGCTCGGGGTTCTTCGAACGCATTTCGTTCTGCGCGTACTTCGGCTGCTCGGACTCCTTGGATTCGGGGTCGCGGAGCTGCCCGGCGAGCGGCTTCTTGAGCGCTTCGATCATCTCCGGCGTGCGGCGGACGATCCACACCGGCTTGCCGCGCCATTTCGCGATGATGCGCTGGCCCGACTCGAGCTTGCTGATATCCACTTCCACCGGTGCACCGATCGCCTTCGCCTTCTCACTCGGCTGGAACGATGCGATGAACGGCACGGCGGCGAAGCAGGCTCCGATTCCACCCAGCACCGAGGCGGTGCCGGTCAGGAACTGACGCCTGCCGGTGTCGACGGCGTTATCACTCATGATATCGCTCTACTCCTCTTCAAAATCAATTCGGCCGCATTCTGGCCCGCAACGGAGCCGGGAGGATGCGCAGAGTTTTCGCTTGATCCCCAAAATCTTCTTGCGTGTGGTGCCTGAGTACGTAGAGCCTGCGGGCGGTGTGCCGCCGGTGCCCGCCGCCGCTGAGTCACGAGGGGGTCGGCTACAAGTTTCGACAAGACCACAAACCGGCGGCGATTATAGCACCAAAAAATCGGGCGGCGGCGCGGTGAAACGGCCGCACGAAGGGGCCGGAGAGCGGGCTCAGGTGTCCCGGTATTCCGCCGAGCGGGCGTGCGCGACGAGGCCCTCGCCGCGGGCGAGCGCGGAGGCGACCCGGCCGAGACGCGCGGCCGCTTCGGCCGAGCATTCGATGATGGACGAGCGCTTCTGAAAGTCGTACACGCCGAGCGGGGAGGAGAAGCGCGCCGTGCCGGCGGTCGGCAGCACGTGGTTCGGTCCGGCGCAGTAGTCGCCGAGCGCTTCCGCCGTGTAGCGGCCGAGGAAGATCGCGCCGGCGTGGCGGATGAGCGGCAGCAGCTCACGCGGCGCGCCGACCGAGAGCTCGAGATGCTCGGGGGCGATGCGGTTCGCGAGCGCGGCGGCTTCAGTGAGGTCCCGCACCTTCACGAGCGCGCCGCGGCCGGCGAGCGCTTTCTCGATGATCGCCGCGCGCGGCATCTGCGGCAGGAGCTTCGCGATGCTCGCCGCGACGGCGTCGAGGTAGGCGGCATCCGGACAGAGCAGGATCGATTGCGCCTGCTCGTCGTGCTCGGCCTGCGAGAAGAGATCCATGGCGATCCAGTCGGGATCCGTACCGCCGTCGCAGATGATCAGGATCTCGGACGGACCCGCGATCATGTCGATGCCGACCTTGCCGAAGACCTGGGCCTTCGCGGTCGCGACGTAGAGATTGCCGGGACCGACGATCTTGTCGACCGCAGGGACGGTCGCCGTGCCCCAGGCGAGCGCGGCCACGGCCTGCGCCCCGCCGATCGTGAACACGCGGTCCGCGCCCGCGATGCGGGCGGCGGCGAGCACGACGGGCTCGACGTGGCCCTCGGGCGCCGGCACGACCATCACCACCTCGCCGACGCCGGCGACCTTCGCCGGGATGACGTTCATGAGCACGGACGAGGGATAGGCCGCTTTGCCGCCCGGCACGTAGACGCCGACGCGATCGAGCGGCGTGACCTGCTGGCCGAGCACCGTGCCGTCGGCTTCGGTGTACTGCCAGGAATCCTGCTTCTGCTTCTCGTGATAGGCACGGACGCGCGCCGCGGCATCGGCGAGCGCCTCGCGCAGCCCGGGGGCAATCGCCTGCGCATACGGCGCGAGATCCCGGATCTCGAGCTCCGCCGCGTTCTGCACGGTCCGGCGATCGAACGTATTCGTGTACTCGAGGAGCGCCGCGTCCCCGCGCTTCCGCACGGCGGAGACGATATCGCGCACGACCGTCCCGACGTCGGCGAGCGCGTCCTCGTCACCCGTGCGCAGACGCTCGAACCCGGCCTCGAAGCCCGGCTCGGACGTATCGAGCCGCGTGATGACCGCGATCATGTGCCGGCGCCGATCGCCCGGCTCAGATCGGCGATGAGCCGCGCGATGCGCGCGTGCTTCGTCTTCTGCGCCGCCTTGTTGACGATGAGCCGCGAGCTCACTTCGCAGATGTGCTCGAGGCAGACGAGGCCGTTCGCCTTGAGCGTGTTGCCGGTATCGACGAGATCGACGATCAGATCCGCGAGCCCGACGAGCGGTGCGAGCTCCATCGAGCCGTACAGCTTGATCACCTCGCACTGCACGCCCTTCTCCGCGAACCAGCGCCGCGCGACGGCGGAGTATTTCGTCGCGACGCGCAGCCGCGCCGTCGTCGTCGCGGCTTCGGGCCGGCCGGCGACGACGAGCTTGCACTTCGCGATGCCGAGATCCAATGGCTCGTAATAGCCGTCGCCGTCGTATTCGAGCAGCGTGTCCTTGCCGGCGATGCCGACGTCGGCCGCGCCGTACTCGACGTAGGTCGGCACGTCCGTCGCGCGGATCACGACGAGGCGGATGCCCGGCACGGAGGTGTCGAGGATGAGCTTGCGCGAGCGCTCGGGATCCTCGACCGGCACGATGCCGGTGGCGGCGAGCAGCGGCAGCGCGTCCTTCAGGATGCGGCCTTTGGAGACGGCGACGACGAGCTCGTCGGCAGCGGCGGCGGGCATGGCGCTACCGCCTCAACTCGGGACGCGTCGGATGTGCGCGCCGAGGTTCGACAGCTTTTCTTCGATGGTCTCGTAGCCGCGATCGATGTGATAGATGCGATCGACCTCGGTCGCGCCGCGCGCGACGAGGCCCGCGAGCACGAGGCTCGCCGAGGCGCGCAGATCCGTCGCCATCAGCGGCGCGCTCTTCAGGTAATCGACGCCGGTCGTGATCGCGGTATTGCCCTCGACCTTGACCTGCGCGCCCATGCGCTGCAGCTCGAGCACGTGCATGAAGCGGTTCTCGAACACCGATTCGGTGATGACCCCCGTGCCCTCGGCGATGCAGTTCAGCGCCGTGAACTGCGCCTGCATGTCGGTCGGGAAGCCGGGATAGGGCGAGGTGTGGATACTGACCGCGCGCGGCCGCTGGCCGTTCATGCCGATCTCGATCCAGTTCTCGCCGGTCGTGATCGCAGCGCCCGCTTCGTTGAGCTTCGCGAGCACGGCCTCGAGGAGCTCGGGACGCGTGTTCTTCAGGCGCACGTTGCCGCCGGTCATGGCCGCGGCGACGAGGTAGGTGCCGGTCTCGATGCGGTCGGGCAGGATTTCGTAGGTCGTGCCGGAGAGCGAGTCGACGCCCTCGATGCGCACCGTGTCCGTGCCCGCGCCTTCGATGCGCGCGCCCATGCTGATGAGGCAGTTCGCGAGATCGACGACCTCGGGCTCGCGCGCGGCATTGCGGATGACGGTCACGCCCTTCGCGAGCGTCGCTGCCATCATGAGGTTCTCGGTGCCGGTCACGGTGACGAGGTCCATCACGAGATCGACGCCCTTCAGGCGCTTCGCGCTCGCGCGGATGTAACCACCGTCGACCGTCAGATCCGCGCCCATCGCGGCGAGTCCCTGCAGATGCAGGTTCACGGGGCGCGAGCCTATCGCGCAGCCGCCGGGCAGCGAGACGTCGGCGCGGCCGAAACGCGTGAGCAGCGGCCCGAGCACGAGGATCGAGGCGCGCATCGTGCGCACGAGCTCGTAGGGCGCGAAGAATTCTCGAATCGTGCTCGCATCGACCTCGATGTTCATTTTCTCGTCCACGGTCAGCTCGAGGCCCATCTGGCCGAGCAGTTCCATGGTCGTCGTGATGTCGTGCAGATGCGGCACGTTGCCGATCGTCACCGGCCCGTCGGCGAGCAGCGTCGCGGCGAGGATCGGCAGTGCGGCGTTCTTCGCTCCGGAAATGCGGATGTCGCCGTGGAGCTTGGCGCCGCCCTGGATGATGAGTTTGTCCATGTCGTAGAGGCGGTCAGCTCACAGCGTCTTGAAGTTCTTCGCCTCTTCCCACTGTTCAGGCGTAAACGTTTGGATCGAAAGGGCGTGGAGGTCGCGCTGCATGCGGTCGCCGAGCGTGGCGTACACGAGCTGGTGACGCTTCACGGGCGAGAGGCCGGCGAACGCCGGCGCGATCACCCGGGCGGCGAAATGCACGCCGTCGTCGCCCTCGACCAGGGCCGTCGCGCCGGCGATCCCGGTCTCGATGAGCGTCTTGATGTCGTCTGTAGTCATTGGTCCACGTCTGGGCTGGGGGCGGCGCCGGGCGGCGCGGCCGGGTTGAGCATCATGTTACCCCCGGACCGGGTGCATTACACGGGCCGGGGCCGGGCGGTCCGGGCCGCGGGGCGGTGCGGAGCGCACTATTTGTCGAGCTCGGCGTTCTTCGTCGTCAGATCGGCGATCAGACCGTCGAGGCCCTTCTCCTGCACCGTGCCCTGGAAGGAGCCGCGGTAGGTCTTCATCAGCGCGACCCCGTCCACCACGACTTCGATCACGCGCCACTCGCCGGTCTTGTTGCTGAGCCGGTAGCTCACCACCATCGGGGTGCCGCCAGGCTGCACTATCTCCTGTTTCACGAAGGCCGTGCCGTCCTTCACGTCCGCCCCCTCGGGATAGCGGATCGGATGGTCCGAGTACTCGAGGAGCGCGGTCGCATAGGTCCGCACCATGAGCTTGCGGAACTGCTCGACGAAGGCTTTGCGGCGCGCCTCGTCGGCGGCCTTCCACTGCTCCGCGCCGAGCACGAACGGCGCGATGGTCGAGAAATCGAAGCTCGGGAAGATGAGCTCCGACACGAGCTCGTAGGTCTTGCCGGGGTCCGCGCGCAGCGCCTCTTTTTCCTTCGCGACACGCGTCGTGACCGCTTCGGTCGTCGTCTTGATCATCTCCAGCGGATCGGTGGCGGCACGCGCGGCGACCGCCCCGCACAGCATCGCCAGCGCGACCACGGCGATGTAGGAATAGCGCTTCATCGGAATGTCCTCTGTCCCCCAAAGACCGGCCCGCCCGGCCGTCGATCCGGCCCGGCCGGCCCCGGCGCCGGAAGCCGGGCGCGAAATCTAGCACAAAGCCGCCGTGCACGGCACCGGCGGCGTACGGGCGGAGAGGAAGGGCGGCCCGCCGCGGCGGGCCGGCCGGGGTGCGCGGTTCAGCCGATGTTCGGGACGTCTTCGACGATCTCGACCTTGTAGCCGTCCGGGTCCTCGACGAAGGCGATGACCGAGGTGCCGCCCTTCATCGGGCCGGCCTCGCGCACCACTTTGCCGCCGGCGGCCTTGATGGCGTCGCAGGTCGCGTAGACGTCCTTCACGCCGATCGCGATGTGGCCGTAGGCGGAGCCGAGCTCGTAGGCCTTCGTGTCCCAGTTGTGCGTCAGCTCGAGCACGGTGTTGTTGGTCTCCGAGCCGTAGCCGACGAAGGCCAGCGTGAAGCGGCCCTCGGGGTAGTCCTTGCGCCGCAAGAGGTTCATCCCGAGCACGTCGCAGTAGAACTTCAGCGCGCGATCGAGATCGCTCACCCGCGCCGCCTCAGACAGCCTTCCCGACCGCGATGCCGAGCGCCGCGGCGGCGGCGTGGGCCTTGGCCCGGGCCGCGACGGTCGTTGTATCACGGGCGAGCGCGACCGCAAGTCGGCGGTTGCCGTGGATTTCGGGCTTGCCGAAGATCCGGAGCTCGGTGTCGGGCGCGGTCAGCGCGGCGGCGAGCCCGGTGTAGCGCAGATCGTCGCCCTCGCCCGTGCCGAGGATCGCGACCGAGGCCGAAGGACCGCGCTGATGGATGTTCGGGATCGGCAATCCCAGGATCGCGCGCACGTGCAGCGCGAACTCCGAGAGGTCCTGCGAAATCATCGTCACCATGCCGGTATCGTGCGGACGCGGCGAGACCTCGCTGAACAACACCGCGTCGCCCTTGATGAAGAATTCCACGCCGAAGATGCCGCGCCCGCCGAGCGCTGCGGTGACCTGCGCCGCGACGTCCTGCGCGCCCGCGAGCGCCTGCGCCGACATCGTCTGCGGCTGCCAGGATTCACGGTAGTCCCCGTCGATCTGCACGTGGCCGATCGGATCGCAGAAGCTCGTGCCGCCGGCGTGGCGCACGGTGAGCAGCGTGATCTCGTAATCGAACTCCACGAAGCCCTCGACGATCACGCGCGCCTTCGCGGCGCGGCCCCCGGCGACGGCCTTCGCCCACGCCGCGGCGGCGTCCTCCGGCTTCTTCACCACGACCTGCCCCTTGCCCGAGGAGCTCATGACCGGCTTGATGACGCAGGGCGTGCCGATGCGCCCGACGGCGGCGATGCACTCGGCTTCGCTGCCCGCGAACTCGTAGGGCGAGGTCGGCAGGCCGAGCTCCTCCGCGGCGAGACGACGGATGCCTTCGCGATCCATGGTGAGCCGCGCGGCGCGCGCCGTGGGTACGACGTGGAAGCCCGCGGCCTCGAGTTCGAGCAGCCGCTCGGTCGCGATCGCCTCGACCTCCGGCACGATGAACGCCGGCTCCTCGGCGCGGATGACGGCCTCGAGCGCGTCGCCGTCGAGCATGTCGATCACGTGCGAGCGATGGGCGACCTGCATGGCGGGCGCGTGCGCGTAGCGATCGACGGCGATGACCTCGAGACCGAGGCGGAGCGCCTCGATCGCGACTTCCTTGCCGAGCTCGCCGGAGCCGAGCAGGAGCACGCGCGTCGCGGCGGGAGTGTACGGAGTACCGATTTCAAGCGTGGACATGACAACCTCGAAATAACGTGCCGCCCCAGCAGCCGGGCGCGGCGAATACGGCTTCGCCCGCCTAAGGAAGCTCTGAATAAGTTCAGAGCTTTCTGCGGCACATGGACGTGCCGCCGTGAACAGTGGCGTAAGCCATTGTTTACGTAAGGTCGGTAAGAACCACGCTTCTTGCCGACCGTGCTCTGAAAAGTCCAGGACGGACTTTTTCAGAGCTTCCCTAATCGATCGCGAACCCGAGCGCGGCGAGCGAGGCGACAGTATCCGGCGCGATCCCGGCGCTGGCAACGAGGTAATGGGCGAACTCGCGGCGTTCGCCGATCAGCCGGCGCAGACCGTCGAAATCCGCGCCAGCGGCCTTGAAGCGCGCGGTGTCGCGGGACGGATCGCAGGCCGCGAAAACGGCGGCCGTGAGCGGATCGGCCCCTGGCACGGGGTTCACGCGCCGCGGCGCCGGATCGGCCGGCGGCTGCCAGCGCGGCGCATGGCCGAACGCCGCGGCGAGCCAGCCGTGGAGCATGGCGGTGGCGCGCGTCCGCGCCTCGATGGTGTGGCCGGCGATGTGCGGCGTGGCGAGGAACGCCCGGTCGACGAGCACGCGATCGACGCGCGGCTCGCCCTGCCAGCAATCGAGCGCGAGACGCGGCGCGCCGGGCCGATCGAGCAACGCGTGCAGTGCCGCTTCGTCGACGACGCCGCCGCGCGCGGCATTGACGAGCAGCGCGCCCGGCCGGAGCCGTTCGAGCTCGCGCGCGCCGAGCAACTGCGCGGTCGGCCAGGGGCCGGCGTGGGTCAACGGCACGTGGAGCGTGACGAGATCGGCGGCGAGCGCGGTGTCGAGGTCGACGTAACCGCCCGCGCCTTCGGCCGCCGCGCGCGGCGGATCGTTCCAGAGACAGCGCACGCCGAGCGCGCCGAGGAGTTGCGTGACGGTGCGGCCGACGTGGCCGCAACCGACGATGCCGGCGGTGAGCCCCGCGAGTGCCCGACTGCTGTCGAGCGACCAGGCGAGCAGCGCGGCGAGCACGTATTCGGCGACCGGGCGGGCGTTGCAGCCGGGCGCGGCGCTGAACGCGATGCCGGCGGCATCGAGATACGCCGTATCGACGTGATCGATGCCGGCGGTGGCCGAACCGACGTAGCGCACCGGCGTGCCGGCGAGCAGCGCCTCGTCGACGCGGGTGACGGAGCGGACGAGGAGGACGTCGCAGTCGCGGAGATCGGCGTTCGTGATCCGCCGCCCCTCGCGGAGGGCGACGGTCCCGAATTCAGCGAACGCGGCGGCGGCGTGCGTGATGCCCTGGTCCGCGACCAGGCCGAGCTTCACGGCCGGTCGTCGATGGCCACGCCTTCCTTCTGCACGGGCAGGAGATCCTTGCGCGAGGCGCCGAGCGCGAGCGTCATCGCGCTCGCGACGTAGATCGACGAGTAGGTGCCGACGAAGATGCCGATCACGAGCGCGATGGAGAAGCTGCGGATCATCTCGCCGCCGAGGAAGACGAGGGAGAGCACGGTGATCAGCGTGACGAGGTGCGTCGTGATGGTGCGTGAGAGCGTCTGGTTCAGCGAGACGTTCATGATCTCGATCGGCTCGGCCTTGCGCATGCTGCGGAAGTTCTCGCGGATACGGTCGAAGATGACGACCGTGTCGTTCAGCGAGTAGCCGAGGATCGCGAGCACCGCGGCGAGCGCCGTCAGATCGAAGTTCATCCGCGAAATCGAGAAGAAGCCCATGATCACGAGCACGTCGTGCACCGTCGCCACGATCGCGCCGACCGAGAACTTGAACGTGAAGCGCGCCATGACGTAAATCAGGATGCCGAAGAGCGCAATGGCGGTCGCCATGATCCCCTGCTCCGCGAGCTCCTCGCCGACCTGCGGACCGACGAAATCCACGCGCCGGACTTCGGCGCCCGGCGGCAGCACTTTCATGAGCTCCGTCGTGAAATCCGCGGCCGAGGCCTGCTTCGCGTTCTTGTCGTGGCTCGGCGGCAGGCGCAGCAGCACGTCCTGCGGCGAACCGAAGTTCTGCACGATGCTCGAGCCGAACGGCGAGTGCGCGAGCTTCTCGCGGATGTCGTTCAGATCCGGCGCTTGCTTGTAGGCGAGCTCGACGACCGTCCCGCCCGTGAACTCGATGCTGTAGTTCAGCCCTTGCGTAAACAGGGAAATCAGCGCGATGAGGTTGGCGACGGTCGACAGCACGAGGCCGACCTTTCGCCACTTCATGAAATCGATATGGGTTCTCGGCATAGCGCTCATGGTTCGGTTCGCTCCCTACACTAGACCGAAAGCTTGGTCAGACGACGGCGGCCGTAGGCGAGGTTCACCACGGCGCGGGTGCCGGTGACGGCGGTGAACATCGAGGTGCCGATACCGAGCGAGAGCACGACGGCGAAGCCCTTCACCGGGCCGCTGCCGAAGCTGAAGAGCACGATCGCCGCGATGAACGTCGTCACGTTCGAGTCGAGAATCGTGCCGAACGCGCGCTCGTAGCCGGCGTTGATGCTCTGCTGCGGCGAATTGCCGTTGCGCAATTCCTCGCGGATGCGCTCGTTGATGAGCACGTTCGCGTCGACCGCCATACCGACAGTGAGCAGGATGCCGGCGATGCCCGGCAGCGTCAGCGTCGCCTGCAGCATCGAGAGCAGCGCGACGAGGAGCACGACGTTCAGCGCGAGCGCGAGGTTCGCGATGAGGCCGAAGGTCCTGTAGCGGAACAGCATGAAGATCACGACCGCCATGTAGCCGACGACGCAGGAGTGCAGGCCGCGATCGATGTTCGCCTGGCCGAGGCTCGGGCCGATCGTGCGTTCCTCGATGATGTCGATGGGTACCGCGAGCGCGCCGGAGCGCAGCAGCAGCGCGAGGTTGTGCGCTTCTTCCGTGCTGCCGAGGCCGGTGATCTGGAAGCGCTTGCCGAGCTCGTCGCGGATCGTCGCGACGTTGATGACCTTCTCGTCGACCTTGCCCTTCTTCGTCTCGATGTAGACGACCGCCATCGGCTTGCCGATCTGATCGCGCGTCGCCCGGGCGAACGTGCGCGCACCCTCGCCGTCGAGCGTGATGAAGACGGCCGGACGGCCCGTCGTCTGCTCCATGCCCGAGGTCGCGTCGATGATCGACTTGCCGGTGAGCAGCGTGTGCTTCTGGAGCACGACCGGCGTCCCGTTGCGCTCGAGATAGAGCTTCGAGGTCGGTGC
Organism: Gammaproteobacteria bacterium; assembly: GCA_016209015.1. Taxonomy (GTDB): domain Bacteria; phylum Pseudomonadota; class Gammaproteobacteria; genus JACQWY01. The sequence continues at coordinate 193,098 of JACQWY010000021.1, read as the reverse complement.
GACCTTGCCTTCCTTCGCGGCGGTCGGATCGGCGTTGACATCGACCATGTGGAATTCGAGCGTCGCGGTCGCGCCGAGCAGGTCCTTCGCCGTCGCGGAATCCTCGATGCCGGGCAGTTCGACGACGATGCGGCTGTCGCCCTGCTGCTGGATGACGGGCTCGGCGACGCCGAGCGCATTGATGCGGGTGCGCAGCGTCGTGAGGTTCTGCTTCACCGCCTTCTTGCGTTCCTCGCTCAGGAACTCGGGCTTCGGCGTGAGCGCGATGGCGAAATCGCCGGAGGTATCGCTCACGTCGAGATTCGGGAACTCCCGCTTGATGATCTCGACGCCCTGCGCCTTCGCCTGATCGTTCAGGAACGACAGCGTGAGCCCGCCGCCCGTTGCGCGCTCGACGTTGCGGAAACGGATCTTCTCGTCGCGAAGCTTCGTGCGCAGCTCCGACATGAACAGATCCTCGACCTGCCGCAGCACCGCGTTCGTGTCGACTTCCATCAGGAAGTGCACGCCGCCGCGGAGGTCGAGCCCCATGTACATCGGCTTCGCGCCGAACCAGCGCAGCCACTCCGGGGTCGCCGAGGCGAGGTTCAGCGCAGGCGTGTACTTCGTGCCGTCGATCGTCTCGCCGATCTTCGTCATCGCCAGCCCGCGATCGGCGTCGGAGGCGAAGCGGAACAGGAGGTGGTTGTTCGCGAGCTCGACGCGCTTCGGCTCGATGTTCGCCGCATTGAGCGCCGCCTCGATCTTCTCCTGCAGGAGCTTGTCGACGGGCTCGGAGTGCTGCGCGGAGATCTGGATCGCGGGATCGGTGCCGAAGAGGTTCGGCGCCGCATAAATGGCGCCGACCAGCGTCACCACGAGGACCAAGAGATAGCGCCAGAGCGGATACTGGTTCATGGGTTACGGCGATTCCGGTTGGAAGGGGCGGATGGACGGGACGCGGGAGGCTTCATGCCTCCTTCAGCGTTCCCTTCGGCAGGACGGCGGAGATGGCGCTCTTTTGCACCTTCACTTCGACGCCCTTCGCGATTTCGACCTTGAGATAGTTGTCCCCGACCTCCGTGAGCCGGCCGAGCAGGCCGCTGCTGAGCGCGACCTCGTCGCCCTTCGAGAGGCCGGAGAGCAGCTTCTGATGCTCTTTCTGGCGCTTCATCTGGGGCCGGATGACGATCACGTAGAAGAACAGGAACGTGACGGCCAGCAGAATGAAGAACGAGCTCTGGCCGGCGGGCTGCGCAGCCGGCGCCTCCTGGGCCCAGGCGTTGTCGATCAGGAAATTCATGGATACCCCCGCGAAAAGCGGCGCGTAGTATGCCACATGGCCGGGCGGAATCCTCACGGACCCGGATCCGGCCGTCGCGCGGCCAGGAAATCGGCCGCGAAGCGCGCGAACGTGCCGGCCCGGATCGCCGCGCGCATCCGCCGCACGAGATCGAGGTAGAACGCGAGGTTGTGGGTCGTGTTCAGGCGTGCGCCGAGGATCTCGTTCTGCTTGTCGAGGTGGTGCAGATAGGCGCGCGAGTAGTTGCGGCAGGTATAGCAGCGGCAGGCCGGATCGAGCGGGACGTCGGCCTCGCGGTGCATCTGATTGCGGATCCTGATCACGCCCTCGGACGTGAACAGATGGCCGTTGCGGGCGTTCCGCGTCGGCATCACGCAGTCGAACATGTCGATGCCCCGCCGCACGCCCTCGACGAGATCCTCCGGCGTCCCGACGCCCATGAGATAGCGCGGCTTGTCCTTCGGCAGCAGCGCCGCCGTCGTCTCCGTCATGGCGTACATGTCCTCTTTCGGCTCGCCGACCGACAGCCCGCCGATCGCGTACCCGTCGAAGCCGATCTCGAGCAGACCCGCCGCCGAGGCCCCGCGCAGATGGGCGTAGGTGCCACCCTGCACGATGCCGAACAGCGCCGCGGGGTTCTCCCCGTGCGCGGCGCGGCTGCGCGCCGCCCAGCGCAGCGAGAGCTCCATGGAGCGCCGGGCCTCGTCCTCGGTCGCCGGATAAGGCGTGCATTCGTCGAAGATCATCACGATGTCGGAGCCGATCGCGCGTTGCACGTCCATCGAGATCTCCGGCGAGAGGAAGACCTTGTCGCCGTTGATCGGCGAGCGGAACGTCACGCCCGCTTCCTCGATTTTCCGCAGATCCCCGAGGCTGAAGACCTGGAAGCCTCCGGAATCGGTCAGGATCGGGCGCTCCCAATGCATGAACCGATGCAAGCCGCCGAGCCGCTCGAGAGCCGCCGGGCCGGGCCGGAGCATGAGGTGGTAGGTATTGCCGAGGATGATCTGCGCGCCGAGCTCGACGAGATCCTCCGGGGCCATCGCCTTGACCGTGCCATACGTCCCGACCGGCATGAAGATCGGCGTCTCGACGAGGCCGCGCCCGAAAGTCATGCGGCCGGCGCGGGCCAGACCGTCCTGGGCTTCGAGTACGAACTGCACGGGCGGGGCCTTCCTCGGTCGGGGCCGGCGAGTCTAGCAGGTCGCCCGGTCAACGCGGATCAGCGGGCGCGGCGAGAATGCCGAGCACGGCGAAGCGGCGCAGCAGACGGGCCGCCGTCGCGGCAGCCGGCGCCCCGGGCAGACGACTCGCCAACGCCTCGCAGAACGCGGCGAGCCGGCGGCGCCGCGCGAGCAGACCGAGCGCGACCGCCTCGTCGTCCGCGAGCGCGCGAAACCGGACGCGCGTACCGCTTCGCCAGACGAGGTGCGGCGCCACGCGCGTGCGCGCCGCCGGCAGCTCCGCCGGTGCCCTGCCCTCGAGGCGCTGCCACAGGGCCGGGATGCAGGGCTCGCAACGGCAGATCCGCAACGCCGGGACGAGGCCGAGCCGCAGTCCCGCCCAGTCGGCCGGCGGCAGGGCCGCGAGGCGCTCCGGCGTGATCGCCGCGGCATCCGGGGCGTCGAAGACGGCGCCGAGCGCCCATTCGAAACGCGCGAGCGCCGCACGACGCCGGCGCTCCGGCAGGTCCGCCTGCCGGCCCAGGAAGGCCGGAAACTCAGCGCCGAAATCGCGTACGGAAGCGTGCCGCGACGGCTGGACGTCGACATAGGCGTCCGCGAGGCGTTCGAAGGCCGCAGGCCCGAGCCAGGCCGCGAGCTTCGGGAATTCGAGCGCGAGCACTTCGCCGAGCCGCGCGCGATAGGCATGCCGGTAGACCGCCATGCCGGCACCCGGGGGTCCCGTCCAGGCGTCCGTGTCCGCAGCGCCGAGCACCGCGGCCTGGAACGCGTGCTGGAGCGTGCACAGCGCGTTCATGCGGCGTCCTCGCGCGGATGTGCGACCGCGCAGAGCTGCCGCATCTGCGCGAGCTCCTCCAGCAGCACCGGCAGCAGCGGAATGTTGTCGTCGCGTTCGAGGAGTGCCGGCACCGGCCCGAAGCGCGCCACGGCTGCGCCGAAGAGCTCCCACACCGCGGAGACGACGGGCTCGTCGTGCGTGTCGATGATGTAGGCGCCGTGGTTCGTGTGGCCGGCGAGATGGAACTGCTGCACCCGCCCGCGCGGAATGCCGGCGAGATAGGCATACGGATCGAAGCCGTGGTTCACGGCGTTCACGTAGACGTTGTTCACGTCGAGCAGCAGCAGACAGTCGGCACGTTCCGCGAGCGCGGCGAGGAACTCCCATTCCGTCATGTCCGCCTCCGTGAAGCGCACATAGGAAGAGACGTTCTCGAGCACGAGCCGGCGGCCGAGCAGATCCTGCGCGATGCCGACACGCGCGACCACGTGATCGAGCGCCGCCTCGGTCAGCGGCACGGGCAGCAGATCGTGGAGATTGCGGCCGCCGACGCCGGTCCAGCACAGATGATCGGAGACCCACGGCGCGTCGAGCCGCGCCGCGAGCTCGCGCACCGCGCCGAGATACGCGCGATCGAGCGGGTCCGTGCCGCCGATCGACAGCGACACGCCGTGCATGACGATCGGATAGTCGGCGCGGATCCGCTCGAGATGATGCCAGGGCACGCCGCCCGCGCCGAGATAGTTCTCCGTGATGATCTCGAAGAAGTCGACCGCCGGCCGCGAGGCCAGGATGTCGTCGTAGTGATCCTTGCGCAGGCCGAGCCCGCAGCCCGGATCCGGGCCTGCGATGCGGCCTGCACGCGCTTGCGAGCGAGGCCGATGCCGCTGCCGCGACACCGGACTCACCGGGCTTCCGGTTCGCGGGTTCAATCCGCGATCACCGTGCCGCCGAGCTTCTCGCACTGCGCCGAGGTCGTCGCAGTCCAGCCCTTGCCCTTGCAGGCGTTATGGCCCTTGCACTGATTGTCGGCGGACTTGCAGTTGCCGCGCTCGCGGCAGGCGTTGATGCCGTGGCAGTGCACGATCGCTTCCGAGCTCGCACCCGCTTCGGCGGCGGCGAAGAGCTCCGTGGACGCGAACAGTGCGGCCGCGGCGGTGGCGATCGCGAGGCCGGTGAGGTTTCTTGCTTTGGACATGAGAGGTCTCCTTGACAGTGTGTTGAGAGTGGTCACGGGTCATGCGGACGCAGTCGCGTCCCACCGGCGCCGTCAGGCGCCGGAATCCTGTTCACGCGCCGCCGGCACGCCGTTCTCGAGCGCGTGCAAACGTTCCTGCAGCGCGCCGAGATCCGCGTCGAGCCGTCGCAGCAGACGGTAGGACGCGATGTTCGCTTCGTATTCGAGCTCCGCGCGCTTGTGCTCGTAGGCGTCGGCGCGCGCCGTGCTGATGAGCAGCAGGCTCGTGATCAATACCGCCTCGATGGCGAGGATGATGCCGAGCAGCCCGAACGGATACCCGTCGAAGACGAGCGCCGCGCCGAACGTCCCGGAATTCACGAGCGACCAGAGCGCGAAACCCGCGAGGTGCACGAGCACGAAATGCGGATGCCCGACCCACGCCGCCACGCGCTCGGCGAGACGCTGCAGACCGGACGCGCCGCGTGCCACTTCCTCCTGCACGTAACGGAATTCGCCGAGCGCCTTGTGGCACGCCGGGTTCGCGCAGAACACGGCATCCGGCGCGTTGTGTCCGCCGCACACCGGGCAGACGATCCCCGCTTCGGTCGGCGCATTCATCGCGCGCGCTCCAGGGCGAGGCGGACGGAAGGCGCGCGGCAGTTCGCGAGCGCGAGCACGAACGCGAGGGCCGGATAGAGCGCCGCGAGCTCGTAGAGATCCGCGAGCGGCAGCGCCGCGCGCAGCGGACCCACGGTGAAACTGCCGAGCCCGACGCCGAGCATGAGCGCGGCCACCAGCAGCGAGGACACCGCGGCGACGTCGTCCGGGTAGCGCGCCGCCGCCCGCGCCACGGTCAGCGGGAAGAAGCCGGAGCAGGCGAAGCCGGCGAGCGCGAAGGCGAGCACGCCTCCGGCTGCGGTGCGCACGTGCGGCAGACAGAGAAAGGCCGCGATCATGAGCGGCGGCAGCGCGAGCCAGAGCCTGAGCGTGCCGAGACGTTCGACGAGTGCGGCGACCGCGATACGGCCGGCGACGAGCGCCGTCCAGAACGCCGTGAGGCCGAGCGCCGCGCTCGCGCCGCCGAGGCCGCGATCCTCGCTGAGATAGATCACCGCCCAGCCGCTGAACGTGCCTTCGGCGAGGGCGTAGACGACCGCCGTCGCGGCGAGCAGCCAGAACGCACCGGTGGCTGCGGGTGAACGGCCTGCGCGCGCGGTCCGTGCCGGCGCGTCGTCGCTCCGCGGCAGCGCGACGAGCGCGCCAGGCGCGAGGAGCGACGCCGCGATCGCGAGTCCGGCCGGCAGGAGCTGCCAGCGGCCTGCGGCGGCGAGCGCCGCGGCGAGCACGGGTCCGAGCGCGAGCCCGGCGCCGATGCCGGCGTGCGCGGCGACGAGCGCGGACTCGCGGCGCGCGGGCAGCAGCCTGCCGGGCAAGGCGTTCAGGGGTGCGGCGGAGAGTCCGAAGCCGAGACCGAGACTCGCCGTGCCCGCGAGCACGAGCGGAAAGCCTGCCGCGGGCCAGACGCCGCTCGCGACGAGGAGCAGCTCCGCGATCGCGTTCAGCACGAGCGCGAGTGCAAGCACCGGGCGCAGCGCGAGCCGCCGCGCAAGCGCGCCGCCGCCGAGCGCGGCGAGCGCGGTCGCGACGACCTGCGGCAGGAAGCTCGCGCCGTACTGCGCGTCGTCGAGACCGACCGTCGTCCTGAGCACGCCGGCGAGCGCGGGATAGCTCACGAGCGTGAGCCCCTGCAACACCGTGCTCGCATACAGCGTCGCGATCGCGAGCCGGCTGGCCTTCTGATGCGCCTCAGCCTGCATGACGCACCTCCGCGGCGGCGGCATGCGGCGCGGCGCGCCAGATCTCGGGGATGTCGCGGCGATAGCGTCGCATCACGAGATTCGCGACGAGCCCGGTCCAGCCGGTCTGGTGCTGAGCGCCGAGACCCTGCCCCGTCTCGCCGTGGAAGTACTCGGGGAAGAGCAGCAGATCGCGCCACGCCGGGTCGTGCTGCAGCGGACTGTCGGCGGGGAACACCGGCCGCAGGCCCTGCGCGTCGCGGCGGAAGATGTCGACGAGACGCTCGGCGATCAGCGTCGCGATTTCGCCGAGCGTGCACGGACGCCCGCCGAGCTCGGGCACGGGGATCTTCAGCGTCTCGCCGAAGAAGCGATGGAATTTCTCGAGCGCCTGGACGAGCGTGTAGTTCGTCGGCATCCACACCGGACCGCGCCAGTTCGAATTGCCGCCGAACAGGCCCGAGTTCGATTCGCCCGGCACGTATTCGATCGTCGTCTCGCCGAGCCCGGGAATGCTGCCGAGACTGCGGTACCCGGCGTGGACACGCGAGACGCTGCGCACGCCATAGGGCGAGAAGAACTGCCCGGCATCGAGGACGCGGGCGAGGATCTGTACGAGCTTGTCCTCGTCGACGAGTGCGAGCAGGCGTTCGCCGCGCGCGTTGACGCGGCCCGGGCAGGCGGAGACGTACCAGTGGCCCTGGAAGTGCCCGCCGACGTGCTGCTCGATCACGGCCCTGAAGCGCGGCACGTTCGCGAGCAGGCGCTCGTCGAGCACTTCGCAGGCGAAGATCGGAATGAGGCCGACCCAGGAATAGACGTCGATGCGATAGTGGCGGCCGTCGGGCGCGAGCACGAGATCCTTGAAGAAGCCGCCGTCGGGGTCCCACAGCGAGAGCCCCGTGCCGTTGTTGCCCGCGATGGAGTTCGCGATCGCCATGAACTGCTCGTAGGTCTGGATCGCGACCTCCTCGTAATCGCGATCCGCGGCGGCGAGCTCGAGCGCCATCATCGTCATGTTCAGGGCGAACATCGCCATCCAGCCCGTCGCGTCGCTCTGCTTCAAGCGGAAGCCCGCCGGCAGCGGCTGCGAGCGATCGAACACGGAGATGTTGTCGAGACCGAGGAAGCCGCCTTCGAAGACGTTGTTGCCGTCCGTGTCCTTGCGGTTGATCCACCACGCGTAGTTCATGAGCAGCTTGTGGAAGACGCGCTGCAGGAAGTTGAAATCGCCGCTGCCGCGCTGCACGCGTTCGGCACGGAACACCTTCAGCGCACCCAGGGCGTGGACGGGCGGATTCGCATCGCCGAACGCCCACTCGTAAGCGGGGATCTGGCCGTTCGGATGCAGGAACGTCTCCTTCAGCACGAGCTCGATCTGGTCCTTCGCGAAGTCGACGTCGACGAGCGCGAGCGCGGCGCAGTGATACGCGAGATCCCAGGACGCGAACCACGGGTATTCCCAGGCATCCGGCATGGACATCACGGCAGCCGCGCGCAGATGCCGCCAGGCGGTGTTGCGCCCTCGTTTGCGTGAACCCGGCGGCGGCACGGCGTCGCCTTCGAGCCAGCGCCCGACGTCGTAATGGAAGAACTGCTTGCACCAGATCATGCCCGCGAGCGCCTGACGCAGGATCTGGTGATCCTCGGCGCCGGCCTCGGGCAGGAGCTCGTCGTAGAAGACGTCCGCTTCGCTGCGCGCGCGGGCGAACACGGCGTTCGTCGCCTCGAACGGCAGCGCGGGCAGGTCGGCGGCGAGCACGAGCTCGAGCTCGATCGACTGTCCCGCATCGACGCTGCGCGCGTACCAGGCGCCGCACTTCGTGCCCTGCAACGCGGGATTCACCGCGTCGTTCTCGCCGCCCACGATGTGACGATGGAATGCGTCCTTGACGTAGGGTGAGGCGTTCGGACTGCCCCACAGCCGCTCGCCGTTCGATTCGTTGTCCGTGAACAGCAGCGCCGCACGCTGCCGGCCGGCGAGCGTGTAGCTGCCGAGCGTCTCGTGGCTCGCGGTGACGGCCCAGGCCGTGCCCGGAAGCGGCTCGCGCGCGGCGATCACCGGCTGCACGCCGGCACCGCCCCAGCGCCAGGTGTTGCGGAACCAGAGCTGCGGCACGAGATGCAGCGGCGCGGCTTCCGGCCCGCGGTTCGTCGCGACGATGCGCACGAAGATCGTCGTCGGTCCGCGCTTCGCGTAATGGATCTCGACGTCGAAGTAGCGGTCCTCGGCGAACACCCCCGTGTCGACGAGCGAGAGCGGCGGATCGGCGCGGCCGCGCGCGGCGTTGCCGGCGACGAGCTCCGCATAGGGATAAGCGGCCTGCGGATACTTGTAGAGATGACGCAGATAGCTGTGGCTCGGCGTCGCATCGAGGTAGAAGTAGCACTCCTTCACGTCCTCGCCGTGGTTGCCCTGATTGCCGGTGAGGCCGAAAGCGCGCTCCTTCAGGATCGGATCGCGGCCGTTCCACAGCGCGAGCGCGAAGCACAGGCGCTGCTGGTCGTCGGAGATCCCGCCGAGGCCGTCTTCGTTCCAGCGATAAACGCGCGAGCGGGCCTGATCGTGATCGAAATACTCCCAGGCGCTGCCGTGGGCGCTGTAGTCCTCGCGTACCGTGCCCCAGGCGCGCTCCGCGAGATACGGTCCCCACAGCCGCCAGTTCTCCTCGCCCTGGCGGGCGCGCTCGAGACGCTGACGCTCGGCGTTCGGGATGCGCTGCACGGCGTTCATGCCGCACCTCCCGCGAAGCGCACGGGCGCGTCCGCCGCCGCTTCGGCCTGCGTGATGCGCCACCACGCTTCGAGCGCGGCCGCGACCGACCAGGCCTGGGCCGGCGCACCGCGCGCCGCGTGCGGCGGATCGCCGTCGAAGATTTCGCTCACCGTACCGAGCCCGGCGTCCGCGAGATGATCGCCGAGCGGCGCGAGCCGCGCTTTCGCGGCTGCCACGTCGCCCGTCACCGCAAGCTCCGCGCGGATGAAGTGCGCGAGCAGCCACGGCCACACCGGCCCCTGGTGATAGGACGAATCGCGCGCTGCGACGCCGCCTTCGTAACGGCCGCGATAAGCCGGATCGCGCGGCGAGAGCGAACGCAGACCATGCGAGCACAGCAACTCCGCGGCGCACTCCGCGACGACCGCGCGGCGCCGCGCCGGATCGAGCGGCGAGTGATGCAGGCTTGCGGCGAGGATCTGATTCGGACGCATCGCGGCGTCATCGCCGTCCGGGCCGTCGATGACGTCGTAGAGGCCCGCGTCCGCGCGATCGAAACGGCGGAAAGCGCTCTTCACGCGCGCCGCGTCCTCACGATACGAACGATCTTCGCGGCCGAGGCACTCGGCGAGCTCCGCCATCGTGGCGAGCGCGTTGTACCACAGCGCGTTGATCTCGACGGGCTTGCCGAGCCGGGGCGTGACGACCCGGTCGCCGAGCTTCGCGTCCATCCACGTGAGCTGCACGCCGCGCTCGCCGGCACGCAGCAGGCCGTCGGCCGGATCGACGCCGATGCCGTGTCGCGTGCCGGCGCGATAGGCCGCGACGATGTCCCCGAGCACCGTGAAATTCGCGGCGAGCGTGCGACGGTCGCCCGTGCATTCGAACCACGCGCGCCACGCTTCGACGTACCAGAGCGCCGCGTCCACCGTGTTGTACTCCGGCACCGCGCCCGCGGCGGGGAACACGTTCGGCAGCATGCCGCGATCGACGAAGCGCGCGAACGTCTCGAGGATGCGGCGCGCGGTCTCGTAGCGGCCCGTCGCGAGCAGCAGACCCGGCAGCGCGATCATGGCGTCGCGCCCCCAGTCGCCGAACCAGGGATAGCCCGCGATCACGGAGACGCCGTCCGGGAAGTCCGGCAACGGGCGGGCGAACACGAAGTCCTCCGCGGCGAGCGCGAGACGCTTGATCCAGGGCGGCGCGCGGCGCATCTCCGGTACCAGGACTTCGACACGGCGCAGGGCCGAGGTGTCGCGCACGCGGGCCCGCCGCAGGGCCTCCGAAAGATAGGGGCTCGCTTCGCATTCGGTGCTCGCGACGATGCCGACCCAGTCGCCGAAGCCGAGATCGAGCCTCGCTGCGCCGACGCAGAGATGGCTGTCGCTCGCCGGCAGTCCGCGTTCGCGTTCGAGCGCGAGATCGAAGTTGCGATACCAGGTGCGGTCGGGCGCGATCGCCCCGCCTCGTGCGAGGAAGCGCAGGCTGAATTCCGGCGCCCCGGCGTGCCGGAGCGCGAGGCTGCCGAGCGCGGGATCCGCGACGATCTCGGGCAGGACGTCCCGGTGTGTCGTCTCGCCGTGATGATCGCGCGCATTGACGAGCAGGCGCAGCTCGAGCGTCGCCGCGGCCGGTGGCGCACCTGCGAGCCGGAACGCGACGTAGACCGTGTTCGCGCCCTGCTCCATCCAAATCCGCTGCTCGAGCGTCGCGCCGCCGAACGCATAGCGCCAGACGGGGATGCGGCCGTCGAGCTCGAAGGACTCGATGTGCACATGACCACGCGGATCGATCGCGCCGTCGCTCCAGCGGTTCGTGAACAAGGGCAGCGCGCGGCCGTCGATCTCGAGCGTCGCGTCGGCCTTCGCGAACACGAGCATTCGTCCGAGCGGCGGCACGACGGGCGCGACGAGCAGGCCGTGGTAGCGCCGGGTGAGCGTGTGCGAGATCGTGCCCGCGGCATAGGCGCCGCGGCCGTTCGCAAGCCACCATTCGCGGCGCGCCGCCGCGTCGAGATCGCCGCAGATCGCACGGCCGAAACGGATGACGTGGGTATCGTTCATGTGCAGACACCTCGTGCGCCGAGGCCGGCCGCGACGCGCAGCGCCCAGGCGTAGATCGTGAGTGAGGGATTCACGCGGCTCGAACGGGCGAGCACGCTGCCGTCGACGACGTGGAGATTCGCGAGCCCGTGCACGCGGCCGTCCGCATCGACCACGGAGCGCGCCGGATCGTCCCCGGCGGCCAGCGTGCCGCAGGCATGGGCCGTGCCGGCGAGCGGTATGGTGCGCGCACCGTTCGGGGAACCCGCGGCGAACAACGCGCGACGGAACGCCGCGACGAAGCGCCGGTGCTCGGCGAGCGCGGCCGGCGTGCGTGCCGCGTCGTAGTCGAGCTCCGGATGACCGCCGCCGTTCGCGACGCGGACCTGGTTGCGCGTATCCGAGCCGTCCTCGGTCTGCAGAAAGAAGCCGTAGGCATGCGCGCCGAGCAGGCGGGCGAGCGGTGCGGGCAGGAAGCCCGGCAGGAGCGTCGACAGCACGTCGCCGCCGAAACCGAGCGGCTGGACGGTGCTGTGGGGAAACGCCTCCGCGCTCAGCAGCACGGTCTTGCGTAAGCGGTCCTCCGATCGCCGCGGGCCGAACGCGAGCACGGCCGTCAGCAGATGGCGCTTGAAGTAGCGACCGACCTGGCGTGCGGCGGGCAGGGCCCTCGCGAGTCCCGTGCGCTCGAGATAGTCCGCGAGCAGACGCGGCGAATGCAGCGCACCGGCCGCGAGCAGCACGCGTTCGCCGGACACGGCTTCGTTGCCGACGCACACGCCGGCGACGCCGCGGGCATCCGTCGGATCGGGCAGCAGCGCGGTGACGGCACTCGCCGTGCGCAACGTGACGTTAGGCAGGGAGGCGATGCGCGCGAGCAGGGCGGAGACGGCGTCCGCTTTCAGACCGCGCCCGGACGCGAAGCCGTCGAAGTGCCGCGCTTCGTGCTCGTCGTCGATGATGCCGGCCGCGAGCGCGAGCGGCAGTGGCGCGCTCTGCCAGCGCCCGTCGAGGCGATTGAGCAGCGCGCGGAGATCGGGCTCTATCGGGAACTCGCGCACGCCGAGCAGTGCCTCGGCCTCTGCGTAATACGGCGCGAGATCGCGATAGGCGATCGGCCAGGGCAGCGCCCCGTACGCGGCGTCGGCTTCGAATTCCTCCGGCGCGAAGCGCAGCAGTGCCGCGCCGTACCAGCGCGTCTTGCCGCCGAGATTGAAATATTCTTCCGGCACGAACGTGCGGCCCGCACCGTCGAGCCAGCGCTCCGTGCTCTTGAACGCGCCGCGCCGGATCACGCGCTCCACGTCGAGCGTGCTGCCGTCCTCCGGCAGCGCGGCGCCCTTCTCCAGGATCAGTACCCGCCGGCCCTGGCGCGCGAGGCCGTAGGCCGCCGCCGCACCGCCCGCACCGGAGCCCACGATGATGTCGTCGTAACGTTCGTTCACTGCCGCATCCTCCATCGTCGCATCCACGCTCAGAACACCGCGGCCGGCGCAATCACGGCCGCCGTCGAGCCGCGCGTCTTCGCATGGGTCAGCACGAACATGAATTCGTAACGCTTGCGCCCGGCGAGCGCCTCGGTCGCGAGGTTCTCGAGACCGAACAGCCCCATGCGCACGTACATCGTCTGCGGCACGAGGAACGGCCGCGCCGCGTCCTCGCCGGGCACGGGCCCGTAGCTCCAGGTGTCCGCGCCGGTGAGCGCGATGCGCTGCGCGTAGAGCCATTCCACGACCGCGAGGCCGGCACCGGGCTCGCCGTCGAGGAAGGCCGCATCGTCGCGGCCCCACAATGCGCCCCAGCCGGTGTGGATCAGCACCGCATCGCCGGCGCGGATGCGCACGCCCTCTTTCGCGAGCGCGCCTTCGACGTCCGCGACGGTGATGACATAGCCGCGTTCGAGACGCGCGACGCCCTTGTAGGCCGCGACGTCGACGAGCACGCCGCGCGTGACGATCGGCGGCACCGTCTCGATGCCGAGCCGCAGGAGGCCGGAGGCATCGACGAGATCGCGCGTGCGCCAGCCGTTGTAGAAGCGATCGCCGATCTGGATGTGGCCGATCGAGTCGAGCTGCGTCCCGACCTGAAACGTGCCGGTCTGGCTCTCGGTGATCCAGTTGATGTGATTGCGCCCCCAGCCGTACGGACCCGCGTTCTCGCGGCGCAGGTTCGCGAAGTGCGGCGTGACGTCGAGCGTCTGGTGCCAGTAGCGTCCCGGGAATTTCGGCACGCGCGCGTCGAGCACGCGGCCGAGATCGACGACTTCGCCGGTGACCACGAGCGCCGCCGCCGCCGCGACGACCGCGGGCGCGATCTCGTTCAGCGTGCCGCGTTCGTCGTCCGCGCCGTAGCGGCTCGGCCACCAGGCCGTCTCGCCGGGCGGCAGACCGTCCGCATCGCGTGCGGCCTCGGCGGCCCCGGCGAGGAGCGCGATGACGAACGCGAGCGCGAAGGCCAGCGTATCCGCCGCAGGTCCGCGGCGCGCAGGAAGCCGTGTGCGTCTGCCGCGCATGGTCTAGCCCCCCTTCTCGAAACCGGGATAGAGCGTCATGCCGCCGTCGACGTAGAGCGTCGCGCCCGTGACGTAGTCCGAATGATCCGAGGCGAGCCATACCGCCGCGCGCGCGACATCCGCCGTTTCACCGACGCGACCGTAGGGAATGAGCTGCAGCAGCGCGCTCTCCTTCTCGGGCGTCGACCACGAACTGTGATTGATGGGCGTCTTGATCGCGCCCGGCGAGATGCCGTTCACGCGCACGCGATGCACGGCGAGCTCCTGGGCCAGCGTCTTCATCAACATCTGGACGCCGCCCTTCGACGCCGCGTAATTCGCGTGGCCGGCCCACGGGATGACGTCGTGCACGGAAGAGATGCAGATGATCTTGCCGGCCGAATTCGAGACATCGGGTATCACGCCACGCCGCACGAACTCGCGCGCCGCCTCGCGGGCGCACAGGAACTGTCCCGTGAGGTTGACATCGATCACGCGCCGCCAGTCGGCGAGCGACATCTCGACGATGGACGCGTCGCGCTGCAGGCCGGCGTTGTTGACGAGAATGTCGATGCTGCCGAACGCGTCGAACATCTCGCGAAACATCGCGCGCACTGCGGCCTCGTCGCTGACGTCGGCCTCGACCGCGAGCGCCTCGCCACCGGTTTCGACGATGTCGTGCACGATGCCGCGCGCCGCGCCGTCCGGGCCGACGTAATTCAGGACGACCGTCGCGCCGGCGGCGGCGAGCGCGCGCGCCACGCCGGCACCGATGCCGGAGCTCGCGCCCGTGACGAGCGCCCGCTGACCGGCGAGCGGCAGAACGGGCGCGCCCGCGGCGACTGTATTGACTCGCGTATCCATGGTGCCTCCTCAGTTCGCGCGGCGGCCGAAGCGGCCGGCGAGCCGGTAATCGACGGACCAGCGGCCCGGACCGCGGGCGAGCGCGGCGAACAACATGAGTCCCCACACTTGGTGTTGCTCGAGGCCCGCGGGCATGAGATCGGGATAGGACAGGACGGCGACGATGTTGAAGACGAACAGGATCGCCGCCGCGAGACGTCCGCCGAGCCCGAGCGCGAGGAAGACCGGCATGCCGAGCTCCGTCGCCGTGCCCATATAGGCCGCGAGCGCCGGCGGCAGCAGCGGCACGTGGTACTCGTACTGAAAGAGCAGCAGCGTCGAATCCCAGGATGCGATCTTCGTCATTCCCGAGACGAAGAACGCATTCGCGACCCAGAGCCTGAGCAGCAGATCGGCGAGCGGCGCGAGCCGGTCGAGTGTCGTGATGAAGTGCGATGCTGCGCGCAGCGCGACGGGCTGCGTGAAGTTCGCGGCGATGGTGGTCATGACTGTCTCCTCGGGTGTCGATTGCGACGCGGCGTTGCCGGCAGCGACCGGGACCGGCCCTGCGCCGGCCCCGGCTGCGACGTGTCCCATGCTGCGCGAACGTATGCGGACACGGCCGGCGCGCTGCACGTCTACTTGGATGCCAGCGAGCCGCCGGCGAGCTTGTCGCAGGTGCCCTTCGGCACATACACCCAGGCATCGGCCTGGCGATCCGCGGTGGCGTGCCCGGCGCAGGCGTTACTGCGGGTCTGGCAGTCGTTCTTGTTCGCCTTGACGATGCCGTAGCACTTCTCCGCTTTCGCGTCGTCGGCATGCGCCTGCGTGACGCCGAGAGCGAGCAGCGTGGTGATGAGCGAGGTGGCGAGAGTCTTCGTGTTCATGGCGTGTCTCCTGTGATTGCGTTGTCATCTCGCACGTCGGTGTGTAGTGATGCGACGTACGCGGAGCAGGAGAGCAAGCGATGTGCCAGAGTGCGAAACAGGGCGAAAACCGGCGGAAAACACGTTCTTCCGGGCCTGATCGCGCGATCCGCCGCGCGCGCGCCGCAACTAATCGCGGCCGCCGCGAATAGCCGCTTTGCGGGGGCCGCAAGTCGTTCACGGCACATGGGTGACGGCGGATTTCATGGTGTCGGAAAGATTGCGCGCACAGAGCACGGCGGTGGAAACGTCAGCGTCGGGAACGGCGGAACGCGGCGCGCACGCCGGACGGCGTGCGACGGAAAGGGCTCGGCGCCTTACGTAGATCAGGCCCGGCCGTGACGTCTGATGGCGAGCTTCTTGATGCGATAGCGCAGCGTGGAGGCGCCGACACCGAGGCAGGCCGCGGCGCCGTGCGGACCTTCGACCACCCAGTTGCAGGCGGCGAGCGCGCGCGTGATGTGATCGCGCTCGTCGTCGGACGCGGTGTCGTCCGGTTCGCACGCGGCCGGGGGCTCCACCATCACGGGCTGGACGACCGTGGCCGACTCGATCGCGCGATCGACGAGCTTCACGTCAGGCGTGCGGGCGAGGATCGCCGAACGCTCGACGACGTTCTGCAGCTCGCGGACGTTGCCCGGCCAGGGATAGCGCAGCATCTGCGCGCGGCTCTCCGGCGTGAAGTCCGCGAGCGTCTTGCCGAGCTTGCGCGCCCAGCCCGCGAGGAAGTGCCGCGCGAGCAGCACGATGTCCTCGCCGCGCTCGCGCAGCGGCGGCACCGCGACCGGGAAGACGGCGAGACGATAGTAGAGATCGGCGCGAAACGCGCCCTCGCGCACCATCGCACCGAGATCGCGGTTCGTCGCCGCGATGACGCGGACGTCGACCTGCACGGTCTCGCTGCCGCCGACGCGCTCGAACTGCTGCTCCTGCAGGACCCGCAGGAGCTTCGCCTGCGCCGCCGCCGTCAGCTCGCCGACCTCGTCGAGGAACAGGCTGCCGCCGTTCGCGAGCTCGAAGCGGCCCTTGCGCTGGGCCGTCGCGCCGGTGAACGCGCCGCGCTCGTGACCGAAGAGCTCGGACTCGATGAGCTCGGCCGGCAGGGCGGCGCAATTCATCTTCACGAGCAGGCGCCCCGCGCGCGGAGAGCGGGCATGGATCGACTGCGCCACGAGCTCCTTGCCGGTTCCCGTCTCGCCCTGGATCAACACCGTCGTGTCCGCGCGCCCGACGGCCGCGACCAGTTCCTCGAGCGCGCGCATCGGCGCGCTCTCGCCGAGCGCCCGCACGCCGGCCGACTCCGCGGCGAGCGCGCGTCGCAAGGCTTCGTTCTCGCCGCCGAGACGCGCGAGCTCGCGCTCGGCGCGGCGACGTTCCTCGACGTCGCGCAGGATGACGGTGTAAAGGGGACGGCCGTCCTGACGGCTCGAGGCCATGGAACCGTCGACCGCGAAGATCTCGCCGTTCGCGCGCTGCGCCTTCGCGTCCTGGGGCAGCCAGAACTGACACTGCGCCGCGCCGTCGCGGATGAACTTCCTGATCGCGACGAGGAGGCCGGCGTCGAGGAGCCCGGAGAGCGGGCGCCCGGCGGCAGCGTCGGCGGCGCAGCGGAAGATGCGCTCGGCGGCCGGATTGAACATCACGACGCGCAGATCGGCGTCGACCGTGATGATGGCATCGAGCGCGGACGTGAGTATCCCGGCCAGACGCTGCTCGCTGCTATGCAGGGCCTCTTCCGCGCGCTGCCGCTGCAATTCGACCCCGGCCCGCGCCGCGAAGATCTGGAAGATGGAATAGTCGCGCTCGTCGCCGAGGATCGGGCGATCGTTCATCACCGCGAGATTGCCGAGCACTTCGCCCTGCGGACTCTTGATCGGGATCGCCATGTAGCTGTCCACGCCCATCTGCCGGAACAGATTGCGATCGACGGGGAAGAGCTCGCCGACGCCCGAGCGATAGCATTTCGTCTCGCCGCACAGCACCTGCTCGCAGGGCGTGCCGGCGATGTCGAATTCGGACCAGTCGCCGGGCCTGCCGTCCGCGTAGTGCGCCAGCACGCGCACGCGCTCGTGGCCCGGCAGCAGCTCGCCGAGCCAGGCGTAGCGCGCGCGGAGCACGACGGCGAGATTGCGCACGAGCGCTTCGAAGAACGCCTTGCCGGTGACGTCGGCGGTGCCCTCGGCGATGACGCGGAGAATTTCGGCAACGCTCGGCGCGGGGTTCTGCGATGTCACGTCCATAGGCAATGCACCTGCTCGATGTTCAGGGATCCGGCGCCGGGATCGCTCGTGCGCGCCCGCCCGGCGCTCACGCCCCGGCGATTCATTCCAACTGCGCGGCGAGATCGACGATCGGCGAGTGCGCGAGCAGCGCGGCGCGCTCCACGACGTTCTCGAGCTCGCGCACGTTGCCCGGCCACGCATAGCCGAGCATCCGCGAGCGACTCGCCGGCGTGTAGCCCTCGAGCTTTCTGCCGAGCCCGCGTGCCGCGCGGCCGAGGAAGTGCCGTGCCAGGAGCAACACGTCTGCGCCGCGCTCGCGCAGCGGCGGCATGTCGAGCCGCCGGGCGCCGAGACGCGCGTGGAGCTCGGCGCTGAAACGGCCCCCGCGGACGAGCGCCGCGAGATCCCGGTTCGTCGCCGCGATGAGGCGCACGCCCGGCCCGGCCGCCGCCGAGGTGGCCCGGGCGGCCTGCCGCTGCCGCAGGAAATCGAGCAGCCCCGCCTGCGCGCCGTCCGCCAACTCCGCGATCTCGTCGAGGAAGAGCGTGCCACCGGGCGTCGCGGCCGGCCCACCGCCCAGGATCTCGGCCACGCTCGTGCCGCCCGCCGGCAGTGCGCAGTCGATCTTCACGAACGGGCGGCCGGCACGCGGCGAGCGCGCGTGGATCGCCGCTGCGGCGAGTGCCTTGCCCGTGCCCGTCTCGCCGCTGATCGACACCGGTTCGTCGGTGCAGGCGAATTCCGTGATCAGCGCATCGACGGCGCGCATGGAAGCACTCTCGCCCAGCAGACATGGGCTGCCGCTTTCGAGATCGAGCACCCGCCGCAGCATTTCATTCTCGCCGTCGAGCCGCGCGAGCTCGTCCAGCGCCGGCTCCGGATCGCCGCGTTCGTGCAAGTCGCCGAGGATGGCCGCGAGCTCGCGGGTATGCGCAGTCCTCGAGGCGACTGCGAGCGCGACGCGCCGGCGTTCGAATTCGGCGACCGCGCGTTCGGCGAAAATCCGCAAGAGGCTCCTGAGCTCCGGATCGTCCGCGATCGGCGCTTCGTCGAGCGCGGCGAGGAAGCCGAGCGTGTGCCCGGCGTGATCGACGAGCGGCACGGCGATGAAATGCAGGTGCGCGGAATTCGCCGACGAGGCCCTGCTCGCGAACAACATGGAGGGGGCGATGCCCGTCGCGGGCCCGGCCGTCGTCATCAGCCCGGCGAACGGGTCGGCGCTCGCGTGAAGCTCGAGCTCGTCGAGGAAGCGCTCGTGCGCCCAGCGCACGACGAGACGCAGGCGGCGGCCGTCGGCGGCCGCGACGAGCGCATAGCGCGCGCCGACGGCCTGGGCGAGATGCCGGGCGAGCGAGCGGAAATACACCCGGTCGGCCACCGGCGCACCGGCGTCTTCGATCAGCCTCAGCAAGGCGTCATCCCGGCCGGCCGGACTCATGGCGTGACGCTCCTTCGCGTATCTGCTGGTCGCATGGCGTGAGCTCGCGTTTCAGGTGACGAATCCCGTCACGATGCCGCGGGCGATCAGCGACTGCAGCGTGCAGGCGATGTCGCAGTCTGGGTGCCCGTCGAGCACGTCCGCGACCGCGCAGGCCAACGTCTCGTCGCGGGCGAAGGCCGCATACAGCGCGGCGGGTGCAGGCTCGAGCGGCGTGATCTCGATGCCTTCGGGGCTGCGGCGGATGAGTACCGCACCCGTTACACCGGCGGGCACGGCGAGGTCCGCGGCATGTTCCGGATGATGGCGGCGATAGAGCTCGACCAACGGATGCGGCGAGACGAGGAGCCGGCTCGCCGGAGCGATCCGGAAACGCAGATCCGCGTGCTCCGCCGGCGACAGCGCAGCGAGCGCCGTAGCGTCGAAAGGCCCGGCCTCGGGCGCCCGTGCGACTTCCAGGATCGCCCATTCCAGACGCGCGAGATCGGGCAGATGTGCGAGCGCCGCGAGCAGCGGGTCGGCGGCGATCGTCGCCGCGAAGTCGCTGCCGTAATCGTTGAGATCGCCCGTCGTCGAGGCCACCGTCCTCGCGTGGTGTGCTGCGAGCCGCTCGAAGTGGGCTTCCCCCATCGCGGAACGCGTCGCGGCGTACGTGGCGGCGAGGGCTGCGCGGCGCGCGGCTTCCACGCTGTGGCGATAGATCTCGAGACGCGCGAGAGCAAGGCAACCCACCGGCGCGGCATCACCGCGCAGCGCCGCGGCGAACGCACGCTCCGCCTCAAGCAGCGAGGTCATAGGCGAGCTCCATGAGGCAGTCGGCGCGGCGAGCTTCGAGCAGCAGCGTGGCGAGCGGCGGCAGCGCGGCATCCCATTCGATGAGCGTCGGCCGCGGTCCGATGCGGCGGATCGTGTGGTCGTAGAGCGCCCAGACCTCGGCCGCGACGGGAGCGGAATGCGTGTCGACGAGCACGAGCTCGCCGTCGACCGCCTGCCGCGTGAAGCCCGCGAGATGGATCTCGACGATCGCGGCGGCGGGCAGCGCATCGATGTAGCGGAAGGGGTCGAAGCCGTGATTGACCGCCGAGACGTACACGTTGTTGACGTCGAGCAGGAGCGCACAGCCGCTGCGGTCGACGAGCTCGGCGATGAAATCCCATTCGGTGAAGTCTGCACCGGCGAACGCGACGTAGCTCGACACGTTCTCGATGGCGAGCCGGCGGCCGAGCCGATCCTGGACCCGGGCGATGCGCGTCGCGACGTGAGCGAGCGTCTCGCGCGTGTACGGCAGCGGCAGCAGATCGTTGTAGTAGGCACCGTCGACGCTGCACCAGCACAGATGCTCGGAGACGAACGCCGGCTCGAAACGCCGGACGAGGGCCGCGAGCGCGTCGAGGTGCGCGGCCGCGAGCGGATCGACGGAGCCGAGCGAGAGGCCGACGCCGTGGAGGCTCAGCGCATAGTGCTCGCGGACCCTCTCGAGGATGTCGAGCGCGGGTCCGCCGCGGCTGAAGTGGTTCTCGGCGTGGACTTCCAGGAACGCGACGTCCGGCCGCGTCGCGAGCAGCCCTGCGTAATGTGCATGCCGCAGTCCGATGCCGGACCGGACCGGGATCGTGCCTCGCTGCGGCGGGGGCAGGACGTTGCAGTCGCTGCGCATGGTCGGCGTTCCTCCGGGCGTCGCGGTGCACGTGCACCGTCCGACGTGGAGCAAACGATGTGCCACCGCGCGGCAGGGGGTCGCGGCAGTGTCATCCTGCGGGCTTCAGCGGCATGGCGCCGTTCTGCAGCGACGCCGCGGCGGGCGTTCTCCGCGGTCATTCGCGGCCGCCGCGGATGCCGGCGGGTCCCGGCCGCAGCATCCGGCGGGACGCGGCGCGGCCTTGCCCGCAGGGCCGGCGTTCGTCACCGCGGAGCCGCGCTCAGCCGGCTTGCCGCGCCCCCGCCGCCGGCAACACCCACATCGCATCCCCGTAACTGAAGAACCGATAGCGCCCGGCGATGGCGTGCCGGTACGCCGCAAGCACGCGCTCGCGCCCGGCGAATGCCGAAACCAGCATGAGCAGCGTCGATTCCGGCAGGTGAAAGTTCGTCAGCAGCGCGTCGACGACGCGGAAGCGGTAGCCCGGGTGGATGAAGAGCCGCGTGTCGCCGCGATACGGCGCGAGCGCACCGGCCGCCGCGGCGGTTTCGAGCGCGCGCACGCTCGTCGTGCCGATCGCCACGACGCGGCCGCCGCGGGCGCGCGTCGCGGCAACGGCGCTGCACACCTCGTCCGACACCTCGACGTACTCCGCATGCATGCGATGTTCGGCGAGGCGCTCCGCGCGCACCGGCTGGAACGTGCCGGCGCCGACGTGGAGCGTCGTATAGGCGAAGTGTGCGCCGCGCGCCGCCACGGCGGCGAGCAGAGCCTCGTCGAAATGCAGACCCGCCGTCGGCGCCGCGACCGCACCGCCGGCCCGCGCGTAGACGGTCTGATACCGCGCGACGTCCTCGGCCGTCGGCTCGCGATCGATGTACGGCGGCAGCGGCACCTGCCCGCTCGCGGCCAGGATCGACTCCCAGGTCGCGCCGCCCAGGGTCTCGATGAAGAAGAGCCCCTCGTCGTCGCGATCGACGACCACGACTTCGGGGCCGCCGTCGAGAACGATCCGCCGACCCGGCTTCGGCGCCTTGCTCGCCCGCAGATGAGCCGCGGCGCGGTCCGCCCCGATCACCCGCTCGATCAGGATCTCGATCCGCCCACCGCTCGTCTTGCGCCCGAAGAGCCGCGCAGGGATGACGCGCGTGTCGTTGAAGACGAGCAGATCGTCCGGCGCGACCAGCTCCGGCAGATCGCGGATGCGCCGATCGAGCACCCCATCATGCGCCGGATCGAGCACGAGCAGCCGCGCCCCGCTGCGCTCGGGGGTCGGTACTTTGGCGATGAGATCGGGAGGGAGGTCGTAGAAGAAATCGCGGCGTTCCATCCCACGATGTTACCAGCCCACTTATCAACAGGGGTCGGAGGGACTTTTTTTGGTGCGGGCGTCGAGCCGCCCGCGATCGGCCATTCTTTCGCCGCAAAACCCGACTTATCCACCGGGGTCGGAGGGACTTTTCGAAAAGTCCCTCCGACCCCTGTTGATAAGTTATTGGAACTTCGCGGCGCGCTTCATGAGCTTCTCGATGTTCTTTTCGTTCATGTTGCGCGGCTTGCCGGGATGGATGACCGCGACCTGGCAGAGCTCGGCCGCTTCCACGAGCTCGCGATACGTCCCCGCATCCGGATCGGCGATGTAGGCCTGCTGATCCTTGTTGTACTTGAACATCCGGTCGTTGATGCCCGTGCATTCGTTGCAGGTCGCGCAGCGCTCCGTTTCGATGTAAGCGTCGTCCGGGCCCGGGCCCGTGGCGGCTGCGGGCTCGGGTGCCGGCGCAGGCGCCGTGGCTGAAACGGGCGCGGCAGGTGCAGGCGCCGCCGTGACGGCTGACGCGGGCGCAGCAGCGGACGCCGCGGGCGTCGGTTCGAGCGACACCGGCGCGACCAGGAACGGCTTCGCCCGCTTGATGAGCTTCTCCAGATTCTTCTCGCTCAGATTTCGCGGCTTGCCGGGATGGATGACCGCGACCTGGCAGATCTCCGCGGCCTCGACGAGCTGACGATACGTCCCCGCGTCCGGATTCGCGATATAGGCCTGCTTGTCCTGGTTGTACTTGAACATCTCGGGATTGATCGCCGTGCACTCGTTGCACGTCGCACAGCGCTCTGTCTCGATGAACGGCTCGTCCGTGCCCGGCGCCGCGGCCGCGACAGGCTCGGGTGCCGGTGCGGCGGCGGCCGGTGCAGCGGCCGGCGCAGGCGCCGCCGCGGGCGTCGGCTCGAGCGAGACCGGCGCGACGAGGAACGGCTTCGCGCGCTTGATGAGCTTCTCCAGATTCTTCTCGCTCAGATTGCGCGGCTTGCCGGGATGGATGACTGCGACCTGGCAGATCTCCGCGGCCTCGACGAGCTGACGATACGTCCCCGCATCCGGATTCGCGATGTAGGCCTGCTTGTTCTGGTTGTACTTGAACATCTCGCCGTTGATCGCCGTGCACTCGTTGCACGTCGCGCAGCGCTCGGTCTCGATGAACGGCTCGTCGGGATTCGACGCGGCCTCCGGTACGGCGACGGGCGCGGGCGCTGCGACGGCCGTCTCGACCTTCCTCTCTTCGACCGCCGCCTTCGCAACGACACCGCTGCCGATTCCCGCCGCTTCCTGCAGCGCGTGCCAGGCCTCGCGACAACGCCGCGCAACCTTCAGCACCGCCTCGTCGGCGACGAGACGCTGCAGGCGATCGGTCGCATCGACGGCGAGCACATAGGCCTCGGCGCCCGCCGCCGCGCCGCCCGCGATTGCATCGACGGCGGCGAGCCCGGGCTCCCGCCACTTCGCCGCGGGCAGCATCGTGAAATGCGCCGCGTAGCGCGCATCGCAGGCCAGGAACTCGAGCACCGTGAACGCGAGCCGCGCCTGGACGCGCTGGAAATCCGGCTGCTCGTACTGGAACACGTGCACCGGCCAGTCCGCGCCGGGCTGCGGATTGCCGTCGAGCTCCAAGCGCTCGTGGCGGCTCTCGCCCGCCGTCGGATCGTAGGTGAAGCTCGGGAACGCACGCGATTCCAGCGCCATCGCGGCCTCGAGATACGTCGGCACCTCGGCGGCTCTGCCGCCCGCGCCGGAGTAGACGCTGAACAGCGCCGGCCCGTCGAAGCTCATGCCGGCGAGCAGTGCGTGCCGGCGGCGGTAGAGATCGGAGGACGTCGTCTGCACGACATAGACTCCGTGCAGATCCATCGCCGAGCTCGCGACCTGGCGGCTGCGCCAGCCGATCGCGAGATGAGAATCGCCGCCCCGCGCGGGCTCTTCCAGCAGGTCGTCCGTCTGCACGAGCACTTTCACCGGCAGGCCCGCGGCGAGGATCTGCGAGAGCGTCTCGTGCTCTTCGCCGTGCAGCTTCGCCAGGTTCACGCAGACGAGATAGTCCGGGAAGATGCGCAAATCCGCCTTCTGCACGTGCTCCGCCTTGAACTCCGCGAACAGCGCATCGTGCAGCGACTCCTTGTAGTTGCCGTCCGCCTCGAGCTCGGCGATCGCGATGGCCTTCGCGAGCTCGAGCGCCTTCGCCTCACGCGCGCCGTAGGCCGCGAGCGCCGAGGCGCAGTCCTCGAACACGAAGCGATAGGGCTTCGCGCCCGGCCGGCCCGTCGCGAAGAACTTCTGCGTCTTGAGGATGTTCAACGTCGCCTCGATGCGCCGGCGCCGCACGTCGGAGACGGCGTGCGTCGGGGCCGCCTTCAAGAGAAATCCCGACATCGCCCCGAAATCGAAATCGCCGGCGTGCGCGGAGCCGAAGCCGGATTCGAGGTGTGCCGCCGTGCGGCCCGCCGCGGAATGCGCGACGTCGGCACGCAGAATCTCCTCGAGTCGCGCGACGAGCCGCGCGGACGCCTTGCTGTAGCGCTGTGCCTTCGTGGCCTCGATCGCGCTCCAGGTATGACGGAGCACCGCAGCCGGCGCGTCGGCGTCGCAAGCGACGAGCTCGCCGTCCTGCGTCAGGGCCTCCGCGACCAGCGTCCACGCCTCCGCTTCGCCGTGACTCGCGAAGTCGTTCGCCACGCGCCGCACGAAAACCGGCAGCGTCTCGCGCACGCCGCGCGCGAGCTGCACGCGGATCTCGCGTTCGAGCAGGAGTGCGAACTGCGCCAGGCGATCGCCGCCCTCGCTGTGCAGGAAGCCCGCGATCGCCTCGTCGACGAGCGCGGACAGCGGCAATACGCAGGGCTCGTCGCGCTGGGCGTCGGCGAGCAGCACGAGCGGATAGTCGTAGCGCAGATCCTCGAGCCGGCGATGGTGGGCGAGCAGCGCGGGCAGCATTCCCGCCCGCGCCGTCGCCGCTCCGGGCCCCACATCCGTCTCTTGTTGTCCGATCGCGACCGCAGTGTCCGTATCCATCATCTCACTCTCCCGTCTGGCCGTCGGCCGACACGCCTTCGGGCCACACCGTGTACTTGTCGAGCTCGGCATTGAAGCCCTGCTCGATCATCTCGATCGATCGCGCCTGACCGGCGCCGCGCAGATCCTCGTAACACGGCACCTTCGGATCGTGATAGAGGATGCCGACCGGCAGGAACTCGGGATTCGCCGCAATCGCGAACGCGTTGTCGCGATCGAGCGGATCGTGCTCTTCCTGATTGTGATAGAGCTTCGAGAGCCCCGCCGAGGGCGCGAGCCCGCGTTCATGCGTAAGCAGGAGGATTTTCGAGGGGTCCTGCATGAAGGGATCGAAGACCTTCGGCAGCCATTCCGGACAGCGCTGCACGACGCGCACGAAGGAGAGCCCGCGGTGCTTGTAGGCGGCCTTGATGATTTCGTAGAGCGACTCCGGATTCCAGTCGACGGCCTGCGCGACGAACGAGACGTTCTGCACGCCGAGCGTGACGGTGATGGGATTCAGCGCGTCGAGATGCGAGCCCGTCGGCGTCGTATTGCTCTTCGTGCCGATGGGCGACGTCGGCGAGGCCTGCTTCTTCGTCAGCCCGTAGATCTGATTGTCGTGGAGCACGACCGTCAGGTTCATGTTGTAGCGGATGGCGTGGATCCAGTGCGCCGCGCCGATCGAGCAGCAGTCGCCGTCACCCGTGTTCACGAAGACGTTCAGGTCGGGCCGGGCCATCCTGATGCCTTCCGCGATCGGCAGCGCGCGACCGTGGATGCCGTGGAAGCCGTAGGTCTTCATGTAGTGCGGGAAGCGGCTCGAGCAGCCGATGCCGGAGACGAACACCGTCTTCTCGGGCGGGAGGTTCTCGTCGCGGCAGAGGCGCTGCGTCGCCGTCAGGATCGCATTGTCACCGCAGCCGGCGCACCAGCGCGGCACGCCGCCCTGGTAGTCCTCGATCTCGTAGTGCTCTTCGTAACGCTTGAGGAGATAGTCCGTGGTCTGCATGTTCATGGCTCAAACCTCCCGGGCGAGCTTGGCGAGGAGCACTTTGCGGATCGTCGCGGGCTTGATGGGCTGGCCTTTCACCTCGCTCCAGCAGTCGACGTCGACGAGGTAGCGCGAACGCAGCAGCATCGCGAGCGCGGAGTAGCGGCGGTTGTCGGGATCGATCAGCGCCTCGTCGAGGCTGTCGCACCAGTTCATCTCGATCGTCATGACCTTGCCAAAGCGCTTCATGATCTCGCCGATGCCGGGCTGCATGGGCTGCAGATAGCGCAGGTGCACCGAGGAGACTTTGTGGCCCTCGGCACGGAGCCGGTCGACGGCCTCTTCGATCGTGCCCTTCGTGCTGCCCCAGCCGACGACGAGCAGATCGCCCGCCTCGTCGCCGTGGACCTGCGGCGGCTTCAGCGTCTTCTGGAACGCGGCGAGCTTGAGGCTGCGGGCGCGCAAGGATTCCTCGTTCGTCTCCGGATCGTAGGCGACCTTGCTCATGCGATCGTGGGCGAGACCGGTGATGGTGTGCGCACCGCCCGGCTGGCCCGGCACGAAGCGGCGGTTGAGGCCCGTCTCCGCATCCCAGTCGTAAGGCTTCGCGCCCACCGGCAGCGTGCTCTGATCGATCGGCGGCGCGACCCAGGCCGGATTGAACACCGGCCGCGGGAACGGCTGCTGCGAGGTGGCGAGGTTCGCGTCCGAGAGCAGGACGACGACCATGTTGAACGTCTCGGCGATCTTTCGCGCCGTGATGACCGAGTGGAAGCAGTCCTCGATCGTGCTCGCCGCCATGACGATCTTCGGCGCATCACCGTGCGAGCCGAACATCGCGGTGAGCAGATCGCCCTGCTCGGCCTTCGTCGGCTGCCCCGTGCTCGGCCCGCCGCGCTGCACGTTCACGACGACGAGCGGGATCTCCGCCATCACCGCGAGGCCGATGGCCTCCTGCTTCAGCGAGTAACCCGGACCGGAAGTGATCGTGATCGCACACTTGCCGGCGTAGGACGCGCCGATCGCGAACGTGCAGGCCGCGATCTCGTCCTCGGCCTGGTGGACGATGCCGCCGAGCTTCTCGAAGACTTCGGAGAGGTAATGCGAGGCCGAGGTCGCGGGCGTGATCGGATACATCGCGCAGATGTCGATGCCGGAGGCGAGCACGCCGAAGGCGAGTGCCGTGTTGCCGTTCGCGACGAGCTGCGGCACGGTCGCGCGCTGCGCGGGTATCGAGAACTTGAAATCGAGGTGCGCTTCCGCCCAGGCGTAGCCCGCTTCGAGGAGCTGCAGGTTCGCGGTCACGACGTCGACAGCCTTCTTCCCGAACGTCAGCTCGATCTGCTCGCGGGCGAGGCCCATGTCGAGGCTGTAGACGCTGCACAGCATGCCGAGCGCGAACATGTTCTTGCCGCGGCGCGCGTCGCGCACGAGCTTCAGGCACTCCTCTTCCATCGGCACTTCGCGCACGCGGTAGCCCTTGGCGAGCAGCGCATCGTGCGCCTCGACGTAGGATTTCACGATCGCCGGATCCTTGTGCTCGCGCCACATGCTCTCGAGCAGGACGATGCAGCCGTCGGCGAGCTCGCCGGCGTCGACGCGGCCGAGCAGCACCTGCTCGTTGAACGCGACGACGAGCTTCGTGTCGTCGCCGCCGTTCGTGACCGCGCCCGCGCCGATGCGGATGCGGTTGCCGCTCGCGCCGGCCGCGCTCCGCGCCGGCGGGCGGATTTCGGCGGGAATGATCTCCACCGTCCAGATGCCGTTACCCATCTTCGCCGCAATCGAGCCGAGCGACTGGCCGCAGCGCTGCGCGCCCTCGCCCGAATCGCTCACGATCTCGACGATGTGCTCGTCGAGCACGGTGACGTCCTTTGCCTGGTACGCGGAGCCGTCCAGCCGGGTGATGCTTGCTGCCTGATTCATGGAGTGACCGCCTCGCCGGTGCGCACGCGCACGAAGTTTCGCTCTCTGGTGTCGATGCCGAAGAGGCTCGACGAGCCCTCCGGCGCATAGGGGCGGCCCTGATCGCGCAGCCCCAGATAAGCCTTGATGCTCGCCGCGGCCGTGCGGCCCGCGCCCATCGCCTCGATGACGGTCGCCGCGCCCGTGACGATGTCGCCGCCCGCGTAGACGCCGGCGATCGAAGTCGCGAGCGTCTCGTCCGTCGCGATGTAACCCCATTTGTTCAGGGCGAGGCCCGAGGTCTGACCCATGATCGGGTTCGCGTTCGTGCCGATCGCGAAGACGACGAGATCGGCCTCGAAATCGAATTCGCTGCCCTTCACCACCACCGGCCGCCGCCGGCCCGAATCGTCCGGCTCGCCGAGCTCCATGCGCACGCAGGTCATGCCGCGCACTGCGCCCTTGCCGTTGTCGAGCAGCGCGACCGGGTTCGTGAGCCAGTGGAACTCCACACCCTCCTCCTCGGCGTGATGGATTTCCTCGGCGCGCGCCGGGCATTCCGTGCGCGACCGACGATAGATGCAGTAGACCTTCTCCGCGCCGAGGCGCAGCGAGACGCGCATCGCGTCCATCGCCGTATTGCCCGCGCCGACCACCGCGACACGCTTGCCGTGCGGCACGGGCGTGTCGAACTGCGGGAACCTGCGGCCGCCCATGAGATTGCAGCGCGTGAGGAGCTCGTTCGCGGAGAGCACGCCATTCAGCGCATCGCCCGGAATGCCGAGCATCGTCGGATAGCCCGCGCCCGTGCCGATGAACACCGCGTCGAACCCCATCTCGCCGACCATCTGCTCGATCGTGAACAGCCGCCCGACGAGCGTGTTGCACTCGAACTTCACGCCGAGCCGCCGCAAGTTCGCGACCTCGGCGTCGATCACTTCGTTCGGCAGTCGGAAATCGGGGATGCCGTAGCGGAGCACGCCGCCCGGCAGGTGCAGCGCTTCGAAGACCGTGACGTCGCAGCCGGCTTTCGCGAGATCCGCGGCACACGCGATGCCCGCGGGCCCGGAGCCGACGATGCCGACGCGCAAGCGCGTGGACTGGATATACGGCACGTTCGACCAGCCCTCGGCGATCGCGCGGTCGCCGACCCAGCGCTCGAGCCGCCCGATCGCGACGGGCTCGAGGCCCTTGCCGACCGTGCACACGCCCTCGCACTGTTTCTCCTGCGGACAGACGCGGCCGCAGATCGCGGGCATGAGGTTCGTCTTCGTGATGACGTCGTAGGCACCGCGGAAATTGCTCTTCGTGATCTGTTCGATGAATGACGGGATCTCGATGCCGACCGGGCAGCCTTCCATGCAGGGCTGATCGGGGCAGAACAGGCAGCGCTCCGCTTCGCGCAGCGCCTGCTCCTCGGTGTAGCCGAAAGACACCTCTTCGAAATTCCGCGCCCGCACGAGCGGCGGCTGCTCGCCCATCGGCGTGCGCTCCTGCGGAATCGTCCTTATCGTCTTCTTCGCCATGGCATGCGCTCCTTTATCAACCGCCGCAGGTCTGATCGAAGGGATCGGGCAACTGCATCATGGCCTCGCGCAGCGGCCCGAAGTGCGCGACGTTGCCCGTCGCCATGCAGCTCTCGTTCCAGCGCTTGAGCGCGAGTGCCTCGTCCTCCTTGAAGCGCCCGAGGCGGGTGATGAGATCGTCGAAATCGACGGCATGCCCGTCGAAATCGGGGCCATCGACGCACGCGAACTTCACCGTCGGCCCGACTTTCACGCGGCAGCCGCCGCACATGCCGGTGCCGTCGACCATCAGCGGATTCAGGCTCACCATCGTCTTGATGCCGTGCGGCCGCGTCGTCTCCGCGCAACCGCGCATCATGATCGGCGGCCCGATCGCGACGACCTCGTCGAGATCCGGATGTTCCTTCATCGCGAGCTCGATGCCCTTCGTCACGAGGCCCTTCATGCCGACCGAGCCGTCGTCCGTGCAGACGATGTATTCGTCGCAATGCGCGCGGAACTTGTCCTCCCAGAACATGAGGCTCTCGTTGCGGAAGCCGACGATGCCGATGACATACGCCCCGCGCTCCTTGAACGCGCGCAGATGCGGGAAGATCGGCGCGACGCCGAGCCCGCCGCCGACGCAGGCGACTTTCTTCACTTCGCCGAACTTCGTCGGAATGCCCATCGGTCCGACGAGGCCGAACAGCGAGGTGCCGACGAGGCACTGCTGCTGCATCTCCTTCGTCGTCTTGCCGACGGCCTGGATGACGAGCGTGATCGTGCCCTTCGCGGCATCGAAGTCCGCGAGCGTGAGTGGAATGCGCTCGCCGTGCTCGTGGGGAATGACGATGACGAACTGCCCGGGCTTCGCCGCGCGGGCCATCATGGGATGACGCACCTCGAGCATGAAGGTCACGTCCGAGTAGTCCTCTCTGGCCACGATTTCGTAGGCAGCCATTGCACATCTCCTTATCGCCGCAGGTGCCGGGCGGCCTCCGTCCACGCGACCCGGGAACGGGATCGGCGTGAGCATTCATGGCTTGACGGGGTCGACGTTAACCCCACGAACGAGATTGAAATTGATTCAGCGCAAGTGATCTACCCAGCGAAAACGGCGGTTTTTGCCGTGAAAAACGCCGTTTTTTTGAATGGGACAGATTTGCCTCAGCGTAGGGCGGGCCGCACAACGGAGGACGAGCGCCTGCGCCGGAATGGACCGGGCGCGGTTTTACGAGCCCGGCACGCCGCGCGGGGTCGCGTTTCGGACCGGGAATCGCGGGGAAGTCGCGCCCGGATCCGGGCGTGGCGCCCGGTAAGTCCGTTCCTCGATTCGTTACGCCGACGCCGCATGGTGCACCACGGTGAAGCTTTTCGACGGGTCGGGCGGCGGGCGCGGCTCGTGGGACGATGACACGAAAAAATTTCGTTCTTCTCCGAACTGTGGGGCTGTTCCACGGCACACCGCGGCGCATAATTCCAACATGTCGCCCTCGCGCAGGCGAGGGCCCGGTAGCACCGCAGCAGCGTGGACTTACCGCAGCCGCGTCGCCCTCGCGCAGGCGAGGGCCCGGTCGTTCAGCCTCGGCGCCGAGGTCGAACCGCGGGGCCGGCGCAGAACACGAGCGCAGTGCGGAATGGAGCGCTCGAAAATCCGAGGTTCACTGCGCGTGCCGTGGGTCACCGCCTGGGCCCTCGCCTGCGCGAGGGCGACTGGTATCAGGCAGGGCGGGAAGCGTCGAGAAACCCCGTGTCTGCAGAAGAACCAAAATTTTTCGATGGATGGCGATTCGGTACCGATTGGTGGCGCTCGGCACACGCCGCGAACCCCGGATCCCGATTCGCGCTCAGCCCTCGCCGCCGCACCCCCCACCCAACCGTCGTCCCGGCGCAGGCCGGGACCCAGTCGGCGACCCGCGGCACAGGCAGCGATCCCCGGGGCCCGATTCGAGCTCAGCCCGACGCCGCCTTCTCCCCAACCGTCGTCCCGGCGAAGGCCGGGACCCATCCGGCGACCCGCGGCACAGGCAGCGAACCCCGGGGCCAGATCCGGGCCCGGCCCTCGACGCAGAGGGAAATGGGGTCAGGTACGATTTCGCGGCCGAAGCTGGTGACCCATGCATGAGCGCGTGTCCGCGAATTCGAACCTGACCCCAATTCCCATCGGCGACGCGATTCTTGCGCGGCGATCCCCGATAGGAACTCCCACCCTCGCCGTCATCCCCGCACAGAGACCCTCTCGGCGCAGGCCGGGACCCAGTCGGCGACTCTCGGCGCGAACAGCGAACCCCGGGTCCAGATCCGGGCCCGGCCCTCGACGCAGAGGGAAATGGGGTCAGGTACGATTTCGCGGCCGAAGCAGGTGACCCATGCATGAGCGCGTGTCCGCGAATTCGAACCTGACCCCAATTCCCATCGGCGACGCGATTCTTGCGCGGCGATCCCCGATACGAAATTTCCGCCCTCACCCTCGTCCCGGCGAAGGGACCCGACCCACCTCGGCGTCGTCCCCGCGCAGGCGGGGACCCAGTCGGCGACCTCCGGCACGAGCAGCGAACCTCGCGTCCCTCGACCGAATCCAACCCCGCCAAGCCCTCCCCCGTCAACCCTGACCCTGCGCTCCCCATTCCTCTATACTCTCGCCCCTCGCATCCGAGCCGGGATGGCGGAACTGGTAGACGCGCCAGACTCAAAATCTGGTATGGGTGACCATGTGGGGGTTCGAGTCCCCCTCCCGGTACCAAGTGCTAGACTCGCTTCACTACTACCCCGGTTGGCTTCGGCTGCCGGGCGCGGAGCGCTCCGGGGCCCCTGCATTTTGCACTCCACGGATGGAGTCCCCCATGGAACGACAGCGGACGGTCGTCTACGTCGACGGATTCAATTTCTTACGGCGCTCTCCGCGGAACACCCTGGAAGTGGCTGGATCCGGTCGCGCTGTTCGAAAAGCTACTCGGTCAGAAGCATCGCATCGCGAAGGTCAAATACTTCACCGCCAAGGTCCGCCCGACGCTCGGCAACCCCGACGCGAACGTCCGCCAGGACACGTACCTGCGGGCGCTCACCGAACACTGCCCCTCGTCGAATTCCACTTCGCCCACTTCCTCCGCCACCGCGTCACCCTGGAGAACGCGGATTCACCGCCCCGAAAGTCGCCGTGTACCGGACCGCAGAGAAAGGCTCCGACGTCTATCTCGCCGTCCACCTCCTGAACGACGCCTGCCAGGACGAATACGACTGTGCCGTCGTCGTCTCGAACGACTCGGACCTCGCCGCAGCCCTGCAACTCGTGAAGGCTCAGCACCGCAAAGTCATCGGCCTCGTCACCCGGGCGCCCCGCTGCGCAAGACTTCACGCGAGCTGCTCCGGCACGCCGACTTCACGAAATCGAATCGCGCGTGAATGCGCCGCGACAATCAGCTTCCCGATCGCATTCCCGGGACGAACGTTCACAAGCCACGTTCTTCGATTTGATCGGCCCTCACGAGCGCGCTCATAGCGCAGACATCAGAATCCTCTGAGGCTGCGGCTTCACCGATCGCCCTGTATGATTCCCTCGGCCTTTGAATCGTTGGGGAATTCAGAGCGGCGTGGCGAATAAAGAACTACAAGCGCGAGAAGAGATCGATCGATTGCTCGGCGCCGCCGGCTGGCGGGTCTGCGATGCAGCGCAGGCGAACATCCACGCCGCACGCGGTGTGGCGACCGAGACCTCGTTCGGTACGACGATCCAGCCGGAACAGCGGCGCGTTTCTGCCGCCGCGTAGACTGCCGGAATCCGAGCAATGAACAGAGCGATCGTCCTCGAACTGCTGAGAGCGCATAGCGACGAACTGCGCAGTCGCTTCGGCGCGAAGCGTCTTGCGCTGTTCGGTTCGGCGGCGCGCGACGAGCTTCGTGGCGACAGCGATATCGACGTGCTCGTCGAATTCGAAGGCGCCGCGAGTTTCGATGGCTTCTTCGATCTCGAGGCCCATCTCGAAGAATTGCTGGGGCGTCGGGTCGATCTCGTCACCGAAAAGGGGCTCAAGCCGCGAGCCCGCGTGGAGGTCGAGAAGGACCTGGTGCGTGTCGCGTAGCTGGCTGCTCTATCTCGATGACCTGATTGCCAGCGCAGAGAAAATTGGGCGCCTGGTCGGCGGCCGCTCGTTCGAGACGTTCAACCGAGTCCCGCGATCTCAGGTCCGTTACGCGCCTGCCTAACGAACTCGCCAGGGATCGCCTGTTTTCCTCCATCGCCCTCCCCGTCGTCGCCGGGAGCGTAAGGCGGGATAGAAGAACAACCCGACGGGGCCAAACGGAAATACCGTCAGCGCTGGTTTGACCCGCCCCAGCTTCGCCAACCCCCGGTTTCCAAAATCACCCGAATTCAAACTGGCGATTGGTTTATAAACAGTGCTAATTTGTAAACCATGGGTAAGCAAAACGGCACGAAGGTAAACCAGCTCCAGAAATTGCTGGATGAGGGCCTGCTGGTCTCGACGTCCTGGCTCGAGGCGCGCGGCTATTCGCGGGCCCTGATCGCGAAGTATGTCGAGGGCGGCTGGCTGAACTCTCCGGCGCGCGGCGTCTATCGCCGGCCGGGACCTCCACTCAAGTGGCAGCACGTGGTGGCAAGCCTGCAGCTGCTCGCCGGCAGCTTCCTGCACGTGGGCGGCCGGACGGCGCTCGTCCATCGCGGGCGAGGACACTACGTTCGCATGAGCGGCGCGGAAACCGTCCTGCTCTTCGGACCGGAGAATCTGCCGGCCTGGGTCGGCAAGCTCGATCTCGAAGAGCGCTTCGCCGTGCGCAACGACGCGATGTTCGCCGGCCTGCGCGCCCGTCGCGACGCCGATGGCACGCCCGTGGATTTTCATGGCGCGACGCTCACGACGCAGAGGCTTTCCGACTTCGGACTGCAGCAGATGACCTGGGGCGCCTGGGATTGGCGGATCTGGTATTCGACGGACGAGCGGGCGATGTTCGAAGTGCTGCACGACGTGCCGGCCAGGGAATCGGTGCACGAAGCCGATGTGTTGATGCAGGGGCTCGTGAACCTGCGGCCATCGCAGGTGACCGCGCTGCTCGAGGCCTGCACGAGCGTGAAGGTCAAGCGATTGTTCCTCGCGCTCGCCGAGCGCCACGCGCACCAGTGGCTGTCGCACGTGCGTCTCGGCCGCGTCGACCTCGGCAAAGGCAAGCGCCTGCTCGTGCCCGGGGGCCACCTCCACGCGAAATACCTGATCACGTTGCCCTCGGATCTCGACGCCCATGCCCGCTGATGTTTATCTCGCACAGGTGCGGCTGCTCGTGTCGGTGCTGCCCGTCGTTGCCAAAGAGAGCTGCTTCGCGTTGAAAGGCGGCACGGCGATCAATCTCTTCGTCCGCTCGATGCCGCGGCTGTCCGTCGATATCGACCTCGCCTATGTGCGCCTCGGCGAACGCGGTACCGCACTGGCGGAGATCGACGAGGCCTTGCGCCGGGTGGCCGGCACGCTGGAACGAACACCATTCGAACTTCGGGTCCGCATCAACAAACAGGACGAGGGGCGCGCATTCGGCCTCTTCGTGTCCAATGCCGAGGCCACAATCAAGATCGAGGTCTCGCCCGTCCTGCGCGGGTCGGTTTATCCCGAACGAAACCTGCGAATCGTCGAAGCCGCGGAAGCCGAATTCGGATTCGCCGAAGGGCCGGTGGTGTCGTTCGCGGATCTCTACGCCGGAAAGCTCGTCGCAGCGTTGGATCGCCAGCATCCGCGCGATCTGTTCGACGTCAAATTGCTGCTCGCCGCGGAAGGCATCGGCGACGCGCTGTTCCGTGCCTTCATCGTCTATCTCGTCAGCCACGACGGCGCAATCGCCCGCCTGCTGAATCCGACAGCGAAGCCGCTTCGAGATCTCTACGCCCGCCAGTTCGCCGGCATGACGACCGTTCCGGTGACCCTGGAAGAACTCGACCAAGCGCGCGCTGAATTGATTTCAGCCGTGCGCGCCCGACTCGGAGAACGTGAGAAGGCGTTTCTGATGTCTTTCAAACGAGGCAAGCCGGTGTGGGAACTGCTCGGCGTAGCGCATGCCGCGCAGTTGCCTGCGATACGTTGGAAGCTGCTCAACCTCGAGCGCATGGCGGACGCACAACGCAACGCAGCGATAGCGAGACTGGAACATGAGCTCGGCCGCCTTTGACTGCAAGGACTCCGCCGTACGCGGAGCCATAGACCTGCTGAACTGCTCCACCGCCACCTCATCGCCGCCGGCGCCGGCACGAGGGCGGACTCGGGCGAGATCCGGGAACACGCTACCTGATTCGCGACTCCCCACCGCCCAGGACTCGAATCAGCGGTCGCGGATCAAGGAAGCCCTGAATGACTCCGCCCTGGACTTTTCAGAGCATCCGCGAGACCACCTCACGCCAGAATATCCCGCGCCTGCTGCTCCGCGATCGTCGTGAACATGAACTGCTCGAGCTCTTCGCCCATCGCGTCCTTCGTCGAGACGAGGCCGATCGGTCGGCCGTGCTCGACGACCGGCACGCGGCGAAAATGCCCTTCGTACATGAGCTCGAGCGCGCGCTCGAAGGACTGATCCGGCGTGATGGTGGTCGGGTTCGCGGTCATCGCGGCGCCGACGCGCGTGCGGCGCGGATCGCGGCCTTCGGCGATGACGCGGAACAGCGCATCGCGCTCCGTGAAGATGCCGGCGAGGCGGCCGTTCTCCACGACGAGGATCGCACCGCTCTGGTGATCGCGCATGAGACTCGCGGCATCGGTGACAAAATTCGCCGCGTCGCAGGTGAGTGCTTCGTGGCCTTCGATGATCGATCGGACGGTCCTGGTTCCCATGCTGCACCTCCCGCGCTTTTTAGGCGGTATGCGAACGAGCATGGCAGATGCCGGTACGACTTTCCTGTCGCGTCGAGCGCACGCAGCGGGCGCGTGTCGTGCCTGACGTGCTTGCCCGACATCCTGCTCACGGGCGTCCCGAATTGCGGCGCTCGGCGCCCTCGTGACCCGGCGTTCGCGCGGGTGGGATGGTGCAGTAGGAATACGGCGAGCAGCGCGCAGGCGATGAGGCCGATCGACGGCGGCAACGGAATTGCGAGCGACACATGGCTGAACCCTCCTCGAGGTCGAGAGCGACAGGTCTCCGGACTGAGGGCCTTCCGGGCTGGCCTGTGCCGCCTTCCATGTGTACTTCAGGCGCAGCTTCGCGTTGGAACTGTGGGCCGTGCGCGACATTGATCCCGGGCAAGTCGATGCGGATGGCGGGGAGCGGAGGGCTTCGTTCGATCGCGAGCGGACGTCGACGAAAGAGGCGGACCGGTAGCGATGCGCCGCGTGCCCGCGGTGGGGCGCAGCGCGGGTCAGGAGCAGCGTCCCGGGCGGGACCGGAACTACGAATCCGACTTTGGCCGGGCTTGTGTCACAACAGGATGTTCCGCGCCTGCTGCTCCGCGATCGTCGCGTACATGAACTGCTCGAGCTCCTCGCTCGTCGCGTCCTCGGTCGAGACGAGTCCGATGGCGCGGCCGTCCTCGACGACGGGCACGCGGCGGAAACGGCCCTCGTACATCAGCGCGAGCGCACGATCGAAAGGCTGGTCGGGGGCGATGGACGTCGGGTTCGCGGTCATGACCTCCCCGACCGGCGTGCGGTGCGGATCGTGGTCGTCGGCGATGACACGGAACAGCGCGTCACGCTCGGTGAAGATGCCGGCGAGACGCCCGTCGTCGGCGACGATGATGATCGCGCCGGTCTTCTGCTCGCGCATGAGTGTCGCGGCCTCGGCGACCGAGAGCGCGGCCGCGCAGCACAGCGTCTCCTTGTTCTCGATGATCGTACGGCAGGTCCTGATTCCCATCGTGCCCCTCCTGTCTGCGTTTCCCATGCCCGGCAGCATGGCAGAAGCGTGCGGGATCTAAAAATTTCGGGGACACGACACTTGATTCGGCAACGACCGTTCACT
The DNA here is from genome assembly GCA_016209015.1 of Gammaproteobacteria bacterium. GTDB lineage: Bacteria > Pseudomonadota > Gammaproteobacteria > JACQWY01. The sequence continues at coordinate 155,892 of JACQWY010000021.1, read as the reverse complement.
CCACTACTGGCGCGACTCCCGAATCAAGTGTCGTGTCCCCGAATTTTCATTCGACGCGCTCCGCCTCCGCTGATCTTTGTCGCCCTCGCGCAGGCGAGGGCCCAGTCGGTGACCCACGGCACGCGCAGTGAACCTCGGGCTTTCGAGGGCGCCGCGCTGCGCTGCTAATCTGCGCTCGACCCACGGTTCGACCTCGGCGCCGAGGCTGAACGACTGGGCCCTCGCCTGCGCGAGGGCGACGTCTACAGAAGGCCGCCTCTGCCTGCCGGTGTATCGTGCCCCGCAGTTCGGAGCAGAACCAAATTTAAGTGTCGTGTCCCCGAAATTTTCCCCAAATTTAAGTGTCGTGTCCCCGAGATTTTCCCGAGATTTTCTGTCCCCGAAATTTTCCCCCGAAATTTTCCCCCGAAATTTGAGCGTCGTGTCCCCTAAATTTCCCCCCACTACTGGCGCGACTCCCGAATTAAGTGTCGTGTCCCCGAAATTTTCCGCGCACGCCGCTTCGGGGAGCCGCGGACGATCTCGAGGAACGCCGCGAGCACGGGCGAGGTGTCGCCCTTCCGGTAGAGGCAGGCGAGCTCGATGTCGCGGAGGTGTTCGCAATCGAGCGGGCGATAGGCGACGCCGGGCAGGCGCAGATTCGTGCTCGATTCCGTCGTGATGCAGAAGCCGAAGCCGCCGACGACGAGCGCGATGCCGGTCAGGACGTCCTCCACTTCCTGTTCGATGCGCAGGCGGACGTCGTCCAGCGTGAAGGCCTGGATCACGCGCTGGGCGAGGCCCGCCATGGGCTGCTTCGGATAGAGGATCATCGGTTCGTCGTCGAGGTCGGCGAGCGCGAGCTTGCGGCGCCGGGCGAGCCGGTGGTTCTCCGGCAGCGCGACGACGAGCTTCTCGCGGAGCACCGTCTCGACGACGAGATCGTTCTCGGCCGGCACGAGGCGGTTGAAACCGATCGCGATGCGCCGTTCGCGCAGCGCTTCGATCTGCTCGGCCTTCGTGTGGTTGTGGAGCACGATGCGCACGTCCGGCCGCTCGGCGTGGAAGCGCGCGAGCAGACGCGGGATCACGTCGAAAATCCCCGAGCCGAAGATCCCGACGTCGAGCCTGCCGGTGCGGCCCTGGCCGGCGAGCTGCGCCCGATCCCGCGCGCGCTGGGCGAGCGCGAGCAGGTTCGGCACTTCGTCGAGCAGCGCGTGACCGGCTTCGGTCAGCTCGACACCCTTCGGCGTGCGCAGGAAGAGCACGCTGCCGAGCGCCTGCTCGAGCGCGCGGATCTGGCGCGTGAGCGGCGGCTGCGCGATGTGGAGCCGCGCCGCGGCGCGGGTGAAGTTGCGCTCCTCGGCGAGCGCGAGGAAGTAACGCATCTGGCGCAAATCCATGCCGGGCCTCCCATACCGTCGAGGTATCGTTCGTTCGACATTCGGTATTGGACAGTATCACCCGCCCTTCCTACAGTGGCCACTCCCCGGACGGAGAGCGCGGCGTGCCGAGGCATCTGGTGTCGATCGAGAACACGGGCGAGGAATTCCTGTGCGAGGAGTCCGTGCCTGTGCTGCTCGCCATGGAGAGCGCAATGCGCCACGGCATTCCGGTCGGCTGCCGCAACGGCGGCTGCGGGATCTGCAAGGTCGAGGTGCTGAGCGGCGAGTTCGCGGCGCGGGTGATGAGCCGCGCGCACGTGAGCCTCGAGGAGCAGGTCGCGGGACACGTGCTCTCGTGCCGCATCCGGCCGCGGAGCGCGCTCAGGCTGCGGGCGCTCCGTACGACGACTCGAAAGGAAGTTTGAGGGAGGTGCGAGATGGCGATCAACGGCGTGCTGCGCCCCGGTCACGCGATCCTGCGGGTGCTGGATCTCGACGAAGCGGTGGAGTTCTACACGAACGTGCTGGGCCTGAAGGAGACCGGGCGCGACCGCGCCGGGCGCGTCTACTTCAAGTGCTGGGACGAGCGCGATCACAACAGCCTCGTGCTGCGTGAGGCCGATCGCGCGGGCCTCGACGTCTTCGCCTTCAAGGTGCTGAACGAGGCGACGCTGCTGATGCTCGACGGACGTCTGCGCGAATACGGTGTCGCGACCGAACGCATGCCGGCCGGCGAGATGCTCGAGACGGGCGAACGCGTGCGCTTCCAGATCCCGACCGGCCACCTCGTCGAGCTCTACGCGGCGAAGACCTCCGTCGGCAACGGTCTCGGCGACGTGAACCCCGCGCCGTGGGTCGCGGATCAGAAAGGGATCTCGCCGCTGCGCATGGATCACGCGCTGATCTACGGCGGCGACATCGACGCCAATCGCCGGCTCTTCGAAGAGGTCCTCGAGTTCACGCTCGTCGAGCGTATCAAGATGGAGGACGGCGCGACGGATCTCGCGACCTGGCTCACGTGCTCGAACAAGGCGCACGACATCGCGATGGTCCGCCATCCCGAGGACGGCAAGCTGCATCACGTCTCCTTCCTGCTCGAGACCTGGCAGGACGTGCTGCGCGCCGCGGACATCATGAGCATGCACCGCGTCTCCATCGACATGGGCCCGACGCGGCATGGCGTCACGCGCGGGACGACGATCTATTTCTTCGACCCTTCCGGCAACCGTCTCGAGACGTTCTGCGGCGGCTACCAGTGGTATCCCGATCAGACGCCGATCACCTGGACCTGGGATCAGGTCGGCCAGGCCGTGTACTACCATGACCGCAAACTGAAAGAGACCTTCCTGAGCGTGGTGACCTGAGCCCGCGACGAGGACGACATGCGAGATTATCCGAACTTCATCGACGGCGAATTCGTCGCCACCGGCCGGACCTTCGAGAACCGCGCGCCCGCCGACAACCGCCTGCTCGGCTTCGTGCACGAGGCGGGCAAGGCCGAGGTCGACGCCGCGGTCGCCGCGGCGCGCGCGGCGCTGCACGGCGAATGGGGCAGGCTCTCCCTCGCGAAGCGCACCGAGCTCCTCTACGCGCTCGCCGCGGAGATCAATCGCCGCTTCGAGGAGTTCGTCGAGGCCGAGATCGCCGACACCGGCAAGCCGCGCAGTCTCGCCTCGCACATCGACATCCCGCGCGGCGCGGCGAACTTCCGCCTCTTCGCGGACATCGTCGCGAACGTGCCGACGGAGAGCTTCCGCATGACGACACCGGACGGCGGTACGGCAGTGAGCTACGCCGTGCGCTCGCCGCTCGGCGTCGTCGCCGTCGTCTGCCCGTGGAATCTGCCGCTGCTGCTCATGACCTGGAAAGTTGGGCCCGCGCTCGCCTGCGGCAACACGGTGATCGTCAAGCCCTCGGAGGAGACGCCCGCGACCGCGACGCTGCTCGGCGAGGCGATGAACGCGGTCGGCATTCCGCGCGGCGTCTACAACGTGCTGCACGGCTTCGGGCCGGGTTCGGCCGGGGAATACCTTACGCAGCATCCGGGGGTGAACGGCATCACGTTAACCGGCGAGACGCGGACGGGCGAAGCGATCATGGCGGCCGCGGCGCAAGGCGTGCGGCCCGTGAGCTTCGAGCTCGGCGGCAAGAACGCCGGCATCGTCTTCGCGGACGCGGATTTCGACAAGGCCGTCGCCGGCATCACGCGCGCCAGCTTCGAGAACTGCGGCCAAGTCTGTCTCGGCACCGAGCGCGTCTACGTGCAGCGCCCGATTTTCGGGAAATTCGTCGCGGCGCTCAAAGCTTCCGCCGAAGCGCTCGTCATCGGCCCGCCGCACCAGCCGGGCGTCGGCCTCGGACCGCTGATTTCCGCCGAGCATCGCCGCAAGGTGCTCGGCTACTACGAACGCGCGAAAGCCGAGGGCGCGACGATCGTCACCGGCGGCGGCGTCCCCGTGATGCCGGAAGAATTCAGGGACGGCCACTGGATCGAGCCGACGATCTGGACGGGCCTGCCCGAGCGTTCGGCGATCATCCGCGAGGAGATCTTCGGACCGTGCTGCCACGTCGCGCCGTTCGACACGGAGGAGGAAGCCATCGCGCTCGCGAACGCGACCGACTACGGCCTCGCGACGACGGTGTGGACGCAGAATCTCTCGACCGCGCATCGCCTGGGCGAGGCGATCGAAGTCGGGCTGTGCTGGATCAACAGTTGGTTCCTGCGCGATCTGCGCACGGCGTTCGGGGGCGCGAAGGTTTCGGGCATCGGCCGCGAAGGCGGCGTGCATTCGCTCGAGTTCTACACGGAACTGCGCAACGTCATGATCAAACTCTGAGGCACCATGGACATCGAAACCATTCATCACTTCGGCGACGAGCTGCACGCGGCACTCGTCTCGCGCACCCCCGTCGCGCCGCTCACCGAGCGCGCACCGGGCATCGCGATCGACGACGCGTATCGCATCCAGCTCCGGATGCTCGACCACCGCCTCGCCGCAGGCGAGCGCGTGATCGGCAAGAAGATCGGCGTGACGAGCAAAGTCGTCATGGACATGCTGGGCGTCGACCGGCCGGACTTCGGCCATCTGCTCTCGGGCATGGTCGCCTCGGAGGGCGAGCCGATCGAGGTCGCCTCGCTCATCGCGCCGAAAGCGGAATCCGAAGTCGCCTTCGTGCTGAAGCACGATCTCGTCGGGCCCGGCGTCACCGCGCTCGACGTGCTGCGCGCGACGGATTTCGTCGTGCCCTGCTTCGAGATCGTCGATTCGCGCATCCGCGACTGGAAGATCCGCATCGAGGACACGATCGCCGACAACGCGTCCTGCGGCCTCTTCGTCCTCGGCGGCACGCGGCGCGATCCGCGCGATCTCGATCTCGCGCTCGCCGGCATGGTGCTCGAGAAGAACGGCGAGGTCGTGAGCACCTCGACGGGTGCGGCCGTGCAGGGCTCGCCGCTCAACGCCGTCGCCTGGCTCGCGAACACGCTCGGCGCGCTCGGCATCCCGCTCGCCGCGGGCGAGGTGATTCTCTCCGGCTCGCAGTCGCCGCTCGTGCCGGTCGCCGCCGGCGATTCCTTCCTGTGCAGCGTCGGCGGGCTCGGCAGCGCTTGCGTGCGCTTCGTGTAATGCGGGGAGCACGCATGAAGCTCGACGCAGCAACGATTGCAGAGCTCGCCGCCCATCTCGAGACCGCGGAGCGCGAGGCGCGCGACGTCACGAAGATCACCGATGCTCACCCCGCCATGGATTGGGACGACGCCTATGCGATCCAGGGCGCGATCCGCGCCCGCAAGGAAGCACGCGGCGATCGCGTGACCGGCATGAAGGCCGGGCTCACTTCGTTCGCGAAAATGCAGCAGATGGGCGTCTCGACGCCGGTGTTCGGCTTCCTCACGGCCGGCATGCAGGTGCCGGACGGCGCGGCGATCGACACGCGCGAGCTCATCCATCCGAAGGCCGAGGCCGAAATCTGCATCGTCACGAAAGCCGCGCTCAGCGGCCCCGGCTCGTGATCCCGGGCATCGAAGTCATCGACAGCCGCTACCGCGATTTCAAATTCGATCTGAAGAGCGTCATCGCCGACAACGCTTCCGCCGCGCGCTACGTGCTCGGCGGCCATGCGCGGCCGGTCGCCGAACTCGATCTGCGCACGCTCGGGGTCGTGCTCGAGAAGAACGGCGAGATCGTCGCGATGGCGGCGGGCGCGGCCGTGCTCGGGCAGCCGCTCGCTGCGGTCGCGATGCTCGTCGATCACCTCGCGACGCGCGGCGAGCCTCTGCCCGCCGGCAGCCTCGTGCTCACCGGCGGCGTGACGGAGGCGATCGCGGTCGCCCCCGGCGACAACGTGCTCGTCCGCTTCCAGGATCTGGGCACGGTCGGCCTGCGCTTCGTCTGATCCCCATCCGAACTCCGAGGAGACACCCATGCCGTTCGCCCAGATCTACATGCTCGAAGGCCGCACTGCGGATCAGAAGAAAGCCGTCATCGAGAAAGTCACGGCCGCGCTCGTCGAGGCCGTCGGCGCGCCGCGCGAGAGCGTCCGCGTCTGCATCCTCGAAGTGCCGAAGGAGAACTGGGGCATCGCCGGCGTGAGCGCGCAGGCGCTCGGCCGCTGAGGCGGCGCGCCGCTATACTGGCCGCGTGCCCGCTCCGGGCACCGCATTCGGGGGGACGTTCGCGATGCGCGCCGGCCGGTGGTTCTTTTTCGTCTCGTCGTTCGCGGCAATGCCCGCACACGCCGAGCACTGGTTCCGCTGGGTGGACGCCGCGGGCTATGCGCAGCTCTCGCGCGAACGGCCGGGCGGCGGCGTGCTGTTCGAGGATTTCCAGGTGCCTGACCCCGTCGCGTGGAGTCATCCGCCCGAGAGGCCGGAGGCGCGGGCCGCGGACGAGGCGGTGGACGCGGGCGAGGTGTTCCGCGTCGCGGCGGAATCCGTCTACTGGGTGCTGAACGGCCAGGGCGCGCGGCCGCGCGAATCGACGACGCAGCTCTACGGCTCGGCCGTCGCGATCTCGGAAGATCTCGCGCTCACGAACTGCCACGTCATGCAGGGCGCGGGACGCGATGCGATCCTCGGCGCGGGTGAAGGCGAGACCTCGCGCGTCGAGATCGTGGCGTCGAACGTCGTCGCGGACCGCTGTGTCATCCGCTCGCGCGATCTGAAACTGAAACCCGTCGCCGGGGTGCGCGCCACCGAGTCGCTCGCGATCGGCGAGCCGGTCTACGCGATCGGCAATCCGCGCAAGCTCGAACGCACGCTCTCCGACGGCATCCTCTCCGGCAAGCGCCTGATGTCCGCGTTCCCCATGCTGCAGACGACGGCGGCGATCTCGCCGGGCTCCTCGGGCGGCGGTCCGCCGGCGGGAAATGGGGTCAGGTTCGAATTCGCGGGGGAGCGCCCGGGTACGCGCCATTACGTTCGCCGCGAAATCGAACCTGACCCCAATTCCCTCTACGCGTCTTTCATGATTGCGGGCGCTGCACAAACTTCATGACCGTTGGGTCGGCGCAGGAAGCGCATCGATCGCGTCGCGCTCGCGGCTGTTCAACGTGCGGCAGCAAGTCCGGTTTCGCGGTCGCCGCGCAGACGCGTCTGGCGATCACGCGCCCGGAATGCGTTCCTCGATGGCCCGCCGCAGCAGGGAACGATGGCAGTGCGCTTCGTCCTCGCAATAGCAGCCGACGGAGATCCGCATGCGCTGGCCGAGATGGGCGAGGAAAGCGATCGTCTGACGCGGCTCGAGCTTCTCCATCTCCGCACGATAGGCGCGCGCGAAACGCCGCCATGTGGCGTCCTCGCCGAGCAGGCGACGATGCGCGGCCAGGAGCTCCGTGCTCGGCGCGATGACCGGCAGCCAGACGTCGAACCAGCCGTCCTTCGTCCACCGCTCCTTCGCCACACCGCGCGGCGGGCGGCGCGTCGCGGCAATGCGCAGGCCGTCCGATTCGCGCCCGGGATCGCCGATGCGGAACGTGCCGATCAGCGGCTCGCGAGGCATCAGCCGGCTTTGCGGAACGTGAGGTTGTAGCGGTACGCGCCGGTCGCGGGATGATGGCCCTGCGCGATCGGCAGCACACCGTGATGGAAGAGCCGCGACGCGCCACCCCACACCACGACGTCACCGTGCGCGAGCGGCACGCGCACCTGCGGGTCCTTGCGCCGCGCGCCGCCGAACAGGAACACCGCGGGCAGACCGAGCGAGACGGAGACGATCGGCGCGCCGTGATCGCGCTCGTCGCGATCCTGGTGCAGCGAGAGCTTCGTGCCGGGCGCGTAGCGGTTCACGAGACAGGCATCGGGACGGCAGTCGGCATGACCGGCGGCCGCGGCAGCCCGGCGGGCGAACGCGAGCAAGGCTTCGGGCATCGCGGGCCAGGGACCGCCGGATTCCGGATCGTGCGCCGCATAACGGTAGCCCGTCGCGTCCGTCACCCAGCCGAGCGCGCCGCAGCTCGTCATCGCGACGGACATGCGGAAGCCGCCGGGCGTCGTCATGTGGCGGAACGGCGCGGCGCGCGCGATCTCCGCGATCGCCGCGAGCAGGCCGGGCGCCGCGTCGAGGGCGAAGCCGCGCAGCACGCATGCGCCGGGCGCGAGCACCTCGGTCGCGAGCTCGGGGGGAAAGAGCCCGGCCTGCACGGCGTCAGCGCGTCACGGCGCGCGCGGCATGCGCCGTCCGACGACCGTGCCGAGCGTCGCGAGCGCCATCATCCAGGCCGTCGCGGCCGCGGCGGGCAACGCGGAGAGATCGAGCACGGCGACGTCGAGGAGATACGTGCCGACGGAGCCGGCGGCGATGACCGGTCCCGCGAGCTGCCAGGTCCGCCGCGGCTGGCGCCGGCCGAGCGCGACGAACACGAACGCGCCCGCCGCGGCGATCGCCCCGCCCTGCGCGAGCACGAACCACGCCGGGAGACGGGCCTGCATCGCCGTCATCATCACGGCGATGGACGCGAACGGAATTGCGGCGAGGAGCGAGGCGAGGAACAGGGCGCCGGTGTACTTCGCGATGCGCACGAGCGAGACGGCGCGCTCCGGCGCCCCCTGCGGCATGAGCTGGCTCGCGTTCGTCATGGCGTCCCCGCACCGTGTCTGCCCGGCTCGCATCGTCCCACACCGGCGCGATGGCCGGAAGCGGCGAGTGCCGCGTGCCGCAAAACGCTACTGAGCGGGCGCGCTGTCGGTTTATGCTGCGTGCGTCGCGAACACTTGAACGAACTACGAGGGGACGGACGATGATCATTGCAGAATACGGAAAATACGATGGACTCGGGCTCGCCGAGCTGGTGCGGCGCAAGGAAGTCGCGCCGGAGGACCTGATCGATTCCGCGCTCGATGCGATCGAGCGCCTGAATCCGAAACTCAATTGCGTGGTGCAGAAACTGCCCGCCTACGGCCGCGGCCAGGTGAAGAGGGGACTGCCGCTCGGACCATTCCGCGGCGTGCCGTTCCTCGTCAAGGAGTTCGGCATGCACTTCAAGGGCATGACGACCTCGGCCGGCTCGCGCCTCGCCGCCGGCATCAAGTTCGATGCGGACAGCGAGCTCATGCGCCGCGTGCATGCCGCGGGCTTCGTCACCGTCGGCACGACGACGACGCCGGAGATGGCGTTCAACGCGAACTCCGAGGCGCTCGTCTACGGACCGACGCGCAACCCCTGGAACCTCGGCCACTCGGTCGGCGGCTCCTCCGGCGGCGCGGGCTGCGCGGTCGGCGCGGGCCTCGTGCCGATCGCGCACGCGAACGACGGCGGCGGTTCGATCCGCATTCCTGCCGCCTGCAACGGCGTCGTCGGCATGAAGCCGGGCCGCGGCCGCACGCCGACCGGTCCCGACATGGGCATCTTCCTGTGGGGCCTCGCGATCGAGTTCGCGGAGACCCGCAGCGTGCGCGATTCCGCGGCACTCCTCGATGCGCTCGCCGGTCCCGACGACGGCTACTTCTATCACGCCGAACCGCCGCGCCGCTCCTTCCTCGCCGCCGCCATGACCCCGCCCGGCAAACTCCGCATCGGCGTCGTCGATCGCCTGCCGGGCGCGCGCGCCACGGCCGCCGAGCAGAAGTCACGGCTGAACGACACGCGCAAGCTGCTCGAAGACCTCGGCCACGTCTGCGAGCCGGTGAAGATCGACTACGACGCCGAGGCCTTCAGCGAATCGAGCATCCGCATCTGGGCGACGACGCTCACCTATTTCATGGATCTCTTCGCGCAGATGACCGGCCGGAAGATCGGCCCGAAAACCTGCGAGGCCGTGACGCTCGAGGTCTATCGCTTCGGTCAGGCCTTGAAAGCGACGGAGCTCGAGAACGCGATGGTGCAACAGAACGCGGTGAGCCGCGCCGTCGGCCAGGTCATGCGCAAGTACGACGTGCTGCTGACGCCCGGCCTCGCGCGCGACGTGGCGAAGCTCGGTGAGCTCGATCAGAACGCGAAGGGTGTCGACATGCGGGCGTGGTGGGATCAGATCCTCCAGGACTACGCTGCGTTCACGCCGCTGTTCAACACCACCGGCCAGCCCGCGATCATGCTGCCCCTGTGGCAGGCGAAGTCCGGGCTGCCGCTCGCGATGCAGTTCGTCGGGCGCATGGGCGACGAAGAGACACTCTACAGCCTCGCCGGCCAGCTCGAACAGGCCCTGCCCTGGAGCGGCCGCAAGCCGCCGCATTACGCTTGAGCGGCCCGGCCCTCGCGCGGCCTGCGGGTCGCGCGAGGGCCTCTTCCGGGGCCGCGCGGCCGATCCGGCGCCGCCGGGTGTCCCGCGCTCAAGCGGGCCGGCCGATCCATCGCTAACTCTACCGGGACGCCAACACGCAGGGCGCCCGGCCTGCGTGCGATACGACTGGGGAGGAATCCGGCGCCCGGCTATTCAGCCAGCATCGCACCCTCGCCTCGCGCCTGCACGGACCCCTTCGCGGTGAATTCGCGATCCGAGAGGCGCCTTCCCGCTGAGCCGAGCCGGGATAGCCACGGATCGAACGCATGAACGCACCGCTCACATTGTGGATCTCGACCTCGCACGGCGAGCATCGCGTCGAGGCGCACGCCGGCCAGTCGGTCCGCGATGCGCTCGACGCGACGGAGCTGCGCGTGCGTGCGGCCTGCGGCGGCACCGGGAGCTGCGGCGCGTGCGTCATCCATCTGCTCGCAGGCGAGGCGAATCCGCCGACGCTCGCCGAATACCAGAAGCTCGGCGCCGACGAGCGGGCCCAGGGCCTGCGCCTCGCCTGCCAGCTCCGCGCGGGCTCGGACCTGAAGCTCTTCCTCGACGATCCCGCACCGCCCTCGCGCTGGCGGAGCATTCCCGACGAAGACCTCGCGCCGCCGCCGCCCGCGCAGCGCGCGCTGCAGGCGCACGTCTTCGGCGTCGCGGTCGATCTCGGCACGACGCACATCCGCGTCGCGTTCTGGGATCGCCACGCCGGCCGGCGCATCGCGACGCGGCGCGGCCCGAATCCGCAGGCCTTCGCCGGCGCCGACGTCTTGAACCGCCTCGCGGCCGCCGAGGCGAGCCCGCGCCGCGCAGCGGAGCTCGCGAAGCTCGCCCGCACCGCGATCGTGGATGCCGTGCGCGACGTGCTGGAGCGTGACGTCGGCTCGGTGTCACCGATGCTCGCCGAGATCGGCCGCGTCCTCGTCGTCGGCAATACGGCGATGCTCGCGCTGCTCGCCGGCCGCGGCGGCGCGGCACTGCTCGATCCGGATCACTGGCAGGAAGCGGTCGACTGCACGCCGCCCGATCCCGCCGGCTGGCACGCGCAGTGGTTCATGCCGAACGCGGACATCGTGCTCGCCCCGCCGGTCGCGGGCTTCGTCGGCTCCGACCTGCTCGCGGATCTGATCGCGACCGGGCTCACGTCCGGCCCGCCGGGCTCGCTGCTCCTCGATTTCGGGACGAACACCGAGATCGCGCTGTGGGACGGACGACGCCTGCACGTGACCTCGGTCCCCGGCGGCCCGGCGTTCGAGGGCGTCGGCATCCGCCACGGCATGTCGGCCGAGCCCGGCGCGATCCATCGCGTCCGCGACGCCGCCGGCGCGCTCGTCTTCGAGACGATCGCCGAGGCGCCGCCGCACGGCTACTGCGGCTCGGGCTTCGTGGACGCGATCGCGATGCTGTGCGGCCGCGCGGCGCTGAAGACGAGCGGCGCGTTCGCGCAGGCGCCCGGCCCCGCCGGCTACGCGCTCGATCCGGCACTGCCCTGCTCGGCGATCACCGCTGGCGACGTCGATGCCTTCCAGCGCGCGAAAGCCGCGACCGCGGCCGGCATGGAAGCGCTGCTCCGCCTGGCCGGACTCGGCTGGGGCGACCTGCGGCGGCTCTGCATCTGCGGCACTTTCGGTCACCGACTCGACGTCGCGAACGCAGCCCGCGTGGGCCTCCTGCCCGACCTGCCGCGCGAGTGCATCGAGCTCCACCCCGATGCCGGGCTCGCAGGCTGCGAACACGCGCTGCTCGCACCGGACGTGCCCGCCGCGTTCGCGCGCGCCGGCGCCGGACTCGAAGCGCACAATCTCTCTCTCGTTCCCGATTACGACGATCTCTACATCGCCCACCTGCGGTTGCGCCCGATCCGCACGTTGAGCCCGGCATAGGGAGCGGACCAATGCTCGATGACATCATCAAGGCCTATAACGAAGCGGTGTTCGAGACGGACCGCGACGCCGCGTTCGAGGTGGTCAACGGCGCGCTCGACCGCGGCCTGAGCCCGGAGGACGTCGTCTTCAAGGTCGTGATCCCGGCCGTCGAGGAGATGATGGCCGGCATCACGCGCAATCCCGATCAGAATCTCGCGCAGCATTTCATGACCGCGCAGATCGCCGCGGAGGTCACCGACGAGATGCTCAAGCGCTTCCAGCATCCGCCGGAAGTGATCGGCCGCGTCGTGATCGGCACGGCGCAGGGCGATCTGCATTCCCTCGGCAAACGCATCGTGATGGGCTGTCTGAAGGCGCTGATGGTCGAGGTGACCGATCTCGGCGTGAACGTGCCCGCCGAGCGCTTCGTCGACGAGGCGGTCGCGCACGACGCGCAGGTGATCGCCGTGTCCGCGATGATGGTGCACACGGCGATGGGCGAGCAGGGCTGCCGGCGGGTGCGCGAGCTGCTCCACGAGCGCGGCCTCGAAGGCCGGGTCAAGATCGTCGTCGGCGGCGCGCCGTATCGCTTCGACGATCAGCTCTACCTGCAGGTCGGTGCCGACGGGTGGGCGGCCGACGGCATCGCCGCCGGGCGCATGATCGTGGATCTCATCAAGTCGACGAAGGCGGAGCATCAACCATGACGCCGCTCGAAATCCTCACGGCCGCGGCGACCGGCGCGCCCGCGCCCCGCGTCCCGGTGTTCTGCAATCTGCTGGACCAGGGCGCGCGCGAGCTCGGCATGTCGCAGCGCGAGTACTACAGCCGCGGTGCGAACGTCGCCGCCGGCCAGCTCGCCATGCAACGCCGCTACGGCCACGACAATGTGTGGAGCCTGTTCTACGTCGGCCGCGAGGCGGAGCTGCTCGGCTGCCGCGAGATCCTCTACGCCGACGACGGCGCGCCGAACGTCGCGGACTTCGTCATCAAGGACTGGGACGACGTCGCTAGGCTCGAGGTCCCCGCGGACCTCACGGCCCATCCGGCCTGGGCGGAACAGGCCGAGTGCCTGCGCATCCTGCGCGAGGAGGTCGGCGGGCGGATCCCGATCTGCGCCTACCTGACCGCCTCGAACAGCCTGCCCGCGATCCTGATGGGCATGGAGAAATGGATCGAGCTCCTGATGATGGGCCCGGTCGACGTGCGCGACAATCTGCTCGCGAAGTGCTCGCTGTTCTTCCGCCGGCAGTTCGCCGCGTATGCCGCCGCGGGCGCAAACGTCTTCCTCTACTCGACGCCGTTCGGCTCGACTTACCTCGTCGGCCGCAAGCGCTTCGAGGCCTGGGCGCTGCCCTGGATGAAACGCGATCTCCTGGATCTCGATCGCACGGGGATCGTCTACTACTGCGGCATGACGCCGTTCGGCGACGTGATCCCGACCGTCATGGACGAGCTCGGCGTGACGCTCCACTATCTGAGTCCGCTGGAGGACCTGTACGCGGCGAAAGCCGACATCGCGGCGCGCGGCTGCGACCGGCCGGCGCTCGCCTGCGGCGTCATCGACGACATCAAGATGATCCGCTGGACGCCACAGGAGACGCGTGCGGAAGTGCATCGCCTGTGCGAGATTGGCAAACCGGGCGGGCACTTCCTGCTCGGCACGGGCCTGATGCCGATGGCGCTGCCCGAGGCGAGCATCCGCGCATTCGTCGAGGCGGGCATGGAATACGGGAGGCTGCCATGAGCGGCGGGGCGCACAAGACCGTGCTGATCGGCTGCGGGATCCTGCACAAGGAAGTCGACTGGTTGATCGCAAAGAACGGCTGGCAGATCGAAACGCACTATCTGCAGTCGGCGCTCCACAACTACTTCGATCGTCTCTACGCCGAGCTCGATCGCGGGCTCACCGCCGAAACGCTCGCCGGGAAGCGGACGATCGTGCTGTACGGCGCCTGCCATCCGGCGATGGACAAGCTGCTGAACGCCCATCACACCTTTCGCACTGCGGGCCAGAACTGCATCGTGATGCTGCTCGGTTACGAGCGCTTCATGGAGGAGCTCGGCCGCGGCGCGTACTTCCTGCTCGAGGATTGGGCACTGACCTGGGAGCCGATGATCACGGCCTGCTTCGGCACGAATCTCGCCGTGGTCCGCGAGATCTTCCACAGCTCGCACAAGTACATCGCGGCGGTGCGCACGCCCTGCTCGACGGACTTCACCGCCGCCGCCGAGGCGGCCGCGCGCTTCATCGATCTGCCGCTCGTGTGGATGGACGCCGATCTCGCTCACCTCGAACAGGTCGTCGCCGGCGCAATCGCCGAGCGCGCTGCGCGCGACGGCCCGTGAACGGCACCGACGACATCGAATTACTGCGTGCCGAGCTCGAGTCGCTGAAACGGCGCAACCGGCGGCTTGCCGAGGAGAAGTCCAATCTGCAGCTCGTCATCCGGATCACCGAGCAGATCAATCCGCTGTCGGGACCCGACGAGCTCGTCACGCGTCTGTTGAGCAACATCGTCGAGACCATCGGCGGCACGAACATCCGCATGTGGTACTGGGTGGGCGAGGAGCTGCGTCATGCGGACTTCCTCGGCGGTGCGGTACAGGCCGTCGCCGGGATCGACGACCCGCTCGCGAGCCGGGCGGCGACGCAGCGCGCGTTCGCGGAAGCCGAGGTCACGGCCGATGGCGCGATCCCCGGCGCCTTCAACTGGGCGATCCCGCTGCTCGCGGGCGACGAGCGCGTCGGCGTCATCCTGATCGAGAACCTGCAGATCAGCGGCGCGCGGCTCCGCGAGTACCTGCCGATCTTCTTCCGTCACGTCTCGCTCATCGTCAGCAACGCCGTGCGCAATCTGCTGCGCCAGCGCGCCGAGGCGAAGTTCGAGGCGTTCTTCCAGCAGGCCGCGGTCGGCATCGCGCTCGTCGCCCCGGACGGGCACTGGCTGCGCGTGAACGCGCGCTTCTCGGAGATGATCGGCTACACCGAGGACGAGCTGCGCGGCTTGACGATCGGCGATCTCACGCATCCCGACGATCTCGACCGCAGCCTGCGCGCGATGGAGCGGCTGCGCGGCCGGGAAATCCAGGGGAACAACTACGAGAAGCGCTATGTGCGCAAGGACGGGGCGAGCGTCTGGTGCAACGTGAACGCGACGCTGACGTTCCAGCCCGACGGCAGTCCCGAATGCTTCGTCGTCGTCCTCGAGGACATCGACGCCCGCAAGGCCGCGGAAGTCGAGGTCGCGCGCTACCGCGCCGGACTCGAATCCATGGTCGCGGCCCGCACCGCCGAGCTCGAGGCCGCGAACCGCCTGCTCGCCGACACGGGCTTCGCGATGGACCGCGCGGGCGTCGGCGTCGCGCGCGCCGATCCGGAGACGGGACGCTTTCTCTACGTCAACGATGCGGCCTGCCGGCAGCTCGGTTACACGCGCGCCGAAATGCTCGCCATGCACGTCCCCGACATCAACCCGGTGATGCCGCGGGAGGTCATGTCGAAAGTGCACCGTGCGCTGACCGGCAGCGGCAAGGCGTTCAAGACGGAGACGCTGCACCGTCGCAAGGACGGCACGACGTATCCGGCAGAGTTGACGATGTACCTGCAGCGCGATCGCGAGCCGCACTACATCGTCGGCTTCTTCAACGACATCTCGCAGCGCAAGCATGCCGAGACGGAGCTCATCCAGGCGCGCGACGCGGCGGAGGCGGCGAATCGCGCGAAGAGCGTGTTCCTCGCGAACATGAGTCACGAGATCAGGACACCGATGAACGCGATCCTCGGCCTCGCGCACCTGCTGAAGGTGCACGCACCCGAGCAGCTCGACAAGCTCGGCAAGATCGAGACCGCGGGCCGGCATCTGCTGTCGATTCTGAACGACATCCTCGACATCTCGAAAATCGACGCCGGCAAGCTCGAGGTCGATCACGAGGATTTCGCGCTGCCCTCGGTGCTCGATCACGTCCGCTCGCTCGTCTCCGAAGCGGCGCGCGCCAAGGGCCTCGGCGTCTCGCTCGTGGACGAGGGCGTGCCGGTCTGGCTGCGCGGCGACGCGATGCGCCTGCGCCAGGCGCTCCTGAACTACGCGAGCAACGCCATCAAGTTCACCGAGCGCGGCTCGATCACGCTGCGCGCGAAGCTCGTGGAGGAGAAAGGCGAGGAGCTCCTGCTGCGCTTCGAGGTCACGGACACCGGCATCGGGATCCCGCCGGAGAAGCGCACGCGACTCTTCCAGGCCTTCGAGCAGCTCGAGTCGTCGACGACCCGCAAGTACGGCGGCACCGGCCTCGGCCTCGCGATCACGCAGCGCCTCGCGCACCTGATGGGCGGCGAAGCCGGCGTCGAGAGCGAGCCGGGCGTCGGCAGCACGTTCTGGTTCACGGCCCGCGTGCAGCGCGGCCACGGCATCCTGCCCGCGGGTCCCGAGCCCGCCGACGATCCCGAGACCCGGCTCCGCGGCCTGCACTCGCGCGCGCGCCTGCTGCTCGTCGAGGACAACGCCATCAACCGCGAAGTCGCGCTCGAGCTCCTGCACGGCGTCGGGCTCGCGGTCGAGACGGCGAACGACGGGCGCGAGGCGGTGTTGAAGGCGCGCCAGTCGCGCTACGACCTCGTGCTGATGGATCTCCAGATGCCGAATCTCGACGGCCTGCAGGCGACGCGCTCGATACGCGCGCTGCCGGGTTGGGACGAGATCCCGATCCTCGCGATGACGGCGAGCGTCTACACCGAGGATCGCGAGGACTGTATCGCCGCGGGCATGGTGGATTTCATCACCAAGCCGGTGAATCCGCGCGCGCTCTACACCGCGCTGCTGCGCTGGCTGCCGGCCGGGACGGCGTATAGCGGAGCCCCGGGCGCTACGGAGCTGCCGGCGCCGGCACCGCAGGCGACGACGGCCGATGGCGCCGTGCTCGCGCGTCTCGCGAACCTGCCGGGCGTCGACGTCGGGCGCGGCGTCATGGTCGTGCGCGGCAAGGTCGCGAAGTATCTCGAGCTGCTGCGGCGCTTCGTCGAAACGCACGCGGGAGACATGGGTCGCCTGACCGACATCCTCGTCACGAGCGATCGCGACACGGCGGTGCGCCTCGCGCATTCCCTCGCGGGCGCGGCGGCGACGATCGGCCTCGTCGATCTCGGTGACCGCGCGCAGCGCATCGAGATGCGCCTGCGCGCGGAAGCCCGCATCGGCATCAGCGTGGAGGCTCTGCAGGAGGACGTGCGCGCGATCCGCAGCGCCTTCGCGCAACTGAACGAGATCCTGCCCGGACTCGAAGTGCCCGAGATCGGCATGTCGACGACGACGAACATGCGGCGTGAAATCCTGAACGAGCTCGAGGGACTGCTCGCCGAAGGTGATTTCCAGACCGTCCAGCTCGTGCAGGACCACGCGTTCGTGCTGCGCACCGCGCTCGGCGCAGACTTCGACATCGTCGCCGCGCAAATCTCGAAGTTCGACTTCCCGGCCGCGCTCGCGACCGTGAAAGCCTACCGCATCGCGCAAGGCGTCTGAGCCGGGACCCGTGAAAGAATCCCACGGCGCCGCGGTCCGGCGCTGAATTCGTCGAAATTTCCGCCGCGCTCCAGTACTCTCGACCGGCGCACGGCTCCCAGGGTGCGCGGGATCGGGGGCTCCAGGATGTCGCGACATTCAACGTCAAAGGGCGGGCGCGGGTGCACGGCGGCACGGGCGCGCCGGATCCTCACGGCCGCACTCTGTCTCGGTGCGGGCCTCATCGCCGCACCCGGCGCCGGAGCCGACTGGCGGCCGACGCGCACCCACGCCCAGGCGCCACGCGAGGCCCGGCTGCTGGGCGCAGTGCCGGACGAGGAGCCGGTCGACGTCACGGTCGCGCTGCAGCTCCGCAATCGCGCCCTCCTCGACGAACGGATCCGCCGTCAGCACACGCCGGGAGGTCCGGAGTACCGGCGCTGGCTCGGACCCGGGCAGGTGCTGGCCGATCACGCGCCCACGGCACGCGAGGCGGACGCCGTCGTCGCCCACCTGCGCCGCGCCGGGTTCACGCAGATCGAGCTCGCGCCGAACCGCCTGCTCGTCACTGCGCGCGGCCCGGCGGCTGCCGTGCAGCAGGCTTTCAATACGCGCCTGCGCCGTTTCGATCTGCGCGGCCGGCGCGGTCACGTGAACGTCGGCGACGCGCAGGTGCCGGCGGAGATCGCGGGCACGGTGCTCGCGGTGCTCGGCCTGCAGACGCTGAACGAGATGCGCCCGCTGCTCGTGCCGGCGGCGCGCCCGCAGCTCACGGGCAGCGTGCACGGCCTCAATCCGACGAAGTTCCCGCTCGCCTACGGCGCGGCGTCGTTGCCCGCGGCCTCGACCGTGCGAGTCGGCATCATCACCGCGGGCAGCATGACGCAGGCGATCGCGGACCTGCACCAGTTCCAGACCGCGAACGGCCTGCCCGCGCTGACGCCGACCGTCGTCACGGTGGGCCGGGCGGGCTTCGACACGAGCGGCACGGCGGAATGGGATCTCGACAGCCAGACGATCCAGGCCATGGCCGGCGGCACGCTCGCCGAGATGCTGTTCTACACTGCGCGCTCGCTGCTCGACTCGAATATCACGCAGGCGCTGAATCGGGCGGTGACGGACGGCGTCGCGGCGGTCATCAACGTCTCGCTCGGGATCTGCGAAACCGACGCCCAGGCCGACGGCTCGCTCGCCGCCGACGATCAGATCTTCGCGACCGCGGTCGCGCAGGGCCAGACATTCGCCGTCGCGAGCGGCGACGACGGCGCGAACGAATGCGGCTCGCCGATCGGCACGGCCGCCGGAGCCTCGTACCCGGCGAGCTCGCCCTATGTGATCGCGGTGGGCGGCACGACGCTCGCCACCGACGCCGCCGGCAACTACGGCGGCGAGACCGTGTGGAGCGGCAGCGGCGGCAGCCCGAGCCTCATCGAGCCGCGACCGTCCTGGCAGAACGGGGTCGTGGCGGGCGCCACGCGCGGGCTGCCGGACGTCGCATTCGATGCCGACCCGAATTCGGGCGCGCTCATCATCGTCAACGGCGCGAGTGCGCAGTACGGCGGCACGAGCCTCGCCGCGCCGATCTTCACGGCGGCTTGGGCGCGCATCCAGGCGGCGAACGATGCACGTCTCGGCTTTCCGGCGGCCTGGCTCTACAAGTACGGGGCACAACATGCCGCGGCGTTCCGCGACGTCGTCGCGGGCGCGAACGGCGTCTACTCCGCCGCGCCGGGCTGGGACTACGCGAGTGGCTTCGGCAGCTTCGACGTCGCGGCGACCGCGCTGTTCACGCGGAGCAGCGTGAGCGTGAGTGTCGTGCCGGCGCTGATCCAGCCGGGGACGACGGTGACGCTCACTGCCAGCATCACCGGCAACGCGCCCGGCGGCACGGTGCAATTCACGGCGAACGGCGCGGCGCTCGGCGCACCCGTCGCGGTCGCGAACGGCGTCGCCACGCTCGCGACGACGCTCGCCGCCGCGAGCGGCACGGTGACGATCGGCGCGGCGTATTCCGGTGACTTCGACAATGCGGGCAGCACGTCGACGGTCGCCGCCTTCGTCGACATCATGACGGCGAGCGTGCCGCTGCCGCCGTGGTCGACGGCACTCCTCGCCGGACTGCTCGGCTGGCGGGCGATGCGGCGATTGCGCGCATGACGCGCGCGGTGCAGCGCTTTTTCGCGCAGCTCGCGCTCGGCTACGCGCTCCTCATGGGACTCTATTTCCTCGTCCCCGACGGCTGGCTCCTCGCGGCATACCACCATGCGATCGTCGCGCCGGGTGCCGCGCTCGTCCGCCTGCTTGCACCGGGCGCGCTCGTGAACGCGGAGCTGAATGCATTGCGCTCGCCGGGGGTGGTGCTCGAAATCGTGCGCGGCTGCGACGGCACGGGCGTGCTCTTCATGCTCTATGCCGCGGTGCTCGCCTATCCCGCGACGTGGCGGCGCCGCTGTGCGGCACTGGGTGGGGCAACGGCATTCGTGTATGTCCTGAACCTCGCGCGCGTCGTCGCGCTGTACTTCATCGCCGCGCGCCGGCCGGCATGGTTCGAAGCCGCGCACACGCTCTACGTTCCGGGGCTGTTCGTCGTTGCGGCGCTCGCGTTCTTCGACGTGTGGGCGCGTCGGCGCGGCACGCCCGATGTCCTGGCGTAACGTCCTGTTGCGGCTGTTCGCGGTCTGGCTGCTCGCCTCGGCGGCAGCAAGCTGGCTCGCGCGGCCGCTCGTCGGGCCGCTGCTGCCGATCGCCGGTACCCTGCTCGAAGCGCTGCTGCCCGGCTGCGACGCCCGGCTCGGCTTTGCCGGGCCCGCGCGCGATGCCCAGATCCTCGGGCGCTTCACGCTGCGGGAGAGCATCGCGTTCACGGAGCGCGTCGCGATCCATCGCGGCGAGACACTGGAGCTCCGCGTCGGGCTCGCCCATCAAGCCGTGCCGATCGTGATCCTCGTCGCGGCCTGGTGCGCGCTGCCCTTCGCGAGCTGGCGCGAGCGCGCGATCAGCGCGGCGCTCGGGCTCGCGCTGGCGGCGCTGCTGGCGGTGACGCTGTTGAGCGTGCAGTTCGCGGGGCTCGTCGAGCTCTCGTTCGAGCGCAGCCGCGATCAGTTCGGCATCGCGAACCCGCCCGACCTGCTGCTCATGACGATGATCTTCCTGGAGAGCGGCGGACGCTGGCTCGTGCCGATCGTGCTCGCCGGACTGTGCCGCGCGGCGCTCGTGCGGCGGGCCTCGTCGACCGGGAAGACTTGAATGCGGGAGACTGTGGCGCGGCGACGCGCCGGGGTGCGATTACGCGGAGGCGTTCAGATCCACGCCTCGAGGCTCTCTTCCTCGCTCCAGCAGCCCACCGCGCCCACCGGCTCGAATTCGCAGCTCTGCTCCGCGCTGCCGACGACCCAGCGGCCGTGAACCTTGCGCACGGCGATACGCTGGCCTTCCGCGCGGGCGAGGGCGCGGGCCCGTTCGATGGCGTCCTTGAAATGCTCGAAACTCATGTTCGTCCTTCCTGTTCGTCCCGTCGTCCGTCAATCCAGTCGGCACCTCCGCGATGAGTTCGCGCGACCGGATGCGGCGGTTCCTGAACAACCGCCGCAACCGGCCGCGTGGACCGGTACTGCAGAGAGCCTTTGCCATGTCACCGCCGAAGCCGGCAGGGCATCGTTCCGCAGGATGGTGCGGAAAGTCGTAGCGAGGCTACGTGGTCAATCTAGACGTGCTTTGTGGCCGCCGCGTTGCAAGATTTGGCGCTTTCGTCACGCGTAGCAGAAGTTTGCAAAGCACGGCTGGAAAATATTTACCGGAGCGCTCGACCGTTACTTCATTTCTTCAAGAAACGTTCAGGCCGATGTCATGCACGGCCCGTAAGGTGAGCACGCACTCGGGACGGGGTCCCTGAACGACAACGGGCCGGGTGCAACGAGGTACTGCGGAGAGCCTCTTGCACCAGCTGAGTAAGAGGCTCTCTTCTTCCAGCGCCGTGCTGGTCACTCGCAGCCGTGCAGTGACGATCGGCGCCTGCGGGCCATCCGGCAGCGCCGCGCCGGCGTCAGTCGGTCTTCGGCGTGGTGTCGGTGGCGGTTTCGAAATCGGCGGGTGACGGCAGTTTGAGCGTGACGCCGCGACGCAGCTTCTCGGGATTGCCGTCGACGAAGGCCGTCGGATTCGCATGCACGAGCGCGCGCATCATGGCCGTGACGCTCGTGTGCCCGTCCGGCCGCGGCGCCGTGCGCGCGAGCGTCCACAGCGTATCGGTCTCACCGGTCGGCCCGAGCGTCGTCGCGGCCTCCGGGCTCGCGGGCGCGGCGGGCTCTTCCTGCTCTTCCTTCGCCGGCCCGGACTGAGCGGCAATGGCCGGCGGAGCCGCCGCCGGTGCCGCGACGCCGAGCGCCTTCAGCTTGTCGTCCACGCGCTGCTGATCGGCCGCGGCGGTCGGCGCGGCGGCGGCCGGCTTGCGGCTGCCGTAGGGCGTGAGCTCGACCTTGCCCGTGCCGAGCAGCGTGCCCGTCACGAATGCGAGATCGACCTTCGAGATTTCGTACGCCGCGAGCGCGCTCACTTCGCGCAATTGCGCCTCGGCGAGGAAATCGGCGGCCTGCAGCACGTCCGTGCTGGTCCGCGCGCCGGCGAGGAACTGACGTTGTTCGGCCTGGTAGTTCGTCGCCGCGAGCAGCGTCTCCTCACGCGCGGCGAGGATGCGCTGCCAGGACTCGTGGATCTGATCGATCGCGTCGAGCACCTGGCGCTCGATGAACTGGCGCTGCTGGGCGTTCGTCGTCTCGGTGAGCACGCGCTGGAGCACGGCGCGGCTGAAGTTCGCTTCGCGCGCCTTGTTGCCGAACGGGACTTCGAGCGAGAGACCGACCGTCTGATCGTGGTGCCGCGTGTCGCCGATCTGATCGAACGCGCGGCCGAAGCGCGTCGCCGCGCCGAGGTACTTGAAGCTGTAGTCGAAGGCGAGCGCGGGCAGCTTCTGGTTCTTCGCGACGTCGACGGCGAGCGAGTCGATCGCCATCTGCAGCTCGAGATCGAGCAGCTCCATGCGGTTCGTGTAGGCCGTGTCGAGCGCACGCCTGCCGTCGAGCACGAGCTCCCGCGGATCGGGCGGGCTCGTCGCGATCAGCGCGGTCGTCGAGCCCACCGGGAGCTGCGGGCGGTTCATCACGCGCTTCAGCTCGCGCTCGGTCTGACGCCGCAGGTTCTCGGCCGTGATGATGTCCTCGACGCGCCGCGCCACGCCCGCGCGGGCACGCGTGACTTCGATGGCCGGCAGAACGCCTTCCTGCGCGAGACGAATGGCCTGGCGTTCCTGGAGCTGGGCGCGCTCGTACTGTTCGAGGCGCACGGCGACGCTGCGCGCCGCGGCGTAGAGATTCCAGTACGTGCGCTCGGCGTTCGCGAGGACGTTGAGTATGGCGAGCTTCGTGCGCGAATCCTGCTGGCGCTCCGAGAGCCGCGCGATGGTGATCGGCGCCTCGTTCGCGGTGAAGCCCGCATTGCGCAGCAGCGGCTGGGTGATCGAGAACGCGGCGCCGGTGTCGTAGATGTCGTCGAAGCCCGGCGTGCGCAGATCGGTGCGCGTGATCGGCAGGCTGATCTGCGCCGTACCGCCGGTCTGCAGCGGCAGCGAGATGCCGAGCTCGGCATCGTCGGTGAGCGTGCGGTCCGGGGCGCGCGCGTTGCCGACCAGCGGCACGTCGAGGCGGGAATGCGTGTAGCGCGCGAAGCCGCTCGGTTCGAAGCGCGCCTCCGCTTCCTTCGTCGTCTCGCGCGCGATCGCCGGGCGGACCTGCTCGACCTCGATGTCGAGATTGTTGTGGAGCGCGGCCTGGCGCACGTCCGGCAGCGCGAGCTCGACGCGCTCCGGACCGGGCGCGACTTTCGCTTCGGGGAGCGTGACGGGCGGTTTCGTCTCCACGAGCGCCGGCGGCTCGAGCGGTGCGGCGGCCGTCGCGTCCTTCGGCACTTCGGGAGCCGCGGCGGGCGGCGGCGCGGGACTCGCGGGCGGGGTCTCGAGGTCGATCGCGCTGACGCGGGCCGAGGTCTCGGGATTCAGGATCGGCGGGTCGCGCAGGCAGCCTCCCTGCAGCAGCGCGAGCCCGGCGAGCACGGCGACGCGGGAGGCGCGCTGGAGCGCCGCGTGTCTCGTCCTGAACCGTCGCACTGTCAGTCCTGTGTCGGTCATGAACCGCGGAAAATTTTGACTAATTTGATGAACTATAGCATCTAAAGCTATAGATAAAATAGGCTTTTGCCTGCGGGTCACACCGCCTGGCGGGCCATCATCGAGGCGAACACACCCTTCTGCTGGACGAGCTCCTCGAACCGGCCGGTCTCGACGATCTTTCCGCCGGCGAGCACGAAGATGCGATCCGCGTGCCGGATGGTGCTCAGACGATGCGCGATCACGAGGCGCGTCACCTTGCGCCGCTCGAGCGCCGCGCTGACGGTCGCCTGCGTGCGGTTGTCGAGCGCGCTCGTCGCCTCGTCGAAGAGCAGGATTTTCGGATTGCGCACGAGCGCGCGGGCGATGAGGAGGCGCTGGCGCTGGCCGCCGGAGAGATTCGTTCCGCCTTCGCTGATCACGGTATGCATGCCCATCGGCATGGCGCGGATGTCCTCCGCGAAGCCCGCGTCCTCGGCCGCGACCCAGGCCTCGTCGAGCGTCACGTTCGCACCGACCCCGATGTTGTCGAACAGCGAGCCCGCGTTGATGCGTGCCGCCTGCAGCACGACACCGAGCTGGCGTCGGGCGAGCGTCACGTCGAGGCCCGCGAGATCCTGGTTGTCGAACAGCACCTGCCCGCTCTCGGGCGCCTCGAAGCCGAGCAGCAGCCGGAAGATAGTCGACTTGCCGCTGCCTGAGGGCCCGACGAACGCCACGAACTCCTCGGGCAACGCCTTGAAGCTCACGCCGTGGAGGATCTTCGGGCCGTCGCCACCGTAACTGAAGTGCACGTCCCGGAACTCGATCGTGCCGGTCAGACGGCCCGGATCGTGGCGCGTGTCGTCGACCTCGGTCTCGGCCTGCAGCAGCGGCCGCACGCGCTCGGCCGTCACGGCGACGTCGAGCAGATCGAGCACCGTGTTGCTGAGTGTCGTGACGCCGCCGAGGAAGATGCCCATCGCGGAATTGAACGCGAGGAAAGCGCCGACCGTGAGCCGGGCATGGGGATCCTCGTTCATGAGGCTGACGCCGATCCAGAAGACGACGATCGAGCTCAGGAGCGGCACGATCGAGTTCAGCACGCTGATCCCGTCCTCGATCTGCTGGCCGCGGAGTGTGAGATGCAACTGCTCGGCGTAACGGCTCGCCCAGCGCGCATAGGCGCGGCGCTGGGCGGCGGCGACGCGGATCTTGCTGACCGCGTTGACGAGCTCGACGACGAAGCCGAAGAAGCGGCCGTGGAGGTTCATCAGCTTGCGGAACTGGAGCCGTGCGGCGTAGCCCGCACCGAGCGTCGCGAGGGCGATGAAGACGCCGAGCGCGAGCGCGCCCCAGGCGAGCTTCGCGCTGTAGTAGAACATCAGGAACACGTTCAGCGTCGAGGTCACACCCATGAGCAGCGAGCGCATCACGTGACCATTGATGGCCTGCACGACGTGGCTGATCGACATCACGCGATCGAGCAGATCGCCGCTCGAATACTTGCGGAACGTCGGCGCGCGGAGCCCGAGCACCCGATCCCAGACGAGCGATTGCGAGACGGCGTCGGCAAACGCGTTGATGCGCGTGCTGATCACGCCCTGCGAGAGTCCGAGCGCGGTCGCGCCGAGCGAGGAGGCCAGCATCGCGAGGCCGAGCTCGGTCAGCAGGCGCTTGTTCGCGTCCGGGATCGCATAGTCCATCAGGAGCCCCGTCGCCTGTGGCACGACCATGCCGACGAACGTGATCAGGCCGGACAGGGCGAGGATCAGGGCGAGATCCGCATAGCGCCCGCGCAAGGCATAGCGCGTCGTCTGGAGCAGCGTGCGGCAGGAATCGGGCAGCCGCGGATAGAGCATGGTCGCCTTCGGCTCGAGCGCGAGCGCGTGCCCGGTCGTGAACGGCTCCTCGCGACCCGTCTCGGGGTCGAAGATCGTGTAACCGCGCCAGCGGTCGCGCCGCAGCGCGACCGGCCGGTGGTCCGCCGTCAGGTAGCCGATGAGGGGGCCGCAGTCCTGCTCCCACCAGCGCCCGGCGAGCAGCACGGTGCGATAGCGGATGCGCGAAGCGCGCGCGATCGCCTCGATCGGCTCCTTGACGAGGCGCAGATCCTCGGCCCGCGCGGGTTCCCTGATCTCGACGCCGATCTCGGCCCCGATCAAGCTCGCCACGGTGAGCAGCCCCGTCACGCGCGGCGGAGGCACGTGCCGCGGCATCAGGACGTCCGTCAGCTCGTCGAGGCCGCGCTGCAGGGCTTTGCGCTCGAGTGCCGCGGATTCGTTGAGTCGCGCGCGCTCCACCGCGGCATCCTCGCGCTGCAACTGGCCGAGCCGGACCTGCAGCAGCGAATTGAAGAGCGCGAGCCCGCGGATCAGATCGAGGCCTTCGGTGGCCTCGGGGATCTCGCGCACGTAGAGCTTCGTCTCGCCCCGGGCCTGGAACCACAGGTCGCCGCCGATCGGCAGATCGATCGGCAGCTTGCCGACGCGCAGCTCCTCGTCGCCGAAGAGATGCAGTTCGCCCGTCTCGACGCGGATCCAGGCGGGCCGCGCGCGATCGCCGCACACCAGCATGCCGTCCGCCAGGCCGAACTTGCCCTCGCTCGGAAAGCGATCCGCAGCGACGTTCGGCACGCCCTCCGCGGCGAAATCGCCGAGCTTGCCCACCCAGCTCGCGACCGCGTCCTGCAGCGGCAGGCCGATGCGCGCGAGCAGCCGTTCGGCGTTGCGCAGCGGCGCCTCGACGAGCACGGTGTCCTCGGTCGAGACGACGATGAGGCGTTCCGCCTCTTCCGCGCGCCCGTCCGAGACCGGGAAGAGCGGCGTACCGGGGCCGGCTTCGAAGACACGGCGGCGCGTGCCGACCGGGATGCCGTGCGAGACCCGCGACGTCATGACCGTCGCCGCGCCGCTCGTGATCACCCACATGCGCCGCGGATCGTCGAGGATGAGCGGGTGATGGCCGCGGATGATGATCCGCCGCCCGCCGAGCGCCTTGATCTCGGATTTCTCGAGCGCGAGCTCAGGCATCGGCTTCCGCCTCTTCCTCGGCCTGCTCCTCGAGCGTCGGCTCCTGGTCCGCGCGCATGAGCCGCGCGTACGCGCCGTCGGCCTGCCAGAGATCCTCGTGCGTCCCGCGTTCGACGATCCTGCCGCGCTCCAGGACGATGATCTCGTCGCAGTCCATCACCGTGCTCAGGCGATGCGCGATCATGACGGCCGTACAGCCGCGAGTGCGCAGGTTCGCCATCACCAGCGCCTCGGATTCCGCGTCGAGCGCGCTCGTCGCCTCGTCGAAGATGAGGATCGCCGGGTTGTGCACGAGGGCACGGGCGATCTCGAGCCGCTGGCGCTGGCCGCCGCTCAGGTTCACGCCGCCCTCGCTCAGCACCGCGTCGAAGCCGCCGACGAGCGTCGAGACGAAGGGCCAGGCGACGGCGTCGCGACAGGCGTCGACGAGCACCTGATCGCGCACCGTGGTGTCCCAGAGCGTGAGGTTCTCGCGCAGATTGCCCTCGAAGAGGTTGATGTCCTGATCGACGACCGCGAGCGAGTTGCGCATGACGTCGGCGGGGATCGTGTTGCGTGGACGATCGTCGAACAACACCTCGCCGCTCCACGGCAGGTATTCGCCGCTGATGAGTTTGCCGAGCGTCGACTTGCCGGAACCGCTGCCGCCGACGAGCGCGACACGCTGGCCCGGCGCGATGCGGATGTTGATGCTGTCGAACAGCGGCGGGTCGAGCGGGCTGTAGCCATAGGTGAGATCGCGCAGCTCCACGTAGCCGTCGAGGCGCGTGATGCGCACGCCGTGCTCGTCCACGATTTCCTCGTTCAGCGGCGTCGGCACGGTCTCGTTCATGAGCACGTCGTCGACGCGATCGAGATCGCCGCGCAGCTCCTGGAACACGCCGCCGAGGTTCACCATCGCGTTGATCGGCGCGAGGAAGCTCCCCATCAGGCTCTGCATCGCGATCAGCATGCCGATCGTCAGCTCACCGTTGATCACGCGCAGGCCGCCGAAGGTCAGCAGCGAGAGCGTCGTCAGCCCGGTCAGCAGCGCCGGCACGACGTTCAGCCAGCGGTTCGAGAACTCGAGCTCCTGGCGCGCGTTCGTCGCCTTCGCGTAATAGCCCGCCCACTGCGCGAACATGCCCGATTCGAGGCCCGAGGCCTTCAGCGTCTCGATGCTCTGCAGCCCGGCCATCGCCACGCCCTGCGCCTTGCCGTACTCCTGCAGCACGCGCATGTTCGTCTCCTCGCGCTGCTTCGAGATGGTGGTCAGCAGCAAGGCATTCAGCCCCGCGAACGCGACCGCCATGAGCGTGAGTCCGACGTCGTACCACAGCATCAGCGCGCCGTAGAACACCATCATCACCACGTCGATCGCGGTCTGCGCGAGCTGGCCGGAGAGCAGCCCGGCGAGCTTGTCGTTCAGCGTGCTGCGGTTCGCGATCTCGCCCGCGTAGCGTTGGGCGTAGAAGCTCGCCGGCAATTGCAGCAGATGCCAGAGGTATTTGCTGGAGAGCTGAATCGAGAGCTTGATCTTCAGCCGCCGCAGATAACGCATCTGCAGATAGTGCAGGATGCCCTGGGCGAGGACGGCGCAACTCATCGCGAGCACGAGCGGGCGCAGCCAGTCGCGCCGCCCTTCGAGCACGATGGAGTCGATGAAGACCTGGTTGAAGGCCGGCATCGCGAGGCCGGGCAGCACCAGCAGGAAGCCGGCGAGCACGCAGAACGCGAGTGCCTTGCTCGAGCCCGCGAGCCGCTCGCTGATGCCGAGGAACGGGCTCGGCAGACGGCCGCCGGGCTGGAATTCGGGCCCCTTCTCGAAGACGAGCACGACGCCGGTGTAGGCGCGATCGAATTCCGCGAACGTCACCGCGCGGTGACCGACGGCCGGATCGTTGATGTAGACGCGATCCTTCTTCGGATCGAATCCCTCGCAGGTGACGAAATGGTTGAAGTTCCAGTAGATGATGAACGGCGGCTGCAGTTGCTGCACCTGGGCCACGGGCTTGCTGTAGCCCTTCGCGTTCAGGCCGTAGTGGCGCGCCGCCTTGACGATGTTCGAGGCCTTGCTGCCGTCGCGCGAGACGCCGCATTGCCGGCGCAGCGCGGCGAGCGGCACGTTGCGGCCGAAATAGCGCAGCACCATGGCGAGCGAGGCGGCGCCGCATTCGACCGCCTCGATCTGCAGGACAGCAGGCGTGCGGACGCGCGCGGGCAGGGCCGCCGCGGTCTTGTCCGCGCCGGAAGACTTGTCGCTCTCAGCCAACGCCGGCCCACTGGCGCAGGATGGGCAGCAGGAAGGTGATCGGGCGGCGGTATTCCACCGTCGCGCGGACCCCGAGCGTCGTGCCGGCCGTCACGGGATCGCGCGGTCCGTGACCCGAGGTCCACCTGAAGCCGGTCGGCGCGTCCTCGTCGCGATGCAGATGCGCGAGCACGGAGATGACGCTCTGCCCGTTCGTCATCTGCTGCGCGATCTCGCCGTTGCCGACCATGCTCGTCACCGCGTCGGTCGTGATCGGGAACGCGGAGACCTCGGTGATGTCGCCCTCGATGCTGCCGTAGCGCTCGCGCTGCACGGTCGTCGGCGTGACCCGGATGTCCATGCCCTTCGCGAGCTGCTTGCCGCGATCGACGGGGAAGAACGCGATGCCCATGAGCTCCGCGTCCGGATCGTCGGTCTCGATCGCGCCGACGCGCTGGCCGGCGCCGAGGATCGCGCCGGGTGCCGCGGTCAGCTCGAGGACCTTGCCCGCATGCTCGCTGACGATCTGGCCGCGGTTCTCGAGCTGCTGCTCGAAGCGCGCGATGTTGCGCTGGATCTCGAGCACCCGGGTCTCCCTGTCGGTGTTCGCCTCGAGCTCCTGCTGCTGCAGCTCCTTCTCCTTGATCTCGAGGTCCTTGAGCTCGGCCTTGTAGCCGTCGATGCGATCGAGCGCGGCCTGGTAGTTCTGATCGTTCTCGAGGCGCCGCACCTCGATTTCCTGGGATTTCAGCTCCAGCTCGGCGCGCTGCACCTGGTTGTTCATCATGTTCTGGCGCGCGGAGAGCAGGCTGTCGTCCGAGGACAGGCCCTCCTTGCGCAGGCGCTCGTAGCTCTCGAAGCGCTGCTTGAGCGCATCGCCGAGCCGGTCCTGGGTGTCGCGCGCGGAGGCGAGATTCGCCTGCTGCTGGGCGAGATAGCGATCGTTGCGCTTCTTCTGGCCTTCGGCGAGCTCGACGAGCGCGGGAATGCGGGTGTCGAGCAGCTCGCGCTTGCGGACGAGCGATTCGCGCTCGAGCTCGAGGCGATGTTTCAGGACGTCGAGCTTCTGCGAGCCCTCGGCCTGGGCCTCGGCGAGGCGCACGCGCTCCTGTTCGAGAGCCTGGACGATCTCGGGCTGATTCAGCGTCGCGAGCACCTGACCCTTCTTCACGAAATCGCCGACCTTCACGTTGACGTTCGTGAGCTGGCCCGGCGCCGGCACCTGCAAGGAGACGATGCGCCGCGGATAGACCATGATGCCGACCGCCTCGACCGTGACCGGAATCTGTCCGAACACGCTCCACAGGAGCGCGACGAACAGACCTGCCGCGACCGTGCCGAGCGCGATCCAGGCTCTGCGGGTCGTGACCTCGAGCAGGGAATCGAGTTGCTCAGGAGAGCTCAGGTGCTCGAGCGCCTCCTTGCGGAAGATTTCGCGTTTGCCTTCGTCTGCTGCCATGTCGTCGTTCCGTTCAGCGCACGCCGAGCTTGCCGCGCAGGAATTCGAAGCGCCGCGCGGCGAGCGCGGTCCGCTCCATCGCCTCGTCGTCGAGCTCGTCGACCTCGACCTCCTCGGCAGAGAGCTTCACGCCCGTCGCCTGCACGCCGAAGCGTCCCGTGGTCTCGCGCAGACGGCTCGCGAGGAAGACCCCGAGACCGCGATAGAAGCGCACGCCGAACGCGCTGTCGCGCGCGAGCCTGGCCTGCACCGTGGCGTGCGGCACCTCGAGCAGCAGGCAGTTCGTGACGGCGGAGACGGTGACGAGCGGCGGACGCGGATCGAGGAACGTCAGCTCGCCGACGATCTCGCCCGCGTAGAGCCGCGCGAGATCGACCGCCGGAGGCCCCGGCAGGACGACCGACATCTCGCCGTCGAGCAGGATCGCGATGTTGTCCGGCTTCGATCCCGCGCGGATGAGCGGTTCGCCCGCCGCGATCTTCGTCAGACGCGACGCAGTGCCGAGCCACTCGACGTCGCTGTCGTTCAATTCGCCGAACAGGAACAAGACACGTCGCATCAGGAGACCCCCCACCAGATGACGCCCGCCGCCAACACGCTGCCCGCGATCACCGCCGCCAGCACCGCGGGCCGCTGCCACCACCGCTTGCGCGGCGGCGGCGTCAAGTCCATCGCGGTGATGTCGAAGTCCACCTGACCCGAGTACCGGAACTCCTCCGCCTTGCGCGCCGCGTCGCGCTGACGCCGCGCCTCGCTGAGCGCCGCGGCCGCCGCGACGGCGCGCGCCGAAGGTTGGATGATTACGGTTTGATTCGGGTCCGCGCCCTCGACCGGGTGCGGAGCTGCCGGTTTTTCTTCTAACGGTGGCGCCCGGAGGATTCGGGTCTTTTCGTTCTCGCCTTCCTGCATCGAAGCACCACGGCTGCTCGGTAATCCAACCGATTCTACCCCAAGGCCGCGGGGAAATGCGCCGGTCCCGACGCCCCGTCCGCGCTTGACGCTGCCGGGGCCGACGAACAGTATCCTCGCTGCCCGCGCCGAGCGCGGCGCGCCCCGCCTTCGCGAATGGATTTTCGGATGATCATCTTCGGCGTCGAAGCACGCGGACTGAAACACTACCACGCCGGGACCGAGCGCACGTGCGCCCCGGCCGCGACGCTCGTGGCCTTCGCGGCGGCACGCGAGGCCGTCGGCATCACGCGGCTCGCGAACGTGACCGGCCTCGATCGCATCGGCATACCGGTGTTCATGGCCGTGCGGCCGAACGCCCGCTCGCTCGCCGTCTCGCAGGGCAAGGGAGCGGACGCGGACGCCGCGCGGGCCTCGGCGATGATGGAAGCGATCGAGCTCTGGCACGCGGAGCACGTCGTCGCGCCGCTGCGCCACGATTCTTACCGGCAGCTCGCGCGCGACGGCGCGGTCCTCGCGATCGAGCAGCTGCCGCTGCGCCCGCGGGCCGTGGTGCGGCGGGACGTCGCTCACGAATGGATCGCAGGCGAAGATCTCGCGACCGGCACGCCGGTGTGGGTGCCGTTCGAGGCCGTGAGCATGAACACCGTGATCGCCGCCGATCGCCATCGCACGTTCGCCGGCGGCACGAATGGTCTGGCGTCCGGCAACGAGCCGCTCGAAGCGATCGTCCACGGCCTGCTCGAGCTCGTGGAGCGCGATGCCGTGACGCTCTTCCATCTCGGTCCGGATACGGCGCGGGACGGGCTGCGCGTCCGCGGCGACACGGTCGAGGATCCGATTTGCCGCGACCTGCTGGACAAGATTGCGCGGGCGGGTCTCGAGATCGCGCTGTGGGATGTCACCGCCGACACGGGCGTGCCCTGCTGCCTGGCCGCGCTCGCCGACCCGACCGATCCCGCGCTCGGGATCTATCGCGGCTACGGCGCGCATCTCGATGGCTCCGTCGCCCTCGCCCGCGCGATCACGGAAGCGGCGCAGTCGCGGCTCACCGCGATCGCCGGCAGCCGCGACGACAACCTGCCGGGCGTCTACAGCGGAACGCAGGATCCCGCGCGCGTGGCCCGCGAACGGCAGTTCTACTTCGACCCTGCGCCGGCCCGCCCGTGGGCGCCCGTCCTGCCCGGCACGGCAGACTTCGCGGAGGATCTCGAGGTCCTGCTCGCACGCCTGCGCGCGGTCGGCGTCGCGCAGGTCGTCGCCGTGCCGCTCGCGCAGCCTGCGCTCGGCGTGCCGGTCGTGAAAGTATTCGCGCCCGGCCTCGAGCACTATCTCTTCGCGCCGGGCTGGCAGCCGGGTGCGCGCGCCCGGCGACGCGCCTCGTGAAGCCCGTCGTCTTCCTCGGCCCGAGCCTGGCGCACGCCGAGGCGGCCGCACTGCTCGATGCGGAATACCGGCCGCCGGCGGCAGCGGGCGATCTGTTCACCGCCGCCCGCCGCGGCCCGCCGGCGATCGTGCTCGTCGACGGCTATTTCGAACGCGTCCCGGCCGTCTGGCACAAGGAGATCCTCTACGCGCTCGACCGCGGCATCGCCGTCTACGGTGCCTCGAGCATGGGCGCGCTGCGCGCGGCCGAGCTGCACTCCTTCGGCATGATCGGCGTGGGCAGCATCTTCGAGCGCTACCGCGACGGCGTGCTCGAGGACGACGACGAAGTCGCGGTCCGCCACGTCGCGGCCCGTTTCGGCTTCCGCGCCGCGTCGGAAGCGATGGTGAATCTGCGCGACGGCCTCGCGCGCGCCGCCGCCGAGGGCGTGATCGGGGAAGCCGAGGCGACCGTGCTCGCCGGCCTCGGCAAGGCGCTGTTCTATCCGGCGCGCTCGTGGCAGGCGCTCACGCAGGCCGGCGTCGCGGCCGGCCTCGACGCCGCGCGCCTCGCGCGCCTGCTGCGCTGGGCCGCAGAGCGCCGGCCGAACACGAAGCGCGACGAAGCGCGGGCCGTGCTCGAACGGGTCGCGGCGGATCTCGCGGGCGAGGCTCCGCGCCGCGCGCCGCCCTTCGCGTTCGAGCGCTCGATATTCTGGGAGCGGCTCGTCGACAGCCTCGGCGGGCAGGCCGCGAGCGAGGACGGCACCGCGGCGATAGCGGCGTTCGCGAAGCTCACCGCGCCCGGCGGCGACTGGCGGGCCGCGCTCGCGCGCCGGCTGCTGCGCCTGGATGCGCGGCGTCGCGAGTGGCAGGCCGATCCCGCGGCACTCGATGCCGCCGCGGCTGCGTTGCGGTCGAGACATGGCCTGCAGAGCGCCGAATCCTTCGCCGCCTGGCTCGACGCGAACGGTGTGGATCGCTCGACCTTGCTGCGCCTCGCCGAGGACGACCTGCTGCGCACCGAGTTCACGGCGCTCGAAGCGCGCGGCTGCGACCAGGCATTCGTCGACGAGCTGAAAGCGCGCGGGCTCTGGGCCGGGCTCACCGCGGCGGCGGCGCGCCAGGACGCCGCGGCACGCGAGCTCGGCGACAGCGCGCCGTTGCCGGAGCGCGCGGGTTACAGCGCAGCGGAGCTGCTCGCGTGGTATGGCGCGCGCTTCCGATCGCCGGGTCCGGATCTCGCGCAGCACGCGCACGAGCTCGGCTTCCAGAACACGACGGACTTCCTCGTCGCGCTCACGCGCGCGCGGCTCGCCGACGAGGAGTGAGGACGCGCTGCGTCGTTCAGGCCGTCGCGGCCGCGGCGCGTGCCGGCTCGCCGGCGCGGATCTTCCGGCGATGCCGCTCGCGCCGTTCGACGAGCGCCGCGCCGATCTCCGGCTCCACGGTCAACGCGAGGTGGCGCCCTTCGTAGGCTGCGACGAGTCCGGCGCCGACGAGCGCCGCGAGCTCCGCACGCAGCTCCGCCGGCACCTGATCCTCGCGCACGGGATCGCGCACCGCGTCGAGCGCCGCGCAGCCCGCCACGCTCAGCAGATGCCAGGGCTGGCGCGCGGCGGCGCGCGTGTCCTTCACGATCGCCCAGCCGCCGTCGAGCGGGTAGCGCTCGAGCACGGGCGGCGTCTCGCCGTGCTGCCAGAGCTCCGTCCAGTGCTCCATCGCCTGCTCGAAATGCGCCATCGTCGAGCGATCGTCGAGCGCCTCGGTCGTGTAGTCCGCCTCGTAGTTGCTGCAGAGCTGGTCGGCGAGCGGGCCGAAACACTCGACGTAGGGCAGCATGGGTTCGAGACGCGAGATGCCGTACTGCGCGGGGTCCTGCTGGTAGGGGCTGTAGCGCGAGACGTGGATCGGCCCCCAGCGCACCGGCGCCTGCAGATGCTCGATGAGCGGGATGAGGGCCGCCATCGCGGCGTAGTCGGCGCTCCGCTCGCCGGGGATCGCGGAGAGGAAATTCCAGATCAGCGAAATCTGGCGCGAGCGCGCGTTGCGCAGCAGGCGCACGTTCTCGAGCGCGCTGACGCCCTTGTCCATCTGCGTGAGGATGTTGCTCGCGAGCGTCTCGATGCCCGGCTGCAGCTCGCTGATGCCCGCGCTCACGCAGAGATCGAGATCGTCCTCGCGATGATTCGATTTGATCTCGTAGGCGAGCGTGCATTCGATGCCGCGTTCGACGAGTCCGGGCAGGACCGTCTTCGGAAACTGCGCAGGCATGATGGTATCGCTGGCGCGGATGTGCGTGATGCCGTAACGCTCGACGAGCGCGGCGATGGCTTCGACGATCCGGCCGGGCGAACGCATGCGGTAGCGTCCGACCGCGGGCGGTACGTAGCCGCAGAACTTGCAGAGATGCTTGTCGCCCCACCAGCAGCCGCGCGAGGACTCGAACATGAGGCTGTTCGGCGCCTGGGCGGCGATCGGATCGCTGGCGCGCAGCGGCGCGAGCGCGGCGAAATACGCGCCGTAATCGGGCTCGGGGAGCGCATCCATGTCCTGCACCGGCAGACATTCGACGACTTTCGTCGCGGGCAGCTCGCCGTGCTCGAGATAGGCGCGGCAGAACTTCGGGAACTCGAGATCGGCTTCGCCCGAGAACGCGTAGTCGAGCGCCGGGCTCACCGCGAGGATGCCGGCGCCCATCGGCGCGGTCGCGTTCGAGCCGCCGATCACCGTCACGATCGAGGGATCGAGCCGCTTGATCTCGCGCGCGAGCGCGATGCTCGCGAGCGTCTGCTGACCCATGCTGCTGAAGCCGACGATGCGCGCGCCGAGCTCCACGATCTCGCGCGCGGTGGTGGCGACGAATTCCGGGATGGCCTCGAGGCAGCGCGCGATCACCTCGTCCTCGAGCGGCGCGGCCTGCCAGCGGATCGCGACCGTGCCCGGACCCTGGGCGACGCGCAGCCGCTCGAGCACGCCGGCATGATCGGCCGCGCGCTCCGGCAGTGCGGCGGCGAGGAACAGCGCCTCGCCGAGCAGCCGGTAAGGCGGCGAGGCGGCGATGCGTCCGGCGATCGCGAAGCCGACGCGCGCGGCGTAACCGACGTTCGCCTCCACGACGCGCGTCGGAATACCCGCGGCGATGCAGGTCGGCGCGAGCAGATTCGCGCCGAGCGGCGGCATCACCGGATGCAGGACGGGGGGCACGACGAGAACGAGCGGAATGGCACCTGATTGGTCGCGCGACATGAGTGACTCCTTCGATCCATGAGCTGCCGGCAATCTGGCCATGGCACGCGCAGCGCGTCAACGCCGCGCCCGCCGTTCAGCGGTGGCGGTCCGGCCGCGGCCCGCGGCGCAGGTAGTGGGTCAGCGGATCGGGCAGGCGCTCGAAGAGCTCCCAGCCGTTCCACGGCGGCGCACGAATAGCGCCGTCCCCGACGTAGAGGATTTTCTCGTAGAGGCGATAGCCGCCCGCCATCCAGAACACCTCGGGGCCCGCCTCGCGGCGCAGGACGCGCTGCAGGCAACCGCCGCTCACGTGGCTGAAGACGTTCGCGCGCGGGTGTTCGTGATCGACGAAGAGCGCCGCGCGCGGGCCGCGGAAGTCGATCGCGTGATGCAACCGGCGGTCTGCGCCGAGATGGATTACGCATTGCCAGACGGTCTTGAACGCGCGATAGCAGTCGAACAGACCGCTCGCCGCGTCGAGATGCGCCTGCACCCAGGGCAGCACTTCCTCGGCGAGCACGCGGCGCGACTCGAGCGTGAGCCACAACACGTCCGCCAGTCCCGCCACGCCCGGGAGCGTCGCCGGATCGATGGGCTCCCAGGGCTGGACGTCGGGTCCCGGCGCGGGCCGTACGAGCGCACTCGCACCCCGCGCATACGCGACGTCGCCGCCCGCGATCGAGAATTCGTCGCCGGGTCCCACGGTGTGCACCGCCGTCGCCGCGCCGAGGCGTTCGCGGAGCAGGGCTGCGATCTCGCCGGCGCGATACGGCGCGATGTGGCGGTTCGCCCAGGCGTGCTCGCCATGGAACGCGAACCCCGAGTAATAGGGAAAGAGCGCGACTGGCGCGGCGGCGCAGGCCGCTTCGAAGCTCGTCGTCAGATCGTTGCGATCGAGCATCGTCGAGGCGAGGCCGCGCTGATAGGCGATGAGCGTGCGCAGCGGCTGATACTTCACCGAGGCGAGCGACACCGCGCCGAGCTCCTCGCGCACGCGCGCGCCGACGTCCGGCGCGACGATCGCATCCGACATGTGCCAGTAGCTGTCCGCGCCGTCCACCACGGCGATCCCGAATTCCTCGAGCTCGTAGTCCGAGGGTGTCGCCATCAGCCGGCCGCGGGCGAGCG
Organism: Gammaproteobacteria bacterium; assembly: GCA_016209015.1. Lineage (GTDB taxonomy): Bacteria > Pseudomonadota > Gammaproteobacteria > JACQWY01. Next base: position 118,966 of record JACQWY010000021.1, on the reverse strand, counting down.
GCAGGCGCTGCCACGGCGCGAGCGCCGTGACCGCCGTGAAACCGAGACCGCGGACCGCCTTCACGAGCGGCTCGTGCGCCGGCACGACGATCGGCAGCGTGCGCGGGAAGCGCGCGAGCGTCGGCGGATGGAAGTGATCGAGGTGGATGTGCGTGACGACGAGAGCGGTCGTGCGTGCGATCACGGCCTCGGCATCGAGCGCGCGGCGCGGCGTCTGGCACAGCGTGCCGCTCGCGTAGACCTCCTCGAAGATCGGGTCGACGAGCACGCCGTCCGTCCCCGTTTCCACGAGCACGCTGGCATGTCCGAGCACCGTGAGGCGCATCGCTCAGATCTCGTAGGGATAGAACGGAAAGAGATTCGGCGCCGCGCCGGTGCGTGCGCGGCACACGTAGTCGTAGGCCGCGAAGCCGGCGAGCGTGCCCTCGCTCATCGCTTTCACGACGCCGAACGGCGCGCCGGTGGCGTCGCCCGCCGCGAAGAGACCCGGCACGTCGCAGTGCATGTCGCGATCGGGATCGACGAAGCCGTTCGCGAGGCGGCGCACCGCGGGCTCCAGGAAGCCGAGCGAGGCAGCACGCTTCTGGTAGGCGTTGAAGTCGACGATGAGCACGTCGGTCTCGAATTCCTGCACGCCGTCCTCGCCCGCGAAGCGCAGCACGAGCCGGCTCTGCGCGGCGTTCGCCGCGAGGCGCTCGAGCCGGCCGCGCGCGACACCCGGCACGGGCGGGCCGGCATACGGCGGCTCGGCGAACGTCCGCAGCGCGAGGCGTCGCGGACCATCGAGATGGCGCTGCGTCGCCGCGACGTCCTCCGCGCCGCACAGGCACACGGTGTCGATCGTGGAATTCGCGTCGAGCTCCTGCATCAGGTAGTCGAGGCGCGGGGTGTCGTGGAACCAGAGCACGCGATTGTGGTGGAAGAGGCGATGTTCGCCGGGATGACCGAGCCGGCAGCCCGCGGCGATCACCGCGGCGAGCGCCCGGTAACTGCCGTGTTCCGTCGTCGCCTCGAAGCCGCCGTCGATCCGGCGCAGCGCGAGCACGCGCTCCTGGCGGATCCCGACGCCGAAGGCCTCGCACGCGGTCACGAGCGCTTTGAGCTCGCGCTTCGTGAACACGTGGCCCGGGGTGTTGATCACGAGCGGCTGCCAGCGCGCGAGCCCGCCCGGTGCATCGCCGGCATCGAGCACGAGCACACGGGCGCGATACGTTGCGGCCGGCGCCGCGACCCAGGCCGCGCGCACGGCGGCGCTGAGTCCGGCCGGCCCGCCGCCGATCACGATGATGTCGTACTCCAAGCCCTGCACCCTCCTCGGCGCTTCGCACTGCATGTTACAGTCGACCCACCCGGCGTCGCCACGCAGCAGGCGGCGTCGCCCGGCCCTCACGACAGGACGCCGATGCCCGCGCTCGACATCACCCGACTGCCCGCCGCCTGCTTCCGCACGCCGCCCGCCGACGCGCAGTGGACGCAGTTCGACATCGCGCTCGTGCGCACCGCCGGCGATGCGCGTCCGGGCGCGCGGCGGCTCTTCGCGCTCGTCGAATCCTGGTGGGCGCCGGAGTACGCGGCGGGCCGCATTCCACGCTGGTTCTTCATGCGCAAACCGCCCGACGTGCGGCTGCGCTTCCTCGCGACGCCGCAGGCGCGGCCGGCGCTCGACGCGCTCGCCGCGGTGCTCGCGCGCGAAGTCGCGTCCGGAACGCTCGCTGCCGCCGCGCCGGGCCGCTACGCGCCGGAGGAGACGCGCTTCGGCGGTCCCGCCGCGCTCGACTGCGCGCACGCCTGGTTCACGCTCGACAGCGTGCTGTGGCGTCACTTCGAGGCGCGTGCCGCGCAAGATCTGCGCGAGCCCGCGGCGGAGATCTGGCTCGCCGCGATCTTCCAGGATCTGTTCGCCGCGGTCGGTGCGCGCGACGGCTGGCCGCGGCTCGCGCGTCACGTCGAGCTCAGCTCGCCGCCGGCCGCCGCGCCTCTGCCCGGCCTGCCGACGCTCGCGGCGCTCGCCGGCGAGGCGGCGCCCGATGCCGCGACACGCGCACTCGCGCAGGCCTACCGCGAAGGCAACCGGCACTTCGCCGCGGCACTCGCACGCCGCGCACTGCCGCCGGGCTGCCCGGCCGCCGAAGTCGCGTCACTCACCGCGTTTTTCACGTTCAACCGTCACGGCTTCCCGGGCGAACGCTCGCGGCCACTCGTCGCGAGCCTGCTCGCCGCTCAGAACGCGAGCTGATCGCCGACGCCGGGCACCGCGATCTCCACGGGCGAGGCGAGCGGTCCGTCGGCGAGCGTGTGGGCGCGGCGGCGCGCGACGTCCGCGACGTGCGACGGCGGCGGATCGGTCGCCATCGCCGCCGGCGACTGCGAGTCGAGATCCGGACCGAGACCGCGCAGCCAGAACCACGGCGCACCGCCGTCGGCATAGGGCACGGCGCGGCGCGCGCCGGCGCGTTCGGCGAGATCGACGAGCCCGTCGGCGTCACACATGATCTGCTGGCGTGTGCCCCACAGCGACGGCGGCACGAACGGCAGGTAACGGCTCACCGAGGAGAACAGGAACTGCACCGGGTAGACGGCGAAACCGCGATAGCCGCCGATCACCGTGTCGAAAGCCGTGCCCCGCGCGCGCGCCGCGCCGACCATGTTCAGCACGTCGCCGGCGTGATCGCGGCCGCTGTCGGCGAACACGCCGATCCGCCGGTCGCGATAGGTCACGGCGTAAGTCAGGCCGACATTGCGCACCTCGGGGTGCAATACCTCGCGCGTGGTCGGCTGTTCACCGAAGAACGGCAGCGTCTCGACGTGCAGCTCGCCGATCGTGACGTGCTCCCAGGGCCCGACCGCGTGCACCCGGCGGAAGCCGAGCTCGTGCAGCCGCGCCGCCATGTCGATCGCGAGCACGGACTCGCGGCCGACCGCCGGCACGTAGACGGGGACATCCGGCCCCCAGCGCAAGAGCGTGCCGGTATCGAAGTGATCGGGATGCGAGTGGGTGACGAAGACCGCGTCCGGACGGCCGAGCGAGGCCGGTGTGGCGGGCTGCCAGTGCGCGGGATAGCGTGTCGAGCGCGGCACGAGAAACGGATCGAAGACGATGCGCTGCGCGCCGTCGCTCACGCCGAGCGTCGCGTGCCCGATGAAGCGCACGCCCGGCGGCTCCGGCACGGCGCGGGCGGGCGGCGTCGCGACGAGCGCGCCGCAGACTTCGAGCGCGTCCCACACGGCGCGCGCCGGACCCGCGGCCGGCGGCGTCGCTCCTTCCTGCCAGGCGCCGAGCCACGCCGCGAGCTCGCCGATGAGACCGGGCGCGAGCGGGATCTGGCACACGACGTCGCTGACGTTCGCCTCCACGCGCAGATACGCCGGCCGCACGTGATCGGGCCGCGGATGGAGCCAGGTTTCGCGCAGCCGTTCGGGACCGGCGCGCAGTTCCGCGAGCGCGTGCGGCAGCACGCGACCGAGCACCGCGACGGCTTCGGTGACGAGCTGCTGCAGGCCGAGCTTCGCGCGATAGTCGTGCAGCACCGCGAGCCGCCGATGCAGGTCGGCTTCGCAGCGCCCCGAGATCGCGGCACCGAATACCGTCTCGTCCGTGTAGAGCACGCGCAGGCCGACGGTGTCGGCGAGCCAGCGCTTCGCGCCCCGGCCGGGTGAATCAACGCGCATCGTGCCCGAGCTCCGTCTGGGATGGGCGCCGCAGGAAGGGCAGTGCGAGCTCTACCACGTGGCGGCCGCCGCCGGGCAGCGTGAACGCGGCCTGGGTCTCGCGCACCATGAGCCAGGGCGTCTCCGGCCCGAGCCCTTTGCACAGGGCTTCGACGGCGAGGGGGCTGTCGCGCACGACGCGCATCATTCCGCCGCGATCGCTGCCGACCTCGAGCTCCGGCGGCCAGGCGTAGCGCTTCGCGAGCTGCTGCCAATACCAGAAGCGGGCGGGTCCGCGGCGCGCGCGGAGTCCGGCGAGCTCCGCGCCGAGCAGCGTGCGCCGCCCGCACAGCACCGCACCGCCGGGCAGCGACACGCGCGGCGAATAGCGCGGCGCTTCGAGCTCGTCGGCGAGCGGAATGTCGATGGCGTGGCGCGCGCGGCCGGTGGCATCGCGGTAGCCGGTCCAGAGCAGCGCCTCGGCCAGCGGATCGAGCGCCTGCAGATTCGCGGTCGCGAGCGAGAGCACGCCGCAGCGCGTACCGTCCGCGAGCTCGAGCAGCGGGCGGCGGCGCCGCGCATCGACGACGAGACGCGCGCCGCGGAGATCGCGGTCCGCACCGCACGCCCGCCACGGCGCGAGCGTGCCGTCGAGCAGTGCGGGACCGGCGAGCGCATTCGGGTTGGGTTCGAACGGCGCGAGATACTCGAAAACCGGGCTGCCGCTCGCCGCGAACGCGGCCGCGAGCCACGCATCGTGACGCCGCAGATCGAGCACGTCAGCGAGTCGCGCGCTCGCGATCGTCGGCAGATCGCTCACCCCGTGTGCCGCGATCGTTCCCCGATCATCGAGCCCCGCGAGCCAGCAGCCGTAGGGCGCGAGATCGCGTGCGGCGGCGTCCGGTGCGGCGTCGAGCACCGCCGCGGCGTCCGCGGTGCGCAGACAGCGTTCCCAGCGTTCGAGTCGCGCCCCGACCTCGCGACTCGCCAGCGTCGCAGCACGCGGCCAGACCTCGGCGCCTGCCGGGGCGAGTGAAGCCGCGAGCGCGGCAGCGGCTGCGAGACCGAGGCCTTCGCCGAGGCCCGCGACGAAGCGTGAACGACGCGCTGCGCGCTCCGCCATCGCGGCGCTCGCCCCCCGCTGCCAATGCCGGTCGTAGCCGGCGAGTGCCGCGCACAGCGCGGCATGCCGCGCACGATCGACGACGAGCCGCCACGGCAGCCGCAGATCGCAGCGCAATGATCCGGGCGTCTCGGGCGCCGGCAGGCCGAGCGCCGCGGCGAGCGCGGTGAGCACGCCCGCGGGCGCTTCGAGGTGCGCGGCGAAGTGCTCCGGCGTCGACGTCCACACGGCCTCGCCGAGCGCGCTGCACCGATCGCTCAGCATTCGCAGCGCCTCGCGCCAGGCGCGGGCGTCGTCGGCGGGCAGGCGTTCGCCCGCGGCTTCGAGGGCCGCCCAGGGCGTCGCGAATTTCTCGGGCAGATCGAGACCGCCGACGAGCACGCCGCCGGCCGCGAGCGCGCGCAGCACGGGCAGCCAGGCCGCGGCGCCGCCCTCCGGGCCGGCGCTCGTCGCGAGCGCCGTGAGCGAGCCCGGCGCGGCGCGCGCGAGACCGCCGAGCAGACGCGCGAGCCCGGGCTCGAAGCCGAGCCGCCGCTGCTCGAGGCCACCGCCCGCGGGACGATGCAGGAACGTCCAGCCGCCGTCCGCAGTGGCGGCGAGCGTGGGGTTCAAGCGCCAGAGCAGACGATCGCGATAGACGTCGCGCGCGCCGAGGCCGCGCAACAGGATCTGGAAGGGACCGAGCGCAGGGGTGAAGCGGGCGGCCGGCGCGCAGCGCTCGACGCCGTTCGCAGCGCCGACCCGCACGTCCGTCACGCCCGCCCACAGGCCATTCGGCGTGACGCGCGTCGCCGCCCGCGACAGATAGCGGAACAAGGTGTGCTCGACGAGGCGCAGGGCGCGATTGCGCGGACCGGCCCGCTTCGCGACGCCGGATTCCATGCGCCGATACGCGGAAGGGCTCGCGAGCAGCAGCGCCTTCGCGAAGTGCGGATCGTCACGGGTGCGCTGCCAGAGTAAATCCGACTCGCGCGTCAGGGCGAGTGTACAAGCGCGTTCGAAGCCGGCCGGCGGCTCCGCGGCCGCGGGTCGCACGGCCGCGTGCAGATCCGGATCGCCGAAGTCCGCGAGCGCCTCGCACGGCCAGGCCGCCGCGCGGACCACGCCGCAGGGCGCGAGCCTGAACTCCGCAGCGCTCACGATGTGTCGCGCGCCGGGGACGGGCTCAAGCCATGCCCAACCTGCGCATGCGCGCGGCGACGAGCCGCCGATGCAGCTCGACGCGCGGCGCGAGCTGCTCCGCGTAATGAACTTCGACGGCCACCACGGCGGCGAAATCCTTCATCACCGTCTCGAAGTCGGCCTCGCCGAGACCGGCTTCGCCGAGCCAGACGAGCAGTGCCTCGCGCTCGCCGAGATCCAGGCCGTCGAGAAAGTTCGCGCGCACCGCGCCGACGAAGGCGGCGTCCGGCCCGATTCCGAGACGCGCCGCTTCGGCGGTCGCGAGCGCCGCGAGCAGTACCTTCTTCGACATGACCTGATCGTTCGCGCCGGGCCGGGCGAGGATGTCGGAGTCTGGATTCGGAGTGTTCATGATTGCCTCGGACTGCGGCGCGCCGGGCTTGCCGCTCGGGTCGGTGTCATCCCGGCGCGGCGCCGGGATGACGTTCAGCGAAGCTCACCAGGGGCACATCACCGTGGACATGTTCGCGGCGCCGCCCGGGAGCTGGTAGCTCGAGGGCGACAGCTTGACGGTGAAGCTCGACCCGATGCTGACCGTAGGCACGCCGCCCAGGGAAGTCGCACCGCCCACGACACCTTCGAGTTGTTCTTCGTTCAGCTCGCCGGTCGCGGCGGCGAGCGCTTTCGCGGCCTTCGCCTCGCTGGCCTCCATGATGGAGAACACTTCATCCGTGGTGAACTGGAACCCGGCCGACGCACCGACCGCGACCATCTTCGCAGCGAACGACTGCTTGTCGGTGATGCCGTCGAGCTGCTTGCGCGCAGCTTCGCCCGCCGCGCTATCGAGATACTTGCTGTAGAAATCGACGAAAGCCTGATGTGACATGAGCTGATCTCCTTTTCACGTGTTGTTCGTCGCCCGCCGGAGCCACCGTGGGATCCGGGTTGCGCCGGTTCGAGTCACAGAACGTACGGCCCCTGCAGGGCCGTTACCGAATCACTGTCGAGTACTTCACCGCACCCCGCTCGGGTTGCGCAGGTCCCGCCCCGGCCGACTGCAGTCCGCCGTTCCGGGTGTCCGCGCGGGGGCACCTGAGACTATCGTCCAAAACCCCGAGAGCGGCAAAGAAAAAGATCGGAAGGATTACCGATGCGCGACGCGCGCGGCGCGGAAAATAAATAGGTTCTTCTCCGAACTGCGGGATTGTTCTTCGGTACACCGCGGCGCGCAATTCCCACTTGTCGCCCTCGCGCAGGCGAGGGCCCAGTCGTTCAGCCTCGGCGCCGAGGTCGAACCGTGGGCCGAGCGCAGAAAACGAGCGCGGTGCGGAACGGAGCTCTCGAAAGTCCGAGGTTCAGTGCGCGTGCCGTGGGTCACCGACTGGGCCCTCGCCTGCGCGAGGGCGACAGGGATCAGCCGAGGCGATAGGCGTCGAATGACCCCGCAGTCTGGAGAAGAACCAAAAAATATCCCGGCACGCGGCCGGGATATTCCGTCAAGCGGGCGCCAAAGCGGCACCCGACGCGCTCACCACGGGCACATCACCGTCGACATGTTCGCGGTGCCGCCCGGAAGCTGGAGACCGCCGGTGGAAGTCAGCTTCCAGGTCGTGTTCGATCCGATCGTGACCGTCGGCACGCCGGCGAACGAGGTCGCGCCACCGACGACGCCTTCGAGTTGATCCTCGTTCAATTCGCCGCTCGCGGCCGCGAGGGCCTTCGCGGCTTTCGCCTCGCTCGCTTCCATGATCGCGAGCACTTCCTCGCTCGTGAACTGGAAGCCCGACGCCGCACCGACCGCGACCATCTTCGCGGCGAAGGACGACTTGTCCGTGATCCCGTCTATCTGCTTGCGCGCCGCTTCACCCGCCGCGCTGTCGAGGTACTTCGTGTAGAAATCGATGAAGGCCTGCTGTGACATGTGTCGTTCTCCTTGGCTGTTGTGACCCCGGCCGACGGCCGGGCATGTGAAATCTCTTTGTCGTCCCGCCCGCGGCTCAGGCGCGGCGGATGTCGAGGAAACGCTGCGCCGCGAGTTGATTGACGTACGCGAGGCGGGCGTCCCGGGAGTTCGTCCCGCTCCATGGCAGTTCATCGATAGCGGCGAGATCGGCGCCGACCTTCAGACCGTTCAGCGCGTCGAACCAATCCGCGGCGAGCCGCAGGTAGGCCTGCCGGTGCGCGACGAGCACCTCGCTGCCGTGACGCATCACGACGAGCGCGCTGCTCCAGCTCAGCACGAGCGGGAAGCCGGCGGCGCAGTCCGTCACGCTCGTGAAATAGGGAAACTCGCGGCCGCCGTAGTGCGCACCATAGAGTCCGGCGTATTCCTCGAAGCCAGGATATACCCCATCGCGGGTGGCATGGTAGCGATGGTAGGTGTGCCGCAGGCGCGGGTAGAACTCCTCGCGCAGCAGGCGATCGACCTCCCGGCCGTCGAGTCCGCGCGGGTCGCGCCACTGGCTGCGCTCGATACCGACGACGAAATCCGCAGCGAGCGAATCCGGCGCGAGCTCGATGCCGTAGGACGCGCGCTCGCGGAAATAGTCCGTGCGCAACTCGAGCCCGAAGGGATGCATGTCGAACGTGTTGCCGGGCCGATCGATGATCGCGGCCTGGTCGATCAGGAAATCGCAGGTGCGGCGCGCGGACTCCGCGCTCTCCTCGGGAAAGCCCACGATCGAAAACAGGTGGAACAGGATCCCGGCATCCGCGCAGTTGCGCAGCACCGTCGCAGCGACGTCGGCGTCCGTGCCCTTGTCCATGTGGTCGAGCGTCTCCTGAGCGGCGGATTCGAGCCCGAAGTAGAGCTTCTTCATGCCCATGCCCGCGATCGCGCCGCACACCTCGGGCGTGAAGCCCTCCTCGAGGCGGGCGTAGCCGGTGAACGAATAGCCGCGGTCGCGCACGGGCGCGAGCGCCTCGGCGAGCTTCACGAGGAGCTTCGGGGAGAGCGCCTCGTCGGTGATGAGAAAGTGCCGGCAGCCGAAACGGCGGGCGAGCGTGTCGACGTCGGCGGCGATGCGCTCGACGGCGCGCAACCGGTAGGCCTTGCGGCTGATGTGGTTGATGTAGGGGATGTCGCAGAACTTGCAGCGGTTGAAGTAGCAACCCTTGCCCGTGAGGATCGGCAGCACCGGATACGGGGCGAGATAGGCGTCGAGATCGAGGCCCGCGAAATCGGGTGTCGGCAGTGCGTCGATGTCTTCCACGCGGGTCGGCGTGACGCGCACCGCGCCGTCCTCGAGGTACATGAGATTCGGCACGCGCTCGTACCGCCGTTCGGCGCGGCGCTGCGCGAGCAGCGCGGCGAGCGCGGCCTCGCCTTCGTAGGCGACGAGCGCATCGCAGAAGTTCGCAAAGAACGCCGGACGCTCGCGCAGCTCGGCCGTGAACTTCGTGAATACCGTGCCGCCGATGACGACATAGTGCCCTGCTTCGCGCAGGCGGCGCGCGAGCATGAGTCCCGGAATCAACTGCTGGCGGTTCGTGATCGTCAGGCCGACGAGCTCGGGGGCCTGCGCGGCGAGCGCCGGCAGCAGCCATTCCTCCCAATGCGCCGCGAAGACGTTGCACTCGTGCATCGCGCTCGCGCGCACGAGGTCGTCGAGCCGTTGCGGATTGACGCCGGCGATGTCGTAGCGGGGCGGCATGATGTCCCAGCGGACGTCGGGATGACACGCGGCGGCGGTGATCGCGAGGCCCGCGACGACGAGCTCCCGGGCGCTGTTGAAGGCATGTGCATCGAAGAAGCGTTCCGGATCGTCGAATACCGCGAGTGCATCGTCGATACCGGCCGCGACGCGGCGGCCGTAGAGCGCGAGCAGACCTTCGGGCGTTCCGAGATCGAGATCGGCACCGAGGCGGCGGCGCAGCGCCGCGGCGGCGTGCTGGAGCCGCTCGCCGGTCAGCAGCCAGCGCAGACCAGCCGCGTTGCAGTCGTAGAGTCTCACGTCCTCGCCCTGTTCGCGGAGATACGCCGCGAGGGACGGCAGGGCGAGATGCGGCGCGCGCGGATCGACGACCGGCGGGAAGATCAGGGCGATGCTCATGCGCGTGACAGCATGGTCCGGGCCCCGGGTCGGCGCAAGCCGGAACGGATCAACGCGCCCATCGGCCGTGGCCGTGCAGCGGCGACGGCGCGAGCGGTGCGGCGCTCAATTCGACGATGCCCGTCTGGCCCGCGGCTCTCGGGAAGAGCGCGAGCACGGCCGGATCGTGGCCCGGGATGAGATGGTCGGGTCCGGGCGCGAGCGTCTGGATGCGTTCGCCGGCCGCGAGCAGCCGCGGCATGTCGACCACGATCGGGAACGGATTGTCGAGCACGAGCTGATCGTAGAAATGCATGGCATCGGAGGCGAGCACGAGCGCGCCCCGCGACGTGTTGACGCGCACCGCCTGCAGACCGCCCGAGTGTCCGCCGAGCAGATGCACGCTCACGCCGGGGGCGATCGTCGTATCGCCGTTCACGAACTTCACGCGGCCCTCGAAATTCGCGCGCACGAGATCCGCGACGTCGTTCGCCTCGAACGGCGCGCGGCAGATGCGGTGGCGCATCGCGGGCCCGGTCGCGTACCGCAGCTCTTCCTCCTGGATCACGAATTCGGCTTTCGGGAAGCGCGCGCAGTTGCCGGCGTGATCGTAGTGGACGTGGGTCAGCACCACCTGCTCGGCGGCGTGCGCCGCGACACCGAGCGCGGCGAGCCCGTCGAGCGGGTCGCGCACGAGCTCGCGCTTGCGCTGGGCGGCGGCCGCGGCACTGAAGCCGGTGTCGACGACGATCGTCCGCCGCGCATTGCGCACGAGCCAGACGTAATAGGCGATCGGCAACGGTCCGTCGTGCGGATCCGGGAACATGAAATAATCGCGCGACGGTCGCACCGAGCGCGCGTATTCGATCGCATAGACGTCGTAAACATCCTCGTGCATGGTGTGCCCCCGCTGCGGTGTGAATCGAGCGCCGATCCGCCGACCACGCTAATCAGATGTCCCGGAACATGCAACGCGCTCAGCGCCAGGAGACCCCATGGACAAAGCCCTCTTCGACGCCGGCCTCGCGATGCGCCGGCGAGTGCTCGGCGACGAGTACGTCGATCGCGCGCTCGCCCAGGCCGACGACTTCATGCGTCCGCTGCAGGAGCTCATCACGGAATATGCGTGGGGCGCGGTGTGGACACGGCCCGGACTCGCGCCGCGCGATCGCAGCCTGTTGAACCTCGGCATGCTCACCGCCTTGAACAGACCGAACGAGCTGAAGCTCCATTTGCGGGGCGCGCGCAACAACGGACTCACGCTCGAGGAAATCCGCGAAGCCCTGCTGCACACTGCGGTCTATTGCGGCGTGCCGGCGGCGATCGAGGCGTTTCGCGCGGCCCGTGAAGTGTTCGCCGAGGAGGCCGGCGAGTGATGGCGGCACGGCGGCGCAGCGTCACGGCCGGAGCCAAGTTGACGGCCTGATTGGCACGGCATATGGTTGCCCGGCCGCGCCTCGTCCTGCCCGTTTCCCGTCGGCATCGCGGCTCCCGATCACGGATGGCTTCAGAAGACAGCCCGATCGGCCACAAGCCCCGTCGGAGGTTGTGATGACTGTTGAGCGGAGCAACCGCCCGAGTTTCCCGCGTCCCCAGGACGAGCGGCAGATCATGGCCGCATGGGAGCGTTTTCTCTCGAGCGGCGAGGATCATTCGGGTACGGTGCGCCGGCTGATCCAGGACTCGTGGGAACGCTGCTTTCACGCCGGCGTCGATCCCGCGCGCCGCGACGGCGTACCGCTGCTCCGCACCGACGGGCTCTACAGCGTGCGCGGTCAGCACGAAGATCTGCTGGAAGCCTGCAAGCCCGTAATGGCCGAGGCGCGCGATTTCCTCGCCGAGTCCGGCACCGTCATGCTGCTCACGGATCCGGGCGGCCTCATCCTGCAGATGGAAGGCGATCCGCACACGCTCGACGATGCGCAAACCATCCATCTCGAGCCGGGCGCGCGCTGGAGCGAGCAGGACGTCGGCACGAACGCGATCGGCACGGCGCTGAGCGCGGGCGCGCCGGTGCAGGTCCATGCCGCCGAGCACTTCTGCGAGGGCATCAAGCGCTGGACGTGCTCGGCGACCGTGGTGCGCGACCCTTACGACGGCCAGCTCCTCGGCGCGCTCGACGTCTCGGGCCTGAGCGGCACCTACAACCGCCATTCGCTCGCGCTCGTCGTCACTGCCGCGACGCGCATCGAGGAGCGCCTCACGCAGCTCAACCTCGAGACGCGCCACGCGCTGCTCGACGCCTGCCAGTCGCGACTCGCGCAGTTGCATACCGATGAATACGTCGTCTTCGATCGCATCGGGCGCATGGTGAAGGCGAGTCGCGACGCGTTGCACACGCTGTCGCTGCGCAATCCGCGCATCCCGGCCCGCATCGGCCGGATTTCCGACCTCGGCGCGACGCTGTCCGTGCACGGCGCGGTCGTCGCACCGTCGTGGCTGCCCGCGGAATGCTTCGAACCCGTCCGCCACGGCGGCCGGCACATCGGCACCATCCTCGTCCTGCCGGCGCTCGGTCACGGCCCGCGCGAACGCGAGCGCAGCGCCGTGCGCATGCCGCGCGAGACGCCGGCGGCGAGCGTGTTCGCGGACGTCATCGGCGAGGCGCCCGCGCTGCGCGCGGCGGTCGAGCGCGGCATGCATCTCGCCCGTGCGAACGTGCCGGTGCTGCTGCAGGGCGAAACGGGCGTCGGCAAGGAAGTGTTCGCGCGCGCCATCCACGCCGCGGGTCCGACCGCGCGGGGCCCGCTCGTGAACCTGAACTGCGGCGGCCTGTCGCGCGATCTGCTCGCGAGCGAGCTCTTCGGCTATGCGGACGGCGCGTTCACCGGCGCGCGGCGCGGCGGCATGAAGGGCAAGGTCGAGGCGGCGGACGGCGGCACGCTGTTCCTGGACGAGATAAGCGAGATGCCGCTCGACCTCCAGCCGCATCTGCTGCGCGTGCTGGAAGGAGGCGAAGTCTACCGGCTCGGTGAGACGGAGCCGCGCAAAGTGCGCTTCCGCCTCGTCTCGGCGACGAATCGCGATCTGCACGCCGAGGCCGACGCGGGCCGCTTCAGGCTCGATTTGTACTATCGCGTCGCGGTCACGACGATCGCGCTGCCGCCGCTCCGCGAACGTACGGGCGACATCCTGCTGCTCGCGGAGCGCTTCCTGCGCGACTGCGCCGAGCTGCACTACGTGCCGGTCGAGGGCATCTCACCCGAGGCGCTCGCCGCGCTCGAGGCCTATCACTGGCCGGGCAACGTGCGCGAGCTGCGCAATGCGATCCAGAGCATGGTGCTGACGACGCATCGCCCGGTCCTCGGCATGGATTCCCTGCCGCCGCACATCGCGAGCCACACCGCACCGGTCGTCGCGCTCCCGGTGCGCGGCGTGGCCTCGCTCGAACAGGCCGAGCGCGCGGCGATCGAGCAGGCGATCCTCGCCTGCGGCGCGAATCTCACGCGTGCGGCGGCGGCGCTCGGGATCTCCAAGAGCACGCTCTACGCGAAGCTGAAACGCTACGGCATCACGGTGCGCGGCGGCGACTGACGCCCGCCGCGAGCAGTTCGTCCACCGCCCGCTCCACCGCCGCGCCGGGGATCGCGCGCATCTCGTCCGCACCGAAATCCTGCGCCCGCACCACGCGCCCGAGACGCACGCGCGGCGCGAGCTTCGTCGCGGACGTCGGTCCGAAGAGACTGACGAGGGGACAATCGACGGCCGCGATCATGTGACCGACGCCGCTGTCGTTCGCGACCGCGACGTCGAACAGACTCGCGACCGCGAGCGTGTGTTGAATGCCCAGCTCGCGCGTGCGCCAGGCGCCGTACTCCTGGAGCGGGAACCGCGCCTCGGGCACGGCCGCGGCGAGCGCCGCGTGATCGTCCGCTTCTTGCGGACCCAGCACGAACACCGGCACGCGTCCGCGTTCGACCTGCGTACGGGCGAGCGCGATGAACCGCTCACGCGGCCAGATCTTCACGGGATTCCCCGCACCGGTCGCGAGACCGACGAGCACGTGCCCCTCCGGCAGGAGCGTGCGCGCGACGGCGACGAGCGAGGCATCGACCGGCAGCGCGCCGTCGCCGACCGGCGTGCGCCCGGACGCGAGCGCCACGGCCAGCAGCAGACGATCGAGCACGTGCGCGGGATTCGGCGCGAACAGCGGCGGCCGCCGATCCGACAGCAGGTAGCGCAATGCGACGGCGATGAACACGCCGTGCGGAATGCGCCGCGCGTGCCGGGCCAGCTTCCAGCGGTTGCGGGTATCGATCAGCAGGTCGAAGTGCGGCGCACCGTCCACCGTCTCGCCGCGGATCCACGGCGGACATTCCTCGATGACGTCGATCAGCTCCCGCGTACTGTCCCGCAACACGGAAGCGAAAGCCGTCTTGCCCAGCGCCGTGATCCAGTGGACCTCGGCGGCCGGGAACGCCTGTCGCACCGCCCGCAGGAACGGCAGCTTCATCAACGCATCACCGATCAGATCGAGGCCGACGATGATGCCGATGCGGTGCGGGAATGCGGAATTGGACACGGGGCCCGGACGCCTGCGCTGCGGTGGATACGCGGCCATATTAAGGGCTCGCCGGGCGCGCGGCATCGCGGTCCGGCGGACGCCCCGATGGATTCGGGCCCTTCCGAGGGGTGTCCGGATGTCGGCGGCTCGTTCGGGGTGTCCCCGAATTTCCCGGGGCGCTGGATCGTCGTCCCAACCCCACGGACATTCGGGTATTGCCTAAAACGCGAATAGGAAGTATTCTCATTTCCGAATTGACAGGAAGGAGGACTTCTCCGTGACGTTTTCGAAATCAAGGAAGGCCGGGTTGCGGCTCGGTATGGCCACCGCCGGAATGCTGCTGAGCCTCGCCACCGCCGCGGCCGAGCAGGTCCACAAGCTCGAGATCCGCGACCACCGTTTCGAACCCGCCGAGCTGCGCGTGCCGGCGAACCAGAAGATCAAGCTCGTCATCCACAATACGGACCCCTCCGCCGAAGAATTCGAGAGCTACGAGCTCAAGCGTGAGAAGGTCATTCCCCCGCAGTCCGAAGGCGTCGTGTTCGTGGGGCCGCTGGCGCCCGGCGAGTACCCGTTCTTCGGGGATTTCAACCAGGCCACGGCCCAGGGCCGGCTCATCGCGGAGTAGGGAAATACCATGCTAGGAGTCGCCTTAATCGTTTTCAGGGAAGTGCTCGAGGCCGCGCTGATCATCGGCATCGTGTTCGCCGCGACGCGCGGCATCGCGGCGCGGACGCGCTTCATCGGCGCGGGGATCGGACTCGGCGTGCTGGGGGCTGTCCTCGTCGCGCTCGGCGTGGAGCGCATCTCGGCCGCCGCCGACGGCATGGGGCAGGAGCTCTTCAACGCGACGGTGCTGTTCGTCGCGACTGCGATGCTGTGCTGGCACACCGTCTGGATGTCGCGCCACGGCCGTGAAGCGGCGCACGCTTCCCGGGCGCTCGGCGCGAGCGTCGCCGCCGGCAGCCGCCCGCTCTATGCGCTCGTCCTCGTCATCGGACTCGCCGTCCTGCGCGAGGGCTCCGAGGTCGTGCTCTTCCTGTTCGGCCTCGTCGCCTCGGGCAGCGCGAACAAGGCCGGACTTCTCGCGGGCGGCCTGCTGGGCGTCCTCGCCGGTGTGACGGCAGGTGCGGTGATCGGGCGCGGTCTGTTGAGCATTCCGCTGCGTCATCTCTTCGCGGTCACCGGCACGCTGATCGCGCTTCTCGCCGCAGGCATGGCCTCGCAGGGCATGGCACTCCTCGTCCAGGCGGGCTACGTCTCCCGGTTCACGGACGTGATCTGGGACACCACCGCGTTCGTCTCCGACGCCAGCCTCCTCGGGCAGACCCTGCGCGCGCTCGTCGGCTATACGGCGGCGCCGCTGCTGGTCCAGCTCATGGCTTATGCGGGGACGCTCGCCGTCCTCTCGCTGTTCGTCATCCTGACCCGCGGCACCGGGGCACCGAGGCGCATCGCGGTCGGCCGCGTCGTCAAATCGCTGTGCGTCCTCGGCGCGTGCGGACTCCTCGCCGCGCCACGCGCCGCCGACGCGAACTTCAAGGTCTACTCGCCCTACGTCGAGCTCGGCGAATGGGAGCTGGAGTTCCGGGCCGACGACACCCTCGACGGCGATCGCAGCCGGGACGGCGCGCAGGGCTTCCTCTACGAAATCGGCTACTCGCCGACGAGCCGCTGGCACACCGCGCTCTTCGTCGAGCAGGAGCGCGAGCCCGGCGGCTCGCTCGAAACCTCCGAGCTCGCCTGGGAGAACATCTTCCAGCTCACCGAGCCCGGCGAATACTGGCTCGACGTCGGCGCTTACGTCGAATACGCGAAAGGCCTGTTCCACGAGGGTGACCAGGCGCTCGAGTGGAAGATCCTGCTCGAGAAGACGATCGGCAATTGGACGTTCACGGCGAACCCCGTTTTCGAGCAGGAGTTCCCGGGCCGCGAGGCCACGCCGGGGGTCGAGTTCGGCTATGCCTGGGGCACGTACTACCGCTTGATGCCGGCGCTCGAGCCGGGCTTCGAAGCTTACGGCGAGATCGGCGAGGTCACGAACTCCGAGGCCTTCGACGACCAGACCCATCGCCTCGGGCCGGTCGTCCGCGGGCGGGTCGGGGCCGGCACGAACGGCAAGCTCGCCTACAACGTCGGCTATCTGTTCGGCGCTTCGGACAACGCACCCGACGGCACGTTCAAGGTCGAGCTCGAGTACGAGCTGCGGTTCTGAGCGCGGCAGGGAATTGACGTTGCGAGACAGTTCATCCTGGAGTTCGGCGCCTCGTCCCCGGCCGTGCGGTACCCTGACGGTGCAGGGTATGCCCGATGCCGGGGTGCGTCCCGCGCCCCACGACCACGAGGAATCACGCCATGCGAGATGAACGGGACATCGTGTCCGCAGACCTGGAGCGATTGCTGCTCGAAGCCGCCGAGATGATCCAGGCGCTGCGCTGGACCACCGACGACGGCACGGCGCCGCCGCCTGCGAACTCCGGCGTGGCCGCGGACAAGGTCATCGCCGATCTGCTGGAATACCGGCGCCGCCTGAATTGTGCGTCCTGCACGCCGCGCGACGGCTTGCACTGAAACGACCACCCACCCGCCCCGCCCACCGCGGGTAGCCGTCCCGTCCGCTATCCCACGAGTGAGGCGAACGCCTCGAGCTCGCGCGGAATGTCCGGCCCCGCCGGCTGGAACGCGATCTCCGTAGCACCCTCGGCCTCGAGCGCCGCGAGCCGATCACGCCAAGCCGCGCGATCGAGCGCGAGACCGTGCCTGGCGAGGAACTCACCCGTCACGAAGCGCTCGTCCCGGGCGTTCACGCCGACGAGGTGCCCGTCGTGCATCGCGAGGTGTCGCGTGCGCTCCGGCATTGCTTCGTACATCCGCCGCCAGTCCTCGCCGCCCGCGATCATCCCGAGCATGCGGTGCTCGAGGGCGTAGTGGAAGATGACCGCGCCACCGTGACCGGCGGCCGCGATCGCCCGTGCCGAGCCGGGCGATTCACCCTCCTCGAGCACCGTGCCGACGAGCAGCACGACGTTCCAGTCGAAGCCGGGCTGGGCCGCGAACGCACTGAACACACCCTGTCCCAGCTCGCGCGCGACCGCCACGCCTTTCGGCCCGCCGGCCGCGAACACGAACGGCACCTCGATCGGCCGCCGCGCGCCGTAGCCTTCCCAATGCATCATCTGCATCACGCCGCCGTCCCATTCCACGACTTCACCGCGCAGCAGCGCGCGCAAGGCGCGCGTGTAGTCGCCGACGTAGCGCCAGGTGAGCGGACGCTGGCCCATGCTGACGCGCGCCGTGAATCCGGATCCGATGCCGATCACCACGCGCTCCTGCCCGGCCGCCGAGACGAGCGTGGCGATCGCCGCGGCGTTCGTCATCGGCGTGCGCAGGTGCGGCACGATCACGCCGGTCGCGAGCGAGATGCGCCGGGTGCAATCCGCGGCGCGGCAGAGCTGCACCCACACGTCGGGATACAACGACGGCGAATCGTAGAACCAGGCACGTACGTAACCGAGCTGCTCGGCGATGCGGGCATGCTCCGGAGTCTCGAGTGACGTGGCGAAGGCGCAGGACAAAGTGAGCGGCATGCAGGACCTCCGGGATACTCTGGATTGATTGATAGGGGTGCGCGCGCCGGCCGCGAGCGAGCCCCGCCGTATCGCGCGCGAATGCGCGAACGCGGCGTTCATGCGCGATGATAGACGCGTCCGCCGGCGCCGTCTGGACAAATCGTTCCATGGCGCTTCACAATCGCCCGTCCGCAATATCCGAGGCGGGCAATCGGAAGGGAACACGATGTCGCGACGCGATTCGGAAAGTCTCCAGTCTGGCGGCGTTCCGAAGAACGCCCTCCTCTGCCTCGTCGTCATCGCACTCGTCGTGATCTTTGCCGCGAACGGGCGGGACGTGCGTCTCAGCCCCGACTCGCGCCACTATCTTGCCGCCGCGACACGCATCGCCGCCGGCGCACTGCCCGGCCCGGAATTTCCGTACTGGCCGCCGCTCTATCCGGCAGCGCTCGCATTGCATGGCGCCGGCGATAGCGGCTTCGCGCCGTCGCTGCGCAGCTTCAACCTCGCGTGTTTCGCGGCGTTCGTCGGCGCGTTCGCGGCCTTTGCCTCGCGCGGGCTCGGCTCCGCCGCGCTGGCCGCGGCCGGCACGGTCATCGCCGCCTGTAGTTCATCGACGGAACTGATCTTCGACTTCGCGTGGAGCGAGACGCTCTACATGCCGCTGTCGCTGCTCGCGTTGCTCGCCTGGAGCGTGTATCTCGAGGACCCTCGCCGCACCGCGTGGCTCGTGGGCGCGGCCACAGCGACAGGGTGCGTTCTCCTCACCCGTCATGCCGGCGTCGCCCTGCCGCTCGCCGTGGGCTGCGTGTCGCTCCGCATGACGGATTCGGCCGGCCGCGTCCGCGGTCTCGCCGCGCTCGCGCTCTGCGCACTCCCCTACATGGCCTGGCTCGTCCACGTGTGGCAGGTGACGGACACGCTTGCGGGCGCGACCCGCTACGACGGCGGGGGACCCATGGCCGAACTCGCGCTATTCGCCAACGGCATCTCGCGCTGGCTGCTGCCGCACGTGATCATCGAGGACGATGGGATGGTGATCCTCGGCGGCACGCTTGCCGTCGCCGCTATACTCGCGCTGCGCTATCCGCGTCCGCCGGCAGCAGGCAGCAGCGAGGCGCATGGAAGACGGAGGGCCTTCGCACGCGTCCTCGGCAGCTACGTGGTGTGCTACGTTGCCGTCCTGATCACGATGGGCCATGCAGTGCGGCTTTCTTCTTTCGCCGTGGATACGACACGCTATCTCGCGCCGCTGCAGCCGGTACTCCTGCTGCTCGCGCTCGACTGGCTCGACGGCCGTGTATGCCACTTTCGCGCCCACGGCGCAGTGAGGGCCGAGCGCGCCTTTCGAGCGGCCGCCGCACTGTGGTTCACGATCTGGCTCGCCGCACCGAACCGGCTCAGTGACACGCTGCTCGGGCTCGGCGGGTGATGGACAGATACGGCCGCGTCGCGCGCCAGTTCATGAAGTTCGCAGCCTGCGGCGCAGTCGGCACGCTCGCGCAATACGGCGTGCTCGTCGCCCTCGTCTCCGGCTTCGGTGTCGGCTCGGTCCGCGCCTCGAGCGCAGGCTTCGTCCTCGGCGCAGTCATCAACTACGCGCTGAACTACCGCTACACGTTCGCGAGCTCGGGCCCGCATCTCGCGACGGGCACGAAGTTCATGATCGTCGCGCTGCTCGGCCTGGGCCTGAACGCCGCGATCATGGCCGGCCTCACCCACGGAATCGCCCTCCACTATTTCGCGAGCCAGTTGCTCGCCACCGCCGTGGTGCTCGGCTGGAATTTTCTCGCGAACCGGATCTGGACTTTCAAGCGCTGAGCGGCGGGCGATTCCTCAGCACCCCCGCCGCCGGCGCGCGAGCATCGCGGCGCCGAGCAGCGGCAGCCACACCCACACGAATTCCGAGCCGAGCACCGCGAGCCCGCGCGGCGAGAGGAAGTGCGCGAGGCCGATCGGCGAGACTTCGATCGGCCGCCACGGCGCGAACCAGCGCGTCGTCGACCACGGCCAGAGGAACGCGACGCCGAGACCCCCGTTCGTGAAGGCGTCGAGCACGCCGTGCGACGCCGCGGCGAGGAACACGAACAGGAAGCTCTCGCGCCGTCCGGCCCGCAATGCCGGTGCGAAAACCGCGGCGAGCGCGGCGACGAGGCCCGCGCAGAGCAGCGAATGACTGAAGCCGCGGTGCCCGAAGGCCGCCGCATACGGCACGTCGAGGCGGAACGCAATCACGTCGAGATCGGGCAGCATGGAGGCGGCGATGCCGGCGGCGAGCAGACGCCCGGACAGTCTCCCGCGGCTGCGGCTCCAGGCGAGCGCGAGCGGCACTGCAGGATGCGTGAGGATCGTCGGCACGCTAATGCGGACGGCGATGGAAGACGAGGCTCGTGCCCGCGAGATGCTGCAGCTCGATGTCGCGCGCGAGCTCGTTCAGCGCGCGATAGACCCCGTGCGCGCCGCGCGGTCCGGAATAGTCGTGCCACAGCACCACACCGCCCGGCCGCACCATCGCGAGCGCCTTGCGGCTGTCGCTCTGCACGTAGGAATACGCATGTGCGCCGTCGACGAAGACGAGATCGCAGCGCCCGAGCCAGGGCGTCCCGTCGAACGTCTTGCTGTCGCCGTAGAGCTGCGTGACCTTCGTCGCGACCGGCGCGCCGGTGTAGACGAATTCCTCGAAGATCGATTCCTCGAGCGCCGAGACGCGCGCCGCCGCTTCGTCGCCCGCCGCGCTCTGATAGCTTGCCGCGGTACGCGGATCGAGCGTCAGCGTGACGATGCGCGCGTTCTCGGGCGCGTTGCGCGCGAAGAGATAAGTCGTCTTGCCGGTCGCCGTCCCGAACTCGAACACGAGCTGCGCACGCTTCGCGAGATTGCAGAGGATCCAGGTCTCGAGATCGCTGATCGCGCCGGGCACGCGGTAGTTCGCGATGAACGCGATCTCCGTCTCGCGCGTCGGCCCGAGCGGCCCGGGCGCGAGCTCCGGGATCACCGCGTGCGGCGGCACGCGCTTCACGGGCCAGGGCGAGAACAGGCCGCGCTGCTTGCGCCGCTCCTTGTGCTCGAGGTTCTTGCGCACGCTGAACGCGAGCAGCGCGAAGGCGGCGAGGTTCGTGGCGACGAGGCTGGCAATTAGCATGGATCTCGGCCCGGGCAGGCGGGAGGAAGTACTATCGGTCGGCGATGGTAGCAGAGGCCGGCGCGTCCTTACGAGGCGACGGGGGACGCCAAAGAAAACCCCGGCCGGAGCCGGGGCAGGCAAGCTTTGGAAAATAAGCACTGGCTTACGCCGGCATGGAATTTACGACGGCTGCGACCCGGGAAATTGATCGGGGTCATCCGGCGGGCCGACCATTTCGGTCGATCGGACCCCAAATCGTCCGCGCGACGCCGATGGCCCGGAGCCCGCTCCGCCGCGGACGGGCGCTAACCTCGATAGAGGAGTTCCGGGCGCCGCGCGTGGTGTTATGGTAAGGCTCACGATGCGCGCGGCCGCGCATCTCACCCGACGAGACAGAACGCTGATTCAGGATCACGGATCGCCCGCACGTCCATTGCGGCCGGATTCGCGGCAAGGGAGGCACCATGGCGTCGTACAAGACGGGATCGAGCGGTCCCGAAGTCGTGAAGATCCAGACGAAGCTCGCCGCGCTCGGCTATTACGCGGGCCCGCTCGACGGCCGCTTCGGCGGCGGCACCGAAGGCGCGGTGAAGGCGTTCCAGAAGGACACGGGCGGTCTCGACGTCGACGGCGCCGTGGGACCGTACACCTGGAAAGCGCTCTTCAAGCGCACGATCCCCGCACCCGCGCTGCACGAGGAGCCCGTGAACTGGCGCTGCCTGGCGCTGACCGGTACGTTCGAGACGAGTTGCGGCATCCCGGACTGTTTCGCGGGGATCTCGGGCGACTTCGACGGCCAGGGCATCAGCTTCGGCGTGCTGCAGTGGAACTTCGGTCAGGGCTCGCTGCAACCGCTGCTCTCGAAGATGTTCACCACACAGCGCGCGATCGTCGATTCCATCTTCCACGAACAGGCGCCCGTGCTCGAAGCGGTGCTGAAAGCGTCGCGCGAGGATCAGCTCAAGTTCGCGCGTACGATCCAGCATCCGGTGCGCCACGCGGTCAACGAGCCCTGGGCCGGCATGTTCCGCGCGCTCGGTCGCAGCGCGGAATTCCAGGCCATCGAGACCGGGGCCGCGGCCGAGGTCCTCGCCGGCGCGAAGAAGGACTGCCGGACGTTCGGCCTGAAGAGCGAACGCGCGCTCGCGCTGCTCTTCGACATCCGCGTGCAGAACGGCGGCATCGGGCCGGTGACGCGCGCGCGCATCCGCGCCGACTTCGAAAGCCTGCCGTCGGCCGCGCCCGATCTCGAAGTGCTGAAAATGCGCATCGTCGCGAACCGCCGCGCCGAAGGTGCGAAGCCGGAATGGGTGAACGACGTGCGCACGCGCAAGCTCTGCATCGCGAACGGCGAAGGCGTCGTCCACGGCGTGCACTACGACCTCGAGGCGCAATTCGGCCTGAGCCTCGCCGCCGCCTGAGCGCGTGAGGCACGACGATCTTCCGGCACCGCCGCGGGGGCGGTGCCGCGTGCGGTGCGCGGTGCGCCGCACGTCGATACACGCAGCGATGGCAAGGAGGCTCGACGATGCTACACAGGAAGCGTTTGCTCGCGATCGGTCTCGCGGCGGCAATGCTCGCGGGCTGCGGCGGCATACCGGTCACGCAGGAATACAAGCGGCTCTATCTGTTCCAGTCGAAAGAGGCCGACGGCGTGCTGGCCGCGGATCCGGCCACGGTCGGCGACCAGGACGTGCTCGCGTTCTCGAGCCAGATTGCGAGTGCGCTGCGCGAGCGCATGAGCATCTCGCGCATCGCCCGCCAGAGCGCGGGCACCGTGCAGGTACTGACCGCCGCGGTCGCCGCGGGGCTCGGCGCGACGACGGCAAACCTCGGCGCGATCACCGCGCTCGCCGGCACGAGCTCGGTCATGCCGCAACTCGAGGGGATCTTCGGCGCCACGGAACGCGCGGAAGCCTATGCGCAGGGCGCGCATTACATCGAGAACGCACAGGCCGAATACTTCGCGGCACTCGCCGCGCGCCGCACCCCGGCGAGCGCCCGGCTCACGCCCGAGGCCGCGGTGCTGTTCAAGCGCACGATGGGCGCGCTGAGCCTCGTCGAGAAGGCGCTGAATGCGCAACTGCCGACGATCCGGGAACTGCAGGACGCCGGCGCGCAGACCCAGGCGGGACTCGTGCAGGACATCGCGCTGTCGCGCGAGACGCTGGACATGGCGGCCGGCGAGAAGCAGAACGTGCTCGTCACCGGCGGCCTGCCGATCCTGAACTACGCCATGCACGACGAGCACATCGCGACCGCCGTGCTGAAGCAGAACGCAGTGCTCGAGATCACGGCGCGCGGCGCGGGCGGGACCGAGCTCGTGCTGACGAATCCCTCGGGCGCCGTGAGAACACTCGCGATCACGGTGAAGTGACGGCGCGGCTCGCGAGCCCCGAACCATCGACAGAGGTGCGACGACGATGGCGACGACGGAACTGGTGTCGACGATCGATTGGGCGACGGTGCGCATGGAGGAGCTGCGCAGCGTCCGCGACCATGCGCCCGAGAGCAGCCCGGACGAGCTCTTCGGGCTCGCGTTCTCCGGCGGCGGCATCCGCAGCGCGACGTTCAATCTCGGCGTCCTGCAGGCGCTCGCGAAACAGCGTCTGCTGCACGACGTCGATTTCCTGTCCACGATCTCGGGCGGCGGTTACATCGGCGGCTGGCTGACGGCCTGGCTCGGGCGCGAGCGCCAGAAGCTGCGCGAGGCGCTGCCCGCGGCCCGCTCGCGGGACGTCAACGGCCGCGCGCTCGACACGGTGAGCGAGGCGCTCGCCCGCAACGAGGGCATCCCGCAGATCGAGCACCTGCGGCGCTTCAGCAATTACCTCACGCCGAAGAAGAGCTTCATGAGCGCGGACTTCTGGACCGCGATCACGACCCACTTCCGCAACACGCTGCTGAATCAATTGATGCTCGTACCGCTGCTGATGATGGTGTGCGGCGCGGCCTGGCTGTTCACCGTCGTGACCGCGCGCTGGTTCGATGCGGATCCCGCATTGCGGCCGACGGAGGTCGTGAAGAGCCTGACCTCGGCGGCGTTGTTCTTCGCGGCGGTGTTCACGGGCTTCAATCTCGTGGATTCCGATTCCGCGCCTGCCACCGGGGCGGCCGCACCGCGGCGGCGCTGGACCGGCGAGGGCATGGTGGCCTTCGTCATGGCCGTCACGTTCGCCGCGTGCTGGGGACTCGTGCTCCTGGTCGGGGCCTGGGAGCCGCCGCGGACCGCGACGCTGCTCGCCACCACCCCGCTCGGCGCGAAGCTCGCCGCCCTCGCCTCGCTGCTGCGCGTCGAGGCGTTCGCCACGCGGGTCGACGCCGCGCAGACCTGGCAGCTCACGCCGACGGTGCAGGAGCTGCTGTTCTGGATCGAGCGCGGCGTGGTGTGCTACGTGCGGCTCGTCGCGCTCTGCGGGATCGCGATGGTGCTCGGCTGGGCCGTGCGCCGCTGGCTGCGCGGCGGCGACGGCCTGCCCGCGGGACGCAGCGCGGCTGCGATGGGACGCGGCGTGCTCGCGCTGCTGCTCAGCTCCCTGTTCGCCGGTGCCGTGGGCGGTCTCGTGTGCTTCGGCATCGCGCGCGTCCTCGGCCTGCCCTTCGTCGACGCGCACGTCTGGCTCGTCGCGGGCCCCGGGACGGTCGCGATCGCGATTGCGATCGGCGTGACGATCACGCTCCACGTCGGACTCATGGGTCGCGATTTCTCCGAAGCCGTCCGCGAGTGGCTGGCACGCGCGGGCGCCTGGCTGTGCATCGTGGGCGTGAGCCTGCTGCTCGTCTTCGCGGTCACGTTCATCGCGCCGCCGGTGTTCTGTCGCGCCCCGGCCTGGGTGCTCGGCTCGGGCGGCGTCGGCTGGCTCGTGACGACGGGCGCCGGCCTCGCGTTCGGCCACGGCGCGAAGACCGGCGTGCCGGGCGCGTCCTCGACGCGCGAGCTCGTCACGCGCCTCGCGCCCTACTTCTTCGTCGTCGGCCTCCTCGGCCTCGTCGCCGAGGTGCTGTATCTGTTCTTCGCGAACGGTCCCGCGTTCGAGGGTCAGGACGGCATCGCCGCGGCCTTCTTCGCGGAGAGCTTCGTCGGCTGCATGGAGCGCACTGACGTCCTCGCCTGGCATCTGCCGCTCGCGACCTGCGCGCTCACGCTCCTCGCGTGCTTCGGGCTCGTCGTGCTCATGGCCTGGCGCGTCGACGTGAACCTCTTCTCCTATCACGGCTTCTACCGCAACCGCATCGCGCGCTGCTATCTCGGCGCGAGCAACGCGGAGCGCCGGCCGCATCCCTTCACCGGCTTCGACGAGCGCGACAACCCGCAATTCGCGACGCTCGAGGGCCGTCCGTTCCACATCGTGAGCGCGGCACTGAATCTCACGAGCGGCAACCATCTCGCCTGGCAGGAGCGCAGCGCCGCCTCGTACACGTTCACGCCGCTCTATTGCGGCTATTCGTTCGGCCGGGGCGCGGAGCTGCGCGGCGGTTATTATCCGACGCCCGAATATCGCGGCGGCGGCCTGCACCTCGCGACGGCGGTCGCGACTTCGGGTGCCGCGGCGAGCCCGAACATGGGGTATCACACCTCGCCCGCCGTCGCCTTCCTGCTGACGATGTTCAACATCCGCCTCGGCTGGTGGATGCCGAATTCGAACGCGGCGATCGGCCCCGGCGCGGGAGCGCTGCGGCGCTGGCGGCGCGGCGGGCCGCGCTTCGGGCTGTTCAATATCCTGAAGGAGCTGTTCGGCAGCGTCGACGAGGATTCGCGCTACGTCTACGTGAGCGACGGCGGTCACTTCGACAACATGGGACTCTACGAGCTCGTGCGGCGCGGCTGCACGCGTATCGTGGTGTGCGACGGCGAAGCCGACGGTGCGTATCAGTTCGAAGGCATCGCGAGCGCGATCGCGAAATGCCGCGCCGATCTCGACGTCGACATCGTCCTCGACGTCACGGAGATCCGCCCGCTCGCCGACGGCGGCCCCTGCCTCGCGCATTTCGTGCGCGGCGAGGTGCGCTATCCCGAAGGCACGCCGGGCACGCTGCTGTACCTCAAGTCCTCGCTCGTCGATCGCGAGATGCTCGCCGCGGACCTGCGTCACTACGCCTACGCCCACACGGACTTCCCGCATCAGTCGACGGGCGATCAGTGGTTCGACGAATCGCAGTTCGAGGCCTACCGACTGCTCGGCCTGTGCATCGGTACGGCGGCGATCAAGGACAGCTTCCGGCGCGATCGCGACGGACGGCTGCACATGAAGCCCGCGTGAGGCCGCGCCGCGGTTAGAATGACCTCGTCGATGGAGGGAGTTCCACTATGTCGTCCGATGCGAAGTCCGGCGATTCCTCGCTCCTGGCAGGCCTGCACGCCCTGCTCGGATCCGCGTTCCCGAAGACCTGCCGCGCCTGTGGCCGGGTCTACCAGACTGCCGAGGAATTCGCCGCGGCCACCGTTCCGCCCGGCAATCACGCGAGCGGCCTCAAGGCCGCCGCGGACGACGACGGCACGGTGATCCTCGAATGCTTCCGCAACTGCGTCTGCGGCTCGACGCTCATGGACGCATTCGCCGATCGCCGCGACGCGAGCGCCGACGGCGCGCTGCGGCGCAAGCGCTTCGACGGACTCGTCGGGCAGCTCGTCGAACGCGGGGTGGAGGCCGCACTCGCGCGCGGCGAATTGAAGAAGGTCCTGCGCGGCGAACCGAGCGAGGTGATCGTCGCGGCGATTCGCAGCGCTCGGAACGAGGCCTGATCCTCCGGCCGTAGTTCGAACGCTCCCGCCCACGATCGTCCGGAATTCGAACGGTCGAATCTTGCACCGCCCCCGACTGCTGCAGCGCGTCACCCGCTGCAGCCCGCATGCGTGCTCACGCTGCGTTCGCACATCGAGGTCATGGCATATCCATTGCTCCGAGCCTCCTCTCACAAGCGCCCGCCCGAGGCGTTTTTTCAGCCCGCAGCGACTCGGAAGTTGCGGTCACACCAGCGATCCAGAGGAGGTCACCTTGAACAATCTCGCACACCTCGTGGAGGTGATGGGTATCGATGCCGGCGGCACGATGACCGACACCTTCTTCGTGCGCGCCGACGGCGAATTCGTCGTGGGCAAGGCACAGAGCAATCCGAACGACGAAGCCAGCGCCGTCATGGAATCTTCCGGCGACGCGCTCCACCTGTGGGGGCGCAAGCTCGAGGAGGTCTATCCCGAGCTCGTCACCGCCGTCTACTCCGGCACCGCGATGCTGAACCGCGTCGTGCAGCGCAAGGGCATGAAGGTCGGGCTCATCGTGAACCGCGGCATGGAGGACTTTCACCGCATGGGCCGCGGCATCCAGTGCTACCTCGGCTACTCGCTCGAGGATCGCCTGCACCTGAACACGCACCGCTACGACGAGCCGCTCGTCCCGGCGGAGCGCACGGTGGGCGTGACGGAGCGCGTCGACTGCCACGGCGACATCGTCATTCCGCTGCGCGAGAAAGAGGCCGTCGAGGCCACGACCCGCCTGCTCGATCAGGGCGCGCAAGCGATCGCGATCGTCTTCCTGCATGCCCACAAGAACGGCAAGCACGAGCGCCGCGTCGCGGAAATCGCGCGCGAGATCCTCGCCCGGCGCGGCTCGAACATCCCCGTCTTCACCTCGGTCGACTACTACCCGACCCGCAAGGAGAGCCACCGCTCGAACACGACGATCCTCGAGGCCTATGCCGCCGAGCCGTCGCGCAAGACGCTGCTCGGCATCTCGGACCGCATGCGCGGCGTCGGCGCGAAATACGATCTGCGCGTGATGGCGAGCCACGGCGGCACCATCAGTTGGAAAGCGAAGGAGCTCGCGCGCACGCTCGTCTCCGGCCCGATCGGCGGCGTCATCGGCTCGAAGTTCCTCGGTGAGGCGCTCGGCTACGACAACATCGCCTGCTCCGACATCGGCGGCACGAGCTTCGACATGGCGCTCATCACGAAAGGCGAGTTCGCGATCCAGAAGGATCCGAACATGGCGCGTCTGCTCGTCTCGCTCCCGCTCGTCGCGATGGATTCCGTCGGCGCCGGCGCCGGCAGCTTCGTGCGCGTCGATCCCTATTCGCAGTCCATCAAGCTCGGTCCGGACTCCGCGGGCTATCGTGTCGGCTGCTGCTGGGAAGAAGGCGGCATCGATACCGTGACGGTCTCCGACTGCCACGTCGTGCTCGGTTACCTGAACCCGGACAA
Organism: Gammaproteobacteria bacterium; assembly: GCA_016209015.1. Taxonomy (GTDB): domain Bacteria; phylum Pseudomonadota; class Gammaproteobacteria; genus JACQWY01. The sequence goes on along the minus strand of JACQWY010000021.1, from coordinate 90,647 downwards.
CTTCCTCGGCGGCGCGCTGAAGCTGAACGTCGAGCGCGCGCGGCAGGCGATCAAGACGCAGGTCGCCGATCCGCTGGGCCTCACCGTGGAGAAAGCGGCGGGCGGCGTGATCGAGATTCTCGACCAGTCGCTGCGCGGTCACCTGCGCTCGATGATCAACGCGAAGGGTTACAACCCGCTCGACTTCGTCTGCTTCTCCTACGGCGGTGCCGGTCCGGTCCACACCTACGGTTACACCGAGGGCCTGGGCTTCAAGGACGTCATCATTCCGGCCTGGGCGGCGGGCTTCTCGGCCTTCGGCTGCGCGACGGCCGAGTTCGAGTACCGCTACGACAAGTCCGTCGACATCGCCGTGCCGCCGAGCGCGAGCGACGGGACGAAGACCGCGAGCTGTGTGACGCTGCAGCAGGCCTGGGACGAGCTCGCCGAGAAGGTCATCGAGGAGTTCCGCATCAACGGCTTCAAGCCGGAGGACGTGATCCTGAAGCCCGGCTTCAGCATGCAGTACCTCGGCCAGTTGAACGATCTGGAAATCGACTCCCCGCTCGGCACGGTCTCGAGCGTCGAGGACTGGAACCGCATCGTGGAAGCGTTCGACGAAACCTACGCCCGTGTCTACGCGCGCGCCGCGCGTTCCCCCGAGCTCGGCTTCGGCATCACCGGCGCGATCATGCGCGGCATCGTCGCGACGAAGAAGCCGAAGGTGCCGATGGAGCCCGAGGAAGGCCCGACCCCGCCGCGGGATTCCGAGCTCGGCTCGCGGCCCTTCTACCAGCGCGGCGTCTGGAAGATCGCGAAGCTCTACAGCATGGAAGCGCTGCGCGCCGGCAACGAGATCGCGGGCCCCGCGGTCATCGAGTCGCCGGCGACGACGCTCGTCGTGCCCGAGGGCTGGTCGACCCGCCTCGACTCGCACCGCCTCTTCCACCTGCGCGAAGTCTGAAACCGCGACGCTCAACAGGAGAAACCATATGAGCAGTGTATTGAAGATGATGCCGAACGAGCGCCGCAAGACCGGTCTGTGCCGCAGCGGCCTCACGCTCCGCGAACATCGCAATCAGGTGCTGGCCCGCACCGCTGAAACGGGCGCCTACAACGGTCTGACGAAGCTCGCCATCAAGGAAGGCGATCCGATCTTCTTCGAGAAGCTCGCGTCGCGCATCCGCGCGGTGCTCGTCGACGCGCGCGAGACGGCGAAGAAGATCGCCGCCTCCCCGATCGTCGAGCAGGAAGGCGAGCTGTGCTTCACGCTCTACAATCCGGCCGGCGACGCGATCCTCACCTCCACGGGCATCATGATCCACGTGGGCACGATGGGCGCGGCGATCAAATACATGATCGAGAACGACTGGGAGCGCAACCCGACGATTCAGCCGGGTGACATGTTCACGAACAACGACTGCGCGATCGGCAACGTGCACCCCTGCGACGTCGCGACGATCGTCCCGATCTTCTGGCAGGGCGATCTCGTGGGCTGGGTCGGCGGCGTGACGCACGTCATCGATCTCGGCGCGGTGTCGCCGGGCTCGATGTCGAACGGCCAGTTCTCGCGCTTCGGCGACGGCCTGCAGATCACCTGCCGCAAAACGGGTGTGAACGACGAGCCGCTGCGCGACTGGCTGCACGAGAGCCAGCGCAACGTACGCGCGACGAACTACTGGATCCTCGACGAGCGCACGCGCATCGCGGGCTGTCACATGGTCCGCGATCGCATCGAGGAAGTGATCGGCGAAGTCGGCATCGAGGTCTTCGACGGCTTCGGCTACGAGGTCATCGAGGACGGCCGCGTCGCGCTGCACAAGCGCGTGAAGTCGATGCTCATCCCGGGCAAGTACCGCCAGGTGTCCTTCATCGACGTGCCCTACAAGCACGAAGCGATGGCGACGCCCGCGCAGTACGCGAAGATCGACTCCATCATGCACTCGCCATCGACGATCGAAATCAAGAAGGACGGCGGCTGGAGGCTCGACTTCGAGGGCGCGAGCCGCTGGGGCTGGCATACCTACAACTCGAGCCAGGTCGCGTTCACGTCGGGCATCTGGGTGTTCATGACCCAGCACCTCGTGCCGAACGAGCGCGTGAACGACGGCGCCTACTACGGCACGGAATTCCACCTGCCCTACGGCACGTGGATGAATCCGGACGACCGCCGCACCGGCCACGCCTATGCCTGGCACTTTCTCGTCGGGTCGTGGACCTCGCTCTGGCGCGGCATCGGCCGCTGCTACTTCGGCCGCGGTTATCTCGAGGAAGTGAACGCGGGCAACAGCTCGACGGCGAACTGGCTGCAGGGCGGGGGCATCAACCAGGACGGCGACTTCCACGCCGTGAACAGCTTCGAGCCCGCCGCCTCCGGCACGGGCGCGCGCGCCTGGGCCGACGGTCTCGATCATGCCGCCGCGATCTGGAATCCGGAAGGCGACATGGGCGACATGGAGATCTGGGAGCTCGCCGAGCCGATGGTCTACCTCGGTCGCGCCATCAAGGCGAACTCGGGCGGCGCCGGCAAGTATCGTGGCGGCTGCGGCTTCGAGACCCTGCGCATGATCTGGAAGGCGAAGGACTGGGCGATGACGTTCATGGGCGACGGCTACGTCGTCTGCAACTGGGGCATGATGGGCGGCTATCCGTCGTCTGCCGGCTACCGCTTCTGCGCCCACAACACGGGCCTGAAGGAGCGCATCGAGAACGGCGAATCGCTGCCGCTCGGCCACGACTGGGATCCGGATCATCCGGAATGGGAGAAGTCGCTGTGGTCCGGTGCCGAGGTCATTCGCGACAAGCAGACGATGGCGACCGAGCAGGCGTTCGAGGATTACGACCTCTACCTGAACCTCATCCGCGGCGGCCCGGGCTTCGGGGATCCGATAGAGCGCTCCTGCCGTCAGATCGAGGCCGACCTCAACGGCCACTACGTGCTGCCGCGTTTCGCGCAGTCGACGTACGGCGCCGTCGTCTCACAGGATGCGAAGGGCCTCTGGAAGGTCGACGACGCGGCGACCGCGAAGCGCCGCGAGGAGATGAAGAAGGAGCGCATCGCGCGTTCGGTGCCGGTCCGCGACTGGATCCACCAGGAGCGGCAGCGCGTGGTCCTGAAGGATGCCGCCGTGCACGTGCGTCACATGTACGCGTCGAGCTTCAGCGGCTCGAAGAAGTTCCTGGAGGAGTTCCGCAAGTTCTGGGATCTGCCGAAGAGCTGGATCCTGCGGCTCGGCGAAGAAGGCATCGAAGGCTTCGGCCAGATGAGCATCCCGCTCGATTCGCTGCCCGACGTCCGCCGCGTGGTGCTGGTCGACGAATCCGTCGAGCGTCCCGAAGACTACTGAATCCCGACACGAGGTAATCATTCATGAGCAGTTATTCCAAGAAGGAAGTCGGCGACCTCGTAGACGGGCGTCTGCCGTTCGAGACCGTCCACCGCATGCTGTCGATGCCGAAGGACCAGGAGCGTTTCTCGCTGTACCTGGAAATTCTGCAGGAGCGCGTGTCCTGGCCGGACAAGATCATCCTGGCCCGCGGTCCACACCTCTACATCGTGCAGGACAAGGACTCGAAGAAGTGGGTCAACAAGTGCTCCTGCGGGCACGTGATGGGCGAATACAACGAGAACTGGAAGCTCTACGCGAACATCTTCGTGCGCAATACCGAGGCCTTGCTGAACGAGCTGCAGCCGAAGCTGATGGCGCCGCACCACGAGTGGCAGGAGCTCCGCGAGTTCATCTGCCCGAGCTGCGGCATCCTGCACGACGTCGAGGCCCCGGTGCCGTGGTATCCGATCATCAACGAGTTCGAGCCGGACATCGACACGTTCTACAAGGAGTGGGTGAAGATCCCGCTGCCGGAACGCGCGAATTGATCGACGTTCGAAAGTGAGATTGAAGGGCCGGCATTGCCGGCCCTTTTTCTTGCGAAGCTCGGGGAACAATTTCGGGGAATTTCGGGGACACGACACTTAATTCGGCTTCGACCATTGGTCGTCGAGGAAGCATGTCGGCCGAATTAAGTGTCGTGTCCCCGAAATTTTGCCAGGAAGCAGCCACGGCGGGCGGCGTCGACAGACCCCGCAGTCTGGAGAAGAACCATTCTTTTGGGGAATTTCGGAGGAACCGCCGCAAGCATCCTCACCACCGCTTCGACCCCGCCACCGGATACGGATGCAGCGTGCTGAAGGCTATCGAGTCGCCGCTGGCCTGCACGATGCGGACGTGCTCGCGCTTCAGCTCCCGGGCGTGCCGGCAGCCGCAGGAGTGCGCGATCATGTCGACTTCGTGATTGATGCCGAGCGCGTAATTTGTGACGCGCGCGGCCTTGTCCTCGATGACCAGTCCCCGTTGCAGACGCCTGTCATGCGTGGCGATGCCCGCGGGACAGGTGTTCGTATAACAGCGCAACGCCTGGATGCAGCCTAGCGAGAACATGAAACCGCGGGCCGTGTTGACGAAGTCGGCACCCGCGCAGAGCGCCCAGGCGACTTTCGCCGAGGTCACGAGCTTGCCCGAGGCGATGACCCTGATCCGATCGCGCAAACCCGTCTCGATCAAAGCATCGACAATTCGCGGCAGCGCTTCGCTGATCGAGAGTGCCATGTGATCCGCGAGCGCCTGCGGTGCGGCGCCCGAACCGCCCTCGCCGCCGTCGATCGTGAGAAAGTCCGGCGCGTACTCGAAGCCGCGTCGATGCACGGCCTCGGCAAGCTCGTTCACGAACAGCCAGCCGCCAACTGCCGTCTTGACACCGACCGGCTTGCCCGAGAGCTCGCGCACGCGGGCGAGGAAATCGAGCAGTTGATCGACATTGCCGATGTCGGGATGGCGATTCGGACTTATCGAATCCTGATGCGCCGGGATGCCGCGGATGTGAGCGATTTCCTCCGTCACCTTCGCCGCCGGCAGCACACCGCCCTTGCCGGGCTTCGCGCCCTGCGAGAGCTTGACCTCGAACGCGCGCACCTGCTCGATTGCCGCGAGCTCGCGGATCCGCGGCTCGGACAGTCGTCCTGCCTGATCGCGCACGCCGTACTTCGCCGTGCCGATCTGCATGATGACGTCGCAGCCACCCGCGAGGTGGTGCGGCGAGAGCCCGCCTTCACCCGTGTCGATCCAGCAGCCCGCCACGGCCGCGCCGTGCGACAGCGCGCGCACTGCGGGCTCGGAGATCGCGCCGAAGCTCATCGCGCTCACGTTGATGATCGACTTCGCCGCAAACGGCATCAGGCTGTAACGCTCGCCGATGACGAGGGGCGGCGTCGGCAGGCGGTCCTCCTCGAGCACGGGATAGGGCGCGTTCACGAACAGGATCGCGCCCGTCTCCTTCATGTTCTGCGTCGAGCCGAAGCCGATGACACCGGTCTCGGCTTTCGCGAGCCGATAGACCCAGCCGCGCGTCGCGCGGTTGAACGGCATCTCCTCGCGGTCGTTCGCGAACAGGTACTGACGGAAGTATTCGCCGAGGTCCTCGAACCAGTATCTGAAATGACCGATGAGCGGATAGTTGCGGAGGATCGTGTGCTTCTTCTGCGTGATGTCCTTCACGAACGCGACGACCAGTGTCGCGATGAACAGGAACGCGAGCAGGGATCCGAGACCGTAGGTGAGGACGTGCGTCATGTCATTCCCTTTCCGGCGCCACACGGGCGCGGCTGATTGCGCGGCAAATCCGACGGGACCTCATCATCGACGCGTGAACGGGATCGCGCTGCGCTGCGTCAGCGCAGTCTCCCCCGAAGCCCCGGACACGCCGCCTGCCATCGCCATCGGCGCCGCTCGCGTCTATCATCGGCAGGCCGCGCCATCACTACAACCGGGGCGGCAGGCAGGAGAAGGGCTGCTGCGTTCGGCGCCGGCTGGCGGTGTGTCCCGCGCATTCCTGCTCTCAGCCCGCAAGCACGCGCCGCCCGGGTGGCGCGCCCATCGTTCGATAATCGGGGAGGTACCGGAATATGGATTACGGCTTTGGCTTTCTGTCGGCAGTCGATCTCGTCGACGACGTCGTGCTCGCTGAGCAGAAGGGCTTCACGCACGCGTGGCTCTATGATTCGCAGATGGTCTGCGCGGACGTCTACCAGTGCCTCGCGCTCTGCACGCAGCGCACCTCGAAGATCAAGCTCGGCACGAACGTGACGAACCCGCTCTCGCGCATCGCACCCGTCACCGCGAACAACTGGGCGACGCTCAACCTGCTCGCGCCCGGTCGCTGCATCATGGGCATCGGCACCGGCAACACCGCGCGCCGCACGCTCGGCATGCCGGCCGCGCACCTGAGCGATCTGCGCGAACACGTGATCACCTGCCGCGGTTTGCTCAAGGGCGAGACCGTGCCCTACCAGGAAGGCGATCGCAAACGCATGATCCGCTTCCTCAACCAGGAAGGCGGCTGGATCAACGTGAAGGATCCGGTCCCCATCTACATCGCGGCGAGCGGCCCGAAGAGCCTGGAGCTCGCCGGCGAGATCGCCGACGGCGTGATCCTCTTCGGCACGGTCGCGGACAGCCTCATCGAGTACGCGATGAGCCACATCCGCCGCGGCGCGGAGCGCGCGGGACGCGACATGAAGGACATCTACACCATGGTGCTGACCGCGTTCCACGAGACGAAGCCCGGCGACTCGCTGGAGTCGATCCAGGAGGCCGTCGGCGCCTACGTCGTCTCCCAGTGCAACATCTTCGCGCTCTCGGTGAAGAGCGGCGAGGAGCTGCCGGCCGACGTGCGCGACGGCATCATGGCCTTCCGCAATGCGTTCAAGACGCCGAACACGCCGATCGAGACGCGCCACCTCGAGCTCTACAGCAACTACGTGAACGCCTTCAACGCGCATCACAGGACGCTCGTCACGCCCGAGATGATCAAGGCGACGAGCCTCACCGGCACGAAAGACGAGATCCGCGGGCGCATCAAGCGCATGGAAGCCGCCGGCATCCGCCAGATCGCGACCCACGGCGGCTCGCGCGAGCGCACGAAGGAAGTCATCGAGTCGTTCGCGGCGACGGTGATCGATTAGCCCGCCTTTCTGCACCGCCCGCCGCGTGGCGGGCGGTGCTTCGGTTCACCTCATCGCGTGAATCTCGAAGGGCACCCTGTCGCGACCGGCCCCGACGCATCACCGCTCACGACGGGAAGCACCGCCCGAACGCGAGCAGATGCTTCGGTGAGCCGCGCAGCCGGATGCGCCGGCTGAGCAGCGCGCCCACGAGGCCGCGCTCCTTCGCGGTGAAGCCCAGCCAGGTGCGGCTGTCCGCGGTCACGGCGAGATCGGGCTCGCCGTGCAGGCCTTCGCGCACTGCGAGCTTCTGATCCCGGATCTCCACCGTGCCCTCGAGCTGCTCCGCGCCCGTGAACCTGAAATGCAGCGTGAGCGCGAGCCCCTTCGCCCGGCCGCGCTGGAAGACGAGCGGCAGCCCGTGCAGGAAGCGCCGCACGGAGCCGACGCGGGCGAGACCGTTGCCGACGCGCCGCGGCCGCTTGTGCGGGAAGCGGCGCTGCACGTAGTCCTCGGCATCCGAGCCCGGCACGACGTAGACGACTTCCTTCGCGTCCTGCAGCGGACGCACCACCGCGTCGAGATAAGCCCGGCGATCGTCGAGGAATGGTCCGATCACGTCCGCGCCCGCGGGGCACACGGCCAGACAGTTCGCCGCCTTGTAGTTCGGCCCATAGGCGAGGCTCTGCCACATCGAGGCGGTTTCCGGTGCCGAGACGCGCCGGCGGTAGTCGCGCGCATCGCGGCTGTCGGCGATGCGTTCGACCCAGTCGCCGAAGCCGCCCATGAAATCGCGATAGTTGTGCGTGTAGCAGGCGGAGAAATCGAAGTGTCCGTCCGGGCCGATCGCGCCGACCGGGCAGGCCGCGACGCAGAGCTTGCACTCGAGGCAGGGGTTGTAGTCGATGGGCTTTGCATACGCCGTGACTTCCGCCCCGACGAGCACCGTGCCGAGCAGGATGAAGTTGCCGAACTGCGGATGGATCACGTTGCGGTGAATGCCCATGCGGCCGAGCCCGGCCGCGACCGCGACCGGCTTGTGCGAGACGATCCAGGCCCGGCCGTCCGGCGCATCCATCTCCATCGGGAACGCCATCGGCGGATTGATCGCACGGATGCCGCGCGCTTCGAGCACGGCGACGAGATGGCGGGCCACTTCGTCGACGCGATGTCCCGTGTGATGGAACTCGAGGTTCGCGACCGAGCGCGCGGGATTGCGGATCGGCTCGCGATTCATGCGCGCGACGAGGCTGACCAGCGTCTTCGTCGCGGGAAAGAATTTCAGGATTGCCGCGCGTTGGTCGGCGAGATCCGGGTGCTCGATCGACACGCAACCCGCGTCGTCGGCGCCGGCCTCGAGACAGAACGCCTTCAGCCACTCGGGATCGAACGGAGTCGTGGCGGTCGAGGCCTGCGCACCGGCGGCGAGTTCGCGGACGGTCGGATGGTCGGCGAGATTCATGGCGTCGTGCCCCCCTGGTCCGCGAGGATGATGCCGGCGACGGTGGCCGGGGCTTCCAGCGCGGAGAAGTGGCCGGCCGCCGGGATTTCGAAATAGCGTGCGCCGGGGATGCCGCTCCGGTCGCGTTCGCGCTCCGCGCCGTTCGACCAGTCGTCGCTGCCGTAGACGAGCGTCACGGGCGCACGTATGCCGGCATAGCGGGAACGCGCCGCCTCCCAGCTCCGCCAGTGCTTCAGCAGCGCGTACTGCGCGCGCCCGTAGCCGGGACGCAGACCGGTACGATGGAGCTCATCCAGGAGCGACGCGGGCAGGGCTTGCGCATCGTGGAAGCCGCCGCGCATGACGGCGGCGAGCAGCGGCTTCGGCGCGATCGTGTACGGCCCGAAAATCGCGTAGAGGCCGATGATCCAGCCGTGACGGGCGCGCCTGATCCCGCCGCCGAACTCCTCGCCGTAGTCGTAGGGATTCAATGCGACGACCCGTGCGACGCGCTCGGGCAACTCCGCTGCCAAGGTCAAGGCGAGCACGCCGCCGATCGATTCGCCGGCGATCGTGAGGTCCTGGAGATCCAGTTTCACGACGAGCTCGCGAATCGCCGCACGGAACATCGGCTCGTCGTAAGCGGCTTTCGGGATATCGGATTGTCCGTGGCCCGGCAGATCGACGGCGATGACGTCGTACCCGGCGGCGAGACGCGGCACGAGCTGCTCGAAGTAATCGAGCTGCGTGCGCAGGGTGTGGAGCAAGAGCAGCGGGCGGCCCTGGCCGGTGCGCACGTAACGCAGGCTGGTGCCGTCATCGAGGCGCAGCGTGCGGGCGGGGACTGCCGGATTCCATTGCGCGGTGTATTCGCCGCGGCTCATGGTCGTGCAGCCGCCGAGGACGAGGGCGGCGAAGGCGAGGCTCGAGGTGAGAACAGGCGACATGGCGGCTTTCTCCTGGTTGGGTGATTATGAAACTACCTATCGATAGGTAGTATTAGTCAACCCTGGAGGAATAGTCAAACTTTTCAGCGGAATTATTCCGATGCCGGCCTTGAATCTCGCCCGACCTACCTTACAATAGGTAGGTATGAACACCCGCGAACGCATCCTCGACAGTGCCCGCCGTCTGCTCCAGACGCGCTCCTACGCCGGCTTCAGCTTCCAGGACGTCGCGGACGAAGTCGGCATCCGCAAGGCGAGCATCTACAGCCACTTCGCCTCGAAGGACGAGCTCGTGACCGCGGCGCTCGAGACCGCGAACACCTGGGTCGCGGGGCAGCTCGGCGATCCGGAAGTGCTCAGTGCCGAAGAGCAGTTCGAGCGCTATGCGACGCTCTTCCGCCAGCTCCACCAGGGCGCGGAACGCATCTGCCCCGGCGGCTCGTTCGCGGCGGTATGGTCAGCCGTCGCGCCGCAGGTGCAGGTCGCCGTGCAGAAATTCGGGGAGACGCACCTCGCGTGGTTGGAAGCGATGCTCGAAGCAGGACGACGTCGCGGTGAGATCACCTCGGACAGGACAGCGCGCGCGGATGCCGAATACATCTTCGCCGTATTGCAGGGCGCGCTCTCGGTGGGGCGGATGTTCGGCAACGCGCGGATGTTCGATCAGATCTTCACGCGGCTGAAGGGCGAGTTCCTCGCGGCGCCGAAGGGCAAGAAGAAGCGGCGGTAGCATTCCGCGAAACGGGCACGCCGCCGGCGGGAAATGGGGTCAGGTTCGAATTCGTGGGCGAATGCCCGGACATGGCTCGCTTCCGTCGGCCGCGAAATCGAGCCTGACCCCATGGCCCCCGTGCCCGGCATGATGATCGATGACGCCCCCTCGACTCGTCGTCGAGCGGTTCCGCGACTCGCACAGAACGCTCGCGATAGATTCGCCCGGTTACGCGCGCGACCAGTCGAACCTGCGAAGAACCTCCCGCGATCCAACTGTCGGGCTTCCTTCGTCAGCCCGACCTACGCTCTATTCCTTCGCCAGGTACGCCGCGACGAGCGCGTTCGCATGCCCGTGGCCCAGGCCGTGTTCCGACTTCAGATGCGCGACGAGTTCCATGTGCTTCAGGGGGCCCGCTTTGCGGAGCACGGCCATCCAGTGCTCGATGGGCTTCCCGTACTTCTTCTCGATCGAGGGGAAATAGGACGCCGGTCCTTTGACTTTCTCGCCGTTCGCCATGGCTGCACACCTCCGTGGTGAATGAGTGCGTGGAGCGGGTCTCGTCTTGTCCCGGGGCTGGTCGATGCCGCTTCGGGTCCGCGAGTATCGTGGCCGCAAGCTACTGCGCCGTGAGCCCCCCGTCGAGCACGAGCTCCGCGCCGTTCACCCAGCGCGACGCCTCGGAGGCGAGATACAGCACGGCGCAGGCGACGTCCTCCGGCTTGCCGTAACCCATCGGATGCAACGCTTCGATCGCCGCATGCGCGGACGCGACGTCCGGGGCCAAGCCGAGATCGACGTAATCCTTCACGAAGCTCTGGCCCATCGCCGTATCGACGATGCCGGGGTGAATGGAGTTCACGCGGATGCCGGACTTGAGCGCCGCGCATTCGATGGCCGCCGCCTTCGTCATCAGGCGCACCGCACCCTTCGAGCTGTGATACGCGACATGCGCCGCGGTGCCGATGATGCCGGCGACCGAGGAGAGGTTGACGATCGATCCGCCCTGTCCGGCCGGCCCACCGGGCGACATCGCGCGTATCGCGTATTTCATGCCGAGGAAAACCGCGTTGACGTTGATGTCCTGCACGCGCTTGAAGTCTTCCAGCGTGCACTGCGCGATGAGCGCCGCGGTCTCGATGCCGGCGTTGTTGACGAGGATGTCGTAGCGGCCGAACGCGTCGATCACACGCTGCGTCGTCTGCTCCCATCCCGCCTCGCTCGTCACGTCCTGTCGGCGAAACTCCGCACGGCCGCCTGCGGCGCGGATGCGCGCGACGACCTCGCGGCCCTGATCTTCCAGGATGTCGGTGACCATGACGGCGGCGCCGCACTGGGCGAGTGCCTCGGCGATCGCCGCGCCGATGCCGCGCGCCGCGCCGGTGACGTGGGCCGCTTTGCCGTCGGTCTGGAAGGCTGTCTTGTAGTTCATCTGGCGGTCTCCTCGATGTCCTGATCACGTACGCACTTGCGGCAGAGCGCGGAGGTCGGGCCGCCCGCAATCATGAAAGACGCGTAGAGGGAATTGGGGTCAGGTTCGATTTCGCGGCGAACGTAATGGCGCGTACCCGGGCGCTCCCCCGCGAATTCGAACCTGACCCCATTTCCCGCCGGCGCCGCCGCTCTTTCACGGCGACCTACGAGCCAGGCGACGTGCTGAAGCCTGTTTGCGAAATCTCTCCCCGCGGTTGCCGGCGGCAGCGGCTTTCCTTCGGACCGGTAGAGATCGATCGCTTCATCGACGATTTCGCACAACTCCGCGAAGACGGCCTTCTCGTCAGCGCCGTGGCAGCCCGCGAAAATGAGGACGCGGAGGGAAATGGGGTCAGGTTCGATTTCGCGGGCGAGCGCGCAGACCTGGGTCGCTCGCGTTGGCCGCGAATTCGAACCTGACCCCAATTCCCGTCGCTGCCTCCGACGAGGGCCGGATCGTCCAATCACGGATGGCGCACAGGAGAGTCACCTCTACTCCGTATAAACCCCCACCCCATCGACCTTGAACGCCTCGAGCAGGAACCGCTCCTGCGGCTTCTCGGAGGCGGTCTTCGGGATCTCCGGCACGACCTGCAGGTACTGCGGCACGAAGCTCGACTCCAGGCGCGCGCGGCACCAGGCGAAGACGGACGCCGCGTCGAAGGGCTGATCCTTCACCGCGACGATCGCGGCGACGACGTCCTTCTCGCCCGGCACGCCGTTCGAGGCCGGCACGCCGTAGACGAAGACGTCGTCGACGAGCGGATGCTCGGCGAGCTCCTTCTCGACGAAGGCGGGATTGATGAAGTCGCCGTTCCTGCGAATGCCGCCGCCTTTGCGGTAGAGGAAGTAATACCAGCCGTCCGCGTCCTTGTAGCCGATGTCGCCCATGCGCAGCCAGCCGCCGCGCACCTTCGCCGCGGTCGCTTCCGCGTTCTTGAAGTACGCGACTGCAGGCAGCGAGCCGTCCGCGTTCTTGAAGATGATTTCACCCGGCACGCCCGGCGCGCACGGCGCGTCCTCTTCGTCGACGATCTCGCCGATGAGCGTCGGCGGCGGCTTGCCGATCGAGCCGACGGGCCCGCCCGGCGGATTCATCGTGAGGCCGCCCTCGGCCGCACCGTAGAACTCGAACACCTTCAGCCCGAAGCGTTTCTCGAACTTCTCCCACAGTGCCGCCGGCATGCCCGCGGAGAGCACGTAGCGCACGGGATTGTCGGCGTCGTTCGGCAGCTCCGGCTCGCTGTAGATCGCCGTCGTCATGCCGCCGAGCAGGTTGAACATCGTGCAGCCGTAACGGCGCGTGATGTCCCAGAGGCGGCTCTTCGTGAACCGGCGGCTGATGACGCCGCGCAGCCCCATGTGGAGCGTCGCACCGAGCGTGATGAGCTGGGCGTTCGCGTGCGTGAGCGAGAGGCCGGTGTAGGTGCGATCGCCGTCGTTCAGCCCGAGTGCGCCGCCGAGTGAGGCGATCGTGCCGAACCGTGCGTAAGGCGAGAGGATCGCTTTCGGATCGCCCGTCGTGCCCGAGGTGTAGAGCATCTGCATCGGCAGCAGCGGATCGTCCACCGCGACCGGGCGCTCCTCGACATGGGCCTCGAGGATGTCGGCGAGGGCCTTCTGTGGTACCGCGGCCTCTTTCGCCTCGCCGCCGATCACCCAGATCCATTCGAGCGACGGGCATTCCGCGGCGACTTCGAGCACCGCGTCGACGGAGTAGGCACCGACGACCGCGCCCTTGCACTCCGCGAACTCGAGCATGTAGGCAAGCTTCTTGCCTTTCGTGCGCGGATCGATCGGCACGAACACGGTCCCCGCGATGGACGAGCCGACCATGGCGTCGACGAACTCGGGATGGTTCTGCGCGACGATCCCGAACGCATGGCCGGGCTTCATGCCTTCCGCGTCGAGCGCGGCCGCGATGCGCTGGCCGTTGTCCCAGAGCTGGCGATACGTGCGCGTCTCTTCGAGGAAGCTGCCGTCGCGCGCGACGTCGACGAACGTCAGCACGTCGCGCTCGGGCCAGCGGGCGAGCCGGTCCTTGATGAGATGGGCGAGGATGAGCGTGTTCGGAGTCGTGGTCACCATGCGTTCTCCAGCGATGACCCGGCCGCCTGCCGCGGTCGCGGGTCGGTCGTCACGAAAAAGCGGGGCGTTCGCCCCGCTTGGCGAAGGGAACGGCGCCGCCGGTTCGCGACGGCGCCCGGATCGTCTCAGAGACGATCGTAGTCCGCGAGGCCCATGCCGCCCTTGATGGCGAGGATCTCGTTGCAGCCGTCCTCGATCATCGAGGCGCGCGCGTCGCGGAGCAGCTTCTCCATCGGATACTCGCGCGTCATGCCGTTGCCGCCGAAGATCTGCAGCGCCTCGCTCGCGACCTCGAAGGCCGTCTGCGTGCCGGTGATCTTCGCCGTCATCGCCGCGTGCAGCGCGGGCTGCGGCACGACCATGTTGTACTCGGCGACGCGGCGGCAGAGCGCACGCGCGGCTTCGGTCTTGCGGAACATGTGGAAGAGGCGATGCGCGACCGACTGGTGGCGCATGATCGGCACGCCGCCCTGCTTGCGCGTGTGCGCGTAGTCGAGCGCGAGCTCGAAGGCTGCACGCGCGACGCCGGTGAACGTCGCGCCCATCAGCACGTTCGCTTCCGCGTGGATGGTGTAGACCGCGCGCTGATAGTTCTCGGGGCCGGCGAGCAGGTGCTCGATCGGCAGCTCCACGTTGTCGAAGAAGATCTCGCCCTGGTTCAGCGCGCGCTGGCCCATCTTGTCGAGCGGCTTGCCCTTCGAGACGCCCTTCGTGTTCGTCGGCACGATGATGCACGCGCCGTGTCTCGTGTCGGCGCCGGCGCCGGTGTCGGCGGCGCAGTAGAGGATGCAGATCTGGCCGATCGTGCCGTTCGAGACCCAGGCCGACTTCTGGCCGTTGATGACGATCTTGTCGGCCATGATCTTCGCGACGCAGTTCGGGCGGCCGTAGTTGGCGCCGGGGCTCGCGATCTCGCGGCTCGGGTCGAGCGTGTCGCTGCCGTGGTCGGGCTCGGTGATGCCCCAGCAGCCGACCATGTCGTCGGTCTGCAGCGAGGCGAGGTATTCGTTGCCGAAGAGCGTCGAGATGTAGCGCGGCAGCGAGGAGGCGCCGAGCGAGATCGCGAGGCCGGAATCGCCCCAGCCGAGCTCTTCGTAGAACAGGCACATCAGCTTGCCGCGCTGCTGCGGCGGGAACTGCATCATCGCGTCGACCGTGAAGCCGAGCTCGCCGAATTTCCTGTAGACCGTCCACAGCGGGGAGTCGGGTGCGATCACCTGCTCCGGGCTCATGCGGTCGAGAATCTTGCCGGTCGGGCGCAGCTCCTGCTCCGCGAACTTGTGCAGGACGTCGACGATCGCCTGCTCCTCGGCGGAGAGCGGCAGTTCCGCACCGAGCATGCCGAGCTTCGCCGTGGGTTCGTCGGCCCAGCCGGCGATGCGGGTGTCCGGAGCCGGGGCGCCGATAAGGGACGATTTCAGATTCTCTGCGGTCGCAGCCATGATTGCCTCCAGTAGGTCGTTCTTTCGGTTTGAGCGGTGCGCAGGCCTTGGGCCGGCCCTGAGGAAATCGTCCCGCACCGCGGTGCCAGGGTCCGCCATCGGGGGGCCGCGGCGCCATGACACGGATCAATAGTCGTCGGATGCGCCCGATCCGTTCGGGCTCGCCGGATCCTACACCCGAGGCGGAAATCCTGACATACGACACGGACCTCCCGCCTTGACTTGTGTGTTACACCCATGTCGTATGCTGCGGGCAAGCCCGTCGCAGAGGAGGTGCCCGTGCCGCTCCAGGTCAAACAGCTCGCCGCGGAATGCGGGGTCGGTCTCGACACCGTCCGCCATGACGCCCGCCTCGGCCTGCTCGCGCCGGAGCGCCATCCCGGCAACGGCTACAAGCTCTTCGACGCCCGCGACGCGGAACGCCTCGCGTTCGTCAAGCGTGCCTCGCCGCTCGGCTTCACGCTCGCGGAGGTGAAGGAAATTCTGGACCGCAGCGCCGCCGGCCGCTCGCCGTGCCCGATGGTGCGGGAGACCTTCGGCAGGCGATTGAAGGAGAATCGCGCGCGCCTCGAACGCGAGCTCCTCGGACAGCGGCGCATGGAGAAGGCGTTCGCGGACTGGCAGAACATGGAGGACGGCGCGCCGGACGGGCATTCCGTGTGCCGCCTGATCGACTCGGTCGCGATCGGGGAAGCCGCGCCCGCGAAGAGGAAGCGCCGATGAGCACGCACGAGCACGAGCATGGGGGCGGCGGGCACGAGGCGGCGCCGGCGCAACCCGTCGCGTCCGCGGCCGCGCTCAAGATGGGCAAGCTCGTGCGCACGGATCCCGTCTGCGGCATGACGGTGTCGCCCGGCTCGCCGCACCGGCACACGCTCGACGGCACGACGTACCTGTTCTGCTCCGCGGGCTGCCTCGCGAAGTTCCGGGCCGATCCCGCGCAGTACGGCATCGCGGTCGCGCCGGATCTCGTGACGGTCGATCCGGTGTGCGGTATGACGGTCGCGCCGGATTCGCCCTTGCGGCACGCACACGCGGACAAGACGTATCTGTTCTGTTGCCGAGGCTGTCTCGACCGCTTCCGCGCCGATCCGGCGCGCTATCTCGATCCCGCGAGCGCACCGTCCGCGCCCCCGCCGCCGCACGGCACGATCTTCGTCTGCCCCATGGATCCCGGGATCCGCGCGACCGAACCGGGCCCCTGCCCGATCTGCGGCATGGCGCTCGAACCGGAAGCGCCCGCGCTGCCGGCGCTGCGTACGGAGTACACCTGCCCGATGCATCCGGAGATCGTGCGCGACGCGCCGGGCGCGTGCCCGCTGTGCGGCATGGCGCTCGAAGCGCGGAGCATCGCCGTCGCGGAAGCGAATCCCGAGCTCGAGGACATGAGCCGGCGCCTGCGGGTCTCGCTCGTCTTCGCCGTGCCGCTGTTCGTGATTGCGATGGGTGCGGAATTCCTCCCGCACGACTGGCTGCACGCGATCGCCGGCTGGCTGCATCCGCTCGAGCTCGTGCTCGCCGCGCCCGTCGTGGTGTGGTGTGCCGCACCGTTCTTCGCGCGCGGCTGGCTGTCGGTGAAGACGGGTCACTTCAACATGTTCACGCTGATAGCACTCGGCGTCGGCGCGGCCTTCGGCTACAGCCTCGTCGCGACACTCGCCCCCGATCTGTTCCCGGCGGCCGTGCGCATGGCGGACGGCAGCGTGCCCGTCTACTTCGAGGCCGCGGCCGTGATCACGGCGCTCGTCCTCGTCGGTCAGGTGCTCGAGCTCCGCGCCCGCGGCCGCACCGGCCAGGCGATCAAGACACTGCTCGGCATCGCGCCGCGCAACGCGCGCAGAGTGACGGCGCACGGCGAGGAAGATGTCGCGATCGATGCCGTGCATCCCGGCGACAGCTTGCGCGTGCGACCGGGCGAGAAGGTGCCGGTCGACGGCGTCGTCGTCGAAGGCGCGAGCGCGGTCGAAGAAGCGATGATCACGGGCGAGCCGTTGCCCGTCGAGAAGCGCGCGGGCGATCGCCTCATCGGCGGCACGCTGA
The DNA here is from genome assembly GCA_016209015.1 of Gammaproteobacteria bacterium. Classification (GTDB taxonomy): domain Bacteria; phylum Pseudomonadota; class Gammaproteobacteria; genus JACQWY01. Next base: position 73,528 of record JACQWY010000021.1, on the reverse strand, counting down.
ACGGCACGGGCACGCTCGTCATGCGTGCCGAGAAAGTCGGCGCGGAGACGCTGCTCGCGCAGATCGTGCGCATGGTCGCCGCCGCGCAGCGCAGCCGCGCGCCGATCCAGCGCCTCGCGGACGCCGTCGCGGGCTGGTTCGTGCCGCTCGTCGTCGCCACCGCCGTGATCGCGTTCGCGGCGTGGATGATTGTCGGTCCCGAGCCCAGGCTCGCGCACGCGACCGTCGCGGCCGTGGCGGTCCTCATCGTCGCCTGTCCCTGCGCGCTCGGCCTCGCGACACCGATGTCGATCATGGTCGGCACGGGTCGCGGCGCGAAAGCCGGCGTGCTCATTCGCGACGCCGAGGCGCTCGAGACGCTCGAGAAGATCGACACCCTCGTGCTCGACAAGACCGGCACGCTGACGCGCGGCAAGCCCGAGCTGCGCACGCTGCGGGCGTTCGAGGGGACCGGGGACGAGCTGCTCGCGCTCGCCGCCGGTCTGGAGCAGGGCAGCGAACACCCGCTGGCCGCTGCCGTGCTCGCGGCGGCGCGGGCACGCGGCGTGACGCCCGCGGCGATCGCGGAATTCGCGGCTGTGCCGGGCCTCGGCGTCGCGGGTCGGATGGACGGCGTGCAGCTCGTCCTCGGCAATGCGCGCTTTCTCGCGGAACGCGGCATCGCGGTGGACGTGCCGGAAGATCTCCGTGCGCGCGGCGAGACGCTCGTCTATCTCGCCCGCGACACGACGCCGCTCGGGGTGATCGGCGTCGCCGATCCCGTGAAGGAGACGACTCCGCAGGCACTCGCCGCATTGCGGGCGGCCGGTCTCGAGATCGTGATGCTGACCGGCGACAGCCGCGCGAATGCGGAAATCGTGGCGCGCGAGCTCGGCATCGGGCATGTGCTCGCCGAGGTGCTGCCCGGCGAGAAAGCGGAGGCCGTGAGAAAACTCCAGGCCGGGGGCCGCAAGGTCGCGATGGCGGGCGACGGCGTGAACGACGCACCCGCGCTCGCCGCGGCCGACGTCGGCATCGCGATGGGCACCGGCACGGACGTCGCGATGGAAGCTGCCGGCATCACGCTCGTGAAGGGCGATCTGCGCGGCATCGTGCGCGCGCGCCGGCTCTCGCAGGCGACGCTCGCGAACATCAGACAGAATCTCTTCTTCGCGTTCGTCTACAACGCGCTCGGCGTGCCGATCGCGGCCGGAGCGCTGTATCCGTTCTTCGGCCTGCTGCTGTCACCGATGATCGCGGCGGCGGCGATGAGCCTGTCGTCGGTGTCGGTGATTTCGAATGCGTTGCGGCTGGAGCGCGCGGAGATTTAGGGAACAGTGGCGTAAGCCATTGTTCACGTAAGGTCGGCAAGAACCACGCTTCTTGCCGACCGTGCTCTGAAAAGTCCAGGATGGACTTATTCAGAGCTTCCTTAGTTCAGCGCTTCGTAGGTCCGTAGCCGAAGGCGTAATCGGACGTTCGAAATGGGCGAGCCATCGCGGCCACTCCGCCCGGAGCGGCCGCGACGCATCGGATCAGATGAGACCCGGCGGCTTGATGTCGAGGGCGCGCTGGAGGTATTCGAGCTCCTTCTCGCGCTCCGCCAGCGGCGCCGGACGGGTGAACATCTTGTCGCGCGTGAGCTCCTCGACGACGGCCTGGCTGCGCGGGAACGGCACTTTGGCGGTATTCAGCCCGAAGCGCTGCTCGAACGGCAGGCGCGGACGCTGGCCGCCGGCCTCCCAGTGCTCGAGCGGATAACCGACCGTCTGCAGGAGCAGCATGCGGCAGCCTTCCGGCGCGCCGAGGATCTTCAGGATCTTCTCGCCGTTCGGCGTCGCGAGCAGGCAGGTGCCGAGGCCCAGCTCGTAGGCCATGAGCGTCGCCTGCGCGATGCCCTGGCCGCAGTCGATCTCGCTGATGCCCGGGCCGCGCAGCATGTCCTTCAGACCTTCGAAGATCGGGATGAACTTCTCTTCGAGGAATTCCTTCTTCTTCTCGATCGGCCCGAAGCCGAGCGCACCGATGTTCACGAGCTCGCGCAGGCGATCCGGCTGCTGATCGACGAGATTCGGATTCAGGTACCACACGATGATCACGGGGGCGAGCTTGAGCTGCCAGCCGACGACCACGGCGTTGAGGGCTTCGAGGAGCTCGGGCGACGCCTGATCGCGCACCACGGCCACGCCGCACAGCGTCTGCACGTTGCCCCAGTGCGAGGCGAGGCGCGCAGCTTCGAACATCATCTGCAATTTCTCCATTTCGACGGGCTGGTACGGCCGCACGAAACGGATCGACCGACGGCGGCCGATCACTTCACGCAATTCCATGGTCAGGCTCCTTATTGCCAGTTCCTGCCGACTGAGGGCCGGCTCTTTTAGGGAAGGTCTGAATAAGTCCATCCTGGACTTTTCAGAGCGCGGCCGTCAAGAAGCGTGGTTCTTGCCGGCCTCCCGTGAACAATGGCTTACGCCACTGTTCACGGAGGCACATCCCTGTGCCGCAGGAAGCTCTGAACTAATTCAGAGCTTCCTTAGTTCAGGGAGGGCTGCGACGGCGCGGGGACCGGCGTCGCAGGGCGCCATATTCGGCCGGCGTCATGAAAAGTGCAATGCGCTGCCTCAAGGATCGGCGTCGAGGCTCAGTGCAATGCGGTCCGCCGGCGTGAAGCCGCTGTAGCCCGGATCGAGCTCCACGCGGAGCGTGTTGAGCGCCATCGAGACGAGCGTGTAATTGCCGACCGCGAGCACGAGGTCGATGAGCTGCTCCTTGCCGTAATGGTGCGCCAGACCGGCCCAGGTCTCGTCGCTGATGCGCGCCTGATCGTGCAGCTCGTCCGTGGCGCGGAGCAGGAGCGCCTCGTTGGCCGGCAATCCGGGCGCGTCGGGGCCGAGCTTGATGCGCTCGAAGTCCTCATCCGTCATGCCATGACGACGCCCGACCGCGAGATGCTGCGCCCATTCGTATTCCGCCTTGCAGCGCCAGCCGATGCGCAGGATCGCGATCTCGCGATCGCGCCCGGAGAGCGTGGACTTCGAGAGCACGTGGACGGCGAAGACGAGCCAGCGCTTGAGCGCCTTCGGGTGATGGGCGAGCGTGCGGAAGACGTTCATGACGCGGCCCGACAACGGGTCCTGCATCTTCGCGAGCGTCTCGCGGATCTCGGGGTCCCAGTCGGCTTCGGCGAGCGGCGCGAGGCGGGGTTCGGTTGGGGGCATGCGCAATCTCCAGGTCTGTTCAGGAAGCTCTGAATGAGTCCATCCTGGACTTTTCGGAGCACGGTCGGCAAGAAGCGGGGTCCTTACCGACCTTATCTCTGAACTCATTCAGAGCTTCCTTCAGTTCGAGGGAAGCACGAGCTCGGGACGGCCGGACCAGCCCCAGGCGAGGCTCGTGCGCGAAACGCCGAGCAGCACGCCGTGCAGGCTCTTGGGGTGCACCCACAGGCCGTCGTGCTCGGCGGCGAGATGGGGGCCGCGCGGGATCAGCGTCGCACCGCCGGCAGCGAGCCGCTGCTTCAGGCCGCGGAAGTCGTGGGCCTCGACATAGCACATGTAGAGGCTGTCGCCGCCGCGGCGCTCGACGAAGCGGCGCATCGCGCCCGGCCGGTCGGTGAAGGTCTGCGAGAGCTCGATGCGATCGAGGCGGTGCGGCGGAGCGAAGAGCGTGAGTGTGCCGGCGTAATTGAAGCGCGAGCTCTCGATCGTCGAGAACTTCGCGGGCTCGAGCCGGAAGAGACGCGTGTAGAGATCGCTCGCCGCGCGCCAGTCGGAATCGAGCGCGTTCGTCGCTTCGTAGAGGAAGCTCACCGGCCCCACGCGCGGGCGGACCTCGAGCGGGGAGATCACCATCGGCATGCCGGCCGTCGTCGTACCCGGAATCTGCAATTGCGTCCCGTCGCGCACGAACGGCGCGTCGAGCGTTTCGAGGTGCGCGGCAAGCTCCTCGAGCCGTGACGTCGCGTAGCCCGCGGCGAAGAGACCCTCGCCCCAGCGCGCGAGGTGTTCGGCGATCGGCCCGGCGCCGCGCGGGGCGCAGAGCTCGAGCTCGCTCTCACCGAGCGCGAGGACGGTGCGGGCGGCGTTCAAGCAGGCAGAATCCTCTTCGCGCACGACGGCCGCACCGAGCAGCCGGCAGAACGTCTCCGCCGCGCGACAACGATCCTCGACTGCGATCTGCATGCGATCCACGCGTTCCAGCATCGCTCTCCCTCTCCCGATCCGGAAGCGTGATGATGGCATCGTCCCGGCCCTGCGCCCAGGGCCGGGCGACGCACGCTATTCGGTATGCTTCACGTAGACCGTGAAGCCGTGCTGCTCGTCACGCTCCATGGCGCGGAGCCGCTCGATGACGCGATCGTCCAGCACGTGGCCGTGTGAGAGCATGAGCACGCCGTCATCGTTGACGAAGTCGCGTGCGAGCACCATGCCTCGCTTCAGCGCGTCCGAGGTGAGCCTGAATTCCTTGATCGTGCCGGCTGCGAGCTCGGGATTCGAATCGAGCCAGGCGAGGAAGACGTCGAGGATGCGCGGGTCGTAACGCAAGCCGCGGTTCTCCTCGAGGAAGGCGCGGGCCTCGCGCTTGCCGAGCTGGCCTTCGACGAGCTGACCGAGCTGCAGGCTGTCGAAATCGTTCGCGATCGCGAGGATCCGCGCACCGAGGGGAATGCCGTCGCCCTGCAGTCCGTCGGGATAACCCGCGCCGTCGTGGCGCTCGTGATGGCAGCGGATGAGGAGCGCCATGTCCTGCATGGATTCCACGCCGGTGAAGCCGGCCTGGCCGATCGCCGGATGGCGCATGTAGCGCAGACGCTCCTCCGGCTTCATCGCGGTGAACGGCTTGCGCAGCAGCTCGTCCGGCATGCTCAGCTTGCCGACGTCGTGCAGGAGCGCCGCGAAATAGATCTGCTGGACGAGGTCGTCCTCGAGCCGGAGCTCGCGCGCGACCTCGCGTGCCATCTCCGCGACGCGGCGGCCGTGGCCCTTCGAATCGCCCTCGCGCATTTCCGCGAAGCTCGCGAGCACGGGCACGACCTCGACGTAGCTCTGCTTCAGCTCCTTGTAGGCGAGGTCGAGCATTTCTGCGGTCTGGCGGATCTCCTCCGTGCGCGCCCTGACCTGCGATTCGAGGCCGGCGTTCATCGCGCGCAGTTGCTTGTTCTGGCGCGCCACGATGCCGACGAGACGATCGCGCTCGCGCGTGACGTGCTGCTGCTCGAGCGCGCGCTGCACCGTGAGCTTCAGATCGTTGTCGTCCCAGGGCTTGCTCACGTAGCGGTAGATCGCACCCTTGTTGATCGCGTCCACCGTCGAGGACAGATCCGCGTAGCCCGTGAGCAGGATGCGCATCGTGCGCGGCCAGCGCTCGGCGACGACGGCGAGGAATTCCGCGCCCGTCATTTCCGGCATGCGCATGTCGGAGATCACGAGATCGACCGGCTCCGCCTCGAGGACCGCGAGGCCGGCTCTGCCACCGTCCGCGACGAGCACGCGGTAACCGGGTCCGCGGAACAGGCGACGCAGCGCGGAGACGATGTTCGGCTCGTCGTCGACGCACAGCAGCGTGTGTTGCGGTGGCGGCGGGGTCGGGGCGGCTGGCGTGTCGGTCATGACGCGTGCTCCTGGGGCAGGCGGCGGACGGCGGTCATGCGCCCGCACTCGCGATGTCGGGGAAGTGGCGGCGTACTTCGTCCATGTCGAGTCCGAGGCGCCGCCACGCGGCCTCGGAGAGCTCGGGCACGACTTCTTCCTCGTCGTTCGCGTCGAGCGCGTGCGCCAGCACGTTCGCGACGTGCACGACGTCGACGATCGGCTGCGGATCAGCCCCGTCCGGGTCGTGGTGACTTGCAATCGCCGCGACGAGCTCGGGCGGCATGTGCCAACGCGCCGAGATCGTGGCGCCGACGGCGGCGTGATCCGTGCCCAGCGCGTCGCGCTCGGCGACGAGCAGCGGGATCGCCTCCCGTCGCGCACGATCCGCGACCACCCGGTACTGCTCCGTACAGCAGCGGCCGATCAGAATGCGACCGATGTCGTGCAGCAGGCCCGCCGTCGCGGTGACATCGGGGTCGAGCGCGGCGCGGTGCGCGAGCGCGCGGGCCGCGCAAGCCGTCGCCGCGGCGTGGCGCCAGCGTTGCATTCCGGCATCCTGGCCACCGCCGTCGAGCGCCGAGAGCACGGCGGCAGCGGTGATCGACTGCTTCAGCGTACGGGTACCGAGCACCATGCAGGCCTGGTGCACGGTCGAGATGCGCGAGGCGCAGCCGTAGAAAGGCGAGTTCGCGAGCTTGAGCAGATGCGAGGCGAGCCCGGGATCGCGTTCGAGCACGGTCACGATGTCCGCGATGTTCACGTCCGGCGTGCTCAGCACGGCGAGGCACTGCGTCGCGAGCGGCGAGATCGGCCGCAGGCGGGCAATGCACTCGGCGATGCGCTCAATCATCGAGGCCGCTCGACTGGAGGAAGAAGGCGAGCGCCTCGCGATGCAGCGTCTGCATCAGGGGCTGGCTGCCCGCGTGGCGGAAGCGGCGCTCCGTGCGCGCGACGAGTTGCTCGCGCCGGGCGCAACGCTCGCGCGCGAGCTCCGCGACGTCGACGACGTCCGCGCCCGGAACCTCGCGGCGTGCCAACAGCGCGATCGTCGCGGCGTCCAGCACCGTGCCCGCCGCAAGCAGGCGCTGGCCACCGGCATCGAGGAGTTCGGCAGCGAGGACCTGGCCCGGGCACAGCTCGGCGCACGGAACGAACATCTCAGAATGCCGCGAGCGGTTCGACGACGAGCATCAGCCCGCGCGCCCGCGAGTCACGCCCGAGCCGGATCGTCGACACGCGACAGGACCGGCCGTCGACGTCGCAAATCAGGGGGCCGGGATCGGGGTCGTCCCCGGCACAGGTCGCGACGGCCGCGGCGAGCGGCGGCGGCAGGACGTTCGCCGCGGGCAGTCCTTCGACCAGACCGGACTGGGCATCGAACAGGGCCTGGCCGCGGGCGTTGACGACGGACACGAGCCCGTCTTCGTCGATGCCGATCACGGCGACCGGCAGGCGCTCCAGCATCTCGCGCGAGGCCTCGAGCACGCGCAGATTGATGTCGAGCGTGCGCAACTGCTCCGAAACCCGCTGGCTCAGCATCGAATTCGTCTTCGCGAGGGCGACCGTCAGGCGCACGTTCTCCATCCTCAGATCATAGTGCTCGAAAGCCTCGCGCACATTGGCCCGCAGCATCTCGTCGTCCCAGGGTTTCGTGAGGAACTTGTAGATGGCGCCTTCGTTGATCGCCTCCGTCACGACCTGCAGCTCGGTGTAGCCGCTCAGCATCATGCGCACCGTGTCGGGATAGTGGTCGCGCACGTTGCGCAGGAACTCCGTGCCGCTCATGCCGGGCATGCGCTGATCCGAGATGATCACGCCGACGCCGGACGTCGCGGCGAGCATTTCGAGCCCCTTCGCGCCGCCGTCCGCCGTGAGGATGCGATAGCCGTCCCGGCGCAAGACACGGACGAGCGCGCGCAGCACGTTCTCTTCGTCATCGACGATCAACAGGATACGTTCGCTCATGCCTGCGATGTCCTCGCCTGCGCCCCCGTGGCGCGCGGCCGGGCGGCCTTGCGCCCTGGTCTCCAGTTGTCGGCTGCGCCGCCGAATCTTGCAGCCGGCAACACTTCAGGCCGGGCCTGCGGAGTCGATATTTCCGGTTACCGGACGGGAAATCCTGCACGACGCGCCGGCCTCCCCACAGGCCATCCGCTACGCCCAGCGCCGCAGAGCCCCCGCCGCCGACACCCTTCGCGCGCGGCCGGATCCGCGCCGTATCGGAGACATCGCCATGGCCTTGTTCAATTGGGATGCGAGCTATTGCATCGGCATCGATAAAGTAGACCGGCAGCACGAGCACCTCGTCGCAATCGTCAACCGTCTCGACGAGGCGGTCGCCGCAGGGCGCGACGACGGGGAGATCAAGGGCATCCTCAAGGAAGCCCTGCAGTACACGCAGTACCACTTCAAGACCGAGGAGACGCTGATGGCGAACGCCGGCGTCGTCGACACCGAGCACTTCCGCCTGCACAAGCGCCAGCACGAGGAGTTCGTCCAGACCGTCGTCACGCTGGTCGGCGGTCTGCTGCAGAACGGGCAGCCCGTCACCGGCGAACTGCTGCAATTCCTGATCAAATGGCTCGCCGAGCACATCCTCGGCTCCGATCGCGAAATGGCCCGCGTGATCGCGGCGGGCGCGGCGGTCGAAGACGACGACGCGCGACTGCTGGACGCCGAACGGGCTGAAAGCAAGCTGCTCGCCGCGCTGCAGGAGAGCGAGTGGCGGTTCCGCGTCATCGCCGATGCCGCGCCGGTGCTGATGTGGATGTCGCAGGCCGATGGCCGGCGTCCGTTCTTCAATCAACGCTGGACGGATTTCACGGGCCTCGCGCGCAGCGAGCTCGAACACGGCTGGCAGAGCGCCGTGCACCCCGATCACCTCGCGGCGCTCGAAGCGCGCTATGCCGGCGCGGACAGCGGGGTCGGCAGCGTCGAATACCGGCTGCGCCGCCACGACGGCGACTATCGCTGGATGCGCGAGACAGCCGTCGCGCGGCACGGCGCGGACGGCGCGTTCGAGGGCTACGTCGGATCCTGTGTCGATATCACGGACCTGAAGGAGCACGAGGCGGCGCTGACCCGCGAGGTCGAGGCACGCACCGCGGAGCTCCGCGATGCGAACGAGAAGCTCGCCCACGACAAAGCCGCCTTACAGGCGCTGTTCGAGCGCTTGCAACAGACCCAGGCGCAATTGCTGCAATCGGAGAAGATGGCCTCCATCGGCCAGCTCGCCGCCGGCGTGGCCCACGAGATCAACAACCCGGTCGGCTACGTGAAATCGAATCTCAATGCGCTCGGCGGCTATCTGACCGACCTCGTGCAGATCATCGAAACCTTCGGTACGGATCCCGCGGCCGCCGCCCAACTCATCCGCGATCGCGATTTCGCATTCATGCGCGAGGACGCCGGCAAGCTGCTCGGCGAATCCCTCGAAGGTGTCGATCGCGTGCAGCACATCGTTCAGGACTTGAAGAACTTCTCGCACGTCGACCAGGCCGAATGGCAGGCCGCCGATCTCGGCCGCAGCCTCGACAGCACCTTGACGCTCGTCTGGAACGATCTCAAGTACAAGGCCGAAATCGTCAAGGACTACCAGCCATTGCCCCCGGTGGAATGTCTGTCGCGGCAAATCAACCAGGTGTTCATGAACATCCTCGTCAATGCCGGCCAGGCCATCGCCCAGCGCGGCACGATCACGCTGCGCACGCGCGCCGAGGGCGCGTTCGCGGTGGTCGAGATAGCCGACACCGGCCAGGGCATGCCGCCGGAGGTCGCGAAGCGGATTTTCGAGCCGTTCTTCACGACGAAGCCCGTCGGCTCGGGCACGGGTCTCGGTCTTTCGATCGCCTATGGCATCGTGAAGAAGCACCATGGCTCGCTCGAGGTCGAGAGCACCCCGGGCAAGGGCACGACGTTCCGCCTGCGGCTGCCGTTCGCGCGCGCCGAGGCCGCGGCCTGAGCCGCCCGGACGCATTGCCGACCGGCCGGTGAACGCACCCCGGCCGGCGTTCGCGAAACCGGCGCCGGTCCTGCCTCGGCCGGCCGATTTTTGGTATGGTGCGCGCTCGGATTTTTCAGCTGAGGGAGGAGATCATGGCCGCTCGCAAGTACGTCTACGCCTTCGCGGAAGGTGACGGCAAGAACAAGATGTTGTTGGGCGGCAAGGGCGCGAATCTCTGCGAGATGACGCAAATCGGGCTGAACGTACCGCCGGGCTTCACGATCACGACCGACGCCTGCCTCGCGTTCCTCGAGAAGGGCAGTCTGCCCGACGGCTTGTGGGACGAGACGAAGCAGCACATGACGCAGCTCGAGAAGGCGACCGGCAAGGGCTTCGGCTCCGCGGACAATCCCCTGCTCGTGTCCGTGCGCTCCGGCTCCGCGATGTCGATGCCGGGCATGATGGACACGATTCTGAATCTCGGTCTCAACGACGAATCGCTGAAAGGCCTCGTCAAGCAGACGAAGAACGAACGTTTCGCCTACGACGCCTACCGCCGCTTCATCCAGCTCTTCGGCAAGATCGCGCTGAACATCGCCGACGAGCATTTCGACGCGAAGATGGCCGAGATCAAGGCGAATCACGGCGCGCGCCAGGACGTCGATCTGAAAGCCGAGCACCTGAAGGAGCTCGTCAAGGAATTCCTCGCGATCGTGCAGACGCATTCCGGCCGGCCGTTTCCGCAGGATCCGATGGAGCAGCTCGAGATTTCGATCAAGGCCGTGTTCCGCTCCTGGAACGGCAAGCGCGCGATCGATTACCGCCGCCAGTTCAGGATCACCCCGAAGCAGGCGAACGGCACGGCCGTGAACGTCGTGACGATGGTCTTCGGGAACATGGGCAACGATTCCGGCACGGGCGTGGGCTTCACGCGCAATCCGGGCACGGGCGAGAACCAGATTTACGGCGAATACCTCACGAACGCGCAGGGCGAGGACGTCGTCGCCGGCATCCGTACGCCGAAGCCGATCGCCGAGATGGCGGTCGAGATGCCCGAAATCTATCGCCAGCTCGTCGAGCTCCATCAGCGTCTCGAATCGCACTACAGCGAGGTGCAGGACTTCGAGTTCACGATCGAGAAGGGCCGTCTCTACTGCCTGCAGACCCGCAACGGCAAGATGAATGCCCGCGCGATGGTGCGCACGTCCGTCGAGATGTGCAACGAAGGGCTCATCGGCCGCGAGAAGGCGCTGACGCGCATCGAACCGAAGATGCTCGAGCAACTGCTCGTGCCGCAGCTCGCGCCGAACTTCCGCGGCAAATCGCTCGCGCAGGGCCTGCCGGCCTCGCCGGGCGCGGCCTCCGGCAAGATCGTCTTCGATGCCGACAGCGCGGAGATGCGCGGCAAGGGCGGCGACAAGGTCATCCTCGTCCGCGAGGAGACGAAGCCCGAGGACATCCACGGCTTCTTCCACGCCCAGGGCGTGCTGACGAGCCGCGGCGGCAAGACCTCGCACGCGGCAGTCGTCGCGCGCGGCATGGGCAAGCCCTGCGTCTCGGGCTGCGAAGCGATCCACATCGACGACATGCACCGCAAGGCCTACATCGGCGACACGACCCTGCACGAGGGCGACGTGATCACGATCGACGGCAGCACGGGCGACGTCTACGCGGGTGAGGTGCCGACCGTCGAGCCCGATTTCTCCGAAGAACTCAACATCCTGCTCGCGTGGGCAGACGAGGTCGCGCGCCTCGAAGTGCGCGCGAACGCCGACACCCCGAACGACGCGGCGCGTGCGCGCGGCTTCGGCGCGAAGGGCATCGGCCTGTGCCGTACCGAGCGCATGTTCAACAGCACGGATCGCCTGCCGATCGTGCAGGAGATGATCCTGGCCGAGACGCCCGAGGATCGTCAGCACGCGCTCGACCGCCTGCTGCCGATTCAGCGCAACGACTTCAAGGGCATCTTCAAGGCCATGAAGGGCCTGCCGGTCACGGTGCGGCTGCTCGATCCGCCGATGCACGAGTTCCTGCCGACGGCGGCGCAGCTCGAAATGGAGATCACGCACCTGCGCCATCTGCGCGACACCATCAAGGGCATCGAGGAGCTCCCGGACACGCTGAAGCTGCTGAACCCCGCGCTCTACCAGAAGTACGCTGACGGCCTGAACCGCATGAACGAGAGCCTGACGGTCTTCAAGGAATCGCACCTCGAGGACGACGTCATCTCGAAGAAGGAGAAGACGCTGCGCAAAGTGCGCGCGCTCGCCGAAGTGAATCCGATGCTCGGCCATCGTGGCGTGCGCCTCGGCATCACGTATCCTGAAATCTATTCGATGCAGATCCAGGCCGTGCTGGAAGCCGCTGCGCTCTGCGCGAAGGAAGGCATCGAGGTGCATCCGGAAATCATGGTGCCGCAGGTCGCGACGGTGGAGGAGCTCGGCCGCATCAAGAGCTACGTCGAACGCGCTCACAAGATCGTCGCGCTCACGCACGGAATCGAAGTGCAGTTCAAGTTCGGCAGCATGCTCGAGGTCGTGCGCGCCTGCATGCGCGCGGGCCGCATGGCGGAAATCGCCGAGTTCTTCTCCTTCGGCACGAACGACCTCACACAGGCGACGTTCTCGTTCTCGCGCGAGGACGCGGAGAACAAGTTCCTCCCGGCCTACACCGAGTCCGGAATCCTCGAGGACAACCCGTTCGAGGTGCTCGACACGAAAGGCGTCGGCGAAGTGATGAAGATCGCCGTCGAGCGCGGCCGTTCGACGCGCGAGGATCTCAAGATCGGCATCTGCGGCGAGCACGGCGGACATCCGGAATCGATCCACTTCTGCCACCAGATCGGTCTGAACTATGTCTCCTGCTCCGGCCCGCGCGTGCCGATCGCCCGCCTCGCCGCGGCGCAGGCGGCGCTCGCGGATGCCGCCGGCGCGAAGGTGACCACGACGAACTGAGGCCGCGAAGCCCGCGGGGAATTGATCCCCGTCAAAGACAGCTACCCGCACCGGCAGGCGAGAATTGAGCTGCCGGTGCGGCCTCTCCCCGATTCTTCTCCTCCGCCCGGCTGGCTCACCCAGCAACGCGGCGCCCGTCCCGTCCTGTCGCGCCGCCCCGACGGAGGACTCCCGATGAGCGATCACGCGGCGCGCGAGCGCAAGACCGTTTCCGGCATCGACATCGCCCCGCTCTACACGGCCGACGACGTGCCGCCCGCGATCCGCGAGGCGCTCGCCGCGGGCCCCGGTCGCGCACCCTACCTGCGGGGGACTTATCCCGGCATGTATCGCGAGCGGCCGTGGCGCATCTTCCAGCTCTCGGGCTTCGGCAATCCCGAGGACGAATGCGAGCGCATCAAGTTCCTGCTCTCGCAGGGCGAGCACGGCTTCATCATGGAACACGATCGCAATACCGCCGATCACCTCTACGACGTCGACCATCCCTCGGTCGTGGCGCGCCGCGAGGACGTGGGCCTCACCGGCGCGGTGATCATGGGCGTGCGCGACTTCGAGACCGTGCTCGACGGCATCCCGATCGATAAGACCTATTCGCACGCCGGCGGCGGTGTCGTACAGCACGCGCCGTTCGCGCTGTCCTGCTTCTGGACCGTCGCGAAACGGCGTGGCCTCGATCTCGGGAAGCTCGCGGGCACCGGGCAGAGCGATTACTTCCTCACCTACCTCGGTTGCGTGACGAAGCAGCAGATCCCGACGCGCCCGGGGCTGCGCTTCAACGCCGACATCATCGAATTCTGCAGCGCCCACCTGCCGCGCTGGGTGCCGGTGTCGATCGCCGCCTACAACGGCGCGGACACCGGACTGAACGCCTACGAGGAGCTCGGCGCGCTGTTCGCGAACGCGGTGGAATATCTGGACGAAGTGCGGCGCCGCGGACGCGTACCGATGGAAGTCGCCGCGCGCGGCGTCGGCGGTATCAGCTTCCGCGTCAGCATGGATCTGTTCGAAGAGATCGCGAAGCTGCGCATTTCGCGCAAGATGTGGGCGGACCTGCTCGAGAACCGCTACGGCGTGACGGACCCGCGGGCCGCGCAGCTCCGCATCCACGTGGTGACGGCGGGATCCTCGATGACCTATGCGCAGCCGCTGAACAACATCGTGCGCGGCACCCTGATGGGTCTCGCCGCCGTGCTCGGCGGCGTGCAGTCGCTCGGCGTCTCGGGCTATGACGAGGCGCTCTCCATTCCGAGCGAGCATGCGCACCAGATGTCGGTGAGGATCCAGCAGATTCTCCAGCACGAGACGAACCTGACCGCGGTCGTCGATCCGCTCGGCGGCTCCTTCTATCTCGAGAAGCTCGGTGCCGAGCTCGAGGAGCGCGGCTGGGCTTTCTTCGAGGAAATCCAGCAGCGCGGCGGCTTTCTCGCGACGCTCGATTCCGGCTGGCTGCACGAAGTCGCGCATCGCAACCAGTTCGAGCTCATGCAGGCGCGGGAAGCCGGCGGGCGCATCGTCGTCGGCGAGACCGATTTCACGACCGACATCAGTCCGCACGAGGTCGACGGCTTCAAAGGCAGCTCGGACGCCTGGGAGCGTGCGATGCAGCGGCTCGAGCAGTTGCGCCGGCAGCGGAACGGAAAGGCGACTGCGCGTGCCTTGCGCGATCTCGAGCAGACGTGCCGCGGCATGGACAATCTCATGCCGGCGATGATGGCCGCCGTCGACGCCGATGCGACACTCGGCGAGATCGGCGCGGTGTTCCGGGAAGTCTACGGCGACTGGGCCACGCCCATCCGCGCCTGAGGAGAGCACATGACGAAACGCATCCTGCTCGCGAAGACCGCGCTCGACGGCCACTGGCGCGGCCTCTCGATGGTGGCCCGCGCACTGCGCGACGCCGGCTTCGAGGTGATCATGGCCGGCATGGCGGTCGATACCGAGATCGCGCGCGCCGCGGTCGACGAGGACGTCGATCTGCTCGGGCTGAACGTCGGCGGCCGCGTCGAGATCGTCGAACGCATCGTGAGCGCCGTGCGCGAGCAGCGGCCCGGTCTGCCGGTCTTCGCCGGCGGCGCGATTGCGCCGTGGATGAAGAAGGAGCTCGAACGCCAGGGCATCGAGGTCTATCCGCCGGGCTCTGCGCTCGGCGAGATCGTGGCGGCGGCGCAGCGCTTGACGGCGGCGGGTTGAACGCGGCGCTGCCGCGTTCACTCTCGATTGACGAAGGCGATCGCCGACGCCGACAAGCTCGCGAAGGGCCGCCAGCCCGCGATCCGCTACACGGAGAAATCGCCCGACGACTGGAGGCGCCTCGCCGGGCCCATCTGCGACAACCCGCTCGCACCCGGCATGCAGTGCTTCCTCTCCGAGGACGCGCCCGAAGGTATGGCCGCCTCGCGCGAGAAGCGTTCGCCGAAGTTCCCGGCGGCCCAGTGACGTTCGAGGGACCGGGCTCGGAGGCAGGATCCGGCCCCTGATCCCGATGACCGCGATCGATGCGCCTCCTGCGTCGGTATCCTACGAAGATTGCGCAGGCGCGAATTCGGCTTCGAGCTCGTCGAACCGCTTCACGCGATAGACGACGACCGCAATCCCCCAGCTCAGGATGAAGAACGCGATCGCCGCGTAGCCGATGAGCCCGACCTGGGCGTTCAGCGCGGCGATGCCGTCCCAGAAGCGACCGTCGAGGCGCAGGCGATCGCCGAGCAGCGCGAGCGCTTCGAGCCCGCCGACGACGAGCGCGACGGCGACGGACGCCGCCGTGATCGCGAGGTTGTAGTAGAGCTTGCGCACCGGCTTCACGAAGGCCCAGCCGTAGGCGCCGAGCATGAGCGCACCGTCGGTGGTGTCGATGAGCGACATGCCCGCGGCGAACAGCGCGGGGAAGACGAGGATGTTCCACACCGCGAGCCCTTTCGCGGCCGCAACGGCCGAGACGCCGATCAGCCCGACCTCGGAGGCGGTCTCGAAGCCGAGCCCGAAGAGAATGCCGAGCGGATACATGTGCCGGCTCCGCCCGATGAGACGGAAGAGGCCGCCGAGGAAGCGCGTCGCCGCGCCGCCCGCGAACGCGACGTCGGCCGCGAACGCCGGCCGTTCACCGCGACGCACGGCCTGGAACGCGGTCCACACCTCGCGCAGGATGACGACGTTGACCGCGGCGATGCCGAGCAGGAACGCGGCCGAGATGCCGGTGCCGGCGAGACCGCCCCAGTCCTCGACGCTCTCGAAGCGCTGGCCGAAGCCGCCCGCGCCGAGCGCGAAGACGACGGTGAGGAGCAGCACGACGCTCGAGTGACCGAGCGAGAACCAGAAGCCCGCGGTGAGCGCTTCGCGGCGCTGCTGCATGAGCCTGCGCGTGACGTTGTCGATCGCCGCGATGTGATCGGCATCGACCGCATGCCGGAGACCGAGGCCGTAAGCGAGTGCCGCGGTGCCGAGCAGCGCGGGCTGGCCCGCGAATGCGAAGAGCGCCCACAGCCACGTCGCGATGTTCGCGACGGCGAGGATCGCGTAGAGCGTGACGAGGCGGGCGCGCAGCGCCGACGGCACGCACGCGTCACTCATGGGGTTCTGGACTCCCCCATCACACCGTGTTCTCCGGTTCAGGTGCCGCTGCGCGGCGAGACCGCGACGGGCGTCCGCTCGCGCGACCGGGGATCGTGGAAGTGTTCGTGCGTGTGCTCGCCGTGCTCGCCCACCGGCCGCCGCCCGGCCGAGAATTCGACCGGATCGCCGTGCGCGGTGTTGAGGTAGGCGCGACGCCAGGTCGCGGCGTAATCGTCGATGCCGTCCGGCGTGCACAGGCCGCGCGCCGCGAGCAGCTTCTCGAGCGCGGCGAGCCACTGCCTGAAATACGCGGCGTTCACGTCCTCGCCCTCGGCCTGCGGATGCTCGCGCACCTCGGGGATGAAGGCCCCGACCCATTCGTCCCAGTCGAACACGCCGCGCTTCGCGAGATGCATGGTCATCGCGAAGGCCTGGGCGTGCCAGGGCTGTTCGAACATCGGCTCGCCGCCCGCTTCAGCGGCGATCTCGGCGAGCACTTTCGCCGCCGCGAGATCGTCGGCGCCGGTCATCGGCCGGTCTCCGGCGCGGGCTCGATGTAGCTGTCCCACATGTCGACGTACACGGCGTCCTTCGGCGAGCCCTCCGCCCCCCACAGCTCGCGCGCCTCGAAGCGCACGCTGTAGACGTATTCGGGTTTGGGATCGCCGCTCTGCGCCATCGTCTCCGGAAACGGGAATCCGCCGTGCACGAGGTGAACAGTGCCGATCTTGCCGCGGGCGAAGCGTGGCAGGCGCGTGTGCGCGGGGTAGTTCACGTTCTTCGTCAGCACACGATCGCCGACCTTGTAGCGCGCCGGACGATCGAGCTCGACGCGCAGATGGCCGGAGGACGTGACGATCGGCCAGACGGCCTCTTTGCTGGTGACGCTCATGCCGCCGCTCCTTTGCCCTGCACCTCGGCCCACTTGCGCTCGAGCTCTTCGCGGGTGATGACGCCGTGCGCGATGAGCCGGTCCTCCATGCCGCGCAGCCATTTGCCGTAGTAGGGCACGGCGCAGTACTCGGCCGGCGCGATGTGCTCGATCGCGTGCCGCAGCTCGTCGACGTTGAAATGACCGTCGATCATCGCGAGGCACATCGTGCCGAACACGCGCTTCTCCCACTCGGCGTGGAAGACCGGTTCGTTCTCTTCGGGCAGGACGGCGCCGAAGCACTGCATGCCGCCGACATCGTGGACACCGTTCATGACTCTACCTCCTGCTCAGGCCGGCGCTTTCGCGACGCCGGTGCCGATCATCGATTCGCGCGTGACGAGCTCCGCGAGCTCGGCCTCGCTCAACGTCTCCGAACCGGCGGGACGTTCCGGCAGCACGATGTAGCGCACCTCGGAATTGCTGTCCCACACCCGCACTTCCTTGTCGTCGGAAACCTTCAGGCCGAAATCCTCGAGCACCTTGCGCGGTTCGATGACGACCCGCGAGCGATACGCGAGCGACTTGTACCAGGCGGGCGGCAGACCGAGCAGCGGCCAGGGATAGCAGGAGCAGAGTGTGCAGACGACGACGTTGTGCACGTTCTGCGTGTTCTCCACCGCGACGACCTCCTCGCCCTGCATGCCGAGGAAGCCGAGCTCGCGCACCGCGGCCGTGCCGTCGGCGAGCAGGCGTTTCCTGAATTCGGGATCCGTCCAGGCCTTCGCGACGACGAGCGCGCCGTTGCGCGGTCCGACGCGGTGCTCGAAGACGTCGATGATTTCGTCGACGGCGGCGGGATCGAGCACGCCTTTCTCGACGAGCAGCGATTCGAGGGCCTTGATGCGCAGGGCGGGCTCGGAGGGAACCAGCGAATGCTCGTGTTCGTGATCGTGGGACGACATGGATCCGGCTCCTTGGGTCAGGGGGCTCATGGTCTCGGGGTCGCGCCGCGGGCGCGGCGTCGGGGCATTCTTAGCACAGGGTCC
Organism: Gammaproteobacteria bacterium; assembly: GCA_016209015.1. Classification (GTDB taxonomy): domain Bacteria; phylum Pseudomonadota; class Gammaproteobacteria; genus JACQWY01. Next base: position 55,592 of record JACQWY010000021.1, on the reverse strand, counting down.
GGGGGATGTAAAACCGCGGCCGCCGCGTTTGATCGCTGTCATTGCGCGGGCCCGCCGGGGCCCGCGATGATGCCCGTCCACGCATTCCAGGCGACATTCAGGAGACCCCGACGATGAGCGACTACCAGGACATCCTCGTGACCCGCGAGGGCCGCACGACGACGATCTGCATCAACCGCCCGAAGAAGTACAACGCGTTCCGTCCGCGCACCGTGCTCGACTTGATCGACGCTTTCCTCAAGGCCGGCTGGGACCGGGACGTCGGCACGATCGTCCTGACCGGTGCGGGCGAGAAGGCATTCTGCACGGGCGGAGATCAATCGGACCACGAGGGCCAGTACGGCGACGGCGAGATCCGGGGCTCGGTCGGCATGCCCGTCGAAGAGCTGCACTCCGTCATCCGCGACGTGCCGAAGCCGGTCATCGCGAAAGTGCGCGGCTACGCGATCGGGGGCGGCAACGTGCTCGCGACGCTCTGCGATCTCACCATCGCCGCCGAGAACGCGGTGTTCGGCCAGGTCGGCCCGAAGATGGGCTCCGTCGATCCGGGCTTCGGCACGGCCTACCTCGCGCGCGTCGTCGGTGAGAAGAAGGCGCGCGAGATTTGGTATATGTGCAAACGCTACACGGCCCAGGAAGCGCTCGCGATGGGCCTCGTGAACGCCGTCGTCCCCGACGACAAGCTCGACGAGGAAGTCGCGTCGTGGTGCGCCGAGCTCAACAAGCGCAGCCCGACGGCCATCGCGCTCGCCAAGAAGAGCTTCAACGCGGACTCGGAGTCGATCCGCGGCATGGGCGGCGTGGCGATGCAGGCGCTGCGCATGTACTACAACACCGAGGAATCGCAGGAAGGCGTGAAAGCACTCGCCGAGAAGCGCGATCCCGACTTCATCAAGTTCTATAAATAGCCGCGCATCCCACCGCCCACTTATCAACAGGGGTCGGAGGGACTTTTCGATAAGTCCCTCCGACCCCGGTGGATAAGCATTCGAAACCGCCGGGGCCTTGGCGGGTCGAGCGCGGTCATCCGCTGGGGTCTGTCCGTGCCGCAGGTCCGGCACATGACTTATCAACAGGGGTCGGAGGGACTTTCCGTATGATCCCGAAGAATACGAAAGTCCCTCCGACCCCGGTGGATAAGTGGGGTGCGTGGTATCATCGCGGCCCCTAACGCCCTCCTCCGCCGATGACGACTGCCCGTCTTCTCTACGCCGCCCCCGGGTCCTGCGCATGAACTGGCGCGCGGCCTTCAAGGGGCTCGTGTTCCTGTTCTCGCTCGCCGTCGCAGCGGTCGTGCTCAAGGCTACGAACTTCGGCGCGGACATCGACGAGGCCTGGGTGAACCGCGTGCTGTTGCATCATGGCGCAGCTTCGGCGTTGTGGTTCGTCGGCGCGGCCGCGCTCGCGACCGCCATGGGCTTCCCGCGCCAGGCAGTCTCGTTCCTCGCGGGTTATGGATTCGGGGTTGCCGAGGGCACGCTCGTCGGCGTGGCCGGCACGCTCGCCGGCTGCATGCTCTCGTTCTACTACGCGCGTCTCCTCGGACGCGGTTTCGTGCGCCGGCGGTTCCTGAAGCGCGTCCAGCGCTTCGACGCCTTCCTCGGCCGCCATCCCCTGTCGATGACGCTGCTCGTGCGGCTCCTGCCCGTCGGCAACAATCTCGTGACGAACCTCGTCGCCGGCGTCTCGAGCGTCGGTGCCCTGCCCTATTTCACGGGCTCGGGACTCGGCTACGTCCCGCAGACCGCCATCTTCGCGCTCGTCGGCAGCGGCGTGAACGTGCAGTCCGGGGTGCGGATCGGGGTCGGCGGCGTCCTCCTCGTGTGCTCGGGCCTGCTCGGGCTCTGGCTCTACCGGCGACACCGGGCGGAAGACGCCCGCGCACCCGACATGCTCGAAGACCTCGACCGGCCGGAGGCCGGCGGACCGCCTGCCGCCGGGACGTGAGGCACCGGCCACCTGCCACGGTCACGAGCCTGGCTGCACGCGGGTATCCGAAGGCGTGAGGCGCGCCGCCGTCCGCGGGACGACGGCGCGAAGGAATCAGCGCAGCAAGAACCACGCCGCCGCCGCGATCGCGGCGATGACGATGACGAGGGCGATGATCTTGCCGGTGTTCGACGGCGCTTCCGATGCCGGCGCCGCAGCGCGTGCCGGAGCGGCGGCCGGCGTCGACGCTGGCGCCACGTGCGGGGCCGCGGCGGCGGCCTGACCCGGCGTCGGCGGCGCCGTGAAGCGCGTCGCGTCTTCCGCGTCCATGTCGGTGTCGGGCATCACGGTGACCGTTTCCTGCGCCGCGCTGCCGGCGGCCTGGGCCCCGAAAATGTCGAAATCCACACCTTTCGCCACCGGCTCCATCGGGATCTCGGTGGTCTTGTCGATCGTCACGTCCGCGGCCGCTTCGGCCGCACCGAACACGTCGAAATCGACCTGGCCGGCAGTCCTCTCGAGCGCTGCCGCGGCCGCCGCGGCATCGCTCGCCGCCTCCGCTTCCCCGCCGAAGAGATCGAAGTCGACGGTCTGACGACGATCGCCGCCCGCCGGGCCTGAGGTTTTGGATGTAGTCATGGCTTGCCCTGTCACTCCGCGCCGGGGCGCGCTGGTTTGGATTGCACCGGATTCTAATGCGTCGAGGGCGGCTCCGCGAGGCGGCACCCGCGCTACAGCGCGGGCCTTCGCGAATGCCATTCCGTCGCCGCCTCGTAGGCCGCGGCCGCCCGGAAGATCGTCGCCTCGTCGCCATAGCGGCCGATGAACTGCATCGCCGTAGGCAGGCCCTCGCTGGTGAAGCCGTTCGGCACGGTGATCGAGGGATGACCGCTGAAATTCGTCGGCGCGGAATAGCGCAGCAGCGCCGGCACGGCTTCCGGCGGCGCGACCTGCTGCGGCGGGAATTCGCGCTGCGGCATCGCGGGCGAGGGCATCGCCGGACACAGGATGCAGTCGACCTCGCGCAGCACGCGCTCGAAGCGCGCGGCCGTCGCCTGCCGCACCGTCTGCGCCCGCGCGTAGTCTTCCGCCGTCACCGTGAGTCCGTGCTCGATCAGCGAACGGAACACGGGTCCGTAGTCCGCGAGTCGCGCCGGCAGGAAACGGCGATGGAACAGCAGCGTGTCGACGGCACAGATCGCGAGCCAGTGCGCGCACGCCGCGGTGATGCCGCTGAGATCGACGTCGACGACCTCCGCGCCGCGGCCGCGCAGCATGAAGCAGGCACGGAACGTCGCGTCGCTCTGGCGCGGATCCGTCTCTTCGCTGCAATACGTGCGATCGATGCCGATGCGCAGACCGTGTGCGCCCTCTGCGATCGCCGCGAGGTAGTCGACGCGCGGATCGCTGCGCGTCGTCGGATCGCGCTCGTCGCGGCCCTCGATCGCCGCGAGCAGGATCGCGGCGTCCGCGACGCTGCGCGTCATCGGGCCGAGGTGATCGAGCGTGTCGGCGAGCGGGAAGACGCCATGGCGCGAGACCTTGCCGAACGTCGGCTTCACGCCGACGATGCCGCAGGCCGCCGACGGGAAACGGATCGAGCCGCCGGTATCGGAGCCTATCGCGCCGAAGCACAGCGAGGCGGCCGTCGCTACGCCCGAGCCGCTCGACGAGACGCCCGCCCAATAGTCGGTGTTCCAGGGATTGCGCGGATAGTCGCGCTCGGGGTGATACCCGTAGAGCGCGAACTCCGTGAGATTCAGCTTGCCGAGACAGATCGCGCCCGCGGCGTGGAGCTTCTCCATGATCGCCGCGTCCGCGTCCGGCACGTGATCGGCGAGGATCGTCGAAGCGCACGTCGTCGCGATGCCGCGCGTCGCGACGAGGTCCTTGATGCCGAGCGGGACGCCGTGCAGCTTCCCGCGATAACGCCCTGCCGCGATCTCGCGTTCCGCGGCCTTTGCCTGGGCGCGCGCGTGCTCCGCAGTCACGAGCAGATAGCTCTTCAGACGGCCGTCGAGCGCCCCGATGCGCGCGAGCTGCGCGTCGACGAGCTCCACCGGGGAAATCTCGCGGCGCTCGATCAGCGCCGCGACTTCGGAAATCGTGCCCGTCAACAGCTCTGCAATCTTGCTCATCCGCACCGCTCCCCGTCGAATCGCCACACCTGCCATCTTGCAGCGCGCGACCCGCGGCGTCCATGCGCCGGAGGACCCGTATGAACCCGGCCCACACTTTCTCGCGCACTGCGCCCGCCGCGGCCCTCGGCGCCGCGCTGTTCGCCAGCGTCGCTCCCGACGCGCTCGCCCCCGGCCAGGCTCTCAGCGCCGCGAAGAACCTGCCGAAGCGCAACTACGCGGACAACCCGGCGCTCAACTATTCGGCCTGGGCGCATGCCGGGGGCTCGCCCTGATACGTCTTCCAGCTCACCACCGCCGCCGACCTCGTGATCCGGCTCGACGCGGCCGTCGCCGGTACGAACTTCAATCCCGGCCTGACGCTGCGGACCTCGGGCGCGAGCAGGTTCGACGGCGGCACGGGCAATCTGGACGAAATCGCCTCGAACGGCTGCAACGCACCGCATTCCTTCAATGCCGTCGGCCAGATCGGCGATGCCGGCACGGCCTGGCAGAGCGGCGCGCTCGGCAATCAGCTCGAGACGCTCGCCTACGCGGTGACGGGCCCGTCGCACAGCGATCCCGATACCACGGGCTGGGGCGAGACCTTCGGTGCCGGCGTGCACGACGTGAGCGTGGACGATCGCTACGAGCACGGCATCGGCGGCACGGCGAATGCCGGCGCGAACCGGCTCGAGCTCACCGTCACGGGCGCGCACGCGGGCTGGTACACGCTGTTCATCGGCGGCACGAACCAATCGCTCTCGGCACCGGCGTCGGCCCCATGCCGCTCTCCTTGAAGAGCGTACCCGTTCCCGAAGTGCCCGGACTGCTCGACGGCAGCGAACCGATCGTCATCAACGAGCCGGCCGCGATCGCGCTCGGCAAGGCGCTGTTCTGGGACGTCAACGTCGGCAGCGACGGTGTCGCCTGCGCGTCGTGCCACTTCCACGCCGGCGCCGACAGCCGGACGGTCAACCAGATCGCGCCGACCGGCAATTCGGCCGACCTCGGCAGCGCCGCGTTCGACACCCCGGCGAACGGTCTGCCGCCCGGCCCGAACCACCGCCTCGCGCGCGGCGATTTTCCGTTCGTCCAGTCGACCGATCCGCTGCGCGAAACGGCGCTGTACGGCTTCTCGGGCACGGCCGACGATGTCGGCGGATCCGCGGGCACGTTCGGCGGCACGTTCGTCTCCGTCGAGCTCGCCGACGTCGCGGCCGACACGTGCTCGCGTTCGCCCGACGCGGTCTTCCATCAGAGTGCGGTCGGCACGCGCGAGGTCACGCGCCGCAACGCGCCGACCGTCATCACCGCCGCGTTCAACCATCGCAATTTCTGGGACGGCCGCGCGAACAACGTGTTCAACGGTTCGAGCGGCTGGGGCGCACGCGACAGCGCGGCCGGCGTGTGGGTGAAGAACGCGGACGGCAGCGTGACGAAGACCCGCCTGCATCTCGTCAATGCCTCGCTCGCCTCGCAGGCGCTCGGGCCGCCGTCGAACACGGTGGAGATGAGCTGCGCCGGGCGCACACTCGCCGGTCTCGGCCGCAAACTGCTGATGCGCCGTCCGCTCGAACACCACGCGGTGGACGCGACCGACGGCGTGCTCGGCGCGCTCGGCTTCAGCAAGCCCGGCGCGCCGCAGCCGGCGCTCGACACGTATTACTTCAGGCTCGTCCGCCGGGCCGTCAATCCGAAGTACTGGTCGGCGACGCAGCGCGGGCCGTTCGGTGCACCGCCGCCGGCAGCACCCGGCGCTCGTCCGCTCGCCTACAGTCAGCTCGAAGCGAATTTCGGCATGTTCTTCGGGCTCGCGCTGCAGCTCTACGAATCGACGCTCGTCTCCGACGATTCGCCCTTCGATCGCAGTCAGCGCGATGCGAACGGGATCCCGATCGATCTCACGCCCGTGGCCGTCCGCGGCATGGCGGAATTCCGCAATACGCATTGCAACCCGTGTCACGTCGGGCCGACGTTCAGCGCTGCGGCGATCCACACGATCGCCGAGATGTTCCAGGCGGACCAGAACGTGTTCCGGGATACGGGTTATCCGTTCAGCATCGCGGGCAGCGCCGTCATCCGTCTCGCGACGGCGAAGGGCAGCACCATGGTCGACGTCGGCTTCGCCGCCACGGGCGTGAGCGACGATACGCAGGATGCGGGCATCGCCGGCAAGGACGACTTCGGTCATCCGCTGTCGTACGTCCCGCAGTACTTCGATTTCCTCGCCGGCAATGCGGCCGGCGTGCTCGATCCGCAGGTCGCGCAGATCCGCGCCTGCGATCTCGGCGTGCCGCTCGCGCTGAATACCGCGACGCCGAACGCGCTGTGGTTCACGCAGCGCGAAGGAGTGATATCGCAGCCCCAGCCCACGGACGGCTGCCGGATCCCGAGCCGCCGGTACGTACCGACGCCGGCGGCAGCCGCCGCCGAGCTCGCGAAGCCGAACAGCTTGCGCTTCGTGAACGGTACCGACGGCGCGTTCAAGATCCCGACGCTGCGCAATGTCGAGCTGACCGGCCCGTATATGCACGACGGCGGCATGGCGACACTCGAGCAGGTGATCGCGTTCTATACGCGCGGCGGAACCCACGAGGGGGCCTCGAAGAACATCGCGTTCGTGTTCGCGCAGACCCATCTCGCGGTGGACCCCGCGATGCGCGCCGACCTGCTGGAATTCCTGAAGTCGCTGACGGACGAGCGCGTCCGTTACGAGCGCGCACCCTTCGATCATCCTGAGCTCGTGATCCTCGAAGGTCACGGCGGGGATGCGATCGCGGCCGGGCCGGGCAATCCGCCCGGTGCCGCGCTCGCGACCGATCGCAGGCTCACGATCCCGGCGGTCGGCGCCGCCGGACGGACGACGCCGCTCCCGACCTTCGAGAGCCGGCTCGCACCCTGAGCGCGGCCGGCGGAGGCCTCGACCGCGGTCGCTGCGACGAGCGCGGCGTCGTTCGCCTGCGTCACGGGCACGAACGTACCGACCAGGGCCGCGGCCCGCGCGGTGACGATGAGTGCGCGCTTCCGCCAGAGCTCCCCATCGGTGAAACAGCGCCCGGCGTGCTCTCCTGAATCGTCGGGAGTGTGCCGGGCCTGCCGGTTCGGCGCCGGCGGCAAGGCGCGTCACGAGAGGGACCCGGAGTTGACTTGAATCAGTGCACGTCGCGATCCGGGCCCGGGTGCGACAAATTGTCACTCGCCGGTCGCCAACGCACAGCCGACACTCCCGATGCGCCGATGTGGCGCCGATTTTCGATCTCCCGACTTCCAGGATTCATCATGCTGCCCAAGACCTGCCCTGCCGCACTCGCCGCGCTCCTCGCCGGCGCGTGCAGCGCACCCGGCGCCGCGGAAACCGCGCCGCCGATCGCCGACATCCTCGTCACCGCGAACCGCGATGCACCCGCGCCGGATGCCGGCGGCGATACTGCCGCGCTGCTCGACGCGCATCCCGGCGTGAGCCTCTACACGGGAGGCGGCGCGTCCGCGCTGCCCGTCATCCACGGCCTGAACGACGAGCGCGTGAACGTGCTCGTGAACGGCATGCGCACGACCTCGGCCTGCGCGAACCACATGAACCCCGCGCTCTCCTATCTGCCCGCGAATCAGGTCGGCGGCATCGAGGTGCTGGCCGGCGTCGCGCCCGTCAGCCTCGGCGGCGACAGCCTGGGCGGCACGATCGCCGTCGACTCGCCGGCATTGCGCTATGCCGAGCGCGACGCGCCGCTCGTCTCGGGCGCGCTCGCCGGCGGCTACCGCAGCGTGAGCGACGGTCTGCGCGGCAGCCTCGAGGCCCTGCTCGCGACGAAGGTCGCGAGCCTCGAGTACACCGGCAGCATCGAGCGCGCGCACAGCTACGACGACGGCCGCGGCGATCGCGTCCGCGACACGCTGTTCAAGACCGAGAACCACGCGTTCGCGTTCGGCGTGAAGCAGGGCACGCACAGCTTCACGCTGCGCGCCGCGCACCAGTCGATCCCCTACCAGGGCTTCGTGAACCAGTACATGGACATGGTGGGCAACGAGTCGAACTCCGTGAACGGGGAATACGCCGGCGCGTTCGGCTGGGGCGAGCTCGAGGCGCGTGCCTACTGGCAGGAAGTCGGGCACGAGATGGGCTTCTTCACGCACGAGAAGACCGGCACGATGCCGATGGAGACGTATGGCGTCGACGTCGGCTACTCGCTGAAGGCGCAGCTCCCGATCGCGGAACGCCACGTGCTCCGCCTCGGCCACGAGTACCACCGCTTCACGCTCGAGGACAAATGGGCTCCGGTGCCGGGCTCGATGATGATGGGACCGAACACGTTCGTGAATATCAACGACGGCGAGCGCGACCGCTATGCGTTGTTCGCGGAAGCCGAATCGAAATGGAACGCGCAGTGGACGACGCTGCTCGGCCTGCGCCTGGACGTCGTCGAGACGGATGCCGGCCGCGTGCAGGCCTACAGCCCGGCCGCAATGGTCGGCGGGATGATGATGGGGATGCCGAATCCGGACGCCGCCGCCGCGACCGCGTTCAACGCGCGGGATCGCTCGCGCTCCGATGCAAACTTCGATCTGACGGCGCAACTCCGCTACGAGCCCGGCGCGACCGCGCGCTACGAGCTCGCGTATGCGCGCAAGAGCCGCGCGCCGAATCTCTACGAGCGCTATGCCTGGGGTCTGGGCACGATGGCGATGACCATGAACGGCTGGTTCGGCGATCTCAACGGCTACGTGGGCGATCCGGATCTGCAGCCCGAGACCGCGCACACGGTGAGCGCCTCGTTCCGATGGCACGACGCGGCACGCCGACGCTGGTTGCTCGACGTCACGCCGTACTACACGCGCGTCGAGGACTACATCGACGTCGACACGATCGGCACGTATCACCCGCTCGGCAACCTGGGCGTGACGCTCGGTCTCCTGCGCTTCGCGAACCACGGCGCGGAGCTCCACGGGCTCGACGTCGCCGGTCAGTTGAAGCTCTGGAACGACGCGCGCTACGGCGAGGGTCGCCTGAAGACGACGTTCGGCTACGTCGACGGCGAACGCACCGACGGCGGCAATCTCTATCACCAGATGCCGGTCGATACGAAGCTCGCGCTCGAGCAACGGCTCGGGGCGTTCCGCAACGCCTTCGAGGTCCGGATCGTGGGCGCGAAGGACGACGTCGACACGCGCCGCAGCGAGCTCGCGACGGACGCCTACACGCTCATGAACGTGCGCACGTCCTACACCTGGCAGAAGCTCACCGTCGATTTCTCGATCACGAATCTCGCCGACGAGTTCTACCGTCTGCCGCTCGGTGGTGTGGACTACGCGGACTGGAAGGCGAACGGCGGCGTGGGCGGCCTGTACGGCGTGCCCGGACCGGGACGGTCGTTCAACGTCGGGCTCGGTCTGAAATTCTGAGATTCACCCGGCGCGCCGTTCACTCCGCGCCGTGCGTCGCGGCCGGGCCGTAGCGCGCGACGATCGTCGCGCCGAGATCGCCGGCCGCGCTGCCGAGCGCCCGCCACACGGCGCGCTCCTGACGCGCGAGCGGCACGAGCGTCCACTTGCGCCGGTGCTTGCTCTTCGGATTGACCTTGACGGCGCAGATGCGCGCATGCGTTTCGCGCTTCTCCTCCGCGACCTGGAGACCGAGGCGCGCACAGAATGCGCGGAACCTCGTCCAGTCCTTCAGTTCCTCGAGACTCGTCTCGACCACGACACCGCCGGCCTGCACGCGCTCCGCGGCGTAACGCGCCTTGCGCCGTTCCATCTCGAGGCTGTACCAGTAGCAGAGCTGATAGTCCGACATCCGCTCCCAGCGCGGCAGCTTCATCACGCCGTCCTGCCGCGGATCGAGCAGGAAGCCGAGCCCGTCCTTCGTGCGTCCCGGGATCGCCTCGACACGCCAGTTGCTCTCCGCGACGCGGCGCGGCTCGCGATTCAGCACGATGAGCTGGAACGGAATGCCGAGCGCGACGAAGGCTTCGTAGAAACCCTCGGCGAACAGATGACTCGTCTCGACGTAGTGCCGATGCGGGCAGGCGAGGATCTTCGGCAGCTTGCGATCGCGCACGAATTCGAGCGCGGCTTCCGGCCGTGATCGAACATCGGCGAGCGCGTGGTGGAAATCGGGTGCCGGCTCGTGCAGCGCGTCGGCGTCGTCGGCGAGCGCGAGCAGCGAAGCGAGGAACGCCGTGCCGCTGCGCGCCGTCGTCAGACAGAACGTGAGCGACTTGCCGGCGAGCTGCGGTGCTTCGATCGTCGACGCCGGTGCCGCCGCGGCCGGCAGCAGGCCCGCCGGCGGCGGCACGGCGGCGAGGCGCCGCGCAGCGGCTTCGTCACGCGCGCGGCTCGCGGCGTAACTCGCGCGCTTGCCGAAGCCCTCGTCGAGCTTGCAGGCGAAGCGCGTGAGCGGATAGAGCGCGCGCCGCCACGAGGAGAGCGCGACCTGCTTGTCGAAGCGGGCCTCGCCGATCGTGGACGCGACGACGTCGTCGGCGACGATGGGCGAAGGCGTGACCGCATACGTCTCGAGGCCCGTACGCCAGACCTGGCTGTGCAGCGCGTCGATCGGCAGCGCCGTGCGTGCGGTCAGCGCGAGCAGCACTTCCGCGGCGTGGCGCGTGAGGAGATACGCGTAGGCGCCGCCCGAGGCCGTCGCCGGTCTGATCAATCCATAGCGCCCGAGCGTCGCGAGTCGCCGGCTCTTGCGCGCGAGCTTCGGGTTGTCGAGGAAGCGGATCAGATCCCAGTCGAGCGGCAGCGCGCACAGCGCGTCGACCACCGCCGGAAAATCCTGCGCAAAATGCACGTCGTCCTCGAGCACGATCGCGCGTTCGATATTCTCCGCGACGATGCGCGCGTAGACGCCGCGATGCGAGAGCAGGCAGCCGATCTCGCCGCGCGTGAGATCGCGGCCGAACTGCCGGCGCCGGCGTGCCCCGTCGTATTCCTGCACCTGCTCCGGATCGAGGCCGGAACCGTCGACCGCGGTGAAGAAGCGGAACGGCACGCCGAGCGCGCCGAGCCGCGCGGCGATGTCGGCACGCCGCGCGGTCGAACGCTCGAGGTTGATCACGAACACCGTGGGGAAGCCGGCGGTGCGCGCGCCGTCACCTCCCGCGGCGCGCGCGGTGTCCGCCGGATCCCGTGGCATGGCTGCCCTCAGAGATGCTTCACGAAGAAGTCGCGCGCCGCGGCGCTCGTGCGGTCGAAGTCCTCGAGATAGGACGCATAGTGGTCGGCGCGGATGACCATCAGATCCTTCGGCTCGCGCGCGAGCTGGAAGGCTTCGAGCGCGAGATCCGTCGGCGTCGCGGAATCCTTGTCGGAGACGATCATCAGGAGCGGCGAGGGTGCTATCAGCGACATGCAGCCCATCACGTCGTACTCGAGCAGGTGCTCGAGAGATTTGATCGTCACCTTGTTCTCCCACTTGATGCCGGGCACGGACTTCACGTAGGTCTGGAAGTAGTTGTGCGTGCGCATGCCGGGGAAGGCCGGCGTATCGTTCGGATCGTCGGACGTCACTTTCAAGTACTGCGAGGGCTCGCCCTGCATGCGGCGCGCGCGATCGGCGTCGATCATGTCGAGGAAGCCCTGTATGTCGGAGAGGCGCAGGAACTGCTGGATGTTCTTCCAACCGTGCACGAACGGCACCTGGCTCACGACCGCCTTCACGCGCTTGTCGTAGGCCGCGACCCCGAGCACCGCGCCGCCGGTGTAGCTCGTGCCCCAGATCCCGACGCGCTTCGCATCGACTTCGGGCTGGCTTTGCGCGAACGTGATCGCGCAGCGATAGTCACGGCGCTGCATGACGGGATCGATGTCGTGACGCGGCGTGCCGTCGGAATCCCCGAGGCAGCGGTTGTCGTACACGAGCACCGCGAGCCCGCCCTTCGCGAAGACCTCGGCATAGCGATCGAGCGTCATCTCCTTCGTCGCCGTGAAGCCGTGCGCCATCACGACGACCGGGAACGGGCCGGGCTTGCCGTCCGGGGTGTAGAACCAGCCACGCAGGGTGACGCCATCGGCGTTGAATTCGATGTTGCGACGCATGTTCGTAGGACCTCCTCGGATGTCGTTGTCGTGCGGGAACGGCGGAGTGCGGACGGGTTCGATGTGCGCTTCGATCACGGCGACGGGAATTGGGGTCAGGTGCGTTTTTCGGATTGACCACGGTAGGGGGAATTGGGGTCAGGTTCGTCTTTCGGATGCGCCAGACGGGCTCTGGCGACCACCTCGACCCGAAAAACGAACCTGACCCCATTTCCCTCGGCACCAGGCGTCCCGAAAATCGAACCTGACCCCAATCCCCTTTCCCACGTCGAAACCGCACATCGAACCCGACGGCGCTCCGGTACCCGGATTAAATCCGATCGCACCCAGGGTGGCAAATCAGCGGCGTAATCGGCGCCAGAGCCAGTAGAAGAACGCTGAGACGACCGCGCCGCCGGCAGCGAACATGCCACCGACGGCCCGGAAGTCGTAGCCGCCGCTGCCCGTGCCGCCGACGAGGAACACCGTGCCGCAGAGCGAGACGAGCAGCGCGGCGACGGTGAGGAGGATCAGCAGGATGCCGAGGAGAGTTTTCCAGAGGGGTTTCATGTCGATACTCATACGGACCCCTCCGGGCCGGCCTCGTGGCATGTCGAACGGCGACCGGGGCATCTGCTACGGCCCATCCGCGGGCCTCACGTCACTGTCCTTTGGATGGCGGCTTATCGTTACCGTGCCCCAGCGCTTGTGAGGCCGCACCTGCATCCTTACGCGAGCGCGATGTCAAGAGCGCCGCACCGCCGATATATGCGCCAACGGCAGTGAGTGCCGCAGCGACCAGCAGGCCAATCATTCCATTTCCTCCCGAGCTCTCTGAAACGAACATGGCGCCGCAGAACGTCACGACCGCGGCCAGCACGCTTACGCAGAGTAGCAACACCCCAAAGGCAATTTTCAGAAATGATTTCATGCCCCGCCCTCCCTTGGCGTTGTTCGTGTTCCTGTGAATAATCGATCGAGTTCAGTCCTCCGCGCCGCCAACACCCCGTCGTCCTCGCGATAGAACAGATTGAACGCCTCGAACGGCATGATCTTCCCGTCCGGCTGCACGAGATGCACGCAGGATTTCTTCATCGCACGCACGTCGAAGGCCGTCGCGTCCATGAACGCCATGACGAGCACGCGGAACACCTGATCGTATCTGATCTGGGGCGCCTCGAATTTCGGCAGACAGCACAGCAGAGAGGCGAGCGATGCCGCCTGGCCATCGGGGCCGAGATTCGTCGAGAACATCTTGTACACCTCGTGCTTCAAGGCGGGATCCGACTCGAAGACGATCGTGTTGCGCGGGCCGGCGAGCAGCGTCTCGGCGCAGACGTAGCGCGTGAGCGGCACGATACCCTGCGGCGTCTTCAAGGCGTAGCCCATCGCGAGCGCATCCGGATTGCAGGGCACGGGGATGACGTCTGCCGGCGAGAAGAGCGTCGTCTGCGCGAGCAGCGCGGCACGCACTTCCGTCAGCGTGAGACGCGCGGCGGACGCCTCGAGCCCGGCGATCCTTCCGGCGAACTGCACGGGCTGCAGCGTCACGCCGCGCACCGCGGGCTGGCGCGCCGCGAATTCGACGACACGGCCGATCTCGTGATCGTTCACGCCGCGGGCGATCGTCATCACGAGCGTCGTCGAGAGGCCGAGCGCGTTCAGCCGTTCGAGCGCCCGCTCGCGCACCGCGCGCACGTCCACGCCGCGCAGTGCGAGCAGCGCCTCGCGCTCCAGCGAATCGAACTGGAGATAGATTTCGAAGCCGGGCGCGTACGTCGCGAGCCGCTCGGCGAAGCCCGGCTCGTTCGCAAGGCGCACGCCGTTCGTATTTACCATCAGATGACGGATCGGCCGGCGCTTCGCGGCATCGAGGATCTCGAAGAACCGGGGGTGCAGCGTCGGCTCGCCGCCCGAGATCTGCACGACGTCGGGCTCGCCCTCGTTCGCGACGATCGCGTCCAGCATACGCTCGATCGTCGGCAGGTCGCGGTGCGCGAGCCGCTCCGGCCCGGAGCTCGCGTAGCACACGGGACAGCGCAGATTGCAGTGCTCGGTCACTTCGAGAATCGTGAGACAGGAGTGCTGCATGTGATCGGGACAGAGCCCGCAGTCGTAGGGGCAGCCCCAGTGCTGCGCGGTGTTGAAGGCGAGCGGCATCTCCGGCGGCTTGACGTAGATCTCGCGCCCGCTCCGCCAGTAGTCCGCATCCGTCGCGACGAGCACTTGCTCCGCGCCGTGCGCGGGACACCACTTGTGCAGCCACACCCGGCCGTCCTGGATGACGTGCTTCGCCTCGATGCGGCGCAGGCAGGTCCCGCAGAGCGAGACGGTCTGATCGTAGTAGAGATAGGGGCGTTGTTTCGGCATCAATTCCGATCCCCGGCCTGCATCCGCATCCGCAACAGCGCCGCGAACCATACCATGCCGCCGATCGCCGCCCACTGGATCGCCGTCAAGCCACCGTGCAGCGCGACCGGCAGCGAGCCGGGTGCGAACGCGCCGAACGGCGGCTTGAGGAATTCGACGCCGAGGCGGATCACGCAGTAGCCGAGAAGGAATGACGCGAAACGCGCGCCGGGATGCGCGGCGAGCGCGCGCTGGCGGGTGAGGCGATGGAGCACCGCGAGCAGCAGCATCTCGTAGAGTGCCGTCGGATGGCGGCCGAGGCCGTCGCCGTAGTCCCAGGCCCAGGGCAGCGTCGTCGGAATGCCGTAGGTCTGATCCCAGGGGCCCGAGAGCTGGCAGCCGAGGCGCCCGACGATCATGCCCATGGTGAGCGCGGGTACCCAGGGATCGCCCGTCGGCACGCGCCAGCCGATCGCCTGCTTGCCGAGCTCCGCGCCGAGCGTGCCGCCGAGCAGGCCGCCGAGGATCGACTTGCCGGCGAGCCAGGGCAGCCAGCCGGCCTGTGTGCGCAGGATTTCGAAATGTTCGGCGACGTGCAGCAGCTTCCTGCCGAGGAGCGCGCCGAACACCGTGATGCCGAGCAGCAGCACGCGATCCGGCAGCATCGGCGTGGGAAGCGACGAGGCCGCACGCCAGTAGACGCGCGCACCGAGCGCATAAGCGAGCGCTTCGAGGACGAAATGCGCCGCAGTGCCCGGCAGGGAATGCATCACGCGCCGGGGTCGGGCATCAGGCTTCGTCCGGCGCGCGCGCGCTCGCGATCCGCCACAGCACGAGCGCGACGGCGGCGACGAGCGCGATCGCCATCACCCGGCCGGTCACGGACCAGCGCGCGAACAGCGGCACGACGAAGGAGCCGGCGATGAAGGCGAGGAGAAACGCAGCGGCGCCCGCGAGCCGTCCCGCGACCGCCCTGAGCGCGCTCATGCGTCCACGGTCGGCGGCGGCGCGACCTGCGCGTAGTTCTTGTTGCGCACGCTCTGCAGCAGCATCTCGACGTTCTCGTCCGGCACGCCGACGTGTTCGAGCGCATCGGCCGCGAGGCGCAGGCTGCTCTCCACCATCTCCGGATAGGCCTCGGTCGCGCCGACGTTCAGCAGCTCGCGGCTCGCGGCGAGATCGCGCGCACGGGCGATGACCGGGACGTTCGGGAAAGCGTCGCGAATGTAGCTCACGGCGCGCAGCGCGCTCGGCAGATCGTCGATCGTGAGCACGACGAGCGCGACCTTCTCGATGTGGATCGAGGCGAGCAGCTTCTGATCGCCGACGTCGCCGAAGTAGACCGGGAAGCCGTCGCGCTTGCCGGCGGCGACGTTCTCAGGATCCTTGTCGAACGCGAGGAAGGGCACGCTGCTGCCGTGGAGCAGCGTCGCGACGACGCGCCCGACGCGACCGTAGCCGCCGATCACGATCTTCACGGGCTTCTCGCCGTGGCTCGGCTCGTAGTCTCCGCGCGGGATCGCGGCCGGCGTCTCGAAGCGGTCGGCGAGCGCGTCACCGAGACGCACGAGCAGCGGCGTGACCAGCATGCTGACGGAGATCACCGCCATTGCGAGCACGAACGTGCGCTCATCGATGACGCCCGCCGCGTGCGCCGTGCCGAGCACGACGAAGCCGAATTCCCCGCCCTGCGCGAGCAGGCCGGCGACGCGGGCGACGACGTCGCGCGGCAGGCGGAACACGAGGCAGACGAGCACCATCGCGACGAGCTTGATGAAGACGAAGAGCGTCGCGAGCCCGGCGAACGTCCCGAGGTCCGCCCGGATCGCGCGCAGATCGATCGACATGCCGATCGCCACGAAGAAGATGCTGACGAGCAGTCCCTTGTAGGGCTCGATGTGGGCCTGGATCTGGAAGCTGTAGCGCGAGCCGGACATCAGCATGCCCATGATGAACGCGCCGAGCGCCATCGAGAGCCCGACCTCGTGCGTGAGCCAGGCGGCGAGGAACACCGCGAGCATCACCACCATGAGGAAGGCCTCGCGGTTGCCGAGCCGCGCGAGACGGTCGAGCGCGCGCGGCACGAGGAAGCGGCCCGAGGCCCAGATGACGAACAGCATGCCGGCGACCTGCAGCACCTGCGCGGCGCCCGGCAGATGCGGCTCGGCGCCGCCGGAAGCGGCGAGAAAGGGCACGGCGGCGAGCAGCGGCACGACGGCCAGGTCCTGCAAGAGCAGCACGGAGAACGCGACCTCGCCGTGACGGCTCGCGAGCTCGCCGCGATCCTGCAGGATCTGCATGACGAAGGCGGTCGAGGACAGCGCGAACGTGAAGCCGAGCAGGAGTGCCGTCGTCCACGCCGGCGTATAGAGACGCACGCAGGCGGCGAGCGCGAGGCCGCTGACGATCATCTGCAGGCTGCCGATGCCGAGCACGGCGCGCCTGAGCTTCCAGAGTCGCGCCGGCTTGATCTCGAGGCCGATGAGGAAGAGCAGCAGCACGACCCCGAGCTCGGCGAACTGCCGCAGATCGTCGACGTGCGTCGTGAGATTGGGTCCCGGCGTGTGCGGGCCGACGACGAGCCCGGCGACGAGCAGGCCGAGCACGGAACCGAGACCTATCTGGCGGAAGACCGTCACCGTGATGGACGTCACCATGAGCAGGTACACGGCGGAGAAGACGAAGCTTTCGAGTGTCACGGTGCGATCCCGGTGGCGGCTCCCGCGCGGCGTTCGGATGACGGGTTCGGCTCAACCATAAGGGCTGACCCGATGCCGGGCAAGCGGAATGCTCGCCGCGCAGCGGGCATAATGCGCGGAGTTCGCAACGAAGAGGACGATCGCGTGGAGTCCGAGAAAGAGCGCGCACCGGATCTCGCCCGGATCGCCGCCGCATTCGGCCGTTACGGCAATCTCACGCTCGGCGGCGGCAGCGCGACGCTCGCCGTCATCCATCGCGAGCTGATCGGCCGGCGGCGCTGGCTCGCTGCCGCGGATTTCGATCTCTGCTTCGCGCTCGCACGCCTCACGCCTGGCACGAATTTCTTCGCGCTGTGCGTGGGCTTGAGCTTCCGGTTGCGCGGCGCGCGCGGCGCGGCGGTCGCCTTGCTCGCGACCTCGCTGCCCGGCGCGCTCCTGGTCGTGATCGCGACCGCGCTCTTCACGCGCTGGCAGGCCCTGACCTGGGCCGGGGCCGCAATCGGCGGTGCGTCGGCCGCCGCGGTCGGGATCACGGTCTACGCCGCGTGGATCATCGTCGCGCCGCACTTGCGCACGGCGGCACGTCTGCGCTCCGCACTCGTCGTCGTCGCCGCCTTCGCGCTGCACGCCTTCGCCGGCCTGTCCGCGATCACCGTCATTGCGACCGCGGGCGCGCTCGGCGCCCTGCTGCCGCCGCGCGCATGAACGCCGTCGTGCTCTATGGCGTGCTGCTGAAGGCGACGGTCACGGCGTTCGCCGGTCTCGCCTCGTTGCCGGTCGTGCACGACGAGCTCGTCGTCGCACGGCACGTGCTGACGGACGCGCAATTGAACGAGGCGCTCGTCGTGACCCGCAGTACGCCCGGGCCGGCCGAGCTCTACGTCGTCTGCGTCGGCTACTTCGCCGGGGGGATCGCGGGCGCCGTCGCCGGCTGGCTCGCGATGATCACACCAGCCGTCCTCATCGTGCCGCTGCTGCGCTTCGTCGGTGCGCGCGCTGCGCATCCGCGCATGCGGGCAATCCTCGACACCATCGTCCTCGCGAGCGCGGGCCTGCTCTTCGCCGCGGTGCTGCCGCTCGCCCGCGATGCGCTCACCGGCCCTCTCACTCTCGGGATCGCGGCGGCGAGCTTCCTCGCGCTCGCGCTGCGCGGCCTCGACACGCTGTGGGTGATCGGCGGTGCTGCACTGCTGTCCTCGGCTGCCGCGGCGCTGCACGTCGTGGCCTGAGGCGGCGGGCCTCGGATCGGCTGTGACGCGCTCGACGCCTTGCGCGCCGCAGGCCATCACGTCGCGCCGCGCTGCGCCAGTCGCGTTGCGGCCTCCGCACCGAGCTCGCGCAGACAACGCTGCGTCTCGCGCTCGGCGCGCGCGCCGTCCCCGTCGACCACGGCACGCGCGATCACGGCCTGCACCTCGATGACCGCGCGCGGCGGCATGAAGCGCCCGAACGCGAGGCGGATGTAGAAGTCGCTGCGGTCCCACAGTGCCGCGACGATGCGGCCGTTGAGCGGCGAGCGCGCGAGCGCGTGGATCGCCTCATGGCGGCTGCGGTTCAATTGCCGCAAGAGCGGGCCGTGCTCGGCCGCCGGTTTCGCGCTGCGGGCCTGTCGAAGCAGATCCGCCACCAGACGCGAGAACGTCCGCGCCTCCACAGGCGAGCGCCGCTCGGCCGCGAGCCGCGTGACATAGGCCTCGTTCAGGGCGAACAGCTCGTAGAAATCCGCCACTTCCTGCGGCTCCGGCAGGACGACGCGACAGCCGATCTGCGGCATCACGACGAAGAAGCCCTCGGCGGTGAGACGCTTCACGGCATCCGTGACCGGAGCCCGGCTGATGCCGAGCGCGCGCGCCACGCCGTCCGTCGAGATCACCTCGTCCGGATTGAGGCCTCCGTCGAGCAGCAGCTCCTTGAGATAGACATAAGCCCGCTCGTGCAGGTGCACGTGACCCGCACCCGCGTGCCCGGCCCCCGGAGGCGGAAGAGATTTCGATTGCGCGACCATATTTTGCCCCACTAGTATACTAGTCGTCTAACAACCCGACGCCCTGCGCAGACCGGGCGTCCCCAACCAGATCAGCGAGGTCAACCATGTACGACGCGATTGCCAACGCCCGGGCCATTGTGCCCGCACTCCGCGCCACGACCGGTGACAGTGAACGCCTGCGTCACGTGAGCCCCGCAGCCATCCGGCTGCTCCACGAATCCGGGCTCACCCGGATGCTCGCGCCGAAACGCTACGGCGGCTACGAGCTGGCGCCGCGGCTGCACGTGCTGAGCTGCGCCGAGACCGCGCTCGGCTGCCCCTCGGCCTCGTGGATCATGATGGTGTGCGGCGCGCACACGTTCATCGTCGGACGCTTTCCCCGGCAGTGCCAGGACGAGATTTTCGGCGATGACCCCGGCGTGCTGATCCCCGGCACACCTTCGGGCCAGGGATCCTGCGTGCGCCACGGCGACGGCTGGCTGCTCAACGGGCGATGGCAGTTCTGCAGCGGCGTCGACCACGGCAAGTGGATCCTCGTCGGCGCGCGCGGCGTGGTCAACTCGCGCGGCGAGCCCTGTCCCGACATGCAGCTCGTGATGCCGGCCGGTGATCTCGAAATCGACGACACCTGGCACGTACTCGGCATGCGCGGCACGGGCTCGAAGGACATCGTCGCGAAAGACGTCTTCATCCCCGGGCATCGCGGCGTGCCGGTGCCGGAGGCGTTCTTCGGCACCGTGCCCGGCGTCGACATCCCGCTCTACCGGCTGCCGATCGCCGCGACGCTCGCCACGATGCTGACGGGCACGATCCTCGGCATCGCGGAGCGCGGGCTCGGGCATTTCATCGAGGCGACGCGGGTACGTCAGGACATCTACGTGGGCGGCGCGAAAGCGGCCAAGGTCAGCCTGCAGATGCGGGTCGCCGAGGCGACGGGTGAAATCGAGGTCGCACGCATGCTGGTCGAGCGTGCCTGCGCCCTGCTCGACGAAGCGATGACGCACGAGGCGCCGATGGACACGGAGAGCCGCTCGCGCGTGCGCTGGAACGCCGCCTATGCGAACGAGCTGTGCCGGCGGGCGACGGAACGGCTGTACGCCGCGGCCGGTGCGCACGCCACCTACGACGGCAACGAGATTCAGCGCTTCTTCCGCGACATCAACATCGGAACCCACCATGCGATCCTGGATTTCGATCAATTCGCGGAAGTGCGCGGCCAGCTCCTGCTCGGCATCGAACCGGCCTATGCGATGATCTGATCTCCCGCTTCGCAGCGCGGGACCGGCTTGCGTGGCGCCGGCCCCGCGCTGCACACTGCCCCCGCACGCGCCCTCCACGAGACGTGTTGCGGATGTCGATGTCCGAGCCCGCCCATCGGGCGAAGGAGCACGCGATGTACCACGGCGTCTATGTTCCGAACTTCGGTGCCTACGGCGATCCGCACAATCTCCTGGCACTCGCCGAAACCGCGGAAGCCGCCGGCTGGGACGGGCTCTTCCTGTGGGATCACCTGCAGCTCTATCGCAAGTCCGAGGTTCCGGCCACCGATGCCTGGCTCGCGCTCGCCGCGATCGCCGCGCGCACGCGGCGGCTGCGCCTCGGTCCGCTGGTCACGCCCGTCCCGCGACGCCGGCCCTGGAAGCTCGCGCGCGAGATCGTCTCGCTCGACGTGCTGTCGCGCGGCCGCGCCGTGCTCGGCGTCGGGCTCGGCGCGCCGGCGGACGCGGAGTTCGGCTGCTTCGGCGAGGAGACGGACGACCGCGTCCGGGCGCGCAGGCTCGACGAGGGCCTCGCGATCGTCGATCGTCTGCAGCGCGAGCGCGACGTCTGCCACGCCGGTGAATTTCATCGCGTCGAGGACGTGAGCTTCCTGCCGCAGCCGGTGCAGCGGCCCCGCGTACCGGTCTGGGTCGCGGGCTTCTGGCCGAACACGGCGCCAATGCGCCGCGCGGCGCGCTGGGACGGTGTGTTTCCCCTGAAGCTGCCGAGCGCGCCGATCACCGGCCTCACGCCGCAGAACATCGACTGGTCGGGGTTGTGGATGACGCCGGCCGAAATCGGCGACTGCGCGGCCTTCGTCGCCGCCCGGCGCCCGGACGGCAGCCGCTTCGATGTCGTGGCGAGCGGCGCCACCCTGCCGGGCGACCGCCGGGCGGCGTGCCGACGGGTCGCGGCGTTCGAGGCGGCCGGGGCGACCTGGTGGCTCGAATGGCTGGACGAGCAGCGCGGCTCGTTCGAGGCCATGCTCGCCCATGTGCGGAACGGCCCGCCCCAGCCCTGATCCTCCGCGCCGCCGCGGCCCGGCAAACGTTCGTCGATCCTGCGGCGAGGCGCACCGCCCGATCATCGCGCTCACCGCGGACGCGTTCAAAGTGGACCGCGCTGTCTCGCGAGCGACATCGACGACTTCCTCACCGCGCCGCTCGAGCTCGCGACGCGGCGCTGCCGGCCCGAGAACGTTCAGCCCTCCGCGAGGCGGCGGAATCCCGCGGCGAGAAAGGGCACGAGACGCGCGTAGATCTTGTCGAGCGCGCTCGACTTGCAGCGGCCTTTCGACAGCACGTCGATGCGGCCGGTCTCGGCGAACGTCATCGTCATCGCGCCGAGCATGAAGTGGAATCCCCAGTAGAGATCCTTCAGGTTCGCGCCGGGCAACGCCTTCTTCACGCCCTTGATGAACGCCTCGGCGACCGGGTCGAACTGCGTGCGCATGATGGCCTCGGTCCAGCGCTGCGAGTTCGCGATCTGCGCGACGAGCCGTGCATAACTCTTCCAGCCCGGGCCGCCGCGAAAGCTCTTCTCCATGAACGGCCGCGCGAACGCAGCGACGAGACCCTCGACCGTCGGCGGATCCGGCAGCGCGGCGAGCAGCGCCATGCGCTCGCGGTTGATCTCCTCGGCGCGCCGGCGGACGACGGCGACGAACAGCTCGCTCTTCGGGCCGAAATGGTAGTTCGCGAGCGCGAGCTCGACGCCGGCGGCGCTCGTGATCTGGCGCAGCGAAACGCCGTCGTAGCCGGCATCGGCGAACAGGGCTTCGGCGGCGTCGAGGATGCGGTCCTTCGTCGACACTGGGGTGGGATCGCGCTTCATGTGCTCAGGGTCCGGTCTTGAACGGTCGTTTAAATTCGACGACCATAGGGCGTCATGCCGGGCCGCCCGGCGAAGCCCGGCACGGCTCACCGCTATGCTAACCGTTCGCCGCGGCACCCGGGGAGCACATACCGTTACGCACGCGTTCACGTCGCGGGCCCGACGGCGTCCCCGGCCGCGCGGGGCGGCGGCGGATTTCCAAACGGACCGACCGCCGGCATCACCGCGGCGCGGCCCCGAGCCCAACCCTCAACGAGAAACGGAAAGCCATGTCCTCCTATCTCTGCGGTCTCGACATCGGCGGCACCTTCACCGACTGCGTGCTGATCGACGATTCCGGGCGCCTGACGATTTCGAAGGCCCCCTCTACGCCCGGCAATTTCGCGGACGGCGTGCTCGAAGCGCTGAAGCGCGCCGGTGATCGCATCGGCCTCGGGCTGCCGGCGCTGCTGTCCTCGATCACCATGCTCGCGCACGGCACGACGGCCGGCACGAACGCGATCATCCAGCGCAAGGGCGCGAAGGTCGGGCTCGTCACGACGAAGGGCCACAACGACGTCATCCACATCATGCGCGGCTCGCGCGGACTCTCGGGTCAGGACATCAAGCTCATCGTCCACATCCCGGAGAGCAGCAAGCCGGATCCGATCATTCCGAAGCGCCTCATCCGCGGCGTCTCGGAGCGCGTGGACTGCTTCGGCAAGGTCGTCGTCGAGCTCAACGAGGACGAAGTGCGCCAGGCCATCCGCGAGCTGCTCGACCAGGGCGTCGAAGCGCTCGCGGTGTGCTTCCTGTGGTCCTTCCTCGAGCCGAAGCACGAGCGGCGCGTGAAGGAGATCGCGGCCGAGATCGCCCCGCAGCTCTACGTCACCTGCTCCTGCGATCTGGCGCCGAAGTGGGGCGAGTACGAGCGCACGACGGCCGTCGCGCTGAACGCCTACATCGGGCCGCTGACGGTCAACTACGTGACGAACCTCGATCAGCGTCTGAAGGACATGGGCTACGCGCCGCCGCTGCAGATCACGCAATGCGCGGGCGGCACGATTTCCGTCCGCAAGGCGCGCGAGGCGCCGCTGCTGACGCTCGACTCCGGTCCGGTCTCGGGCGTGACGGGCTCGCTCTATCTCGGCCAGGTCATGGGCGAGAAGCACATCATCACGACGGACATGGGCGGCACCTCGTTCGACGTGGGCGTGATACACGAGGCGAAAGCCGTCGTGTCGTACAAGAGCCTCGTCCATCAGTACGAATACTTCCTGCCGAAAGTCGACGTGCAGACCATGGGCACGGGCGGCGGCAGCAAAGTCTGGATCGACAAGACGACGAAGACGCTGCGCGTCGGGCCGCAGAGCGCGGGCGCGGTGCCGGGGCCGGTCTGCTACGGCCGCGGCGGCGAGGTGCCGACGACGACCGACGCCGACGTCGTGCTCGGCTATCTCGACGCGGAGAACTTCGCCGGCGGCACGATCAAGCTCGACAAGGCCGGCGCGACCGCGGGGCTGCAGAAGCTCGCCGACGAGCTCGGCATGAGCCTCTACGAGCTCGCGAGCGGTGTCGCGCAGATCGCGGAATTCCAGATGGCGGATCTCGTGCGCAAGGCGACGATTCAGAAGGGCCTCGACCCGCGCGAGTTCGTGCTGTTCGCGTTCGGCGGAGCGGGTCCGGTGCACATGGCGGTCACCGCGCGCGAAGCGGGCATCAAGCGCGTCATCGTGCCGCAGGGCGACACGGCCTCGACCTGGTGCGCGTTCGGTGCGGCCTCGGCCGACACGCTGCACGTCAACGAACAGGTGCGCATCATGCCCTCGCCCTTCGACGTCGCGAAGATCAACGACGTGCTCGCCGAGCTCGCCGCGAAAGGCCGCGCCCAGCTCGAGGAGGACGGCATCGCGGCCGCGCAGCAGCATTTCCACCATTCGATCGACATGCGCCACCGCGGCCAGATCAACGAAGTGGAAGTCGACATCGACAAGCCGGCGCTCGCGGCATCCGATCTCGACGATCTGCGCGCGCGCTTCGTGCGCCGCTACGAGCAGCTCTACGGCCGCGGCGCCTCGCTGCCCGGCGCGCGGCTCGAGTGCGTGACGTTCCGCGTGCGCGCGAGCGCCGCGGCGCGCAAGCCCAAGCTCGTCGCCGCCGACGCGCTCACGAAGAACATCCCGGCCGCCGCCAGGACCGGCGAGCGCGACATCTACTGGGCGGAGTGGAAGAAGCTCGCGGCGACGCCGATCTACGACGGTTACGCGCTCCTGCCCGGCAATGCGATCGACGGCCCCTGCGTCATCGAGACGACGACGACCTCGATCGTCGTGCACCCGGGACAGCGCGTCGAAGTGGACGCGCTGCGCAATTTCGTCATCGACACCGACGCGAAGTCGGCGACCTGAGGAGAACGCCCATGCCACGCATCAGTGAAATCACCGGCGTCGACTTCGACGGCGTGAACAACCCCTACGTGCCCCCGAGAGAGCTGCGCATCTCGCCGAAGCTGAAGCTGCACGCCGACTGGGATCGCGACATCGATCCCGTGACCTACGAAGTGGTGCGTCACAACCTGTGGCAGATCAACGAGGAGCATGGTGCCACGATCCAGCGCCTCTCCGGTTCGCCGGTCGCGATGTACGCGCTCGACCTCAATCCCTCGCTGCTGACCGAGGACGCGGAGTTCGTCTACTTCGGTCCCTACATGCAGTACATGTCGGGCGTGACGGACACGCAGGTGAAATGGACGCTCGAGAACCGCAGCGACAACCCCGGCATCCGCGACGGCGACATGTTCCTCGCGAACGATCCCTGGGTCGGCGCCGCGCACCAGCAGGACGTGATGCTGCTGTGCCCGGTGTTCTGGGAGGGCGAGCTCTTCTGCTGGGTGACGAACTGTCTCCATCAGTACGACATCGGCGGCATCACGCCCGGCAGCTTCTGCCCCTCGGCGGAGAGTGCCTACGACGAAGGCATCATGCTGCCGCCGATCAAGATCATCGAAGGCGGCGAGATCCGCCGCGACATCGAAGCGGTGTACCTGCGCGCCTCGCGCAAGCCGCAGCTCGTCGCGCTCGACTTCCGCGCCCAGATGGCCGGCAACACGACAGCGCGCAACCGCGTGCTCGAGCTCATCGAGCGCTATGGGCCGAAAACGGTGAAGGGCGTGATGAAGCGCATCATCGACAACTCGGAGAAGTCATTCCTCGAGAAGATGAAGCGCCTGCCCGACGGCTACTGGCAGGATCGCACGTACATCGAGGCCTGCCGGCCGGGCGATCGCCGTACCCACCGCGTGCAGCTCCAGCTCAGGAAGGATGGCGAGAAGCTCGTCTTCACGAACGACGGCACGGCGGATCAGGAAGGCGCGATGAACGCGACCTACTCCGGCTGGCGCGGCGCGATCATGGTCGTGGTGACCGAGCTGCTCTGCTGGGATCAGTATTTCGCGGTGGGCGGCGCGCTGCGCCACATTGAATTCGATCCGACGCCGGGCACGCTCAACTGCGCGAACTTCCCGGCCTCGGTCTCCACGGCGCCGATCCAATCCATGGAGATCTCGCTCTATCCCGCCTACAACGTGCTGTCGAAGATGATCTATCCCGACGGCGAGATGCGGAAGGACATCATGTGCATCGGCGGCACGAGCCAGTGGCCGGCGACGCTGTTCCGCGGCATCGATCAATGGGGCGAACGTTACGGCTATCTGCTCGTCGATCCGATCGGCGGGGCGATCGGCGCGTTCTCGCACGCCGACGGCATCAACACCGGCGGCCAGTCGCGCACGCCCATCTGCCAGCTCCCGAACGTCGAGCACACCGAGCAGAGCTTCCCGATCCTGTTCCTGTATCGCAAGGAGCTGCCGGACTCCGGCGGTGCGGGCAAGTATCGCGGCGGACTTTCGGCCGAGAGCTGCTTCATCCCGCACAACACCACGCACATCGTGCAGGACACGCTCTCTTCCGGTAATGCGACGCCGACTTCGTCCGGCATGATGGGCGGCTATCCCTCGACGACGAACGCCTACGTGTTCCTGCGCGACACCGACATCCTCGAGCGCAACGGCCGCTCGCAGATGATCGAGGACGTGACCGAGGTCAGCGGCCGCGAAGAGCTGCTCCAACTCCGCCAGGAGAACTTCGTGCAGAACGGCGCGGACGTCTACGCCGTGCGCTGGACGGGCGGCGGCGGTTTCGGCGATCCCTTCGATCGCCTGCCCGAGGACATCGACGCGGATCTCGAGGCGTTCGCGGTAACGCCCGAGGCCGCGGTCGGGATCTACGGTGCGGTGCTCGATGCGAACGACCGCGTGGACGCCGCGGCGACGACCAGGCGTCGCGCGGAGCTCCGCGCCGCGTTCGTCGCGAAGCACGGCGCGCAGGGCCGCGTCCGCGAGGGCCGTCTGCTCTGCGAGGCGAGCGTGAACCTGCACGTGAAGCGCGATGCGGCAGGCAGCTACTGGGCCTGCGCGAAGTGCTCGGCGGATCTCGGTGCCACGACCGCGAACTACAAGGACGCCTGCCTGCGCGAAGACCTGCCGGTCTCGGCCTCGAATCCGCTGATCGGCGATCCCGCGCGTTTCATCGACGATGAGGTGAGCTTCCGCCGCTTCCACTGCCCGTGCTGCGGCGCGCAGATCGACAACGAGATCGCCGTCTCCCGCGATCCGATCCTCGCGGACATCCACGTCGCCGCGTGAGAAAGGGGTCAGATGCGGGTGGTAGAGGGGTCAGATGCGGGTGGTAGAGGGGTCAGATGCGGGTGGTAGAGGGGTCAGATGCGGGTGGACAACTCGCGCAGCGAGTTATCCACGCGGGTCTGACCCCGGCTTCCGAGTTATCCACGCGGGTCTGACCCCGGCTTCCAGAGCGCCCGAACAAAGGCATCCCGACGCCCGCTAACAAGACCGCGATCGATGCGCCTCCTGCGTCGGCACATCCTATGAATCGCAAAAGTCCCTCCGACCCCTGTGGGTAACTTTATGACGCCACGCGCGCGGCGCCGAACGTCCGATTACGCCTGCGGCTAATCGGATCTACGAAGCCTGCCGCCGCGCCTCGCGTGCGCCACGTGCGTATTCACCGCGATCATGATGCCCGAGCCCGCGACGATCGCCATGCCGACGACGGTGAGCCGATCCGGCACGTGACTGAACACGAGCCAGCCGAGCAGTCCCGACCACAGCATCTGCAGATAATTCGCCGGCGCGAGGATCGAGGCCGGGGCGTGACGGAACGCGGCGGTGAAGAGAAAGTGTCCGACACCGCCGAAGACGCCGAGGCTCAGGAACAGCACGACGAGCTTCGGCGTCGGCGGCGGGCCGCCCCAGAACCAGGGCAGGCTGAGTCCGAAGCACACCGTGCCGGCGATCGCGGTGTAGAACAGCAGTGCGACCGTGCGCTCGGTCGCGACCAGGATCCGCGACAGCAATTGATACGTGGCATTGGAGAGCGCGGCGCCGAGCCCGAAGACGATGCCGAGTCCGTCGAGTCCGCTGCCCGGCCGCGCGATCAGCATCACGCCGCCCATCCCGGCGAGCGCCGCGGTCCAGCCGATCGCGCCGATGCGCTCACCGAGCACGGGGCGCGCGATCAGCACGACCAGCATCGGGCCGAGGAAGATGAATGCCGTCGTCTCGGCGACGGGCATGCGCTGGAGGGCGAGCCCGACGAAGAGCGAAGCGAGCACGAGGCTCACGCCCCGGAACATCACGAGGCCCGTGCGTTGCGTCGCGACGAGCGCGCGACCCTGGCGCGGCGCGAGCAGCACGATCATCAGCGCGAAGTTCACGGCATAGCGCACCGCCATCACGAGCGGCACGGGATAGCTCGCGGCGAGATATTTCGCGGTCGTATCCATGCACGCGAAGCAGAACAGCGCGCACAGCAGCAACGCGAGGCCGCGCATGGCGTGCGCTTCGGCCGGGGCGTGGGTCTCCGGGACGACGACGGCTTCCGCGAGCTCGCCCGCGTAACCGTCCTCGGGGACCTCGTCGGTGGATTCGGAAGTGCTCATGGGCTCGCTTCGGCAACGTGGACCGCAACCGCCGGCTGGCGGAGGACGACAGGATACCGGAGGACCCGGCTTCGCGCCGTCCCGGGTCCTCAATGCCCGTCGGCGGCGACGACGCGATTGCGTCCCCCGCGCTTCGCCCGATAGAGCGCCGCATCGGCTGCCGAGACGAGCCGGTCGATGCCGTCGGCGTGCGTGGGCCACGTCGCGACACCGATGCTGACGGTGACGGGCAGGGCAAGTCCGTCGGGCGCTTCGAAACGCGTCGCCGCAATCGCCGCGCGCAGGCGCTCGGCGATTTCCGAGGCGCCGTACACGTCGGTCTCGGGCAGGATCACGCTGAACTCCTCGCCGCCATAGCGGCACGCGCTGTCGACGCTGCGCAGGCTCGAGTGGATCTGCGTCGCGAGGCGGGCGAGGACCGAGTCGCCGGCCTGGTGGCCGTACGTATCGTTCACGGCCTTGAACTCGTCGATGTCGAGCATCAGCAGCGACACGGGCCGCCTGAAGCGTTTGCCGCGCTCGAGCTCGCGGGCGAGCAGCGTGAAGAACTGGCCGTGGTTCTCGAGGCCCGTGAGCGAATCGCATACCGCGAGCCGCTTCAGCTCGCGCTCGTCGCGCTCGAGTCGTCGCGCGAGACGTCCGACGAGCCAGTGGAAGAAGACGGCGAGGCCGATCGCGATGCCGACGCCGATGGTCGCACCTGCGTACGACGCGGACCGTGCCGCGACGAGGCTCTCCGAAATGTTCACGAGCGCGACGAGCGTGCCGACGTTCCGCGCATCGGCATCCACGAGCGGGATGAAGGCCGCGCGATACACGGCGCCCTCGTGCGCGATCTCGAGCTCGTCGCCCGACGCCGGCAAACCGCCCGCGAGGCGCCCGAGCAGCGCATCGCGGAGCTCCGGCTGCATCGCCTCGACGACTTGCGAGCTCAATACGACGTCCTGGAACTGATCCCACGCCGCGCTGCGGCCGAGCATGCGCATGCCCTCCTCCCAGCGCGCCCGATCGACGTAGCGTTTCGCGATGAGCGGAAAGAGCGGCACGCCCTCGAACATCTCCTCCGAGCGCAGCATCCGATCGAGCTCGATGCCGAGCTCGACGTAACCGAGGAGCGTGCCGCCTTCGATCCACGGCTTGACCACGCGCAGCGTGAACGTGCCGAATGGACCGAGCTCCATGCCGCTCGCCGTGTTGCGGGTGCGCTCCGCTTCTCTCGTCGTGTGCCGCGTGATGACGTCGCCCTGGCGCTCGGGCTGATGAACGCGCAGGAGGATCACGCGACCGGGATCCGAGAAATAGAAATGCGTGATGCCGTGATCACGGCGCAACCGCGCATAGAGCGGCGCCGCCGCCGCGAGCAGTGCCGGGCGATCGCGCGCGGCGAGCGCAGCGCGCAGCCGCTCGTCGAGCTGGAGCGTGTCCATCAGCGCCGAGAGCAGTTGCGCTTCGCGGGCGACGTTGCCGCGGTAGACGCGCGCGATGTTCTCCTCGGCTTCGCGGCCCTCGTGCGCGACGGCTTCCCGATGCTGCACGTAGAGGATGCGCATCCAGATCGCGAGCAGGACGACGATGGCCCCGATCAGCGGCACGAGGAATTCGAGCCGCAGACGTGCGGTCATGCTGATGGCGTGCGAGTTGTCGACTCGACTCGAGATGTCCACGTCTCTCGTCCGATTGCCGGCATCGTGCCGGAGGTGAAGTGCGGGCACAGTATACGTGCCGGCTGCCCGGCGACGCTGGCATGATCTATTCCAATCGTGTAAACGAGCGGCAGTTCCCGAGTTTTGGAAGCTCAGAACAAGTTCCGAGCTCCCTGCGGCGCAGGGAGCAGTGGCGCAAGCCATCGTTCACGCACGATCGGCAAGAACCACGCTTCTTGCCGACCGTGCTCTGAAAAGTCCAGGAGGGACTCATTCAGAGCTTCCTTTTTCTGGGAAATCAGCGCGATCGCGTGCGCGGACCGCGGCTCACGCCGCGCACCGCGCCGCGCGGTGGAGGCCCGTGAGCCGCGCTTCGAGCGCCGTCCAGCGCGCGCGCACTTTCTCGAGGTTCGCCGCCTTGACGTGCCCGAAGCCGCGAATGTCCTCGGGCAGCGCCGCGAGCTCGAGCACCACCGGCCCGGTGGCGGCCTCGAGTGTCTCGACTGCGCGGGCCATCGCGACCCGATAGTCCTCGATGAGCTGGCGTTCGGTGCGGCGCTCCGCCGTGTACCCGAATACGTCGAAGGCCGTACCGCGCAGGACGCGCAGCCGGGCGAGGAGCTTCAACGGACCGCGCAACCAACTGCCGTACTGCCGCTTCGACAAGCGACCCGCGGCATCCTTCTTCGCGAAGAGCGGCGGCGCGAGCTCGTAGCGCAGACGGTAGTCGCCTTCGAACGCCTCGCGCAGCGTGCGCTCGAACGCGCCGTCCGTGTAGAGCCGCGCGACTTCGTACTCGTCCTTGTAGGCCATGAGCTTGAAGAGCTGACGGGCCACGGTCTTCGCGATCGCCTCGCCGCCGGTGCGGACCGCCTCGACGCGACGCACGTGCTCGACGAACTCGGCATAGCGCCGTGCGTAAGCCGCGTTCTGATAGGCCTCGAGGCGGGCCGAGCGATCCGCGACGAGCTGCTCGAGCGTCTCCGGCAGTCGCGCGGGCGGCGTGAGGCCCGCCGCGCGCTCGACGGCCTCGGGGTTCGCCGCGGCCTGCCGGCCCCACGTGAACGCGCGCTCGTTCGCCGCGACGGCGACGCCGTTCAACTCGATTGCGCGGCGGATCGACGCCTCGCCGAGCGGAACGAGCCCGCGCTGCCAGGCATAGCCGAGCATGAAGAGGTTCGCCGCGATCGAGTCGCCCGTGAGCGCCGTCGCGAGACGGGTCGCCTCGACGAAATGGGCGCGCCCCGCGGTCGCCGTGTCGATCGATTCGCGCACGCGGGCCGCCGGGAACTGCCAGTCGGGCCGCTGCGCGAAAGGGCCGATCGGCTGTTCGTGGAGATTGATCACCGCGACCGTGCGGCCGGGGCGGGTCTTCGCGATCGCGTCCGCCGCACCCGCCGTCAGCATGTCGCAGCCGAGGATCAGATCCGCCTCGCCCGTCGCGATGCGCTGGGCGTGGATGTCCGTGGGCTCGCGCGCGATGCGGACGTGGGAAGTGACCGCGCCGTTCTTCTGCGACATGCCGGTCATGTCGAGCGCGGACGTGCCCTTGCCCTCGAGATGCGCCGCCATGCCGAGCAGCGCGCCGACGGTGATGACGCCCGTGCCGCCGATGCCGGTAATGAGGATGTTGTACGGCTGGTGGCCGGGCTCGGGGACGACGGGTGCGGGCAGTGGCGCGAGCGCCGCGGGCTCGACGCCGGCCTGCGCCGCGGCGCGGCGCGGTGTTGCGCCCTCGAGCGTGACGAAGCTCGGGCAGAAGCCTTTCACGCAGGACAGATCCTGGTTGCAGGACGATTGATCGATCGTGCGCTTGCGGCCGAGCGCCGTCTCGACGGGCAGGATCGAGGTGCAGTTCGACTGCACGCCGCAATCGCCGCAGCCCTCGCAGACCGCCTCGTTGATGAAGGCACGCAACGGGCTCTGCGGATACGTGCCGCGCTTGCGCCGGCGGCGCTTCTCGGCGGCGCAGGTCTGGTCGTAGATGAGCACGGTAACGCCGGGCACGTCGCGGAGCTCGCGCTGCACGGCATCGAGCTCGGTGCGCGGGTGTACGCTGACACCGGGCGGCAGCGCCGTGCAGTCCGCATAGCGCTCCGGCATCTCGCTGACGAGCGCGATGCGTGCGACACCTTCCGCCGCGATCTGGCGCGCGAGCATCGGCACGGTGAGCGTGCCGTCGATCGGCTGACCGCCGGTCATCGCGACCGCGTCGTTGTAGAGCACCTTGTAGGTGATGCTCACGTTCGCGGCGACCGCGGCGCGGATCGCGAGCGAGCCGGAATGGAAATACGTGCCGTCGCCGAGATTCGCGAACACGTGACGGCGCTTCGAGAACGGCGCCTGGCCTATCCACGACACGCCCTCCCCGCCCATCTGGCACGTCGTCTTCGTGTGCTCGGGATAGATCGCCGTCGCCATGACGTGGCAGCCGATGCCCGCGAGCGCGAGACTGCCGTCCGGCACCTTCGTCGAGGAATTGTGCGGGCAGCCGGAGCAGTAGTAGGGCGGGCGCACGGGCGTGTCGACGGTCTTCGAGATGACGGCCTCTTTCGCCTCGAGGAAGGCGAGACGCGCGGCGATCGAATCGCTCTGGTGGAAGCGCGCGATGCGCGAGGCGATGACGCGGGCGATCTGCGCGATGGAGAAATCGACCTTCGCCGGCAACAGCCATTCGCCGCGCGGGTGCACCCACTCGCCCTGGTCGTCGTACTTGCCGATCACGCGCGGGCGCACGTCCGGCTGCCAGTTGTAGAGCTGCTCCTTCAACTGGTACTCGACCATCTGCCGCTTCTCCTCGATGACGAGGATCTCCTCGAGGCCGCGCGCGAACTCGCGCACGCCGTCGGGCTCGAGCGGCCAGGGCATCGACACCTTGAAGAGCCGGATACCGACGCGCGCCGCCTTCGCCTCGTCGATACCGAGCTCTTCGAGCGCCTCGAGCACGTCCATGTAGGACTTGCCGGAGGCGATGATGCCGAGCTTCGCGTTCGGCGCGTCGATCGTCGTGCGGTTGAGCCTGTTGCGACGGGCGTAGGCGAGCGCGGCGTAGATCTTGTAGTCCTGCATCAGCGCTTCCTGCTTGCGGGCCTGGATGCCGAGCAGATCGAAGGACTGCCGGCAGTTCAGTCCGCCCTCCGGCATCACGAAATCCTCGGGCAGAGGCGTCTGGACGTGGAATGGATCCGCCTCTATGGAGGCCGAGGACTCGACGGTGTCGGCGAGCGCCTTGAAGCCGACCGCGCAGCCCGAGAAGCGCGACATCGCGAAGCCGTGCAGGCCGAGCTCGATGTACTCGTTCACGTTGCAGGGATAGAGCACCGGGATCATCGAGGCGGAGAACAGGTGATCGCTCTGATGCGGCAGCGTGGACGAATACGCGCCGTGATCGTCGCCCGCGACGAGCAGCACGCCGCCGTGTCGCGCGGTGCCGGCGAAGTTCAGATGCTTGAACACGTCACCGCAGCGATCGACGCCCGGTCCCTTGCCGTACCACAGCGCGAACACACCGTCGTAGTCCGAGCCGCCGGTGAATTCCACCTGCTGCGTGCCCCACACCGCGGTCGCGGCGAGCTCCTCGTTCACGCCCGGCTGGAAGACGACATGGTGGGCTGCGAGATGCTGCTGCGCCTGCCACAGCGCTTCGTCGAGGCCGCCGAGCGGCGAGCCGCGATAGCCGGAGACGAAGCCGCCGGTGTTCAAGCCCGCGGCGGCGTCGCGGCGCCGCTGCACGAGCATCAGCCGCACGAGCGCCTGGATGCCGGTGAGATAGATCCGTCCGTGGTCCGAGACGTACTTGTCCTCGAGCGTGACGTTCTGCATGAGCCTCTCCTCGGGTGACGGGCACCCGGATAGGGTGCCGCCGCCGTTCAGTGCGCGCCTGTGCCGGTAGACCAGGCGCAACGTCCAGGATATCCCGGGCCGGCGATCCGACGGCAGGGGTCCGGTTCCGGCGGCGGCGCGGGGTGGTGGTCGCGGCCGGAGCTCAGTGCTTCCGTAGCGCGATTCCGGCGTCCGGAAACCCGTCGCGACGGTCGTCTACGCTGGAGCCATCTTAGTGCCGATCCCGCAGAAAAGGTGTCTCTTGTGCTCCGGAACCGGCACACTAAAAAAAATATTTTTCTTCGCCGCGGAGGAGTGCGTCCATGGCCCTCGACAAGTTCGACCTCGCGATCCTGAGCGTATTGCAGCAGGACAGCCGCGCGAGCCTGCAAGAAATCAGCGAAAAAGTCGCGCTCTCGCCCACGCCCTGCTGGAACCGCATCAAGCGCATGGAATCCGACGGGATAATCCAGGGCTACAGCGTGCGCATCAACCAGATCGAGGTCGGATTCGCGGAAACCGTGCTCGTGCAGGTCACACTCGACAATCACAGCGATCAGATCCTCTTCGAATTCGGCCGCACGCTCGCCGAAATCCCCGAAGTGATCGAGGCTTTTCTGATCTCCGGCGATTACGACTATCTCATCCGCATCGCGGTGCGCGACACGCGCGACTACGAGCGCCTGCTCCGCGAGAAGCTCTACAAGATCCCCGGCATCCGGCACACGAAGTCGAGCTTCGTGCTCCGGTACCTCAAGGAGAGCGCGCTGCCGCTCGGCATCGCGCCGGTGTCGAGCGCGCGGGGGAAGAAGGAGAGCGCGGCGAAGGAATGAGGTGCAGCGGGAGCTGAGCACCAGAGGATGTGCCGACGAAGGGGGCGCATCGGTCGCGGGCGCGGAAACTCGTGCGCCCGAGATTCCGACATGACTCGCGCGCGAGAACGAAGATGACCGTCGATGGCCTGGTTGCGCCGAGCGATACGGACTGGGCCGGTGCGAACCCGGTGTCGCCCGCGTTTCGCGACGATCCCTGCCCGGCGCTGAAGCCCTTGCGGGAGCACCCGCCCGTGAACCGGACACCGCTCGGCCCGTGGCGCATCTCCCGCTACGCCGACATCGTCGAGGTGTTCGAGAACGCGCCGACGCGCATGACGCTGAGCGACGGCACGAACCCGAATTTCGATCCCGACGATCGGCGCGACAGCTTCCGCGAATTCATGCTCGACGAGGATGGCGAGGTGCACGCACGCCTGCGCCGCCATGCTCGGCTCGGCGAACCGCGATCCCGCGGTCTTCGATGACCCCGATCGCTTCGATGTCGCCCGCAAGGGACCGCCGCACCTCGCGTTCGGCGGCGGCGAGCATTACTGTCTCGGCCATCAGCTCGCGCGCCTCGACACCCGTGCGGCCATCGGCGAATTCGTGCGGCGCGTGGAGCGCCCTGCGATCGTCGAGCGCGGCGTTGCCTGGTCGCCGTCGTTCTTCCGGGTGCTGGGCGCCCTTCCGGTCCGGTTCGGCTGACCGCCCGCGAGCCGGGCGCTCGTGACGCTCGCCGTGCCGGGCGGCGCCAGCGCGACGAGCCCGAAAAGTGGCACGACATCAGTACCGCGACTGCGGGCTTCGCGCTGCGCCGCCTGTTGCGCGCGGTGCGACTCGCGGAGTACGAATTCCGACCGGCATGCCGCTACCCTGGCATGATCGGCACTCTGCAAATCGACTTCCCGAGGGCGCCTGGCACGAGGGCGCGCTCGACGTCCCGATCAGCATCAACGTCTTCCCGCGCCATCTGAAATCGCCCACCTTCATCGAGGACCTGCGCAACGCCGTAGTCCGGCACTGGCCGGAAATGCCCGGCAGGCGGCTGCTGATGGAGATCGTGGAAACGTCGGATCTCGAGGAGCTCGCGCCGATCGAATCCGTGATCGTCGAATGCCTGGCGATGGGGATCGGTTTTTCGCTCGACGATTTCGGCACCGGCTATTCCTCACTGGTGTACCTGCGCCGGCTGAGCGTCGAGGAGCTGAAGATCGATCAGTCCTTCGTCCGCGGCATGCTCGAGGATGCGGAGGACCAGGCCATCGTCGAAGGCGTCATCGGCCTCGGCCGGGCCTTCGGCCTGCGCGTCGTCGCCGAAGGGGTGGAGTCCGAATTGCAAGCCCGCAATCTCGTCGCGCGCGGCTGTGCCGTCGTCCAGGGCTATGGGTTCGGGCGGCCGATGCCCGCCGGGGAGCTCGAGACCTGGCACCTCGAATTCCAGGCGCACCGGATGCCGTCATGCCCGTAGTGCTCCCTTTCGAAGCGATCGAGTGGTCGGACGACATGGCGACGGGCGTGGCGACGATCGACCGGCAGCACAGGTTCCTGGTCGATACCCTGTGCGACGCGAACCGGCGCCTGCTCGCTTCGCGGGAGAACGCGCTGCCCGGACAGATTGTCCGTGACCTCCTCGCTTACGCGGTCCTGCACTTCGTGACGGAAGAGGAATTGATGAAACGCGTCGGCTACGACCTGGCCTGTTCCGCGGTTGCGGGCGCCCACGTCGCGCAGCACCGCGAGTTTTCGCGCCGGATCGTCGCCGTCTGCGACAGGCTGCGCGAAGGCCGGGACGTGTCGCGGCTCGACGTGCTCGAATACCTGAACGATTGGCTGCGCAATCACGTGCTCGACATCTCGGGGCTTTCGTGAGGGATCGCACCGGGCGCGTGCACCCGATCGAATCCTAGGAGCGAGCCCGGCGCCGGCGGGTTGCCCATTCAACCGCTGCCGAGCTCGCCGGCTCGATTCATGCCCATCGGCCGGCCGCGGGTGTTCCTCAGTTTGCGGGCCAGGTCGCGGCCGATCGTGCGATCGAGCCCCGCCCGTATTTCGGGATGACGGGACAGCAGCGCGACGAGCGCGGATTGCCCGACGCGAAACCCGCGGCAGACGGCGAGCGTCGTCACGGTCGCCGAAGCCCGCGCATTCGTGAGCAGACTCATTTCGCCGACGAAGGATCCGTTCTGCAGGATGGAGACGATGTGGCCCGCGACGTCGACCTCGGCGAGACCGTCCGCGATCACGTAGAACGAATCGACCGGCTCCCCCTCGCGCGTCAACACCGCACCGCGTGGCAGTTCCACCCACTCGCCGATGCGGAGCAGGCGGCCGAAATTCATGGCATCGAGATCCGCGAACAGTCCGCGCTTCAGGATCGCCTCGTCGGCGCTGAGCAGGAGCAGCCGACGTTCATGCAGCAGGAGCACGAGCATCACCGCGTTGATCGCGACGAACGCCACGTTCCAGGCGATCCCGACCCACGAGGGCTCGGAGGCGCCGAAACAGAAGTAAACGGCTTCGAAGCCGAGCGAGACGATTGCGAGCACGCGCAGCCACAGCATGTTCGTGAAGACGTACGAGAGTGCGAGCAGGGTGTAACAGGCATTCCCGGCCCAGTCCTGCCAGCGCATGGCGGCGAACAGCGCGAGCACGTCGTCCGGCACGATGGAGCCCTCCCTTGGCCGGACTTCAGCATTAGCGAGCCGTGCCCGAATGCGGACCGGGATCGACAGGGCGTGGATCTCAAAATCGGCAACGCCTCGGCGCACCGCGTCGCTACCACATTGGACTCACTTGTCGGAATTTGCGGCGCCGACGGCACGGCTGACGTACGACCTGTGGCGCGAGCGCGGAATCGCACCGCAATACACGCCGCGAGCGCCATCGATGCGGCATCGCGACAAAAAAACCCGCATTTGCGCGGAGATTTCGATGCTATAGGTTTGCCGTGAAAGAGCGGCGGCGCCGGCGGGAAATGGGGTCAGGTTCGAATTCGCGGGCGAGCGCCCGGGTACGCGCCATTACGTTGGCCGCGAAATCGAACCTGACCCCAATTCCCTCTTCGCGTCCTTCATGATTGCGGGCGCTGCACAAACTTCATGACCGTTGGACCGAAGTGCTGCCGCTCACGGCGGTCCCGTATACCAGAACAAGATCATCGCGTGCCGCCATGAGTCACCGTCTATTTAGGAGTGGACGTCGGGGGTACGTTCACCGATCTCTTGCTCGTCGACGAACGAACGGGTGCCATCCGCGCCGCGAAAGTGCCGTCCACACCGGACGATTCCTCGCGCGGCGTCGTGGCGCCGATCCATGTCGAATGTCGTACTACATTTGTCCGATTTCCTCATCCCGGCGGGCGCTCTAGCTTGTACCGGGCGCGTCGTGGTCGGGACGGCTGCCCTGCGTCAGGCCGCGTCGAATTTCGTTCACCTCGAGGTCCGGCGCTTGCGTCGGACACGACACGGAGGGCCCCATGCCGTTATCGAGCTCTCACGTTCGGCCCCGTTGCGGGCGGCACGACGCGTTCCCGGAACCGATGCTGTGGCGAACGCTCTCCAGCGTGCCCGGAACGGCCGTCCCGGCGCCGGCGCCGCGAGCGGGACAACGCGCATGAGCAGCGACGGAGATCGCCGCGGCGCGCGGCGCGCCTGCTCATCGTTCTTCGTGCTGGCGCTGAGCTGCGCGCTCGGACCGACCGCTAAAGCTACCTTGCTCCTCACCGAGGCCGGGATGCACGACGCATGCGGTACGGCGCCGAATCTTTACACCCAGAAATTCAATGACCCCGGGCGACCCGTCCGGGAGTTGCCCTGGATTCCGCTGCCGAATGTCTTCGCCGAAGCAGTCGACCCGGAAACGAACGCCGGAGGATTCGCCCTGGCCAAAGGTGGATTAGCCAACGGCAGAACGTATGCCGACTCGGGAATCGACGCCGGCGTCGCGGCGGTCGCGAGGAGTTGGGGCAACCGCGTCGGCAGCGCTTCGGCAACCGTCAGGATCGACCTCAATGCCTGGGTCGTCGCCGATCTATCGCAGAGCCCGGCCGCCGTGGCCGAATTCGCGGCGCGCTGTCCGAACGGTTGTCCGCTCGC
This sequence comes from Gammaproteobacteria bacterium, assembly GCA_016209015.1. Classification (GTDB taxonomy): domain Bacteria; phylum Pseudomonadota; class Gammaproteobacteria; genus JACQWY01. The sequence continues at coordinate 17,028 of JACQWY010000021.1, read as the reverse complement.
CGCGAACTTCGTCCATCAGACCACGGGCTACCTCGGCTATTCGTCGAACATCAGTTGGTACAGCTCGGCCAGTTTCCGCGAATCGCTGATGCGCGGCAGCGAATACCTCTCCGCGGGTGAAGTGACGGTGCGCGGCCATGCCCAGGGCGCGGGCCCGGCGGAACTGTCGGCGTATCAGGACTGGACGCTCGATGACTTCTATCCGGCCGGCACGGTCCCGGGCGGGGTGGACGTCATCGGCGGACTGGAGTGGCTGCCCTTCGATGAAGTACGGGTGTTCAATCATTTCGCGCTGCTCGACGGTCTCGTCGCGAATTTCTTCTACGACTCGTCGACCAATACCGCCGTGGGCAGCTACCACTTCAATCTGACCCAGACTGCGATGGCGGATTTCGGAGGGCTGGACTACACCTTCGGCCTGCTCGGCGCGAATTTCGCGAACACCTCGCACCTCGCGATCACCGGACTCAGCGATCCCACCGGAACGTTCGATCTCGCGAGCCTGCCGTTCACCGTACAGTTCGTCGAAGCCTCCACCGTGCCGTTACCGCCGGCGGTTGCGCTGTTCGCGGCGGCCTTAGCGCTGCTCGCCGCGCCCGCAGGTCGAAACGGCGTGCGGCCGCTGCACGCGCGCGGCTCATCGACGAGCTGACGGGATCGGAAAGATAGCTTCGCGCACGCTCGTTGCGTGCGCTCACCCCTGCGGGGCGCGCTCCGCGCGTCCCGATTCGCTTTGCGAATCGGTCGAACCCCGAGCTTCTCGTCAACCGGGACCCATCAGATCGAAAAAGCCGGCGCGAGGCCGGCTTTTTCGATCTGGCGCGCCCGGAAGGATTCGAACCTCCGACCCCCTGGTTCGTAGCCAGGTACTCTATCCAACTGAGCTACGGGCGCGCGGGAGCGGGGATTATCGGGATCGGGCTCTGGTGTGTCAAATGAATTGGGCTTGGACGGGCTCGACATGCGTGGTTTTCCGCAGGCCGACCGGTGCGGGGGCGGGCGGCGGTGAAAACTTGCGCGGACGCATGGGCCGGGGTCGGGAATTTGCGGTTTCGGTCGCGCAGAGGGCTGCCGGTGAGGACATCCGCTGCTGTATGGCGATGGCTCCGGGTGGCGGGTAAACTCCGGCGAAGCTGTTTCTATTGGAGGGCAATGCGATGTTGAGCCGGATGGACGTCAACTGCGACATGGGCGAGAGCTTCGGTAACTGGAACATGGGTGACGACGCCGGGATGATGCCCTACATCACGACCGCGAACGTGGCCTGCGGATTCCATGCGAGCGATCCGCTCACGATGCTCAACACCGTCAAGCTCGCGAAAGAACACAAGATCGAGATAGGCGCGCACCCGGGGCTGCCGGATCTGCTCGGCTTCGGCCGGCGCTTCATGAACATCACGCCCGACGACGCGCATGCCTATGTCGTCTACCAGGTCGGCGCGCTGCAGGCCTCGCTCGCCGTGCACGGGCTGAAGCTCCATCACATCAAGCCGCATGGCGCGTTCTACTCCGTGCTGAAAGCGCAGCAGGATCTCGCCGAGGCGGTCGCCGAGGCGATCCGGAAGCTCACCGACAAGCCGATGCTGTACTGGCCCGCGCCGACGAGCGCAGCGCTCCCGACGGCGTGCAAGAACCTCGGGATCCGCGTCGTGGGAGAGATCTATCCCGATCTGCAGTACGCCGCCGACGGCTCGCTCGTCATCCAGCGCCACAAGCACGAGACGGATGTCGCGTTCGCCTGCGATCAGGTCCAGCGCTACGTCGAGACGGGCAAAGTGCAGGCGATGGACGGCACGCTCGTCGAGCTCGACGCGGAGAGCCTCTGCATTCACGGCGACGGACCGAACGCGGTGCAGGTCGCCGCGGCCATCAAGCAGCGGCTGAAGGACATCGGTTGCACGGTCACGGCCGTCAACCTGTGACGCACGAAGGCGCCGTCCGCGGCACCACATCCGAAGAGAAAGAGAGGTCACATCCATGAAGTTCGGCTTGCTGTTCACCTTCCAGTTGCCGCCCGGCTGCGGCATTGCCTGGCACGAACCCTATCAGGACATGCTCGCCTGCCTGCCGCGCGCGGAAGAGCTCGGTTACAACTCGGCCTTCCTCGCCACCCATCACGTGCAGACGGACGGCCTCTGCCCGGGTCCGATCCCCACGATGGGCGCGATGGCGGCGGTGACGAAGAAGATGAAGATCGGCACGGCCGTGCTGCTGCTGCCGATGTACGCGCCGCTCAAGCTCGCCGAAGACATCGCCGTGCTCGACAACATCGCCCAAGGCCGCATCATCCTCGGCGTCGCGCCGGGCTACATCGAAGAGGAATTCGCCGCGCACGGCATTCCGCGCGCCGAGCGCGTGGGCCGCATGGAGGAAGCGCTCGATCTCATGGTCACGGCGTGGACGAAAGACGAGTTCGAATTCCAGGGCAAGTACTTCAAGGTGCCGCCCACGGTGATGACGCCGAAGCCCGTGCAGAAGCCGTATCCGGAAATCTGGTACGGCGTCTCGGCGACGAAGTCGCTGCAGCGCGCGGCCAAGAGACACGCGATTCAGATCATGTCGCCGCGTCACGGTGTCGAGGAGCTGCGCCACCACTTCCAGCCCTATGAAGTCATGGCGAAGGAGATCGGTTGGACGATTCCCGCGCGGCCGATCATCCGCCAGGTATTCGTCGCGCCGACGCAGGCGAAAGCGGAGGAGCTCGCCGCTCCGGCCATCAATCACCTCTACCGCGAGCTCTACGGCCGCGCCTCCCAGGCCGGAGAGCGCGCGCTGCGCAACGACGACGGCAGCGTGGTGACGGACATGAACACGGTGGACTTCGAGAACCTGAAGAAGCGTTACATCGTGGGCACGCCGGAGTTCGCAACCCGGGAAATCAAGAAATACCGCGACGGCCTCGGCTGCACGGAATGCGTGTGCTGGATGCACATGCCCGGCATCCGCGGCAAGGACGCGATGACCTCGGTCGAGCTTTTCGCGAAGGAAGTCATGCCCGCGTTCAAGTGAGACGGTCGACCGGTGATGGCGACGAGGACCCCGCCGCATGGCGGGGTTTTCTTTTGCGCGGTGTGCATCGCATATAATCGCCCGAGACTCTCTGCCAAACGCCCCGCGCGCCGGGGCCACAACCCGGACCAGCCTATCGATGCGCAACGCGAAATTTTCGGCCCTGCTCGCCCTCACGCTCTTTTCCACCGGTTACGCGCACGGCGCCACCGAGAATCCGCAGTTCGTGCTCGCCTTCGGCGGGCAGCCCGGTCTGCCGCTCACGCACTCCTACGATTACGGATTGCCGGCCAAGGTCGAGCCGTTCTATACGATGCGCATCCCGATCGTCGACAAGGTCGTCAATGCGATTTTCCACGACACGGAAATGCGTATCCTGCGCGAAGGCAAGATCGTCGACTTCATCCACGCGGAACGCGCATTCGCCTCGCTCGCCGATTGCACGGCTGCGCGCGACGCGCTCGACAGGAAGCTTCAGACCCTGCTGCCGACGCCTTACACGGCGGCGAAGCCCTGGGAGCACCGGAGCGAGGACGGCGTGACGCTCGGCGCGGCCTGGTGCGAATCCGAGCGCCAGTTGCCGAATCCGATCCTGCATCTCGAGCTGACGCGCGCAACGAACGCGAAGTGAAAGTTCAGCCGCATGCTTGGTGAGCGCGCCGGCTACGGCTAGAATCCGTCCTGGCGGCCCGCTTCCCGGGCCGCCGCTTCCGACCTTGCCGTGGCCGCGCCGGGATCGGCGTCAGACAGGGGCGGCCTTTGGTCTTGGAATGGAATGCCGGGGCCTCGAGAGCACCCGGCGTGGCGTCACGGACAAGCTGGTCCGCGACACAGTCAGGGGCGACCCTTCTGCAAGGAGTGCAATGCCATGCTCGCCAGACCGCTCAAAGTCCCTTATCGCGTTGCGATCGTCGATGACCACAAGTTCCTCGGCGAATTGCTCGCGCACCGCCTCGCCGGCGACAGCGCGCTGCACATCGTCGGGCTCGTGAACCGCGGTGCCGCGGCCCTGCAGCTCGTGCGCAATCAGGCCGTCGACATCCTGTTGCTCGACATCGAGCTCGAGCAGGAGGACGGCATCGGTGTCGCGCGCCAGTTGCTCGCGGCCTGCCCGCATTTGCGGATCATCGGACTCTCGATGCACGACTCGGACTATCATCCCGCGGCGCTGCTCGAGAGCGGCGCGTTCGGATTCATCTCCAAACGCGTCGGCGTGAAGGAGATCATCGACGGCATCAAGCGCGTCGCGGCCGGCGACATGGCGGTGAGTCCGCAGGTCGCGGCGTTCCTCGCGACCTGCAACATGGGCTCGGGACCGATCGAGAAAGTGCGCGGGCTGACGGCGAAGGAATCCGCGGTGCTCGGCGACATCGCGCGCGGCTTCACGGTCAAGGAAATCGCGCGCCGCAATGGCGTGACGGAGAAGACCGTCCAGACCCATCGGTGCAATATGCGCAAGAAGCTCAATGTCCAGACGGACGTCGAGCTCTGTCTCATCGCGCTGAAGGTCGGGCTCGTCGATCTCCACGCGCCGGGCGGCCGTTGAACGGCGGGCTCACTCGTCGGGGAGATCCAGCACGCCCTTCGCGACGATATTGCGCTGGATCTCGTTCGCGCCGCCGTAGATTGTCGCCGGGCGGGCGTTGTAGAACGCCGCCACGGCGTCGATTTCGCTCGCACCGAACGCGACCTGGCCGAGGGTACCGCCGTCGGGGCCCGCTGCTTCGAGCATGGCCTCGGTGAGCCGCGCATAGGTTTCCGTCGCCCAGATCTTGAGCAGCGAGACCTCGGGGCCGAGCGTGCCGCCGCTCTTCACGATTGCGGCGAAACGCCTGTAGAACGCCTCGAGATCGAGGACGTCGAGACGCAGACGGGTGTAGCGCTCGCTGAACGCAGCGTCGGCGAAGAGGCCGCGTTCGGTCGCGATTCTGGCGAGACGCTGCAAGGCGTACTGCGACTGCTTCGGACTGCCGAGGAAGACGCGCTCGAAGCCGAGCAGCGCCTTGGCGATAGTCCAGCCCTTGTTCATCTCGCCGACGAGGTTCGCACGCGGCACCCGCACGGCGTCGAAGAAGAGCTCGCAGAATTCGGGATTGCCGGCGAGGTTACGGATGGGCCGCACCGTGATGCCCGGCGTATTCATGTCGACGAGCAGGAAACTGATGCCGGCCTGCTTCTTCGCGGCCTTGTCGGTACGCACGAGCAGGAAGATGTGCGTCGCGTCCTGCGCGAGTGTCGTCCACGTCTTCTGGCCGGTGACCACGAAATCATCGCCGTCGATGATCGCTTCGGTACGCAGACTCGCGAGATCCGATCCCGCGTTAGGTTCCGAATAGCCCTGACACCAGATGTTCTCGCCGGCGAGGATCTTCGGCAGATAAGCGCTGCGTTGCTCGGGAGTGCCGTGCTTGATGAGCAGCGGGCCGACCATGGTGATGCCCATATCGGGTGCGCGCGCGACGCCCCAGCGTTCCTGCTCCTCGATGAAGACCATGAGCTTGCTCGGGCCGAGTCCCATCCCGCCGTATTCGCGCGGCCAGTTCGGGGCCAGCCAGCCCTGGCGGGAGAGCTTGAGCGACCACTCCTTGATTTCGTTCCAATGCAGCCGCCGCGGCGGATAGCGTAGGTCGGCCGGATATTCGGCCTCGAACCATGCGCGCACGAGCGTGCGGAAATCCTCGTCGCTCAGCGCCTCCCAGTCGCCGTCCGCGGGCGCCTGAACGCTGCGCGCGCCCCCAGTCGCGGTGACGGCTTCGATTCTTGCCGATGCGAGCCGCGCGACCCGGGCGAGCTGTCCGCCGGCATGCCCGCAGCGCGCGGCGAGCACGAGGGCACGATTGAGGTAGAGGCCGACGTCGCACTCCTGCGTGAAGCCGATCGCGCCGTGCATCTGCACGGCGTCGCGCGTGATGGCGACGGCCCCGACGAGAGCACGGTGTGCAGCACGGCTCGCGAGGACGGTGCGCTCCAGCGGATCCGCGCTCGCCGTGTACTCTTCGAGGACCGCGTCCAGCGTGGCCGCGGTGAGCTCACGATGCAGGAGAAGATCGACCGCGCGATGCTGCAGCGCCTGAAAACTTCCGAGCCGCCGGCCGAACTGCACGCGAGTGCCGAGATAGGCGCGCGTCAAGTCCAAGGCGGCGCTGGCGAGGCCCTGTGCGTACGCCGCGGTCAGCAGGCGCGCGGCATCGCCGGCAACGGCGAGCGCGGCGTCGGCTTCCGGTCCGCTCGCGAGCAGCGCTGCGGCGGGCAACGTGGTCGACTCGAAACGCAACGTCGTGTGATGGGAACCGTCGGCACATTCGGCACGCAGCCGGTCGATGCCTGGAGTCGTGCGGGGGAGATGCAATAGCGCAGCGCGACCGCCTACGCGGCAGGCCAGGAGCACGGCATCGGCCGCTTCCGCGAGCGGCACGTGGCGTGCAATCCCCTCGAGGACGCAGTTACCATCCTGCGATTCCACGCGCGGCAGTTCGTCGACGTCACGCGCGCCGGTGGAGAGGACCACGATCGCCGTCCCGGCTGCAATCCCGCTCAACAATTCCTCGATTGCCGGCGTCGTACCGAGCGCCGCGAGCGCCGTTGCGGCGATAGCGGTCTCGACGAAAGGTTCGGGCGCGACGACGCGGCCCAGTTCCTCGGCGACGATCGCGGCGTCTGCGAGGCCGAGTTCAAGGCCCCCCGCCGCCTCGGGAACGAGAATTCCGGTCCAGCCGAGTTCAGCAATGGCTGCCCACGCGGCGTGATCGTAGACGGTCTTCGCCGCGCGCAAAGCGTGCAATCTGCCGGCCGCGAGGTCCCGCTGGCAGAAGCTGCGGGCGCTGTCGCGGAGCAGCTCGCGCTGTCCAGCGAGCTCGGCATCGGGTCGGTTCATTCTCTTGACTCCTCGATTCATTCGGGCACGGTGCGGGTGAAAATGATGCGGCCGAACTTATTCTCGTGGCGCGGCTCATAAATTGAAGCGCCAATCTGCCCGGAATCCTTGCTGCCCATGACGCAACTCCGTCCTTGCATCCTCCTGATCCTGCTGACCTGTTTCAGTCCGGCTGGGGCCGCGGTCACCTATCACGACCCGGTCCGCGCGCAGGTCCTCGACTGGTCGGTGATGCTCGGCACGCGTCACCGCTATACGACACCGCTCTACCTCGATACGCCGGGTACGTACATCGCCGAGCTCTACATGGAACCGCTCGGCGCGAACGCGGCAACGCTCACTGCACCAGCGACACTGTCGTTCACGCTCGAGATCTCACGTCGCGGCAAGCCCCTCGTGACGCGTCAGGTGACGAAGACGATTACGCCCGCGGCGCCCGGGGTGACATTGTTCACGCTGGAATCACCTTACGATCTGCCGGAGGACACGGACCTGGTGGTCGCGCTCGAATTCGGTGCCGTCGACCCGGCCATCGAGCAGGCCTTTCGCAACGTGCGCCTGCAGCTCACGCGCAAGCCACGATTCGCTCCAGTTCCGCAATGGCAGTGAGGCGCCCGCTTCCACTCATGCGCCGATCACAGGCGGATTCGTGATGTCCATGTCCGCGCAGAGCTTTCGGTAGATCCGAAGCATCTTGTGGGCGTTGAGCACGGCCTCGACCTTGCCCTCCGCGTTCAAATTCAAATTCGCTCCCTTCACCGCGAACCAAACGTCCGTCGGCTCGGTATTCGAATCCAGGACGTGGAGCGTGTGAATGGAGCCTGCCGGCTCGAACAGGTAGGAGCCGGCACGATTGATTTCCGGGTACTCGAGGTAACGCCAGGATCCGCTGAGGGTGAAGGCGTAGACCTCTCCGGTATGCAAGTGTCGCTGGAGGGTGAGCCCGGGCGCGAAGCGCGTCCTGACGACCCAGAGACCTGTCGGGATGTCGACCTGGACGAGCTTCACGAGGACACCCGGTTCGGATTCCACGAAGGGCAGTTCGTCGTCGCCGCGATGAAGTGCCGCGGGAATCGCGTTCGGGGCTTGGCGCATTTCGGACATGCATGTCTCCGCTGCTGATTGGATGGGCAGCGGACAAGTCTAACGCAGCGAACCGAACCTGCGGGGCGGCTTCAGCGGGGACATGGGTAGCGCGACTTCAGTATTTCCTGAACGGCCTCCTTGACCGGACGTGCCCGGGCTTCCGCGCGTGTACGGAGGTCGGCAACGATCACCGCCGCAAGCTCGCGGCTCGTGAGTTGAGGAGGCAGGCAGTAGCCGGACGGCGGTTTGTCTATGCCGCAGACTTCGCAGGGGCGCACGTACCACTCGCACATTGCGGCATCCGGTCCCTCGAAATCGTGTTTCAAGGCGGACTCGCAGGTCAGCTCCAGATCCGCTCCGAGCAATGGGGCGGCAGCGGCCGCCGGAGAGACGGCGAACAGCGTAGCGGCGAGTGCTCCTGATTTCATTGGCGGGGTCCTGGGATGAGGCTATCTTCAGAGTGTGTATCCTTGGACGAAGGTGAAGTGTGACTGCGAGGGGGACCGCTGCTCAAGAGAATGCCGGTCGGGGTCGAAAAATATTGGGTTGATTCCACGCCACAGGGTTATCCGCCGTGAACAAGATCGTGACCTTGCTACATGACGAACCGGGGGAAGGCCCGGAACGGGGTGGTCCGTCGCCCTCGGAGCGGATCGCCCGCAGCATCATCAACGACATGTCAGCGCTCGTCTCGCCTCCGGACGTGTGCCTGAAAGTCGGGGAAATGCTCAATGACGACGGGGCGTCGGCGCAGGACTTTGCCGACCTCATCATGCGCGACCCGAATTTGACGGCCCGCATCCTGAAGCTGGTCAACAGCGCCTTTTACGGGCTGCAGTCCAAGGTCGATACGGTTTCGAGAGCCTTCAGCATTCTCGGGACGAAGGAGCTCGCGCGACTGGTGTATGCAGTGAGCGCGGTCCAGACGTTCTCGAAGATTCCTGCCGAGGTTACGAATATCAACACCTTCTGGCGCCACTCCGTGTACACGGGGATGACGGCGGAAGCCCTGGCGAAGCAAATTCATATCCTTCACCCGGAACGGCTATTCGTCGCCGGCGTGATGCACGATATCGGCACCTTGCTCATCAATGCCCGCTTTCCCGAAGTCGCCACCCAAATCATTCCTGCGACGGACGGCAACGAGGCCTTGCTCTATATCGACGAGCAGGAATGGTTGGGTTTCGATCATGCTAGCCTCGGCGCGATGATGGTCGAGAACTGGCACCTGCCCGCGTCCACGTGCGATGCAATCCGGTGGCATCATGATCCCCAGCGCGCCCAGGTCGCCCCGCTCGAGGCGGCGGTGCTCCACGTCGCTGAGATGCTGGCGAATGTGTCTGGCACGGGGAGCTATTGCGAAAAAGTCATGCCCGCAGACGCATTCAACGTGGAAGCGTTGAGTCTGCTCGGACTGCCGTGGGACTTCGATCGGGAGACGCTCATGGACGAGATCGACAAACAGTTCGTCGAGACGATTTATTTGCTCGTTGCTTGAGGATCTTCTCGGTTCAACCGACCAGTTGGAAAGCTCGGCGACAGATGCTGTCATCCGGCGGAGCACGGCGAGTGGTTACTCGCAACCCTATCCAGGACACCTGGAGAACCGCGCAGACCGCGACCTCGATGCTCGTCTCATCATGACCAGGTCGTGCCCCTGGCGGACGCATTCCAGCGAGGTGGCAACAGGGCTGGCGGCGCGGTTATCTCCTGTCTCGCGATTCAGTCCCTGCATTTCATTGGGTCCGCCGACCGCTTTTCCAAAAATGCCGTCAATTGCTCGCGAGCGGCGACGGTCTTAAGTTGACCCGTAAATGACAAGATTTCGGCGTCGATGCGCGCCCCCAGGGATTCGAGGTCCCGTTTCAACAGGGCTTTGGTGGCCCTGAGCGCCGAGCGAGACTTGGCGGCGAGCTTCTTTGCTGTTTCAAGTGCCGTCGCCGACAGGTCGCCCGGTTCGCATATTTCGCTGACAATGCCGAATTCGCGCGCCTTTGTGCCGTCGAACGACTCGCCGAGCATGAGTAGCTCTGCCGCCCGCAAGTGCCCTACCAATCTCGGGAGAAGCAAGGAAGATCCTGCCTCGGGAACGACGGCGAGGTTGATGAAAGGCATTGAGAAGCGCGCGCGTGCAGTCGCATACACGAAGTCACAGTGCAGCAACATTGTGGTACCGATGCCGACGGCACGGGGGCCGACGGCAACGCCCTCTACAACCGCAACGATCGGTACTGCGGTGTTCGCCAGCGCACGGATGAAGCGATGGGCCGGTGCGTTCCCGTTCGCCACGGTGCTGAAGGAAACCTGCGAGGTCATTCTCCGCCGAGAAGCAGCCGTCCGAACCGATCAATACGATTACTCGAACTGCGGGGTCCTCTGCCGCAGAATCAATGTAAGCGCTCCATAAACCGCGTTCTTGCGTAGTTCCGAAGACGACAGTAGCACTCACTCAGCGAGCGTGATGTTCCACGGCAGCAGCGCGTCGATGTCGCCGACGGAAGTGGCCGCGGGCAAGCGCGTGAACACGCCGCGCAGATAGGCATAAGGCTCGAGGCCATTGGCCTTCGCGGTTTCGAGCAGGGAGTAGAGATTGGCGCTGGCCCGGGCGCCGTGCACGGTGTCGGAGAAGAGCCAGTTCTTGCGTCCGGTCACGAAGGGCCGGATCGCATTCTCACAACGGTTGTTGTCGATTTCGAGGCGGCCATCCTCGCAGTAGCGGATGAGGCCGTCCCAATGGCGGTCGAGGTAACCGAGCGCCTTGCCGAGCGGCGTCTCCGGCACCACCTTCGGGCGCATTTCGTCGAGCCACTGTCGGAGCTCGCGCAACACCGGCACGCTCTGGGCCTGCCGCGCCGCATAGCGAACGTCGGGCGAGGCGTCGCGCCACCGTTGCTCGACGGCATAGAGCCGGCGAATGAAGCTGACTGCCTTGAGCGGTCGCCGTGCCTTGTCGGGCGGCTTGTGAGGGAGCTGATTCGGATTGACCCCGAGACCTTTGAGCACGTCGATGAAGTAACGGCGGGCATGGGCGAAGCAGTAGAGCGGAGTCAAGCCGCGCGCGGCGACCACGGCGTGATAGCCGGCATAACCATCGGTCTGCAGATAGCCGCTGAAGTCACCGAGGAGATTGAGCGGTACCTCGCCGGCGCGGGTGGGGGCATAGTCGTAGAGCACCACCGGCCGCTCGCGCTCACCGCTCTGTTGCACCCACAAATAGGACGTCGACTGCGCGGTCTTGCCGGGCTCTTTCAACACCTGCACCGTGGTCTCGTCCATGCGCAGATAACCGCTCTCGAGCAGGCGGTCACGCAGCAGGTTGATGAGCGGCTGCACCAGCTCACCACAACGGACCATCCAATTGGCCAGTGTCTGCCGTGGCACGACGAGGCCGAGTCGCGCGAGCTGCGCCGTCTGGCGATACAACGGCAGCGCATCGGCGTACTTCGCCACCGCAACGCTGGCCAAGAGCCCGGCACTGGCCTGGCTCTTCGGCAGCGGCTGGGCCGCGAGCGGCGCCGTGCGCACCGTCTGCCGACAGCACGGGCAGGCATACTTCAGCCGCCGATGACGCAGCACCCGCACCTGCGCCGGCACCAGATCCAGTTGTTCGGATGTCTCCTCCCCCATCACTTCGAGCGGCGTGCCGTCATGCGGGCACACTTTGTCGTCCGCCGCGAGATCGTGCAGCACCTCGTTCCGCGGCAACTCGGCCGGCAGCGGCGCACGATGGCCACGGCGGCGGGTATGGGCCGTGACCGGCGTCTCTTCCGCGGCTTCAGCGGCCTCTTCAGAAGGATCCGCCGCCTCAGCCTCGGCCTCGTTGAACAAAGGCAACTGCGGCGCCTCTTCCGTCGCGAGCTTCTCGCTCTTGCGACCGAAGCGTTGCGCCAGCAGCAAACGCACTTGTTCACGCAGCCGTTCAATCTCGGTATCGCGCGTCTGCAACGCCGTGCGGTGCACCGCGCGCTCGTGTGCGACCACGCTGCGCAGCGTCTCCAGATCATCGGGTAGCAACTCATCGGACTGCCGGGTCATGGGCGTGACGATGATCCTCTCGATCGCCGTTGTCCAGCATTTTTTCAGCGTCGAAAAGACGGTGCTCAGCGAGCGCCGTCATGCCACGTAGTCGTAGTGCAATCGCGCATGCCCGCGCCACTTCGAGAGGTCGAAACCGTCCAGCAACCAGTTCAACTGCTGCCCTGTAAGACTCACCGTCGCACCTTCGCTGCGCGGCCAGTAGAAGCGATCGCGCTCGAGTCGCTTCTGCCACAACACGAAGCCGTTACGCTCCCAATACAAAATCTTCACCCGGTTGCGCCAGTGGTTGCTGAACACGAACAACTGCGCCGACAACGGATCGAGCAGCAGGCTCTCCTGCACGCGGGCCGCGAGCCCGTTGATCTGCAGCCGGAAGTCGACCGGTGCCACGCACACATACACGGCCGGTAGCTCGTTCGGCGGGCGCATCATCGCAGGTGCGCCGCCGCCCGCAGCACCGTCGTCAGATCACCGCCTGCCGTCTCCACCACCACGCCGTTCGGCAACGACACCCGGTACAGCGGCGGGCCGGCCGGTGATCCCGCCTGCCGCGACGCCGCTTGCACGCGCACGAAACGCGCACCCGGCAACGGCCACAACCCGCTGCGCCGCAATCGCGACTTCGCTTCATAGAGGGCGCCGATGCTCACGCCTTCCGACGCTGCGTACGCCGCGAGGCTCATGCCCCGCGCCGTGCACGCCTGCAGGTGCTCGCACCAATACCGCTGTCGCGGTGTGAGGGTCCTCGTCTCCGACATCGTGCCGACTCCTCGCGTTGAACGAGGCGACACCCTCGCACGAAGCTCAGCTCGCCGGAATTACGGGGTTGATGGAGCGCTTACAGTCATATTTGCCTTTCCGGGAGTCCATCATTGTTGTTGGAGTAGCCCCGCGGAGCGTCACTCAGTAGCTCCAGGCGAAAAAAAACCCCGCTGATTGCTCAGCGGGGTTTCGCGCTTAATGCCTGGCAATGTCCTACTTTCGCATGGTTGAGCCCACACTATCATCGGCGCTGAGCAGTTTCACTTCTGAGTTCGAGATGGATTCAGGTGGTTCCCACTCGCTATTGTCGCCAGGCAAACTGTTGTGACTGGCCGCAGCATGGCGCATGCGGGCAATCAGCATTCGGGAAAATCGAATCGGGTACTACATTCGCACCACAAAACGCTTGAGCGTTATATGGTCAAGCCTCACGGGCAATTAGTATCGGTTAGCTGCACTCGTTACCGAGCTTCCACATCCGACCTATCAACCTCGTAGTCTACAAGGGCCCTTGAGGGACCTTAAAGGTCCAGGGAGACCTAATCTTAGGGGGGGCTTCCCGCTTAGATGCTTTCAGCGGTTATCCCGTCCGTACATAGCTACCCGGCAGTGCCACTGGCGTGACAACCGGAACACCAGAGGTACGTCCACTCCGGTCCTCTCGTACTAGGAGCAGCTCCCTTCAAGTCTCCAACGCCCACGACAGATAGGGACCGAACTGTCTCACGACGTTCTAATACAGCCCCAGGATGTGATGAGCCGACATCGAGGTGCCAAACACCGCCGTCGATATGAACTCTTGGGCGGTATCAGCCTGTTATCCCCGGAGTACCTTTTATCCGTTGAGCGATGGCCCTTCCATACAGAACCACCGGATCACTAAGACCTACTTTCGTACCTGCTCGACGTGTCTGTCTCGCAGTCAAGCGCTCTTCTGCCTTTACACTCATTGCGCGATTTCCGACCGCGCTGAGAGCACCTTTGTACTCCTCCGTTACTATTTGGGAGGAGACCGCCCCAGTCAAACTACCCACCATGCACTGTCCCCGACCCGGATAACGGGCCTAGGTTAGAACCCCAAACACGCCAGGGTGGTATTTCAAGGTTGGCTCCACGATGACTAGCGTCACCGCTTCAAAGCCTCCCACCTATCCTACACAAGCATGTTCAAAGTCCAGTGCAAAGCTATAGTAAAGGTTCACGGGGTCTTTCCGTCTAGTCGCGGGTACACTGCATCTTAACAGCGAGTTCAATTTCGCTGAGTCTCTGGTGGAGACAGTGTGGCGGTCGGAACTTACCCGACAAGGAATTTCGCTACCTTAGGACCGTTATAGTTACGGCCGCCGTTTACCGGGGCTTCGATCAAGAGCTTGCACCCCATCACTTAACCTTCCGGCACCGGGCAGGCGTCACACCCTATACGTCCACTTTCGTGTTTGCAGAGTGCTGTGTTTTTATTAAACAGTCGCGGCCACCTGGTCACTGCGACCCCCTTCCGCTCCGAGCGCAGGCTCTTCACGTACAAGGGGCACACCTTCTCCCGAAGTTACGGTGCTATTTTGCCTAGTTCCTTCACCAGAGTTCTCTCAAGCGCCTTGGGATTCTCTCCCTGCCCACCTGTGTCGGTTTCGGGTACGGTCGGTGTTACCTGAAGCTTAGAGGATTTTCCTGGAAGCCGGGCATCATCCACTTCAGTCCACTAAGGGACCTCGTCATCACGCCTCAGAATTGCCCTCCCGGATTTTCCTAAGAGGACTTCCTACACGCTTAAACCAGGACAACCAACGCCTGGCTGGAATAGCCTTCTCCGTCTCCCCATCGCAGTAACACTCGGTACAGGAATATTAACCTGTTTCCCATCGACTACGCATTTCTGCCTCGCCTTAGGGGCCGACTCACTCTGCGCCGATTAACGTTGCGCAGAAAACCTTGGGCTTTCGGCGTGCGGGTTTTTCACCCGCATTATCGCTACTCATGTCAGCATTCGCACTTCCGATACCTCCAGCATGCTTTACAACACACCTTCACAGGCTTACGGAACGCTCCTCTACCACGCACATTGCTGTGCATCCGCAGCTTCGGTACACGGCTTAGCCCCGTTACATCTTCCGCGCAGGCCGACTCGACCAGTGAGCTATTACGCTTTCTTTAAAGGATGGCTGCTTCTAAGCCAACCTCCTGGCTGTTTTAGCCTTCCCACATCGTTTACCACTGAGCCGTGATTTTGGGACCTTAGCTGGCGGTCTGGGCTGTTTCCCTTTTCACGACGGACCTTATCACCCGCCGTGTGTCTCCCGTGCTTACACTTCTCAGTATTCGGAGTTTGCAATGGTTTGGTAAGCCCCTGAGGGCCCCCTAGCCATAACAGTGCTCTACCCCTGAGAGTGATACACGAGGCGCTACCTAAATAGCTTTCGAGGAGAACCAGCTATCTCCGAGCTTGATTAGCCTTTCACTCCTATCCACAGCTCATCCCCTACTTTTTCAACAGGAGTGGGTTCGGGCCTCAAGCAGGTATTACCCTGCCTTCACCCTGGCCATGGATAGATCGCCCGGTTTCGGGTCTACTCCCAGCGACTATTCGCCCTATTAAGACTCGGTTTCCCTACGCCTCCCCTATTCGGTTAAGCTCGCCACTGAGAAGTAAGTCGCTGACCCATTATACAAAAGGTACGCCGTCACCTCTTACGAGGCTCCGACTGCTTGTACGCACGCGGTTTCAGGTTCTATTTCACTCCCCTCTCCGGGGTTCTTTTCGCCTTTCCCTCACGGTACTGGTTCACTATCGGTCGGCAGGGAGTATTTAGCCTTGGAGGATGGTCCCCCCATATTCAAACAGGATTTCACGTGTCCCGTTCTACTCGAATCACTCTTGGATAGCTTTCGTGTACTGGGCTATCACCGTCTATGGCCAGCCTTTCCAGACTGTTCCACTAGCACCCCAAGAGCTTTAGGGCTGGTCCCCGTTCGCTCGCCACTACTAAGGGAATCTCGGTTGATTTCTTTTCCTCCGGGTACTTAGATGTTTCAGTTCCCCGGGTATTGCTTCTGCACCCTATGTATTCAAGTACAGATGGCCCAAAAGGGCCGGGTTTCCCCATTCGGACATCCTCGGATCAAAGCTTGTTTGCCAGCTCCCCGAGGCTTTTCGCAGGCTACCACGTCCTTCATCGCCTCCTGCCGCCTAGGCATCCACCACGTGCGCTTTCTCGCTTGACCATATAACCTCAAACGTTCTGTTACGAACCTTGAGACGGTCGTGTTTGCGAATGCAATGTAGTAAGCAATGAACACTTTCATGTCCAATGCGCCTATTCGACTTTCCCAAATTTTTAAAGAACATGCCTTGCCGAAACAGCAAGGCCGCAAGAAACCGACTCTGCTCTCTCTCGAGAAGCCAAAATCGATAACACCGCTTCGCGCGCGCTATCGATTACGGCCTCAGTGTGAATGGTGGAGCTAGGCGGGATCGAACCGCCGACCCCCTGCTTGCAAAGCAGGTGCTCTCCCAGCTGAGCTATAGCCCCGACGCGTGGTGGGTCTGGGTGGAGTTGAACCACCGACCTCACCCTTATCAGGGGTGCGCTCTAACCAACTGAGCTACAGACCCAAGAGCAACTTAAGCATGTGTGCCTGGTCTTCGTTACCCAACCAAACAACCCGCTATTAGTCGTGGATTGGCCCAAACCCAGTTGGACCTAGTACGGTTCTATGTTTCTGACCGAACAACTTGTGTGGGCGCTAAACGTCGCACGGTGTCATTATCTCTAGAAAGGAGGTGATCCAGCCGCAGGTTCCCCTACGGCTACCTTGTTACGACTTCACCCCAGTCATGAATCATACCGTGGTAAGCGCCCTCCTTGCGGTTAAGCTACCCACTTCTGGTACAACCCACTCCCATGGTGTGACGGGCGGTGTGTACAAGGCCCGGGAACGTATTCACCGCGACATTCTTATTCGCGATTACTAGCGATTCCGACTTCATGGAGTCGAGTTGCAGACTCCAATCCGGACTACGACCGGCTTTATAGGATTAGCTCCAGCTCGCGCTTTGGCAACCCTCTGTACCGGCCATTGTAGCACGTGTGTAGCCCAGGCCATAAGGGCCATGATGACTTGACGTCATCCCCACCTTCCTCCGGTTTGTCACCGGCAGTCTCCTTAGAGTTCCCACCCGAAGTGCTGGCAACTAAGGACAAGGGTTGCGCTCGTTGCGGGACTTAACCCAACATCTCACGACACGAGCTGACGACAGCCAT
>JACQWY010000031.1 GCA_016209015.1 Gammaproteobacteria bacterium | reverse complement strand
CGTATGCCACGAACAAGCTCGTCATCGAGCAGAACCGGGTGTTCGACAACAACGGCGACGGCGTCGTCGGCTACTACGACGCGGTGGTGATCCAGAACAACGAGTCGTTCGGCAACCGGCTGAGCGGCATCGCCGTGCTGTACGGCGCGCAGGGCACGGGCAACGTGGCGTGGAACAACGCCTCGGGTCTCTACGCCTACAGCAGCAGCACGCTCGCGAACAATCGCAGCTACGCGAACAACGACTACGGCATCCACCTCGCCGGCGGTGCGACGGCGACGGGCAACCGGGTGTACGGCAACGTGGACGGCGGCGCGTACCTGAGCGCGTGGGACAACGTGCTGACGAACAACCTCCTCGAGGGGGACGGCGGTCCCGAGGTGATCCTGAACGGCGCCTACTACAGCGGCGCGAATCCGCGGGTGGAGAACAACACGATCGTCGTGACGGCGCCGGGCAAGGACGCGATCGTGGTCCAGGCGGGCAGCCGCAACGTGCGCATCGTGAACAACATCATCGACGTGCGCTCGGGCGGCTATGCGCTGAACGTGGCGCCGGACAGCGAGCAGGACTTCGTGTCGGACTACAACCTGTTCGCGCTGACGAACGGGAGTGCGGTGGCGTTGTGGGAGACGAAGCCGTTCGTGACGCGGACGGACTGGTTCTACGAAGTGGGGATGGACCAGCACAGCGTGACGGCGACCGCGGGCTACGTGGATTTGGACGACGTGCAGGGCTGGGTCGGGACGGCGGTCGCGGGCAGCGCGAAGATCGTCGACGACGGCGACGCGACGTTCACGAAGACGGGGACGTGGACGGCCTCACCCGTCGCCGCCCAGGGCCGCGGCGGCGACACGCTGCTCACTGCCGCGATTGGCGGGAGCCTCGGCGTTCCGACGGCGACGGCGAGCTGGCGCTTCGACGGTCTCGCGGCGGGCTATTACAAGATCGCAGTGACGTGGCCCTACGGCTATTACCAGAACGGCGGCTACCTGGCCTCGAACGCGAGTTACACGGCCTATCAGGATGGCACGGTCGTCGGCCAGGCGTTTGCGAACCAGCAGGGCCAGACGAACGGCTTCACGGACTCCGGCTCCGGCTGGAGCCAGGTGATGCTCGTGAAGATCGACGCCGGCAGCCTCGAGGTGCAGCTCGACAACGTCGCGAACAGCTCCTGGGTGATGGCGGACGGCGTGCGCATCGAGCAGGTGACGGGCGACTTCGGCCAGGACGACGACGTACATCTCGCCGCCGGCTCGGCCGCGATCGATCGCGGCGATCCGCTCGCCAAGCATCAGATCGAGCCGGTACCGAACGGCAATCGTCTCGAGCTCGGCGCCTACGGCAATCCCGGGCAGACCACGGCGAGCGCGAACCCGCAGATCCAGGTGCTCGGGCCGAACGGCCTCGAGAAGCTCGTCGTCGGCGCGCCGACGACGGTCTCGGTGCGCACGGCGGGCCTGCTGCCCTACGACACGGTGATGCTGCTGAATGCGGGCACGGGCGGGGCGGTCGACAACTGGCTCGCGCCGCAGTACCGGACGGATCAGTGGACGGGCTACTACACGACGATCGCGGCGGCGACGGCGATCGATCTCTCGACGGCCGGCGCGAACGCGGCGCCGGGCGAGGTGTACCGCACGATCGCCTACGTGCCGGGCGGCGCCGGCTATGCGCTCGATTACGACATCCCGCTCGCGGACGGCGACTATCAGGTCGTGCTGCACTTCATCGAGCCGAACAACATCGCGGTCGGGCAACGCCTGTTCGACGTGGCCATGAACGGCACGACGGTGCAGTCGAACCTCGACGTGCGCGCGCTCAGCGGCGGTTACGACAAGGCGCTCGCGATGACTTACGCGACGACCGTCAGCGGCGGTCAGGGCCTCGCGATCGCGCTGAAGAACGTGACGACGAGCTACACGGCGATGATCTCGGGCATCGAGATCCGGCGCCTCAACGCGCAGGGCACCGCGAACCCGACGGTCAGTCTGGAAGCCTCGCTCGACAACGGCACGACGTGGGCGACGATCGCGACGGGCGTCGCGCTCGATCGCTACGGCCGCGGCCAGGCGCAGTGGACGCCGACGACGGAGACGTCCGGCAATACGGCGCTCATCCGCGCGACTGCGACGATGGATACGCCGCTCGGCACGGTATCGGTGAGCGACGTCTCGGACGAAGCCTTCCTCGTCGCGAACGGTGGTCACACCTTCTACGTCAACGACGGCTCGACGGTCGGCGACGAATATGCGACCGCGACCGGCAACAACGCGAATTCGGGCAAGGATGCCGCGCATCCCATGGCCTCGCTCGCGGCGCTGCTCCGCGCTTACGACCTGAGCCCGGGCGACGTCGTCTATGTCGACACCGGCAGCTACCAGGCGGTGACGAACGTGCGCTTCGGCGCCGACGACAGCGGTATCACGGTCCAGGGCGCGCAGCAGCCGGGTCACGCGACGATCATCAATCGCGCGAACACGAACACCGGCGCCTACGTCCTCGAGTTCCAGGGCGCGGACGACGTGACGTTGTCGAATCTCTCGATCACGGGCGGCGCCTACGGCGTGGTCGCGAGCAACACGGCGGATTCCGATCACCTGACAATCGCCAGCAGCCGGATCTACGGCAATTCGAGCCGCGGCCTCTCGATCGACAACTCGAACGAGTTCTTCACGCTGACGGATTCGCAGGTCTACTGGAACTCGACAGACGGCATGTGGCTCACCGGCGCGGACGCGACGGTGACGGGCAGCGAGGTCTATCGCAACGGCGGCTGGGGCATCCAGATCGGCCCGCGCGGCCACGTCTATGCGAACGACGTGTACGGCAACAACTCGGGCGGTATCTACGCGGCGGTGCAGACGTATGCCACGAACAAGCTCGTCATCGAGCAGAACCGGGTGTTCGACAACAACGGCGACGGCGTCGTCGGCTACTACGACGCGGTGGTGATCCAGAACAACGAGTCGTTCGGCAACCGGCTGAGCGGCATCGCCGTGCTGT
>JACQWY010000009.1 GCA_016209015.1 Gammaproteobacteria bacterium | reverse complement strand
GCCCGCAATCATGAAAGACGCGTAGAGGGAATTGGGGTCAGGTTCGATTTCGCGGCGAACGTTATGGCGCGTACCCGGGCGCTCCCCCGCGAATTCGAACCTGACCCCATTTCCCGCCGGCGCCGCCGCTCTTTCACGGCAACCTACAAGATCGCCGCACGCAGGTCTCTTGCTGGCCGCATACCGACACATCACCGTCCCGCGCAAATGTCTCAACTGATGGCGCCAGCGAACTTTCGAACGTGAGTATCGCCGGGCCGCGATCGATGCGCCTCCTTCGTCGGCACATCCTATAAGAGTCGTTCTACGATCAAGCGCCGCCGTACGGCGCCTCGCCCTCCCGCAAATTCGGCACAGCGACGGGTTCCGCATCCCGCGCCGGATCCCCATACGCGAGCTTTCGCACATCGCAGCGCGGCTCCAGCCGTCCGTCGTGATCCGTGGCCTCGGGCCCCGCGACCGGCGGCGACCGCGCGCGGCGCCGCCGCACGGGCGCCGCTTCAATCGAAACGCATGCCCGGATAGCTGGCCTCGGCTTCGCGCACGAGTGTCTCGACGTATTTCGGCGCGCCGCCGCTGTAGACCATGTGGCGGATCTTGCCGGCCTCGTGGCCGTCGACGTTGGAGTTGTAGCCCGTGAACCAGCTCTTGGCCTTGCGGATGAGCATCACCTTGTACATCGAGGCGACGTGATTGCTCCAGCGCTCCTCGGCCTCGGGTCGCGCTTCGACGCGGGTATAGCCGTGCTTCCAGACGTATTGCAGGAGCCCGGTCACCCAGCCCACCGCGGCCTCGATGCTGCGCGGGAAATTCGTGGAAGACGAGCCGCTCTGCGGTCCGGCGATGGTGAGCAGATTCGGAAAGCCGCTCATCTCCATGCCGAACAGGGTGACCGGGCCGTCACGCCATTTGTCCTTGAGCGTCTGCCCGCCGACGCCGCGGAAGTCGATGCGATCGTAGGCCCCGGTAATCGCATCGAAGCCGGTGGCGTAGACGATGATGTCGAACTCGTATTCCTTTTCGCTCGTGCGTATCCCCTTCGGCGTGATCGCTTCGATGGGCGTCTCCTTGAGATCGACGAGCGTCGTGGTCGGCAGGTTGTAGGCCTCGTAGTAGCGCGTTTCGAGCGGCACGCGCTGCACGCCGAAACCGTGGTCCTTCGGGATCAGCTTCTCGGCCACCACCGGATCCTTCACGCGCCGGCGGATGCGGTTCGCGATGTACTCGGAGAACTCGGCGTTCGCGACCTCGTCGGTGAAGATTTCGCGGAAGTTCGCGAGCCAGATGCCGAAGCCGGGCTCGTCGTAGAGCTTGTCCCACATCGCCACCCGCTCCTCGGGTGTGACTTCGTAGAAACCGCGGCGATCCGGTTCGTGCTCGAAGCCGCCGGGCGAGCGCGAGCACTTCTCGAAGATCTCGTCGTAGCGCGCGCGGATGTCTTCCATGTCCGCCTTGCTGAGCGTGCTGTTGTTCAGCGGCGCGCACCAGTTCGGACGGCGCAGGAACACGGTCAGCGAGCCGCACTTGTCGGCGATCTCGGAGATGACCTGCACGCCGGTCGCGCCGGCGCCGATCACCGCCACGCGCTTGCCCGTCATGTCGACCGGCTCGTGCGGCCAGTAGAACGTGTGATAGGCCTCGCCCTGGAAGCTTTCGACGCCGGGAATGCGCGGCATGGTCGGCGCCGAGAGCAGGCCGAGACCGGTGACGAGGAAGCGGCAGGTCAGCTCGCGGCCGTCCTCGAGGAAGAGGCGCCACAGGCGGTTGTCGTCGTCGAAATGTGCGGCCTTCACCGTGCAGTCGAACTGGATGTCGCGGCGCAGATCGAACTTGTCGGCGACGTGGTTCATGTAGCGCAGCGTCTCGCCCTGCGAAGCGAAGCGTTCCGACCAGTCCCATTCCGCAAGGAGCTCCTTGGAGAAGGAAAAGCCGTAGGTGTAGGACTCGGAGTCGAAACGGCAGCCCGGATAGCGGTTGTAGTACCAGGTACCGCCGACTTCCGGCGCCTTCTCGACGACCGTCACCTTCACGCCGAGCTCGCGCAGTCGGTAGAGCTGGTACATGCCCGAGACACCGGCGCCGAGAATGATGACTTCGTATTGCGGTTCGACGCGGGGCGCCGTTTTCAACTGTGTGCTCATGCTGATCGATCCTTCCGGGTGACCCGCGGCCGCGCCGCGGGGACGGGTTGACTGTCGCTGCGCGGCGCCGGAGCGCGGGCCGCCATGCGGGTGACAGGACTATACGCGATTGGCGTCGGATGTGAGGGGCGGCCCGCTCTGACGGAAGGCCCGGTTCGCGCGAGGAAGAATTCCTACGATCGGCCTGCTGCTCGCATTGCGATAATCCGAACGACCAGCCGTCCTACAGGATGTGCCGACGAAGGAGGCGCATCGATCGCGTCTTCCAACCCTCGACGGAAGGAGAACGCCCGCGATGACCGAATACCGCCGCTTCCGGCTGCCGGGTGCGACGTGGTTCTTCACCGTCAATCTCGCCGAGCGTTCCGGCAATCGACGCCTCGTCGAATACATCGACGTGCTCCGCGCGGCATTCCGGCGGACGCTCGCGACGCGCCCGTTTCGGATCGACGCCATCGTGGTGTTGCCCGAGCATCTGCACAGCATCTGGACGCTGCCGCCCGGCGACGAAGACTTCTCGACGCGTTGGCGGATGATCAAGGCCGATTTCTCGCGCGGCGTTCCCCGCCTCGAGCGGATCACCGCGAGCCGCTCGAGCCGGCGCGAACGCGGCATCTGGCAACGTCGGTTCTGGGCGCGGGCGTTGACGAACCAGGTCGATTTCAACCGGCACATGGATTACGTGCATTGGAATCCGGTGAAGCACGGGCATGCCGTGCGGCCCGTCGACTGGCCGTATTCGAGCCTTGGGCGCTTGGTCGATGCGGGAGTCTATGAACGCGAGTGGGCGCTTGCCGGGGAATTGGACATCGAGGCCGGGGAATGAGGGAGACCGCGATCGATGCGCCTCCTGCGTCGGCGCATCCTATAAAGCAAGCGTAGCGCCGGCGGGAAATGGGGTCAGGTTCGAATTCGCGGGGGAGCGCGCCCGGGTACGCGCCACCGCGTTGGCCGCGAAATCGAACCTGACCCCAATTCCCTCTACGCGTCTTTCATGATTGCGGGCGCTGCACAAACTTCATGACCGTTGGGCTGACGCAGGAAGCCCAACATTTGGAACTCGAAGCGACGTCAAGGCGGGCCGAATCAGCGGTGTCATCGATCTTGCAGGCTCGCGGTTCGTGATGCATCGACCGTTGGGCTTCCTGCGTCAGCCCAACCTACGAGATCGCCGCACGCGTGTCTCTTGCTGGCCGCGCTCTGCCGCATTCGCCGACGAATCATACGTCCGCGACCTGCTCGTTAGCGGACTTCGCGCCGTCGTCAGTTTCTCCGCATCGATCCCTGCACGAGAGTGCCGTATAGGATGCGCCTCCTTCGTCGGCACATCCCATAAGAATCCGGAGTCGATCGAAGGGTGACTCGGCCTAAGGCCCCTCGCCGTCCCGCAGCTTCCGCAACGCCACGACATCCGCATCCCGCTCCGGATCGCGATCCGCGATGAGGTGCGATCCTTCGCACACCGACGTGCGGCCCCTGCCGTCCGTCGCGATGAGATAAGGCGCCGGCACTACGGCGGAGATGCCGCAGGAACCGCCGGACAGGCGCACGATCGCCGGCACCTGGCCGAGCGTGCCCTTCAGCATCTCGTGCGTGAAGAAATGCGCTTCGACGTCGCGCGGTGTGACGAGCTGCTTGAACGAAGGGTCGGAATCGATCGGCAGCGGCGCGTGCGCGTCGACGAGCACGCCGACGAAGACGATCGACGACTTCGCGTAGATCTCCGCCGGCGCGCGCTTCGCGCAATCGCAGGCCGAGACGAGGGAAGGGAGCGTGCTGCAGACGAGCAGCGCGCCGCGGCAGAAAGCTCTTCTCAATGCGACAGCCCCGCCTCCTGCGCCGCGTTCTGCACGGTGTCGAGGAGCGTCTTCGTGATCGCGTCTCTCAAGGCCGGTGCCGCGGCGGCCGGGATCGCGACCGGGCCGGTCGCGGTGTTGAACGATTCCTGCCAGAGCTCGGGCGGCAGCGGGTTCGAGCGGTAGGACTCGGCGTTGCCGATGCGCGACTTGATGTCGAGCTCCAGCGCTTCGATCTGGATCGCGGCGTAGGCGGCGGGCTGGTCCTGCCAGCGGTTCACGACACCGTAGCCGTAGAGGTTGTGGATCGATCCGTAGACGAAGTCCTTGTGCGCCTGCCAGTAGACGACGACGACGATCCCCGCGCCCTGTTCCGCGCCCCAGGCCATGGCCTCGTCGCGGATGCGTTCCGGTCGCGGGAAGCTCCAGTCGTTGTCGTAGGCGGCGGCGAAGCGCGCCTTGTCGTTCGTGACCGCGATGAGCTCGAAGCCCTTGCCCTTCAGCCGCTTCGCCATGAAGTCGGTGACGAGCTTCTCGCCGTCGAAGCCGGGCAGGCTGGCCGGGACCTGGCTGCTGTCCTGCACGCGCTGCGCGAGGTACTGGACGTGCGGTCCCTTCGGCACGAGGACCACGAGTGCCGTCTTCGAGTTCTGCCGGTTCTCCGGTTGTACGCGCATCTTGTCGGGCGTGAAGAGACAGCCGGCGAGCATGAGCGTCGCGACCAGGAGCGTGAACGTTTTCTTCATGGGTCCTGCCTGTCGGGTTGTAGGAGTGCGGAGCGCATTATGGCCGAAACGCGGCGCGGATTGCTCCCTGCGAAGCGCTTGCGTTATGGTGCGGACGAGCCGACCGAGCCGAGGATCCCGCCATGGGCGCCCAACCCGAAATCAAGTACAGCGTCTGTCCCCACGATTGTCCGTCGACCTGTGCGCTCGACGTCGAGAAGCTCGATGCGCACACGATCGGCAAGGTGCGCGGCGCCGGCGAGAACACCTACACGGCCGGCGTCATCTGCAGCAAGGTCGCGCGCTACGCCGAGCGCATCCATCACCCGGATCGCGTCACGACGCCGCTGAAGCGCGTCGGTCCCAAGGGCAGCGGCGAATTCGTGCCCGTCTCCTGGGACGAGGCGCTCGACGCAGTAGCCGAAGCCTTCAACGCCGCCGAGGCACGCCACGGCGCGGAGACCGTCTGGCCCTATTACTACGCCGGCACGATGGGGCTCGTGATGCGCGACGGCATCAACCGGCTGCGCAACGTCAAGCGCTACTCGGGCCAGTATTCGACGATCTGCACGACGCTCGCCTGGACGGGGTGGTTCGCGGGCGCGGGCCGCATGTCGGGCGTCGATCCGCGCGAGATGGCGGAATCGGACTGCATCGTCATCTGGGGCACGAACGTCGCGGTCACGCAGATCAACGTGATGGCGCACGCGAACTCGGCCCGCCGCAAGCGCGGCACGCACCTCGTCGTCGTCGACACCTATCGCAACGCGACCGCCGAGCAGGCCGACACGTTCCTGTGTCTGCGCCCCGGCACGGACGGCGCGCTCGCCTGCGCGGTGATGCACGTGCTGTTCCGCGACGGCTATGCGGACATCGATTACCTGATGGCCTACACGGACTGGCCGCACACGTTCCTGCCGCATCTCTCGACGCGCACGCCGGAATGGGCCGCGCAGATCACCGGCATTCCGGCCGGGGAGATCGAGGCCTTCGCGGAGCGCGTCGGCCGCACGCCGAACACGTTCTTCCGCCTCGGCTACGGCTTCTCGCGCAGCCGCAACGGCGCGGTCAACATGCACGCCGCGAGCTGCATCCCGGCCGTCACCGGCGCGTGGCGCCACAAGGGCGGCGGCGCGCTGCACACGAACGGCGCGATCTTCCATTGGGATCGCTCGCTCATCGAAGGCTTCGATGCGCGCGACGCGAGCGTGCGTCAGCTCGATCAATCGCGCATCGGTCCGATCCTGACCGGCGATCCGCGCGATCTCGGCGAAGGTCCGCCGGTGACCGCACTGCTCGTCCAGAACACGAACCCGCTGTCCGTCGCGCCCGATCAGCGGCTCGTGCGCGAAGGCTTCGCGCGCGAGGACCTCTTCGTCTGCGTGCACGAGCAGTTCATGACCGAGACCGCGCGCGTCGCGGACATCGTGCTGCCCGCGACGATGTTCCTCGAGCACGACGATCTCTACCAGGCCGGCGGCCAGCAGCACATTCTCTTCGGGCCGAAGGTCGTCGAGCCGCCCGGCGGATGCCGTTCGAATCACGACGTGATCTGCGCGCTCGCGAAGCGCCTCGGCGCCGTGCATCGCGGCTTCGACATGACGGCGCGCGAGATCATCGACTGGACGCTGCAGACTTCGGGCTGGGGCGATCTCGAGCGCCTGGAACGCGAGCGCTGGCTCGATTGCCAGCCGGACTTCGAGAGCGCGCATTTCCTGAAGGGCTTCGGCTTTCCCGACGGTCGCTTCCGTTTCGCGCCGGACTGGGCGGCGATCGGCGGGCAGAGCTTCGGTTCCGCGACGTCCGGCCCGCCGCCCGCGCTGCCCGATCACTGGGAGGTGATCGAGGAGGCGACACCGGACATGCCATTCAGGCTCGTCACACCGCCCGCGCGCCAGTACCTGAATTCGAGCTTCACCGAAACGCCCACCTCGCGCCGCCGCGAGGGGCGGCCGACGGTGAAGCTCCATTCCGAGGATCTCGCCGCGCTCGGCGTCGCCGAGGGCGCGCTCGTGCGGCTCGGCAATGCGCGAGGGGACGTCGCGATCCATGCGGAGCGTTTCGACGGCGTGCGGCGCGGGGTCGCGATCGTCGAGGGGATCTGGCCGCCGGCCGCGTTCGTCGAGGGCTGGGGCATCAACCGCCTCACGGGCGCCGATCCCGGCGCGCCGGTCGGCGGCGCGGCATTCCACGACACGCGGATCTGGATCCGTTCCACGGCGTGATCGGCGCCGGGTCCGCGGGTCGCCGCTTCGGTTATCATGCCTTCGCGGGCCCAATCCGCGCAGGAATCCTGGAGGTCCCATGAGCGATACGGAGACCGGCGCCCCCCTGGGCGGCCCTGACAGCGGCGCGGAACGGCGTCAGCATCCGCGCATCGCCCGCGACGAAGTCCTGTTCGTCCAGGCGGAGCTCCGCGACGAGGGTGGCGAGTCCCGCACGACGCTGCGCTGCCATTCCGCGGATCTCTCGCCGGGCGGCCTCAGGCTGCATCTCATGGATCCGCTGCCTGTCGGCACCGAGCTCGAGCTCTGGATCCGCATTCCCGGCGCGGCGCGCAACTACTATCTCGCGGGCACGGTGCGCTGGTGCCGGGCGGGCGAGCACGACGCCGAGCTCGGCATCGCGGTCCACGCGGCACCCGCCACGGACGACGCCGCGTGGCGGGAATTCACGCACGGCGTGATGGCTTGAGCGGAGGGCGGACTTGAGCCTGCTGGAATCGACGGGCGAGCGTCGCCTCTATCTCATGCGGGTGCGGCCGGTGCTGCGCATCGGCACGATCGCGGGCTTCGTCGGCGCGGCGCTCGTGCTGAATCAGTACTTCGTCCGCTTCTTCGCGCCGACGGATCTCCTGGCGGCGCTGCGCGGATCCGCGGAAGCCGCGCACGAGGTGAAGGTTTTCCACAACGTGGGCCTCATCTTCGCGATCTATGCACTCGCCCATGCACTCGCGTTCCTCGCCGGCCCCGCCGCGCTCGCAGAGGCCTTGCGCGGGCGCATTCCGCGGCGCCGCGAATTCCACGTCGCCGCCGTCGTCGCCGCAGTGTCCGGCGCCGGCGTCGGCGTGAGCCTCGGCCGCCACGGCTTCGGCGATCACGTGCTCGGCAACGCGATGGTCGGCTATTGCCTCGCATGGTGGTTCGCGATCGGCATGGTGTTGATCGCCGACGTGCGCGCGAAACCCACGACCGCCCGCAGTTGGACGGTCGTGTGCTATGCGCTCTGCACCATGCCGCTCACCTGGTACGTGCTGATCCCGATCGCCGTCCTGCCGCTGCACGTCGAGCCGCACTTCGCCTACCCCGGCAGCGCCGTGCTCGCGATGGCGCTGCACGTCGGCGCGGCGATGTACGTGAATCTGCGCATCCTCGTGCGCTTTCCGCTGCCCGACGGTCAGGTGAAAGAAGTCCTGTAGAACGCGTTCCCGTCACGCGCCGCAATCAACGATTCGTCAGGCCCGCGGCCTGGGAGGAGGACCAGATGGCCACCGTACTCGTCACCGGCGCCGATCGCGGCATCGGCGCGGCGCTCGTCCGCGCCTACCAGGAACGCGGCGATCACGCGATCGCCTGCTGTCTCGGCGACGGCGCGGATCTCGTCGCCGCGGGTCTGCACGTCGAACCGCATGTCGACGTCACCTCGCTCGGCACCTTGAAGGGCCTGCGCCGGCGCCTCGCGAACATGCGCATCGACGTGCTCGTCAGCAATGCCGGCGCCTACGTCGCGGACGGCGATCAGGAATTCAACTACCAGGCGATGCTCGAGCTCTACAACGTCAACGCGCTCGGGCCGCTGCGCGCGGTGCAGACACTGCTGCCGTGCATGGATCGCGGGGGGAAGATCGGGATCGTGACGAGCCGCGTCGGCTCGCTCGCCGACAACCGCTCGGGCGGGATGTACGGTTACCGCGCCTCGAAGGCCGCGGC
Source organism: Gammaproteobacteria bacterium (assembly GCA_016209015.1). Classification (GTDB taxonomy): domain Bacteria; phylum Pseudomonadota; class Gammaproteobacteria; genus JACQWY01. The sequence continues at coordinate 9,878 of JACQWY010000009.1, read as the reverse complement.
GAACATCATCGGCATCAATCTCTACCACGACCTGAAGCCGAAAGGTATCGCCGTGATGCTGCTGCATCCGGGCCAGGTCGCGACCGCGATGACGCGCAAGCTCGGCGGGCTCACGGGCTTCATCACGCCCGAGGAATCCGCCGCGGGGCTCATCGCCCGCCTCGACGAGCTCGGGCCCGAGACGCCGCCCGAGTTCCGTCACATGGACGGCACGCTCCTGCCCTGGTGAGCCGCCCCTCCCGCACCGCGCGGGAGGGATCCGTCCGGCCTACTGCACGCCGATCGTGACCGTCTTCGTGACGGTGCCCTGCGTGCCCGTGACCTGCAGCGTGACCGTCGTCGTGCCGGTGCCGACCGGCACCTGCACGTCGAACATGCCGTTCTCGACCGGGATGACGGTGCCGTTGACGACGATCTGCGTGACCGAGGGATCGCTGACCGTGCCCTTGAGCTCCACGCTGCCGAGGTTGATCTCGAGCGGTACGTACTGCTGCACCGTGATCCCGATCGAGCCCTGCGACTGCGCGCCCTTCACGTCGGTCGCGGTGACCTGCACGGTGTAGCTGCCCGGGTTCGCGAACGTGTGGCTCGCGAGCAGACCCGTGCCGAACGTGTTGTCGCCGAAGTTCCAGTCGAAGCTCGCGATGCCGCCGTCCGGATCGAAACTGCCCGAGGCGTCGAACTGGAAGCTCGTCGTCGTGAAGCCCGCGGGCGGCGTGGCGGTCAGGACCACGATCGGTGCGATGTTGCCGCCCGAGACCTGCACGCCGGCACCGAGCGGCGTGATCGTGCCCGTGCCTTCGGAATCGAGGTGGAAGCTCGTCGCCGCGGTGCCGGGATAGATCGAGGTGCTCGCGCCGATCGTCGAGCCGGCGTAAGCCGCGCCGGGGCCTCGGACGAGCGAGAACTTCAGGCTGTCGAGCGGCAGGGTGCCCTGATTGCGCAGCACGAGACTCGTGGTCGGATCGATCACGTTCACCGTGCCGCCGGCATCGCGGTCGGACACGGCGCGATCGACGCGCACGAGGCGCACCGGCCGCACGTTCGCCGTGTCGCCCGAGGTCGGCAGCAGCGCGCCGGCCCAGCGCGCGTTCACGAGCTCGACCTTGTTGCTGCCGTTCTCCTGGATCTTGCCCGCCTTGAACCCCGTGCCGGACGGCACGTTGTAGAACGCGTTGTTGTAGGAGACTTCGAGGAAGTCGTTCGCGACGTTCGTCACGTAGTTCGCCGGCGTGCCGCCCAGCTTGTTCACGACGCGCACGCTCGCGAGGCCGGCCGTCGCGCTCTGCAGGAGATAGGCGAGACGGCCCGAGTTCACGAACAGCTTCGGCGCGGTGAGGATCGGCGTCGTCTCCGAGGCGACGAGCAGCGCCAGCGCGCTGCCGTCCGAACGCACGCGCCGCAGCGTCGAGGCCGAGGTGCCGCGGTCGACGAAGTAGGTGTTGTACTCGTCCTGCGCGAAGAGCACGGGGCGCGCGGCGTCGAGGAAGGTGTAGATCGGCGCGCCGAGCGTATTCGTCAGCTTGTTGAACGCGCGAAGCTGGGCGTCGATCTTCAGCATCACGACGTTGTTCGCGGTATCGACGCCGAGCGCCTGCACATTGTCCGAGTTGCCGGAGAACGCGCCGACGGCGATCGGCGACTGGAACGCGGCGTCGGTCAGTACGATGCCCGCGCCGTCCGTCGCGAGCCAGCCGACGTGGGCGTGCGAGTTGTCGTAGACCGCGGTGATCGGCCGTTTCACCGGCAGCGGCGCGTCGGCCGCCGTCATGTCCATGCGCACGAGGCGATAGTCGTTGTCGCCGCTCGTCGCGCAGTTGCCGTCGGCGCCCGGCAGCGTGTAGACGACCGCCGAGCGATCCGGGTTCTGATAATCCGCCGCGACACCGGGGAAGCCGCAGAGCTGCCCGGCCTGGTTCTCGCTCGAGAGCTGCACGGGCATCTGACTGCCGGCCTGCCGCAGATCGACCTTGTAGAGCGAATTGCCGATCGCGAAGACGAGTGCGCGGTTGTGCAGGGCGGTCGCGATGCGCGGGCCGAGGTTCGAGCCGTGCGGCACGACGACGGACTTCGCGTCGGCGCCCGTCGGCAGCGTGCCGGCGATGACGATCGGCGTGCCCGGGTTCGCGGGATCCGCGACGTAGAGCTCGAGGCCGCCGCTGCCGTTCGGCCGGAAGCCGGGCGTGTAGGTCGCGGGAGCCTTCGGATTAGCGAGCGCGGGATCGGGCTTGTAGATCCAGACGTCGCCGTTGAACGGCTGCACGAGGCCGAACATCGCGGACAGGCCGGGCATGTTCACCCACTTGCCGTAGATGCCGGTATACGGGAAGCCGCCGAGCACCGGGCCGTCGCCGGTCGTGCTCACCTTGCGCGCGAACCAGCCGTCCGGCGACTGTTGATTCGGCGGATAGATGAACCACACGTCCTTGTTGCCTTCCCACACGAGGTAGGCATCGATGTCCGGGTTGTACTCGAGGCCCGACGCGGGACCGAGCGGCACGGTATCGCCGAGGATCTGCGGCACGAAGACGATGTTGTTCGTCGGACCCGCCGTCTTCAGGTTCCAGTACATGAGTGTCGGCTTGATCGCGCCGACGATCGTGTCCGTCGCGGGATTGTAGGCGTTGAGCCGCGTCGTCGAGGTGCGCGTGAACGCCTCGCGCTGGGCATCGAGCGAGCCCGCACCCGGGCCGGTGTAACTCTGCAGCACGGGCACGCCGACGACTTCCCAGGTGTCGTCGCCCGGGGCGAGGCTGTTCACGGTATACCTGAAGAGCCGGCCCATCGCGCCGGTCACGCCGCTCGGCGTCTCGCCGACATAGGCGACGTCCTTGCCGTTCACCGTCGTGATCGCCGAGACGCCGGCGTAGAGACTCTTCGGACCGACGAGCCCGGCCGCGGTCTGCACGGACTGGCGGTTCTCCCACATGTAACCGGCCTGCACGTTCGGGTAGCTCGCGGCGTTCCACTGGGAGCCCGGCAGACCGCCGACCTTGTTCGGATCGGCCTTCAGGGGATCGAAGAAGTAGGGCCCGGTGCGCGTGACGCCGTCGCCGCGGAAGTACTGCAGGCCGTCACCCGGCCAGGCATCGCCGCCGAGCAGCGCGAGACGGCGCACGTTCGGCAGGAATACGACGTTCTCGAACGTCTCGCCGGCCATCGGCGAGCCGTCGGGGCCGTCGACCGTGAGATAGATTTTCCGCGTCACGCCGTCGGGCGCGACGATCGCGCTCGGCAACGAATCGCGCTGCCACATCAGCGTCTGGCCGTTGAAGCGGTAGACCTCGTTGCCGACGTAGGGCAGATCGTCACCGCCGAGCACGAAGAAGTCGCCGGTCGCGGGGTCGTAACCGCCGCTGTTCCAGGCATCGATCTTCGCCGCCGGATAACCGGCCGGCTTCTGGCCCGAGGCCGGCCACACGGACTGGAACAGGTTCTTGTTGACCTTCAACCAAGTGCCGACGGGCTGCGTCGACACGGCGTCCTGCATGCCTGCGGCGCTGACTGACTGCCAAGTGAGCGCGCCCATCCCGATCAGCACGCCGGCGAGTAGCTTCTTCGTCTTCATCGTGCCCTCCACATGCGGCCGCGAACGCTCCGCCGCGTGATTCGCCGCGACCTCTCGGGATTCTCGAGGCGCGATCGAAAAGCGCGGTGGTGCATTGCGGCAGCCCCCGTCGATGCCCGGATCCTCGGCGGATGCGCGTCCTGCTGTGGGTTGTTTGCTCGTCGAGGAACGGGCGGGTAGGGAACATCGGGAGCATGCGGTCAGGTGCGGATCGCCAGCGACAGTCCCAGGCCCACCGATCGCCGTCCACGCGCGCTGCGACCCCGAATGACGTGGTGCGCCGCCCGACCCCTCGGGTCACGCACCACCGCAGCTTGGAACGGCGATGAATCTGCAGTTCAATGGTATCCGCAAACCGGACGCGCGGGAGCGCTCGCGCCGCGGGCGGTTCCAGTCGGTAACAAATGTTTACTCCGCCCCGATCCGGGCCGCACGGCGACGCAGTGCGGCCGCCGGGCGGCGCGACGGGAGGATGAAGATGATCAAGGTATTCGGACTCGCGAAGACCTGGGACTTTCCGGATGCGAGCCCCTACGTCTGCAAGCTCGTGATGTGGATGCGGCTCGCCGGGCTCGAGTACGAGCTCTCCTACGTGCCATGGCCCGAGATGCTGAAACGCGCGCCGCGCAAGAGCGTGCCGTGGATCGAGGATGCCGACGGCACGCTCGTCCACGACTCGCAGCGCGCGATCGACTATCTCACGCAGAAGTACGACATCGCGCTCGACTGGCATCTCACGCCGCGCGAGCGTGCGCAAATGCGCGCCTGGCAGCGCCTGCTCGAGGATCACTACTACTGGGCGGGGCTCGTGCAGATGCGCTGGGTCGAGGACGAGAACTGGGCGAAGTACAAGCTCGAGCTCGCCGCGGAGCTGCCGCCCTCGCCCGAGATCGATGCGTTCTTCCAGGAGATCCGCGATTACCTCGTCGGCGAGTTCCGCGGCCATGCGGTCGGCAAGATGACGGTCGACGAAGTGCGGCAGGTCGCGCGCGAAGATCTCGACGCGCTCGAGACCTGGCTCGGCGACAGCGCGTTCTTCATGGGCAGCCGGCCGACCTCGATCGACGCGATGGTCTACGCCTGCCTGCTGCAGACGCTCGCCACGCCGTGCACTTCGCCCGTTGTCGAATATGCGCGCGGGAAGACCGCACTCAACGCTTATTTCGCGCGGCTCCGCGCCCGCTACTGGCGCTGAGTGGCTATACTGGACGCCCGCAACTCACGAGGCACCGCCCATGCTGCGTGACGAACAGATCGCCGTCGCCCGCCGCCTCCTCGACCACATCGCGCAGCAGACGCTCGATCGCGCGGCCGAGGTCTATCGCCAGCCCGTCGCCCAATACTTCGAGCCGGCGTTCGCCGCGCGCGAACGCGAGCGCTTCTTCCGCCGCGAGCCGCTGTGCGTCGGCCTGAGCGCGCTGCTGCCCGCGCCGGGTGCTTACCAGGCGCACGATCTCTCGGGCCTGCCGCTGCTGCTGGTACGCGATCGCGAGAGCCGCTTCCGCGCCTTCCTGAACGTCTGCCGTCATCGCGGCGCGCGCGTCGCGGAAGGCGAGGGCAGCACGATGCGCTTCACGTGTCCGTATCACGCCTGGGTCTTCGATCTCGACGGCGCGCTCGTCGCGCGTCCGGACGAGGGCTCGTTCGCCGCGTGTCCACGCGAGGCGCATGCGCTGACGGAATTGCCCGCGGCGGAGCGTGACGGTCTCCTGTGGGTCGCACCCGCGCCGGACGCGTCCTTCGATCTCGACGCGAAGCTCGGTGAGCTCGCGCCCGAGCTCGCCGCGCTCGGGCTCGGCGGTTTCCATCACTACAAGACGGTCGACTTCCGCCGCCGCATGAACTGGAAGCTCGTCGTCGACACGTTCCTCGAGTCCTATCACTTCTGCGTGCTCCATCGCGACTCGATCTGTTCCATCTTCCACCACAACCTCGCGACCTTCGACACCTACGGCGCGAACTTCCGGCTCATCTCGCCGCGCAAGTCGATCGCCGGGCTGAACGCGCTGCCGGAACACGACTGGCAGGTGCTACCGCATCTCGTCGGCATCTACGTGCTGTTTCCGAACACGGTCCTCGTCTGGCAGGGCGAGCAGGTCGAGTTCTGGCAGATCTACCCCGGCGCGGATCCCGATCACTCCGTCGCACGTCTCTCGCTCTATTCGCCCGTGCCCGCGCTCACCGAGAAAGCGCGGCGCCACTGGGACCGCAATCTCGAGCTCGTCAGCCACGTCGTCGAGAACGAGGACTTCCCGGTCGGCGAAGGCATCCAGCGCGGGTTTCATTCCGGCGCGCAGACGGAAATCGTGTTCGGCGTGAACGAGCCGGCGCTGGGGCATTACCACGCGGGCATCAGTGCCGCGGTGGGCTGAAGCGGCGGTGCCGGGCGTGGGAGCGCGGCTGTGGCTATGACTACGACGGGGGTGGGGATTGAAGGCGGCTTGAACCCGTATCTTTATGCCAACGCGAATCCCCTTAGATTCGTTGATCCGAGCGGTGAAGAAGTCGTATTGCCATTGCCGAGCGCTGGAGCACGCGCGGCTGCAAGCGCCGCTGAAGGGGCTGCCGGGGCTTGTGCGTCTAATCCGCTGGCCTGTGCATTGATCGGCGGCTCGGGAGCAGTCGGGTACGGGATCGGGTCATTGCTATATCCGGTGGCCGAGCCCGTTATCTCTAAGGGGGTCGACGCGGTTTGTCGCACGAGTCCAGCAGGCGCCGCTGCTGACTGCGACGCGGAATGGGAAGACGCTTTCAACAGATGCCGCAAGCTTCTATCGACGCGCGATCCGAGCCGAAAAATGACCGGCGGTCATTCGAATATTTTCGATTGCGCTAAGGGCTACGTGAGCGAACGATGTGGGGGGAATCCAGTCGACCATGGACATTAGTCGACGAATTCGCGATGCGGAAGCACTTTGCGAAAAGAAAGAATTTCGGAGTGCAATGAAAATCTATGACGACGCATTATGCGAAGACCCAGAGAATCCAGATGTGCTTCGAGGGCGTGCGCATTTGTTTGCTCGATTATCAGAGTGGCCTGAAGCAGTTAAAGATATCGACCGAGTTATTCTTGTTGTCGCTAACGAGCCAGATGATTACTTCTCGCGAGCGCGATGGAGGATTTCGCTGCAGGATTATGTGGGGGCAATAGCAGACTTAACGTACTTGCTGGAGCTGGAGAAAAACGCAGGAGATTCATATTACTCAGAACTAGCCTACTTTTTCCGAGCGGAAGCGCATTTGCGGTCCCGCGCTTTCTCAATGGCAATAAGTGACGCCCGCCGAGTTAGACCAGATGTTGCTATGCCAATAGAGGGAACATATCGCTCCGCAATTGATATTATTTCTGATGCTGAAGCAAAACTTCGTGGTAAAGATAGCTCGCGTAGGTCGGGCTGACGCAGGAAGCCCGACGTTAACGAGACGATCTACCTGCCCGCCACGATGACGCGGCGAGGTGGTCACAATTTGCGACCACCTCATTACGCTGCTCGTCGGCCGAGAGGCCGTCCCGATCTGTGAATGCAGCTCGCGTAGGTCGGGCTGACGAAGGAAGCCCGACGTTTATCGCGTGCCCGAGACTACTGACGCGATAACAGCGATTCGGGTGCGCGGTTCACTCCTCGTCATCGATGACGAAGCCGATCCGACGTCGTTTAGCGGCGGGCGGTGCGGTCAATTGCCGGATGGCGTTGAGGATGCCGACGATGGCCTGGTCGTGAGTGGCGAGCTTCTTCTCGAGGGTGTCGAGCTTCTTGGCGAGTTCCTTGTGCGTGGCGAGGATCTCGCGCAGGCGGACGAAAGCGCGCACGACGTAGAGGCTGGCATCGACAGCACGCGGAGAATTGAGGACATTGGCGGCCATCAACGCGCCGTGCTCGGTGAAAGCGTAAGGCAGGTACTTGCGGTGCTGGCCGCGTCCGGTTTTTAAGGTCGCAAAATGCGACCTTAAAAAGGCGTACTCTTCAGCCGTGAGCTGAAACATAAAGTCGTCCGGAAAGCGCTCGGCGTTACGCCGGACCTGCTCGTTGAGGCGTTTGGTCTCGACGCCATAGAGTTCGGCCAAATCCGCGTCGAGCATGATCTTCTGTCCGCGGAGCAGGAGGATGCGGTGGTCGATGGCGGGCAGGGGCGCGCTCGGTGCCATGGTGCCCGTCTTGGCTGCTCGCTTCATCGGATTGTTCCCTTTAGCGGCTGGCCTGGGCGAGCACAGTCTCCAACATCTCCATGACGAAGCGCTGCTTGGGCTTGGGCAGCTCCTGGATGCGCTCGATCTGGCGTTGCAGTTTCGGGGCTGGCCCCCGCCTTGCGGTCTTCGGCGCCTCGCCGATCAACTCATCGAGGGAGGTGCCGAGCAGGTGGGCGAGCTGCGGGAGGGCCGAGACCGGCACGCGCCGGTGTCCCATCTCGTAGGCGTTGATGGTCTGCTGCGAGACCTCGAGCCACTCGGCGAGCTGCACCTGAGTGATGCCCTGCGCTTTGCGCAGCTCGGCGATGCGCGCGCCGAGTTGGACGAAGAAGGCCTTCTCTGCCTTGCCGATGGCCACGTTCATGAACTCCACGGTGTCGAAGTGGCCCATACCATAACCCCGGGTTTTGGAAACGCGGTTGACAGTACCACGATACGTGGTAGTCTGCTAGCCGGATTGTTTTGGCCGGCACCCCCTTGACAGGATTTTGGGAGGACTCGATGGCGCGCATTCCGGAGGCCGAGCTCGCGCGACTCAAAGCCGAGGTGTCGCTGGAGCGGCTGGTGACGGCGCGCGGCATCGTGCTGAAGCGCCATGGCGCAGATCTGGTGGGGCTGTGCCCCTTCCACGACGATCGCGAGCCCTCGCTCGTGGTGAGCCCGCGGACGAACCTCTGGCATTGTCTCGGCGCCTGCCAGCGCGGCGGCAGCGTCGTCGATTGGGTGATGCAGGCCGAGGGCGTGTCGTTCCGGCATGCGGTCGAGCTCTTGCGTGAAGGCCTCCCGTCTTTAGCTGCTGAAGTGACACCGCGGGTGGTGAAGCAGTCGACGGTGCCGAAGCTCGCGGCACCGCTGACGGAGGATGCGGACGACGCGGCGTTGCTCGGTCAGATCGTCGACTACTACCACGCGAGCCTGAAGCAGAGCCCGGAGGCCTTGGCCTATCTCGCGCGGCGCGGGCTCGATCATCCCGAGGTCATCAAGCACTTCAAGCTCGGCTTTGCGAACCGCACGCTGGGGCTCAGGCTGCCGTCGATGAACCGCAAGGCCGGGGCGGAGCTGCGGGCGCGGCTGCAGCGGCTCGGGATCCTGCGGGCTTCGGGGCACGAGCACTTCAACGGCTCGCTGGTGGTGCCGGTGCTCGATGCGGCGGGCCAGGTGTGCGAGCTCTACGGGCGGAAGATCACGGAGCACTTGCGTCCCGGCACGCCGCTGCATCTCTATCTGCCGGGCCCACATCGCGGGGTGTGGAATGTCGAGGCGTTGGCGGCGAGCAAAGAAATCATCTTGTGCGAAGCGCTGCTCGATGCGCTGACGTTCTGGTGCGCGGGCTATCGGCACGTGACGGCGAGCTACGGCGTGAGTGGCTTCACGGCCGAGCACCTGGCGGCGCTGCAGGCGCACGGCACGGAGCGGGTGTTGATCGCCTACGATCGCGATGCGGCGGGCGAGCAGGCGGCGGCGGCGCTCGCCGTGCAGTTGGGGGCCGCCGGGATCGCGTGTTACCGGGTGCAGTTCCCGAAGGGGATGGATGCGAACGCTTATGCGCTGAAGGTGACGCCGGCGACGAAGTCCTTGGGGCTGGTGCTGCGCCAGGCGGTGCCGCTCGCGGCAGCGCCGGGCCGGCCGGTGGCGGCGAACGTGCCGGCACGTGAGCCCTCGCCACCGCCGGTAGAAGCCGCGGCCACAGCTCGCCCCGCCTTCCCTTTAGCCGCCGAGGTGCTGCCGGCCACGCCGTGTCCGCCGGGCCCCCCGCCGGCGCCCGCGGCCGAGGTGCAGGCGCACGAAGTGGTGTTGCCGCTCGGCGAGCGGCGCTATCGGATCCGGGGGCTTGCGAAGAACCTCGGCGTCGAACTCCTGAAGGTCAACGTGCTGGTGAGCCAGGGTGAGTCGTTCTACGTCGACACGCTCGACTTGTACGCGGCGAAGCAGCGGGCGAGTTACGTGACGCACGCGGCGCTCGAGCTCGGAGTGCCGGAAGAAGTGTTGAAGCGCGAGTTGGGCGCCGTGCTGCGTCATTGTGAGACCTTGCAGGAAGAGGCGCTGACGCGCGCGCTCGCGCCAGCGGCGCCGGCCGGACCGACGTTGAGTGCGACGGAGCGGGAAGCGGCGCTCGAGTTG
>JACQWY010000020.1 GCA_016209015.1 Gammaproteobacteria bacterium | reverse complement strand
GGAGCCGTTGTGATGTTCGTGAATCTTCGTAGGTCCGATTAGCCGCAGGCGTAATCGGACGTTCATCGCATCCGGATTGTCGTGCTTCTGCCGAGCATCCCCCGAACGTCTCCCGAACGTCCGATTACGCTGGCGCTAATCGGACCTACGGAAGGCGGCTGATTGGCATCGTCGGCACATCCTACAAAAAAGAAAGGCGGCCCGCAGGCCGCCCTTCGTCGTCACAATCGCGCCGCGATCACAGCGCCGCGAACACCGCCTTCACCTGGGTGTAGAGATCGAGCGACTCCTTGCCGCCCTCGCGGCCCCAGCCCGACTGCTTGTAGCCGCCGAACGGCAGATGCGGTTCGATCATGCCGTGGGTGTTGATCCACACCGTGCCGGCCTTCAGCGCGGACGCCATCTTGTGGGCCTTCGTCAGGTCCTGCGTCCACACGCTCGCGGCGAGGCCGTAGGGCGTGTCGTTCGCGATGCGGGCGATTTCTTCGATGTCGTCGACGGGCGAGGCGACGACGACGGGTCCGAAGATCTCCTCGCGCACGACGCGCATGTTCGGCTTCGTGTTGACGATGATCGTCGGCTCGACGAAGTAACCCTGATCGCCGATGCGCTTGCCGCCGGTGAGAATTTCCGCGCCTTCGTCGAGGCCGGACTTGATCATGCCGGTGACGCGATCGAACTGCGTGCTCGAGACGAGCGGACCCATCTGCGTCTGCGGATCCATGCCGGAGCCGACGCGGATCTTCTTCGCGAAGTCCGCCATGCCCTCGACGACCTGATCGAATACCTTGCGCTCGGCGTAGAGGCGCGAGCCCGCGACGCAGACCTGGCCGCAGTTGAAGAAGATCGCGTTCGCCGAACCCGTGATCGCCTTGCTCATGTCGGCGTCGGCGAAGACGATGTTCGGGCTCTTGCCGCCGAGCTCGAGCGAGACTTTCTTGAGATTGCCCGAGGCGGCCTGGACGATGAGCTTGCCGACTTCCGTCGAGCCCGTGAACGCGACCTTGTCGACGTCGGGATGACCGGAGAGCGCGGCGCCGGCGGTGTGGCCGTAGCCCGGGATGACCTGCACGACACCGGCCGGGAAGCCGGCTTCGAGGAAGAGCTCGCCGAGACGCAGCGCGGTCAGCGGCGTTTCTTCCGCGGGCTTCAGGATCGAGACGTTGCCCGTTGCGAGGCAGGGCGCGAGCTTCCACGACGCCATCAGCAGCGGGAAATTCCAGGGCACGATCTGCGCGCAGACGCCGACCGGCTCGCGGAGCGTATAGGCATGGACGTCGGGCGAGCTCACGCGCGAGGTGATGCCGTCGAGCTTGTCGCACCAGCCGGCGAAGTACCGGAAATACGCGGCCGCCCCCATCACGTCGATCATGCGCGACTCGGTGATCGGCTTGCCGTTGTCGAGGGTCTCGAGCTGGGCGAACTCCTCGGCGTGCTGCTCGATGAGGTCAGCGAGCTTCCACATCAGGCGCGCGCGCTTGCCGGGATTCGAACGGCCCCACTTCTCGAAAGCCTTGCGCGCGGCCGCGACGGCGAGGTCGACGTCGGCCTTGTCGCCCTCCGCGACCTGGGCGATCACTTCACCCGTCGCGGGGTTGTAGACCGGAAAGGTCTTGCCGGACTGCGCCGCGACCCATTCGTCGCCGATCAGCATGGGCCGGGGTTTACCGAGGAATTGTTCGACCGAGCTCAGTTTTCCGACGGGTGCGTTCATACGGTTCTCCTGTGTTCTGGACGGGAAAATCAGGCGCCTTCGTGCCGTGGCCGGGGCCGGGACGTTGCCACAAATCCGACAGGCCGGCCAGCGCGAAACCGGGTGTCCGGGAATAGGGATGCGGGTATATTAGGCCGGCCCCGCGCGGCCCGGTTCCCCGTCTGGAAAACGACCGCGTCGAAGCTGCGCAGCACCGGCCGGGACGGGCGACGTCCGCCGCCCGATTCGCTGAGAGGCAGGGATCACGATACCTCTCGCGCCCGCGCAAACCACCACTGGGCAGACGGCTCGGCGGTATCGATAACGGCCCGCAGGCCGAACGGTCATGACACAACGATGGAGGTCTTATGATTTACGCACAGCCCGGCCAACCCGGTTCCAAGGTCGAATTCAAACGCCGCTACGACAACTACATCGGCGGCAAGTGGACCGCGCCGGTCAGCGGTGAGTTCTTCGAGAACTCGAGCCCGATCAACGCGAAGGTCTACAGCGAGATCCCGCGCTCGAACGCGCAGGACATCGAGGCCGCGCTCGACGCCGCGCACGCCGCCCGCGCGTCCTGGGGCAATACCTCGCCGGCCGAGCGCGCCGCCGTCCTGAACGCCATGGCCGATCGCATGCAGGCGAACCTCGAGATGATCGCGCTCGCCGAGACCTGGGACAACGGCAAGCCCATTCGCGAGACGCTCGTCGCCGACGTGCCGCTCGCCATCGATCATCTGCGCTATTTCGCCTCCGCCATCCGCACGCAGGAAGGCAGCATCTCCGAAATCGATCACGACACCGTCGCGTATCACTTCCACGAGCCGCTGGGCGTCGTCGGACAGATCATTCCCTGGAACTTCCCGCTGCTGATGGCGATCTGGAAGCTCGCGCCGGCGATCGCCGCGGGCAACTGCATCGTGATCAAGCCGGCCGAGCAGACGCCGGTGTCGATCCTGAAGCTGTGGGAAGTGATCGGCGACCTGCTGCCGCCGGGCGTGGTGAACATCGTCAACGGCTTCGGCGTCGAAGCCGGCAAGCCGCTCGCGCAGAACCGCCGCATTTCGAAGATCGCATTCACCGGCGAGACGACGACGGGCCGCCTCATCATGCAGTACGCCGCGGAGAACATCATCCCGGTCACGCTCGAGCTCGGCGGCAAATCACCGAACGTGTTCTTCGAGGACGTGATGGCGAAGGACGACGAGTTCTTCGACAAGGCGCTCGAAGGCTTCGCGATGTTCGCGCTGAACCAGGGCGAGGTCTGCACCTGCCCGTCGCGCGCGCTGATCCAGGAATCGATCTACGACGCGTTCGTCGAACGTGCCGTCGCCCGCGTCGGCAAGATCAAGCAGGGCAACCCGCTCGACACCGACACGATGATCGGCGCCCAGGCCTCGAGCGAGCAGCTCGAGAAGATCCTGAGCTACATCCAGATCGGCAAGGACGAAGGCGCGAAGTGCCGCACGGGCGGCGAGCGCAACATGCTCGGCGGCGAACTGAAGGACGGTTACTACGTGAAGCCGACCGTGCTCGAAGGCCACAACAAGATGCGCATCTTCCAGGAGGAAATCTTCGGACCGGTCGTCGCCGTCGGCAAGTTCAAGGACTTCGACGACGCGCTGTCGATCGCGAACGACACCCTCTACGGCCTCGGCGCCGGGGTGTGGTCGCGCGACGGCACGCAGGCGTATCGCTTCGGCCGCGGCGTGCAGGCCGGCCGCTGCTGGACGAACTGCTACCACGCCTATCCCGCGCACGCGGCGTTCGGCGGCTACAAGCAGTCCGGCTTCGGCCGCGAGACGCACCTCGTGATGCTCGAGCACTATCAGCAGACGAAGAACCTGCTCGTCAGCTACAGCCCGAAGGCGCTCGGCTTCTTCTGAGTGTCGACACCGCGGGGCGCTTCGGCGCCCCGCTTCACTTTCGGATCCGGAGAGCCACGATGACCACACCCGTCCCCCGCGTGCTCGCCACGGATGACGCGATCGCGCTCATCGAAAAACTCCAGAAGCGCCACGGCGCGCTCATGTTCCACCAGTCCGGCGGCTGCTGCGACGGCAGCGCACCGATGTGCTATCCGCGCGGCGAGTTCCACGTCGGTCAGAGCGACGTCTACCTCGGCGACATCGGCGGCCAGCCGTTCTACATGGGCGTGCAGCAGTTCGAATACTGGCGCCACACCCAGCTCATCATCGACGTCGTGCCCGGCCGCGGCGGCATGTTCTCGCTCGAAGGGCCCGAAGGAAAACGCTTCCTCACCCGCTCGCGACTGTTCACCGACGAGGAAATCGCGGCGCTGCCGCCCGTCAGCTCCGCCGCCTGACTTACCCACAGGGGTCGGAGGGACTTATTTTGGTGCGTGCGGCGCCAAGCACTCGTCGCCGGTTTCATCGGAACGTACGCGTGCACTACTCTGCGGGAAAGTTTTGGGGGACACGATACTTGATTCGGGAGCGGATGCCCGTGTGGCGCACGACGCGAGGCCCGAATCAATTTTCGTGTCCCCGAGATTTCCGGCGTCAAGGTCGAACCGCGGGGCCGGCACAGAATTCCAGCGCGGGGCGGAACGGCGCTCTCGAATACCCGAGGCTCACTGCTCGTGCCGCGGGTCACCGGCTGGGCCCTCGCCTGCGCGAGGGCGACATGAATCGTGCAATCCCGCAGTCCGAAGAAGAACCTCATTCTGCTGCGCGACCGGATCTCGACGCCGGTTTCGTCGGGCCGTACGCGTGCGCTACTCTCCACCTGTCGCCCTTGCCCGGAAAGTTCAGGGGACACGATACTTGATTCGGGACCGGGCGCCCGTGTGGAAAGTTTAGGGGACACGAACTTGATTCGGGAACGGATGCCCGTGTGGCGCACGACGCGAGGCCCTAATTGAGTTTCGTGTCCCCGAGATTTTCATGATTCGGGACCGGGCGCCCGTGTGGCGTACGACGCGAGGCCCTAATTGAGTTTCGTGTCCCCGAAATTTTCCCCCGAGATTTCCTGTCCCCGAGATTTCGCACGCGCCGTGCAAGGAAGCCGATTCGACACCATGCAAACACCGATGACACACGCACTGCGCGTCGACCAACGCCCCTCGCGACGCTCGATGTCCCGCGCCTGTGCCCTCGTCCTAGCCGCCCTGCCCTCGTTCGCCATCGCCTGGGGCGCAAGCGGCCACCGCCTCGTGAGCGAGACCGCCGCGCGCGAATTGCCGAAGGACCTGCCCGATTTCCTCACCGGTGCGGCCACCGTGACCTGGCTCGGCGAGCTCGGCCGCGAGGCGGATCGCATGAAGGGCGCGGGCCGCAGTCCCGATCGCAACGCGAACCCCGGACACTACGTCAACGCCGACGACGCGGGCCTCGTGCTCGGCGCCGTGCCCCTGCATGCGCTGCCGCCGGATCGCGAGGAATACGACACGGCGCTCCGTGCGAAAGGCGTGAATCAGTACAAGGCCGGTTACCTCCCCTATTCGATCGTCGACGGCTGGTTCGCGCTGCGTAAGGACTTCGCGTACTGGCGTGCGGACACCGCCGGCCTCGCGCAGGCGAAGAGCGCGAGGGAGAAGCGCTGGTACAAGGAGGATCGCCGGCATCGCGAGACGCTCACGCTGCGCGATCTCGGCTACTGGAGTCATTTCGTCGCCGACGGCAGCCAGCCCATGCACGTCAGCATTCATTTCAACGGCTGGGGTGAATATCCGAACCCCACGGGCTATACGACGGCGAAGACGCTGCACGCCGAGTTCGAGGGGGCCTACGTGTCCGCGCACGTCACCGACGGCAGCGTGATCGCCGCGCTGCCCCCACCGAAGCCGCTCGACTGCGACATCGAGAAGAACACCGCGGACTATCTCGCCGTGACGCTCGCGGAAATCACGCCGCTCTACCGTCTCGAGAAGCAGGGCGCATTCAAGACCGGTGACGGCCCGGGCAAGGCCTTCGTCGTCGCGCGTCTCGCCGCGGGCGCGGCGATGATCCGCGATCTCGTGACCGCGGCCTGGACGTGCAGCGCGGAAGCCAGCGTCGGCTTCCCGCCGATCACGGTAAAGGACATCGAGGCCGGCACGGCGGATCCGTGGACGGCGCTGCGCGGGGAGGACTGAAGCGCGCGAAGCCTCAGGCTTTCCCGGGCGCCGCGAGGATCCGCTCCACCGTCACGTGCGCCCGCGCGAGATTGCGATACACGCCGAGCCGGCGCCTCAGCGGCCACCAGTCGTAGAGGAAGATCTGCATCGGCCGCCACATCGCGACCCAGCCGCCGATCGTGAGGCTCTCGCGCAGGATGCCGAGGAAGCGGCCGAGCGCGAGCTTCGCGAGCGCCTCGGCGGCGAAGAGCGCGAGCGCGAGCACCGCCAAGCCGATCGCGAGACTGATCCGTCCCTGTTGCAGAAGGAGCTTCAGCTCGCGGCGCGTGATCTCGGCCTTGTAATCGAAGTAGTTGTGCAGGGCCTCGGTCGCGAGCGCCTTCGGATCGGCGATCGACGGCTGTTCTTCGAGATGAATGGTGATCTCGAAGCGGCTCTCGGCCGGGAACTCGAGCGCCCAGCTCTCGATGAACTGCTCCGCGTCGGGATCGAGATCCTTGTGATGGAAGGGCGTCGGATCCATGGAGTTGAAGAGCTGCTCCAGCGCGCGCAGGCGCAGCTCGATGCGGTGGCGGGGTGGGGACGTGGTCATGGCGCGGTCCCGCGACCGTGCGCTGAACGCCGTGGCTGCCCCGCTTCGCGACGTGCTGCCGACATGCGGCCTCCCCGCTCTTTGAACGTCCGGATCCCGATTGGATTGTCCGCCGCGCCGCCGGGATCGTCCACCGAGCCTCGACCGCGGGCACCCGCCGATCCACCGTGTCGTCGTCCCGGCGCTCAATCGAGGACAGGCACCAATCCCCTCCAATCCCGCCACCGGGATCGTTCACCGAGCCTCGACCGCGGGCACTCGCCGATCCACCGTGTCGCCGTCCCGGCGCAAGCCGGGAGCCGGCCACGTCGATCGGTGTCGGCGCTCCAGAATTCCGCGGTTCACTGCACGCGCCGCGGGTCACCGACTGGGTCCCGGCCTGCGCCGGGACGACGCTTCAATCGAGACATCAATCGAGGACTGGCCCCCGCCCCCAATCCCAAGCGGACGCATCAATCGAGGACAGGCACCAATCCCTCAATCGAGGACAGGCACCAATCCCTCAATCGAGGACAGGCACCAATCCCCTCCAATCCCCCCGCCGGGATCGTCCACCGAGCCTCGCCCGCGGGCACTCGCCGATCCACCGTGTCGCCGTCCCGGCGCAAGCCGGGATCCGGCCACGTCGATCGGTGTCGGCGCTCCAGAATTCCGCGGTTCACTGCACGCGCCGCGGGTCACCGACTGGGTCCCGGCCTGCGCCGGGACGACGCATCAATCGAGACATCAATCGAGGACTGGCCCCCGCCCCCAATCCCAAGCGGACCCCTTCAATCGATCTCAATCGAGCGATCTCAATCGAGGACAGGCACGGCGGATCGTCATCGAGGACAGGCACGGCGGATCGATCGGGCACGGCGGATCGATCGAGGACAGGCACCAATTGGGATCTAGGACAGGCACCAATTGGGATCGAGGACAGGCACCAATTGGGAGCCGCACGGCGCTTACAAGCGCTTGGAGTCACGTCACAGGCGAGGAGATCGAAGCGGCCGGCGCGGCGATCCGCCAGGACGGCCGGGCACGTCGGCTGCAGTATGTCGTGAGCGATTTCCTCGCCGTCGATTCTTTCGACGTCACGCCCTGCCAGGCGCTCGTCACCGCCGCGCACGACCACGCCGCGTCGCGGCACAATCCCGGACTGCGCCTCGCGATCCTGACGACGGATCCGCAGTTCGCTGCGGTCGTGCAGATCTACGCCGCGTCCCCGCTGATGACCTTGCAAGTGAACGTGTTCGAGACCGTCGCGGACTTGCGCACCTGGCTCGAGCGCGGCTGGCCGGCGGTGCTGCCGCGGCCGGAATGAGACCCGGTGATCGGGCGCTCGCGAGGGTCCTCCCCTCCGCCGCCCGGGCCGTGCTAGGCTCGAATCCGCGCCGCGACCGGCGGCCCGCCAACGAACTATCCGGGAGGACGTCCGCCATGACCGACCGCCGCGCCGAGCTCACGCGCCTCGTCGAAGAATTCACCGCCTGCTTCAACAACGCCGATCTCGACGGCCTCATGACCTTCTTCGCCGACGACGCCGTCTACGAGGAAGTGAACGGTCCGGTGAACCGCGGCAAGGCGGCGATCCGCAGAGCCTTCGAACCGCTCTTCTCCGGGCAATTCGGCCGCGTGCAGTTCATCGGCCGCGACTTCTTCATCGATCCGACGCAGGACAAGGTGATGGCGAGCTGGGACTGCCATCTCGTGATGGACGGCGTGCCGAAGGTGCTCGAAGGGCTCGACACCTATCAGTTCCGTGGCGAGAAGGTCGTCTTCAAGCGTGCCTACTGCAAAGCGCGGCAGCCGCGGTACGTCGACGCGGCGTGAGGCGGGGGGAGCCGGGTCGCACACGCTTGCGCCGACGCTGACCGGACCTGCAGGAAGACGCGAGCCATAGATTGCCGTGAAAGATGCGTCCGGGTTGCCCGAGCGGCGGAGATTGTCCTGAGCCGTCGTCCCGGCGCAGGCCGGGACCCAGCCATCTCACCGTGGCGTCGAGGTCGAATCCCGGGTCTTGCCGTGACTGGACGTGCTCTGGAATCCCTCGGGATTCGCACGGAGTGCCGAAGGTCACCGACCGGGTCCCGGCCTGCGCCGGGACGACGGCTCGGCGGAGCATGCCGGTCCACGGGCCGCGCTTCTCCCGCGGCAATGAGCGACGGCTTCGCGCCGCCTCCGCTCAATACAGCTCCGTCCGGTAATTCTCCTCGACGAGCGCGTCGATGTTCGCGATCTCGGGCTCCGGCGGCAGCACGTCCTGCGACTGCTCGAGGATCATGCGCGCGATCGACGGCAGCTCCCTGCGATCCCGCTGCACGGAAGGATCCCAGATCTTCGAGCGCCTGAGCGCCTTCGCGCAATGCAGGTAGGCTTCTTCGACCGCGATCTTGATCCCGACCTTCGGCTTCTTGCCGTTCACCATCGAGCGTGCCGCGAGCTCGGGATTGTCGACGAGCGTCGCGCGGCCGTTCACGCGCAGCATGTCCTCGTAGCCGGGCACGAAGAACACCATGCCGATGCAGGGGTTCTTCAGGAGATTCGTCAGCGTGTCGTAGCGATTGTTGCCCGGGCGCTCCGGCAGGTAGAGCGTGTGGTCGTCGAGGATCAACACGAAGCCCGGCTGGTCGCCGCGCGGCGAGACGTCGGTGCGGCCGCGCTCGTCGCAGGTCGCGATGCAGGCGAGCGGCGAGCGCTCGATGAACGCCTTCGAATACTTGTCGAGCTTGGGCCGCGCCTTCGCGATCGCGAGCTCCATCGGATTGCCGAACGCGGCGCGGAGCTCCGCTTCACTGGTGAAGACCTTTTCTTCGGACATCGTGTGCTCCTCCGGTCCGGGCTGCCGGACGCGCGTCGTGCTCAGGCCTTGAACGCCTCGTCGACCGGCACCTGCATGCTGGTCACGAGCCCGTTCGTCTGGTGCGCCATGCCGACGATCGCGAGGAACTCGGCATACTGCTCGTCGGTCATGCCCTTCTTGCGGGCGGCGACGGTGTGCGAATGGATGCAGTACTCGCATTTGTTCGCGATCGACACCGCCATGTAGACGAGCTCCTTCGTCAGCGGATCGAGCGTGCCCGGCCCCATCACGTCCTTCAGCGTGAACCACACGCGCTCGAGCGTCTCCGGGCTGTGCGCGAGCGCCTTCCAGAAATTGTTGATGAAATCGGATTTGCGCGCCGCGCGGATGTCGTCGTAAACGGCGCGGACTTTGGGCGAGGCATCTTCGTATTCGATGAGCGTGACGGTCGACATGGTGGTTCCTCGTTCGTGTCGGGGTGCCGGGGCCGGCCCTCGCGGGGCGCGCCGGCCGTCGCATTATCGATGAAATTCCGGCCGGACTCGACGGCCCGCGCGACCGCTGCGCAGGCCGGCGACTCGATTCCCGACGAGCTTGCAGTAAGCTGTGCCGGCCATGCCCCTGCGCATCATCGACTTCGACGCCGGACTCGCCGAGCCTGTCAGGGCCTATTCGAGCACGCTCGCCTGCGCGCTCGATCTCGCGCATGGCGCTGGTGAATCCCGTGCCTACGCGGTGCATATCGCGGCGGGCGGCGAGATCGGCCCGCACCGCGCCGGCTTCGATCAGCTCTTCCTCGTCGTCCAGGGCGCGGGCTGGGTCGCGGGCGCGGACGGTGTCCGCCAGCCGCTGTCGGCGCTGCAGGGCGCGTACGTGCCGAAGGGTGAAATCCATGCCAAGGGCAGCGCGGCCGGACTCGTCGCCGTCATGCTCCAGGCCGATCGCTTCGCCGCCATCGAAGCGACCCGCGAGGCCCGGTCGCGCTCGGAATACGCGCAGAGAATGCACCGCGCGGTCGAGTACATCGATCGACATCTCGACCGGCCGCTCGAGCTCGGCACGCTCGCGGAAGTCGCGTGCTTCTCCCCCTACCACTTCCACCGGCTCTTCGCGGCGTGGATGGGCGAGACGCTCGGCGAATACGTGCGCCGACGGCGCCTCGAGCTCGCGGCCGCACGGCTCGCGGCGCAGCCGCGAACGCGCGTCCTCGATCTCGCGCTGAGTGTGGGCTTCGGCTCGGCGGAGGCTTTCGCGCGCGCGTTCAAGAGCCGCTTCGGCTGCGCGCCCTCGGTCTGGCGACGCGAGCGGCATGCCGTGCCGGGCGATGGCAATCCGGGCCCGGGGAAACGCAATCCGAGTCAGGCGGGAGATGCGGGGACACCCGACACTGCGGGTCCATATCGTTCATTCGGGGAGAAACCCATGCATGTCACGCTCGTCGATCGACCGCCCGCGACCGTCGCATGTCTGCGCCACGTCGGCGCCTACGGCGAGCCCATCGCCCGCTTCTGGCAGGACGTCTACGTGCCGTGGGCGATCGCGAACCGGCTCGGTCCCGAGCACGCCCGCTACGGCATCAGTCACGACGATCCGGGCATCACCGCGCCCGGGCAGTGCCGTTACGACGCCTGCGCGGAGGTCGCGCCCGACTTCGTGCCGAACGGCGGCGCGATCACGACGACGCTGCCCGGCGGGAAATATGCGGTGCATGCATTCCGCGGCACCGTGGAGGCCATCGGCGCGGCATGGTCCGCGCTGCTCCGCGACTGGCTGCCGGCCAGCGGCCTGCAGCTCGATGCGCGTCCGTGCTTCGAGTATTACCCGCGCGGCGCCGCGCACGATCCGGTGAGCGGCGAATTCGAGTGCGAGATTTGCATTCCGGTCGCGCCGCTCTGAGCATTCCGGAAATGTGGGGACGATGCACGCCGCGCCGTAGCGGGTGAACCGTCCCCACGAGGGAGCGGGGTCCCTCAGGCGTAGCGGCGCCGCAAGCCCCCCGCCACGCCGAGCGCCGTCGCGAACAGCGGCAGCGCGGCAGGCAGCGGCACGGCGGACGGCGCCGCCGTCAGGAAGCCGCGGATCTCGCCCGAGCCCACGGCGCTCGTATGAATGTTGAGGTAGGCCTTGCCGTCGCTGATGCCGTTCAGCAGCGTCGTCCAGGCATTGAGCACACTGCCGGTCGCGGTGACGAACGCCGCGTTGTAGCCCGCGGCCACGGACATGTCGTAGGTGTGATCGTAAGTGCCGGCCTCCACGCCGAGCGGAAAGCCGACGAACGACGGCGTCACCGTCGCGACTCCGGCATTCCCGGCGCCTGCGACGAGCGTGCAGCAGTGGATGTGCGAGGCGGTCGTGTTGCCGATGAGGCCGCTGAAATCGGCCTGCACGCGCATCATCATGGTGTCGACGTCGAGCGTGACCGTCGCCGAGCCCGTGCCCGGCGACGCGTTCGACGGCGACTCGTTCGCGCCCGAGAGGCTCGTCACGAAAACCATCTCGTGCGCCGCGACGCTGGCACTGGCCGCGAGCGCCAGGGTGAGAGCACAGATCCTGAGTTCGTTCTTCATCTTCGTATCTCCGGTTGTGATATCGGGAACCCTGGCACGTCTGACGGCATGGAGTGGCGCCGCCCGTGCTTCCACGCCCATCATACCGCCTCGGCCCGGACCTCCGGTCACCTCACCGGGCGGGCCGTCGCGCGCAGACGCACCGAGGATTGATTCCGCGAGGGCGGACAATAGTTCATGCACCGGCGAGACGAAGCTGGTGTCCGATGCGGGGCTCTGCGATCATCGCCGCGGCATCGGCAACAGCCGCGGCGAAGTCGCACGCGATCCCGCGGAACCCCTCGCTGCCGCCGAAGCGCTCGGCCGCCGCCTGTTCGAGCGGCGCTACACGGATTACCGCATCGATACGCCGCGCAGCGGGCGGGTGCGGCCGGCAGTGCAAGATATAGACAGCAGCACGACGCGCGGAGGCAGCCGATGATCACACGTGCGCAGGCGGACGACTTCACCGCGGAATGGATCGCGGCCTGGAACAGCCACGATCTCGAACGCATCCTCGCCCACTACAGCGACGACTTCACGATGGCCTCGCCGCGCATCGCGACCATCGCTGACGAGCCCTCGGGCGTCCTTTACGGCAAGGCCGCGGTCGCGGCTTACTGGGCGAAGGCGCTCGCCATGCTGCCGGATCTTCATTTCGAGTCGATCGCGACGTTCGTCGGTGCGGACAGCGTCGCGATTCACTACGAAGGCGTCAAGGGGCCGGTGATCGAGGTGTTCTTCTTCGACGCGGACGGGCTGGTGTGCCGCGCGGCGGCGCATTACATGTGAAGCGCGACGAGGTGCGAGGTGCGCTGCCCGCGGCGACTCCGCGAGTCGTCGCCCGGTAGGTGTCCGACTTTGCCCGGGTGGACGTCCCGCCAGTGAACCCCGGCACGTGTCGCGACGCCACGGGGGACATCTCGCACATGCGGGGTGAGCGGCACGTGAACGGCGATTGGAACTTGCACGGCCGGGCGAAGCATCACGGCGTCCCCGCGCCGCGGCCTATTCCCACCGTCACTCCCGAGAACGCGGGAGTCAAGCCGGTGACCCGCGGCACGTGCGATGAACCGCGGACATTCCGGATCGGGTGAGCCTGCGGACGAGGTTCGAAGCCGGACCCGGGTTCGAGCGATGCGCCGCCAATGCCGCCCATACGGGCTCTTCGCAAGTCCGGGGTCGGCATATCCCGTCCTTCGGCGCTACGCCCGCCCGCGCCGCTTGTCCCGCCGCGCCCCACCCCCGACAATACCGCCTCGATTCACCGCCCGTCCGTCCCGTCCATGGCCCTCGTCACGTTCCACGACGTCTCGCTCGAGTTCGGCGATCTGCCGATCCTGCTGAATGCCGATTTCGTCATCGAGGCGGGCGAGCGCGTGTGTCTCATCGGCCGCAATGGCGCCGGCAAGTCGTCGATGATGAAGCTCATCACCGGCCAGCACACGCCGGACCACGGCGAGATCCGGCTGCACAGCGAGATCCAGTTGAGCGTGCTGGAGCAGGCGCTGCCGGGCCAGCTCGACGACAAGGTGCGCGACCACGTCGCGGCGGGGCTCGCGAGCCTGCAGGCGCTCATCGACGAGTACAAGCGGCTCTCGGCGAGTGAGCTCGATCGCGAAGGCATGAAGGCGCTCGAGCATCTCCAGCATCGCATCGAGGCGCACGGCGGCTGGAGCATCGATCAGCGCGTCTCGACGATCCTCTCCGAGCTCGATCTGCCGTCCGAGCGGCGGCTCGGCGAGCTCTCCGGCGGCTGGCAGCGCCGCGTCGCGCTCGCGAAAGCACTCGTCTCGAATCCCGATCTGCTGCTCCTCGACGAGCCGACGAACCACCTCGATCTCAGCACGATCGAATGGCTCGAGAACAAGGTCTTCAACTTCCCGGGCGCGGTGCTGTTCGTCACCCACGACCGCGCGTTCCTGAACCGCATCGCGACGCGCATCGTCGAGCTCGATCGCGCGAAGCTCTCGAGCTGGCCGGGAAACTACAAGGACTTTCTCGAGAACAAGGCGAAGTGGCTCGAAGAGGAAGAGCGGCGCAACGCACTCTTCGACAAGAAGCTCGAGGAAGAGGAAGCCTGGATCCGCCAGGGCATCAAGGCCCGCCGCACGCGCAACGAAGGCCGCGTGCGCGCGCTCGAAGCGATGCGCGAGGAGTTCGCACAACGCATCAGGCCGCAATCCAAGGCGCGCATCCACGTCGAGGAAGCGGAGCTGTCCGGGCGCAAGGTCGTCGAGCTCCGCAACGTCACGCATGGATTCAACGACGAGAGGTTGATCGAGGGTTTCTCGCTCAAAATCATGCGCGGCGATCGGATCGCGCTCATCGGCAACAACGGCGTCGGCAAGAGCACGCTGCTCAAGATCATGCTCGGCGAGCTCGAGCCGCAGCAGGGCTCGGTGAAGCTCGGCACGAATCTCGAAATCGGCTACTTCGATCAGATGCGCCGCGAGCTCGATCCGACGAAGACCGTCGCCGAGCTCGTCGGCGACGGCCGCGAGTACATCAAGATCAACGGCCGCGAGCGCCACATCGTCGGATATCTGCGCGGCTTCCTGTTCAGCGCGAAACGTGCGTTGCAACCGGTCGGCGCACTGTCCGGCGGCGAGTGCAACCGCGTGATCCTCGCCCGCCTCTTCGCCCGGCCGACGAACCTGCTCGTGCTCGACGAGCCGACGAACGACCTCGATGTCGAGACGCTCGAAGTGCTGGAGGATCGGCTCAGCGACTACCAGGGCACGCTGCTCGTCGTGAGCCACGATCGCGAGTTCGTCGACAACGTCGTGACGAGCACGCTCGTCTTCGAATCCGTCGGCAAAATACAGATCTATCCCGGCGGGTACTCGGACTGGCTCGCGCGCGGCCGGCTGCTGCGCGAAGTCGACGATCCGGAGCGTGATCGCCGCGCCGCGCAGGCCGCCGCGGTGCAGACCGCGCCGCGCGAGACGGGCGGCAAGCTCAGCTACAAGTTCAAGCTCGAGCTGGAGCGTCTGCCCGATCGCATCGAGACGCTGGAGAAGGATCTCGAAACGCAACGCCTCGCCGTCGCCGTGAACGGCTTCTACGATCGCCCTTATGCCGAGGTGCAGACCGCGCTCGAGAAGCTCGCCGCGACCGAGCACGAGCTCGACGCCGCGATGACGCGCTGGATGGAGCTCGAGGCGATGGCGGAGGGAGCGGCGAAGCCGGGGTGAGGCGGATGCGGCATGAACGCGCGCCGCGTGGCTCGCGGCCGGCATGACGCATCGCGTGTTGCCCGCGCCGTGAGCGAGCGCGACGACGCGATCGATGCGCCTCCTTCGTCGGCACATCCTGTCGGCGAGCTGCGCCGGGTTTCGCGTGATCGCGCGGAAAGGTTCGAGAGCGGGTGACGCCGCACGTCCGATCGCCTTCGGGTGATCAGAGCCGTGAAAATCTATCGCTCGGTAGCGGTGCCGCGCGGGCGCGGGCGGTGCCGATCTATTGCGGCTGCAGAACCGCTTCATCGCCGCTACCGGTCGCGATTGTGCGCTTCTGCTCACGCTGCCGGCTGCCAGCTCGCCGCGATGACCGGCTCGAGCGCGGCGAGTGCTTCGGGCGTGACGGTGTGCCCCGGCCCGGTCGGCGGGGCGAAGGCCGCCATCGCATCGACGAGCGCGGCGAGCCGGGTATTCGTGATCGCGAGACCGTCGGCGAGCTCGACGCGCTCGAGGTTGCGGGGATAGGTGCCGTACCAGCCCGACACGACGACGCCGTCGTCGCTGCCGAGGACCCGGCCGTAGAGATCGTTGCCGCCGCGATACCACCAGAGCGCCGTCGCCGCGATGCCCGCGTCGTAGCGCAGCGTGTCGAAGCCGCCGCCCTGATCGTCGATCACGTCGAAGCCGTCGCCGCGCGCGAACTCGTAGCGATCGTCGCCGGCGCCGCCGCGCAGGCGGTCGGCACCCGGACCGCCGCGCAGCACGTCGTTGCCGTTCAAGGAGGCGATGAATTCCGAGCCGGCGCCGCCGATCATCGTGTTGTCGCCCTCGTTGCCGGCAACGAACAGTCCCTGCCCGCGCGCGGAGAGCAGGACGAGGTTCTCGACGTGGGCAGGCAGACCGAGACTCGCGGTCGAGTAGACCGTGTCGATCCCTTCACCCGGCTGCTCGACGATCTTGTCGAACGTGCTGTCGATGCGATAGACGTCGTCGCCTGCACCGCCGACGAGATAGTCGATGCCCGCGCCGCCGATCAGCTCGTCGCGGCCTGCGCCGCCGTACAGGCTGTCCGTGCCCTCGCCGCCATTCAGCACGTCGTCGCCCGCTTCGCCGAAGAGCAGGTCGCGATCCGCTTCGCCGGACAAGGTGTCGTCACCCAGGCCGCCGTAGAGCGCATCCGCGCCGGGGCCGCCGGACACCCGATCGTCGCCGCCGAACGCGCGCACGACATCCGCCTGCGCGGTGCCGATCAGAACTTCCGCGCGCGCATCGCCGACGATCCCGCCCGCGACGACATAGGCCGTGCCGTTCGTGGCGCCGGCGCTGCCCGCGCCGGGGCTCACGAGGAGGGCATCGCTGCGCCCGTCGCCGTTCGTGTCGCCGAAGCCGAGTGCGCGCCCGAGGCCATCGCGGGGCGCGACACCGCTGAACAGGAGATCGGCGCCGGCGGGTGCCGCGAGATCCACGTAGCCGCGCGGATCCCAGTCCGGGCCGCCATAGACGAGCGCGACGACACCCGCGCCGGCGGCGCCGTTCGCGGCCGCCTGCGGTGCGGCGAGCAGGAGGTCGTCGTAGCCGTCGCCGTTGAAGTCGCCGGGAGTCGGGCTGAGCGCGCCGAAGCCGTCATTGCGCGCGAGGCCGGCGATCGTGGCACCACTCGTTGCATAGACGTCGGTCGGCGCGCCGACCACGCCGTGCAGCACGTAGGCCCGGCCCGTCGTGCCGCCGGCCTCCATGCCGGGCGCGCCGATCACGATCTCGGGCAGACCGTCGCCGTCGATATCGCCGGCCCGACCGACGCTCGCGCCGAGCCGGGAGCCGGGTGTGTTGCCGTGGATCGTCAGGCCTTCGATACCGCTCGCGAGCTGCGCGAGCTCGAGCGTCGAGGGATACCCGCCGGCGTGGCCGAACACGACGTACGCCCGTCCCGTGTCGGCAGACGTCGACCCGGGCGCGCCGATCAAGAGATCCGCGTAGCCGTCACCGTTGTAGTCGCCGGCACTCGCGAGCGCCGCGCCGGCATGCGTCGCGGCGCCGTCACCGAGGAGGCGGAAGCCGTGCACGCCCTGCAGCTCGCCAGCCGTGAGCCGCCCAGGAAGATCGCGTGCGCCGAAGACGACGTCGACTTCGCCGCTCGGCAACGCCGCCTTCACGCGGGCTTCCGGCGCCCCGATCGCGAAATCGTCGCAGCCGTCGCCGTCGATATCGCCGATCGCCGCGAGCGCAGCGCCGAAACGCGTCCCGGCCACGCCCGTGATCGTCATACCGCTCGCCGCATCGAGGTTGGCGAGATCGAGTGTCTGCCCGAAACCCTCCGCCCGGCCATAGACGACGTGCACCGTGCCGCTGCCGCTCTCCACACCGATGCCGAAATCCGCGAGCCCGTCGCCGTTCACGTCCCCGAGCGCGGCGCCGTGGAGGACGCGGCTGCCGGCGGCGAAACCCGTGATCGCGAAGCCGTTCGTACCCTCGAGCGCCTCGCGGGCGAGTGTCGCGGCGCCGGCGCCGGCATGGCCGTTGACGACGTAGGGCGCAGGCGGCACGCCGCCACCGGTTTCGGCGATGACGAGCACGTCGTCGCAGCCATCGCCGTTCACGTCGCCGATGACGGCCGCTTCGGTGATCACCGCGCCGCCGCTCGCCGGGCTCGCATAGCCCTGCACGCCGTCGAGCCGCGCCAGGCTCCAGTCGCCGAGCACGTCGA
Organism: Gammaproteobacteria bacterium; assembly: GCA_016209015.1. Taxonomy (GTDB): domain Bacteria; phylum Pseudomonadota; class Gammaproteobacteria; genus JACQWY01. The sequence continues at coordinate 90,079 of JACQWY010000020.1, read as the reverse complement.
CGGTGAAGCTGTCCGCGGCCTGCTGTCCGTAGCGATCCGCGGCGGTGACGGTCACAGTGAATGATTGTCCGGCAGGCGCCTCGGCCGTGCCCGAGAACGTGCGCGTCGCGGCATCGAAGTCGAGCCAGCCGGGTAGCGCGCTGCCGTCGGCACGCGTCGCGGTATAGGTGAGCGCATCCCAGGCGTCGGCATCCGCGAACATGTCGGCGGCGAGCGTGAACCGCACCGCTTCGCCGTTCGTCCAGCGGCGATCCGCCGCCTCGTGCACGAGCCGCGGCGCGTGCTCGATGGCCGCCTCGAGTGCTGGCGTTTCGATCGCCGTGCCGTCGGCGAACACGAAGCGCTCGAGCGGGGCATGCGCCCAGTCGTAGACCGTGATCGACGCATTGCCGATCGTGATGTCGAGGTCGCCGGCCGCGGTCTCGACGAGCGCGAGATCGCCGGGCGCGATGCCGTCGCCGAGGACGAGCGTGTCGACGCCGGCCGTATCGCGGATTTCGCCGCGCGTGCTCGCCCGGGTGTGGAAGTAGACGTCGTCGCCCGCACCGCCGCTGCAGGCGTAATGCGTCGCCGGGACGGCGAAGAGATCGTCGCCTGCCGTGCCCTCGGCATCGACCGTCCCCGTGCCGGCGGCGAAGTAGCGGCCCCGGCTCGCGCCGTCCGCGAAATGTGCGCGCATGAGCGTCGTGCCGTCCTGGAACACGAGCGCGTCGAGCGCGCAGTCGGCGGCCGTGACGCCCGTGACGAGGCGCGTCATGCCGTCGGGCGTCGCGATGCGCAGCGCTTCGGCGCCGAGCTCGATCGTCACCGCGTTCGCGGTGAGATCGAGGAAGCGCGCGATGTCGAAGCCGGCCGTCGAGCTCAACGTGTCGCCGCCGTCGCCGCTCGCGACAAGATAGACGTCGTGTCCCGAACCGCCCTCGAGCGCATCGTCGCCCAGGCCGCCCGCGAGCACATCGCTGCCGCCGCCGCCGGCGAGCGCATCGTCGCCGGCATCGCCCGCGAGACTGTCGTCACCGTCCGCACCGTCGAGATGATCGCTGCCGTCGCCGCCGTCGATCACGTCGTCGCCTGCGCCGCCGTCCAGCGTGTCGGCGCCGGCTTCGCCGTGGAGCACGTCGCGGCCGTCACCGCCGCGCAGGACATCGCCGTCGTCGCCGCCCCACAGCACGTCGTCACCGGCCCGGCCGTCGAGCACGTCGCGTCCGGCCTCGCCCGCGAGCACGTCGCCGCCTTCGCCGCCGTCGAGCACGTCGTCGTCCGCGCCGCCGTAGAGCAGATCCGCGCCTTCACCGCCCGCGAGGCGATCGAGGCCGTCCTCGCCCCACAGCGTGTCGGCATCGGGCCCGCCGTCTAGCGCATCGTCCCCCGCGCCGCCGTACAGCACATCGCGGCCACTGCCGCCGAGCAGCACGTCGTTGCCCGCGCCGCCATAGAGGCTGTCGTCGTCCTCGCCGCCGTCGAGATAGTCCGCGCTCTGATCGCCGTGGGCGACGACGAACGTCGCGTTGCCGTCGCCGAGGAGCAGGTCGCTGCCGGCATTGCCGTAGAGCCGATCGGCACCGCCGCCGCCGACGAGGAGGTCGTCTCCGTTTCCTCCGGCGAGGCGATCCGCGCCGAATGCGTCGGCGGGCGCTTCGTCGCCGAGCAGTGTGTCCGCGCCGTCGCCGCCGTCGAGCTGGTCGTCGCCCGGTCCACCGCGCAGGACGTCGTCGCCCGCGCCGCCGTCGAGGTAATCGTTGCCGCTCACGGCCGGCACGCGATCGTCGTCGCCGAAGAGACGGTCCGCACCGCTCCCGCCGAACAGGCGATCGTCGCCCGCATTGCCGACGAGCTGGTCGTCGCCCTCCCCGCCGAGCAGGGTGTCGTTGCCGGTCGCGATCGCTTCGAGCGGCGCTTCGCCGAACAGCAGATCGTCGCCGGCGCCGCCGTCGAGATAATCGTCGCCGTCGACCGTTCCGGGGAACGCGCCGAAGCCGACGAGGAAATCCGCGCCCTCACCGCCGTCGATCTGATCGCTGCCGCCGTTGCCCTGCAGGTGATCGTCGCCGCTGCCGCCGCGCAGGACATCGTCGCCGCCGGCGCCCGCGGCGGTGTCGTCGCCGTCGCCGCCGTCGAGGAGATCGCCGCCGGGGCCGCCGATCAGATCGTCGTCGCCCGCTTCACCGAACAGCGCATCGGGCGCGGCATCGCCCGCGTCGGGATGATTGACGGCGTATTCGACCGCGACGTCGATGTGGGAGAGCGTGTAGTTGCGCGGATCGCGCAGCACGTTCGGTGCGGCGGCGGGACCATGCGTCATGCTGAAGTCCATGTCGTAGGCGCCGGCATAGACGTTGCCGAGCAGGAGATCGTTGCCGTCGCCGCCCGCGAGCACGTCGCTGCCGCCGCCGCCGCTGACGAGATCGTCGTCCGGTCCGCCCGAGACCGCATCGTTGCCGCTGCCGCCGCTCAGGAGATCGCGGCCCGCCCCGCCGTCGAGGCGATCCTCACCCGCATCGCCCGCGAGGAGATCCGCTTCCGTGCCGCCCTCGAGCGCGTCGGCGCCGTCGCCGCCGAGCAGCAGATCGCGCCCCGTGCCGCCGACGAGCAGATCGCGGCCGCCGTAGCCGGAGAGCGTGTCGTCGCCGCCCTCGCCGCGCAGCTCGTCGTTGCGGTCGCCGAAGCCGAGCGCGTCCGCGTCAGCCGTGCCGACGGTGAGGACGAGATCCGGGATCACCGTCGGCGCAGCGTCGAGCGTGATCCCGAAATCACCGTCGTGGAAATGCGCGATCGTGACCGTGCCCGCGCTCAGATAGCAGAGCGTACCGTCCGCGGCGAGCCGATAGACTTCGGGCGCTTCGCCGGACGTGTAGTAGACGCCGGCGTCCGCATCCTGCTGCATGAGCTTGGCGCTGCGGCCCGAGATCACGTGCGGGGCGCCGTCGAGGCCGACGACGGTGATGCTGCCGCGGCCGTCGGCGTCGTCGATGACATCGCCGTCCGCCGCCGTGTAGCGGTCGAAGCCGGTGCCGCCGAGCAGGAGATCCGGCGCGCCGTCGGCGAGGCGGCCTGCTTCACCGCCGGTGAGCGCGTCGTCGCCGCCGTCGCCTTCGAGCACGTCGGCACCGCCGCCGCCGGCCAGCACATCACCGTTCGCGCCGCCGTAGAGATGATCCGTGCCGGCATAGCCGATCAAAGTGTCGGCGGCGGCATTGCCGAACGCGTACGTCGTCCACCGGACATCCATCGCCGAGGAATCGCCGGCGGACAGATCGAGCGCGAGTGCTCCGCTGGCGGCGTAGTCCCGGTAGACGCGGATATTGTTGCAGCCGTCGTCGAGCAGGGGCATATCGCGGGGCCCGAGGACGTTCTGCAACGCGAGCATCGCGGCGCGGTCTTCGAGATAGTGCGCGGACAACGAGCTCAGCTCACCCGCGGTATCGCGGTGGGCGTAGAGCGCCGTGGTGGCGGCGGCATCGGGCGCGACCAGCGTGAAGGGGCTCAGATCGACGAGCGCGGCGCGCCAGGCGAGCGAATCGTGGGCGGCGGTAGCGAGCATCGTGGCGTCGGTGCCGGTCGGGACGAGCGTGAGGTTCGCGTACCCCGGCCGCGGCGCGCCGGCGGCATCGAGGAACGCGGCGCGCATCGTCGCGAGGTGATCCATCAGCACCGTGCGATCGTTCTGCCCGGCAGGGGCGATCGGGACATAGCCCGGCAACAGCGCCTTGCCGAGCGCGTTCGCGACGGCTTCGGTGCTGAAGCCGGGAACGAGCGAGGCCGCCTCGAACAGCGCTGAGGCACCGGCCACCGCCGTCCGCGCCGTCGCCGCCCCGAGATTCGAGCCGAGCTCGAACAAGAGATCCATGACACCCGCGGCCTGCGTCATCTGCGCGATGCCGTGGCCGAGCGCGTCCTTCATCTCCTCGGTGAAGATTTCGATGCGCTCGCCGTATTGCGTCAGCATCAGCACGGTGTCCTGGCTGATGAACTGCGGTCCCGCGCTGCCATAGACGTTCAGGATACGCGTGGTATCGAAATCCGTGACGCGCCCCGCGAGCCCGTCGAGCAGCCGGTCGACATTAGGGACGAGCCGGAAGCCCGCGCCGTTCTCCGTATAGATGATGGGATTGCGATCCGCGAACAGGCGCGCGAACGCCACCGCGAGATGGCCGCCGAGCGAATGACCGGTGACGGACAGGCTGTGAATCTTCGACGCGGTGACGCCGAGGCCATCGGACGACGGGGCCTCGTGGAATTCGAGCCGATAGGCAAGGCCACTCGGGAAATCGCGCACGCAGCCGATCGGCAGCGGCGGCTGCACCATGCCCGGCACGTAGGCGGGCATCGGCATCACCGCGAGCTCGGCGATGCGGTAACTCCCGTCCTTCGGCGCGGTGAGGCGCTGCCAGTAATTGTAGAGGTCGACAATCTGCTTGATCGCGAGACCGTCGGCCACGATATCGGCGACATCCGCGTCGACGATATCGACGAGGCCCTGCGTGCCGCGCAAGGCGAGCACGAAATCGCCGACGTCGGCATTGCTCTGGAACAGCGTGGCGGAGAAACCGGACGCCATGTCGGGCTGGGAGTGGAAGACGGTCCAGTGGGCGAGGAGGGATTCGGCTTCGGATTTCGCGAAACCGCGTTCTTGCAGGCTTGCTACGATGACGCTTCGCTCGGCCGTGTAATTTGCCAGATTCGCATAGCTGGCATCAGCCAAAGTTACGCGCTCATACAGATTCTGAACTTCCGTGTTCATCGGCTCCGCTCCGTTTCTCGAGACCCGCGCACTCATCCATGATTGCGCTATTCAATCGACACCACCTGGCACATCCGTGCGCCGCATAAACGTGGCTGTGCATCAGTCTTGCCGTATTGGCGTCTATCCCTGTTGCTGCGATTCAGTTCGTCGGTGGCCGTCCAATGCTCCGCATCGTTTTGACGAAGCGATCTTCGAGCATTTCGTCTCGGCTCTGGGCAGCTTCATCGCAGCTCCGCATGACCAGCCAGAACTTGTAATCGTGCAGCGTATTGGCATCGGCCGGGAACCAGCCGGTCCCACTCGAATAATCGGTGAGTGCCATGATCAGCTCTTCACGCGGATATCCGCTCGACGGTTTGTGATCATAGATTGCCTCGACGTGTTCGACCACGCTCATGAACACCGGCCGGTTCGTCATCCGCCACTCGAATCTCTGATTCAGAGTGAAGCTCGTTCCGTTCGAAAGCGCGACCGATGGCGAATTGATCGGGGTCACCAGCGTCTCCATCACCCCCGGATTCTCCACCCGCCACTGCTCCAACGTCTTGTAGACCTTCAAGCCCGCCCGCGTCGAACAGTAGTAGTGATGTGCGACCGCGGTCGGGATCCAATCCCAGAACACGAGCAGGAACATGATCAGTGAGATCGTCCCACCACCGATCCAACCCGGCAGATGGTAGGCGCGCACATAAGCCGTTGCGATGCGGGCGAGCACCACGGTGAGCCAGAGGTATACGGCGAAGACCGCCAGTATCGCGAGCCCGAGCATGCAGTCCTTCCCGATCGTGAGTGGGTGAACCGGGGTCAAGGATAGGAGCCTCGTCGCGCAGGAGAAGACAGGGCGCGGCCCGCAGATGCGCCGCGGGAACATCTCCCGTCACTCCCTGCGTCGGTCAGTGGGGGCGATGACTCCGGACGGCTCGACCGCCGGTGGTCCGCACTCTTTCCGCCCCCGCGCCGCGATGCGACACTAGGCGCCTGCTCCGCATTCCCCACCGGTACCGGCGAGGACGAGAAGCCGCCCGAGCGGCTCGCGGGACGTGCCGTCGCCCGGTGTATATACCGGTCGGCGCGACGGGCCCTCGCGGAGCAGGGTCATGATCCCGGCCCCGCCCTGCGCCGCCCACGCGCCGTCGCCCGGCCGGTCTCGTCTAGCTGAAACTGGAATCTGCAAATCGCGCGGCAGCTCGCGGCCCGGGCCGGTGCTCATCGGGTGCGAAGCGCGGCAGGTTCTATCCGGGACGGGCGCAGCCGGCGCCGGCCCGGCCACAAGAAGGAAACCATCGATGAGTCTCAAACTCGGACTGCTCTACGCTTATCGCAATCCCGCCTGGAATCGCCAGCCCTGGCCCAAGGTCTATCGCGAGGAGCTCGAGCTCACCTGCTACGCCGAAGACCTCGGCTTCGACAACGTGTGGATGAGCGAACATCACTTCGTCGACGACGGCTACATGTCGGCGCCGCTGACGATCGCGGCCGCGGTCGCCGCGCGGACGAAGACCATTCGCATCGGCACTTACATCATCCTCATGCCGATGCACGATCCGATACGTATCGCGGAACAGGCGGCGACGGTCGATCTCATTTCCGACGGCCGTTTCGATCTCGGCCTCGGCCTCGGTTATCGCCCCGAGGAATTCACGGGCGTGGGGCTCACGCCGCGCGATCGCGGCGCGCGCATGGCCGAGGGCTCGGTGCTCATTCATCGACTGCTGAACGAGAAGAAGGTCACACACAAAGGCAAGTACTACGAGGTGAACGACATCCAGGTCACGCCGCCGCCGGCGCAGAGCCCCTGTCCGATCTGGGTCGGCGCGCGCGTCGATGCGGCGATCGATCGTGCAGCGAAACACGGCTTCCATCTCGCCGGCATCGGCCCGCGCGAGCACAGCGACAAGTACTACGAGGCGCTCGTGAAGTACGGCCGCGATCCGAAGGATCACCACGTCGGCCAGATCGTCACCTGCTTCGTCGGGCCGACGACGGAGAAGGCCTGGGACCGCTGCGCGGAAGGCCTGCACCACATGCTGAGCTGCTATCTGAACTGGGCCGTGGAATCCGGCGACGTCGCGGCCGAGCCGAACTGGAGCCACGAGTCGCCGATCCCCTCGCCGGCCGAGATGCGCCGCAAGCAGGCCGCGGATTTCTTCGGCGAGGCCTGCATCGTGGGATCGCCCTCCGAGGTCTACGAGCGCCTCTGCGAGCACCACGAGAAGAACCCGAGCACGCACCTCGCGATCTACATGAACTACCCGGGCACGGAGCAGGGCTACACGCGGGAAAGCATGGAGCACTTCGCGAGCGAGATTGCACCGAAGTTGAGGAAGCTGTGAGTTAGCGCCGAGCGGGGACGATGGAGCCGGCGCTTGCGCCGGCTCTTTTGTTTGGGGACAGGCACGTATTCGTCTGAGGCTCATCTCGGGATAGGCACCTATTCCCTCAGGGCGCAGTCATCTCGGGACAGGCACGTGCTCGGGAAAAGGGGACAGATTTATTTTCCCAGCCAGCGCGCAACAGAAAAGTGAATTTTGGGAAATTCGGGACAGGCGCCTTTCCCCGCTCAATTCGTGCCTGTCCTGTGTTGTCCCCCTTCCCATCAATGCGCATCGTCGTCGTATTGAGCATCACATGCGCCGTATAGACGAGCCCATGCTTCTCATCCGCGACCGCGTCAGGCGAGACTTTACGGACCCTCCCCCGCACGAATCCATATTTCGTGAAATTGAAAGTCTCGACCTTGACCATGGCTTCCCGCCCCTCATGCACGAAGCCAATGTCCTTGTTCGGCACCATGGCCTCGACCTCAATCGGTGAATCATCCGGCACCAGCAACATCAAAGGCTGCGCCTCAGTCACGACCCCACCGACGGTGTGCACGGCCAGCTGCTGCACCGTCCCGGCGAGCGGCGCCGTCAGCGTCTGCAACGCGACCTCGGGGAAATTCGGGACAGGCGCCTTTCCCCGCTCAATTCGTGCCTGTCCTGTGTTGTCCAGCATCGCTGCAAATTTCTCGGAGCGGATTCGGCGCGGGCGGCGCTTTCATTGCAAAAGCGCCGTACGAATCAGAGGCCGTTTCCTAACCCCTCGAAAGATATGGCGTCCCCACGGCGAGACGAATCTATCCCCGGTTCGATTACAGCGCCGATCTGCTCGCCCCTGCGTGCGCAGAAATACGATTCCGAAGCTCGAGTCAGGGCGAGCCGCGCCGAATGGCGCGGTTGACATTGCCACACCAGAAAATCCGGCCGGCTGATGGATTTATCATTCAGTGCGGCCCAGGATCAGCAGCGATTTATCCTGCGCGTTGGCTTTGACCTGCGCGACCAGATCGCGCGTCATCGCGCCGGGCAGCAATCCATACGAATTGCCGCCGCCCGGAACGGGCCGCAGGTCCGGCCCCGGCCAGATGAAGCGGTTGACTTCGGTGGTGATGATCCAGGAGCGCTCGTCATCAAGGCCAAGGCGCTTTTTCGTGGCGGCCGGAATCTCCATCGCCTTTTCCGGCACCTCGGGCGGCGCGTGCGTGACGGGGCAGATATACGTTTCGAGTTCTTTGTGTTCGTTGACGCGCAGATGAACGATCACGCAGGGGCGGTCCTTGCTCCCTTCCTCGCGGCCATTTCGCGCTTCGCTCCACCAGAGATACGCATGGCGAATGACGAGGCCAATCCCCGGCCCGAGTTCCGCCATCGCTCAGGGCTGGTATTCGTGATCGAACTGCGAGGCCGATTCGGGAACGGCAACGGTGCCGAGTTCGTCTACGACCTCGCGCGGAAGCTGCGAGACGTGAAGCGGCTTTTGCTCGTAGCGCCGCAGCCGCGCATAGTCTTCCGCCCCGATCAGCACCACATCATCGCGCCCGTGGTTGGTGACGACGACGGGCTCGCGATGCGCCATCACACGGTAGCGTCCGAACTCGCGGGCGAATTCGCCGGAAGTGACTTTGGTCATGGATGGACCTCCTTCAGTCTTAAAATCACCCTAGCACGAAGTTCACGTATTTACCATAAAATACAGAAAATCCGCGCATACCCCTGCTTCCGACGGCTTTCCGGGTGTTGCTGCGCGCCAACTATTGACCAGGCATGCTCATTGTCTGTCGACCAACGTCCAGGCAATGCAAGTTGACGAAGCATCAGGGAAAGCGGCGATCTGCTCTGGTCAATCGAGCGCGCGCAGACGGCTTCGATCTGGTCAAGTCAGGGCGCGCAGCAACACCGATGTCCTGGTTCGGCACCATCGCCTCGACTTCGGGAAAAGGGGACAGATTTATTTTCCCAGCCAGCGCGCAACAGAAAAGTGAATTTCGGGATCGGGAAGAAAATAAATCTGTCCCCTTTTAGTCGAGGATCGGAACTCTTTGCCGCGAAACAAGGGCGCCGCTGGCATCGCGGGAAGCTTGCCGCGCAACGTCTGTAACGACGCGCACAATCTTGACCACTGACGCCGCCATCGCGTCGCACGGCGTGTGCGACACGGGCGGCATTGCTACGGACGGTACCCGCTGACTCGCTTTCTTACTCGAGACGTATCCGCTTCCTGATTCGACGACGAAGTTTCGGCTGAGCGTTCATGTTTGCGTGGTTCTGCGAACCGGGCGGGCGGCAGCGTGGTCAGGCGATCGAGTTTGTGCCTGTCCTGTGTTGTTCTTTTCTGCCAAACGTGATGACGGGATCTTGTAGTTCCAGTCAGGCGATGTCGCGGATCCTATTAGCCCTTTGCTGCCATTCGCCGTCTCAGGCGCCCAGTCGATATACGATAGATTCGCGAACCACGAATACTTGTAAAAATCCCTGAAGGTCAACGCGGCCATTTGTGCGCTCCTATGGATTCGCGGGATGAATTACTTGCCCGGTTAGGTCTCTTGGGGATGTTGCATATCGGGCAGCCCCGACAGTTGGCAGCTTGTCGCCACCAGGACAAGAGGGATAGCTCCGAGCGCCGGGAAGAAATCCAAGCATTGCGTCCCAAAAGCCGACACGCATTCCAAAGGTTATGACTTCCCCCAAGACCTCACCAGTCGCTCTATTGCGGACGACTAATCTTCTTTCGCTGCAGCACAGCGGAATGTCGTTATCCAAAAACTCAACTTCATATTCGCTCGAAAAGTGTTCGACCTTCTCTAGCCTCCGTTTCCCGCCCTGCATCGTTATACGATATCGATAGTCCGCGTACACCTCGACATACTTGAATCCTCGCTTAGACCAGTACTCGATATCGCCGTCCCCGAGGAATCCATCAGCCGTGACCGTTTTGTAGATGTGCGTGCCAGCACGGGTATCGCACATAAATTTCGACATGACGGCCCGCACGACGACATCCCCGTAGATGACGACAACCAGACCCACGAGGTAGACGGTAATCGCTCTTTGACGAGCTCTCGGCTCACGAAACTTCCATCGAAAAAACGTCACATGAAGGATCGGCAGTAACACGAACGCGCCGAGCACAAATGCGAGCTTGGAGCCTTCCCAAATGGTCATGTATGGCCAAAACCCGAATAACGCAGAAATCAAACTCATCTCGCGCCTCCAACCTGACCAGCAGCTAAATGCACGAAGCCGGGTTTGCTTCGCTCACGGACAGCAGGTACTTCGTGGTGGACGAGTCGTCCGAGCCTCAGCGCGACTCCGCGCACTGCTCCTGAAGAGTTGTGGCTCGCCATCTCGCTGATCATCAACAGTTCAATGGGAGCGACATGGAGTTGATGCTCGAACGCTCTGGCGCCGAAGGACGAGCGCCTCGCGCAGAACTGAACCGGATTCGCTATCATCGCTCTCTCCCACTCTCCTGCTGATACCGTAGCAACGGACTCAGCAAGAACTCGATTACCTTCCGCGTCCCCATCTTCACCTCCGCACTCACCGCCATACCGGGCGCGAGCTTGATCTCATTGCCGTCAATGCCCATGGTCGTCGCGTCGAGCGACGGGCCGACCGATTCCGCCAGCGTGACCGCCTGCGCTTTGAATTCATCCGTGTATTGACGACGGGGAATACGTTTCATGGGAACCTCCAGAGTGCGATTAAAGTATCGCTTCCTGGCGTCCGTTTCAGCGGGGCAGGTTCAGATTCGGTGCGGGCGGCGCTTTCATTGCAAAAGCGCCGTACGAATCAGAGGCCGTTTCCTAACCCCTCGGGAAAAGGGGACAGATTTATTTTCCCAGCCAGCGCGCAACAGAAAAGTGAATTTCGGGATCGGGAAGAAAATAAATCTGTCCCCTTTTAGTCCGGTACTAATCATTTGGGCCACTCCAATTAATAGATGAGGCGTATCCGCGCCGCACCATCGCTAATCTCTGTAGCTGGACCGGATAAGGCACTCCTCAGACCGATCGCCATTCCGAATTGCAAAAACGCGCAATTCTCCGTTTCCAAGAATCTTGGAATCCTTATGCCACTGCTGCAAATATTGCGTCCCCTGGAAGCTGAATACGTCATACACGAAGTCCGTGCCCGAATTCTGGATAGGCTCGCCGTCGGTGCTTAAGAGCGACGATGACGCTCTTTCGAAACGCGCGTGGACCAAAAGCAGTTCTGACCGCTCCTCATCGACATCACGCAGAGCATCATCTAACACGATGACACCCTCTCCGCCTCCATAAAGAAATGAGCAGGAATTTCTGTACAAAACGTCCTTGTGCTCATCGTTGTCGATATCGGCGATTCCAATAAGACGGGCGCCGTCCCTAATATCGAAGTTCTTCCTAAAGCGTTCGATGTATGCGGCATAGGCATCAGCCATCGCGGCCGCGTCTTCCACTCGAAAATCCTTCCACATTTCGGGGCGCACCCCAACGATCGGATTCACGTCTCTCGACCAATAGAATCTATCGATGAGTTCTATCAACCCGTTCGACGATTCACTCGCGCCCCGCTCATTGATGACTTCGTGATAACTGTCCCATACGAGCGGTAGAATGCCCATGACCGGCGACTTGACAGTGGGCCCGCAAAACGTATCGAAATCTCCTTCCTCGGACCGCAGCGCCTCTACAAGCGCGCCACATACCTCATTGCGCCGGCCAACCTCGATCGAATACGAGATGTTTTTAGTCCAGCGCGAGCCGGCTTCGGCGGCGCATGAAGAGTTCTGCACCGATCCAGTCGCCATACTCAGCAATATGATGACCGTGCGGATAGATGCCGAGATGAACGCAGAACCGCTCCGCTTGTCCGTCGACAAACTTCCCAATTTCGCTTTCAATTTTACCGATCCCTCCAGCTCTCATGCTGATAACGTAGAAGCGGACTAAGTAGAAACTCAATCACCTTCCGCGTACCCATCTTCACCTCCGCACTCACCGCCATCCCCGGCGCGAGCTTGACCGGTTGGCTCGGGAAAAGGGGACAGATTTATTTTCCCAGCCAGCGCGCAACAGAAAGGTGAATTTCGGGATCGGAAAGAAAATAAATCTGTCCCCTTTTAGTCGTGGAAAATCCGGTAGACGCGGTGGTCGGTGAGCTTTGATCTGAATAATTGATCAGCCGCCAGCCCAGGCCGCCGCCATTTGCGGTCGGATCGAGAAATATTCGTTCGCCGAGCATAGCGCCTGTCCCGAGTCGGTCGCCTGGAATTCTTTCTTCATTATTCGCAGCTTCAATTGCCTGTTTAGCGTTTTCCTCCGTGCCCCCGATTTCCGACTCGACCCAGAGGACATACGCCAAATTCGCAAACCAGGAATACTTGTAGATATCCTGCAGCTTCATCCGTCTTCTCCTATTTCGCTGGCTTTAGCGTCGCTCTAATTACATCTTTCAATTCGTACACGCGCTCCTTCGTTGACGCTGAAATGACTCCCGCACCCGGCGGCGCTTCATCTCCACAGGACCAGAATACTGACTCGGCCCCCAATGCGCGCATGATTTTCCTGTCGACGATCCCCGGATACGATTTGATCGTCACCAATTCGCCCAGTATCTCCTTTGTCGTGCGGTCTCGGACGTAGGCACGCGAGGTACGCCTGAACTTGCCGCTGATGATCGTTCCCGGCCCCCCTCCCCCAATTTCGTATTTGGCTTCGAAGTCGGGCCGCTCCTCGACTGCCCGAGCCCCGTCCCACGTCCAATGCTCGACACGATCGCCCACGCGCTCTTCGTAGAATCGAAACCCCAATTCATGGGCAGTCGCAATTCCAGCGCCACCTGCAAAACCCTCCGCCTCAACCGTCTTGTATATGCGCAAACCTGCTTGCGTATGACACAGCCACGTCATCCCGGCAGTGCGATACAGCACGTCCCACCACGGCAGCGAGCCGATCACGATTGCGACGAGGAGCGGCACCATGTGCACGCGCGGTGCAGTCATCTCCGCGCCACGTCTATGCGCCGTTGCAATGAAGTAAATTAACGCGGCGGCAGGCACCCACAGCACCAACCACAAAATGACGAAAAACCACGAACAATAGAGCGTTACCCCGAGAATCTGCACGGCGTTTCCCGAGTTGCCCGCTGTTCCGAGCACGAGCGCGAAGGCGCCAGTAATGCCAATTGCGACACGCTCATCTCCATAGCGTCGTGCAATCAGCCGGTACAAGAAAAATGACGCGGCAGCGAGAATCAGCCAGCGCATGACGTGACCGCCGACATTCTCGATTGACAAGAATTGGTCTCGACTCGTCGCCTGTCACTGCGCAAGCCTGCATTCGGATGACCCAGTTCACAAAGCCGGTTCTCAATTTGATTCATCGCTCCCTCCCACTTTCCTGCCGATACCGCAGCAACGGACTCAGCAAAAACTCAATGACCTTGCGCGTCCCCATCTTCACCTCCGCGCTCACCGCCATGCCTGGCGCCAGCTTGACCTCATTGCCATCAATGTTCATCGTCGTCGCATCAAGTGAGAGATGCGCAATATAGTTGAGCCCGCGCTTCTCATCCGCCACCGCATCATGCGAGACCTTCACGACGTTGCCCCGCACGAACCCATATTTCGTAAAATTGAAGGTCTCGACCTTGATGACGGCTTCCTGCCCCTCCCGCACGAACCCGATGTCCTGGTTCGGCACCATCGCCTCGACTTCAATCGGCGAATCGTCAGGCACCAGCAACATCAGAGGCTGCGCTTCGGTCACGACGCCACCGACCGTGTGCACCGCAAGCTGCTGCACCGTGCCGTCGAGCGGCGCCGTCAACGTCTGCAAAGCAACTTTGCGCTCTGCTTTTGCCAGCTCTTCGCCATAAGCCGAGCGTTTCGTCTCGGCATCGTCGAGCTCAGCCATCCAGCGGTTCCGATATTGGGCCGCAGTTACCGCGAGCTTCTGCTCGAGACTGCGCAACGTCGCCTCGAGCATTCGTCGCTGATTCCGCTGTACGTCCCGCTCCTGCTGTTGCTCGATGCGCTGGCGTTCGAGTTCGAGCCACTTCACGCGCGGCACCATACCCGTGCCCATGAGCTTACGATTGGCCTCGGCCTCCTCGGTGATGAGCGGGAGGGTGGCCTCGAGTTGCGCAATCCGCGCCTCGATCGCCTGACGTTCTGCCTGCTTAGCGCTGATGTCGTCCACGATGCCGGTGACCGCCGCCTGGTACTCGTCGAACTGCTGATCGAGTTGCGCGGCTTCGCGGGCAACCTCAGTGGCCTCGATGGTGCCCTGCAGGCCAGCGAATGCAGCCCGGCTCGGGGCGCGCGTGAGTGTATTCAGCGCTATGGCTTTGGCGGCCGCCCCCTGCGTCGCTGTGCTCGTGTTTTCGATCGCCTCGATCAGCGTCGCCAACCGCGCCCGGTCGAGCTCCACCGATTCGCGCTCCTTCACGAGACGGTCCCGATCGGCAAGCGAGGCCGTTGGATCCAATTCGACGAGTATTTCACCGGCCTTGACATGCTGCCCCTCCGCCACCCGGATCGCCGCGACCACGGAGCGCTCCAGCGGTTGAATCGTCTTCGTACGACCCGACGGCACGATCTTGCCGGGCGCGACCCCGACAATGTCGACTTTGCCGATGCACGACCAAGCGAGCGCCAAAATGAAGAACGCCATAATCGCCCAGAGCATCACCCGCGCCATGACAAGGGGTGGCGTCTCCTCGATCTCGAGCGCAGCCGGCAGAAATTCGAGCTCGAGCGTTCGGCCTTTCATTCTCGCCCTGCCTCCCTCACGAGCCGATCGGCGTCACGACGGAAACGCCCTCCGCCTGATGGCTGTAGAGGCGCGCATAATGCCCCGCCCGGTCGACGAGCTCCCGGTGCGTTCCCTGCTCGACGATCCGGCCGTGGTCAATCACGAAAATGACATCGGCATGCCGAACCGCCGTCAGGCGATGCGCAATGATGAACACCGTCCGTCCGTTCGAAATCACCCGCATGTTCGCCTGGATGATCGCTTCCGATTCGTAATCGAGCGCACTCGTCGCTTCATCCAAGATTAAGATACGCGGGTCCGTGACGAGCGCCCGCGCCAGCGCGATGCGTTGCCGCTGACCTCCGGAAAGGGAGGCCCCCTGCTCGCCGACGACCGTGTCATAGCCTTCCGGTAGTTCGAGAATGAAGTCATGCGCGCCGGCAAGCTGCGCCGCCCGGACCACGTGCTCCACCGGAAGCGAGGGATCTCGGAGCGCGATGTTCTCCCGCACCGAGCGATTGAAGAGCCGGTTCTCCTGCAGCACGACGCCGACGTTCTGCCGCAGCCACGCCGGATCGACAATCGATAGATCCTGCCCATCGACCAGCACGCGCCCCTGGTGCGGGACGTGCAAGCGTTGGATCAGCTTCGCGAGCGTGCTCTTGCCGGAGCCGGAGGGGCCGACGATGCCGACGACCTGGCCCGGTTTGATCTCGAAAGATAGGCCATTCAGCACATCGGGGCGGTCGGGGCGGTAGCGGAAGCTCACGTGGTCGAAGGCCACCCGGCCCTGGAGCCGCGGCAGGGTTGTGCGGCTCGGATTGTGCGCGGGCTCGGCGACTGCGTTCAAAATGTCACCGAGTCGCCGCACCGAGACCCCGGCCTGCTGAAAATCCTGCCAGAGCTGCGCGAGACGCAGGATGGGACTCGAAATCCGCCCGGCGATCATGTTGAACGCAACGAGCTCCCCGACGGTGAGACTGCCTCCGATGACCTGGCGCGCCCCGAACCAGAGGATGAGGACGGTCGTCACCTTCTGGATGAAGCCCGCCGTGTTACTCGCGACGTTGCCGAGCGTCACCGTCCGAAAGCTCGCGGCGACCGAGGCCGCGAGCAACTCTTCCCAACGACGCGCGTGTTGAGGCTCCACGGCCGCGGCCTTCAAGGTTTCGATACCGGAGACGGACTCGACCAGAAACGCCTGCGCCTCCGCGCTGCGGTTGAACCTTTCGTCCAGGCGTGCGCGCAGCACGGGGGTGACCAACACGGCCAGCAGCACATAAAGCGGGAGACTGATGACGACGATGAGCGTCAAGACCGGGCTGTAGAGCAGAAGTACCGCCAGGAACACGATCGTGAACAACACATCGAGTGCGAGCGTCAGCGCCGAGCTCGTCAGAAAGCTCCGGATGTTCTCGAGCTCTCGAACCCGCGCGACCGTATCACCGACCCGCCGGGCCTCGAAGTACGCGACGGGTAACCGCAGCAGATGCCGGAACAGATCTGCACCCAGGCGCACATCGATGCGATTCGTGGTGTGCGATAACACATAGGTTCGCAAGGTGGTCAGTGCGACCTCGAAGACCGAGACCACCAGCAGCCCAAAGCAGAGCACATCCAAGGTCGAGAGCCCGCGGTGGACGAGGACCTTATCGATGACCACCTGGAAGAAGACCGGTGATACCAACGCGAAGAGCTGCAGGACGAACGAGGCTGCGACAGCTTCGCCAAGCAGCCTTCGGTACTTGCGGAGGTTAGGAACTACGGCAATGCACGGGCGACACCGGGAATTCGGGACTACACCTCTCAGGGGGGCGGATCGGATCGGGCGATCCGGAACGCGCACTCCGCCGGCGCCGACGAGGAATCGGCTGGTGCGCATCGACATCGCCGCGATGCTCCAGCCGCTCGCGACGAAGACAGCCCGTCCGCAGATAGAGGTCCCGCTTCCGGGCTCGAGGTGGCCGCCACTTCCCCGTCTTGCATAGCGCCCAGCATCATGCCGCCCGACGAGCGCCCCTCTACGGCGCTCGTTTCCGGCCCGCGGGAAGTCCTTGCGTCCGCTCTGCCGCTCCACTTGCCCCCCCGCCGCTCACCAGCTTGGCGTCACAGTAATCGCCCGACACGAAGGACGCTATCAGCGGATTCCGAGGACGCTCCGCGTTCGCGCCGCGGATTGTGCCTGTCCCGAATCAGGCCATGCCGGCTGGATCGTGCCTGTCCCGATTCAATCCGATTCAATTCCCTGGTCGGAGGTCTACGAGCGGCTCTGCGAGCATCACGAGAAGAATCCGAGCACGCACCTCGCGATCTACATGAACTATCCGGGGACGGAGCAGGGGTATACGCGGGAGAGCATGGAGCTCTTCGCGAGCGAGATTGCGCCGAAGCTCAGGAAGCTCTGAGGCCGCAAGACCGTCGGGGACGGGAGCCGGCACACGCGCCGCCTCCCGCACTCGGGCCCGCCGCGCCGGGCGCCCCTTGAAAACCGGGGGGTGCGCCCGCATACCTGCGGCACCCCGGCCCCGCCCGGAACGCTATAATGCCGCCCATCGATGAACTCTGAGGTCTCACCCGCCATGCCGAAATACGATTACAACTGCCCTGCCAACGGCCGCACCATCGAGGTCATGCACCGCATGAGCGAGCGTCTGACGACCTGGGGCGAACTCTGCAAATGTGCCGGCATCGAAGCCGGCGACACGCCGGCGGACTCGCCGGTCGAGAAAGTGCTGCTCGCGGGCGTCGTGAACCCCGGCAACCTAGGCAGCGACAGCGGCCGCACGGGCGGCGATTCCGCGTTCGGCGCGGGCAGCGTCGCGAAGGCCTATCACAGCACGAAGAACCGCTGGGCGCGCTGAAGGAGACGGAGAAGCACGCATGCCTACCTACGACTACCACTGCCAGACGAACGCGCG
Source organism: Gammaproteobacteria bacterium (assembly GCA_016209015.1). Taxonomy (GTDB): domain Bacteria; phylum Pseudomonadota; class Gammaproteobacteria; genus JACQWY01. Next base: position 72,357 of record JACQWY010000020.1, on the reverse strand, counting down.
CACCGTCGAAGTGAAACACCGCATCAGCGAATCCGTCGCGACCTGGGGCGAGGTCTGTGCCCGCGCCGGGATCGAGCTCGGCGAGACACCCGCCGATGCGCCGGTCGAGAAAGTCTTCACCGCGAGCGGCGCCGTCATCGGCAGCCGCAGCCTCGGCAGCGGCCTCGAGCCGCCCTGCCAGACCGGCGGCCCGTGCTGCGGGCCGGGCGGCATGTGCGGGATGATGTGACGACACCCGACGCCGGCCCCGTGCCGGCGTCACCTTTTTCGGGGTCAGAGTCCATTAGCGCGAAGCGAATGGACTCTGACCCCGAATCCATCGGACTCTGACCCCGAATCCATCGGACTCTGACCCCGATTTCCGACTTGCGGCAAGGCATCGGGCCGCGGTTGCAACCGTTGACTTGCTCCATGCCGCCGACGAATCATCACCGTTCCGCCGCCGCGAGGAATCCACCCATGTACTTTCAGGACGAGCCCGAACACATCCGCATGCTGCGCGATACGCTGAAGCGTTTCGTCGCTAACGAAATGCCGCGCGAGCTCTGCCGGCAATGGGATCGCGAGGCGCAGTTCTCGTGGGACGCGGTGCGCAAGCTGGCGGATCTCGGTGTCTTCGGGCTGACCGTGGACGAGGAATACGGGGGGCTCGGGCGCGACGTCGTCGCGGCGGTCGTCGTGATCGAGGAGCTCTCGCGGCGCGGCACGGTGCTCTCGTGTCCCTACATCCACGGCGCGTTCTACGGGGGCATGAACATCAGCGAGGCGGGTTCCGACGAACAGAAACGCGAGCTGCTGCCGAAGCTCGCGCGTGGTGAAATCCTCTTCGCCTACGGCCTCTCCGAGCCCGACGTCGGCGGCGACCTCGCGGCCGTCGCGACGACGGCGCGGCTCTCGGCGGACGGCTCGAAGGTGATCGTCAACGGCACGAAGCGCTGGTGCACGGCGGCACGCGACGCGGCCTACATCTACTGTCTCTGCAAGAGCGATGCGACGGCGCCGCGCTACAAGAACCTCTCCTTCGTCCTCGTGCCGACGAACGCACCCGGCATCACGATCCGCGACATCCCGCATCTCGGGCTCAGGTATGCGAAGACGACGGACGTCTATTTCGACGAGGTCGAAGTGCCCGCCGCGAACATCGTCGGCGGCAGGGCGGGCTGGCACAAGGGCTGGGACAAGCTCATCGGCCCCGCGCTCGACGTCGAGCGCCTGGAGATCACGGCGGCGACGCTCGGCATCGCGCACGGTGCGATGGAGGATGCCTGGGCCTATGCGCAGGAGCGCAAGCAGTTCGGCAAGCTGATCTCCGCGCATCAGGCCGTGCGGCACGCGCTCGTCGATGCCCAGACGAAGCTCCGCGCCTGCGATCACATGCTCTATCACGCCGCCTGGCTCGCGCAGATGGGGCGGCCCTGCGCCGTGGAGAGCTCGATGGCGAAGCTCTTCGTCGGCGAGACCGCGCTCGAGATCGCGCTCGCCTGCCAGAAGATCATGGGCGCCTACGGCTGCGCCGAAGAATACGACATGGAGCGCTACGTGCGGGATCTCACCTGCATGCCGATCGTCGGCGGCTCCTCGAACATGCAACGCAACAACATCGCGGGCCGCATGCGGCTCGCAGGCTGAGACGACGACATACCAATACGAGGTTCACTCATGGCTGATTCATCTCCCGTCCTCTTCGTCACCGGCGGCGCGAGCGGCATCGGCGCCGCCTGCGCACAGCAGTTCGCCGCCCAGGGCTGGCGCGTCGCGATCGGCGACATTCAGGAAGAGAAAGGCCGTGCGCTCGCGGGCGAGATCGGTGCGAACGCCGCGTTCCATCGGCTCGACGTGCGCAGCGAAGCCGATTTCGAGCGCGCGCTCGCCGCGACCGTTGCGCAATGGGGCCGGCTCGACTGCATGCTGAACAACGCGGCGATCGTCGGCGTGATCGGTCCGGTCACGGAGATCGCGATCGAGCAGTTCGACGCGACCTACGAAATCGTGCTGCGCAGCGTGTTCCTCGGTGCGAAGCACGCGCTCCGGATCATGCAGCCGGCGCAGCGCGGCACGGTCGTGAACATCGCGAGCGTGGCGGGGCTGACGACCGGCTTCGGGCCGCACGTCTACAACCTCTGCAAGGCCGCGGTCGTGCACTTCACGAAATCCCTCGCCGTCGAAATGGCGGAGCACGGCATCCGCGTCAACGCGATCTGCCCGGGCAACGTGGAGACGCCGATCCAGACGGGCGTGACGGACGAGCGCTGGAAGACGCGCATGGAGAAGATCCGTCGCGAGCACACCGAGGATCAGCCCATCCCGCGCATGGGCCTGCCGGAAGAAATCGCCCAGGCCGTGTGGTGGCTCGCGAACGACACCTCGAGCTACGTGACCGGGCATGCGCTCGTCGTCGACGGCGGCCTCATGGCCGGCAAGCCCTGGCGCCACCAGCCGCATTTCCTGAAGGAGTACCACCCGATCAAGCTCGGCTGACGCGGCCTCGCGGTTCCCAGATCATTACGGTCACGGCCCGCCCCTCGGCCGTGGCGGGTGCGAACGATCGCCAGCCGAGCGCGGCATAGAACGCTTCCTGGCCCGGCGTGAAGAGATGGAGCCGCGGCACGTGGAGCGCACGCGCGAGCGCCATCACGCGCCGCACGAGCCGCGCGCCGATGCCGCGGCCGCGGAACGGAACGTCGACGTAGACGCTCGCGAGCCAGGGCGAGCAGTCCTCGAAGCCGGCCAGACCGTCTTCTGCCAGCAGGCTCACCGAGCCGACGGGCTCGTCGCCCGCGAGCGCGACGAGCGTCGTCGGGATCGCCGCGCACGCGCGATGCGCGAGGAGCTCCTCCGCGACGATCGCCGGTGTCCAGCCCGCATAGAGCTGCCGCCACTCCGCGTAATGCCAGGCCGCGAGCTGCGGCACGCAGGCGGGACGGCGCGCGAGATAGTCGTGGCGGATCCGCATCAGCAGCCGCGGACGGGCAGCGTCTCGAAGCCGCGGAAGCGCACGCGGCCGTCGCGGCGCGGCGTGCCGGCGAGCTCGAGCCGCGGGTAGCGCGCGACGAGCGCCCCGATCGCGACGCGGGCCTCCATGCGCGCGACGTTCATGCCGGCGCAGGCGTGATCGCCGAGCCCGAACGCGAGATGGCGGTTCGGCCGGCGTGCGACGTCGAAGCGATCCGGCTCCGGGAACTGCGCGGGATCGCGGTTCGCCGCCCCGAGGCCGAGCGTGACGAAGGCGCCGGCGGGAATCGTATGGGTACCGATCGCGATGTCGGCGAGCGCGCGGCGATTGTTCAACTGCAGCGGACTCTCGAAGCGCAGCATTTCCTCGACCGCACTCGCGATGAGTAACGGCTCGGCGACGAGGCGCGCGTATTCCTCGCGGTGCGTCAGCAGCGCATGCAAGCCGTTGCCGATGAGGTTCGTCGTCGTCTCGTGGCCGGCGTTGAGCAGGAAGATGCAGTTGTGCAGGAGCTCGCTCTCCGTGAGCTTCTCGCCGTCTCCCTCGCCCTGGATGAGACGCGTCAGGACGTCCGCCGCCGGATCGCCGGGATGGCGGCGGCGCCCGGCGACGAGGCCGCGCAGGTAGTCGCTGAATTCCGCGACCGCCGCGTTGCCCGCGTCGAGCGCGCGCGCGTCGGGCGCCGGCTCGAGCGCCGAGAGGATCGCGAGCGACCAGCCGCGCAGCGGTCCGCGCTCGGCGTGCGGCACGCCGAGCAGGTTGCCGATCACTTCGAGCGGGATGCGCGCGGCGAAATCCGCTATCAGATCCGCCGCGTCGCGCCCGGCGAGTGCATCGAGCAGCTCGTCGACGAGCGTGACGAGCTGGCTCTCCATGCGCACGATCGCGCGCTGGCCGAGCGCGCCCATGATGATGCGCCGCACGCGGGTGTGCAGGGGCGGATCGCTGAACACGAGGCTCGTCGTGTGATGCTCGAACAGCGGGCTCGCCCCGAATTTCGGGCCGAACTCCTCGCGCTTGTCCGAGCTCGCGTGCGGACTGCGATAGACGGCCGCGACGTCGTCGAAGCGGGTCAGCAGCAGCGCGCCGCCGGGCAGCGCATGGATCGGATCCTGAACGCGCAGAGCCGCATAGACGGGATAGGGATCGGCGGCGAAGCCGGGCGGCGGGCTGCTCAGCGAGAAGGCGCGCGCGAGCGCGGCGGCATCGGTCATGGGCGGACTCCCGGCGACGGCAGGGTTGGCTTCACGGGGCGTGATTATGCGGAGTTCATCGCGCCCGCACCACCCGGTTTGGTCTGCTAAGCTTGCGGCCGTGTCGAGCCCGCTCCCCATCCGCGCCACCCCGCCGTGAACGCGATCATCGAGGTGATCGCGCCGGTGTTCGGCATCGTGCTGCTGGGCGTCGTGCTCGCGCGGCTGAAGTTCTTCAACGCCCACACGAGCGACGGCCTCTCGGCATTCATGTACTACGTCGCGATCCCCGCGCTCTTGTTCAAGAGCCTCGCGACGACGACGCTGCCCGAGGATCCGCCCTGGGCCTATTTCCTCGCGTTCTACGGTCCGACGATCGGCGCGTTCTGCCTCGGGCTCGGCCTCGCGCGCCACGTCTTCGGCTGGGAGCGCGCGAGCCAGGGCGTGTGCGGCATGTCGTCGTGTTATTCGAACATGGTGATGCTGGGACTGCCCGTCGTCGCCGCCGCCTACGGCCAGGCGGCAACGCTGCCGCTGTTCACGCTGATGGCGGTGCAGAGCTCGATCCTCTTTCCGCTCGGCACCTACACGATCGAGGTCTACGGCGGCCGCACGGTCGGCGGGCAGACGAACGTCGTGAAGGCGATCGGCAAGCTGCTCGTCAATCCGGTGATCGCGAGCCTCGTGCTCGGTGTCGTCGTGAACCTCGCGCACGTCACCCTGCCGGCGACGCTGAGCTCGATCCTCGGCAGCATCGCGGCCGCGGCACCCGCCTGCGCGCTGGTCTCGCTCGGCGTGAGCCTCGCGCAGTACGAGCTCACCGGTGGCCTCGGCGAGGCGGTCGCGATGACGATCGTGAAGAATGTCCTCCATCCGCTCGGCGTGTGGGGAGCGTGCCTGCTGCTCCGCATCCCTGCGGACTGGACGAAGGTCGCGGTGCTGGTCGCCGCGATGCCGTCCGGGGTGAACGGTTACATCTTCGCGAAGCGTTACAGCCTGAGGGAAGCGGAAATCTCGAAGACGATCGTGGTCTCTACGATCGCCACCGCGTTCGTCGCGGCGTTCATCGTCCACGTCATGCGCTGAGCTTATCCACAGGGATCGGAGGGACTTTTCTCGCTCAGGGTCTGACCCCGGTGGATAACTGGACCGCACATCGGACTTATCCACCGGGGTCGGAGGGACTTTTCGAAATCGGGGTCTGACCCCGGTGGATAACTACGGCAGCCAGAGCTGCAGGCGGCCGCCGCCGCGGATCCCTTCGTTGTCGAGCACGACCTTGCCGGGGCGGCCGCGGTGGCAGTGCATTTCGGTGATGCGGCGGGCGAAGTAGAGGCCGAGACCCGTGCTGCCGGTCGCGTAGTCCGTGCGGCCCATCTGCTCGCCACCGCCCTTGAGCACTTTCGGTCCGTAGCCCGGGCCGTCGTCGCGCACCGAGAACACGGTGTAGCCCTCGAGCGTCTCGCAGCTCACCTCGACTTCGGATTCCGCGAAATTGTAGGTGTTGTTCAGCGTCGAGTTCAGGATCCCCATGATCAGATCGCGATCGAAGAAGCCTTCGACCGCGCCGCGGCACTCCGCCGAGAACTTCAGTCCCCGGCTCGTCAGCAGCGACTCGTTGTAGGCGGTGAGCTCGATGAGGAACTCCTCGCAGTCGACGACCGTCGGGTTGACGACCTGACGCGAGCGCTCGAACTTGTAGAGGCCGAGCAGATGCATGAGGTCGAAGTTGATCCGGCGCGCCTCGTGCTGGAGCGCGAGCACCTGGTCGCGGGCGATGCTGTTGTCCGGCACGAGCGATTCGATCGCCTCGGCAGAATTCAGGAGATGCCCGATCGAGTTCTTCATGTCGTGGACGGAGCTCGCGAGCACGGACGCGAATTCGACCGCGACGAGATCGTCGGTGACCAGCGTCACGAGTTCACCGCCTGGGGCCCGTTCTTGCGCGCGAGATCGCTGAATTCACTTTGCAGGCGCACGAGCTTCGCATTCTGGGCATCGATCTTCGAGGTGCGCTCGAGATAGCCGTTCAGCGCATAGGCCGTCTGATTCGACCACGGTTCCGCGCGCAGCTTCAGCAGCAGCACGTGGCTCACGTTCAAGAGGATGGTGAGATTGCCCGGCAGCTCGTCGGCGGCGCGCGTGAGCAGCGCGATCGCCTCGTTCAGCTTGCCGCTCTGGGCGAGCCTCACGCCTTCGTTGTTGATGTCGACGACGGCCTTCTGCGCACCGGCGATGAGCTCCGCGCCGTGGTCCTTCATGTCGAGCTCGTCGAAGAGGTTCTGCGCGGCGGCGATGACGTCCGGCCGGTCGTGATACTCGCGCACGAGCCGATCCATGATCGCGTGCGCTTCGTCCTTCAGACCGGCCTGGAAGCAGCAGCGCGCGAGATCGATGCTCGCCGTGACGGGCGTGCCCTCGGGCTCGCTCTGATAACCCTCGAGCGCCTGGGCGACGACCTCGGCCGCGCCCGGATCGTTCTTCTTCAGCAGAATCTTGCCGCGGGCGAGCGTGATGCGCCACGGTATCGGCTGGGCGCTGCGTCCCGGACGCACGCGCCGTGCGGCATTCTGGCCGCTGAGCTCGTTCGCGACCTTGAGCGCGGCCTCCGGACCTTCCGCGGCGCTGACCGCATCGACGAGACCGACCGCGTCGTCGGGTCGCGAGAAGCAGGAGTTCGCGCCGAGCGCGAGCGCTTTGCGATAGGCGTTCGCGGCGGTCGTGTAATCGCCGTTCGCGTGCGCCATGTCGGCGAGCGACTGATGCCGGCGGATGACCTTCGGCGACAGGCTCGCGGCCTGTCCGAGGGTCTTCTGCGCCGCCTCCGAATGGCCCATCTCGCGCTCGAGGCGCGCCTTCCAGTCGTAGGCCGCCATGTGCGTCTCGTTCTGCGATATCGCCTGGTTGAACAGCGCGAGCGCCTGCGCCTGGTCGCCCTGCTGGTGACGCGCGCGACCGAGCGCGAGCAGCGCCCACGGCACGTCGCGGTCCCCGAGCACGCCGCTGCAGATTTCCGCGGCCGCATCGGGATCGCGGCGCGCGAGCAGGGCTTCGACTTTCAACTTCAGCAGATCGAGCCTGAATTCGGGATACTTCGCGACGCCATCGTCGCAGAGCGCGACGGCGCGGTCGTAATCGCGCTTCGCCATCGCGAACTCGACGGCCTTGACCGCGCTCTTGCGCTTCAGGATCCGTTCGAGGCGGACCTGCAGCACGGCCTTGTTGATCGGTTTGACGAGATAGCTGTCGGGTGCGTATTCGACGACCGCCATCACCATGTCCATGGTGTTCTCGGCCGTGATCATGATCCAGATGGCGTCGGGGCGCAGGACGCCGCGATGGCGTGCCTCTTCGAGCACCTGCTGTCCGTCGCGGCCCTTGCCGAGATTGTAGTCGCAGAGCACGAGATCGAAGCGGTTCCTCCCGAACTCCTCGAGCGCGTCCTCGCCGCTGCGCGCCTCCGTGATGTCGCGTGCGCCGAGGGATTCCAGCATGCCCCGGAGTGTGATGCGCATCTCACGGAAATCATCGACGATGAGGATGCGATGGTCCTTCAGATTCAGGGCCATGAGATACCGGCTCCTAGCAGGAATTGGGCTCGACCTTTTATCGGCGTTGCGCGCGCGCGACTTGAGGCCGCGCATCGGCCCCGGAAACTGGGGTTTTCCGGCCGGAAAACGCCGGAATTTCCGGCGACGTCGACTCAGCGGCAGTCCAGGACGGCGGCGCCGGTCAGGCGGCCCGCGCGGAGATCGGCGAGCGCGCGATTCGCGTCGGTGAGCGCATAACGCACGACCACGGTGCGCACCGGCACGCGCGGCGCGAGCGCGAGGAATTCGCGGGCATCGTCGCGCGTGAGATTCGCGACCGACACGACGCGGCGCTCGCCCCACAGGAGGCTGTAGGGAAAACTCGGGATGTCGCTCATGTGGATGCCGCCGCAGACCACGGTGCCGCCTTTCGCGAGCAACGCGAGCGCGGCCGGCACGAGCGGACCGGCCGGCGCGAAGATGATGACGGCATCGAGCTCCGCGGGCGGACGCTCGTCCGAGCCGCCGGCCCAGCAGGCCCCGAGACGCCGCGCGAACGTCTGCGCGGCGACGTCACCGGGCCGCGTGAAGGCATAGACCTCGCGACCTTCGAAGCGCGCGACCTGCGCGACGATGTGCGCGGCCGCGCCGAAACCCATGATGCCGAGCCGGCGGGCGTCGCCTGCCTGCTTCAACGAACGGTATCCGATCAAGCCGGCACAGAGCAGCGGTGCCGCCTCCGCGTCGCTGTAAGCGCCGGGGATCGCAAAGCAGTAGCGGGCGTCGGCGAGGGCGAAGCGCGCGTAGCCGCCATCGAGGTGACAGCCGGTGAAGCGCGCGCGGTCGCAGAGGTTCTCGCGGCCGCTCGTGCAATAGCGGCACTGTCCGCACGTCCAGCCGAGCCACGGGATGCCGACGCGCTGACCCGTCGTGAATCCTTCCACGCGTGCGCCGCACGCGACGATGCGGCCGACGATCTCGTGGCCGGGCGTGACCGGCAGCGTGCCGGCCGCGAGCTCGCCATCGGCGAGATGCAGATCCGTGCGGCAGACGCCGCAGGCCAGGACTTCGACGAGCACTTCGCCCGGCCCGCACGCGGGCAACGGCAGATCGCGCGCGACGAGCGGCTGGTGAGCGGCTTCCAGGCGCATCGCCCGGAACGTCGCCGGCAGCGCGCTCATGCGGCGAGCTCCGGGTCCGGCGTGAACAGCAGCAGCAAATCGTTCAGGAAGCGCGTGCCGAGCGGTGTCGGGGCGATCCGCTCCTCGGTCGTCGTGAGCAGCCCGCGCGCCACGGCGCGCGACACCGGCGCGTCGAGCGCCGCGGCCGGCAGACCGGTCCGTGCGGAGAAATGCGCACGCGGAAAGCCCTCGAGGAGGCGCAGCGCATTGAGCATGAATTCGATCGTCCGTTCGCCCGGCGGCACGTCGTGACTGTCCTCGAGCGCGGCCGGCGTGCCGGCGGTCTTGAGATAGGTCACGGGGCTGCGGCGGCGCGCGCTGCGCAGGATGCGTCCGTCGGCCGTGGTGAGCTTCGCATGCGCGCCGGCACCGATCCCGAGATAGTCGCCGAACTGCCAGTAGTTGAAATTGTGCCGGCAGCCGCGGCCCGCGCGCGCGAACGCCGAGATCTCGTAACGCGCGTAGCCCTGCGCCGCGAGCAGCGCGACGCCGGCTTCGAATTCCTCCGCGACGCGATCCGCGGGCGGCAGCGCCGGCGGCTGAGCGGCGAACGTCGTGCCGGCTTCGAGCGTGAGCTGATACCACGACAGATGCGGTGTGCCGAACGCGAGCGCGGCTTCGAGCTCGCGCAGCGTGTCACCGGGCGCGTCGCCCGGCAGCCCGTGCATGAGGTCGAGATTGATGTTCTCGAAGCCCGCGGTGCGCGCGGTCTCGACGGCGCGTGCCGCTTCCTCGGGCGAGTGAATGCGGCCGAGCGCCGCGAGCTGCGGCGCGCGCAGGCTCTGCACGCCGATAGACAGCCGGTTCACCCCGGCTTCGCGATAACGCGCGAAATGGGCGGCATCGATCGCGCCGGGATTCGCCTCGAGCGTGATCTCGGCGGCGGGATCGAGAGCGAGGCGCGCCCGCACGCCGTCGAGCAGGGTCGCGATCGCCGCCCCCGAGAAGAGGCTCGGCGTGCCGCCGCCGAGGAAGATCGTCCCGACCACCCGGTCCGCGACGCGCGGCGCATCGGCGGCGAGATCGGCGAGCAGCGCGGCGACGTAATCGCGTTCGGGCAGACGCTCCGGCGCGGCGTGGGAATTGAAATCGCAGTACGGGCACTTGCGCACGCACCACGGCAGATGGACGTAGAGGCCGAGCGGAATCGCGCTGGCGTCAGGCATGACGCGGCAGCACCGCGAGGCGGGCCGCGAGCGCGCGGGCCGCCTGGCCGCGATGGCTGAGCAGGTTCTTCGTGTCCGGATCGAGCTCGGCCGAAGTGCGCTCGCCGCCTTCGACGAGGAAGACGGGGTCGTAGCCGAAGCCGCCGCTGCCGCGCGGTGCGCGGGCGAGCATGCCTTCCCACACGCCCTCGCAGACGATCGGCACGGGATCCGCGCCGTGCGCGACATAGGCCATGCAGCAGATGAAGCGGCAGCGCCGCGCCGCGCCGTCGACGTCCGCCATCGCGGCGAGCAGCTTCGCGACGTTCGCCGCGTCGCTCGCGTCCGCGCCGGCGAAACGCGCCGAGCAGATGCCGGGCGCGCCGCCGAGCGCATCGACGGCGATGCCGGAATCGTCGGCGATCGCCGGCCGGCCCGTCGCGCGTGCGGCGTGGCGGGCTTTGAGGATCGCGTTCTCGATGAACGACAGCCCGGTCTCCGCCACCGCCTCGACGCCGAGCGCGGTCTGCGCGACGAGGACGATGCCGAGCGGCGCGAGGATCTGCTGCAGCTCGCGGAGCTTGCCGGCATTGCCGGTCGCGAGGACGACTTCGCGGGTCATGGGCGGAACCGGGGTCGCATCGTCGTCAGGTCATCGCGAGCGCGAGCTCCTGCGACTTGATGAGGTGGGCGATGCCGCCCGCCGCGAGATCGAGCATCGCGTCGAGCTCGTCGCGGCGCATGGCATGCCCCTCGGCCGTGCCCTGGACTTCGATGAAGTGGCCGGCGCTGTTCATGACGACGTTCATGTCGGTCTCGGCGTTCGAGTCCTCGGCGTAATCGAGATCGAGCACGGGAAGGCCCTGATAGATGCCGACGGAGACCGACGCGATGTAGCCGTGGATCGGATTCTTCGAGATGACCTTGTCGCGCATGAGCTTCGTGACGGCGTCGCACAGCGCGATGTAGCCGCCGGTGATCGAGGCGGTGCGCGTGCCGCCGTCGGCCTGCAATACGTCGCAGTCGACGAGGATGCTGCGTTCGCCGAGCGCCGCGCGGTCGATCACCGCGCGCAGCGAGCGGCCGATCAGCCGCTGGATTTCGAGCGTCCGTCCGCCCTGCCGGCCCTGCGCGGCCTCGCGCCGCGTGCGCGAGTTCGTGGCCCGCGGCAGCATGCCGTATTCGGCGGTCACCCAGCCGAGGCCCGTGCCTTTCAGGAAACCCGGCGCGCGATCCTCGACCGTCGCGTTGCACAGCACGCGGGTGTTGCCGAATTCGACGAGGACCGAGCCTTCGGCGTGCATGGTGTAGTGGCGGGTGAATTTGACGGTGCGCATTTCGTCCGGCGCACGACCGCTCGGTCTGATCGACATCGTGGAGGCGTCCCTAGCTGGAAGGAGCGGCGATTATACAGGCCCGGTGCGCGCGGTCGCCGCCGGAATGCGCCCTGTCTTTGACGCAGGACACCGAACCGCTAAGATCCGCGCTCACCCACCGGTCCGGAGTAAACCATGGTTCGCAGCATGACTGCTTTCGCCCGCCTCGAAGCGACCGGGCCCTGGGGCCGCGCGGTGTGGGAGCTGCGCTCCGTCAATCACCGCTACGTCGAAGTCGGCCTGCGCCTGCCCGAGGAATTCCGCCATCTCGAGTCCGAAGTGCGCGCGCGCATCGCGGGCAAGGTGAGCCGCGGCAAGGTCGATTGCGCGTTGCGCTTCGACGCCTCCGCGGGCGAGGACTACAAACTGCGCGTGAACCTCGGCCTCGCCGGCCAGATCGCCGCCGCCTCGCGCGAGATCGCGGATCTGATGCAACACGCGACGCCGCCGAGCCCGATCGAGATCCTGCGCTGGCCGAACGTGCTGGAGACGCCGGACATCGATCTCGATGCGGTCTCGAAGGCGCTGCTCGATCAGCTCGAGGCGACGCTCGACGAGCTCGTCGACACGCGCGGCCGCGAAGGCGAGAAACTGAAGGCGCTCGTGCTCTCGCGCTGCGACGCCATGCAGGCGCATACGGCCGAGCTGCGCCGTCGCGTACCGGAGATCATCGCCTCCATTCGCGCCCGTCACGAGCAGCGCGTCAAGGAGATCGCACCCGGCCTCGACGAAGCGCGCCTCGAGCAGGAGTGCGCGATCCTCGCCCAACGTCTCGACGTCGCGGAGGAGATCGACCGCCTCGAGGCCCACCTCACCGAAGTGCGCCGCGTGCTGAACAAGGGCGAGGCCATGGGACGGCGGCTCGACTTCCTGATGCAGGAGCTGAATCGCGAGGCGAACACGCTCGGCTCGAAGTCCGCGCACATCGACACCGCGAGCGCGTCGGTCGAGCTCAAGGTCCTCATCGAGCAGATCCGCGAGCAGATCCAGAACATCGAATGAGCGCGGCGCGCGGCGACTGCTACGTGGTCTCGGCGCCGTCGGGCGCCGGCAAGACGAGCCTCGTGCGGGCGCTCGTCGAGACCCTCGACCGGCTCACGGTCTCGACGTCCCACACCACCCGCCCGCGGCGCGACGGCGAGGTCGAGGGCGGCGACTATCACTTCGTGGACGTCTCCGGATTCGAGCAGATGATCGACCGCGGCGAGTTCCTCGAGCACGCCCGCGTCTTCGGCAACTACTACGGCACGTCGATCCGGGCGCTCGAGACCCCGCTCGCGGCCGGGACGGACGTGCTGCTGGAAATCGACTGGCAGGGTGCGCGGCGGATCCGTGAGCTGTTTCCCGACTGCGTGTCGGTGTTCATCGTACCGCCGTCGGTCGAGGAGCTGCGCCAGCGGCTCGTGGCGCGCGGCCGTGACGACCCGGCGACGATCGAGCTCCGGATGCGGGAAGCGGCGCTCGAGATGTCCCATTACGGGGAATACGACTACCTGGTCGTGAACGATCTCTTCGAGCTCGCGCTCCAGGACCTGCAGGCCATCGTCCGGGCCCGGCGGCTGCGGACGGCCGCCCAGCGGCTGCGCCGCGGGGCCGAGCTGGCCCGGCTCGTGGCGCCCTGAGCGGGCCTTTGCTATCCTACCGCCCCCGTGCAAGTGCCACGTCCAGAGAGTAAGCCATGGCCCGCCTGACCGTAGAAGACTGCCTGCCGTTCATCGACAACCGCTTCGACCTCGTGGTCGCGGCCTCGAAACGCGCGCGCCAGCTCGCGCTCGGCGCCCAGCCGCTCGTGCCGGAGGACGGCGACAAGCCGACCGTGATTGCGCTGCGCGAAATCGCCGCCGGTCTGATGAACCTGCAGATCGTCGAAGAAATCGAGGCGAAGAAGCGCGCCGCCGAGGAGTTCGATCTCTCACCCGACTTCCTCGATCCGCAGCGTCTCGACTACCCTTGATCCGGGAGGTCGCGATCCGACGCGACCCCCTCCGCCCGCCCGGTTGAGCGGCGAGTGCCATGCACGCCGAAGCCCAGATCCTGGCCATCGACGATCTCTGTGATCGCATCAAGTCCTACCTGCCGGCCGAGCGCGTAGAGCTCGTCCGCCGCGCCTACGAGTTCGGCGCGAAGGCCCACGAGGGCCAGGTGCGGGTCAGCGGCGAGCCCTACATCCAGCATCCGCTGGAGGTCTCGAACATCCTCGCCGACATGCACATGGACCACGAGACCCTGATCGCGGCCATGCTGCACGACGTGATCGAGGACACGCCGATCGGCAAGGACCGGATCATCCAGGAGTTCGGCTCCGAGGTCGCGGCGATCGTCGACGGCCTCTCGAAGCTGACGCAACTCGAATTCGAATCCCACGCCGACGCCCAGGCGCGCAACTTCCAGCGCATGCTGATGGCGATGGCGGACGACATCCGCGTCATCCTCGTCAAGCTCGCCGACCGCCTGCACAACATGCGCACGCTCGGCGCGCTGAAGCCTGCGAAGCGCCGCCGCATCGCGCGCGAGACCCTCGACATCTACGCGCCGATCGCCCAGCGCCTCGGCATCAACAGCATCCGCCTCGAGCTCGAGGAGCTCGGCTTCGCCGCGCTCTACCCGATTCGTTACCGCGTCATCAAGCGCGAGGTGCAGCGCGTCCGCGGCAACCGCCGCGAGGTCGTCGACAAGATCAAGGACCGCATCAAGCGGCATCTGCGCCAGGAGCATCTCGTCGCGCACGTCGTCGGGCGCGAGAAGCATCTCTACAGCATCTACCAGAAGATGAAGGAGAAGGCGCTCGGCTTCCAGGACGTCCACGACGTCTACGCCTTCCGCGTCATCGTCGACTCCGTCGACACCTGTTACCGCACGCTCGGCGTCATGCACGCGCTCTACAAGCCCGTGCCCGGCCGCTTCAAGGACTACATCGCGATCCCGAAGACGAACGGCTACCAGTCGCTGCACACGGTGTTGTTCGGGCCGTTCGGCGTGCCGATCGAAGTGCAGATCCGCAGCAACGAGATGGACCAGGTCGCCGAGGCCGGCATCGCCGCACACTGGCTCTACAAGAGCGGCGACAACGCGGCGAGGAGCGCCCACAAGCGCGCCCGCGAATGGCTGCGCGGGCTCCTCGAAATCCAGCAGCAGGCCGGCGACTCGCAGGAGTTCCTCGAGAACGTGAAGGTCGATCTCTTCCCGGACGAGGTCTACATCTTCACGCCGAAGGGCGAGATCATGCGCCTGCCGCGCGGCAGCACCGCCGTCGATTTCGCGTATTCCATTCACAGCGATCTCGGCAACAGTTGCGTCGCCTGCCGCATCAACCGGCGCCTCGCGCCGCTGCGCACGCCGCTCGAGACGGGGCAGACCGTCGAGATCGTGACCGCGCCCGGGGCGCGTCCGAATCCCGCCTGGCTGACGTTCGTCGTCACCGGCAAAGCGCGCGCGACGATCCGCAGCTACTTGAAGAACCTGCAGCAGGGCGAGGCGATGCTGCTCGGCAAACGCATGCTCGAGCGCGAGCTCGAGCACTACGCGACCGCGATCGACAAGCTCGATCCGGCGCGCGTCGAGGCCGCACTCGCGAACTTCCGACTCGAGCACATGGACCGGCTGTTCACGGAAATCGGTCTCGGGCTCCGCCCCGCGCCGCTCGTCGCGCGCGCGCTCGTGCTCGAGCAGGCGGAAGAGCCGACGATGAAGCGCAGGCGCCGCGCCCAGGCCGAGGGTGGGGATGCGCCGGTGCCGCTCGTCATCCGCGGCACCGAAGGCATGGTCGTGAGCTTCCCGAAGTGCTGCTATCCGCTGCCGGGCGATCCGATCATCGGCTTCCTCACCGCCGGGCGCGGCATCGTGATCCACCGCGAAACCTGCACGAACGTCGCCGACTACAAGAATTCGCCGGACCGCTGGGTCGACGTCGAATGGGCGGCGACGGTGGAGCGGGAGTTCTCGAGCGAGCTTTCGCTCGACGTCATCAACAAGCGCGGCGTGCTCGCCACGATCGCCGCGACGGTCGCCGACGAAGGCGCGAACATCGAAGAAGTCGAGATCAGCGAACGCTCGGAAGCGAACTCGAACATCCGCCTCGTCGTCACGGTGCGCGACCGCAAGAAGCTCGCGGACCTCATCCGCAAGGTGCGCGGGCTGAAGACTGTCGTGCGCGTGCAGCGGAAGAAGGCCTAGCGCGCGGGGTCTGACCCCGGTGGATAAGTCTGTCGCCGACGCCCTGCATCGCGACACGCCCCGCTGCGACGCGAACGATGCGCCTCCTTCGCCGGTACATCGTATGAACCCGGGTGGATAGTTCACGCCCGATCGCAATCGCTTCGTTCAAGGTCAGCACACCCGGGATGCGCCGCGGGCCTGTCGCCGCCCTCCGCAATCGCGGACAATACCGCGCAGCGCAGCCGCCTTCCGACGGAGGATCCATGACCAAGCAAGTGATTTCGAGCGCGGACGCCCCGCGCGCCATCGGCACGTATTCCCAGGCCATCCGCGCCGCTGGGGCCGTGTATCTCTCGGGTCAGATCCCGCTCGTGGCGCAGACCGGCGAGCTCGTCGTGGGCGACATCGCGGCACAGATCACCCAGGTCTTCGAGAATCTTAGAGCCGTGGCCGCGGCGGCGGGCGCGACGCTCGACGATGCCGTGAAGCTCACGATCTACCTCACCGATCTCGGCAACTTCCCGACCGTGAACGAGGTGATGTCGAAGTATTTCAAGGAGCCCTATCCGGCGCGCGCGACCGTCGAGGTGAAAGGTCTGCCGAAGGGTGCCGCGGTGGAAGTCGACGCCGTGCTCGTGCCCGGGGCCTGATCGCGGCGACCGCCATGCCGGGCGTTCCCGGAGTGCGC
The DNA here is from genome assembly GCA_016209015.1 of Gammaproteobacteria bacterium. Taxonomy (GTDB): domain Bacteria; phylum Pseudomonadota; class Gammaproteobacteria; genus JACQWY01. The sequence goes on along the minus strand of JACQWY010000020.1, from coordinate 56,136 downwards.
CTGCCCGCCACGCGGCCCGCGACGGTCACGCTCGACGATCCCGTCGCGCGGTTGCGCGGTGTCGGCCCGCGGGTCGCCGAGAAGCTCGCGAAGCTGCGCATCGTCACGGTCCGCGATCTCGTCTTCCATCTGCCGCTCCGCTACCAGGACCGTACGCGCATCGTGCCGATCGGCCGCCTGCGCCCGAAAATGGAAGTCGTGATCGAAGGCACGATCGAGGCATCGCAACTCCAGTACGGCAAACGCCGCTCGCTGTTGTGCAGGCTCGGCGACGGGACCGGCGCGATTACGTTGCGTTTCTTCCATTTCACGCGCGAACAGCAGGTCCGGCTCGCCGTCGGCCGGAAGCTGCGCTGCTTCGGCGAAGTGCGCTTCGGGCCGAGCGCCCTCGAGATCGTCCATCCCGAGTGCCAGTTCATCGAAGGCGATCTCGCGCCACCGCCCGCCGTCTCGCTCACGCCCGTCTACGGCACGACGGACGGCCTGCACCAGCTCACGCTGCGCCGGCTCACGGATCAGGCACTCGCGAGCCTCGGGCCCGCGAACGACGGCGCGGCGCAGATCGACGAGCACATCGCCCGCGTGCTCCACGGCCGCATTCCGCCGCTGCACGAGGCCCTGCACTACGTCCACCGGCCGCCCCACGGCGCACCGATCGACGATCTCCTGTCGAGCCGTCATCCCGCGCAGCAGCGCCTCGCCTGCGAGGAGCTCGTCGCGCATCAACTGAGCCTGCGCCGCCTCAGGCTCGCGACGCGGCGGCACGGTGCGCCGCGCCTGAAGGCGCAGACCGCGCTGCGTGCCAAGATAGCCCAGGGCTTCGGCTTCGCGCTGACCCGCGCGCAGCAGCGCGTCGTCGCCGAGATCGATCGCGATCTCGCGGCGGGCGTGCCGATGCTCCGGTTGCTGCAGGGCGACGTCGGCGCGGGCAAGACCGCGGTCGCCGCGCTCGTCGCCGCGGGCGCGCTCGAGGCGGGTTACAAAGTCGCGCTGCTCGCGCCGACGGAGCTCCTCGCCGAGCAGCACGCGCGCAATCTCGAGCGCTGGTTCGCGCCGCACGGTGTCGAGAGCCGGCTGCTCGCCGGCAAGCTCGGGCGCGCGGCGCGGCGTCAGGTGCTCGAGCGGCTCGTGCAGGACGAGCCCATTCTCGTGGTCGGCACGCATGCGCTCTTCCAGGCGGATGTCGCGTACACCCGCCTCGGCATCGTCGTCGTCGACGAGCAGCATCGCTTCGGTGTCGATCAGCGTCTCGCGCTCCTCGAGAAGGGCGCGACCGGCGACGCGCGGCCGCACCAGTTGATCATGACCGCGACCCCGATCCCGCGCACGCTCGCCATGACCGCGTATGCCGATCTCGACGTCTCCGTGCTCGACGAGCTGCCGCCGAACCGCCAGCCCGTGCGCACGGTCGTCGTGCCCGAGGATCGGCGCGGTGAAATCGTCGAACGCATCGCCGCGGCCTGTGCGGCCGGTCGCCAGACGTACTGGGTGTGTCCGCTGATCGAGGAATCCGAGGTTCTGGAAGCGCAGGCGGCGAGCGAGACGTTCGACCAGCTCGCGGCGGCGCTGCCGCAGCTCCGCGTCGGCCTCGTCCACGGCCGCATGCCGGACAAGGAGAAGGATGGCGTGATGCGCGGATTCGTCGGGCACGAGATCGATCTGCTCGTCGCGACGACGGTGATCGAAGTCGGCGTCGACGTGCCGAACGCGAGCCTCATGGTCATCGAGAACGCGGAGCGGCTCGGCCTGTCCCAACTCCATCAGCTCCGCGGTCGCGTCGGTCGCGGCGCGGAGCAATCGGATTGCGTGCTGCTCTACAAGGCGCCGCTCTCCGAGACCGCGCGCCATCGCCTGCAGGTGATGCGCGAGACGAACGACGGCTTCGTGATTGCCGAGCGCGATTTGCAATTGCGCGGGCCGGGCGAGCTGCTCGGCACGCGGCAGACCGGCCTCGCCGGCTTCAGGATCGCCGACCCGCTGCGCGACCGCGCGTTGATCCCGGCCGTGCAGCGCGTCGCCGACGAGCTCCTCGCCGGCGACCCGGCGCTCGTCGATCGCATCATCTGCCGCTGGCTCGGGCAGGGACTCGATTATGCGAAAGTCTGAACACTCACACCGGCCGCGCGGCCAGCGCAAGGACGGAAGCAGGGACGCCGCGCAGGATACGCCCGAGGCGCCCCAGGTCTCGCCCGAGGCGCTCGCGTTCAACAAGCCGCAGACGGAGACCGCGGCGCCCGCGCCCGAGCCCGCGCACTCGCCGCTGCGGCGGAAGCTCCTCACCTACTGGCGCCTGACGCGCATGCACCGGCCGATCGGTATCTTCCTCCTGCTCTGGCCCGTGCTGTGGTCGCTGTGGATCGCCGGCCACGGCGCGCCGCGCGTGGGCGTCGTCGTGGTGTTCGTGCTCGGCACGGTGCTGATGCGCGCCGCGGGCTGCGTCATCAACGACTACGCCGATCGCAATTTCGATCCCTACGTGAGCCGCACGCGGGACCGGCCGCTCGCGCGGCGCGAGATCGCGCCCGAGGAGGCCTTGCGATTCTTCGCCGTACTCGTCGCGATCGCGGGCTTCCTCGTGCTCACCATGAACCGCCTGACGATCTATCTCGCGTTCGTCGCCGTGCCGCTCGCGATCGTCTATCCGTTCATGAAGCGCTACACCTATCTGCCGCAGGTCTATCTCGGCGCGGCGTTCGGCTGGGGCGTGCCGATGAGCTTCGCGGCGCAGACGAACGCGCTCCCGCCGGTCGTGTGGCTGCTGCTCGCGGGCGTCGTGCTGTGGGTGCTGGTCTACGACACGGAATACGCGATGGTCGATCGCGAGGACGATCTCGAGATCGGCGTGAAGTCGACGGCGATCCTCTTCGCCGACGCCGACCGGATCATCATCGGCCTGCTGCAGGTGCTGCTGCTCGTGGATTTCGTGCTCGTCGGCCGCGAGGCGAATCTGCACTGGCCGTACTACGCGGGGGTGGCCGGCGCGGGGCTGCTCTGTCTCCACCAGCAATATCTCATCCGCGAGCGCGAGCCCGCGGCCTGCTTCCAGGCTTTCCTCGCGAACAACGGGCTGGGCGCGACGCTGTTCGTCGCGATCGCGGCGGACTATCTGCTGTACGCGTGAGCGCTCAGCTCGCGGGCTGCGGCGCGAGCCGTTCGAGCTCGCCGCCGCGCAGCTTCGCCTGCGCGACGTCGGGCGCACTCATCTGGCTCTCGAGGACGGTGAGGTTCGAGGCCGCGAAGGGATGACCCTGGTGGCTCGCGGAGAACGTCCAGGCGTAGGCCTCGACGAGGTTCTTCGGCACGAGCCTGCCTTCGGAATACAGGAACGCGAGATTCACTTTCGCGTCCGCGCTGCCGGCGAGCGCGGCTTTCTGATACCACTCGACCGCCTTCGCGGGCTCCTGCGGCCAGTCCGCGCCGGCTTCGAACAGCATGCCGAGCGTGAGCGCGGCGCGGACGTAACCGGCGCCGGCCGCCTGACGATAGAGCGTCTCGGCCTGGGCGGCATCGCGCGCGACGCCGCGGCCGAGGCGATAGAGACGCGCGAGGTTGTAGGCCGCGGCGGCATGGCCGAGCGTCACCGCCTGCTGGTAGCGCTTCGCCGCGTCCTCGGGTGAATTCGCGACGCCGCGCCCTTCTTCGTGGAGCGTGCCGAGGCCGAAAGCCGCCGGCGCGTAAGCCGCGTCCGCGGCTTTCCGGATCCACTGCGCGCCCTGGGCGTCGTCGCGCGCGATACCGCGGCCCGCGAGATAGGCGCGGCCGAGCTCGTACTCCGCTTTCGCGTCGCCGGCGGCGGCCGCCTCTTTGATCGACGCGAGCTTGTCGACGCCCCCGCCCGCGGCCGACTTCGCGAACCATTGGGCGGCGATCTGTTCGTCCTTCGGGACGTCGTGGCCGAGCTTGTACATGAGCCCGAGGTTGTATTGCGCCTTGCGGTAGCCGAGCGCGGCGGATTTCTCGTACCAGGTCCGGGCGAGTGCGTAGTTGCGCACCACGCCTTCGCCGTTGTCGTACATCAGGCCGAGCGCGAACTGTGCCTTCGGATCGTCCTGGTTCGCGAGCGCGGTGAAGGTATTGATGGCGGTCGCGAAGTCGCCGCGCTTGTAGGCCGCGACCCCCGCCGCGAAATCGCCGGCCGCGTACGCCGCGGGCGCGAGGCAGGCGAGCAGCACCAGCGTGGGCAGGCGGAATCGGGCGAGGCGCATCGTCATGCCCGGGATAGCGGCCGGGCCGGCGGAAATTCCAGGCTCGCCGCGCGACTGGAATCGCCGCTGCGGCCGCCGCAGAATAGCGCCCTTTCCCCCGCCATTGGAGCCGCGATCCCCATGACTGCCGCCACGCCCCAGGCGCGCCCGCTCGACGGCGTGCGCGTCATCGAAGTCGGACAACTGCTGGCCGGCCCGTTCGCCGGCACGATCCTCGGTTACTACGGCGCCGAGGTCATCAAGGTCGAGCCGCCGAACGACGGTGATCCGATCCGCACCTGGCGCGAATGCAAGAACGGCCAGGGCCTGTGGTGGTCGAGCCTCGCCCGCAACAAGAAATGCGTGACCCTGAACCTGCGCGAGGCCGAAGGGCAGAAGATGATGCGCGAGCTGCTCGCGAAGTCCGACGTGCTCATCGAGAATTTCCGGCCCGGCACCATGGAGAAATGGGGACTCGGCCCCGGGGACGTGAAGCAGTTCCACCCGGGCCTCATCTATACCCGCATCTCGGGCTATGGCCAGACCGGCCCCTATGCGCCGCGCGCCGGCTTCGCCTCGGTGTGCGAAGCCTTCGGCGGCTTCCGGTACGTGAACGGCTTTCCGGGCCAGCCCTCGGTGCGCCCGAACCTGAGCATCGGCGACACGCTCGCCGGCATCCACGCCGCGCTCGGCATCCTGCTCGCCTACATCAACCGCGGCCGCGACGCCGCGCACCGGGGGCAGGTCGTCGACGTCGCGATCTACGAGGCGGTGTACAACCTGCTCGAAGGCGTCGTGCCGGAATACAGCGGCGCGGGGGTGGTCCGCGAGATGTCGGGCTCGACCCTGACCGGCATCGTGCCCTCGAACATCTACCCCACCGCCGACGGCAAGACGATCGTCATCGGTGCGAACACGAACCCGATGTTCCAGCGCCTCTCCGAGCTCATGGGAATGCCGGAGATGGCGGCCGATCCGCGCTACAAGGACAACAACACGCGCGTCGCGAACCAGGCCGAGCTCGATGCGGCGATCGGCCGCTGGACCGGCTCGCTACCACAGCAGGAATGCCTCGCGAAGCTCGACGCCGCGGGCGTCGCGGCAGGCCCCATATACAGCGTCGCCGACATGATGGTCGATCCGCAGTACCAGGCGCGCGGCATGTTCGAGACCGTCGAAGTGAACGGCGAGGAGCTCGCGATCCCTGCGCTCTGCCCGGTGCTCGCCGACACGCCCGGCCGCACGGACTGGCCGGGCGCGAAGCTCGGCGCGCACACCGACGACGTCTACGCCGAGCTGCTCGGCCTCGACGACGCGGAGCGGGCGAAGCTGAGGGAAGCCGGCATCATCTGAGGGCTGCGGGGCGTGAGACGGAGCTCATCCAGCAGGCCCGGCGCCGTTCCGCTGTCCCGGCGCTGCGGCGCGGCGCTCGGGGCGCTCGTGTTCGCGGTGCCGACCGGGGCGTTCGTGGTCTGGCTCGCGGACTACGTGATGGCGGAAGCGATGTTGTCCTGGGCGGCGGTCGCGTGGTTCGCGGGCGGGCTTGCCGTGCTCGCATTCGCCTCGCCGCGGCGGGCGGCGGATTTCCTCGGCAGGATTTGGGACGGTTTGTCCGGCGTGCTGAGACACGGGCCGCCGTGAGCGAGTATCCCGGCGCCGTCCCCCCGGCGCTTCGCCAGCGGTGTCGAAGTCGTCACTCAGGCGCCCGATCGAGGCGCCCGCTGTCGTAATGGGGTCAGAGTCCAATTCATTTGGGGTCAGAGTCCAAAAAGATTGGACTCTGACCCCGATTCACTGAGCCATGATCCCGGCGCCGATCGCCAGGGACTTCGCCCCGTGGAGGGAGAGGGCGGGTGAGAAGCGATCCCGTCACGGCGCGCCACCGACTGCATGCAGCCGGCTAGCGGAGTCTCAGGAAGGGACTCTGCCGAGAAACGCCCCCAGCCGATGCGTGAAGCGCAGCTTGCCCGCCTCGCGTCGCACGTTCAGCCCGCAGCGATCGACGACGATCGACTCGTCCATCAGCTTCAGGATCTCCTGGGCGGCATCGTGCGGCGGGCCGCCGTGGTCCATCCATTCCTCGACGCTCCGGTAGTCGATGACGGATTCCGCGACGTCGACGATTTCGATATCGAGATCGCTGAACAGCAGCATGAGCTCGGACTTCGGCAGCGCCCGCGTGTGGCTGGGATCGCAGAGGCGCTCGATGCGATTGTGGTATGCAGCCTGCGCGGGCTCCTCGCTCGTCAGCATGTCGACGACGAGGATGCGTCCGCCCGGCTTCGCGACGCGCTTCATCTCGGAGAGCACGTAGGCGGGATGGAGCAGATGATGGAAGACCGCGCGACAGATCACGAGGTCGAATTCCTCGTCGCCGAACGGCAGCTTCTCGGCGTCGCCGTGACGGAACGTGACGTTGCCGAGATCGCGCCGGCGCGCTTCTTCCTGGGCGAGGAGCAGGAACTTGTCGGTGGCATCGAAGCCGACGGCCTCTGCGCAATGCGCGGCGAACACCATCGTCAGGAAAGCCGGGCCGCAGGCCACGTCGAGCACGCGATCCTCCGACCTCGCCCGCGCGAAAGTGACGAGCCGCTCGAACGCGGATTCGTCCGTCGCCTGCCGCATACGGGCATAGGCTTCGGCCTGGCGCGTGAACTGATCGCGGATGCGCTTGAGATGTTCCTTGGCGTCGCTCATGTTGCACCTGCCTGCCGCCGCGAGGCGGTCGTGGAATGTCGGCGCCCGTTGCTATCGGCCGCGGCGCCCGCGTTTCCAATCTTCGCACGGCGCGGCGCCGTTCCGCAGCCTGTGGGCTTCCTTTACCATACCTGAGCCCGATGCCCACGCGCGGCTCCGGGCCTGACCACGGCAGGAGTAGCGTCGATGCGTACGGATTTCGAGACCATAGCCATCGAGCCCGCCGGCGAGCACGTCGCGGTGCTCTGTTTCGACCGGCCGGAACGGGCGAACGCCATGAACACCCGGATGGGGCTCGAGCTCCGCGAGGTCTTCATGGATCTCTACGTCGACCCGGGCGAGCTGCGCTGCCTCGTCGTCACCGGGCGCGGCGGAAGGGTCTTCTCCGCAGGCGGTGATCTCAAGGACCGCGACGGCATGACGGAAGTGCAGTGGCAGCACCAGCACGCGATCTTCGAGCAGATGATCCGCCAACTCCGCGACTGCCCGATTCCGGTCATCGCGGCGGTGAACGGCGCGGCCTACGCCGGCGGCTGCGAATTCGCGCTGTGCTGTGATTTCCTGTACTGCGCGCGGGGCGCGCGCTTCGCCCTGACGGAGACGACGCTCGGCATCATTCCCGGCGCGTGCGGCACCGTGAACCTGCCGCAGGCCGTCGGCGAGCGGCGCGCCCGGGAAATCATCTACACCGGCGCGCCCTTCTCCGCCGAAGACGCGCTCGCGTGGGGACTCGTGAACCGCATCTGCGAGCCCGAGACCTTGCTCGACGAAGCGATCGCGACGGCGACGCGCATCGCCGGCAATGCGCCGCTGTCGATCCGCCAGGCGAAGAAATCCATGACGATCTCGACGCAGGTCGATCGCGCGAGCGGCTATGCGTTCGAGCTCGAGGCCTACCGCAGCCTCGTCGGCAGCGAGGACCGCAAGGAAGGCGTGCGTGCCTTCGTCGAGAAGCGCAAACCGAAATTCACGGGCAAGTGACGAGGAGTACGACCATGCGACAGAGACGTGACGTCGAGGTCCGCGAAGTCGGGACGCGCGACGGCCTGCAGAGCATCCAGACCGTCTTCAGCACCGCGGCGAAGCTGGAATGGATCCGCCTCGAGGCCGCGGCCGGCGTGCCGGAGATCGAGGTCGGCTCCTTCGTGCCGCCGAAGCTCCTGCCGCAGATGGCGGACAGCGCGGAAGTGGTCGCGGGCGCGCTCGCCATCGACGGGCTCACCGTCGCTGCGCTCGTGCCGAATTTCCGCGGCGCGCAGAACGCGCTCGCCGCGGGCGCGCGCAAGCTCAACTACGTGCTCTCGGTCTCCGAAGCGCACAGCCAGGCGAACGTGCGGCGCTCGGTGCAGGAATCGATAGAGGACCTCGCGCGCATCGTCGAATTCCGCGACGCGCATCCCGAGTTCGCGACCGTGACGATCGCTTCCGGTGTCGCGACGGCGTTCGGCTGCTCGATCGCGGGCCGCGTGCCGCTCGCCGACGTCGTCACCGCCGCGCGCAGGCTCGTCGAGGCCGGCGCGGACGAGCTCGCGGTCGCCGATACCGTGGGCTACGGCAATCCGGCGCAGTGCCGCGAAATCTTCACCGAAGTGCTCGCCGTCGCGGGCGACGTGCCCGTCGCCGCGCACTTTCACGACACGCGCGGGCTCGGCCTCGCGAACGTCACTGCAGCGCTCGAGATCGGCATCCGCCGCTTCGACGCCTCGCTCGGCGGGCTCGGCGGCTGCCCCTACGCGCCCGGCGCGAGCGGCAACGTCGTGATGGAGGATCTCGTGTTCATGCTCGAGGCGATGGGGCTGCGTACGGGCGTCGACCTCGATCGTCTGATGCTCGCGCGCGAGCACATGGCGAACCAGCTCCGCGGCGAGACGACGCGCGGGGCCTACGCGCTCGCGGGCAAACCGAAGGGCTTCGTCGGCGCGGCGGGCTGACGCCGGCGCTCAGCGCCGGCCGTAGACGAAGAAATCCGCGAACGAGCCCGTCCGATAGTCGCCGCGGTAGGGATAGCGGTTCGGCACCTGCCGCACGAGCTGCCACCTCGGCTCGTTGACTTCGATCCAGCGCGTGAACTTGCGGTGCCTGACGTGCGTGCCCTCGAAGCCGCGATTGTCGGCCGTGTCGCTCGCGTAGACGATCACGTGATGCTCGGCGGCGCGAAAGAGCTGCCGCATGTAGCGCTCGAAGACCTCGTCCTCGACGAGGTGGTAGACGACGTCGAGCGAGAGCGCGAGCTCCGCCATCTCTCCCGCGTAGTCCGCGACGTTGCGGAACGACTTCGTTTCGTCGCCCCGGAAACGCTCGCGACAGCGGGCGAGCGCGGCCGCGCTCACGTCGAAGCCGAGATAGCGGGGGTAACGGGCGAGCCCGAGCTGATTGCCGTCCCCGCAGCCGAATTCGACGACGCTCTGTACGCCGTGCTCACGCACGAACGCGTTCAGCACTTCCGCCTTGAACTCGGCAAAGAAGTCGTATGACCCGACGCCCGAATCACCGCCGGCGGCGTAGCGCTGTTCCCAGTACGCGACGGTCCCGGGAAACGGCGCGGCCGGCCGGTGGTTCGCGAGCCATTTCCAGTACAGGCGCCGGGCTGCTTCGCCGAGGATGGGAATCCGCTTGATGAACGCTTTCATGCCGCCCCTCCGTATCGCGTGACCAACGACGAGGAAAGCGGCGATCCCGGTGCGCGCCCCGCGACGACTCCGGAACACCGCTGCGCGAGCATCACCCGGCCGCTTCGCTGCGTGTGCGGCCCGGGGTGCGGCGGTGATGCCCACTGTCGGTGATACACCACGGCCTACGCCGATTATCGAGACTTGCCGCAGCGGGCGCCAGGGAAACCGGGAGGGTCCGGCCGCGCCGATCCGCGCCCGGCGAGCGGCACGTTGCGTCGTCGCTCGCAGCGGGCTTCGGGAGGGCGGAGCCGATCGGCGGCGAGTCCGCAGCACTTCTGGATGCTCACCATGAGCGGCCGCGACCCGTCCGGGTGATGCGATCGGGCGCGCCCGCGATCGACGGGTCCGGCGTCGACATGCGGGATCCCCATGGCTCATTGGGCGAGACCGTCCGGGCACTGCGCGTCGTCCTCCAGCAGCGCGTGCTTCGCCACGAGCACCGCCTCGAACGGCAAGGGACTTGCGGCGATGCGCGGCGGCCGCAGCCTCTGTGCGGGTATCGGGCCGCAGCCGCGTTCTTACGCTTGCGCCCCGTGCGTGTAGTTCCGGGACAGCTTGCCCGGCGGTAACGGGTTCGTACCGAGTGCCCGCGCAATCCGTGGATCGCGTCTGACTTGGGGCACGGAAGGGACATTCAGCACGCGCTGCCCCGGCGCGGGCCCCGTTCCAGGCTCCCGCTAGCGTCCAACGCGAACACGCGGTGCCCGCCCGGCAACGCGGCCCGAGGACGTGGGCGCGAGGTTCGGGGAGTCCTCCGCGTACCCCGTGCTGACGAAGACCACGGGTGTTCCGAACGCGCGGATCGCCGGCTCATCGGCGATGACGTCGCCTGCCGGTGAGCCGACGTCGTGGTGGGAACCCCGCCAATCCATGCGGGCACCCCGGGGCGCCGCAGCCCGCATCTTGCATTCTCGTCGTCAGGCTCCAGGGATGTGCCACGACTCGCGGTCGTGCCGCGTTCGCCATGACGACTTCGGAGCGGCTTGCCTTCTGTCCCCGTGGCAACGTGGTCCTCTTGGCACCGAAAGGCGCATGAGAGCTCGGGATCGAGAGTCACGTTCACCGCGGGGCAGAGGCTCCGCTGTTCCGGAAATCGTTTTTCCAAATATGTTCGATCGTTAGAAGATAATTATACCTGCCCGGGAATATAAGCTGAAAATCATACGCGAGGGACCTAAACGCCATTTCTAATAAATATTGGCTAGTATGTCTTTTTTTTTCCCGTATTAGCCTCTTATATACCGCAACTTCGCATCAGGGTTTGCAAGGCTTCGGCCTTCGACCGGGTCCGTTCCCGAATGCTCGTCGACCTCCGAGTCACGAAAGAGCACGTCGCGGACGGGGGCGTGAAAACGACCGGGCTCAACACGGCGGGATTGCGGGCCGCTAAGCATCAGCCCGGCGACGCCGGGCGAAGGCCATGCGCGCCGGCGCGGGGCGAATCGGTTTTCGCTTTGATTGCGGCGGTGCCCGAAGGCCATGCGCGCCGGCGCGGGGCATGGCGCGAGTTGACATAACGTAGGAGCACACCGGCGCGAAGCCGGCTCGGGACACGGGGTGCGCAATGGCGGTGACGGTCGGCGCGGCGGCGATAGCCGGCTCGGGACGCGGTTCCGGGCTACTCGAAATGCAACTCGCGAACTACCAGCGACAGCTCGCGGACTGGTGCGCCTGTCCGTCCGGCCAAACGAGCGAGGGCAAGAAGATCATCAGCAAGCTCACCGGCAAGGTCGCGGAAATCGAGAAGACGATTGCGGCGGTGGATCAGGCGCGGCCGCGTTCCGGCCCCGGGCCCATCGGCTCAGTGAGCGGCGGGCGTATCGACGAATTCGTCTGAGGCACGGACGGATCTGCCGGAGCAGGGCTGGCGTCGAGCCCGGCACCCTGGTCCCGCCTCCCTCGCCCGCTCGATATTCCAATCGACCGTTCCCGCCGCCGGTGAGCGCCGGAGCCGATGTCGCGGCCGGCTCGGGCGGCCTGGAGATCGTCCTTCGGTCATCGCATCCGCCCGCGGCGAGCACCGGCAAGCGACGCCGGGCGGCCTGGAGAAGGCAGCCCGCGATCGCGTGCTCCCCGGACCGCCCTGCGGCACGCGACTCAACGCTCGCCCCATCGCCCCCAGTAGACCACCTCGCCGACCGGCAGCCGCTTCGCCGGTTTGAGCCCGCCGCCTTTCAGCCAGGCCACGGGCAGCAGAGCCGCCTGGGTGTAGTCCGCCGGGATGCCGACAAGCTCCGCGACCTCGCGTTCGTACATGAGATGCAGCGTCGTCCAGGCCGAGGCGACGCGCCGGGCGCGCAGTGCGAGCATGAGCGACCAGGTCGCGGGCAGGATCGAGCCCCACATCGAGGCCTGCGTGAATACGTCCTCGTGCTCGAAACGCGATCCGATGCAGGGAATGACGAAGAGCGGCACGTCCTGCAGGCGCTCCATCAGGAAGCCGCCCGACTTGAACAGCGCCTCGCGCTGCCGTTGCCGCAAGTCCTCCGCCTCGTACTCGCGCATCATGCTGACCCCGGTGCGGGTGAGCGCGGTCTGGCCGGCGACGTAGCGCTCGGCGCCCTTGCGATAGAAATCGGCAATGGCGGCGCGGGTCGCGGGATCCTCGACGACGAGGAAGCGCCAGGTCTGCGTATTCGCGCCCGTCGGCGCCTGCAGCGCGACCCGGATCGCCTCCTCCACGAGCTCGCGCGGCACGGGGCGCTCGAGATCGAGCCGCAGCCGTACGCTGCGCGTCGTCTGGAGCACGTGGTCGACGCTGGCGAGATCGAATTCGACGGGCGGCATGGTCATGGCATGGCTCCTCTACGCGCCTCGGCGATGCGCGTGATGATGGTGGATATCCGGATAGTGCGGATGCTCGTGCACCATCGGCTCGTGATGGTGCGGGTGGGTATGCGGCTCCTCGCCGTGCCACTCGAAATCATGGCGATGCGAGTGATGGGCGTCGTGCACGTGCTCGTGGCTGTGGTCGAGCGCCGGGTGCCGGTGTTCGTGGGAATGGCGCTCGGTGAGGTGCAGCCACACCCCGAGTCCCATCAGCGCACCGGCGAGACCGAGCGCGGGGGACACGGGCTCGCCGAGCACGACGACCGCCACGACCGCACCCAGGAATGGCGCCGTCGAGAAATAGGCGCTCGTGCGCGCCACGCCCAGATCGCGCAGCGCGAGCACGAACAGCACGAGGCTCACGCCATAGGCGCCGAAACCGAGCAGGAGTGCGGCGCCCGTGGCGGCGACCGGCGGCACTCCCGCACCGAGCGCGGCCGCGAGCGCGGTGTTGACGACGCCCGCGACGAGCCCTTTGCTCGCCGCGACGACGAGCGGGTCGGCCGCGGCGACCCTGCGCGTGAAATTGTTGTCGAGCGCCCAGCACAGACAGGCCCCCGCGATGGCGAGCATGCCCGCCACGCTGCCGCCGCCGGCGGGCAGCGCCGCCCCGCTCAGCACGACGCTGCCCGCGACGATGACGACCATGCCGATCACGACCCGGGCCCCGGCGTTCTCGCGGAACGCGAGCCAGGCGAGCAGCGCCGTGAACACGGTTTCGAGATTGAGGAGCAGCGCCGCCGCGACGCCGCTCGTCGCGAGCAGGCCGTAGAGCAGCAGAAGAGGCCCTAGCACACCGCCGCAGACGATCGCGGCGCCGAGCCACGGCCAGTCACCGGCAGCGAGCCGGCCTCGCGTGCGTCCGCCGGGCCCGAGCAGGCGCAACAGCGTGAGACCGAGGCCGCTGCCGAGATACAGGAGCCCCGCCAGCAGGTTCGGCGCGAGCGCTTCGAGCAATACCTTCGACAGCGGGACACTCGCCCCGAACAACGCGGCGGACACGAGGGCATACCAGACGGCGGGAACGGCGCGCATGCGCGGATTATGGATCAGACTGGTCATCCGGCGCAGCGGCCGCCCTCAGGCCGTCACGGCACGCTCGCCGTCCGGCAGCAGCCTCGCCGCGAGCACGAAACCGGTCCAGGCAATCGCTGCGCCGGCGAGACAGCGCGCGAGGTCGACGCCGTGCAGGATGCCGAACGCGAACGCCTCGCGCAGGACCGGGACGACGAGCACGAGCCCGAGGAAGAGCAGGGTCCCGCCCGCGATCCACCACAGCGCCGCGTTCCGTCCCGCGAGCAACGCGTACAGGCCTCCGGAGCGCGAGCGGTTCGCGACGATGAGGCCGAGCCCGGCGAGCACGAGCGTGACGAACGTCATGGCGCGCGCCTCCTCGGCGGAAAGCCCCTGACGGAGTGCGCCCGCGTGGATGAACACCACGACGGCGAGCGCGATGAAGCCCTGCGCGAATGCGAGCGCGAGCGTCGCGCCGTCGAAGAGGCGCGCGTCGCGCGCCCGCGGCGGCCGGCGCATCACGTCGGCCTCCTCGGGCTCCGCTTCGAAGGCGATCGAGCACGCCGGGTCGATGATGAGCTGCAGGAACAGCACGTGCACGGGCATCAGCACGAGCGACCACCCCAGCAGCACGGGCAGGAGCGAGAGTCCGACGATCGGGATGTGCGCCGCGAGCACGAAGACGATCGCCTTGCGCAGATTCGCGAAGATCCGCCGGCCGACGCGGATCGCGGCGACGATCGAGGCGAAGTCGTCGTCGAGGAGCACGAGCGCTGCCGCTTCGCGCGCGACGTCCGTGCCGCGGCCGCCCATCGCGATGCCGATGTGCGCGGCCTTGAGGGCCGGGGCATCGTTCACGCCGTCGCCCGTCATCGCGACGACCTCGCCACGGGCCTGGAGCGCGGTCACGAGCCTGAGCTTCTGCTCGGGCGCGACGCGGCAGAAGACGTTCACCTCGCGCACGCGGGCGGCGAGCCCGGCGTCCGACAGCGTCTCGAGATCGCGCCCCGTGAGGTAGCCCGCAGCCGTGTCGAGATCGAGCCGCGTCGCAATGTGCAACGCGGTCGCGGCGTGGTCGCCGGTGACCATCACGACCCGGATCCCCGCCTGCCGCGCCTCGCGGATCGCGGCAGGCACCGACTCCCGCAGCGGATCCGCGAGTGCGAGCAGACCCAGGAACTCGAAATCGAAATCGTGCTGGATCGGCGGCAGCGCGCCGTCACCGAGCACGGCGCGCGCGACGCCGATGACACGCAGACCTTCGCCCGCGAGCCGCTCGACTTCCTCGCGCAGCACGGCATTGCGTGCCGCATCGAGATGGCAGAGATCGGCGATCGCCTCGGGAGCGCCCTTCGCCGCGATCACGTAGCGCGAGCCGGCCGCCGACTGCCAGACGCGGGACATCGCGAGCAGCGCGGGCGAGAGCGGATATTCCGAGACGAGCTGCCAGTCCACGTGCAGATGCTCGGTGCGCGCGAGCGTCTCGAGGGCCCGCCGGCGGATCGCCTGCTCGAGCGGATCGAAGGGATCGGTCTGGCTCGCGAGCACGCCGAACTCGAGCAGGGCGTGGAAGCGCTCCGGCAGCTCGCCGTCCGGCAACTGCGCGGGGTCGATCGTCGCGCCATCTGCGGCGAGCCGGACGAGCTCGAGCCGGTTGCGGGTGAGCGTGCCGGTCTTGTCCGTGCACAGCACCGTCGCCGCGCCGAGCGTCTCGAGCGCCGGCACGCGGCGCGTCAGCACGCGCTGCTGCGCGATCCGCCAGGCGCCGAGGCCGAGGAAGATCGTGAGGATGACCGGCAACTCCTCGGGCAGGATCGACATCGCCGTGGTGAGACCGACGAGCAACCCTTCGAGCCGGGCGCCGCGCGTCGCCGCGTAGACGAGGGCGACGAGCACGCTCAGGCCGAACGCGCCCCAGGCGACGCGCGTGACGACGCGGCGGATCTCGCGCTGCACGGCGGTCGTGCCGACCTCGACGCCGGCGAGCGCCTGACCGATGCGTCCGAGCGCGGTCTGCGCGCCGGTCTCGAGCACGCGTGCATAGCCCCGGCCCTGCACGACGAGCGTGCCGGAGTAGAGACAGGGCGTGTCGTCGCCGCCCGGCGCGAGCAGGCGCGCGGGCACCGGCGAGCGCGCGTGCTTGCGCACGGGCACGGCTTCACCGGTGAGCAGCGACTCGTCGACCGCGAGGTTGAGGCCGGCGAGCACGACCGCATCGGCGGGCACGCGGTCGCCCTCCGCGATCACGATCAGATCGCCGCGCACGACTTCGCGGCCGGCAATGCGCCGCTCGAGGCCATCGCGGACGACGAGCGCGCGCGGACTCGAGAGATCGCGCAGCGCGTCGAGCGCGCGCTCGGTCCTGAGCTCCTGTGCGGCGGTGATGCCCATGACGATGAACACGAACGCGAGCAGCATGAGCGCTTCGTGCACGTCGCCGAGCAGCAGATAGACCACCCCGCAGACGACCAGGAGCACGAACATCGGCTCACGGGCGATGCCGCCGGCGACGGCCCAGGGTCCGCGCGGCCGCGCCGCCGGCACCTCGTTCCAGCCTTCGTCCTGCAGGCGCTTCTGCGCCGTCGCGGCGTCGAGTCCCTCGAACGTCGGCAGCGCACCGGCGGCAGGGATGTCCGTCGCGACGATCATGGGGAGCTCGACATGGTGAGCGTGTCCTCGGCGCGGTGTGCAGTCAGTATAAGGGGGTCGTGACCGGTACCGGCCGTCGCGCGATAATCCGCCTCACGATCCGCACCTCATCCGAAGGAGACCCCATGACCGCACGCACGCTCTACGATCTCGCCGGCGCGGATGCCGCGCGGCGTTTCAGCCCCTACTGCTGGCGCGCGAAGCTCGCGCTCGGCCACAAGGGCCTGCCCTTCGATACCGTCCCCTGGCGCTTCACCGAGAAAGATGCGATCGCGATGTCGGGCCAGGGCCGCGTGCCCGTGCTCGTCGACGGCGAGCGCGTCGTCCACGACTCCTGGCGGATCGCCTGCCATCTCGAGGAGGCTCATGCCGATCGCCCCTCGCTGTTCGGCGGCACTGCCGCGCGCGACGCGACGCGCTTCCTCAATCAATGGACGGACGGCGTGCTGCATCTCGCCCTGCTGCCGATCCTCATGGGCGATCTGTTCGGCCACGTGCACGAGCAGGATCGCGATTACTTCAGAGCCACGCGCGAGGAGCGCTTCGGCCGCAAGCTCGAGGAGATCGGCCACGATCGCGAGCAGGCGATCGCGACTTTCCAGGCGACACTCGCGCCCCTGCGGGCGACGCTCGAGGTCCAGCCCTTCCTCGGCGGCGACACGCCGCGCTACGGCGACTACATCGTGCTCGGCGCATTCCTGTGGGCGCGCGGCGTGAGCCCGATCAAGCTGCTCGAGACGGACGATCCCATCGCCGCGTGGCGGGATCGCGTCGCGGCGACGCGCAGCGACGTCCTCGCCGACGCCGTGTGCTATCCGTGGTGAACACCCCCGCGTGAATCGGACCGGCGCCGCTATGCGCAGCGGCGCGGGCCCACTACAGTAGTCCGAGCCCCACCCGAGGATCCGCCATGAGCCCAGCAGCCACGATCTCCAAGCCCCGCCGCGTCGAGCGCCTCGTCACGGGCATGGCCACGTCCGACGGCGCGGGCGTGAAGCTCACGCGCGTCCTGACCCAGGACCTGCAGCGCCGCCTCGACCCCTTCCTCATGCTCGACGCCTTCGGCACCGAGAATCCCGAGGATTACATCGCGGGCTTTCCGGATCATCCGCACCGCGGCTTCGAAACGGTCACCTACATGATCGCCGGGCGCATGCGTCATCGCGACAGCGCGGGCCACGAGGGCCTGCTCGAGAACGGCGGCGTGCAATGGATGACCGCCGGCCGCGGGGTCGTCCACTCGGAAATCCCGCAGCAGGAGGAAGGCGCGATGGAAGGCTTCCAGTTGTGGTTGAACCTGCCCGGCCGCGACAAGCTGTGCGCGCCCTGGTATCGCGATTTCGCGGCGGCAGAGCTGCCGCGTTACACGACGGAGGCCGGCGTCGAAGTCGTCGTCATCGCGGGCGAGAGTCACGGCGTCGCGGGTGCGGTCGTGCGCGAAGCGACGCAGCCGCTGTATCTCGACATCCATCTGCCGGCCGGCGCGCGTTTCGAGCAGCCGCTGCCCGCCGGACACAACGCCTTCCTCTACACCTATCGCGGCGCGGTGCGGAGCGGCGACACCGACGTGCCGGCGCAGCGCATGGCGATCCTCGCGAACGACGCGGACCGCGACGGGGTCGCGATCGAAGCCACGCGCGAGGCGAAATGCCTGCTCGTCGCCGGCCGTCCGCTGCAGGAGTCGATCGCCCAGTACGGGCCGTTCGTCATGAACTCCGAACAGGAGATCCGGCAGGCGATCTTCGACTATCAGGCGGGGCACTTCGGCTGATTTCACGTCATCGCGTCATTCGGGCAAAGCCCGCAATCTTCGCTCACCCTGTCCGGCCGCCCTCGGGACGATAGCAGCGCGGGGCCTTCGTTGGCGTCGCCGTCGCCTCGACGGCCGGAGCAGCACGCTTCGTCGCGCGAGGGGCGGCGCATATGGAACGTAGCAACGTGCGGTAATTTGCACACTCGGCCGCCATGTCCCGGTGAGCTTACGTCGAACGAGCCACCGCGCACGCGGTCCGAATCGGTTCGCAGCATGCGCGCGGCATTCTCGGGCACGCGCCTTGCTATTCCCGTGGGAGCCGCGCCTAAGGAAGCTCTGAATTAGTTCAGAGCTTCCTGCGGCACAGGGATGTGCCGCCGTGAACAGTGGCGTAAGCAATTGTTCACGGGAGGCCGGCAAGAACCACGCTTCTTGCCGGCCGCGCTCTGAAAAGTCCAGGATGGACTTATTCAGAGCTTCCCTAACCGGACGTGGCTGTTTCGAGCTCATGGAGCCACTCGGCGTCGCCCGCTCCCCGCTGTGGCACGACCACGATTCGCTCGATCCGTGATGACGGCGAGGCGAGGCCTTTCCACCCGTTTCGCGCGAACCAGAAGGAAGCCAAAGTGGCCAAGCCCATGCTCGCTGCGCTGTTTGCCGCAGAGCTGATCGTCGCGCCCGTCAAATTTGCCGCAGCCGCGCCGACCCCGACCGTCGACGCTTCGGTCAACGCCTACACCGCAATCGGTGTGGGCGCGATTCCCCAGGCGGACTGGGTGCCGATCGCCGTCACGCGACACGACGGGCCAGGACACGCCGAAGCGCAGGACGAAGGGGGTTCGTTCATCGCGACGCGAATCGGCCCCGGGCTGCAGGACGCGATCTTCACCAGCGCCTCGGCGGCAGGATTCGCGTCCGCCGATCCCGGCGTATTGCGCGTCTACGGCTCGGATCATGCGATTGCACAACCCGCAGTCCTCGCACCGAACGTGCCATTTGCGCCGAACTCGAACACGGTCTAAATAGCGGTCGGCGCATCATTCACCGACTACCTCACGGTCAACGTCGCGGGACTCGCCGTCGGCACTCCGGTGCTGGTCCCGTTCAACTTCCTCGCGGAGTTCACTTCAGACTATCCGCTGGGTTATCCGCCGTACTCGCTCCATTCCGTCAGCGCGTATGCGAGCTTCGACATCACGGGAGTTTCCCGCAGAACTTCTCCACCGAATCCGGTTGCTTCCCCTGGACGCGGACGGATCTCGGTCTCGGCCTCAACCGGTACTCGGTCTCGTCGAGCAATCTGGAGATCGCAGCGCATGTTGGCGACGTGCTCACGATCGGCGCCGCCATCGGCATCATCGGACAAGCGAACATTACCGACGCCGATCGCAAGCTCGACTGGGGCGGCTACGTCGACGGGCGCAACACCGCGGGGATCTGGCTCGGTATGCTGCCTGCCGGCATGACGGTGGCGAGTGCGAGCGGACACGATTATCGCGTCGACCCCAGGGCCGTATCCGCCGTACCGCTGCCCGCTGCCCTGTGGCGCGCCGCCGGCGCGCCGGGCGGTCTCGGCTTCGCGCGGCGTCGCGGCGGCCCGCCGTAACGGCACCGCCCGCGCGGCGGACGCGCGATGGACACCGAAAAGGCGAAAATCCGCCGCCCGCAGCCGTCAATCCCCGGATTAATTGCTTGGCGCATGACGCCGTCTCGGACCCGTTCAATTTAATTGCGTGCCAAGGACTTCGCGCAGGGCCGATCGCGGCCGGCAACACGCCCTTGCGCTCCCTCCTGCTGCTGAACGGGCCTATGATCCGCAGCGCGCCGCAGATGCGGCGCATCCCTGGATACCCTCATCGATCGGAGCAGAGCAATGAGCACGAACGCTGAACTCATGCAGCGGCGCCAGCAGGCGATCCCGCGCGGCATCGGCAACCTCCACACCCGCTTCCTCGCGAAAGCCGAGAACGCGGAGCTGTGGGACGTCGAAGGCCGGCGCTACATCGATTTCGCCGCGGGCATCGCGGTCGTGAACACCGGGCATCGCAATCCGACGGTCGTGGCGCGCGTCGCGGACCAGCTCCAGCGCTATACGCACACCTGCTTCAACGTGATGGCCTACGAGCCCTACGTCGAGCTCGCCGAGAAGCTGAACCGTCTCGCCCCCGGACCGACGCCGAAGAAGACGATGCTGGTCACGACCGGCGCCGAAGCGATCGAGAACGCGGTGAAGATCGCCCGGGCGCATACCAGGCGCAGCTCCATCATCGCCTTCGGCGGCGGCTTCCACGGCCGCACGCTGCTCACGATGTCGCTCACGGGCAAGGTCGATCCCTACAAGACGGGCTTCGGTCCGTTCGTGCCGGAGGTCTTCCACGCGCTCTTCCCGAACGCGCTGCACGGCATCTCCGTCGAGCAGGCGCTGGCCTCGGTCGAGAAGCTCTTCAAGTACGACGTCGAGCCCTCGCGCGTCGCGGCGATCATCGTCGAGCCGGTGCAGGGCGAAGGCGGCTTCTACATCGCGCCGCCGGAGTTCCTGCAGGGCCTGCGCGCGCTGTGCGACAAGCACGGCATCGTCTTCATCGTCGACGAGGTGCAGACCGGCTTCGCGCGCACGGGCCGCTTCTTCGCCTCGGAGTACGCGGGCGTCGAAGCGGATCTCCTGCCGCTCGCGAAAGGCCTCGGCGGCGGTCTGCCGCTGTCGGCTGTCGTCGGCAAGGCGGAGATCATGGATGCACCCGCGCCCGGCGGTCTCGGCGGCACGTACGCCGGCAATCCGCTCGCCTGCGCCGCGGCGCTCGGCGTGATCGAGGCGATCGAAGCCGACAAGCTCGTCGCGCGCAGTCAGGCGATCGGCGAGCGGCTCGTCGCGCGTCTGCGCGAGCTCGCGACGCGCCATCCCTGCATCGCCGAAGTGCGCGGCCTAGGCGCGATGGTCGCGATGGAATTCATGAAGGATCGTGCGAAGCTCGAACCCGATGCGGACATCGTGAAGGCGATCCTCGCGAAGGCCGCCGAGAAGGGGCTCATCCTGCTGTCCTGCGGAACGTACGGCAACGTCGTGCGCATCCTCGTGCCGCTGACCATCAGCGACGCGCTGCTCGACGAAGGCCTCGGCATCCTCGCCGCGACGCTTGCCGAGCTCGCGCCCGCCGCTTGATCGGCTCGCCGCCGCGGTACCGTGCACCGGCACCGCGGCGGCCGGCCCGCCGGGCGGATGACCTGACGCAAGACAGGCGTGGCGACGTCCCGTAAGGTGCCACGGGTCCTCGCCCGAGATCCCGTGGAGCGCCTGGTGCTGAAGTCGATCACCCGTCTCGTTTTCGGTGTGCTGTGCTGGACGGCGCTCGCCGCCGCGCACGATCGCGAATGGCTGCCGCTGCCGGCCGCCCCACCCGAGCCCGCCGACAATCCGACGACGCCCGGCAAGGTCGCGCTCGGCAAGGCTCTGTTCTTCGATCCGCGCTTCTCGCCGGGCGGCGCGACGTCCTGCAACACCTGTCACGATCTGATGAACGGCGGCGCCGACGATCGCCCGCTGCCGCCGCAACAGGCTCCCGCCCGCAATGCGCCGACGGTGTGGAACGCGGCCTTTCACACCCTGCAGCGCTGGGACGGCCGCGCGACGAGCCTGGAAGAACAGACGCGGATCGCGCTGACCGATCGCGCGGAGATGGCCCTGCCCGGCACGACGGTCATGCTGCAGCGGCTGCGCGCGATCCCGGGCTATCGTGCGCTCTTCGCCGCCGCGTTCGCGGGCAAAGCGCCCGTCACCATCGACAACGCGGTGAAAGCGCTCGCCGCCTACGAGCGCACGCTCGTCACGCCGGACGCGCCCTACGATCGCTACGTGAAGGGCGAGAAGAGGGCGCTCAGCGACGAGCAGATCCGCGGCATGGAAACGTTCGCCGCAATCGGCTGCGTGAAGTGTCATGCCGGCCCGACGTTCGACGGCGCGACGCTGTCGAACGGCCGCGGTCTCCTGATGAAGTCGCCGACGTACGCCAGAGCGAAAGTCGTGGCGAAATATCGGCTCCTGAAAGATCGCGGGCGCTTCGAGCTCACGAAGCATCCCGGCGACGATCATCTCTGGCGGGTGCCGACGCTGCGCAACCTCCTCTACACCGCGCCTTACTTCCACAACGGGGCCGTGCCGACGCTCGAAGAGGCCGTCCGCGTGATGGCGAAGACCGAGCTCGACCAGAATCTCGTCGATTCCGACGTGAACGCCATCGTCGCGTTCCTCGGCGCACTGTCCGGCGGATTCCCCGAGCAGACGCTGCCGCGGCTGCCGCCGGGCACCGGCATGCTGCCGCGATGATGCGGCGGAGTCGAGCCGCTGCCCGGGTCTTCACGGCGCGCCTTAAACGTCTCTTAAGCTTCAGCGCCCAGAGTGCTCCGAGTTCCCCGCTGGAGTACGCCGTCATGACGACAACCCGCTCTTTCGCTCTCGCTTTGATCTGTACCCTGCCGCTCACCGTCACCGCATACGAGTGGCAAGCCCTTCCTGAAACCGCGCCCGCGCCCACCGACAATCCCACGACGCCGGACAAAATCGCGCTCGGCAAGGCGCTGTTCTTCGATCCGCGCTTCTCATCGACCGGCACGGTCTCCTGCTTCTCGTGCCACAACGTGATGGAGGGCGGCGACGATCACCGGCCGACTTCCATCGGCGTGCACGGTCAGGTCGGCGGACGCAATGCGCCGACGGTGTGGAATGCGGCGTTCCATGTCGCGCAGTTCTGGGACGCGCGGGCACCGAGCCTCGAGGAGCAGTCCAAGGGGCCGCCGGTCAATCCCATCGAAATGGGCATGCCGAACCTCGATGCGACCCTCAAGCGCATCCGCGACATTCCGGGTTACCGACCTCTCTTCGCAGCGGCTTTCCAGGGCGAGGACACGGTCACGATGGACAATGCCGCGAAAGCCATCGCCGCTTACGAACGCACGCTGATCACGCCGGACACGCCTTACGATCGCTACGTCAAGGGCGACCGGCAGGCGCTGAGCGCGGAGCAGATCAAGGGCATGGAGACGGTCGCGGCGATCGGCTGTACGAGCTGCCACGCCGGCCCCGCGTTCAATGGCGCGACACTCGCGACGGGCCCCGGTCTGCTGATGAAGTTCCCGGTGAACGCGAAATCCGAGTATGTCGCAAAATACGCGCTGACCAAGGATCGCGGGCGTTACGAAGTCACGAAGCAGGACGCCGACGCCCAGCTCTGGCGCGTGCCGACGCTGCGCAACCTCGTCTACACCGCGCCTTACTTCCACAACGGCGCGGTGAAGACACTCGACGAAGCCGTGCGCGTCATGGCCTCGACCCAGCTCGACAAGAAGCTCACCGAGCCCGACGTCAAAGCAGTCGTGGCATTCCTCGAAGCGCTCTCCGGCAACTTCCCCGAGCAGACGATGCCGCGGCTGCCCGCCACACCGGGCACGCTGCTCGAGTGATGCACGAGACCCGCGGCAGCCGGCGACGGCGGCTGCGGGTCGGTCATTCGCAAGCCCCTGCGCCGCGCGGCCCGCCGCTCCGAAGCACCGCGCAAGCCCCCGGCGGCCACCACCTGGTCCCCCCTCGGATATCCACGATCGACCCCGTGGACACTCCCGCTCACCGAGTAAAAACCTTTACGCGACCGTGACTTGGCGTCGGCCGGGTGCGGATCGACGCTTGATGAATGTCAATTACAGAGCGGGCAGCGCTGCGACATATTGCCGCACAAGGAGCCGGTCTCGAGTTCGAACCGGATCACGGAGCAGCCGCACGGCGCTTCGCGATACGGGGCCCGAAGCCGGCGTGTCCAGCCCTTAAACACGCAATGGGAGCGGCAACAATGGCAGACCATCAATCCACCGGGGCACCGGTCGAGCTCGACGAACGAGAACACGGTTACTCGCGACGTAAATTCCTCGGTTCCGCGGCGCTGCTCGGTGCCACCGGCGTCGGAGCGGCGATCGGCCTCGCCGGCCGTACCGGCCTCGTCGAAGCGGCCGCGCCCGCCGGCGGGCTCAGCCATGAAGTGAAGCCGGGCGAGCTCGATGCCTACTACGGCGTCTGGAGCGGCGGCCACTCGGCCGAGGTCCGCGTCATCGGCGTCCCGTCCGGTCGCGAGATCAAGCGCATTCCGGTCTTCAACCCCGATGCGCTCACCGGCTGGGGGCTGACAAACGAATCGAAGGCGATCCTCGGCACGAAGGCGGACGGCACGCTGAAGTACACGACGGGCGACACGCACCACGTGCACGGCTCGTACAAGAACGGCATCTACGACGGCAGGTATTTCTGGACGAACGACAAGATTCACGGCCGCCTCGCGCGCATCCGCGGCGACGTCTTCGAGTGCGACAAGATCACGGAGCTGCCGAACATCCAGGGCTTCCACGGCATCTTCCCGGACAAGGCCGACCCGGTCGATCCGAAGATCAACTACACGACGCGCGTGTTCTGCGGCAGCGAGTTCCACGTGCCGCATCCGAACGACGGCACGAACATGGACGATCGCAGCAAGTACTACTGCCTGTTCACCTGCGTCGACGCCGAGACGATGAAGGTCAAATGGCAGTGCCGCGTGGACGGCAACATGGACCTCGTCGCGACGTCCTTCGACGGCAAGCTCGCGGCCTCGAACCAGTACAACACCGAAGGCGGCGCGCTCTACGTCGAGATGATGTCCGCGGAACGCGACTCCTGCGTGTTCTTCAACATCGCGCGCATCGAGGCGGCGATCGCCGCCGGCAAGACGTTCAGGCTCGACGGCTCGGACGTGCCGATCGTCGACGGCCGCAAGGAGGTCAACACCGATCCGAAGACCGCGCTCACCTGCTACGTGCCCGTGCCGAAGAACCCGCACGGCGTGAACGCCTCGCCCGACGGCAAGTACTTCATCTGCGCGGGCAAGCTCTCGCCGACCGCGACGGTCGTCGAGCTCGCGCGCGTCCTCGACTGGTTCGAAGGCAAAGTCAAAGCGGAGCGCGACACCGTCGTCGCCGAGCCGGAGCTCGGCCTCGGGCCGCTGCACACCGCCTTCGACGGCCGCGGCAATGCCTACACCACGCTCTTCCTCGACAGCCAGATCGTGAAGTGGAACATCGAGGCCGCGATCAAGGCCTTCGCCGGCGACAAGAGCGCGAAGCCGGTCGTCGATCGCGTCGACGTCGCCTACCAGCCCGGTCACTTGAACGCCTCGATGAGCGAGACGAAGGCCGCGGACGGCAAGTGGCTCGCGGTCGGCTGCAAGTTCTCCAAGGACCGCTACCTGCCGGTCGGTCCGCTGCATCCGGAGAACGAAGTGCTGATCGACATCTCGGGCGAGAAGATGAAGCTCGTGCACGAATCGCCGGTCTACTCGGAGCCGCACGACTTCATCATCGTCAAGCGCGATCTGATCAAGACGAAGCAGGTCTCGAACATGGCGGACTATCCGAACGCCACGAAGGACCTCGCGAGCTCGAAGATCGTACGCGACGGCAACAAGGTCACGGTGCATCTCGCGTCCGCCGCGCCGGCTTACTCGATGTCGGAAATCAAGGTCAAGCAGGGCGACGTCGTCACGCTCATCCTGACGAACCTCGACAAGGTGGAAGACCTCACCCACGGCTTCGCGATTCCGAAGTACGACATCAACTTCATCGTGAATCCGCAGGAGACGCGCTCCGTCACCTTCGTCGCCGACAAGCCCGGCGTGTACTGGTGCTACTGCACGCACTTCTGCCATGCTCTGCACCTCGAGATGCGTTCGCGCCTGATGGTGGAAAAAGCCTGAGCTGACCATCGCCCTGCGTCCGGCCGGTGGAGCGTGCACTCCGCCGGCCGGCCCTGAACCGGAACCGAGCCCATGTCGTCCATCTCCAGAACGCTGATTGGTTTCCTGCTCCTCCTCCTGGCCGGTGCGTGCCGGGCCGGCGGCGGGTCCTACGAAGCGGAGCTCCCGCCGGAGCTCACGAATTCTCCCGATCTCTGCGCCCATGCGCCCTGCAAGGACGTGCTGCCCGGTGCGGCGACGTTCTCACCGCGCATGGGCCGGCCGAGTTACGTCGAGGGCTACGCGGCCGACGGCCGCGAAGCCGTCGGCTACGTTTTCCTGTCGACCGACATCGTCGACATCCCCGGCTACTCCGGCAAGCCCGTCGTCACGCTCATCGGCATGGATGCGAAGGGCCTCATCACCGGCGTGAAGATCCTGAAGCACAGCGAGCCCATCCTGCTCGTCGGCATTCCCGAGTCCGAGCTCACGAAATTCTGCGCGCAGTACATCGGCAGGTTCGTCGGCTCGCGCATCGAGGTCGGCAAGGCTTCATCCGACGAGGACACGCTCGGCGTCGATGCGATCAGCGGCGCGACCGTGACCGTCATCGCCGAGAACCAGCTCATCCTGCGCTCGGGCTACGAAGTCGCGAAGCAGGTCGGCATCGTCGCCGTGCGCCCGCGCCCCGCCGCGAAGTTCGTGGCCGCGGCCGCGCCGCTGTCCTGGGAGGCGCTGCTCGAGGAAGGCTCCGTGCAGCACATCGCCGTCACGCAGACGCAGGTCGGCGCGGAGGAGAACGGCGAGCCCTACATCGATCTCTACTTCGGTTATCTGAACGCGCCGGGCGTCGGCGTCTCGGTCCTCGGTCAGGACAACTACGATCGCCTGCTGGCGGATCTGAAACCCGGCGAGCACGCGATCTTCATCGTCGCGAACGGCACCGGCTCGTTCAAGGGCTCGGGCTTCGTGCGCGGCGGCATCTACGACCGCATCCAGGTCGCACAGGAAGTCGATTCCTTCACGTTCCGCGACACGGACTACCAGAACCTCTACAGCGTCGCCGCCGAGGGTGCGCCGGAATTCCACGAGGCCGGCATCTTCATCCTGCGCAGCGCCGGCTTCACGGCCGCCTTCCCCTGGCAGCTCCAGCTCCTCGCGAACAAGGTCGACGAGGCGACGGGCGCGCGGGCCTTCGTGAACTTCCAGCAGCGGTACTGGCTCGCCGACCGTTATTTCGACGGCGGCCGCCCGGCCTACCACGCGCCGGATCCGACCTGGATGCGCGTCTGGAAGGCGAAGCGTCTCGAGATCGCGGGCCTGCTGCTCTTCCTCGGCGTCCTCGCCGCGACCTATGGCCAACGCGAGCGGCTCGCGCGCCGCGCCACGCACAAGGACAAGCGCTGGGTGATGTGGCCGAAGTATTTCTTCTGGACGGTGAGCGTCTTCTACATCGGCTTCCACGCCATGGCGCAGCCGAGCGTGACGCAGGTGCTGACGTGGTTCCACGCCCTCGTCTACGAATGGCGCTGGGAGCTGTTCCTGTCGGACCCCTTCATCTTCATCCTGTGGTGGTTCATGTTCCTCACCCTCCTGTGGTGGGGACGCGGCCTCTTCTGCGGCTGGCTCTGCCCCTACGGCGCGCTGACCGAGCTCATCTACCGCAGCGCCGGCCGCCTCGGGCTGCAGCGCTTCCAGTTCCTGCTGCCGGGCCGCGTGCACGATCGCCTGAAGTGGGTGAAGTACGCGGTGTTCGCCGGCCTGCTCGGCGTGTCGTTCTATTCCATGCCGCTCGCCGAGCGTCTGGCCGAGGTCGAGCCGTTCAAGACGACATTCCTCGTCGGCGTGTTCCACCGGAGCTGGCCGTTCGCGACGTTCTGGGCGGTGCTCGCGTTCGCGAGCGCGTTCACCGAGCGCCCGTTCTGCAAATACCTCTGTCCGCTCGGCGCGGGTCTCGCGATCCCCTCGACGTTCCGGCTGTTCGGACTGAAGCGCAAAGCCGAGTGCACGAGCTGTGCGGCCTGCGCGAAGGGCTGCGGCTCGCTCGCGATCGACACGACGGGCCGCATCGATCAGCGCGAATGCCTGCTGTGCCTGGACTGCACGGTGCTCTACTTCGACCAGAGCGCCTGCCCGCCGCTCGTCAAGGAACGCAAGGCACGCGAGAAGGCCGGCCTGCCGCTGACCGCCATCGGCGACGACGGCTACCTGCTGCCTCTCGACGGCATGAAACAGGCGCTCGCCGCCGCCCGCATGAAGCCGCGGCCCCGCGCGGTGACGCCCACGTGATCGCGCTGCGCGCACCTGCCGCGCCGTCAGCTCCGGCGACGCGCCGCGGCCGCCGCCTGTTCTCGCGTCTGTGCGCCGCCTGCCTCGTCGCGGCCGGCCTGCACGTCGAGGCCGCGACGCTGACCGTCGAACGCGGCGCGACGATCGCCCGGACCCTCGCGCGCGCCGCACCGGGCGACGTCGTCGAAGTCCCGCGTGGCGACTACCAGGAACACCTCGTCATCGACAAGCCGCTCACGCTGCGCGGCCTCGGCCGCCCGACGCTGAGCGGCGGCGGCACGGGCGACGTGATCCGCGTGAAAGCACCGGACGTCGTGATCGAAGGTCTCATCGTCCGCGACAGCGGCGCGGATCTGACGGCGCAGAACGCAGGCGTCTATCTCGAGCCCGGCGCGGATCGCGCGATCGTGCGCAACAACGATTTCGCCTACACGCTGTTCGGGCTCTGGATCGAGAAGTGCGACGGCGTCGAAATCGCCGGCAACCTCATCACCGGGATGCGCGATCTGCAGTCCGCGCAGCGCGGCAACGGCATCCAGCTCTACAACACCGCGAACGCACGCATCCACGACAACCACATCAGCTTCGCGCGCGACGGCATCTACGTCGACGTCTCGCACCACGCGGAATTCCGCCGCAACGTGATGCATCATCTCCGCTACGGCACGCACTACATGAACTCCCACTACAACGTCTGGGAGGACAACGAGGTGTATCTCAATCGCGGCGGGCTGGCGCTCATGGAAGTGAAGAACCAGGTCGTCCGCCACAACGTCGCCTGGGGCAACAGCGATCACGGCATCATGCTGCGCACGATCCAGGACTCGCTCATCGAGGGCAACATCGTCGCCGGCAACGGCAAGGGCTTCTTCGTCTACGACGCGGAGTACAACGCGATCAAGGACAATCTCGTCGTCGGCAACTACACGGGCGTGCACCTCTGGGCGGGCTCGTTCCGCAACGACGTCGACGGCAACGATTTCATCCAGAACCAGGAGCAGATCCGCTACGTCGCCTCGCGCGACGAGCCCTGGGGCCGTAAAAATGGCAATTACTGGAGCAATTACACGGGCTGGGACCGCAACGGCGACGGCCGCGGCGACGTCGCTTACGTCGCGAACGACATCGTCGACCGCCTCGTCTGGCGCTTCGCCTACGTGAAGATCATGCTGAACAGCCCCGCGCTCGAAACGCTGCGCTTCGTGGCCCGCCAGTTCCCGCTGCTGCGCGCGACGAGCGTCGTCGACGAACATCCCCGCATGCGTCCCGCGCATGCCGACTGGAGAACCTGGTATGAACGTGCCGGTCATTGAAGCGCGCGGCGTCACGCGCACCTACGGCGAAGTGCGCGCCGTCGACGGCGTCGATCTCGACGTCGCGCCGGGCGAGATCTTCGGCCTCATCGGCCACAACGGCGCGGGCAAGAGCACGCTCATCAGGCTCGTGCTCGGCCTCGTCGCGCCGCAGGCCGGCGAAATCCGCTGCATGGGCGTGCCGGTGCTCGGCCCGGCGTTCCGCGACGTGCGCCGCCAGCTCGCCTATCTGCCCGAGAACGTCGCGTTCTACGAGAACCTCACGGGGCTCGAGACGCTGCACTTCTACGCGAAGCTGAAGGGCCTCACACTCTCCGCGGCCCGTCCGCTGCTCGACAAGGTGGGCCTCGCGCACGCGGCGCAGCGCCCGTTGCGCGGCTACTCGAAGGGCATGCGCCAGCGTCTCGGCCTCGCCCAGGCGCTGCTCGGCACGCCGCGGCTCCTCGTGCTCGACGAGCCGACGACGGGCCTCGATCCGGCCGGCATCCGCGAGTTCTACGGCATCCTCGAGGACTGCCGGGCGCGCGGCATGACGATCATCCTGTCCTCGCACAATCTCGCCGAGATCGAGGGCCACCTCGATCGCCTCGCGCTGATGAGCCAGGGCCGCGTGCGCGCGACCGGCAATCTCGACACGCTGAGCCGTGAGCTGGATCTCCCGGTGCAGATCGCGCTGAAGCTGAAGCCCGGCGTGGAACAGTCGTTCGGTGCCTGGCTCGCGCGCGAGACGGGCTTGAAGCTCGCGCCGCGGGGCGAGGGCTACGGCTTCACCTGCACGCCGGCGCGCAAGATGAGCGTGCTCGCGGCGCTCGCGACGCGCGGTGCCGAAGTGCTCGATATCGATCTCAAGCGCCCCTCGCTCGAGGACGTCTACCTCGAGCATACGGCCGCGTTCGCGGGAGGCTCGCCATGTTGAACTTCGAACCACGCCAGCTCGCGATCGTCGCGGGCAAGGAATTCCGGGATCGTCTGCGCAGCCGCTGGGTGCTCGTCGCGGCGACGGTGTTCACGGTCTTCGCGCTCGTCATCGCGTTCTTCGGGACGGCGAGCGAGGGCGCTGTCGGTCTGCAGGGTCTCGACGCGACGATCGCGAGCCTCGTCTCGCTCGTCATCTATCTCGTGCCGCTGATCGCGCTCATCCTCGGTTACGACGCGGTCGTCGGCGAGAGCGAGCGCGGCTCGCTCGATCTCCTGCTCTCGATGCCGATCACGCGCGCCGAGTTCCTGCTCGGCAAGTTCTGCGGGCTCGCCGCGGCACTCGCGGTCGCGACGTTCGTCGGTTTCGGCCTCGTCGGCGCGATCTTCGCCTGGTCGCTCGGGGTCGGTGCGATGGCGCCCTACCTCGTATTCATGCTGAGCACGCTCGCGCTCGGCTGCGTCTTCCTGAGCCTCGCGGTCGCGCTCTCCGTCGCCGCGAAGAGCCGCGTCACCGCGATCGGCCTCGCGGTTGCGCTCTGGTTCTTCTACGTGCTCGTCTACGACCTGCTGCTGCTCGGCTCGCTCGTCGCGGACGACGGGCGCTACTCCGGCGCCGTGCTGCCGTTCGCGCTCATGCTGAATCCGACCGACGTCTACCGGCTCACGAACATCGCGGCGCTGCCCGACATGCGCTCGCTCTACGGTCTCGCGACCGTCGTGCCGGACGCGCTCGGCCGGATCCCGCTGCTGGGCTCCGTGCTCGTGCTGTGGATCGTCACGCCGCTCTTCGCCGCTTATCGTCTCCTGGAGGTCAAATGATTACCGCCACCCCCCGCCGTCCGCTGCTCGCGCTCGCCGCGCTCGTGCTCGCGGCCTGCTCGCAATCCACTGCGCCGGTTTCCGCCGTCGAGCCGAACGCCGACACCGCCTGCGCGCTCGACGGCATGACGCTGCGCGATTATCCGGGCCCGAAGGCGCAGATCGTCTACGAGGACGGCAGGCGCGATTTCTTCTGCGACACGACGGAGATGTTCTCGATGCTGCTGAAGCCCGAGACGCGCCGGCGCGTGAAGGTGGCGTATACGCAGGACATGGCGCAGACCGACTGGCGGCATCCGCAGGGTGCGTGGATCGATGCGCGCGGCGCGGTCTACGTCGCCGGCAGCAGGCTCATGGGCTCGATGGGCCCGACGTTCGCCGCGTTCGCCGCGCGCCCCGCCGCGGAAGCGTTCGTGAAAGAGCACGGCGGCAGGATCCATGCGTTCAGCGAGGTCACGCCGGAGATGGCGGATCTGCGCGGCGGCGCGGGTACGGACGAGCACATGTGAGCCCGGATCTGCGCGCCGTCGTCGCCTGCGCCGCGCTCGCGCTGCTCGCCGGCTGCCAGCCGGCGCGCCACGTCGAACAGTTCCGCGGCCCGACCATGGGCACGAGTTATCACCTGGAAGTGGCCGCGCGGGATGCGACACCGTTCCCGCGCGCGCAGCTCGAAGCCGGCATCGCCGTCATCCTCGCGACGCTCGATCGCGGGCTCTCGACCTACCGGCCGGACTCCGATCTCTCGCGCTTCAACGCGGCGCGCACGCGCGAGTGGGTGCCGGTGAGCGCGGACGTCGCGGTCGTCGTCGCGGAAGCACAGCGCATCAGCGCGCTGACGAACGGGGCATTCGACGTGACGGTCGGGCCGCTCGTGAACGCCTGGGGCTTCGGCCCCGTGAAGAAGCCGCAGACCGTGCCGAGCGAGGCGGAGATCGCGCAGGCGAAGCAGGACATCGGTTTCAGAAAGCTCCACGTGCGGCTCGAGCCGCCGGCGCTGCGCAAGGACGATCCCGCGATGGTCATCGACCTCAACGCCATCGGTCCCGGGCTCGCGATCGACCAGCTCGCCGCATTCCTCGAACGCGAGGGTCATGGCGACTATCTCGTCGAGCTCGGCGGCGAGGTGCTGAGCAAGGGCCGCAAGCCCGACGGGAGCGCCTGGCGCATCGGCATCGAGAATCCGCTCGCGACGCCGCGCGCGCTCGTCGCGACGGCCGAGGTCGAAGGCCAGGCTCTCTCGACGGCGGGCGACTATCGCGCGTACTTCGACGCAGGCGGCCGGCGCTATTCGCACATCCTCGATCCGCGCACCGGCCGGCCGATCACGCACGCCCTGACCTCGGTCTCCGTCGTCGCACCGAGCGCGCTCTCGGCGAACGGCTGGGATACCGCGCTCATGGTGATGGGGCCGGACGAGGCGCGCGCGCTCGCCGAGCAGCAGAAGCTCGCAGCGCTGTTCGTCATCCGCACGCCGGCCGGCTTCCGCACCGAATCCACGTCCGGCTTCCGCGCGTACGCGGCCGGGCTCGTGCACTGACACGGGCGCGCACCGCGCGCCCACGACACCCCGGGAGAAAGACACCATGACCTTGCCGCTCGATTCGAACCTCGCCGCGCTGACGCTCGGCAAGCTCGCCGCGGAGCTGCCCGGCGCGAGCGCCGTGCTCCGGCGCCATCAGCTCGACTGCTGCGCGGATGCCGGTCTGCCGCTCGACACCGCCGCCGGACGCGCCGGCTGCGACGTCGATGCCGTCGTCGCCGAGCTCGCCCGTCTCACCGAGCCACCGCCCGCGATGCCGGCCGAGACCGACGCGCTGATCGAGTGGATCCTGCAACGCTTCCATGCCACGCATCGCAGCGATCTCGCGGAGCTCGAGCAGGCACTGCAGCGCGTCGAGGCGGCGCACGGCGCGCACCCCGGCCTGCCCGCCGGGCTCGGCAAGCTGCTGCGCACGATCGCTGCGAACCTCGAATCCCACATGCAGCGCGAGGAGCAGGTGCTGTTCCCGATCATGCAGGCCGGCGGCCACCCCATGATCGTGAACCCCATCAACATGATGCGGCTCGAGCACGACGACCACACGCTGCACATCGCGAAGCTCGTCGCGCTCACCGGCGATTTCACGCCGCCGCCCGACGCCTGCGGCACCTGGCGGGCGCTGTACACCGGGCTCGCGAAGCTCGTGGCGGATCTGCGGGAGCACATCCGGGTCGAGAACGAGGTACTGTTCCCGCGCTTCTGAGCGCAGCCGTGCGCGACTGAACCTTTCGCGCGCCGGCCGGCATTACTCGATGGGCCCGGAACACCCCGCGTGACCCGCCGCGCCGTCCTTGCCCGGCGCGGCATGAGCTCTCGTGACCTCCAGCGCCGGCGGTGGCGCACCGACGAGTGCCATTTCAGGCGCGGCCGGCCGCCCCGGCCGTGCCGGCCTTTCCTGCCTCAGATCATTTCCTGCAGCGCTGCGCCGGCCGGCCGGCCGGCGGTCCGGATCGCGCGTGCTACAATCCGGCGCCATCCCCAACCCCGCTGCCGCCGCAACGGCCGGCAGCGCACGACGAGGCGGGACGGCGCCCGCCGCACCCGCCCAGAGAGAAACCATGGATTACACGACGATCAAGATCACGCACGAGGGTGCGATCGACTGGCTGTGTCTGAATCGTCCCGAGCGCCTGAACGCCATCAATCCCACGATGTGCGACGAGCTCCAGCACTATTTCGACGGCCTGCTGCGCCATCGCCAGACGCGCGTCGTCATCCTGCACGGTACGGGTCGCGCGTTCTGTGCCGGCTACGACATCAAGGAAGCCGGGCCGGTGGGTCACGGCCCGATCATCGGCATGGAAGTGCAGCGTCAGGTGAGCGAGGTGTTCATGCGCATGCGCCGCTGTCCGCAGCCGCTCATCGCGCTCTGCCACGGCGCGACGACGGGCGGCGGGCTCGCGTTCGCGCTCGCCTGCGACGTCCGCATCGCGACGAAGGACGTGAAGCTCAACGTCGCGATGGTGAAGGTCGGGCTCACGGGTTGCGACGTCGGCATCAGCTATTTCCTGCCGCGCTCCGTCGGCCAGTCCGTCGCCGCCGAGCTCATGATGAGCGGCCGCATGCTCGCGCCGGAACGCGCGCTCGGCCTCGGCCTCGTCTCCGAGCTCGTCGAGCGCGACCAGCTCGAAGCCGCGGGCCGCGCGCTCGCCGAGGACATGCTGAAGGCTTCGCCCCTGGGGCTCCGCCTGACGAAAGAGGGCCTGCGCATGTCGATCGACTCGCCGAGCCTCGAAGCCGCGATCGCGCTCGAGGATCGCGGGCAGATCCTGTGCGCGAGCGCGGGCTTCTTCAAGGAAGGCATCGACGCGTTCCTGGAATCCCGCCCTGCGCACTACCGCGACGAATGATTCGATAACCCAGTCAATCCCCGGAGGACAACGTTCATGGATCTGGAGCTCAAAGGAAAATCCGTCATCGTCACCGGTGCCGGCTCGAACATCGGCCGCGCCATCACGCTGGAGTTCGCGCGCGAAGGCGCCCACGTCACGCTCGCCGACATCGATCTCGCGCAGGCCGAATCCGTCGCGAAGCTCGCGCTCGACGCGGGCGCCGCCTCGGCGGAGGCCGTGCGCTGCGACGTGACGAAGCTAGACGAGGTGCAGGCGCTCGTGAAGAGCGCGAACGATCGCGCGGGCGTCGACGTCCTCGTCAACAACGTGGGCTGGGATCAGCTCATGTTCTTCACGCAGACGACACCCGAGTTCTGGCAGAAGATCATCCAGATCAATTTCGTCGGCGTGCTGAACTGCACATCCGCCGTACTGCCGCTCATGGCCGCGAAGAAGAGCGGCGCGATCGTCTCCATCAGCTCGGACGCGAGCCGTCAGGGCGAGCCGCGCGAAGCCGTCTACGGCGGCATGAAGGCGGCGGTCAACAGCTTCATGAAGACGGTCGCGAAAGAGAACGGCCGCAACGGCATCCGCTGCAACGTCGTCTGCCCGGGTGTGACGATCCCCGCCGACGACGAAGTCGGCGCGAACAGCATGTGGGTGAACAAGGATTCGATGTTCACGCCCGAACAGCTCGACGCCATCGCGAAGTCCCTGCCGCTGAAGAAGATCGGCCGCCCGGGCGACATCGCGAAAGCCGTCGTCTTCCTGTCGTCGAACGCCGCGGCCGGCCACGTTACCGGCCAGGTGCTGAGCGTGAGCGGCGGCTACAGCATGGTGGGGTGAGGAAAACGCCTCGTAGGTCGGGCTGACGCAGGAAGCCCGATATTCGATAGCCGGGACGCGTGCGAATGCGATCCCGGCGTGAATGAAGTTATGCTCGAAACTATCGGGTGTTTGATTCTTGGGCTTCCTGCGTCGGCCCAACGGGCATGAAGTTTGTGCAGCACCCGCAATCATGTAAGGCGCGTAGAGGGAATTGGGGTCAGGTTCGATTTCGCGGCCAACGCGGTGGCGCGTACCCGGGCGCTTCCCCGCGAATTCGAACCTGACCCCATTTCCCGCCGGCGCCGCCGTTCTTTCACGGCAACCTATAAGCCCGTAAGAACTCGTCGTCCCGGCGAAGGCCGCGACCCAGTCATGTCGCCGCGGCGATACGGCGGAACCCGGGATTGCGCTGCGCGGGGACACGCTCTGGAATACGCGAGGTTCGCTCCTGTTGCCGGAGGTGGCTGACTGGGTCCCGGCCTTCGCCGGGACGACAGCTCCGTGGAGTCCTCACGCGGCGAACAGCACCCGCTCCCGGCTACGCGCCCGCCCTCACTCCGCCACGCCCGTCCACGCGAACGGCGCGAAATGGCCGTTCGTGCGGCCGGTGTTCTCGCGCCAGGTGATGCCGAACGCGCTGATGACGTTGCGCAGCGCGGTCGCGAGATTCAGACGTTTGCTGACCGGATGCGCGGCCTCGTCGATCGCGACGCACTGACCGGGCGTGGTCAGGCTCGGGATACCTTCGACGGTCTGCTCGAGCTTGCCGCCGATGTCGACGGAGCGCGTGTTGCCGTTGCGCTCGAAGGCGATCGGCGCGCGCTCGA
The DNA here is from genome assembly GCA_016209015.1 of Gammaproteobacteria bacterium. GTDB lineage: Bacteria > Pseudomonadota > Gammaproteobacteria > JACQWY01. The sequence continues at coordinate 20,227 of JACQWY010000020.1, read as the reverse complement.
CGCCGCGGAATTCGGAGATGAGCGGCGCGAAGCCCGCGAGCGGTCCGTGGCCCGCTTCGCTCGCGATCGCGCCGACCGCGGCGGCCTGGGCCTCGCTCGCCGCGGAGTCGACCACGAGCCCGGCCTTCCAGCCGCCCGCCGCCATCATGGCCTGCGATTCCGCGATCATCGCGAAGCGCACGCCGTCGAGCGGGACGTCGCCGAATTTGCCTTTCGTGATTTCGAACGTGAGCGCGACCTTGCAGAAATCGTGGGTCGCGGGCAGGGCCATGTTCTTGATGATGCAGGGACACAGGAAATCGCAACTGCAGGCTTCCATGTATTCCCCTTCGACCGACCAGGCTGTGGACATCGCACCTCTCCTCGCTGAACGGACCGTGTGCGTTCGACTCTAGTCGGCGGGGCGAGACGCGGTCAAGCGCCTGCGGCCGCCGTGCTGGACACTGCTCGCCATCGTGCCTATCGTCCCGGCATCATCGACGGGGGATCTGCCGTGGCCTACCTCTTGGCACTCGACCAGGGCACGACGAGCTCGCGCGCCATCGTCTTCGACGGTGCGGGCGTGCCGATCGCAGTCGCGCAGCGCGAGTTCCCGCAGATCTATCCGGCGCCCGGCTGGGTCGAGCACGATCCCGAGACGCTGTGGCGGAGCCAGTCCGAAGTCGCGGTCGACGCGCTCGCGGGCGCCGGCATCAGGGCGCGGGACGTCGCGGCGCTCGGCATCGCGAACCAGCGCGAGACGACGCTGCTGTGGGATCGCCGCACCGGCGCGGCGGTCGCGCCCGCGATCGTCTGGCAGGATCGCCGCACCGCCGATCGCTGCGCGGCGCTCCGCGCGGCGGGCCGCGAGGGCGAGATCCGGAAACGCAGCGGGCTCGTGCTCGATCCCTATTTCTCGGCGACGAAGCTCGGGTGGCTGCTCGATGCCGACGCCGGATTGCGCGCGCGCGCCGCGGCCGGAGAGCTCGCGTTCGGCACCGTCGACACCTGGCTCGCCTGGAAGCTCACGGGCGGTGCGCTGCATGTGACGGATGCGAGCAATGCCTCGCGCACGCTGCTCTGCGATCTCCACACCGGCGACTGGAGCGACGCGCTGCTCGCGGCGTTCGACGTGCCGCGCGCGATCCTGCCGCGCATCGTCGACAGCAGCGGCGTGCTCGGCACGGTGACGTCGGTCCCCGGGCTCGCCGGCATTCCAATCGCCGCACTCGTCGGCGATCAACAGGGTGCGCTCGCGGGACAGGCCTGCTTCGCGCCGGGGCTCGCGAAGAACACGTACGGCACGGGCTGCTTCCTCCTCATGCACACCGGCACGGAAGCCCACATTCCTCCCGGCGGTCTGCTCTCGACGATCGCCTGCCGGCGCGCGGGCCGCCTCACGTATGCGCTCGAGGGCGGAGTCTTCGTCGGCGGCGCGGTCGTGCAGTGGCTGCGGGATGGTCTCGGCCTCGTCCGCGAATCGGGCGAAGTCGAGACGCTCGCCGCGAGCGTGCCGGATTCCGGCGGCGTCGCGTTCGTGCCGGCCTTCACGGGCCTCGGCGCGCCGCACTGGGATCCTTACGCCCGCGGTGCGATCTTCGGTCTGACGCGCGGCACGACCGCGGCGCATCTCGCGCGTGCCGCACTGGAATCCATCGCGCTGCAGGTGACGGACCTCGTGACTGCGCTCGAGAGCGGCGCAGGCTTCGCGCTCGCGGAGCTGCGCGTCGACGGCGGCGCGGCCGCGAACGATCTGCTGCTGCAGTTGCAGGCCGATCTGCTGGCGCGTCCCGTAGTGCGGCCCGTCGTGACCGAGACGACCGCACTCGGCGCCGCCTGGCTCGCCGGTCTCGCGACCGGCGTGTGGCGCGACGAAGCCGAGCTCGCGCACCTGTGGCGCGCGGAGCGTCGCTTCGAGCCGCGGATGCCGGCGGCGGACGCGGAGTCGCTCAGGCAGCGCTGGCAGGAGGCGGTGAGCCGCAGCCGGGGGTGGATCCGGGCGTGAGCGGGAAATGGGGTCAGGTTCGAATTCGCGGGCGGGCGCCCGGGTACGGGCCATTACGTTGGCCGCGAATTCGAACCTGACCCCAATTCCCGCCGCTATGCCCGTCGCTCTGCATGTCGGGCTTCCTTCGTCAGCCCGACCTACTCTCTCCGCTTCCCCTTGCACAGCCCGAGCACGCGCTTCGGGAACGGCAGCCGATCGTCCGAGAGCACGTCCATCCACGCCGAAAGCCGTGAGGACAGCATCACCGCGCCGAAGAGTATCGCCGTCACGCCCGCGAGCGCGGCGACGAACCAGGCGATGCGGATGACGGCCGGCTGCTCGGCGAGCGCGAAGAGATTCATGCCGAGAATGCCGGTCGCGACCGTGCCGATGATCGAGAACACCGTCACCACGTTCAGCCGCACGAACAGCGAATTCGTGCGCCGCGCGGCGTCGCTGTCGAGGTAGGCGTTCATGTCGCCGATCTCCTCCTTCACCTCTGCATAGAGCTCGTCGTTCGCGAGATGTCCGGCGCACATGCGGTTCAGGGCCTGCATGTGCGGACGTTCGGAAAGCTCGTGGAACCAGTAACGGTGCGTGAAGCGCAGGAAGGATTCGAACGTGTCGCGGATGCGGTTGCGGAACCAGCGCACGGACTCCGAGTCGCGCATGTCGAGGCCGTGGATCGCGTCCGCGAGGCGATCGGAGAACGTCAGCAGCGTCGCCCGGTGCAGGTGGTTGATGAGGAACATCAACAGATACTGATGGCGGAACTGCGCGAGCATGCCGCGCTGATCGTCCTTAAAGTAGGGATCGCGCGCCTCGCCGACGAGGATGAAGGCGCGCCCGCTGCACAGGAAGCGCGAATTCGGCCCGCGCTCCGTGCCGACCCAGTAGCGATCGAAGCAGTAGCGCGCCTCGAAGTCCGCGACGTCCGGATCGTGGCTGACGATCGCCTCGTCCGGATGCACGGTCGCGACGAGGCCGAGCCGCACCCACACGTCGCGCGGGATCGTGCGGGGATTGTCGACCGCGAGATAGGCCATGAGCGGCATGCGGTGGTATTCGATCTGGCGGTAGCGGATCGGCGCCTCCTCATCCGAGACGTCGAGCGCGAGCGGCCGCATGAGGAAAGCCCAGTGCATGGACAGCGGCGGCGCGCGGTGCTCGTGCGTGAACGCGAGATAACGATCGCGCGCGCCGACGTCGGAGCCGGCGAGCACCCGGCCCCCGGCGTCGAGCCATTCCGAGGACAGGGCGTTGTGCACGCCCTCGCCCTCGTCGTTCCAGCCCGTCGGATAGACGCGCCCGAAGCGATAGAGCAGATCGAGCGCGGTGGCGAGCGGCAGATTTTCCGCGTAGACCTCGATGATCAGGAACGCGACGTCGATGTCGTCGAAGAAGCAGAGATCGACGCGGTGTACGGTGAGATCGATCGGCGCCTGCCCCGCGCGCAGCACGAGCCGGAGCGCCGCGACGTCGCGGCGGCGATAGACGCGCCGCGCGGAGTCGCCGGGCGTTTCGGTCTCCGCGTGCGCCGCCGTGCCGCGGCCCTTGCCGTAGAGGAAGCGCTGGACGTGCGGCAGGAAGACGACGAATTCCTTGTAATGCTTCTCCAGGAATGCGTTCGGTGCGGTGTTGAATTCGTCGGCGACGCGGAACCAGCCCGCGGTTCCCGGCTCGCGCTCGAGCGCCATCCAGAACGGCTCGTGCGGATCGAGTCCCGCGCCGCGCACCATGAGCATCGGCCAGATCAGGATCTGCCGGAAGTGGCGGACCGGGGAGAGCTCGGCTTCGGGTTCCGTCATCGCAGCGCGGCCATGTGCAGGTCTCCTCGGGGCACGATCGCCGGACGGGAGGATGGAGAAGCCGGCGCGGTGTTTGGAAGTGTCGCCCGGATGGGTGGCGCGCGGGTGATATGAGTCAAGTGCGAAGGTGCGCTCAGCGGGTGATTCTATCGTGCGCGCGGAACGCATTCATAGGATGTGCCGACGAAGGAGGCGCATCGATCGGGGTCTTCGATTCCGACGCTGGAGATCCCTTCGCTCGGCGCTCCGGGTGCCGGGGTATGACCCGCATGGACAACTCGCTGCGCGAGTTACCCACACGCGTCAGACCCCGGCACCACACGCGTCAGACCCCGGCGCCAAAAGGGTCAGCCCGCTTCATCTCAGCTCCGCACGAAGCCCGGATAACCCTGCGTCTCGACCTCGCGGAAAATTCTGCGATAGGCCGGCACGCCGCCCGCGTAGAGCAGGAAGTGGCCGCGCTCGCCGCCCTGGTTGTTGTTGCCGTAGAACCAGGAGTCCTTCATCTCGCCGATGAGGAGCCCCTTCGCGGATTCGTTGCAGACCTGCGTCCAGGCGTTCTCCGCATCGACCGTCGTCTCGATCGAGGTCTGGCCGTTCGCCTTGAGGAAATCGATGCAGTGCATGACCCAGTCGACGTTGTTCTCGATGCAGCGCGGCAGGTTGCAGAACGTCGCCGGATTGTGCGGGCCGAGGATCGCGAACAGATTCGGGAAGCCCGCGAACTGCACGCCGAGATTCGTGCGCGGGCCGTCCGCCCATTTCCCGGCGAGCGAGAGACCGTCGCGGCCGCGGATGTCGATGCGCAGCAGCTCGCCCGTCAGGCTGCGGAAACCCGTCGCGTAGATGAGGATGTCGAGCTCGTAGTCGCGCTCGCTCGTGCGCACGCCGCGCGGCGTGATGCGCTCGATCGGCGTCTTCTTCACTTCGACGAGATCGATGTTGCCGTTGTTGTAGGCCTCGTAGTAGTTCGTCTCGCCCGGCGGACGCTTCGTGCCGAAGGTGTGATCCTTCGGGATGAGCTTCTCGGCCATCACCGGATCCTTCACGCGCTCGCGGATCTTCATCGCCAGGAACTCGCCGACGTCGTCCGCGATCTCCTGGCTCGTGAAGACGTCGTGGTAGTTCGCGAACCAGAGCGCGAAGCCGCCGCGCGCGTGCAGCTCCTCGTAGAGCTTCCAGCGCTCGGCTTTCGGGACGTCGACGCCGTCACGGGGATCGGCCTTGTGGATGAACGCGGCGAGCGTCTCGTTGCACTGCTCGAAGATCTGCGGGGCGTCGCGCTTGAAGCCGGCGCGCGTCGCCTCGTCCATCGGCTTGTTGCGCAGCGCCGTGCACCAGTTCGGCGTGCGCTGGAAGACGGTCAGGTGCTCCACCTCGTAGACGATCGTCTGGATGATCTGCACGGCGGTCGGCCCGGTGCCGATGATGCCGACGCGCTTGCCTTTCAGGTCCACGCCTTCCTTCGGCCAGCGCGCGGTATGCAGCGAGAGCCCCTCGAAGTCCTCGACCCCGGGATATTCCGGGAACTGATGCGCGGACAGGAAGCCCGTCGCCGCGATGACGTAGCGGCCGCGCGCCCGGCGGCCGGCCTCCGTGGTGATCGTCCACAGCTTCGAGGCCTCGTCGTAGATGCAGGACTTCACGCGCGTCCCGAGCTCGATGCCGTCACGCAGCTTCAGCTCGTCGCAGACGTAGTTCAGATAGCGCTCGATCTCCGGCTGGCCCGCGAAGTGCTCCGTCCAGTTCCAGCCGTCGATGAGCTCCTTCGAGAACGAATACTGGTAGGACCACGACTCCGAATCGAGGCGTGCGCCGGGATAGCGATTCCAGTACCAGGTGCCGCCGATCGCGTCGCCCGCTTCGAACACGCGCGCCGTCATGCCGCGCTCGCGCAGTCTGTACAGGGAATAGAGGCCGGAGACGCCCCCTCCGATGATGATCGCGTCGTACTGGGGGATGTCCGTCTGAGCCATGTCGCGATTCCTCTGTTCGTACCGCGGGGAGATGGGGATTGCGCCGCCGCTGCCGGACTGGAGGGTGGGACGGCAAGCGCATCATAGTTACTTGTACGGACATGTCAACGCGCGCGACGGCGGTCGGACGCGACACGCATCGGGAAATCCCGACGCCGGCGCCTTTCGCAGCGCAGCGAAGGTACGTACAGGCTGACCCGCATGGACACTCCGGTGCAGCGACGGTTATGTTACGGGCGTCCGGCAGTGGCTCGCCCACCGCACCGTTGAGATGTGGCCCATCACGATTGAAACGGGAGATGCACGACATGATCGAGCTCGGATGCTTTCACAACGGCTCGACGGACCTGCCCGTCACCTACGAGCCCGGCGGCCTCGCGATCACGGACGGCTCGCTCGCACAGGTGCGCGAATCCACGCAGCGCACGGTCGTCAACCAGATCCGCCAGGGCATACTCGCCGAGCGGCTCGGCTACGACTACTGGTTCCAGACCGAGCACCACTTCCAGATCGAGGGCGCGGAGTTCTCGCCGAATCCGCTGCTCTCCGAGATGGCGATCGCCGCGCACACGAAGCGTATCCGGCTCGGCCAGGCCGCGAACATCATCACCTGGCACCATCCGCTCCGCCTCGCCGAGCAGATTGCGATGCTCGACGTCGCGAGCGGCGGGCGCGTGGAGTGCGGCATCGGGCGCGGCTACCAGCCGCGCGAGAACGAGACGCTCGGCCGGCCCTATGGCTCGACGATCCAGGATCAGGAACGCAATCGCGCGTCGTTCCAGGAAGCGTACGAAATCCTGCTGAAGGCCTGGACCGAGCCCTCGTTCGCACATCACGGCGAGAACTTCTCCATCCCGCCGAGCTATACGCGCTGGAACCACGCCGCGACGAAAGCCTTCTTCGCGCAGCCGCAGGTCGAGCGCGAGGTCGCGGACGTCCTCAGGCTCGGCGGACCGGATCCTTCGTCCGGCGGCAATCCCGTCGTCGCGAGCACGACGACGCTGCGCGAGATCAGCGTCGTGCCGCCGCCGCTGCAGAAGCCCCATCCGCAACTGTGGCAGCCGCTGACGAGCCCGCGTTCCATCACCTGGGCGGCCGAGAACGGCGTGAACGGTTACTTCGTCGGCGAGACGAACGAGGCGCTCGCGCGCAACATCGAAATCTACTATCGCGCGGCGGAGCGCGCGGGCTGGCCGGATCGCCTCGGCCGCGGCGCGCTGCGTTACGGCTGGGATACGCGCTATCGCCGCGGGGTCGCGATCGCACGCTTCATGCATCTCTACCTGCCCGGTGCGAACCGCGCACGCGAAGCGGCGCGCGTGAAGCGCGGCCTCGAGCATCAGTTCTCCTACATCGGTCCGTTCTTCGAGGGCTCGCTGCTGCCGGTCGGTGAACGCGTGACGGCCGGGATGCTGATCGAGGCGGACATCGCGCTCGTCGGCGAGCCGGAGCAGATCGTCGAGAAGATCCTGAAGCTCAAGACCGCCTGCGGTTACGAGGATCTCATGTTCGCCGCACTGTTCGAGAAGGCGGGCTTCGAAGGCCGCGAGATCGAGGACATGATGCAGTACTTCGCCGAGGCCTGCGCGCCCGAGCTCCGGCGGGCCTGCGGCGGCGGCCCGGACTGGGACACGGGCGCCGGTCCCGAGCTCGTTCCGCAGATCGCGCCGCTGCGGCGGCGCGGAGAGGACTGAACGAACGCGCAACACTCCAAGCACAGGGGAGGATGACCATGGACTTCGGACTCTTGCTCGCATTCCGCAACCCGAAACAATGGGCCCGGCCGTTCGACGCCATCTATCGCGAGCACATCGAGCAGGCGGAGCTCGCCGAGGCACTCGGTTACGACACGATCTGGACGACCGAGCACCACTTCGCGGAGGACGGCTGGTCGCCGAGCCTGCTGCCGATCCTCTCCGCGATCGCCGCCCGCACGCGCACCATCCGCATCGGCACGTTCATCATCGTGCTGCCCTTCCACCATCCCGTGCGCGTCGCCGAGGACGCGGCGACGGTCGACATCATCTCCGGCGGTCGCCTCGATCTCGGCGTCGGCCAGGGCTATTGGCTGAGCGAGTTCGCGAGCTTCGGCATCTCGCGCAGGCAGCGCGTCTCCCGTGTGGTCGAAGGCGTCGAGATCATCGAGAAGTGCTTCACCGAGCCGGGCTTCTCCTACGCCGGCAAATACTGGCAGCTCCGCGACATCGAGCTCAGCCCGCGGCCGATCCAGCAGCCCGGCCCGCCGATCTGGATCGCCGCGATGGCGGAGAACTCGGTGCGTCGCGTCGCGCGCATGGGCTATCACCTCGCCGGCAGCGGCGGCGGCGATCTGCAGCGCTATTACGACGACGAGCTCGTGAAGCTCGGCAGGAACATCGAGGATCACAAGATCTCGCAGCTCCGTGCCGTCTACGTCGCCGAGACGCGCGAGCAGGCCTGGGACGACTGCGAGCAGTACCTGCACTACATGATGTCGCTCTACGACCATCGCTTCAAAGAGGCCGACGACATGGAATGGGGCTCGGCCGTGATGTCGGCGCCCGTCGTGCCGCCGATCGGCGAGCTGCGCAAGGCCGCGGGCATCTCGTTCTTCCAGGCCCCGCTCATCGTCGGCACGCCGGACGACGCGATCGCCGAGATCGAGCGCTACACCGCCGAGACGCGCTGCACGCATCTCGTGATGTGGATGCAGATGGCGGGCATGCCGGCCGCGAAAGCGCGCAAGTCCATGGAGCTCTTCGCGCGCGAGGTGATGCCGCACTTCCGCTGAGGCGCTCGCCCGCGGTTCCTGGCGCGGCAGGTCCGCGCGGCGGATAATGACGCCGGGGCGATCAGGACGATCGCCCGGGAGGCGACTGCAGTGAGCACCATGAAGTCCGCCGCGACGTCACCGCGTCTCAGGCCGCGCGCCGGCCCGCTCCGGCGCGCATCGTGCCCTTCCCGTCCCGGCGATCCGCACGCCGAGGCCACCCTCGCCCGCAGCGCGCGCCCCCGCCGCACTTCGCCTCGCCTCCGCGCTGCGGCCCGAATTCCGTTTTCTCTCCGGAGCTGCCATGAAAGTCCTGCTGATCCAACCGCCGAGCAGCGATCCCATGACCGACGAGATCTTCATGTTCGAGCCGCTCGCGCTCGAATATCTCGGGGCCGGGCTCGCGCTCGACGGCCATGACGTCGAAATCCTCGATCTGCGCCTCAGCCCGGATCCGGACGCCGCCTGCCGGCGCTTCGGGCCCGAGGTGGTGGGGATCACGGCCTACACGAGCCAGGTCAATATCGCGAAGGACCTCGCCGCGCGCATCAAGGCCGCCGCGCCGGCGACGTTCGTCGTGGTCGGCGGCCATCACGCGACGGTCAGTCCCGCGGATTTCGACGCACCGCAGATCGACGCGATCGTCGTCGGCGAGGGCGTCTTCACGCTGCGCGAGCTGCTGCAGGCGAAAGCGGCGGACGGCGATTTCACGCACATCGCGGGCCTCGCCCTGCCCGGCCCCGCGGGCCTGCGCTGCACCGCGCCGCGCCGCTACACGGCGCTCGACGATCTGCCGCTGCCCAACCGCGCACTCACGGCCGCGCACCGCGCGCACTATTTCAGCGAATGGTTCAAGCCGCTCGCCTCCGTGCGCACCTCGCTCGGCTGCACGGCACGCTGCAACTTCTGCGCGCTGTGGGCGATCACCGGCGGCAAGTACCTGCGCCGGTCTCCGGAGCAGGTGGTCGCGGAGCTCGCGACCATCGCCGAGCCGAACGTCTTCTTCTGCGACGACGAGTCGATGTGCGACGTGAGGCGCATGGACCGGCTCGCGGATTTGATTTCCGCGGCCGGCCTGCGCAAGAAATATTTTCTCTATGCGCGGGTCGACACGATCGTCGAAAATCCCGGGCTCTTCGCGAAATGGGCGGCGATCGGTCTGGCGCAGGTCTTCGTCGGCATGGAGGACTATTCGGATACACGTCTCGCAGCCATGCACAAGGGCATAGATTCGCGTCAGCAGGCCGAGGCCGTGCGCATCCTCGACGAGCTCGGGATCCTGATGTACGCGTCCTACATGGTAGATCCCGCCTATTCGCGCGAGGACTTCCGCGGACTCGCCGCTTACGTGCGGCGCATGAAGCACGAGTATGCGACGTTCACGATCCTCACCCCGCTGCCGGGGACCGAGCTCCATGCCGCGCGCGAGGCGGAACTGCTGAGTCGCAAGCCCGAGCTCTACGACATGGTGCACGCGCTGCTGCCGACGCGGCTCCCGCTGCGCGCGTTCTATGCGGAGTACGCACGGCTGTGGATGCGCGCCGTGCCGTTCTGGCGGATCGTTCCGGCGCTGCTGCGCTTCGGCGTGCGCGGCATCTGGCAGCGGATCGGCTTGTTCAACCGCTTCATCCGCAGGGTCCGTCTCGCCCACCTCGACTATTGAGGCGGGCTGCGCGGCTCAGCGCGCGCGCCGCAGATTGCCCGCCGGCAGACGCCGCGCGAGCCAGACGAGATACACGGCGACGACGACGTCGATCGCCGCGCACCAGAGGGGATACCAGCCGGGCACGCCGGGATTCGTGACGAGGCCGGCGTGGAGGAGATCGTAGCCGGCGTGCGCGAGCCAGAGCAGTGCGACGAGGTTCGCGGAGAACGGGAAGCCTGCGGCGAGCGCGAGCACGCCGACCACGATCCACGGCAGGCCGTAGACGAGCTCGGTGTGCACGACCGTGCGTGCACCGGCCTCGAGCGCGAATGCCGCGTAGATCAGCGGCAGGCTCACGAGCACGAGCGCATAGAACCAGCGCTCGCCGCGTATCAGCCGCGCGAACGCTATCGTCGCGAGCCCGCTCAGGACACCGAGGATCGATTCGATCATGCCGCCCGCCTCCGTCACCGCGCCGTGAACGACGCGCCAGCGCATGGTGCGAGCGGCGCGCCTCGCGGTCAACCGGCGACCGTCCGGGCGATGGCAGGGGCGCGCGCCGTCTTGTACGCTAGCCGGAAGAACGGCGGACATCACCCAGCTCGCGGCGAGTGCGCCGGACGCCAGGGACGCGCTCGACTCCGGAACTCCAGCGATGCTCGAATCGATTCTGCCCGCGCTCGCGGGACTGCTCAACACGGCGAAGGCCATGGCCTCGTTCGATGCCTTCCGCAAGGGCCGCAAGGGCGACGTGCGCGCGCTGATCGCGGAGCTGAAGGAGAACTCGCGGCTGTGCTTCCGCGTCGTCAACGAGGACGTCGATCACCGGCTCGTGATCCCGAAGTTCGCGAGCGCCGAATTCGATCGTCTGAACAAGGCGGGCTTCGACTTCGGCGCGCTGAAGTCGCAGAAGATCGCGGCGCTGCCCGGCCTCGAGAAGACCGATCTCGCGGCCTGGACCGGCAAGACCACGAACGAGCTCGTCGAGAACATCTACGACAAGATCAAGGATCTGAAATCGCTGCACGAGTTCAAGCCGGACGGCCCCGCGAACCGGCGACGGCTGATCAACATCCACAAGCGCCTGTTGCTGCTGCTCCATCACGCCCGGAGCTGAGCGCCGCACGATTCGCGCCATGACGCCCGACGACATCGCCGCCCGCCTCGACGAGGCCCTCGCGAGGCCGAACGCCGACTCGGGCGCCTGGTCGCCGCCGCACGTCGATCGCGATGCCTTCCTCGACCTGAAGCGCGCCGAGCTCCGCGCCGCGCGCGTCGTGCCGTACGCGGTGACTTTCCATCCGGGCGACGAGGCCGCGCTGCTCGGTCCGTGGGAGGATCGCGAGTACACGCTCTTCGTCGTCGCGCGCGCCGGCCCGGACGTGCTGCTGTTCGATCCCGGAACCCTGCTCTTCACGCTGGGTCTCGTCGCTGCGGCGGGCCGCTATGCGGTGACCGGTTACTCCTCGGGCGACGCGCTCGCGGAGTGGATCACCTGAGCGTCGATGCAAACCTACTTTTGAGTAGGGTTTTTCCGGCAACGCGACGATGGCATCATCACGCCCTGCAGGCCGAGTTGCGGTACAGGGGAGACCGGATGCGGGACGACATCGAATGCGCGCCGCTCTACGCCGGGATGTCGGAGATCCAGCGGGCGATCGCCGAGCGGGCGCGCGCCGTGGGTCTGTGCCTCGCCGCGGCGGCCTTCCAGTGGAATTCCGGCCAGGCGCTCGAAGTACCGGCTGAATGCATCACGCTGCGTGTCGCGCTCGGCCCGTACCGCAATTTCGAAGAGACCTTCACCCCCGAGCAGCTCACGCTCGGCCTGCGCGACCCGACCGTCGAAGCCCTCGTCACGACCGCCGTCGACATTCTCACGCAGCGTACCTCGCCCGCGGTCTGAGCCGCCTGCGCCGGCCCGCCGGGGCGGCAGCGATCCGCGCTAAAGGACCCGCTGTCCCGGACGACTACTTGATTGGCCGGCTTTCTCCCATCCGCCCGTTCGCGGAGGCCGCCACGGAGGCTCGTCATGAAAATCCGGACCCTGCTGTCCACCTCCTCCGCCGTCCTGGGACTCCTGGGCGCGACGGTCCTCGGTTTCACCTGGCACGAATTCCTCACCAGCCGCGAATACGACGTGCTGACCCGCGACGCGACCCGTGCGGTGCTGGTCGTCAAGGACGTGAACAAGCACGTCATCCAGGTCCAGCAGTTCCTGACCGACGTCGGCGCGAGTCACGACGACCGGGGTTATGGACAGGCCGACGCGCATCGCCGCGACGCCGCGACCGGCCTCGCCGAGCTCGCCCGGCTGCTCCCCGAGCGGGCGCCGCAGTTCGCCGCGCTCACGACGCGGGTGGAGGCCCTGCATACGACGGGGGTGGAGATGGCGAAGGAATACGTCGCGAAGGGTACCGAGGCGGGCAACGTCATCATGAAGCGTGCGGGGACGGGCTTCGACGACGTGACGAGTGCGCTCTCCGCGGAGCTCGACGTCGTCCTCGGCGATCTGCAGCGCCGTCACGAGGAAGTGACGGCCGAGAACGAGGCGCTGCATGCGCGCGTGCGCATGCTCGTCACCGGCGTCATCGCGGCGTTCGTCGCCCTCATCTGGACCTACCAGTTCACGATCTACCGTCACGTCGTGCCGCCGCTCCGTCACCTGACCGACGCCATCGAGGATATCGCGCAGGGCGACGGCGATCTGACGCACCGCCTGCCGAAGGCGAGCGACGACGAAGTGGGCGACATCATCGTCGGGCTCAATCACTTCATGGCGAAGCTGCACGGCGTGGTGAGCGACATCATCGCGCAGGCCGAAGTGCTGAACGGCACGGCGAGCGGGCTCGCTGCGCTCGGCGCGACCGCGCGCAGCGGCGCGGAACGGCAGAAGGCGGAGATCTTCCAGGTCTCGGCCGCCATGACCGAGATGGCGTCGACGGTGCATGAGGTCGCGAGCAATGCGATCGGCGCCTCGGACGCCAGCGAGCGCGCGAACACGCGCGCCGCGACGGGCAGCGAGGAAGTCGGACGCGCGATTTCCTCCATCAACGATCTCGCGCGGGACATCGACACCAGCGTCACGCTGCTCGAGCGGCTCGAGGCGAGCAGCATGCAGATCTCGAAGGTGCTCACGGTGATCGCGGACATCGCGGGCCAGACGAATCTGCTCGCGCTCAACGCCGCGATCGAGGCCGCGCGCGCCGGCGAACAGGGCCGCGGCTTCGCGGTCGTCGCCGACGAGGTGCGCACGCTCGCGAGCCGCACCGAGAAGTCCACGCACGAAATCGGCGGCATCATCGCCGAGCTGCAGAGCGAATCCCAGAACGCCGTGGCGAGCATGAAGCGCGCGAACGACAAGGCCCGCGAGAGCGTCAGGACGACCCACGACGCCGGCGAGGCCTTCGGCATGATCGCGGACGACATCTCGCGGATCAGCGGCATGAACCACCAGATCGCCTCCGCGGCCGAGCAGCAGAGCGCGGCGGGCGAGGACATCAACCGCAACGTCGCGAACATCGCGAGCCTCGTCGACGAGACCGCGAGCGGCGCGAACGAGCTCGCCGCGGCCTGCGCGGATCTGAGCCGGCTCGCGGGCGAGCTGAACCGCGCGGTCGGCCATTTCTCGGTCTGAGCACGCACCGCCGCGCCCCCGGCGGCTGATTCGGGCCGCGCTCCCGCGCTAGACTACGGCCAGCGGTCCGGACCGGCCGGCGCCGCGCCGCGTTCCGCCGAGGAGGTTTCGATGAGCAGCTTCGTCCTGTGTGCGCGGAACAAGGCAGGCCAGGGCTTCGGCGGCCGCACGTCCGCGCCGAGTTATCTCGTGGTCGCCGACGACGTCGTCGAGCCGTCTCAGGCGGACATCGTCACGTCCTACGTGAAATGGCTCGCCGAAATCCGTGCCGCCGCGAAGCGCGACGACGGCACGAGCCGCGATCTCGTCTTCTTCGTCCACGGCTACAACACGCCGCCGAGAGAAGCGCTGCGGCGCCAGCGCCGCGTCGAGCGCGAGCTCGCGCAGCGCGGCTGTCACTGTCTCCTCATCGGCTTCGACTGGCCGACGGGCGGCAGCGCCGCGGCCTACACCTACGATCGCTTCCAGGCCCAGGCCGCCGCGGGCTATCTCGTCAGCTCGGGCCTCATCCCGTTCGCGAAGTCCTCGCGCATCGACTGCCCGCTGAACGTGCACGTCATGGCGCACTCGATGGGCGGCTTCGTCGTGCGCGAGGCGTTCCGCATGATCGACAAGGCGCGGGACGCGGATCTCGCGAACGACTGGCGCGTCGGGCAGATGGTGTTCTTCGGCGCCGACGTCTCCTCGTCCTGCTTCGCGCTCGACCACCCGGACATGCTGCCCGTCTTCGCGCACTGCGGCCGGCTCACGAACTACTTCAGCGGCTACGACCAGGCGCTCGCCGTCTCGAACGTGAAGAACATCGACATCGAGGCCCGCGTCGGCCGCGTCGGCATGCCCGTCGACACGCCGTCGCCCGAGAAAGCGGTCGACGTCGACTGCGGGCCGCGCTACGACAAGGCGGCGATCACGAAATTCACCGAAATCGACGGCATGATCTCGCACTCCTGGTATCTCGAGGACGCCGTGTGGTACGACGATCTCGCGCACACGATCAGGGGCGAGCTCGATCGCAACGCGATCCCGACGCGCCGCAACGTCGGCGCGAGCGATTTCGTGCTGCATACGGATCCGCAGTGAAGGTCGACGGGTGTAGACGCGGCCCGGGCCGCCTGCCCCGCGACGGATTCGTCCGCCCGCACCCGCCGCCTCCCGGCCCGCGGAGGGCGTGCCGTGCGCTCGCTGCGCGGTTGAGCCGCACCAGCCCGCCCGCTACGATGCCCGCGCCGCACTCGGCATCAATCGGGGAACACCATGGACATTTCCAGACGACGCTTCACGGCGGGCGCCCTGCTGCTGGCGACCGGCGCGCTGACCGCCGCGGCGCATGCGGCGCAGAAGACCGCGAAACCCTATCGCGAGACCGAGGCGCAGCGCCGCCTCACGTCGCGCCTCGGCATCCGCCATCCAATCGTCCAGGCCGTATTCGGCGGCAGCACGCCGGAGCTCGCGGCCGCAGTCGCCGAGGCCGGCGCGCTCGGCGGCATGGGCATGTCGTGGTCCTCGGAAGCGGAAGTGCGCGCCGCCGTGCAGCGCGCGCGAGCGTTGACGCAGAAACCGTTCGCGATCGGCTACGTCATGCAGTTCGGCGCCGGGACGTTGCAGGCCGCACTCGACGCCGGCGCACCGGTCATCCAGTTCTCGTTCGGCATTCCGGACGCGGCGCAGGTCGCGGCGATCCGCAAGGCGGGCGCGAAGTTCGGCGTGCAGATCGGCAACGTGCGCGGCGCGCAGCTCGCCGTCGCAGCGGGCGCGGATTACCTCAACGTGCAGGGCCAGGAAGCGGGCGGCCACGTGCAGGCGCAAGGGAGCTGGCGCGATCGACTCCCCGAGGTGATCGCCGTCGCCGGCGACGTGCCGGTGCTCGTCGCCGGCGGACTCGCGACCGGTGCGGATCTGCGCGACGTGCTCGCGCTCGGCGCGGCCGGAGGCGTGTTCGGCACACGCTTCGTCGCGACCGAGGAATATCCCGCGCATCCCGCGTACAAGGCCCGGCTCGTGAAGTCTCGCGCCGGGGACACGGCGCTCACCGTCTGCTTCGATCTGGAATGGCCCGCGGCCCTCCATCGCGTGCTCCGCAACGACACGCTCGAGGCCTGGGAAGCCGGCGGCGCGCTCGCGCGCGGGCTGCGCCCGAACGAGAACGACGTCGTCGGCCGGCTCGGCGAGCTCGCGTTCAAGCGTTACAGCATCTTCCCGCCGTTCGCGCCGACGACAGGTCATCCCGAAGACATGGCGATGTACGCCGGGATCGGCGTCGAGCGCATCAGGGACACGCCGAAAGCGGGCGAGCTCGTGGCGCGGCTCTGGAAGGAGTGTGTCGGGGGGTCAGGTTCGATTTCGCGGCCGACGCGATTATCGCTGCCCGGGGCGGGAATTGGGGTCAGGTTCGATTTCGCGGCCGACGCGATTATCGCTGCCCGGGCGCTTACACGCGAATTCGAACCTGACCCCATTTCCCGTCCCGACCCCATTTCCCGTCGGTGGTGGCAAGCGGGTCGCGCGTGACGACCCGACCGCCTTCACGGCAACCTGTCCCCTACGCCGAATACTCCGCCTTGCTCGCCATCGTCTCGAGCTTGCGCTCGATCGCGTCGAGCCGTTTCTGTTGCGCGGCGTAGTTCTCGTCGATTTTCTCGTGCATGTGCGCGATCTGCATCTCGGCCTTGAGGTTCACGTCGTACTCCACGTCGTTGCGCACGCGATCGCGCTCCGCCTGCCGGTTCTGGCTCAACAGGACGAACACCGAAAGAATGATCGTCTCGAGCGAGACGACGAGCGTGAGGAAACCGAACGGGAATTGATCGAAGTGGTAGTCCGCCGGCGCGAACACGTTCCAGCCGAGCCAGAACGCGAAATAGCCGACGTGGATGCCGAGGAAGACGAGGCTGCCCGCGAATTGCGCGATCCAGTCCGTGAGCCGGACGAGCAGCGTGCGCCGCTCCTCGATGTCCTCGTTCGGATTGCGTGTGCTCGCATTGCGGAGCAGTTGTGTCGTCTGGCGGAGCCGCCCGCCGGTGGCCGTGAGGAGATGCAGCGCCGCGGAAGGCTGGAGCCGGAACAGCTCGTCGAGGTCGGAACGATCGATTTCCAGCGCCTCGACGTCGTCGAGCACATGCGCGCTCGCCGTGCGCGCGCCGCCGTCGAGCAGCGAGATTTCGCCGAAGAAATCGTGCTCGCCGAGGATCGCGAACACCATGTGCTCGCCGGTCTTCGTCTTCAGTGACAGCTCGACGCGCCCCGCCTTCAGCACGTACATCGAGTTGCCCGGATCGCCGTAGCGGAACATCACACTGCCGGCATCGAAGCGCACGATGCGCACGCGCGAGGCGAGGAAATCGCGCTCCTGTTCGTCGAGCCGGGCGAACAGCGAGACCTCGGCGAGGAGCCCGGATAGCGAACCGGTGCTCATGGCGCGCTCCGGCTCCGTGGCGTTCGCGGCACGGCCGGCCGGCTCAGGCGCGCGCCGTCGAACCGCCGTCGACGCAGAGCACGGAGCCCGTGCAGTACGAGGATTCGTCGGACGCGAAGTAGAGGCAGGCGTAAGCGACTTCTTCCGTCGTCGCGGGCCGCCCCATCGGCGCGATCAGCTTCGGATTCTCGGGCGAGAACAGTTGATCGAGCACGATCTCGACCATCTGCGTCCTGACGAAGCCCGGCGCGACGACGTTCGCGCGAATGCCGTCGTCGACGTAGGCGACGGACATCGACTTCGTGAGATTGATGATCGCGCCTTTCGTCGCCGTGTAGGTGTGCGCGTCCGGCGCGCCGCCCATGCCGAAGATACTCGCGACGTTCACGATCGAGCCCTTCTTCTGTTTGATCATCTGCCGGAGCACGAGCCGGCTGACGTAGAACACGCTGTCGAGGTTGATGGCCATGACTTCGCGCCACTTGTCGAGGGGCGTCGTGTGCACGGGATCCATCGAGCCCTCGCTCGTCAGCTTCCAACTGTAGCCGACGCCCGCCGCATTCAGCAGCACGTCGATGCGGCCGTAGCGTTTCACGCACTCGTTCACCGCGGCTTCGACCGGCTCCGGCACGGAGAGATCCGCGCTGAATACGCTGCCCTTGCCGCCGGCGCCGGTGACGAGGCGCAGCGTCTCGTCGAGCGTCGACTGCGTCCTGGAGACGCCGAACACCGTTGCGCCTTCCTTCGCGAACATCTGCATGCAGGCCCGGCCGATGCCGGCGCCCGCGCCCGTGACGAATGCCACCTTACCTTCGAGACGTCCCATGATTCACCTCGTGAGCATTACGCAATGTCTTTGTAGTCGTGCCCAGGGACCTGCCGGGCAAGTTCAGCGCTTCCCTGTCTCTCCAGTGTTGTCATCTGACCGCGTGGCGGAGTACGCGATGTCGCAGAAGGTGCCCTGAAGCCTGTCGCCCTCGCGCAGGCGAGGGCCCAGTCGGTGACCCACGGCACAGGCAGTGAACCCCGGTCCGTCGCGCACCCGATTCTACGCCGTGTCACCGTCCTGCGCCGGCCCTGCGGTTCGGCGGGAGCGCCGGGGCTGCACGACCGGGCCCTCGCCTGCGCGAGGGCGACGAATGGACGAGGGCGCACCGCGATGAGCCGACTGAAGGAATCTCCTCATTCGTCGCGGACGTGCCCCAGGATCCTCAGCAGATCCTCGTGGAGCTCGAACCAGACGGTGTGATAGCTGTCGATCTTCGCGTCCGACACCCAGGCGATGTCGCCGTCGTCCGCCTTGTCGAGCGCGGCGCCGAGCTTCGTCGCGTAAATCTTCAGCCGCGGCTCGATGCCGCTGAGCTTCTCCAGGATCGGCTCGAAGCGCTCGTGCAGATCGCCGAGCTTGCCGATGATGCGCTCGTCGTATTCCGCGTTCGAATGATCGTTCGGCACGCGCCGGCCGCCGACGTCCATGGTCTGCCAGTCGGTGATGAGCTGCTTCAATTCCTTGTTCACGATCTCGAAGCGCTGGCAGGCGGCGTCGAAATCCGCGTTCGCGCGGAGCGCATCGTTGAAGCGCGTGTACTCGCCGCCGAGGATCATCTGGCCGGCGGCCGTCAGCATGTACTTGCCGCCGATTTCGGCGACCCGGCCGCTCGCGACCGCGGCCGTGAGTACCGCCGCGGTCTTCGCCGCCGGCAGGCCCGCGAGCTCGGCGATGGCCGCGGCCTCGCCGTGCTTCTTGATCGCCGTGCCGTGCATGACGAGATGGAGTTCGGGAGTCATGATCTTCTCCTTGCGATCAGGCCTGACGGCGCAGCGCCGCGATGTCCTCGCGGGTGAGCCCCGCGCCCTTGCCCTTCAAGAGCCGCGAATGCTGCTGCTCGAGCTCGAAAAGCTCGTCGGCGAGCGGCGTGTCGTAGTGATACTTCACCCAGTCCGCACACAGGAAGCGGTGCTTCTCGTCGCAGACCTGCGGCACGAACGCGCGGCTCCGGCGGTTGTATTCCTCCTGCGTCAGCACGCCCTGCGAGGTGCGGTAGCGATCCGCCTTCGCCGGCAGATTGCTCGCGCCGGGGCGCATCGGGCCGACGGTGCGCGCGAAATCCCGATCGACCTCGGTGAGCAGGGAGTACGGGAAATAGGACAGCGCGCGGCGCGGCTGATCCGTGTGCTGCATCATGGTGTAGGGATGCATGCGCTGACTCGGACACGAGATGTAGCCGACGAGCTCGCCGAGGAACAGATTGCCGTACTCGTCGTTCAAGAGCGGCCGGAAGCGCTCCGCGCGCTCGTCGATCATCATCCAGTCGTTCACGTCGTAGCAGCCCGCGATGTGCGCGAGCTCCTTGCACACCGCGAAGTAGACGAGCGCGCCCGCGTCGAGCTGCTGGTCGCGCGTCCAGCCCGCCATCTCCTCCCAGAGCTTCGTCGTCGCCGTCTTGATGCGCGCCGTGAGATCGACGAACGTCGCGGTCAGCTCCTCGCGGCTGCCCATGCCGACCGGCACCGGCACCTCGCTGAGATTGTCCGCCGTGTAGAGACCGACGGCGACCATGTGCTCGGCCTTCATCTCGGGCTCGGACTCGAACGAGCCCCAGTCGTCGAGCAGATTGATGTGGCAGCCCTCGAGCGTCATGGTGACGGTGAGGTTGTTGTACGGGATGTTCCGGCCGACGCCGTCGAGCCAGGGATAGTCGTGCTCGGCGAGCTCGCGGAACTCGCGCACCAGCATCTCGCGATTGTCGGCGATCTTGTACGGCCCGTGATTGTGCGTCGTGAGCCGGCTCTCGCAGGAGACGAGGAAGCCGTACTGCGCGACGGTGGCCATGAAGTTCTGCGCCGCGGTGTGCAGCGGATCGCCGAGGCGGCATTCGAAGGCGTCGGCGTGATACACCTGCAGGCGCTGCTCCGGCAGGATCTGCGCGCGGTGGTTCGCCATGCGGTTCGTGAGATTGCCGTTGTTCCGGTGCCAGGAGAGCTGGAAGCGCTTCCAGAAGTCGAGCACGTAGACGACGTCGTCGACGGCGTCCTC
>JACQWY010000011.1 GCA_016209015.1 Gammaproteobacteria bacterium | reverse complement strand
GAGCGCTTCGTTCCGCACCGCACTCGTCTTCAGCGCTGCCCCCGCGGTTCGATCTCGGCGCCGAGGCTGAACGACTGGGCCCTCGCCTGCGCGAGGGCGACACGTGGGAAATACGCGCCGCGCTGTACCGAGGAACAGCCCCACCGTTCGGAGAAGAACCCAGAAAATGGGACTTCTCCAGCCTGCGGGGTCAGTCGACGCATACCGCCTCGGCTGATCTTCGTCGCCCTCGCGCAGGCGAGGGCCCAGTCGGTGACCCACGGCACGCGCCGTGAACCCCGGACTTTCGAGAGAGAGCGCCGTTCCGCACGGCGCTCGCTTTCTGCGCTGGCCCCGCGGTTCGACCTCGGCGCCGAGGCTGAACGACCGGGCCCTCTCCTGCGCGAGGGCGACACGTGGGAATTACGCGCCGCGGTGTACCGAGGAACAGCCCGACCGTTCGGAGAAGAACCTTTTTTCTCGTGCGCGGCGGCCGTTCCCTGCCAGCGATCGCCGCCCCTCGCTCACGCGCCGACGGCCGCCCCGTTCCGCGTTTGCTACCATCGTCCGGCACATGTCTGATCCCCACGCGAGAGGAGCCCCTCATGCCCGTCGAAGTGACTTATCGGAGCGGCGGTCTCGACTGCGCCGCGGATCTCTATCTGCCCGCGGATCTGCAAGCCGGCGAGCGTCGTCCGGGCCTCGTGCTCGGCCACGGTTTCTCGCTCGTGAAAGCGATGCTCGCCGCGCAGGCGGAGTGCTTCTGCGCCGCGGGCTTCGTCGTGATGGCGATTGATTACCGCAGCTTCGGACTCTCCGCAGGCGAGCCGCGCGGCCAGCTCTTCCCGATGAATCTCGCCGAGGACTACCGCAACGCGATGAGCTGGCTGCAGCAGCGGCCCGAGGTCGACGGCGCGCGCATCGGCATCTGGGGCGCGAGCTTCGCGGGCGCGCTCGTGAGCTATGTCGCAGCGCTGGATCGCCGGGTCGGCGCGACGGTCGCCGTCGTACCCGTCACGGACGGCTATGGCTGGCTGCGACTCCTGCGCAGCGAAGGGAAGTGGTCGGAGCTGCTCACGGCGCTCGAGGCCGATCGCGCCCGGCGCCATGCGGGCGAAGCGAGTGCGCGCATCCCGGTGTGCGGCCCGGAGGGCACGCTCTGTGGCATTCCCTCAGAGCCCGCGATCGTCGAGTTCTTCGCCCAGGCGAAACAGCTCTTCCCGACCTGGCGCGACAGCATCACGCTCGAATCGCTGGAGAAGATCCTGGAGTTCAGCCCGCTCGCGTTCGTCGATCGCATCTCGCCGCGGCCCTATCTGATCATCAGCACCGCGGGCCACGACGTCGTGCATCCCGCGCACACCGTCGCCGATCTCTACGCCAGGGCACGCGAGCCGAAGCGTCTCGAGTTCCTGCCGTTCAGCCAGCTCGGTCTCTATGCGGAACCGGGCCTGAGCACGGCGAACAATCTCGCTTGCGCGTTCTTCGTGGAACGACTCGGCCCCCTACCGGGCTGAGCGCCGCTCAGGCGACGCGTTCGAGCGCAGGCGTCGCCGCTTCCGGCTGCACCGCGCCCGACCCGCCGGGCTCGGCGGCGAGCGCGGCGACTTCGCCGACGAGGATCATCGCGGGTGCCTGCACCGCGCGCGCCGCGACCGTCGCGGGCAGCGCCTCCAGCGTCGTGAGCCACACCCGCTGCTGCGGCGTCGTGCCGCGCTCGACGATCGCAGCCGGCGTGCCGGGATCGCGCCCGTGGGCGAGGAGGCCGTCGCGGATCTGCGCGACCCGGCCTACGCCCATGTAGAACGCGAGCGTATGCCGGCCGCGCGCGAGCGCCGGCCAGTCGAGGTCGGCATGCGCGTCCTCGCCGTGCGCGGTGACGAACGTCACCTGCTGCGCGAGACCGCGATGCGTGAGCGGAATGCCGGCCGCGGCCGCGCACGCCACGGCCGCCGTGATGCCGGGCACGACTTCGTAATCGATGCCCGCCGCGCGCAGCGCGAGCAGCTCTTCGCCGCCGCGTCCGAACACGAAGGGATCGCCGCCTTTCAAGCGCACGACGTGCCGGCCGCGCCGCGCGAGCTCGACGAGCCGCGCGTTGATCGCCGTCTGCTCGCTGCCTTTCAGGCCCTGCACTTTGCCGACGTCCTCGAAATCCGCGTCGCGCCGCGCGAGCGCGAGGATCGCGGCGGGCACGAGTCGGTCGTAGAGCACGACATCCGCGCGCTGCAGCGTGCGCAGCGCACGCAACGTGAGCAGCTCGGGATCGCCGGGACCCGCGCCGACGAGCGAGACGAAGCCGCGCGGCGCGGTGTCTCTGCGTGCGGCGAGCGCCGCTTCGAGCAGACGTTCCGCCGCCGCTTCGTCGCCCGCTTCGAGCGCGCGCAGGACGGGGCTCTGGTCGTCGAGCTGCTTCTCCCAGAAGCGGCGCCGGGCATCGAGCGCTTCGAAGCGGCACTTCACGCGCGCCCGGAAGCGTGCGGCGAGCGTCGCAAGCCGGCCGAGCGCCTGGGGCAGCAGCGCTTCGAGACGCGCGCGGACGAGACGCGCGAGCACCGGCGAGGCACCGCCGGTGCCGATCGCGATCGTGAGCGGGCCGCGGCGCACGAGCGCGGGGTTGATGCAAGTGCTGACGTCCGGATCGTCGACGACGTTCACGAGCTTCGCGCGCGCCCGCGCCGAGCGCGCGACGGCGTGATTCGTCGCGGCATCATCGGTCGCGGCGACGACGAGCAGCACGCCTTCGAGCTGCGAAGGCGCGAAGCCGGTCGGGCGATGGACGATCTCGCGAGCCGTGGCGCGTGCCGCGAGCGCCGGTCCGAGCGCGGGCGCGACGACGGTGACCGCGGCGCCCGCCGCGAGCAGGGCCTCGGCTTTGCGTGCCGCGACCGTGCCGCCGCCGACGACGAGGCAGCGCTCGCCGCGGAGATCCGCGAACAGCGGATAGTGGGCGAACGTCGCGTCGTTCACGTGCCCGCTCCCGGCCGCAGGGTCGCGGCCGCGAACGCACGGCCGGAGCCGATCGCCGGCACGATGCCCGTGCGCACGAGGAAATCGCCGAAGCGCTCGCCGCTCTGCCGGTGCCCGGCGTAGGCCGCGAGCAGCGGATCGAGCGCGGCGAGCAGCGCCGGCTCGTCGAGGTTCTCGCGATACTGCGCATTCAGGCGCGAGCCGTCGAACGCCCCGCCGAGATAGAGGTTGTAGCGTCCCGGCGCCTTGCCGACGAGCGCGACCTCGGCGACATAGGGCCGCGCGCAGCCGTTCGGGCAGCCCGTCATGCGCACGGTGATCTCCTCGTCGGCGAGACCGTGACGGGCGAGCAGGCTCTCGAAACGCGTCATGAAGTCCGCGATGTAGCGCTCGCTGTCCGCCATCGCGAGGCCGCAGGTCGGCAGGCCGACGCAGGCGAGCGCGAGCTGGCGCGCCGGGTGCTCACTCGTGCCGTCGATCCCGTATTCCGCGAGCAGCGCCGCGACGCGTCCGCGGTCGTCGGGATCGATGCCGGAGATGAGCAGGTTCTGATTCGCGGTGAGGCGGAACTCCGGGGCGTGGCGTTCGGCGATCGCGCGCAGGCCGGAGCGTGCCCGCCAGGCGCCGCGATCGGTAATGCGTCCGCCTTCGACGAAGAGTCCGAAATGCCAGAGTCCGCGATCGTCGCCGACCCAGCCGAAGCGATCGCCGGTGTGCGAGAAGGCATACGGCCTGGCCGGTGCGAACGCGAAACCCTGGCGCCGCTCGACCTCGGTGCGGAAGGCGTCGAGACCGACCGTGTCGATCGTGTACTTGAGCCGTGCGTGCTTGCGGTCCGTCCGGTCGCCGAGATCGCGCTGCGCGGTGACGACGGCGACGGCCACCGCGAGCGCCTGCTCCGGCGTGCAGAAGCCGAGCACGTCGCCGAGCCGCGGATACGTCGCGGGCTCGCCGAAGCTCATGCCCATGCCGCCGCCGGCCGTGACGTCGAAGCCGACGAGACGGCCGTCCTCGACGATCGCGAGGTAGCCGAGATCCTGCGTGAAGACGTCGACGTCGTTGTCGGGCGGCACCGCCATGCCGATTTTGAATTTCCTCGGCAGGTAGTTCCTGCCGTAGATCGGCTCGACTTCCTCGACCTCGGGTGTCACGCGCTCCGCGCCGAGCCAGATCTCGTGATAGGCGCGGGTGCGCGGCAACAGGTGGTCGCTGAGATCGCGCGCGACGGCGAGCACTTCCTCGTGCAGCGCGCGCTGCACCGGCAGCGTCGCGGACATCACGTTGCGGTTCACGTCGCCGCAGGCGGCGAGCGTGTTCAGCAGCGTCGCGTCGATCGCGGCGAGCGAGGCCTTGAGATCGCGCTTGAGTATCCCGTGGAACTGGATCGTCTGGCGTGTCGTGAGCCGGAGCGTGCCGTTCGCGTGGCGGCCCGCGAGCGCATCGAGATCCAGCCACTGCCGGCTCGTGCAGATCCCGCCCGGGATGCGCACGCGCACCATGAAGCTGTACGCCGGCTCGAGCAGCGCCTGGCGCCGCTCGGCGCGCATGTCGCGATCGTCCTGCTGATAGCTGCCGTGAAACTTGATGAGCTGGGTGTCATCGGCGGCGAGCGCGCCGGTGACGGGATCGGCGAGGCTCTCTTCGATCGTGCCGCGGAGCAGACGGCTCGCGGCCTTGATGCGCTCGACGTCGGCGAGCGGTTTGGCGGTCATGGCGCGGCCCTCAGTACACGTCGCGCCGATAGCGGCCGGCGAGCTTCAGCTCCTGCAGATAATCCTCGGCGGCCTCCGCGTCCCGGCCGCCGGCTTCCGCGACGACGTCGCGCAGCGCCGCGTGCACGCCCTTCGCCATGCGCCGCGCGTCGCCACAGACGTAGATCCGCGCGCCGTCCTCGAGCCAGGCGTAGAGCTCGGCGCCGCGCTCGCGGAGGCGGTCCTGCACGTAGATCTTGCGCTCCTGATCGCGCGAGAACGCGAGATCGAGGCGCGTGAGCTGGCCGCGCTTCAGCGCCTGCTGCCATTCCGTCTGGTAGAGGAAGTCCTCGGTGAACGTGCGCTCACCGAAGAAGAGCCAGTTGCGGCCCTGCGCTCCGCGCGCGGCGCGCTCGGCGACGAAGCCTCGAAACGGCGCGATGCCGGTGCCGGGGCCGATCATGACGAGCGGCACGGCGTCGTCCTCGGGCAGGTGGAACGAGGGATTCGCGTCGAGCTCGACCTCGATCCGCGCGCCCGGCTCGAGATCCGCGAGATGGTTGGAGGCCGCGCCGAGGCGCGTGCGGCCGGCCTGCGTGTCGCGGACGACGGCGACGGTCAGATGCACTTCGTCCGGTGTCGCGAGCCTGCTCGAGGCGATCGAGTACCGGCGCGCGGCGAGCGGTCTCAGGCAGGCCAGGAACTGCTGTGGCGTCACCTGCGCCGGGAATTCGCGCAGCACGTCGGCGATCTGGCGGGAGCGGAACCAGTCCGCAAGCGCTTCGCGTGCGTCGTCCGCGAGCAGCGCCGCAAGTCCGGGGTGATTCGCGTGCTGCTGCCAGGCGACGACGAACTGCCGGCTGAGCAGCGTGAGCTCCTGCTCGCGCGAGAGTGCGGCGTGGAGCTCGTCGGTCGCGGCATTGCCCGGCGCGACGAGCGCGAGCACGTCGTCGACGACGGCCGGCGGATTCGCCGGCTTCACCGCGAGGCTGTCGCCCGGGGCGTACGGGAGCTGCGCCGTGTCGAGCGCGAATTCGAGATGACGGACGTCCTTGCTCGAACGACGTCCCGTCAAGCGCTGGTTCGTCGCGAGCTCGGCGCCGACGGCGCGCGCCGTCTGGGCCGTCGTGCGTGCCGGCTCGATCACCGCGAGGCGCGGCGCGGCGCCCGCCTGCAGCAGGGGCCCGACGCGCTCGATGGCGCGCGCGAGCCACGGCTCGGCACTCGGCTGGTAATCGAGATCGCAATCGACGCGCTCGAGCAGGCGCGTCGCGCCGAGCTCGGCCAGGCGCGCATCGAAATCGCGGCCGGTCTGGCAGAAGCGCGGATAGCTCGAATCGCCGAGCGCGAGCACGCCGTAATGCAGATGCTCGAGCCGCGGCGCGCGCGCGCTCTTGAGATGCGCGTGGAGCGCCTCGGCCGCTTCCGGCGGATCGCCGTCGCCCTGGGTGCTGACGACGAGCAGCACGTGCGTTTCCTGTTTGAGCTGACGCGGCGCGTAGTCCGCGAGGTTCACGAGCCGCACCGGCAGGCCGGCCTGCTTCACGCGCTCGTGCAGCGCCTCGGCGAGCTTGCGGCTGTTGCCGCTGTAGGTCCCGTAGAGAATGGTGAGGCTGCGCGCGGGCTCGGCCGCCGGGGCGGCCGGGGCCGGCACGGCGTGCAGCGGCCGGCGCGTCGCCTGGGCGAGGCCGGCGAGATAGCCGCTCGCCCAGTGGAGCTGCTCGGCGCTCAGATCCGCGATCGCCTCGTTCAGACGCTGGAGCCGCTCGGCAGTCACGGGTTCGAAGCGGGCCTGGATGGAGGTCTGTGGACTCACTCGGGTCTTCCCGTCGTGTTGCGAAACGAGCGCGGAGTGTACGGGGCGGGGTCGGGGTCCCGAACGAACGTGTGGCTATAACGAACTTTGGCGCGGGCATATGCGGCGGCGCCGTCGGGGTAGAATCCCGACATGCAGTGGAATGGCGAGCTCGCGATCGGACTCGCCGCCGCGCTCGGCGCCGGCCTCCTGATCGGCATCGAGCGCGAGCGGCGCAAGGGCAGTGGCGCGGGCCGCGCGCTGGCCGGGGTGCGCACGTTCGCGCTCGCCGCGCTCGGTGGGGCCCTCGCCGAAGTGACCGGCCGGCCCGAGCTCGTCGTGCTCGGCGGCGTACTGATCGTGCTGCTCGCGGTGATCGCGTACTTCAGACAGCGCTCGCCGGATCCCGGCGTGACGACCGAGCTCGCGCTGTTCGTGACCTTCCTGCTCGGCGTCCGCGCGATCGCCGCGCCCGCCGAGGCCGCGGCCGGCGCGGTCGTCGTCGCGGCGCTGCTGTTCGCGCGTCAGCGCCTGCATCGCTTCTCGACGGAGTTGCTGAGTGCCGCGGAAATCCGCGATGCGCTGCTGCTCGCGGGCGCGGCGCTCGTCGTGCTGCCGCTCGTCCCGGTGGCGCCCGTCGCCTGGCTCGGCGGCCTCGATCCGCGCCGTCTGTGGCTCCTGTTGATCCTCCTGATGGCGGTGCAGGCCGCGGGCTACGTCGCCTGGCGCGTGCTCGGCGCGCGCCGCGGCCTCGCGGTGTCCGGGCTCGTGTCGGGCTTCGTGTCGAGCACGGCGACGATCGCCGCACTCGGCGGCCGGGCGCGCGAGGCGCCGGAGCTCGCGCGCGCCTGTCTCTGCGGCGCCTTGTGCTCGACCGTCGCGACACCGATCGAGATCGGCCTCATCGCGCTCGCGATGCTGCCGTCCGCGCTGCCGCGACTCGCCGCGCCGCTGATCGCCGCGGCGCTCGTCGCGCTCGCTGCCGCGGCGCTCGCCTGGTCGCGCGACGATCGCAGCGCGCCCGCCGTGCCGCCCGGCCGCGCGTTCCGGATGAGCCAGACCTTGCTCGTCGCGCTGCTGCTCGGCGGCGCGACGGCGGTCGTCGGGATCGCGAACGCGCGCTTCGGCCGTGCCGGCACCGGATTCGGCGTCGCGTTCGCCGGTTTCGCGGACGCGCATGCCGCGGCGGCCTCGGTGCTCGCGCTCGGTCGTGCGGGCCAGCTCCCGCAGACCGGGCTCGCGCCGTTCGTCCTCGTCGGCTTCACGGCGAACTCCGCCTCGCGTGCCGTCGTCGCCTGCCTCGCCGGCGGCTGGCGCTACGGCCTGCCGATCGCCGCGGGTCTGGCCGGCATCGTGGCCGCGGCCTGGGCCGCGCTCGCCCTCGCCTGATTGCTGCGAGCGGCGTCGCGCGGCCGGCGCGGCGCGGTCGGGCGGTCCGGCGCGCTTGACGCACGTCAAGACGCAGCGCGTGCCGCGTTCGATAGTACGGTCCAGTGCGGCTCGTGGCGGGTTCGTCCCGCCCTGCCGCCGCCAGGTTGCCCATCCCGCTTCGAATCGAATCTGGAGCGCCACCGACACGGGCCCGGCCGGTTTCGCCGTCCGCGCTCCGCGACCCCGGTCGGCCTGGCAGGGCCCGCTCTCAACCGCTGCGAAGGAGGCATCATCATGCAAGTCGGTATGCTGCACCTGTTCGAGAATCCTGCCGGCCGCACCGAGCAGGAATGCGTGCGTGAACAGTTGAACATCATGTGCGCGGCCGAGGATCTCGGCTTCGATCACATCTGGCCCGCGGAACATCACTTCACGGAATACGGCTATCTCGGCTCGCCCATGGTCGGGCTCGCCTACGTCGCCGCGCGGACGAAGCGCATCAAGCTCGCCCAGGGCATCGTGGTGCTGCCGTTCCACAATCCGATCCGCGTCGCCGAGGACATCGCGCTGCTCGATCTCATGAGCGACGGCCGCGTGATGTTCGGCGTCGGCCGCGGCTACCAGCCGGGCGAGTACAAGGGCTTCAACCTCGATCAGTCGAAGTCGCGCGAGATGTTCGACGAGGGGATTCGTCTGATCGTCGACTGCTGGACGAAGGAGAGCGTGACGTTCAAGGGCAAGTACTACCAGTGCGAGGACATCTGCGTGCGGCCGAAGCCCGTGCAGCGCCCGCATCCGCCGGTCTACATGGCCGTGCTCTCGCCCGACACCTGGACGCTCGCCGGGCGCTACGGCCACAACGTGCTGACGTCCTGCGCGTTCGGGCAGTCCGAGGAATCGCTCGCCGCGGGCGTGAAGGAATATCGCCGCGCGCGCCGCGAGGCGGGCCACGATCCGGCGGCGGGCCGCGTCGCGGTGCTGATGCAGATCTACGTCGGCGCGACGATGGAAGACGCGTTGCGCGACTACGAGCCGGCGGTGATGTGGTATTACCGGACGATCGCGAAATACGTCGCCGCGAAGGGCCAGGTCGTCAGCACCTACGAGGCCTATCAGGGTGCGCGCGAGCTCGCCTCGAGCGCGGACTTCGAATCGCTGCGCCGCGGGCCCGGCATGGCGGTCGGCGATGCGCACACGGTCGCGGAGAAGATCGCCGGCATCCGCGAGCGCGTCGGCTTCGACGATCTGCTGTGCTGGACGCGCATCGGCGGCCTCGCCGAGAGCAAGGTCACGCGCGCCATGGATTTCATCAGCTCGAAAGTCATCCCGCAGGTGCGGCACGCGAAAGCCGCGTAATCCGCGTTCCACCCGGGCGCCGCGGCGCGCCCGGGCCCTTCCCCGATCCGCTATAATTCCGGCCCGCGCCCTGCGGCGCACACTCCCCGAATTTCCAGCACGAGGCGGCGCTGCATGACCCATCGTTCCCGTTCCGGTGACACCTTCGAGCCCATCGAAACCGCGAGCCGCGAGGAGATCGCAGCGCTGCAGCTCGAGCGCATGAAATGGTCGCTCGAGCATGCTTACGCCCATGTGCCGCACTACCGCGCGAAGTTCGACGCCGCCGGCGTGCATCCCGACGAATTGCAGACGCTCGCCGATCTCGCCCGCTTCCCGTTCACGACGAAAGAGGATCTGCGCCAGAACTATCCGTTCGGCATGTTCGCCGTGCCGCACGATCAGATCGTCCGGGTCCACGCCTCGAGCGGCACGACCGGCAAGCCGACCGTCGTCGGCTACACGCAGCACGATCTCGCGATCTGGTCGACGGTCATGGCGCGCTCCATCTTCGCGGCGGGCGGCAGGCCCGGTCACAAGATCCACGTCGGCTTCGGCTACGGTCTCTTCACCGGTGGACTCGGCGCGCACTACGGCGTCGAACGTCTCGGCGCGATGGTGATCCCGATGTCGGGCGGCAATACGGAGCGGCAGGTGCAGCTCATCAACGATTTCACGCCGGACGTCATCATGTGCACGCCGTCGTATGCGCTGAACATCGCGGACGAGTTCGTGCGCCAGGGGCTCGATCCAGCCGCGACCGCGCTCACGGTCGGTCTCTTCGGCGCGGAACCGTGGACCGATGCGATGCGCAACGAGATTGAAGCGCGCTTCGGCATCGACGCGATCGATCTCTACGGGCTCTCGGAAATCATCGGCCCGGGGGTCGCCTGCGAATGCGCGGACGCGAAGGACGGCCCGACGGTGTGGGAGGATCATTTCTATCCCGAGATCATCGACGCGGAGACCGGGGCGGTCCTGCCCGACGGCGCCTGGGGCGAGCTCGTCTTCACCTCGCTGACGAAGGAAGCGCTGCCGGTCGTGCGTTACCGCACGCGCGATCTGTCCTGCCTCCTGCCCGGCACGGCGCGCTCGATGCGCCGCATGTCACGCATCACCGGCCGCACCGATGACATGCTGATCATCCGCGGCGTGAACGTCTTCCCGAGCCAGATCGAGGAGCAGGTCCTGAAGGTGAAGAATCTCGCGCCGCACTATCAGCTCGAAGTCGCGCGCGAGCACAACCTCGATCACCTGACGGTGAAAGTCGAGCTCGTCGAAGGCGAGGCGGGCACACCGGCGGCCCGCGAGGCCGCGCACGAGCTCGGCCACCACATCAAGTCCCTCGTCGGCGTGAGTGCCGAGATCCTCGTCATGGCGCGCGGCCAGGTGCCGCGCTCCGAGGGCAAGGCGGTGCGGGTGATCGATCGCAGGAAGCTGAAGCCGGCCTGAAAAGCGTCGTAGGTCCGATGAGCGCCAGCGTAATCGGACGCTCTTCTATAGGATGTGCCGACGCAGGAGGCGCATCGATCGCGGAGGCCTTGCACTTGTCTGTCGTCCCGGCGCAGGCCGGGACCCAGTCAGTGATCCGCGGCGCTCAGATCGAACCGCGCGATCCCATCGCGAATCACTACGCCGCCCGAGGATGGACGCGGGTGCCGGGGCTGAATGACTGGGTCCCGGCCTGCGCCGGGACGACGCTTCGAAAATGGTTTAGCGATCCGCCACGGGAGCCGACGCTTACGCCGCGTGCTCCCCACCCGCACACAAAATCGTCAGCACCCCGTGCGCATGCTCCGCCGCATCGTGACCGAGCGCGGTGAGATAACCCCCGTCGGCCTGCGTGACGAGGCCCTTCGAATGCAGCCGCTGCATCGCGGCGATGGATTCCGGCGCCGCGTTCTTGTGGACTTTCAAACCCTCGTTGTTCGTGGAGAGCTTGTAGAGCGCGAGCAGTTCGAGCTCGGCCGTGAGTTCGGGGGTGAAGCGCATGCGTAGGTCCTTTCGCCGCTGCTGGCGCGCGGCCGTGACGATGACATAGGATGAGCCCCGCATCATCGAAGTGGCAAGGGGGGAACATGCGTTTCGGCTTCATGCTCGACTTCCGTAATCCCAAGCGCTGGCACCTGCCGTCGCCCGAGTTCTACGCGGCGATGATCGAGCAGACCGTGCGCGGCGAAGCGCTCGGCTACGATCACGTCTGGCTGACCGAACATCACTTCACGGACGACGCCTACAATCCGGCCTCGCTGTCGATGGCCGCGGCGCTCGCCGTGCGCACTTCGCGCATCCGCATCGGCACGTTCGTGCTGCTGCTGCCGTTCATCAGCCCGGTGCGCGCGGCGGAGGATGCGATCCTCGCCGACATTCTCTCGAACGGACGTTTCGATCTCGGCATGGGCCAGGGCTATACGCTCGAGGAGTTCGACGCGTTCTGCGTGAACCGCGCCGAGCGTGGCGCGCGGCTGCAGGAAGGTGTTGCCCTCATCAAGCGTCTCTTCACCGAAGAGAAGGTGACGTTCGACGGCCGCTTCACGAAGACGAAGGACATGACGCTCATGCCGCGCTGCGTGCAGACGCCGCATCCGCCGCTGTGGGTCGGCGCCCGCGGCCCGAAGGGCATCCGCCGCGCCGCCGAGCTCGGCGCGAACCTCATGGCGACCCTCGGCCCCGATCCCGCGCCCGGCTACATCCAGGCGCTGAAGGAGCTCGGCCGCAATCCCGCCGACTTCAAGATCGCCCAACTGCGCATGGTCTACTGCGCGAAGACCGAAGAAGAAGCCTGGGAGCAATGCCAGCATCACCTCTGGCACGTCTTCGGCTACTACGCCGACGTGCTCGCGAGCTCGAACGACGTCGAAGGCGACGCGATCCCGATGCCCTGCGCGCGCGCCGAGGAGCTCCGGAGCTCACCGCTCGCCGACGTGCTGTTCGTCGGCACGCCGGATACGGTCGCACGCAAGTTCGAGCAGTTTCGTAAGGACTTCCCCTGCACGGATTTCATCATGTCGACGCATTTCGCGGGGATCGATCCGAAGTTGTCGACGCGCTCGATGGAGCTGTTTGCGCAAGAGGTCATGCCGGCGTTCAGGTGAGGCGGCTCTCGGACGGGAGCGCAGGGGAGCGCGGTTGGAAGGTAATCAGGGATGAGACGAAAGTTCGCCGCAGCATTGCTCTGGACCCTCTGTTGTGTCGCCGCCCAGCGCGTCACGGCGCTCGAGTGCGCTGCGCCGCAGCTCGCGAAGCAGGAGAAGCTCGTCTGCGATGACGACGAGTTGCGTAAGCTCGACGACCTCCTGAATTCCAACTACGACGCGTTGTTGAGCCGGCACGACGACCCACCTGCCCTGCAGACGGCCGAGCTCGATTGGCTGAGCACTTTCCGCGATCGTTGCGAGGATGCTGTCTGCCTCACGGCAGTCTATCGCGCGCGCATCGCCGATCTTGGACGAGAGCTCGGTGATGCCAATGAGATTGCCGACGCACCGCTGACTGATCGGGAGGCTGCGGAGGTCTGCGATACGCTTGCGGTCATGGGGGACGAAGGCCGCTTGTACGAGCTATCCATTCCGGAGACCGAGCTGCCCCCGCTATCGCCGGACCGTGGACCCAGCGAGGACGCTGGCGACACGCGCGACGACAGTGTGAACGGCCGGGGATTCGCCATCCGACTGGATCGGAAGGGCCACATCGGCTATTACACGACCCGCTCGACGGGCGGTACGTGCGTTGCTCAAAGCTTCATGCGCGTCGGCCACGAAGACGGGGAATACGAAATGGAGCGCGCGGGCTCGGACTACGGGGACGATCTCCACCTCGTGAACTGGGCGGGCACGGAATATCCGATCCATTTTCGTGGACGTAATCTCGTCGTGGTCGCTGATTACCTCCATCGCGATGCGGCACGTGCGGTGTTCTGGATCCGCCCGGACGGCGGCTTGAGGCCGATATGCAAGCTGGACGTCACGCGCAGGGAGCGGACCGTCGTCTCGGCGCAGGATTCGGCGCTCTGCGCCGGCGTCGCGGAACGGTCGATCAAGCCGCTCGAATGGCGACCCGTGGAGTTCAATCCCCGTCCGCCGCGTGACGAATTCGTCCGCCGCTACGGCAAGTACGCCGACGGACTGACGACACTGAAGATCGACGTCGACGGCGATGGCCAGACGGAAACGATCGGCAGGTTCGATTATGCCTCGGGAGCAGGCTGCGGCAGCTATTCGATATGGTTCGCGAAGCTCACGGACGATCTCACGGCGGTGGTCCACGGACCGCTGGACGACCTGCTCGACTCATTCAGTGGAACTCATGTCGATACCTTCGACGTCGACGGGCGCGTGTACTTCGCAGTCGCCAACGGTGCATGGGCGTCGAGCGGCAATCTGATCAAGCTCGGGAAGGGCACTGCGGAAGAGGTATGCAAGTTCGGACAACGGACGACGCACGCGGTGACGAAGCTCTTCCTGCCGATTACCGACGCGCATGGCGTAGCCTCCTGCAAGGACAGCCTGGATTTCATCACCCGCGCGATCTGCGGAAGTCCCGCGCTCGCGGCGCTACGCGATCGCCTGGATGAACTGCTGCGCCAGCACCCGGACGCAGCGGGTACGCCCGAGTCGTCTCAGCAGTACTGGATCGACAACGTGCGCAACGGCTGCCGCACGGAGGCATGCGTCGACCGGGTCTATCGTTCGCGGATCACCGAAGTGCAAGCGCGAGACGCGCCGAAGCCGCCCTGGCTTCGCCACTGCCGCATCGCGGATGTCGCGCTGCCCGCCGATTACGCGTTGTTCGCGGCGCGAGCTATGGGACGCCCGCTCGATTTCGGGATGGGATCGAGTGACCGTAGGGCGCGCCATGTCAACGTGGTCGTAAATTCCGCCAGGGAGCCTGCCGTGTTGTTCTTGGATGGGCAAGCGTCTCAGATTTGGAACATCAGTCGGACCGAGGACACGCGCATCGCGCTGGTCGTGGCGAAAGGCGGCTCGGGACGGCAGGCCATTGCGGGCCTCGATACCGACGTCCCGTTGGTCATCGATCAATCGAGCGGATCGGAATACGGCTGCGCCCGATTCGAGTCCTCGAATCTGCCCGATCGCGCGTCTGTAGAAGGACTGGCCTCGCAAATTTTTGGCCGCGAACCGAAGGCGGCCGTCACCGGGGCAGGACCCCTCCATGAAGTTGATCACATCGAATTCGGGGAACCGCTGCCGCCCGGAGCGAAACTTCTCAGCAGCGGGCAATACCCGCCAGAGGCGTTTCGGCCGCCGGACCGATTGAAGCCGGGTCTGGCCGGGATCGAGGAAGCGATCGCGAAGGGCTGGCTGCGCAAAGCGACCGCGGCCGACGTGGAGGGGTGGAGGGCGGCCGTCGCCCGGCGGACCGACTTGCCGCCCGAGGCTCAGCCGCGGAAGCAGGAAATGTGGCCCGTGCTCGAAAACACCTGGGTCGTGCTGTTCGATTTCGAGTTTCCCGTTGCGCTCGAAGAACTCGTCGGACGCGGCAGCGTGAGCCAATGGCCGCCCACATTCATCGTTCCGGCAGGCGTGCCGGTCCCACGCGGGAGAGCCGCAGTATGCGTACTCAATCTGGAGACTCTCGAAGGTGAAATAACATGCGTCTCGTCGGGCGTTCCATGAACCCGCTGCGCGCTCTCACGTTCGACGTAGCTGCGCTCCTGCTCTCGCTGCTCACAGCGTGGCTCGGCTCGCGCGCGGCCTCGGCCGCACCCGCATTCGATTGCGAGCATGCCCTCACGTTCGCGGCGCGCACCGTGTGCGCAAGCCCCAGGCTGACCGCGCTCGACGAAGCCGTGACGCGGGAGTTCCTCCGCAACCTCGAGCGGGTCGAGGATCCTGGAAGGCTGCATCACGAACAGAACAAATGGTTGCAAGAAGAGCGGGACGCGTGCCCCAACGAGGCCTGCCTCGAGCAGGCATACCTGGCGCGTCGCCAGCGTCTGGCTAATTATCCAAAAGGACTCGGGCGCGAGGCCTGCGTGCTACCGGGGCTCACGCTGCCGGCGGATTTTGCGGTGCTCGCGGCGACGGCCAACCTGAGGAGCCCCCGCCCGCATCAAATCGATGCTTCCGGAAACTCGGCCGACGAAATCGATGTGGTGGTCAATCATCCGACGCAGCCCGTCGTGCTGTTCCTGCTGGGTGATCGTCCGACGATCTGGAAGCTGCGCCGGACGGCCGCCACTCGTCTCCTCCTCGTCATCGCGGACGGTCCGTACCGTCAGGGCATCGCCGGACTCGAGCCTGACATCCCGACGTTCGCCAATTCGCAGGTCATGCGGATGCAGTGCGGGATTGTCGCCTACGGTTACCTGAATCCGATTGCGCGCCACTTGTTCGGGCGACAGGTGAAAATGGCCTATCGCAACAGGGACGCCGAGATTCCGAGCATCACAATCGGCGACACTCCCCCGGCCGACGCGACCTTCGTCACCTCGGACGCGACGCGGCCCGAAAGCTTCTACGACAAGGAGATGCCGCTCGCCGGACAGTCGGGTCTAGACCTCGCGCTGGCAAAAGCGCTCGTGCGCAAGGCGACGGAAGACGACATTCGCGCCTGGAACGAGGCGGCGGCGGAGCGTCTCTTGCGCGCCAAACCCGGTCAGCAGCGCAAGGTTTCGCCGCCTAACGTGGGCAGCGCTTATGTGGTGCTCAAGCTCGCGGTCCTTCCTTCGGATCTGAGGGATGTCGAATTCATCGTTCCTAGAGGAGAGCCGGTGCCCGCTGGCCGGAGCTACCTGACCACGATTTACAATCTGAACGACGTCACGTGCTCCGGCAGCGGATGTAATCGGACGAGAGTCGATATCGTCGTGGAACATGGGGTACCGCGTTGACGTGAGCTCAAGGCCACCGCGATGGGCGCGTGATCGTGCGCTGAAGCGGTGTTGACGACTAACACGCTTCGCGCGGTCGAAGCGTCACCGGGTGAGTGAAGCGCTGGTGTCCAGGCCAGCGCCACTCCCGCTCTTGCGGGTGCTATAGACGCAAGCGCAGTGCGCCGGCGACGGCGCCACGCCTACACCCCGTGCAGCGCCGGCACGACTTTCTTTCCGATCAGGCGGAGCGAGTTCTGCACGAGCTCGAACGGCAGCCCCGCGTAGGACACGGCCATCGCCGGACGCAGCGTACCGGTCATCTGCGCGCGCTTCGTCCACTTCTCGACGATCTGCTCCGGCGTGCCCCAGGCCTGGTTCTGCACGAAGGCTTCGCAGGCGGCGTCGAGACCGACCTGCTGGATCATGCTCGCGCCGGCCTGGTAGGCCTGATAGCCCTGCGTCTCGCCCCAGTGCGAACCGTCGAAGTCGTAATGGCGGATGACGCTCAGGTAATACTTCGAGAGATATTGACGCGCGACCTGCTCGGCGACTTTCGGATCCTCGTGGCAGAACGTGAAGTCCGAAAACACCGGCGCGCCCGGCGCCTTGTGCGGATGCAGCTCCGTGAAGCGCTTGCGCCAGGCTTCGACGGCCGCGTGATGCTGCTCCCAGGGCAGTTGCACGAACGACATCATCGTGCCGCCGATCGTCGCCGCCGCCATCGCGGAGTCCGGCGTCATCGCGACGGAGAGGAAAGGCCGGTCGCGATAGCCGTGCAGCGGCTTCGGCGTGACCGGCGTGCGCGATTGCTTGAAATACGGTGTCTCGTACTCGGCGATGCCCGTCTCGAGAATGTCGAGCACGATCTCGGCGGCCTGATCGAAGCGCTCGCGCGAGCTGCCCATGTCGATGCCGAACGCGCGGTACTCCTCGCGCGCGAGGCCGCGGCCGAAGCCGAGCAGGAAGCGATCGCCCAGCAGGATCTGCAGCATCGCGATCTTCTCCGCGATGCGCGTCGGATTCTGGTGCCAGGGCAGGATGATCGCGCCCGTGCCGAGCTTGATGCGGCTCGTCCTGCCCGCGAGATAGGAGAGCCACTGCATGTTGTCCGGCATCATCGAGTAGTTCGGATCGAAGTGATGCTCGGGCAGCAGGACGAAATCCATGCCCACTTCCTCGGCGAGCAGGCAGATTTCGGTTTCCTTGCGCATCATCTCGGCATCGGACATGTCGGGATGGGTGTTCTGAAAGATGAATTGCAGGCCGACTTCCATGGGAGCTCCTCTGCGCGACGCGCGACTGTATGGGCATCAGGCGCGCCGGAAGCCGGCGCGGGTCGGGGACACTGTACTCAAGGGGGGCGGGTGCGGGAAGAGAGAGAAATCGGGCGGGCCAAT
Organism: Gammaproteobacteria bacterium; assembly: GCA_016209015.1. Taxonomy (GTDB): domain Bacteria; phylum Pseudomonadota; class Gammaproteobacteria; genus JACQWY01. Next base: position 112,935 of record JACQWY010000011.1, on the reverse strand, counting down.
TTCCCGGACAAGCGCGAACCGCGATCGCGCGGCTCGTTCGTCGAAGCGTGTCCTGAGTCGCGCCCGGGAAGGGAATCACGGTGGAAATAGAGGAAAGCCGGAACCAGTCCATCCTGGACTTCCCAACGCTTCCTGAAGTCCCTCCGACCCCTGTGGACAACTACTGTGGAAATAGAGGAAGCCCGGAACCAGTCCATCCTGGACTTCCCAACGCTTCCTGAAGTCCCTCCGACCCCTGTGGACAACTACTTCTCGTCGTAGGTGATCGCGAGCTGCGGGGTCTTCGGCTTCGCCTGACAGGTGAGGATGAAGCCCGCGTCGAGCTCCCATCGTTCGAGCGCGTAGTTCGTGTGCATCGCGACGCTGCCTTTCGTCGCGCGGCAGCGGCAGGTCGCGCAGACACCGGCGCGGCAGGAGAACGGCAGCGCGAAGTGGTGGCGTTCGGCGGCTTCGAGCAGCGTCTCGTGCTCGTGCATGTGGAAGCGGCGCACGCGGCCGTCCTGCGTGAGCTCGACTTCGATCGGGCCCGTATCCTCGACCGGCGCGGCGGGAGCCGCGGGCTTCGTGCCGGGACGCGGCACGCCGAAGCGTTCGATCTTGATGCGATCGCCGTGGACGCCGGCGGCGCGCAGTGCCGCGACGATCTCCTCGTTCATCGCGAGCGGACCGCAGACGTAGAACTCGTCGACCTCGGACGCCGGAATCACGCTCGCGAGCAGCGCCTGCACCTTCGAGGCGTCGAGCCTGCCGTCGTAGAGCGCGACGTGCTGCGGCTCGCGGCTGAAGAAGAAGTGCAGCGCGAGCCGCGTCATGTGACGATCCTTGAGCGCCTGCAGTTCCTCGTTGAACAGCACTTCCGCCGCCGTGCGATTGCCGTAGCAGAGGATCGCGCGGCTGCCGGGCTCGGCGGCGAGGATCGCGCGCAGGTTGGAGATGACGGGCGTGATGCCGCTGCCGGCGGCGAAGAACACGTAGGTCTTCGTCTGCGCGGGATCGACGTTCGCCGAGAAGCGGCCCTGCGGCGTCAGCACGTCCATCACGTCGCCCTCGCGCACCGTCGCGGCGAGGTGTTGCGACATCTCGCCGCCCGGCACGCGCTTCACGCAGAGCTCGATCGCGCCGGCCTCCGGCGCCCCGCAGATCGAATACGTGCGGCGGGTGTCGCGGCCGGCGATCGTCGCACGCAGGCCGACGTATTGGCCGGGCCGGTAACGGAATGCGTCGGCGAGCTCCGCCGGGACGTCGAACCACAGGCGCGTCGCGCCCGCCGGATCGTGCACCACGCGGCGCAGGCGCAGGGGATGGTAACTCAGCATGAGGCGACGCTCAGATGCATTTGAAGGCTTCGAAAGGTTCCCTGCAGGCGCGGCACTTGTACAGCGACTTGCAGGGCGTGGCGCCGAATTCGGAGACGCGCTCCACGTCACCGGAGCCGCAGGTCGGACAGCCGACGGGATTCGCGTCGTGGTGGTGATGACGCGTGAGCAGCGGCGGCACGATGCCGTGCTGGCCGAGCAGCGCGCGGCCGTGCGGCGTGATCCAGTCCGTGGTCCACGGCGGATTGAGCTGCGTGCGGATTTCTATCGTGCTCACGCCGGCATCCGTCAGCGCCTCGCGCAGCAGGCGCGCGATCCATTCGTTCGCCGGGCAGCCCGTATACGTCGGTGTGAGGGTGACCGTGACGCGATCGTGCGCGACGTCGACGTCGCGTACGACGCCGAGATCGACGAGCGGCAGGAACGGCAGCTCGGGATCGCAAACGCCCGCGATCACGCGCCAGACTTCGCCGGCCGTCGGCGACGTGCTCGCGGGCACGCTCACCATCGTGCCCCGGGATGGGCGCGGGCGAGCGACTGCATTTCCGCAAGCAGGTAACTCAGGTGCTCGCTGTGCCGCCCGTCCTTGCCGCCGCGCGGCTGCCAGTCGTCGGACGGCATGCGCAGCGTCGCCTCGGCGAGCGTCGCCTCGAGCGTGCGCTCGAAGGCGGACCGCAGACTCTCGGGCGCCGGCGCGAACGCACTCGCCGCTCGATCCACGGCTGCGCTCTCGAACAGCTCGTGGACATAGGGCCAGAGCGTATCGACCGCCGCCTGCGCGCGCGCATGGCTCTCCGCCGTGCCGTCGCCGAGACGCACGAGCCAGTTCGCGCTGTAGCGGACGTGGTAGCGCGTCTCGCGCAGACCCTGCGCGGCGATTTCAGCGAAGCGCGCATCCGGGCCCGCGGCGAGCGCGGTGTAGAGCGCCTGCTGGTACGCCGAGAAGTAGAAGTGCCGCGCGATGGTGTGGCCGAAATCGCCGTTCGGCTGCTCGCAGAGCAGGCAGTTCCTGAATTCGTCTTCGTCGCGGAAATAGGCGAAATCGTCTTCCGTGCGGCCGCGGCCTTCGATCTCCGCGGCATAGGCGTAGCAGAGCCGCGCCTGGCCGAGCAGATCGAGCGCGAGGTTCGCGAGGCCGAGATCCTCCTCGAGCTCCGGCGCGTGTCCGACCCAGGCGCCGAGGCGCTGCGCGAGCACGAGCGCGTTGTCGGCGAGATGGAGCGCGTAGTCGAAGCGCGGATCGTTCGCCATGGTCACAGCGTCTCGATCTGATCCGGGATGTCGTAGAACGTCGGATGACGATAGACCTTGTCGCGGGCCGGCTCGAACAGCGCGCCGGCTTCGTCCGGATCGGACGCCGTGATCGCGGCTGCCGGCACGACCCAGATCGACACGCCTTCGCCGCGACGCGTGTAGACGTCGCGTGCGTGCTCGACGGCCATCGCGGGATCGGCGGCGTGGATGCTGCCGACGTGCTTGTGGTCCAGCCCTGCGCGGGCGCGGATGAACACTTCGTAGAGCGGCCAGCCCTGGTGGGATTCGGTCATGACGTTCTCCTCAGCGTGCTTCGGCCGCACGACGCAGCGCCTGTTTCGCGGCATGCGCGGCCGCGGCTTCGCGCACCCAGCGGCCTTCCTCGTGCGCGGTGCGGCGCGCGGCGAGCCGCTCACGGTTGCAGGGGCCGTTGCCCTTCACCACGGCGTCGAATTCCGACCAGTCGATCGGGCCGTGCTCGTAATGCCCCGTGTCCGCGTCGAAGCGGAGCTCGGGATCCGGAATCGTGAGGCCCAGGAATTCGGCCTGCGGCACGGTGAAGTCGACGAACTTCTGGCGCAGCTCGTCGTTCGTGAAGCGCTTGATCTTCCAGCGCTGCGACTGCGTGGTGTGCTTCGAGTCGCGGTCGCTGGGCCCGAACATCATCACCGCCGGCCACCACCAGCGGTTCAGCGCGCCCTGCGCCATATTCTTCTGCGCCTCCGTGCCGCGGCAGAGCGCGAGCATGAGCTCGTAGCCCTGGCGCTGATGGAAGCTCTCCTCGCGGCAGATGCGTACCATGGCGCGCGCATACGGACCGTAGGAGCAGCGACAGAGCGGGATCTGATTCATGATCGCCGCGCCGTCGACGAGCCAGCCGATCGCACCGGCGTCGGCCCAGGTCAGTGTCGGATAGTTGAAGATGCTCGAATATTTCGCGGCCCCGGACAGCAATTGATCGACGAGCGTCTCGCGTGCGACGCCGAGCGTTTCGGCCGCACTGTAGAGATAGGCGCCGTGGCCGCCTTCGTCCTGCACTTTCGCGATCAGGATCGCCTTGCGGCGCAGGCTCGGCGCGCGGGTGATCCAGTTGCCCTCGGGCAGCATGCCGACGATCTCGGAATGCGCGTGCTGGGCGATCTGACGGACGAGCGTGCGGCGATAGGCGTCCGGCATCCAGTCCTTCGGCTCGATCTTGTCCTCGGCGTCGACCCGCGCCTGGAAGCGCTGCGCGAGCGCGGCATCGTCCTGCGCATAGCCGGTGTCGTAACCGGCCTGATCCAGACCCTGGGTATACATGGCAGCACCGTTCAGCGGAAGTTGGGCGCGCTCAATCTGTCACAAATAAAAGCCGTCCGCAAATAAAAATGTATCACTTCGGGACGACGGCGGCGAGCAGCTCGCGATCGGTCGCGACGGATTCCCCCCGGAACAGCGCGACGAGCCCGCCGGCCGGATTGCGGATCTCGACGTCATAGACCCCGGCCCGGCCGCGCAGCGAGCGCTCGACGGCCGAGGCGCGCAGCGTCTCGCCGGCGCGGCCGGCCTGCACGAAGTGGATCTGTGCGGCCTGGGCGAAGCTCACGCGGTTGTAACTGTTACACGCGTAGGCGAACGTCGTGTCGGCGAGCGCGAAGAGATAGGCGCCGTGACACACCCCGAGGCCGTTCAGCATGTCGGGCCGGACCAGCATCGTCGCTTCCGCGCGGCCGCGTTCCAGCACCTCGAGCTTCACGCCGAAGCCCCGGGCCGCGGTATCGACCGCGTACATCGCTGCGCCGAGCACGGTGGGAGAGGGCAGCTCGTTCATCGCGTCGTTACCCATCACACGCGCTCGATGAGCAGTGCAATGCCCTGCCCGACCCCGATGCACATCGTGCACAGCGCGTAACGCGCCCGGCGCCGCTCGAGCTCGTAGGCAGCCGTCGTCACGAGACGTGCGCCGCTCATGCCGAGCGGGTGGCCGAGCGCGATCGCGCCGCCGTGCGGATTGACGTGCGGCGAATCGTCGGGAAGACCGAGCTCGCGCAGGACGGCGAGACCCTGTGCGGCGAATGCTTCGTTCAGCTCGATGACGTCGATGTCGCCGATCTTGAGGCCCATGCGCGCGAGGAGCTTCTGCGTGGCGGGCGCAGGGCCCATGCCCATGATGCGCGGCGGGACGCCGGCGACGGCGGCGCCGAGCACGCGCGCGCGCGGCGTGAGGCCGTGGCGCTTCACGGCCGCCGCGCTCGCGAGCAGCACCGCACAGGCACCGTCGTTCACGCCCGAGGCATTGCCCGCGGTGACCGTGCCGCCGGCGCGGAACGGCGTCGGCAGCTTCGCGAGCGCTTCCAGCGAGGTCGCGCGCGGATGTTCGTCGTTCACCACGGAAACCGGATCGCCTTTGCGCTGCGGGATGACGACGGGCGTGATCTCCTGCGCGAGGATGCCGTTCTGCTGCGCGGCGATCGCGCGCTCCTGGCTCAGCAGCGCGAAGGCGTCCTGATCCTTGCGCGAGACGTTGTAGTCGGCGGCGACGTTCTCGGCGGTCTCGGGCATGGAGTCGATGCCGTACTGCGCCTTCATCAGCGGGTTGACGAAGCGCCAGCCGATCGTCGTGTCGAAGAGCTCGACGTTGCGGCCGAACGCGCTGTCGGCTTTCGACATCACGTAGGGCGCGCGGCTCATGCTCTCCACGCCGCCCGCGAGGACGAGGTCCATCTCTCCGGCCTTGATTGCCCGCGCGGCGATCGACACCGCGTCGAGGCCCGAGCCGCACAGGCGGTTCACGGTCGCGCCCGGCACGCTCTCCGGCAGGCCCGCGAGCAGCAGCGCCATGCGCGCGACGTTGCGATTGTCCTCGCCCGCCTGGTTCGCGCAACCGAAGATCACGTCGTCGATCGCGGCCCAGTCCACGTGCGGATGGCGTTGCATCAAGGCGCGCAGCGGCACGGCGCCGAGATCGTCGGTACGCACGGTGGACAGCACGCCGCCGTAGCGGCCGATGGGGGTGCGGATGGCGTCGCAGATGAAAGCGGTCGTGGTCACAGGGGATCTCCAGGCTGTGCGATCACTCCCGGCGGAGCGGTCGGTTGGGCAATCAGGGGGCGCAGGGCGCCGAGCCGCACTCTACACAAACGACGGCGCAGCGAGTATCCCTCGACCGCAACGGCGACGGCCTGGGGTCAGTTCATGCGCTGCATGGCGACGCGCACCGCGAAGAACACTTCGCGCAGGAACAGCGAGAGGCTCGCGACGAGCGCGACCATCGCCGCGACGAAGAGCGCGACGACGCCCTGCGCGAGCTCGAGATCGAACATCGCGCCGATGAACGCGCCGGCGACGACGAGACAGACGAGGAGCGCCGAGACGACGGCGCAGAGGATCGAGAAATAGATGAACGTGATGCGGCGGCCGAGAATGCGCAGCTCCGCGTGGCCGGCCTCGGCTTCCGCCTCGCCGAGGCCGGCGAGCTTGTCGAGCAGCACGCGCTGGCGATCGACGATGCGCCCGAGGCGGGTGTTCTCGGCGTTGATGATCGTCGCGATCGCGGTCAGCAGGAACACCGGCGCGACCGCGAGCTGGATGACGTGGGAGATGTCCGCGACGTGACTCTCGATCGCCATGCGCCCTCCCGCTGCGACGCTCAGCTCGCGACCACGCGCGCCTGACGCAGGCGCACCCAGGTCAGCACCGCGAACACCGGGCCGCCGAGGCTCGCGCCGACGAGGAGCGGCATCAGCCAACCCGCCCACGCCACCGGGCCGAACGCATAGAGGATGTCGTCGAAATCGAAACCGCCCGCGCCTTCGTAAGCCTTGCGGCCGCTCGCGAGCTGGCGTTCCAGCGACTCCGACCACAGCGAGGCGGCGGTGACCGTGATGCCGGCGACGAGCCCCATCAGGATCGCCCACGCCCCGAGCGGGGAATCGCGCAGGCCGATGCCGATCGCAAAGAACACCAGACCGTTGCAGGCGACGTCGCAGGCGTAGTCATAGGCATGCCCCTGCGGGCTCATCATGTTGCCGAGCCGTGCGAGCTCGCCGTCCGCGCGATCCAGGAAGGCGGAGAGCACCCAGATGATGCCGCCCCAGATCTCGCCGTCGCGCGTGCCGAGCGCGAACGCGGCGCAGGCGAGCAGCCCCGTCACGAGCCGGGCCGTGGTCAATTGATTTGGAGTCACCGAAGTGCCGAGCAGCGGCCGGATGGCAGCGCGTGCCAGGCGATGGGTCCAGGAATTGTGAGCCATGTGTCGACGATCCTGCAGTCACGTTGCGAGGCTCGCGGGCGCTCCGCCCCGGCCTCGCTTCACTTTGCCGCCGGACGACCGCGAAATCCTCCGCGATCGTCATCCCCTGCGGGCCGCTTCAGGACGCTCTGAACGAGTTCCGAGCGTCTTTCATTCCGCCTCGACCGTCTGCGTCGCCGCGCGCCGTCGTGCGAGCAGATGCCGGCCTTCGAGAACCTGCCAGGCGATCATGCCGGGCACACCGAGCAGGAGCTCGCGCACGCGCTTGGCGAGCGAGAGCCCGAGACCGACTTCGGGCGCGAGACCGAACATCGCGCCGAGCAGCATGAAGCCGCCCTCCTGCACGCCGAACGCACCGGGCACGAGGAAGGCCGCCGTGCGGATTGCCTGACCGAGGCTCTCGAGGATGAACGAGGCTTCGAGCGAGGTGTCGGCACCGCAGAGATGAAGAATCAGCCAGATCTCGCCCGCGCCCGCGACCCATGACAGCAGGTGCCAGTAGCAGCCCATGAGGATCGCTTTCGGCTCGCGATACAGTGCATGGATGCCGTCGTGCAGGCCTTCCATGCGACCCCAGTTCGGGCCGGGCAGGCGCTCGGCGAGCCAGTTCAGGAAATCCTCCACGCGATGGAACATGCCGCGGCGCTGCGCGACCAGGAAGACGAGCGCCGTCGGGATCATGATCAGCGTGCCGAACACGATCCAGAAGTGCTCGGCGGGATTGCGATGGCCGTGGACGAGGAAGAGCAGGAGGCCGAGCACCGTGAACAGCACCTGCGTGACGAGCTCGAACGTGATGTCGACGACGACGCTCGCCGCCGCGATGCCGCTCGGCACGCCCCGCAGCGTGAGGAGGCGCGCGCCCGCGACTTCGCCGCCGATCTGCGCGACCGGCAGCATGCTGTTGATGGACTCGCGGATCCAGCGCAGCGCGATCGGCGTCCAGGCGCTGCCCGTGAACCGGCGCCCGAGCGCGGCGTGCCACGCGAGGCCGGAGAGCGCGACCTGGACGACATGCGCGACGGCGACGAGGCCGAGACCCCAGCCCGCGGTCGCGAGCACGCTGCCGACGGCCGCAAGTCCGCTGTGCACGGTGAGATAGACGCCGAGCAGGATGCCGCCGAGCATGCTCAGCGCGAGGAGCTTCTTCATGGCGCGAAGTATCCGCCAACGTGGGGGAGCCGCCTAGCGCGGCGGACCCGCGGACCCGCGGGTCGCGCCGGAGCGCGTGGCGAAGTCCGGACGACGGACATCGGAATCATGATGCGAACGGCTTACTCCGCCTGCGGCGCGGGCCAGTCGCGTGTCGGAGCGGCTCCGGTCGCGGTCGGTGCGCTTCCTATCGTGCGTCCGCTGTGGGACGATACGGTCTTCAGCTTGGTGCCGAGAAGAGGACTCGAACCTCCACGGATCTCTCCACTGGTACCTGAAACCAGCGCGTCTACCAATTCCGCCATCTCGGCAGCGGGACGCGAAATCTACCGAACCCACCTGAGCGAGTCAATGAGGCGACGCAACCAGAGACACTACGACACAACGCGCGCAACCCCCGAGTACGCCGTCGAAATCCCTTCCCGCGAAGCGATCCTGAAATACCTGGAGGCCGAAGGCGCGCCGTGCGCCATCAAAGCCATTGCCCGCGGCCTCGAGGTCGACGGCGGCGAGGCCCTGAACGGGCTCACGCGCCGCCTCTATGCCATGGTCCGCGACGGCCAGCTCATCGAGACGCGCAGCAATCGCTTCGGCCTCACCGAGCGCATGGAGCTCATTCCCGGCCGCGTGCTCGGCCATCCGGATGGCTTCGCGTTCGTGCGTCCCGACCAGGGCGGCGACGACGTCTACGTCGCGCATCGTGAGGCACGGCGCGTGCTGCACGGCGATCGCGTGCTCGTGCGCATTGCCGGCGTCGACGACCGCCAGCGGCCCTACGGCAACGTGGTCGAGGTGCTGGAGCGCGCGAACACCGAGGTCGTCGGACGCTACTTCCGCGAGGGCGGCGTCGGGTTCGTCGTCCCCGACAATCGCAATATCAATCAGGACATCCTGATCGCGAACGGTCTCGAGACCGGCGCGGAATCGGGCCAGATCGTCATCGCGCGCATCGAGCAGCAGCCCGACGCGCGCTACCAGCCGCTCGGCCGCGTCGTCGAAGTGCTCGGCGATCACATGGCGCCGGGCATGGAAGTCGACATCGCGATCCGCACCCACGGGCTGCCCGTGCAGTGGCCGGAGGATCTCGAGCCCGAGCTCGCGAAAGTCCCCTCGCAGGTCGTCGAATCCGCGATCGAAGGCCGGAAGGATCTGCGCGATCTGCCGTTCGTGACCATCGACGGCGTCGACGCGCGCGATTTCGACGACGCGGTGTACTGCAAGCCGGGCCGCGAAGGCGCGACGCTCTACGTCGCGATCGCGGACGTCGCGCACTACGTCCGGCCGGGCACGGTGCTCGACGCCGCGGCGCGCGAGCGCGGCACCTCCGTGTACTTCCCCGACCGCGTCATCCCGATGCTGCCCGAGGTGCTCTCGAACGGCATCTGCTCCCTCAATCCCGAAGTCGACAGGCTCGCGCTCGTCTGCGAGCTCGGCTTCGATGCGGAGGGCAACACGAAGCGCGCGCGCTTCTACGACGCCGTGATCCGTTCGCACGCGCGGCTCACCTATGCCGAGGTCGGCGGCTGGATCGCGAATCCGGAAGAGTCGCCGCGCGGCTCGATCCGCGCCCACGTCATGGCGCTCTACGGCCTCTACCAGCAGCTTCGCACGCGGCGCGACGAGCGCGGCGCACTCGACATCGACACCGTCGAGCCGCGCTTCGTCTTCAACGCCGAGCGCAAGATCGAGCGCATCGAGCAGCAGACGCGCAACGACGCGCACCGGCTCATCGAGGAGTGCATGGTCGCGGCGAACGTCGCGGCCGCGGAATTCCTGATCAAGCACCGCCGGCCCGGCCTCTTCCGCATTCACGACGGCCCGGATGCGCAGCGCGTCGAGGCGCTCAGGCAGTTCCTCGGCGAGCTCGGCATGCACCTCGGCGGCGGCGAGCGGCCGGTGGCGATCCACTTCGCGGAAGTGCTGAAGCAGGCCGCGGATCGTCCCGATCGCCATCTCATCGAGACCGTGCTGCTGCGGAGTCTCAAGCTCGCCGTCTACAGCCCCGAGAACGTCGGTCACTTCGGGCTCGCGCTCGCGGCTTACGCGCATTTCACTTCGCCCATCCGGCGCTATCCCGATCTCGTCGTGCATCGCGCGATCAAGGCCCAGATCGCGCGCGTGCCGAAGCGCGAGGACGAAGCGGCGGAGGGCGTGGCGCTCGGCGAGCACTGCTCGCACACGGAACGACGCGCGGACGAGGCGACGCGCGACGCGGTGTCCTGGCTGAAATGCGAATACATGCTCGACAAGGTCGGCGCATCCTTCCCCGGCATCGTCAGCAGCGTGACCTCGTTCGGGCTCTTCGTGCAGCTCGACGAGTTGTTCGTCGAAGGGCTCGTTCACGTCACCGCGCTGCCGGAGGACTACTACCAGTTCGACGCCATCGGCCATCGCCTGCGCGGCCGGAGCTCGAAGCGCGAGTACCGGGTCGGCCAGAAGCTCACCGTGCGCGTCGCGCGTGTGAGTCTCGACGATCGGCAGATCGACTACGTCCTCGCCGAGACCGCGGCAGGTGCGCCCCGCCGCAAGTCGCGGCGCTGAGCATGTCCGCGAAACCGATCCTGGTGTGGGGGCTGCACACCGTCGAGGCCGCGCTCCGGCTCGCGCCGGGCGATGCGCTCGAACTGTGGGTGCGCGACGACCTCCAGGACGAAGAGGCGGACGGCCTCGTCGCGCTCGCGCGCGGCGCGGGAGTGAAGCCGCAGCGCGTGAACCGGGCGACGCTCGATCGCCTGTCCGGGAATGCCCTGCACCAGGGCGTGCTGCTGCGCCGGCGCCTGCCGGCGGGACAGGAGCTGCCCGATCTGCTCGCGACGCTCGACCCGGCCGCGAACCCGCTCGTGCTCGTGCTCGACCAGATCCAGGACCCGCACAATCTCGGCGCATGTCTGCGCGTCGCGGACGGTGCCGGGGCCCGGGCCGTCATCGTTACCCGCGACCGCAGCGCGAGCCTGAGCCCGACGGTCGCGAAAGTCGCGAGCGGGGCGGTCGATTCCGTGCCGCTCGTCGCCGTGACGAACCTCGCGCGGGCGCTCGAGGACGTGAAGAAAGCGGGGCTCTGGGTCGTCGGCGCGAGCCACGACGCGCCGGACACCCTGTATACGGCCGACCTCGCCAGGCCGCTCGCGCTCGTGTTCGGGGGCGAAGGCCGGGGCCTCCGGCGCCTGACCCGCGAGCACTGCGACGGCCTCGTCAGCATCCCGATGCATGGCCGCGTGGCGAGCCTGAACCTCTCGACGGCGGCCGCGGTCTGCCTCTTCGAAGCCCGCCGCCAGCTCGCGGGGCGGGGGGCGTAAGCCCCGGAATTCCCTTCCTTTACAGGGCGGGCGGGGGCGCCTAGAATACGCCTCCCTTCCAGGGACCCAAATCATCACTCCTTGCTTCACCGCGACGTCGGGAAGCTTAAACCGTGGGGAGATACCACTTGAGACACTACGAAGTCGTGTTTCTGGTCCATCCTGACCAGAGCGAACAAGTCAACGCGATGGTCGAGCGCTACCGCTCGATGATCGAAACCGGCGGCGGCGCGATCCACCGCCTCGAAGACTGGGGCCGTCGCCAGCTCGCCTATCCCATCAACAAGGTCCACAAGGCGCACTACGTGCTCATGAACATCGAGTGCAACGCGCCGGTGCTGACCGAGCTGACGAGCGCGTTCCGCTTCAACGACGCCGTGCTCCGTCACCTCGTCATCAGCCGCGACAAGGCGGTCGTCGAGCCGTCCATCATGGCCAAGGCCAAGGACGAGCAGGAAGAGCGTGAAGGCGAGCGCCGCGCGCGCAATGCCGCCGCGCAGGCCGCCGCCGACAAATCCGAATCCATCGAGCCGGCCGCCGAGGCCGCAAACGCGGAGTAAGACCCGATGCGCAGCAGCTCCCCCCGGCATTTCCGCCGCCGCCGTTATTGCAAGTTCACGGCCGAAGGCGTCGAGGAAATCGACTACAAGGATCTCAACACGCTCAAGGCCTACATTTCCGAGAACGGCAAGATCGTCCCGAGCCGGATTTCCGGCACGAAGGCGCGCTACCAGCGCCAGCTCTCGACGGCGGTCAAGCGGGCGCGCTTCCTCGCGCTCCTGCCTTTCTGCGATTCGCATTGATCGTGCGTCCGGCCGGAACGGCCGGCGGCAAGCCCTGGCGCGGCCGCGAACGGCGCCAGTCTGAGACGAGAGAGGAGGCCGGGCGATGCGTTCGCTAGCCGCCGCCGCGATGCGCAGCCCCTGGGCCGCGCGACTCTATGCGGCGGGCTTCGCGCTCATGGCCTCGGTGTTCCCGCCGTTCCTGCTCGTGAGCGGGGCGATCGGAGCGCTGGCGACGCTGCGCCACGGCGCGGTACCGGGTCTCCTGGTGCTGCTGCCGGCCGCGGTGTTGAGCGTCTGGGTGAAGCTCACCCAGGCCATGAGCCTCGGACCGGCGCTGACGCTGCCGATCTACTGGGCCGGGGTGTGGTGTGGCGCAATCGTGCTGCGCCGGACCGCGGACCAGGGACGCGCGATCGGCGTGAATGCCTGTGCCGTGGCCTGCTACGCGGTCGCGATGCGCGCGACGCATCCGGATGTCGTCGCGTATTGGCGCGGCCAGCTCGATGCGGTGAACGCGCATCTGAAGGCGCAGGGCGGTACGCTGTTCGACGAGCAGCAGCTCGCGGTGTTCGCGGGCGTGATGCACGAATCGGCGATTGTGATGGTGATGGCGCTGCTCGCCGGTACGCTGTTGACGGCGCGGTGGTGGCAGGCGGCTTTGTACAACCCGGGTGGCTTCCGCGGCGAATTTCACGCGCTGCGGCTGCCGCGGGCGGTGTCACCGGTCGCCGCGCTCGTCGCGATAGCGGCGATGCTGCAGATGGCGCGGGGCAGCTATGCCGGACTCGCGAACGACGGCGTCCTGCTGCTGGTGTCGATGTTCGCCTTCCAGGGCCTCGCGGTGACGCATGCGCGGGCTTACGCTCTGAGGTGGCGGGCGGCCTGGCTGGGCATGCTGTATGTGCTGCTGGCACTCGCCACGCTGCTCACCGGCGCGGTACTGGCAATCGTCGGCATCGCCGACATGCTCGCGGATTTTCGCAAGCTCGGACCGCCGCGCGGACGGCAGCCGGGCCATGAATAGCGGCTGGCGCAGGGCCACCCGCACAGGTTTTGACTGAAGGAAACGACGATGGAAGTGATCCTGCTCGAAAAGATCCACAATCTCGGCAAGCTCGGCGACAAGGTGCGCGTGCGTTCGGGGTTCGGTCGCAATTACCTCATCCCGCTGAAGAAGGCGGTACCCGCGACGGCGGACAACATCGCGAAGTTCGAGGCACAGCGCGCCGATCTGGAGAAAGCCCACCAGGACGTGCTGTCGGCCGCTGAAGCGCGCGCCGCGCAGCTCGCCGATCTCGAGGTGACGATCGCCGCGAAGTCCGGCGCCGAAGGCCGGCTCTACGGCTCGGTCGGCACGGGCGAGATCGCGGACGCGCTCGCCGCGCTCGGTCAGACGGTCGAGAAGCGCGAAGTGCGCCTCGCGAACGGCCCGATCCGCATGCTCGGCCGGCACAGCGTGGACGTGCACCTGCATGCCGACGTCAACGCGACCGTCACGGTCGTGGTCGTCTCGGAGGACGCGCCGGCCGCCCCGCCCGCTGCCGCGGACGAGGAATAAGGCAGTGACCGGCGGCACGCACCGTCCGGTGCGCGCCTGCCGCGCTGTCGTCCGTCAGCGCCGCTGATGGCCGCGGAGAATCCTTTCCGCAGCCCGTCGCCGGATCGCGCGACCGAGGGGCTGCGCGTTCCGCCGCATTCCGTCGAGGCCGAGCAGTCCGTGCTCGGCGGGCTCATGCTCGACAACGAGGCCTGGCTGCAGATCTCGGAGAAGCTCACCGATCAGGATTTCTATCGCCGCGATCACGCCTCGATCTTCCGCGGCGTCGAAGCGCTCGCGAATGCCGGCAAGCCCTACGACATCGTCACGCTCGCCGAATGGCTCGAGATGAACGGGCAGCTCGCCGCGGCAGGCGGTCTGCAATATCTCGCCCAGCTCGCCGACAATACGCCGACCGCCGCGAACATCGGCGCTTACGCCGACATCGTGCGCGAGCGTGCGGTGCTCCGCAGCCTCATCCGCGCCGGCACCGACATCGCGGAGAGCGCGTTCCGTACCGAGGGGCGATCCGCGCTCGAGCTCCTCGACGATGCCGAGCGCGTCGTCTTCCAGATCGCCGAGCGCGAATCGCGCGGCCGCAAGGGCTTCCAGCCGATCAAGCAACTGCTCGTCGCCGCGCTCGATCGCATCGATCAGCTCCACCAGCGCGACAGCCCGATCACGGGCGTGCCGACGGGCTACGCCGAGCTCGACGACATGACCTCGGGGCTGCAGCCTTCCGATCTCGTCATCGTTGCCGGTCGTCCCTCGATGGGCAAGACCGCATTCGCGCTGAATCTCGCGCAGAATGCGGCGTTGCACGCCGACACGCCGGTCGCGATCTTCAGCATGGAAATGCCGAGCGAGCAGCTCGCGATGCGTCTCCTGTCCTCGCTCGGCCGCATCGATCAGCACAAGCTGCGCACTGGCAAGCTCGGCGACGACGACTGGCCGCGCCTGACGCACGCCGTCGGCCATCTCTCGGAAGTGAAGCTCTACATCGACGACACGCCGGCGCTGACGCCGGGCGATCTGCGGGCGCGCTGTCGACGCCTCGCCCGCGAGCACGGCCTCGGCATGGTCGTGATCGACTACCTGCAGCTCATGCACGTGCACGGCACGAGCGAGAACCGGGCGACGGAAATCTCGGAGATCTCCCGCTCGCTGAAGGCGCTTGCCAAGGAGTTGAATGTCCCGGTGATCGCACTCTCGCAGCTCAACCGCAGTCTCGAGCAGCGCGGCGACAAGCGGCCCGTGATGTCCGATCTCCGCGAGTCGGGCGCGATCGAGCAGGACGCGGATGTGATCATGTTCATCTACCGCGACGAGGTCTACAACGAGGACAGCACCGACAAGGGCATCGCGGAAATCATCATCGGCAAGCAGCGCAACGGACCGATCGGCGTGCGCAAGCTGCGCTTCTTCGGCGAGTACACGCGCTTCGAGAACCTCGCTCACGACAGCTACGGCTCGCTCGAGGGACGCGCATGACGCGGCCCGCCCGGGCCCTGATCGACGCCGACGCTGCCCGCTGGAATCTGGACCTCGTGCGGCGCGCGACGCCGGGGCGCCGCATCCTCGCGATCGTGAAAGCGGACGGCTACGGACACGGCGTTGCGCGCATGGCGCGCGCGCTCACCGCGGCCGATGCGTTCGGCGTCGCCTCGGTGGAAGAGGCGATCCGCATCCGCGCCGCCGATGTCCGCCAGCCCATCGTGCTGCTCGACGGTCCGTTCGAAGCCGCCGAAATCCCCGAAATCGTCGCCCACGGCCTCGAAACCGTGGTTCACAACGACGAGCAGATCGCGATGCTCGCCGCCGTGCCCGAGCCGATCCCCGCCTGGATCAAGATCGATACCGGCATGCACCGACTCGGCTTCGCGCCGCACGAGCTCGGGCGTGTCTTCGAGGCGCTCGCGCGGCCGGATCGCGTCATTCGCTATATGACCCACTTCGCGAGCGCGCACATTCCGGGCGACCCGAGCATCGAGCGCCAGCTCGCCGCGTTCCGCGTCGCGATGGAAGGCCGTCGCGGCGAGATCTGCGTCGCGAACTCGAGCGCGATCCTGAATCGCCCCGACGCACACGGAGACTGGGTGCGGCCCGGCATCATGCTCTACGGCGTCTCGCCGTTCGCGGATTCCAGCGGCGCCGATCTCGGCCTGAAGCCCGTGCTCACCTGCACTTCCGCGCTCATCGCGGTGAAGCGCGTCGCGGCCGGCGGCGGCGTCGGATACGGCCAGGCGTTCCGCTGTCCCGGGGACATGCCGATCGGTGTCGTCGCGTTCGGCTACGGCGACGGCTATCCGCGCCACGCGGGCACGGGCACGCCGGTGCTCGTGAACGGTGTGCGCACGCAAGTGCTCGGACACGCCTCGATGGACATGCTGACCGTGGATCTGCGACCGGTGCCGGAGGCGCGCGTCGGCGATCCGGTGACGCTGTGGGGACCGGCGCTGCCGGTCGAGGACGTCGCGCGGAGCGCGGGCACGATTCCCTACGAGCTCCTCTGCCGGATGCGCATGCGCGCGCAGTTCGTCGAGACGCAGGGATGAAGACGAAGCGCCAGTACCAGTGCGAACAGTGCGGTGCGGCGCAGTCGAAATGGGCGGGCCAGTGTCCGGACTGCGGGCAGTGGAACACGCTCGTCGAGACGCTCGTCGCGGATACCGCCGCCGCTAAATCGCGCCACGCTTCCTACAGCGGCGAGGCGCCGCGCATCGTCACGCTCGGCGAAGTGCGCCCGGAAGCCGAGGCGCGTTACGCCACCGGCATCGGCGAGCTCGATCGCGTGCTCGGGGGCGGGCTCGTCGCCGGCTCCATCGTTCTGCTCGGCGGCGACCCCGGAATCGGCAAGTCGACGCTGCTGCTGCAGAGCCTCGCGCTCGTCCAGGACCGCGTGAAATCGCTCTACGTCAGCGGCGAGGAATCCTCCGCGCAGATCGCGATGCGTGCGTCGCGGCTCGCGCTGCCCGGGGCGGGTCTGCGGGTGCTGACGGACACCGACATCGATCGCATCCTCGCGCTCGCGCGTGCCGAGCAACCCGGGATCCTCGTCATCGATTCCATCCAGACCGTGTATTCCTCCGCCATGCAATCGGCGCCGGGCAGCATCGCGCAGGTGCGCGAGTGCGCGGCGCAGCTCGTGCGCTTCGCGAAGAACTCACGGACCGCGGTCTACCTCATCGGCCACGTCACGAAGGAGGGCGCGCTCGCCGGGCCGCGCGTGCTCGAGCATATGGTCGATGCCGTGCTCTATTTCGAGGGCGAGCAGGGCGGGCGGTATCGTCTCGTCAGGGCGTTCAAGAATCGTTTCGGCGCGGTCAACGAGCTCGGCGTCTTCGCGATGACGGATCGCGGTCTGAAAGAGGTGACGAATCCCTCCGCGATGCTGCTCTCGCGCCACGAGCAGCCGGTGCCGGGCAGCGTCGTGATGGTCACGCGCGAGGGCACGCGGCCGCTGCTCGTGGAGGTCCAGGCGCTCGTCGATCAGAGCGTGCTCGCGAATCCGCGGCGCGTGACCGTCGGGCTCGAGCACAATCGTCTGGCGATGCTGCTCGCGGTGTTGCATCGACATGGCGGCGTGGCGACCGGCGGCAGCGACGTCTTCGCGAACATCGTCGGCGGGGTCAGGGTCACGGAGACGGGCGCGGATCTCGCGACCCTCCTCGCGGTGATATCGAGCCTGCGCGATCGGCCGGTCGCGCAGGATCTCGTCGCGTTCGGCGAAATCGGGCTCGCCGGCGAAATCCGGCCCGTGCAGGCCGGGCCCGAGCGTTTGAAGGAAGCGGCGAAGCACGGCTTCAAACGGGCCATCGTCCCGAAGGCGAATGCGCCCAAGGGCGGCGCGCGCGACATCGAGGTGATTCCGGTGAGCCGCTTGGCCGAGGCGTTGGACCTGATTTAGGGAAGCTCTGAATAAGTCCATCCTGGACTTTTCAGAGCACGGTCGGCAAGAAGCGTGGTTCTTACCGACCTTACGTGAACAAAGGCTTACGCCACTGTTCACGGCGGCACGTCCATGTGCCGCAGGAAGCTCTGAACTTGTTCAGAGCTTCCTTAGACAGGCGCAGGACCTACACGAGGTGCCGGCGATGGAGGCGCATCGAGCGCGGAATCGACGCGATGCGCCGAGGATCCCTTCGACATGCGCTTTGGAAGAATCAGACCCGCATCCGAGCCTCGGACACCCGGTCCGGAGCTCACGTGAAGAGCTGGCTCAGCTCCCGATTCAACACGTCGGAATCGCCGAGGTTGAGTTCCACGAAGCGGCGCAGCTCGGAAATGCTGTCGAGGTCGATCTGCTGCCAGCAGATGCCGATGGTCTCGGCCTCGACGTGCGCGACACGGCCTTCCATCGCGATGCGCGGTCCGCCCTCACCGAGCAGGACGACGAGCGTGACGGGTGCGTCCGCCGCGAGCGCGAGATCTGCGGGCTTCCTGATCAATACGCCCTTCAGTGAGAGATCGACGAGCGGGGCGCGATGCTCCGTGCCGTTCACCGTCAGGACTGCCGTGCCATCCGCCCACAGGCGATGGAAGCGGCGTTGTTCAGTCTCTGGTTTCGTCATGTGCTTCCTCTCCGCCGGGCGCGCCGGGTTCCACGTGGGGCGGGAACACCCGCGCCGTTCGCACCGAATGCCCGGTGCTGTGCACGATTTCGATCGTGTAGCCGCCGATGCGCAGGCTCGTCCCGGTCTCCGGGATGTCCTCCAGGGCGTCCATGATCAGCCCGTTCAGGGTTTTCGGCCCTTCGTCCGGAAAACTCCAGCCATAGCCCCGATTCAGCTCGCGAACATAGGCCGAGCCGTCGACGAGGAAGCTGCCGTCGGCCTGCGGCACGATGCCCCGGGTATTGAACTGCGGCACGGTGGTGAATTCGCCGACGACCTCTTCCAGCAGATCGTCGATCGTCACGAGCCCTTCGATGTCGCCATATTCGTCGACGACGAGACCCATGCGCTGACGCTGCACCTGGAAGTTGATGAGCTGGGTGTTGAGGTCGGTCTTGAGCGGTACGTAGTAGGGCTCGGCCAGGATCGAGACCAAGTCTTCGCGACCGAAGCCGTCGTCGTCACGCATCAGGCGGGCGAGATTGCGCATGTGCAGGATGCCGATGACGTTGTCCATGCTGCCGCGGTAGCAGGGCACGCGGGTATGGCGGCAGGCGACGATCTGATCGACCACGTCGACCCAGTCCTCGTCGAGATCGATGGCGACGATCTCGCCGCGGGGGATCATGATGTCCTGCACGTTCGCCTTCTCGAGATCGAGAATGCCGAACAGCATGTCGCGGTGCTTCTCGGGAATCATGGCGCCGGCTTCCTTCACGACGGTGCGCAGCTCCTCGCGGTTCAACGCCTCCGCGCCGCTGCCGCGCGGCTCGGTGCGGAAGAGTTTCAGAATCGCATTCGTCGCCGCATTCAGCGTCGCGGTGATCGGATGGCAGAGCCACATGAGCGGCAGCAGGAGCCAGCTCGACGGGAACGCGACACGCTCGGGATTCAGCGCGGCGAAAGTCTTCGGCAGGATTTCGCCGAAGACGAGGAGCAGGACGGTGAGCACGGCGGTCACCACGATGAGGCCGTGCTCGCCGTACGCCTCGAGCGTCACGATGGTCGCGATCTGGGTCGCGACGATGTTCACGAACGTGTTGCCGAGCAGGATGAAGCCGATCAGCCGATCCGGCCGCTCCAGGAGTTTGGACGCGCGCTTCGCACCCGGGTGGCCGCGATCGGCGAGGTGGCGCAGGCGGTAGCGGTTGAGTGCCATGAGCGCGGTCTCGGTGCCGGCGAAGTAGGCCGCGCCGACGATCATCCCGACCAGGGTGCCGACGAGCAGTAACACCGGGTCGTCCGGAATCATTCAGGCCCGGTGGAGAATCAGTTCGAGGACGACTTTCGTGCCGAAGAAACCGATCGCGAGCAGAACGAAGCCGGTGACGACGTATTTGACCGCGTGGCGCCCCCGCCAGCCATAGCGCCAGCGCCCGGTGACGAGGACCGCGAAGACGAGCCAGGCGAGCAGCGAGAAGGTGATCTTGTGTCCGAGGTGCTGGGTGCGGACGTTCACGATGTAGAGCGTGCCGAGCGCGAGCGCGATCGTCAGCAGCACGAACGCGAGCCCGGTGAGCTGGAACATCACGGATTCCATCGTGGGCAGCGGCGGCAGGAAATTCAGGATCGGGTGGCGTTGGCGCAGCTTGCGCTCGGCGAACGCGAGGAAGAGGGCCTGGATGGTCGCGATGACGAAGAAACTGTAGGCGACGATCGAGAGCGCGATGTGCAGCTCGAGTCCCACCGCGACGTGCGAGGTGATGAGCCGCGCGCCCGGGAACATCAGTGTCAGCGCTATCGCTGCGGCCGCGACCGGCAGGATCACGACGGCCAGACTCTCGATCGGTTTGACGAGTGCGAGGACCACGACGCTCACCGTCACGCACCATGCGACGAGCGAGCCTGCGTTGAAGACGCCGAGGTTGACGCCCGTGCCGACGAGCGTGCTCGGATAGAGCACGACGGCGTGCATGAGTACGGCGATTCCGGCGAGCGCGAGCCCCTGCTGGCGAGCATCGAGACCGAGCACGGATAGGGCATGACGTCCGCCAGCGATGCGCACGGCGGCCGCCAGGTACGCGATGATGGCGAGGAGACCGAGCAAGGAAATTTCCATAGGCGGATCGGTGTGCTGTGCGCCGCATGATTGCATAATTCGCCGGGCGAATGAAGCGCAAGGGGGCCGGGCTCGCCCGGTCTCCGCAGCGGTCCGGGAGGACGATGGCGACGATCTGCATCTGCTGGGAGTACGGCACCGGTTACGGCCACGTCCTGCGCTATCGCGAGCTCGTCGCGAAGCTGCGCGGGGAAGGCCATCGCGTCGTCTACGTGGCCCGGGCGCCGCAACGTGCCGCGGCCGTGTTCGGCGCCGACGCGCCAGAAATTCTCGCGGCGCCGTTGGGCGAGACGCCGCCCGCGCGTCGGATCCGGCTGCCGTATACGTTCGCCGAGATCCTGCTGAACTGCGGGTTCGATGACGGCGCGGCGCTCGCCGTGCGGACCCGCGCTTGGCGCGATCTGCTCCGCGCCCGTGCACCGGACGCGATTTTCTCCGACTTCAGCCCGAGTGCGCTCATGGCGGGCCGCGCCCTCGGCGTGCCCACGATCGTCTGCGGCAGCGGCTTCTATTCGCCGCCGCTGCTGCGCCCCGTTCCCCCGCTCCGCTACTGGCTGCCGCACGACCGTGCCCGCCAGCTCGAGGCCGAGGACCGGGTCGTCGCGAACATGAACGAGGCCCTCGCCGGAATCGATGCCGCGCCACTCGCCGCCCTCGCCGATCTCTATGCGGCACCGCAGGTGCTGATGACTGTCCCGGAGTTCGATCCCTATCCCGAGCGGCCCGGCGTCCTGCACGCCGGGACTTACGCAGATGCCGCGTTCGGGGCGGCCCCGCGCTGGCCTGCCGGGGCGGGACCGGCGGTCTTCGCCTATCTCGAGCCCGGCATACTGCTCGACGAAATCCTGGCCGGGCTGTCCGGGATAGGCGCGCGGGTCTGCCTCTTCTCGCCGGGACTCGATCGCGGCGCGCTCGGAGCGCGGTCGCGGCTGCCGGCCCTGGAGCTGATGTCCGAACCCGTCGACGTCCCGCGGGCCGCGGCCGAGAGCGCGCTCATGATCACGAACGCGAACCTGAACACGCTCGTGTCCGGGCTCAAGGCCGGAACGCCGCAGCTCGCCGTGCCGTACAACCTGGAGAAATTCCTGACGGCGCGCCGGCTCGAGGAATATGGCGCGGGGCTCGCCGCGCCGCGGCTCGCGCCCGGCGACATCCCCGGGAAAATCGCCGCCTTGCTCGCGGCGCCGGCGTTTCGCGAGGCGGCCGGCCGCTTCGCCGCGAAGTACGCTGCGCAAGCCGGGACGGAGACCCTGCATGCAATGTATGATTCCTTCCGGCGCTGCTTGGAGCCTCGAGCGGCCCGGATCGGGGAGGGGCACTGAAGCCCCCCTAAAAAAGCTTAATTTGCAATCCCTTATATCGTGTTTATAATCTTCCTTGGAAGATTCCCATACGGCTGTGAGATTAAATAGTGTGAGAAGCGCCCCGACGCCCCTGCGGCTCCTGTCCGCCGTAATCGCCTGCACCACCGCCTGCGCGGCCTACGGCCAAGCCGTACCGACGCCCGGTACCGTGCAAGAACCCCTGCGTCCCCGCCAGGAATTGCCGAAGACGCCCGCCGATCTCCTGCCGAAGGCGCCCGCCGCGCCGCAGGCCGGCGCGGGCGTTCCCGCCGGCGGCAAGCAGGTGCTCGTCGAACGGTTCGAGATCACGGGCAACAGTGCCATCTCGGGCGACGAGCTCCACCAGGTCGTCGCGCCCTACGAGGGCAAGCAGCTCACCCTGCTCGAAATCTACGACGTCGCCGATCTCGTCACGCGCTATTACCGCACCCACGGCTTCACTGTCGCAAGCGCGAACGTGCCGGCGCAGAAAGTCGCTTCCGGCACGATCAAGCTCGAAGTGATCGAGGGCCGCATCGGCAAGATCAACGTCGAAGGCGAGCGCCGCTACAACGAGAACTTCCTGCGCTGGAACATGACGAGCCTGAAGTCCGGCGAAGTGGTCCGCGACTCCGCGCTCGAGCGCCAGCTGCTCGTGCTGAACGATCTCCCGGGCTATTCCGCCAGGAGCGTCATTCAGCCCGGCGACGAATACGGCACCTCGGACATCACGGTGCAATCCGCCGAGAAGCTGGTCGATGCCGCGCTGCGCCTGAACAACTACGGCCGCTCGTCGATCGGCGAGTGGCGCACCGAGGCCGATCTCGCGCTGAACGGCCTGACGGGGCGCGGTGACAAGCTCGAGATGTCGGGCGTCATGGCCGAACGCGGCCTGCTCCACTACGGCCGTTTCCGCTACAGTCTGCCGATTACGAACCAGGGCACGCGCGTTTCGGCCTATTTCGCGCGCTACGACTACAACGTCGATCGCAATCGTCTGCCGGCGGCGTTCTCCTCGCTGGATCTCGATGGCGAAGGTGACAACTTCGGGATCAACGTGCTGCACCCGTTCATCCGCTCGAAGAATCTCAATCTGTACATGGGGCTCGGCTTCGATCGCACCGTGACGCGGCAGTTCGAGCGCGGCACGGGCACGCGGTCCGGCGAGGACATCGGCGTCGGCGTGCTGACCGCCCTCGTCACTTACATCCATCCGGATTCGAGCTTCAGCACCGCGAATTTCTCGTTCTCGTCGAACTTCGATGCGAACACGCCGGCCAGCGGCAAGGCCGAGAACAACGCCGAGGCGGCGAAATTCCAGATCGACCTGAGTCACTTCCGCAAGGTCTACCACGAGCTCTCCGTCGCACTCCGCGCGACGGGCGTCGCCTCCGCGAAGCCGCTCGTCGACACCGAGCGCTTCCGTCTCGGCGGCCCGACCAGCGTCCGTGCGTTCCCGTCCTCCGAGCTCAGTGGCGACGACGGCTACTTCCTGAGTGCCGAGCTGCAGCATCCGCTGCCGGAGTGGAAGATGTTCGACACCACCGCGAAAGTGTTCATCGATCACGGCCGCGTGTTCACGAAGGAATACGAGAAGCTCGGCGTTCATCACACCCAGTCGCTGACCGGGATCGGCTTCGGGATCCTGGCGCACGCGACCCGCTACTTCGACGTCGACGTTTCGGTTTCGCATCCGCTCGGCGCTTACGATTCGACCGATGGCGAGGGCGGTGCGCGCGTGTGGGCGGGCTTTTCTGCAAACTATTGATAAAAGGTGCCGAAACGGGGGGACCGGGCGTGAAGTAATTCGCAGCCGTTCTGGATCGGGCACGACTAGGATTACGAGAACTCACGCAGGAATCAGGCGCGTCCTCGCGCGCCGCGGGTGATCCAACATGACAGCCACGTCTCAGGAATTCTTTCTCAAGCCGATCGCGGCGGGCATTCGCAGCCGCACGAGCATAGCGCTGGGCTACGGCGCACTCGCTGCGCTGCCGGGTCTCGCGCTGGCCGGTCCGGCCGGCGAGCAGCTCCTCGGCGGTGCAGCCACGGTCGCACGCCCGGATGCGGGCTCGACCGTCGTCACCCAGACGAGCCAGCAGGCGGTGATGAACTGGCAGTCGTTCTCCATCGCCGGCAACGAATACGTGAAGTTCGTGCAGCCGGGTACGAACGCCGCGATTCTGAACCGCGTCGTCGGCCCCGACATGTCGAGCATCTTCGGCCGCCTCGAGGCGAACGGCAGGGTGTTCCTGGTCAACCCGCGCGGCGTGTATTTCGCACCCGGCGCGCAGGTGGACGTCGGTGCGATCGCCGCGAGCGTGCTGGACATCCGCGACGACGATTTCATGAACGGCCGTTACGTGTTCACGAAGACCGCGAACAGTCCGGACGGTGCTTCCGTGGTGAACGAAGGACGGATTTCGACGAACGGCGCGGACGGTTTCGTCGCGCTGCTCGGCGACCGCGCCGACAACAGCGGCCTCATCAGCGCGAAGCTCGGCACCGTCGCGCTCGCCTCCGGCAACAAGATCACGCTCGACATCAACCAGGACGGCCTCGTCAACATCGCAGTCGACGAGAAGACCGTCTCCGCCCTCGCGGGCGTGAAGAACGCGGGCCAGATCGTCGCCGACGGCGGCCGCGTGGTGATGACGGCGAAAGTCGCGGACGGCCTCGCCGCGGCGGCGGTGAACAACGAAGGGCTCATGCGTGCGCGCTCCATCCAGGAACACGAGGGCGAGATCGTGCTCGCCGCGGGTGGCGGCAACGTCGTCAATGCCGGCACGATCGACGTCGCGGGCGAGCAGGGCCAGAGCGGCGGCAAGGCCGTCGTAGTCAGCGACCACGACGTGACGCTCGCACCGCAGTCCACGATCGATGCGAGCGGCGATGCTGCGGGTAACGGGGGCGCGGTCCGCGTGATCGCGGACGGGCATCTGAATTTCGCGGCCGGCGCGACCATCGTCGCGACCGGTGGCGACCAGGGCGGCACTGGCGGCGCGGTCGAGGTCAGCGGTCACCAGAGCATCGCGCTGCGCGGCAAGGTCGAGCTCGGCAAGGGCGGCCAGCTCTTCATCGATCCGGCGCGTTTGAAGATCCTGAATGACGCCTCGAATCCGTCGTACGGCAACGGCAGCGGCAGCCTCGCCTCGAGCTTCACGACCGTCGGCAAGAGCTTCATCGAGAACCAGCTCAAATCAGGTGTGAACGTCAGCCTCATCGCGACGAACGAAATCTTCGCGGCCGGCCCGATGACCGTCGATGCGACGTCGGGCAGCCTCGCGGGCAACCTGAGGCTCGGCATCGGCAACTATTCCGGGGCGTGCTCCTTCGGTGTGTGCAGCGGTGTCCCGACGTTTCTCCCCACGGCCGCGGGCGATATCCACCTCGCCGGCGTGAACATCGCGCTCAGGGGGCAGCTCAACGCCCAGGCCGGCAGCACCGCCGGTGTCGTGCAACTCGGCAACGTGAGCGCGAACCGCGTGCAGGTCACGGCCCACGGCGACGTCACGATGGGCTCGCTGACGCTCACGGGCAGCGGCGCGTTGAAGGCGGATATCGCCGCCACTGGTGCTCATCTGACGGTGGCCGGTCCGATCAGCGCGATCGCCATTCCGAACACGGGCGTTTACTCGCTTGTGAGCCTCTCCGGCAATTCCGTAGACGTCGCGCAAGGTGCCACGCTCAGCGGCTTCAGCGGTGGCTCGAACAGCGGCGCGTATTTCGGCGGCGCGATGCTGAACATACAGGCCGCGACGCACATCGGTGTCACCGGCGCGGTGTCGGTCACGGGATCGTACGGGGCGGGATTGCGTTTCAACGCATCGTCGGGCCCGGTCGTGACGAGTGGTGCCATCACGGTTCGCACCGTGCAGGCTTCGGGGGACGCGCGGCTGCGCATGGACGGCACGAGCCTGAACCTGAACGGCGCCATCACCGTGGCAACCGCCGCGTCCTATGGCAGTGCCAGCATCGATCTGAACGCTCAGAACGGTCTCGTCGTCAACGGCAACATCACGGCGACCGGCGGTTCGGCCAGCATCTCCGCGCACAATTTCTCGACCGGCAACGTGCAGATCACCGGCAATGTGCTGGCAACGGCCACGCGCGGCGACGCCTCGATCGATATCGGCAACTCCGCGAACGGCGGCGGCATCGCGATCAACGGCAATCTCACGGCGAACGGCGGAGCCTCCTCTTCCGCGAGCGGCTCGGTGTACGTACACAATTCGGGCGGGGGAGCGATCAACGTCAACGGCAGCGTCACCGTGACCGGTGGGGACTCCGGAGCCTGGATCGACATCGAGAACTGGAACGGTGGAGGCATCAACGTCAGCGGCAACATGACCGCGACCGCCGCGAGCTCGAGCTCTTCCATCTACGTGAAGAACCAGGGCGCGGGCAACATCGCCATCGGCGGCAACCTCAGCGTGGCCAACACCGGCGGCAGCGGATGGATCAGCCTCTACAACGACAGCTCCGGCGGCAACATCACGGTCGGCGGCGCGATGAGTGCGGTCGGGAAGTGGCAGCAGATTATCCGCGTCAGCGCCACGGGCTCGATTGCTGTCAACGGCGCGATCACGGCGTCCGCAGCGAGTTCGAACGCGCTCGTTCAACTCAGGGGCGCGACGGTCGCGGTGAAGAGCGGCATTTCCGTGCGCGGGACGGGGTCCGGTTACCTCGGTAGCACGAGTTACGGCGGTTCCAGCTACAGCGGTGCGGCGGTCGATATCCTCGGCCAGAGCGGTGTCTCGGTTGCCGGAACGATCGTCGCGACCGGGCCGAGCTTCGCGGGCGTCCGCATCCGCAACACCTCGGCCGGGGCGATCACGATCGGCGGGCCGGTTGCCGCCGTCGGCGGCTCCTCCGGATACGTGCAGGTTCGGAACGGTGGCGCAGGCGGCATCCAGACCATCGGCGCCGGCATTCTCATCGCGAACACGGAAGTGTTCATCGGCGACGACGGCGGTGGGCCGGTCAGCGTGCAGACGAACGCACCGATGATCAATTTCGCCGTGCCCGGCACATTCGCACCGGCCGTCGCGATAGACAATCGGACGTACGCGGGCCAGACCGTCCTCTACCTGAGCTCTCAGTTCGCCTTGCCCTCGAGCATCGGCCTGGGCAGCTCGGCCCGCGGTTCGAGCTCCGGTACCGCCATGCTGGGCGAGACTAAATTCGGCTTCGGCGGCAACACGCTCATCGTCGGCGATTTCGCCGCGAAGAACCTCTACGTCGAGGTCAACAACGGCGGATTGTTCATCCCGGGTTCCGTCTTGATCGGTGACGTGCCGCTGCCGGCGAAGCTCGGTGACGAGCTGACGATCAAGGCGTTGTCGCTCGCAGTGCGTCCCGACGGCCAGCATCTCCCGGTGCCGGAGTACCAGGGCAAGGTCGGGGTGGGTCCTAACGCGGTGTTCCGCGCGCAGGGCGGCATCATGATTGGCGCCTCGGGCTTCGGTCACAGCGGCGCCTCCGGCGGCCTCAAATTCGACGATCCGGATACGCCGTATGTGGTGTTCCAGTCGGATGGGCCGGTACTGACCGGGCCAGTCCAGAGCATCAACCCGACCAAGGTGAGCTTCATCGCGCAGTACGCGGCCTACACCCACACGAATCCCATCGCGGTCGAGGGCACGTACGTTTCCGGCATGGCCGGTACCGGCTTCTACGCCGATACGAACTTCAAGACCCTGCCGGGCACGACGATCCTGATCGGCGGCCTGTCGCTGCCGGGGGGCAAGCAGACGGGCAAGATCACGATCGGCTCGGGTGGCGCGTTCGATATCGGCGATCAGAACATCCTCTTCGCGACGACCGGCGGCGTCAGCGGCATCAAGAACGTGTTGTCGACGGGCTTCATCGCGGATCTCGAGCTCCTGCTCGCGCCGGTCACCGAGGTCTTCAAGGCACCGGTCGTGGATGAATTCAGCGACGACACGACGACGGAAGATGACGAGCGGCGCAACAACGTCGACACGGGCGAAGAAGGCGAAGGCGGTGGTGGCGACGGGCTAATCACGCAACAATCGAACAAGGGTCAGCTATGCCAATGATGAACGCAGGCGCCAGACGCAAGACCGTCGCGGGAGGCCTCGGGGCCCTGCTCTTTGCCGGAATCATGGGCGCGCTGCCCGCGGTCTACGCGGTCGACAAGGCCGGCGAAGTCGTGACACTGACCGGGAAGGCGCAGGCCGCGACCTCGGAAGGCGACATCCGCAATCTCCAGCAGGGTCATCCCGTCAACACGGGCGATACGGTCGTGACTGCGACGAACAGCTTCATGCGCATGAAGCTCTCCGACGGCAGCTTCATCGTGCTGCGTCCGAGCACGCGTTTCCAGATCGAGGACTACAAGCTGAGCGACAACGCGAACGAGAGTCGCGGCTTCTTCAATCTGCTGAAGGGCGGCTTCCGGGCCGTGACCGGTTTGATCGGTCAGCGCAATCACGCCGGAATCCGTTATCGCACGGCGGTGGCGACAATCGGGATCCGCGGCACGGACGTCGAGGCGATCGACTGCACCGACGGCTGCCCGGACATGGGCATCAAGCCGAAGCCGGGCCTCTACTTCAAGGTGCACCAGGGCAGCATCGACGTGACGGGTCTGCAGGGCGGCAGGCTCGGCTTCGAGCAGGGCATGGGGGGCTTCGTCGACCAGCGCGGCGGCCCGCCGACGAACGTCACGCTCGGCTCGGGAAATCCGGTCACGCACGATCCGACGCCCGCCGCGAATCCGCAGGACTGCCAGTAAGCCACGGCCGACGATGGCGATCCCCGCACCGCCGGGCTACCGGGCGGTCGCCCCATTCGACAAGACGAAACATCGCCTGCGCGGTATCCATGCCGGCGCGCAGAGTTTCGCCGCGACACTTCACTCGTTCTACCTGACCGTGCCGGAATTCGTGCCGGCCGCGCGCTCCTACCCCATCGTCTTCGCGCGCGACGAGGCGAACCTGCCGCAGCCCGTAGTGCTGACCGGGCTCGAGCCGGGCGTGAATTTGTTCGTGCAGGAGGGCCGGTGGGTGCCCGAAGCGTATTGTCCGGCCTACGTGCGGCGCTATCCGTTCCACACCGCTCGCGTCACGGACCCGGAAGGACGTGCGCAGTCGCTGATACTCGTCGAAGAGAGCGGTCTCGATCAGCACGCCGCGCCCGTGCTCCTCGACGCGCGAGGCGAGCCGACACCGGCGTGGGACCCGCTGCGGCGTCTCATCGAGGATTTCGACGCGGCGCGCGAGCAGACGAACGAATTCGCGAAGCTGATAGACGACCTCGGCCTGCTCGAGCCTTTCGAAGCGGACATCAATCCCAACGCCGCGCCGCGCAAACGCCTCACCGGGATGCTGCGCGTCGCCGAAGTGAAGCTGAACGAGCTGCCGGTGGCGAACCTTCGCGAGTTGATGACGCGCGGCTGGCTCGCGCGTCTCTATGCGCACTTGATGTCGCTCGACAACTTCGCGGCGCTGCTGGATCGCGAGGCCGCGCGTTCAAGGAGTTAGGCGCGCGCGACGTCCCGGTTCGCTTGAACCGCCCGGGCGTCCCTCTTACCATGCAGCCTCAATCCGGAACCAGGATTCCCCATGGGTGTCGAGATCAAGCTGAGCGATCGGGAGCTGCCCGTATCGCCCGTTTTCATTGATTTTCTCTACCACATCGTCGCCGAGGTGCCCTTCGAAGGCGCGGTGTGGGGCGATCAGCTCTCCGAGGCGCTGACGAACGAACAGGCCCGCCTCGTGCGCAGCGCGACCGACAACGCGACGCTCGTGCTCTCGAACGCCGTCGGCCAGCAGGCGATCGGCCGCGCCTATCAGCTCCTCGTCGCGCTCATGACCGGCGACGTCGAGCTCATCAAGGATATCCAGCTTCGTTTCCATTTCATCAACATCATCGGCGTGCCGCGCAACGGCGGCTCGTATCTGACGAAGGAGATCTACCGGGCGCTCGGCTTCCACCCCGACCGCGTGCCGAACGTAATCGCGCACGACGGGTTCCCCGAAGCCGGACCGTTCACGTTCGATCGCGGCGTGAACTCCTGGACGACGAGCCTGCAGACGATGGCCGAGTACCTGACGATGGTCGAGCTCTACTTCGGGAAGAACAAACCGCATTCCGGCAAGATCGTCGTGCCGAAGAAGCTCACGAAGGGGACTTACGCCGGCGGCTTCTTCCATCGCATCCTCGGGCACGCCGTCGAGAACATACTGACCGTCCGCCATCCCGTCACGTCGTGCATCTCCACCTACGAGAAATCCGGCGGCTGGCCGGCGAACGGCAAGTTCGCGGTCCGCGGCAACATAGAAGAGTGGGCGCGGCGCGACCTCGTGTACACGGGCGTCGACCCGGAAGAGATCGCGAACACCGATTACTTCGACGCCTACCTGCGCTATTGGGAGCAATACCACTATTACGTCGCGACGACCGGTCTCTCCGCGAGCCGCGACATCATCATCGTCGCCTATGGCAAGGAGCGCATGGAGGATCTCGTGAAGTCCTTCTACTACCGCTTCGGGCATCGCGATCCGAAGCCGGAGTCCTTCGAGGTCTTCGACAATCACGCGCGGCACCCCGAGTGGTTCCGCAAGGCCGAGCCGGTCGTGAAGCGCGTCGCCGAGGTGTGGAACACGGTCGGTCTGCGCTTTCCGTTCGAGGAAGTCATGGAAGGCTGGTGAGCGACCGCAACGAGTGAAGCATACGAACCATGTTTGAGAATCTCAGTGACCGCCTGACAGCGGTCGTCAAGAAGCTGCGCGGTCAGGCGCGGCTCACCGAAGAGAACATCGACGCCACGCTGCGCGAAGTGCGCATGGCGCTGCTCGAAGCCGACGTCGCGCTGCCGGTCGTGCGAGCGTTCATGGACGGCGTGCGGGCGAAGGCGCTCGGTCAGGACGTCATCGGCAATCTGACGCCCGGGCAGGCGCTCATCCGCGTGGTGCGCGACGAGCTCACGCTGCTGATGGGCGAGAGCGGTGTCGGCATCGACTACGCGGCCCAGCCGCCGGTCGTGATCCTGCTGGCCGGCCTCCAGGGCTCGGGCAAGACGACGAGTGCCGCGAAGCTCGCCAAGCGCCTCAAGGAGAACGAGAGGAAGAGCGTCGCGGTCGTGAGCTGCGACGTCTATCGTCCCGCGGCCATCGAGCAGTTGCGCGTGCTCGCCGAGGAGATCGGCGTCGAGTTCTACCCGAGTGCCGCGAACGCGAAGCCGCGCGACATCGCGCTGTCTGCGCTCGACCAGGCGCGCCGTCAGTTCAAGGACGTCCTCATCGTCGATACCGCGGGACGCCTGCACATCGACGACGAGATGATGCAGGAGATCAAGGACCTCCACACCGCGCTGAATCCCAAGGAAACGCTGTTCGTCATCGACTCCATGATGGGTCAGGACGCGGTGAACACGGCGCGCGCGTTCAACGAGGCGCTGCCGCTCAGCGGTGTGGTACTCACAAAGACCGATGGCGATGCCCGCGGCGGCGCCGCGCTGTCGGTGCGCCATGTCACCGGCAAGCCGATCAAGTTCATCGGCGTCGGCGAGAAGACACACGCGCTCGAACCCTTCCATCCGGATCGCATGGCCTCGCGCATCCTCGGCATGGGCGACGTATTGACGCTCATCGAGGAAGTCGAGCAGAAGGTCGACAAGGAGAAGGCGGCGAAGGTCGCCGAGAAGCTCTCCAAGGGCAAGGGTTTCGATCTCCTCGACTTCCGCGAACAGCTCGACCAGATGAAGAACATGGGCGGCCTCGCCGCGCTCATGGGCAAACTGCCGGGCACGGCCGAGCTCCCCGATCACGTCAAGAGCCGCGTCAACGACAAGGAGCTGACCCGCCTCGCCGCGATCATCGATTCGATGACGCCGCAGGAGCGCCGCTTTCCGGCGATCATCAAGGCCTCGCGCAAGCGCCGCATCGCGACGGGCTCCGGCACGCAGGTGCAGGACATCAACCGGCTGCTGAAGCAGTTCGATCAGATGCAGAAGATGATGAAGAAAGTCTCGAAGAAGGGCGGCCTGAAGAATCTCATCCGCGGCATGAAGGGCCAGATGCCGCCGCGCATGCCGTTTTGAGCAGGCGCAGGGGGCCGGGGTCTGACGCGTGTGGTGCCGGGGTCTGACGCGTGTGGATAACTCGCGTCAGCGAGTTATCCATGCGGGTCATACCCCGGCTTGCAGAGCGATCATCGAAGGGCTCGCGACGCCGAGCAAGGGCCGAATACCGCGATCGCCGCCCCTCCTTCGTCGGCATCCTATGAAGATTCGAACCATTCCGTGAACATCGACCGGCAAGGGCGGCGCCAGCAGCGCCGCCCGAGGACTCCCTCATGGACGAACAACTCGTCAAACACGCACTCGAATACCACCGCGTACCGCGGCCCGGCAAAGTCGAAATCGCCGCCACGAAGCCGCTCGCGACGCAGCGCGATCTCGCGCTCGCCTATTCGCCCGGCGTCGCCGCGCCCTGCGAGGAGATCGCCGCCGATCCGCTGAAGGTCGCGGACTACACGAACCGCGCGAACCTCGTCGCCGTGATCACGAACGGCACGGCGGTGCTCGGTCTCGGCGACATCGGTCCGCTCGCCGGCAAGCCGGTGATGGAAGGCAAGGCGGTGCTCTTCAAGAAATTCTCGGGCATCGACGTGTTCGACATCGAGATCGCCGAGAAGGACCCGGACAAGCTCGTCGAAATCATCGCGAGCCTCGCGCCGACGTTCGGGGGCATCAACCTCGAGGACATCAAGGCCCCGGAGTGCTTCTACGTCGAGGAGAAGCTCCGCGAGCGCTGCGGCATCCCGGTCTTCCACGACGATCAGCACGGCACGGCGATTATCGCCTCGGCGGCGATCCTGAACGCGCTGAAGCTCGTCGGCAAACGCATGGACGAAGTGCGCCTCGTGGTCTCCGGCGCGGGCGCCGCGGCACTCGCGTGCCTCAGTCTCCTCGAGACGCTCGGCCTCACGCGCGGCAACGTCACGGCCGTCGATCGCGCGGGCGTCATCTACCGCGGCCGGCCACATCACATGGAGGAGCACAAGGCGGTCTACGCCCAGGACACCACGGCGCGCACGCTCGCCGAGGCGATCGTCGGCGCGGACGTCTTCCTCGGGCTGTCGGGCCCCGGCGTGCTCACCGGGGCGATGGTCGCGACGATGGCGGCGCAGCCCATCATCCTCGCGCTCGCGAATCCGACGCCGGAAATCCTGCCCGAGGAGGCGCTCGCCGCGCGCCCGGACGCGATCGTCGCGACGGGACGTTCGGACTATCCGAACCAGGTGAACAACGTGCTGTGCTTCCCGTACATGTTCCGCGGCGCGCTCGACGCCGGCGCGACGACGATCACGCAGCAAATGAAGGCCGCCTGCGTGCGCGCGCTCGCCGAGCTCACGATGCAGGAAGCCTCGGACGTCGTGCTCGCGGCCTACGGCGGCGAGAGTCTGTCGTTCGGGCGCGAGTACATCATTCCTAAGCCCTTCGATCCTCGCCTCATCACGACGCTCGCGCCGGCGATCGCGAAGGCCGCGATGGAGAGCGGCGTCGCGACGCGGCCGATCGCCGATCTCGATGCTTATCGCGAACAACTCACGAGATTCGTCTTCCAGTCGATGCTGCTGATGCGGCCGATCTTCGACCGCGCGCGCACGGACCGCAAACGGCTCGTCTACGCCGACGGCGAGGAGCCGGTCGTGCTGCGCGCAGTGCAGTCGGTCGTCGACGATCGCCTCGCGCGGCCGATCCTCGTCGGCCGGCCGGCCGTCATCGCCCAGCGCATCGCGCAGCTCGGGCTCCGGCTCACGCCGGACGAGGACTTCACGGTCGTCAATCCGGAGAGCGACCACCGCTTCCGGGAGTATTCGGCGTCCTATCACGCGCTGATGTCCCGGCGCGGCGTCACGCTCCAGCAGGCGCGCACGATGCTGCGCACGAACGCGACCGTCATCGCCGCGCTGCTGCTGCAGAAGGGCGAGGCGGACGCGATGCTGTGCGGCGTGAGCGGGGCTTATCACGATCATCTGCGGCACCTGACGGAAGTGCTCGGTGTCGACACCGGACACCTCGCACCCGCGACCTACAGCGTGCTCGTGATGAAGAAGGGCACGTATTTCATGTGCGACACACAGGTCCACGCGAACCCGAGTGCCGCGCAAATTGCCGATACCGCGATTCACACGGCGGATCGCGTGCAACGCTTCGGGCTAACGCCGCGGCTCGCGCTCCTGTCGCATTCGAACTTCGGCACGAGCAACGAGGATTCGGCGCTGCGCATGCGCGAGGCGCTCGCCCTCATCCGCGCGCGCCGGCCCGGGCTCGAGGTCGACGGCGAGATGCAGGCCGACGCCGCGCTGCTGCCGGCGCTGCGCGAGGCGGCGCTGCCGGATTCGACGCTCAGCGGCGCGGCGAACGTGCTCGTCATGCCCGGCCTCGACGCGGCGAACATCGCCATGCATCTGCTGACGGTGCTCGGCGACGGCGTCGTGGTCGGGCCGATACTCATGGGGCTCCGGCAGACTGCGCACGTGCTGACGCCGTCGGCATCCGTGCGGCGCGTGATCAACATGAGCGCGCTCGCGGTCGTCGACGCGCAAATTGCGCAGACGGCTCGCGAGCCGGGCGCGGTCAGCGTTTGACGGCGTTCTGGGCCTGGTACTCGCGCACGAACACGGCGACGACGTCGTCGACGACTTTCGTGATCCGTGGCAGGTCGGTCGGCTGCACGCTGCCCTGTTGCGCGTCCGACCAGATGAGCACGGACACGAAGCCGCCGGCGGCGTTGCCGAGCGGGATCTTCTCGCGGACTTCGAGCGCGAGGTTGTAGAAGTAGAACTGGTATTCGCTCTGGTTCGTGCGGAACTTCACCTGCACGAGAGCGGCGTCCGGCCGGCGCACCGCGTCCTCGTAGGACACGATCTCGATCCCGCTCTGACGGAGCTGGCTCTCGACCGCGGCCTGCAGCGGCGGCAGCGTGAGGCCGTAACGGGCGAAGCCCGGTTCGATGCCCTGGATCGCGACCGCGGCCGCTTTCACACCGTTCAACGTCATGTAGGAGAACTCGCCGCCGCCCGCGGCGAATGCGGGTCTGAGCAGCACGAGGAGCGTGGCGAGTACGAGCGCGAGCCGCTCAGCCACGATCGCCTCGCAAAGCGGCGCGAAGCTGCAGCCCCGCGACGACGAGGATCATGCTGAAGCAGAGCAGCGACCATTCCGCGATCGAGAAGCCGAGCAGCGTCCAGTCGACTTTCGCGCAATCGCCCGTGCCCTTCAGCGCCTTCTTGATCACTTCGGCTAGCGGATACATTTCGAGCATGAAGTTCAGGCCCGGTCCGCATTCCGGCACCTTGTCGGCCGGCAGGTGCTGGAGCCAGGTCTGACGGCCGGCGATGCCGGCGCCGGTCGCCGCGGCGAGGAACAGGAGACCGCAGTAGAGGCCATGCCAGCCGCCACGCGGACCGTGCAGCGTCGCGACGAGCCCGACCGCGATCACCGCGAAATAGCAGAGCCGCTGGAAGATGCACATCGGGCAGGGCTCGATGTGCTCGACGAACTGGATGTAATAGCCCATGGCGAGCAGGGTGATGCAGCCGAACGCGATGGCGGCGTAGATCCAGCGGGTACCGAGGATTCTGGAGAGCATGCCGGGAGAACTCCGTTGAGGAGTCTCATTCTACCTCGTCGGACGTGACACGCAGACGTTCGACGAGCTCGCCGGCGATGCGCTGCTCGAGCCAGTATTCCGCCCGCCACGGCCAGCGACCGGCGACGAAGCCGACGTGCCCGCCGTGCGGATGGAGCTCGAGCGTGACGGCCGGCGGCAGCTCGGCCGCGGTCGGGATCGCAGCGCTGGACAGGAAGGGATCGTCGACGGCGTGAACGACGAGCGTCGGCACGCGGATGCGCGGCAGGAACTGGCGGCAGCTCGACCGCGCGTAGTAGTCATGCACGTCGCGGAAGCCGTGGAGCGGGGCGGTGACCCGGTCGTCGAACGTCCAGAAGTCGCGCAGACCGTCGAGCGCCGCGAGCGGCACCGGACAGCCCTCGCGCGTCGCGAATTTCGCACGGGCTTTCGCCCGCAGGCTCGCCACGAGATGCCATTGATAGAGGCGCGAGAAGCCGCTGTTCAGGCGTGCCGCGCCGCGTGCGAGCTCGAAGGGCACGGAGACCGCGACGGCGGCCGCGAGCGGGGTGGCCTCGCCGCATTCGCCGAGATACTTGAGCAGCACGTTGCCGCCGAGCGAGAAGCCGGCCGCGCCGAGCATGCGGCCGGGATGGCGCTGCACGAGCGCCGCGAGCACGGCCCGCAGATCGCCGGTGTCGCCGGAGTGATAACTGCGCGCGAGCCGGTTCGGTCGCCCGCTGCAGCCGCGGAACTGCGCGACGACCGCGCCGCAACCGCGGGCCGCGAGGCTGGCGAGCAGCCCCATGGCATACGGCGAACGCCAGCTCCCCTCGAGACCGTGCAGGACGACGACGAGCGGCCCTGTCTCGGGGCCGTACCAGCACAGATCGAGGAAGTCGCCGTCCGGGAGCTCGAACGTCTCGAAGCGCGGGCCGACGAGGCGCTGCCGGCGCGCGAGCGCGGGCCACAGGGTCTGGAGATGCGGTCCCTGCAGCCACCAGGCCGGCCGGAAGGGGGGTGACTGCGTTCGCGTCAGGCCGGCCAGCCCGGCGCGGGCGCGAAGCGCAATCGCTCGCCGCCCGGCGCGCCGAGCGCGACGGGCGCAGCACCGCCGCGTTCGATGTCGACGACCGCGAGCACGGCGCGGCCACCCGCGGCATCGGGGGCGGTCGCGATCACCGTGCCGAGCGTCTTGCCCGACGCGTCGTCCGGCGCGTAGAGCTTCGTGCCGGGCGGTACATCCGGACCCGGGCCGAGCGTGCCGCGCATGAGCCTGCTCTTCACCTGGCCGCGATATTTCAGGCGAGCGATGACTTCCTGGCCCGGATAGCAGCCCTTCGTGAAGCTGATGCCGGGACCGGCGTCGAGATTCAGGTTCTGCGGCAGCAGTTGATCGGCAAGCGCCGGATCGAAGTCCGGGATGCCGTCGTCGATGTCGAGCAGCGTCCAGGCCGCGGTCTGCGCGGCCGGCTCGGGACGGGCGTCCCAGGCGCGCGCAATCGCGTCTGCCGTGCCGTACACGAGACAGCGCGGCCGTGTCGCGGCGCTTCTGAGCACGATCGTGTCCGCCGTCGCCGCGAGCGCCCCGGGCGCGGGCAGGCCTGCCTCGTCCGCGGCCGCGAATCCGAACACGCAGTCGGCGGTTTCGGTGATCGCGACCTGGGCGCGCAGCACGAACATGCGCAGCCGCTGCACGAACTTCGCGGTCTGCACGCGCGACACGAGGATATCGAAGTGATCATCGAGGGCGCAGATCCGCGGCAGGAACAGCACGCGGCCCTGCGCGCTGCACCAGGCGGAGAGTACGCTCTGGCCGGCGGCGAGTCCCTTCACGTCCGCGGCGAACTGGCCGTGCAGGAAAGTCCGCGCGTCGGTGCCGGTCACGCGTACCACCGCGAGCGTGGGCAAGGCGGCCTTGAACGTTCCGGCGGCGAGCCGCGCCGAGGCCGGCGCGTCGAGCGCGACGGCGGGCTCCCACGCAGGCAGGGAAACGGCGGAAGGCTGCGGCGTACTCATGGCGGCCTCCTCGGGCGCGTCAGTCGGCGAGCTCGGGACGTGAGGCGACGATGCGTCCGACGAGCGCGGCGAGCGGCGCATCGGGCGGAGCTTCGCGCCCGATGAACCAGGCGTAGATGTCCGCGTCCTGCGCTTCGAGGAAGCGCTCGAATGTCGCGCGGTCGGCGGCGTCCATCGCGGGATAGTACTTCTCGGCGTAGCGATGCAGGAGCATGTCCAGCTCCCGCATGCCGCGCCGGCAGCGCCAGAGCGTGCGGTTCAGATCCGGATCGACAGCCACCGCCACCCCCGTGCCGTGCTCAGAGGCTGCGCTCCAGCAGCATCTTCTTGATCTCGGCGATCGCCTGCGCGGGATTCAGACCCTTCGGGCAGGTGTTCGTGCAGTTCATGATCGTGTGGCAGCGATAGAGCCGGAACGGATCCTCGAGTGCGTCGAGACGTTCGCCCGTCGCCTCGTCGCGGCTGTCCGCGAGCCAGCGCCGTGCCTGCAGCAGGATCGCCGGGCCGAGATAGCGATCGCTGTTCCACCAGTAGCTCGGGCAGCTCGTCGAGCAGCACGCGCAGAGGATGCACTCGTAGAGGCCGTCGAGCTTGTCGCGCTCCTCTTTCGACTGCAGGCGCTCCTTGTCCGGCGGCGGCGCGGATTCGGTCTGCAGCCACGGCTCGATGGAAGCATACTGCGCGAAGAAATGGGTCATATCCGGGACGAGATCCTTCTGCACCGCCATGTGCGGCAGCGGATAGATCTTCACGTCGCCGGCGATCGCCGAAGTGGCCTTGGTGCAGGCCAGCGTGTTCGTGCCGTCGATGTTCATCGCGCAGGAGCCGCACACGCCTTCGCGGCAGGAGCGGCGGAAGGCAATCGTCGGATCGATCTCGTTCTTGATGTAGATGATGGCGTCGAGCACCATCGGTCCGCACTTGTCGAGATCGATCTCGTAGGTGTCCACGCGCGGGTTCGCGTCGGTATCCGGATCCCAGCGGTAGAGCTGGAACTTCTTGACCCGTTTCGCGCCTGCCGGCGCGGGGAAGGTCTTGCCGGCTTGGACCTGGGAGTTCTTGGGAAGGCTGAATTCCGCCACTGTCGTTACCTCTTCTGGCCGCGGTCGATCAGTACGTGCGCTTCTTCAGCGGCACGACGTCCACGTCGCTCGTCAGGGTGTACATGTGCACCGGACGATAATCGAATTTGACGTTGCCGGCCGCATCGGCCCACGCGAGCGTGTGCTTGTGCCAGTTCACGTCATCGCGATCGGGATAGTCCTCGCGGGCATGGGCGCCGCGGCTCTCCTTGCGGTTCTCGGCGCCCGTGATGCTCACCATCGCATTGCCGAGCAGGTTCTCGAGCTCCAGCGTCTCGACGAGATCGGTGTTCCAGATGAGCGAACGGTCCGAGACTTTGACCTTCTCGAAGGACGCCCACACGTCTTTCAGCATCGTAATGCCTTCCTGCAGCACTTCACCGGTGCGGAACACCGCCGCATGGTTCTGCATGGTCCGTTGCATGGCCATGCGGATTTTCGCGGTCGGCTCGCTGCCGTTCGCGTGGCGCAGGCGATCGAAGCGATCGAGGATGCGATCGACGGCCTCCTGCGGCAGATTCGGATGCGAGCTGCCGGGCTTGATATCCTTCCCGCAGCGCCGCGCTGCGGCGCGGCCGAACACGACGATGTCGAGAAGCGAGTTCGAGCCGAGCCGGTTCGCGCCGTGCACGGACACGCAGGCCGCTTCGCCGATCGCCATGAGGCCCGGCACTTCGGTATCCGGATTGCCGTCGCGCTTCGTCACCACCTGCCCGTGATAGTTCGTCGGGATGCCTCCCATGTTGTAGTGCACGGTCGGCAGTACCGGAATCGGCTCTTTCGAAACGTCGACCCCGGCGAAGATCATCGCCGACTCTGCGATACCCGGCAGTCGTTCCTCGATGACCTCGGGGCCGAGGTGCTCGAGATGGAGGTGGATATGATCCTTGTGCGGGCCCACGCCGCGGCCTTCGCGGATTTCGACCGTCATCGAGCGCGACACGACGTCACGCGAGGCGAGATCCTTCGCGTTCGGCGCGTAGCGCTCCATGAAGCGTTCGCCCGCGCTGTTCGTGAGATAGCCACCCTCGCCGCGTACGCCTTCGGTGATGAGGCAGCCGGCGCCGTAGATGCCGGTCGGGTGGAACTGGATGAACTCCATGTCCTGCAGCGGCAGGCCGGCGCGCAGCACCATCGCGTTGCCGTCGCCCGTGCAGGTATGCGCCGAGGTGCACGAGAAGTAGGCGCGGCCGTAGCCGCCGGTCGCGAGCACGACGGAGTGTGCGCGGAACAGGTGGAGCGTGCCGTCATCGAGCTTCCACGCCAGCACGCCGCGGCACACGCCATCGTGATCCATCACGAGATCGAGCGCGAAGTATTCGATCATGAACACGGCTTTGTGCTTCAGCGACTGCTGGTAGAGCGTGTGCAGGATCGCGTGACCGGTGCGGTCGGCCGCGGCGCAGGTGCGCTGGGCCGTGCCTTCGCCGAAGTTCGTCGTCATACCGCCGAACGGACGCTGGTAGATGCGGCCGTCCTCGGTGCGCGAGAACGGCACACCGTAATGCTCGAGCTCGATCACTGCCGGCATGGCCTCGCGGCACATGTATTCGATCGCGTCCTGATCGCCGAGCCAGTCCGAGCCCTTGATGGTGTCGTACATGTGCCAGCGCCAGTCGTCCGGGCCCATGTTGCCGAGCGCGGCGCTCATGCCGCCCTGTGCGGCGACCGTGTGGCTGCGCGTCGGGAAGACTTTCGTGATGCACGCCGTCGCGAGACCTTCCGCCGCCATGCCGAACGTCGCGCGCAGGCCAGCCCCGCCGGCACCGACGACCACGACGTCATATTTGTGTTCGATGAGCTTGTAGCTTTGCGACATGTTATGCGGATCCCAACGACAGTTTGAGGATGGACACGAGCGCCAGCAGCGCGCCGAGCGCCGTGCCGAGCCGGAGCGCGACCTGCAACGCGACCTGCGCGACGTGGCCATGGACGTAGTCCTCCACGACGACCTGCAGGCCGAGCTTCATGTGATAGAACAGCGCGACCACGAGGCCGATCGCGAGCGCCGCCGGGCAGGGCGAGCGGAAGAACGCGACGACCTGCGCATGATCGGCGTTCATCAGCTCGAGCAGGATGTATACGAACCAGAGCCCGAGCGGGATGAGTGCGAGCGCGGTGATGCGCTGCCAGCGCCAGTGACTCAGGCCCGACTTCGCGGAGCCGAGGCCGCGCACGCGGCCGAGCGGGGAACGCAGACTCATCGGGCACCTCCCGACTGCGCAAAGACGCAGGCCCAGACCAGCGCGGTGAGCACGAACGAGCAGCCGATGACGGCATAGCCCGAGGCGTAGGCCCGCTTGATCTCGAAGCCCTTGCCGGCGTCCCAGAACAGGTGCCGCACGCCGTTGCAGAGGTGGTAGAAGAACGCCCAGGTCCAGCCGGCCAGCAGCAGCTTCGCAACGACAGAACCGAGCAGGCCCTGCGCCCGCGCATACGCTTCGGGGCCGCTCGCGGCGGCGACGAGCCAGTAGAGGAGCACCAGCGAACCGACGGCGAGCGCCACTCCGGTCATGCGATGGAAGATCGACATCGCCATGGGGAGCTGCCAACGGTACACCTGGAGATGCGGAGACAAGGGTCTGCTAGTCATGTCATTCATTCATCCCATTAGCTGGTCGTGACTAACGGCCGGAGTGAATGCTGGTCCCGTGACGGCAGAGCCCGACGTAACGTCGCCCGGCTCCGGAATCGCGGTACACGGCCTGCCTCCGGCAGCCGCACGACGCCGAAATGCACAGAACCGGAACCCACACCCGTTCCGGTCCGCCTGGTCCTGTGGTCTCCCAGGACCTCTCTGTCTTATACGCTAGAAGTCGATGCAGCGGCCTTTGCGTTCCCAGTCTCCGTAGCGTGTCGGCTCCGGGCCACGCGGCCCGCCGATCTCTTTCACCTTGCGGAGCGGTTGCTGCTCAGTCTTGGCTGGCGGCGTTGTGCCGTCGGCGTGCGGGGGAACAGTTTCTCGTTGCTCAGTCATGCTGCGTGGACGGTTTCCGGTATTGACGCACCGCTGCCGGTGCCGTCGATGCGCCTCAGGGCACTGCTTTGCCGCACGGCGAACAGGCCTTAGTATCTTGTCTCGCCTACCTAATTTCAAGCAGAGCGCACACATCAGGGACGAGGTGACGCGCATGAATCCGCTGGCTGCCCCGCTGCATATTTCGCTTGCGCCGTCGCGCCGGATCGGTCGCGACGTGACGATCGCGCATGTCTGTGCCGTCGCCCTCGCGGCGCTCGGCGTGACGACGCTCTGGATGAAGCTCGCGTTCGTCCTCGCGATCCTCGCGAGCCTCGTGCACTTTCATCGTCAGCGCAGGCAGCTGCATCGCGATTACGCAGCGCTGTTGCTGCGCGCGGACGGCACGCTCGCGATCCTCGCCCGGACCTCCAGTCCGCGCGCCGCGACGCTCGCTTCGGAGCGCCTCGTCACGGCCTGGCTCACCGTGCTCGTCGTCGAGACAGAGGGCAGACGCCTGCATCTCGCGCTCGCGACCGACAATACCGATCCCGCAATCTTCAGGCGGCTGCGCGTGCGCCTCCTGCACCCGCCCGCGCCGCTCAGCCGATGAAACGCGTCCGCCAGGCGAGCCAGAGCTTGCGCAGCGGCGGGAGCTCGAGGCGGCGATCCCAGACCTGACAGCCGTCGCGCTCGATCTCCGCGAGCAGCGCGAGCGTGATGCGCGCGAGTGTGACGAGCGGCAGCAGCCGGCGGCGATCCGCACGCGGCAGGGCCGCGAGCGCATTCGTGATCGCCGCGCGGCACGCCGCGAGATCGGCGGCGACGGCACGCGCGAGCGGCGCGTCCGCGCCGCCCGCGAACGTCACGACGGCGGCCGCGGTGAGGCGGTCACGCGGCACGGGCACGCTGCCCGCTTCGACCTGGCGGCGCAGATCCCGCAGCGCGTAGGCGATTTCGAGCCGCACGCCGAGGTGGCGTGCCGCGTTTGCATCCGCCGCGCCGCAGCGGCGCGCGACGTACTCCCACAGCGCGCCGTGCGCAGCATCGAACGCCGCGTGGCGCTCCGCATCGTCCGCATGACCGGCCCCGTGCAGCCCGCCTGCGATGCCGGCGACGAGCGCGTCGAGCGCAGGCAGCAACGTCGCGTCTTCGGAGACGAGCGGGGCGAGGCCCTGGGTCAACGCATGACGCGGGCCGCCCGCGGCGAGGCGGCCGAGCTCTTCGCCCCACCACGTGAGCTTCGCCATCGTCACGACCGGATCGCTCGCAAGCAGCGGCACGCTGACGATCCGGGCGCGGAACGCTTCGACGAGCGCGAGCCGCACGCGCAGCGCGTCGGGTACGTACAGCAGGGCGTAATGCGTGTCCGAGCCCGGCGCGGGCGCGAATTCCTCGCTCGCGCGCATGCTCAGGCGAGCGCGAGCCAGCGGCCGATGTCGGGCGGGGTCGCGACGTAGGCCGTCGCGTTCCAGCTCAGGGGATCCTCGTCCGCGGGGATGTAGCCGTAGAGCGCGGCCATGGTGATCATGCCGGCGGCGTGACCGGCTTCGATGTCGCGTGCGGCGTCGCCGATGTAGAGACAGCGCGCGGGCGCACCGTCCATGCAGGCCGCGGCATGCAGCAGGGGCGCGGGATGCGGCTTGCGCTGCGGCAGCGTGTCGCCGCTCACCACGCAGGCCGGCCGCGATTCGAGGCCGAGGGCATCGAGCAGCGGCGCGGTGAGCCAGCCCGGCTTGTTCGTCACGATGCCCCAGACGAGGCCCGCGCGTTCGATCGTCTCGAGCAGTGCGTCCATGCCGTCGAAGAGCCGGCTCGCGCGCGCGACGTTCGCGTGATAGAGGTCGAGCAGCTCGCGGCGCAGCGCCTCGAATCCGGGCGCATGATCGTCGATGCCGAAGCCGAGGCGCACGAGCGCCGCACCGCCGTGCGAGACCTGCGGCCGGATCGTCTCGTAGGGCAGCGCGGAACGGCCGTGACGCCCGCATAGCGCATTCAGCGCGTAGGCGAGATCGGGCGCGGTATCGAGCAGCGTGCCGTCGAGATCGAACAGGACGTGCGTGACGTCAGGACGCGGG
This sequence comes from Gammaproteobacteria bacterium, assembly GCA_016209015.1. GTDB lineage: Bacteria > Pseudomonadota > Gammaproteobacteria > JACQWY01. The sequence continues at coordinate 69,628 of JACQWY010000011.1, read as the reverse complement.
GAGCTCATGCCGGGCGCACGGCGTGCAGCAGATAGTTCACGCGCGTCGAGCCGCCGATGCGCGCGCCGCGCGTGAGCGGGTTGTACTGCATACCGGCGATCTCACGGACTTCGAAGCCGCAGCCGCGCAGCCAGCGCGCGAGCTCCGCGGGGCGGATGAATTTCGAATAATCGTGCGTGCCGCGCGGCAGCAGGCCGGCGAGGTATTCCGCGCCGACGACGGCGCCGAGCCAGGCCGCCGCGGTGCGGTTCAGCGTCGAGACGAAGAGCTGGCCGCCGGGCGCGAGCAGTTCGTGACAGGCGACGAGCAGACTTTCGGGATCGGGCACGTGCTCGAGCAGCTCCATGCAGGTGACGACGGCGAATTCGCCGGCGCGCTCGCGCGCGAATTCCTCGGCCGTCACGGCGCAGTAGTCGATCGCCAGCCCGCTCTCGTGGGCGTGCCCGGTGGCGATGCGGATCACTTCCACGCCGGCATCGATGCCGGTGACGACGGCGCCTTCACGCGCCAGCGCCTCGCTGAAGATGCCGCCGCCGCAGCCTACGTCGAGCACGCGCGTGCCCTTGAGATCGCAGCGCGCGGCGACGAACTGCGTGCGCGCGGGGTTGATGTCGTGAAGCGTGCGGCTCGCACCGCGCTCGTCCCACCACGCTGCGGCGAGGTCTCTGAATTTCGCGATTTCGGTTTCGTCGAGGTTCAACATCGAATCGTAATCCGCTGGTCGATGAGATGAGGCACGCGCCGCGAACGACGGCGCGCCGGCAGCGCACTGCTGCGCTAGGGAGCTGTCTGCAAGTCGCGGACGAGGCGGATGCCCGTGAACGCGTCGCCCTCGTCCGCGCCCGGACCGCGCGCCGCGGAGCGCAGGCGTTCCGCGGGATCGGCATACGACCCGCCGCGTACGACGTGCGGTCCGGATTCCGGCGCGGTGCGGGCCGTCGCCTCTTCACTCGCACCGACGTAACCGGCGTTCCAGGCGTCCGCGACCCATTCGCGCACGTTGCCGACCATATGATACAGACGGAAGCGGTTCTTATTGACGGAACGATCGTCGGCCGCGAGCGGCATCGTCTGCGGGCCCTGGAAGCTGAAGCGCGCATGGGTCGGCAGGAGCTCGTCCCCGAACGGGTATTCGGTGTCCGTGCCGGCGCGCGCCGCGTATTCCCATTCGGCCTCGCTGGGCAGGCGGTAGTGCGCATGCGTCTGGGCCGACAGCCACTCGGCGTAGGCTGCGGCGAGCTTCCACGGCACGTTGACGGCGGGCAGACGCGCTTCGTTCCAGGGTTGGGCGGGGCAACCCGCGCCCGCAGCCTTGCAGAACGCCGCGAAATCCGCCGTGCTCACCTCGAAGACGCTCATCGCAAAAGCCCGGGCGACGTCGACGCGATGGCGCGGCGCCTCCTCGGGCCGCCGCCCGCCCATGGTGTAGGCGCCGTGCGGCACGACGGCGAGCAGCGGTCCACCCGTGCCGTTGCCGAGCTTGTCGCGGCAATACGGACGGCGCTGCGTCGCGAGCGCGGCACTGCAGCCGGGAGACGACGGGCCCTCGGCGGCGGATTCCGGCGCTGCCTGCTCCGTGGCGGCCGGCTTGGGCTCGAGCGCCTTGGATGCTTCCGACGGGGCCGCTACGGGAGGCGGAGCTTCCACGGGCGTGGCGGCCGTCGGCGCGGGGGCCGCATCCGGGACGGCCTCCGCGGGCGCTGCCGCAGCCGGTGCGTCCGCGACCGTGGGCGCGGTGGCAGCGGGAGCGGGCGCCGTCGCGGCCGCGACCGGCTTCGCGGCGCCAGGCTTCACCGGACTCGCGATCGCGACCCGCCATTCGGCCGCCATGCGGTCGATCCGCTCATTGCTGATCTCGAGCGCCTGCGCGAGCTCGAGCAGACGGCGCTGGGTCGCGAGCGCTCCGTCGCGATCGCCGAGCTCGAGCAGCGCGCGCGCCTCGTTGAAGCGCGTCTGCAGGAGATCGCTCAACTGGCTCATCGCCGGCGTGCCGCGCAGGCTCTTGCGTTCCGCCTCGGGCAGCGCCTGCCATTGCTCGGTGAATTTCAGCAGCGCCGTTTCGTCCCAGTGGTTCCCGGCGATGAAGCGGGCGACGAGCGAAGGCTGCGCGGCCACGTTCGTCGCGGGCGCCGCCGTCGTGGCGGGTGTCGTCGGGGCCAGGAACTGCTTTGCGCCGAAGGCCAGCGCGGCCGCGATCCCGAGCGCGACGGCGATGCCGGCGCCGCGTCCCGACTTGCGGGGCGCGACGGCCGTGGGCGCGGCCGCGGGGACCGGCTCCGCAGACTGCTCCGCGACGTCGACGGTGATGTCCTCGTCGCCCTCGGCCTGCGGCGGTGGCGCGGCGGGCGGCGCTTCCTCGGGCAACGGGATCTCGCCGGCGACGATGCCGTCGATGAGGCGGCGTCGCTCGGTGATGAACGTCTTGCGATCGATCCGGCCTTCCGCATAATCCGCGGCGAGCGCTCTCAGCGTCTGCATGTCGTGATGCCGTCCCCAGTCGCGGTCACACGTTTCCCCATCCGTCGCGGCTCAACCGAGATCCAGGACGAGCCGGAAGCCGGTGACGTTGTCGGCCTTGCCGTCGTGCGGCTTTTCGAGATTGATGTTGCACTTGCTGAACGTGTCCTCGAACGCGCCACCGCGCACGACCACCCCGCCGCCGCTCTTGACCCATTCCTGGACGTTGCCCACGTAGTTGTAGAGCCCCCAGCCGTTCGGCTTGCCGCTGTTCACGTCCATTGCGGACTGGCCCTTCATGATCTGACCGCCCTGCTCGACGCGGCAGTTGTAGTCCTTCTGCGGCTGATCGCCCGCCGCCTCGGCGGCATAGCTCCATTCCTGCACCGTCGGCAGCCGATACGTCTTGCCGGTGCGCGCGGACAGCCAGGTCGCGTAGGCATTCGCCTGCTCGAGCGTGATGTTCGTGACCGGCAGATCCGGATCGCTGCCCGCGACGGGCTGGCACTTGCCCGAGAGCTGGCAGTAGGCGTTGTAGTCGCCGACTGACACTTCGTAGCGCCCGATGGCGAACGCGTGCGCGGCGGCGCCGCCGCCCGGCACGACGACCATCAGCGGACCGCGCGCGGTCTGGTCGATCATGTCGAAGCACGTGCCCTGCTTGCGCTTGCCGTGGCCCGCGAGCTGATCCGTGCACGGGCTCTTCGACGGCGGCGGCGGCAGCAGGTTCGTCTCCTCCTGCACCGAGGCCCCGGGCTTGAGCGCCGCCACCACGCGGGACTTCTCCTTCTTGAACGTCGCGCTGTCGGCCCAGATGCCGAGGGCCTTGTCGAGGATCTGATTCGCCTTCTCGTAATCCTTCGCCGTGAACGCCGTCTTGTAATCCTCGTAGAGCGACTTCACCTGCTTCAGACGGCCGTTGTAGAGGCCCTTGAGCCGTACGACGTCCGCGCTGTCCGGGTTCTTCGCGGCCGCGGCGGTGATGAGATCGCGCGCCTGCGTCAACAGCGCGGCGTTGATCGCCTTCTCGATCGCCGCAATTTCGGGCGTCGGCGCGGATAAGAGGGGCACGGGCTCGAGCGCGGCGATGAGCTGGTTGCCGGCGAAGACTTCCTTCGCGTGCTGCAGCAGCTTCTTCGCGGCTTCGGCATCCGCGTTCTCCTCGGGCGCATTCAGACGCGCGGCGACGGCTTTCGCCCAGGCCGCTTCCTGCTCGCCGTAGACCTTCGGATCGAGCGTCTGCACCTCGGCGATCTTGTCGAGCACCTCGGCGACGTCGAAGTTCGGATTGCGCGCGAACGTATTGCCGAGGTCCTGCGTGTTGCCGCTCACGGTGTAGTCCTTCACGGCGAGACGCAGTTCCTGATCCTTCGGCTGCAGCTTCAGGCCCGCTTTCGCGAATTTCAGCGCGGCCGCGAAATCCTGCGCCTCGGCCTTGCTGACCGCGAGACGGAGATAGGCCTTGCCGAGCACTTGCGGGGCCTCGGTCGCGACGAAGGCGTCGTCGCCGCCGACTTCGGCCGTGATCTGCTCGAGCGTCTTCGCGGCGCCGACGACGTCGTTCGCCTTCGCCTGCGTCGCGAACGTCTGCTTGAAACCTTCGATCCGGGCGGCGAGTTCCTGCTCGCGCTGTTCTTTCTCGAACGCTTCGTTCGCCGCGGCGAGCGCCTGGCGTTCCGCGGCGAGCGCGGGAAGATCCGGGGCATAGCGCGCGGCGCGCTCGAGAAGGCTGCCGCCCTCGGCGAAACGCTCGGCTTCGCGCATGCCCTTCGCCTTCTCGACGTAGACCGCGGCGAGCTTGCCGCGGTACTCGGCGAGCCAGGGATCCTTGGGATCCGCGAGGCCCAGGACGTCCGCCATGCGCTGCTGGACCTTCGAGTTCCACTCGCGATCCGCGCTCGGTGCGGCGAGCAGTTGTTCGACGGCCTGCTTGCTGTCGGCGACGAGCTTGCGTTCGGCTTCCGCGCGCGCCTGCAGGCGGCTCGTGTCGAGCGCGGCGAGCCTGTCGCCGAAGCCGGGCGCGGCCGGGGCGAGTGCCGCAGCAGACCAGGCCGCGGCGAGCGCGTCGTCCCATTTTCCCGCCTTGCCGAGCTCGTCGGCGAGCGCGGCCGCCGCCGTGGCGGTGGCGTCGCGGGCCGTCGCGAGCTCGGGCGCATCGGGCTTCGCGGCTTCGAGCGCATCGAGCGCGGCGAGGATGGCGGGGAGCTTCGCGGGGTCGTTGCCGAGCGCGGCGAGCGCGGTCTGGAAGGCCGCGTGATCCGGTGTCGCGGCCGCCGCGGGTTGGGCGGCATCGCCGATGAGCTTCGCGACCGCCGGGCTCGGCGACTGCGCCGCGGCGAGCTGCAGACGGGGCGCGACATGCGCTTCGTCGCCTTTCGCGCGGGCGAGGCGTGCGCTGCGCAGCAGGGCGTGCGCGACGACGTCGCGGACCTGCAGCGTGCGGTTGTCCTCGGGCGCGATCGCGGCGAGCTCCTTCAGGCCGTCGACGGCGTTCGGGCTCGCGGGCGGTGCGATCGCGTCTCCGGCGACGGCCTGCAGGACCGCGCCCGCGCGCTTGCCGACCTCGCCCGTGAATTCGTCGCGCAGCTTCGCCGCGGCGAGCGCGGCGTCCTGCAGCCCGACCGCGCGCAACATCGGCGCGTACTCCTGCTGCACGACGAGACTGCGGCCCCAGGCGTGCGAAGCCTGCAGATCCTTGAGGTCCTTGTCGACGCCCGCGCCGATCTTCTTCGCGATCTCCTCGAGTAGATGATTGCCGGGATCGATCTTCGCGAGCTCCACGACGTCGCTGCGCACGTCGCGCAGGGCGTCGAGCGCCTTGTAGCCGTCGAGCGCGGCCTGGATGCGGCCCGTCAGGCCGAGGATCTGCGCGGCGAGCTCGTAGCGTTCCTGCTCGCTGCCGACCTTGTCCATGAGGTTGCGCAGGTTCCTGCTGTCGGGCAGGAGACCGATACCGGTGGTGCCCAGCGTCTTCGCGCGCTCGAAGTCCTTGTCGGCGATCGCCTTCGTGATCGCGGCTGAATAGGGGCCGGACAGACGCTTCTTCAGTTGCTTCGCGGCATCGGGCGCGAATTTCGCCACGGTCTCGATCACGCCGAGCACGTTCGTCCCGCCGGCGGTCGGCAGCAGCGCTTCCTGCTCGAGCGCCGTATTGAACTGCTCGGTCTGCAGCGCGAGCAGCACGTTCTCGCTGTCGTCGATCTGCTGCTTCATCGCCTTCACCTGGGCCGAGTCCTTGTAGACGTCGAAGGCGGAGATCCTCTCGATCAGCGCGCGGGCGCCGGCGAAGTCGTATTGCTTGTGCTCGGTGTCGATCCGTTCGTTGATCCTGGCCTGGTAGTACTTGAAGATTTCCTCGCGCGCCGCGACGAGCACCTGGTCGCGATCGGCCGGATTGTCGAGCGTGGCGAGGCCGGTCAGCACCCGATCGATCGTCGCCGCATCGCCCGTCTTCGCGAGTGCGATGCGACCCGCGATGTCGCGCTGGTGCAGGACGTTCAGGGTCGGATAGACGCCGGCGACGGCGAGCAGCACGACGGCCGCGGGCACCATGATGAACGGATTCCTGAACGGCGACGTCCGGCCCTCGAGCTCTTCGAGGAATTCCGCGACGCTCTGGCTGCGATTCTTGCGATCGAAGGCCAGGCCGCGCATCAGGCCGCGTTGCTGCTTGCGCTTCAGACCCTTCACGGGCTGCGGCACGAGCTTGTTGTCGCGCGCGCTGTTCGCGGGCAGCTTGTTGAACGGATGCCGTCCCGTCAGCAGCTCGTAGGCGACGCAGGCGAGCGCATAGATGTCGTCCCGCGGATCGGGTTCCTGACCCTCCAGCATCTCGGCGCTCGCGTAGGCCGGCGTCAGCGCGCCGAGCTTGCCCGGGTCGAACAGCGTCTTCTCGCCCTCGCCCTGGCCGGGATTTTTCACTGCGCGCGCGATGCCGAAGTCGAGCACCTTCATCGTGCCGTCTTTCGTCAGGAAGCAGTTCCCGGGTTTGAAGTCGGAATGGACGATGTTGCGTTCGTGGGCGTAGACGAGTGCGTTGCCGAGGCCCTGGATCATCGGGAAGGCTTCCGCGAACGGCAGACCGCCGCGCGCCTTCACGTCCTTCTTGATGTAATTGTTGAGCGGCGTGCCGACGAGCATTTCCATCGTCAGGAAGACGGTGCCGCCGCCGGTGCGATCGAAATCGTAGACCGTCGCGATGTTCGGATGCGCGAGCTTCTGCTGGCGGCTCGCTTCGCGCTGGAGCGCGATGAACGCGTCCGGGTGCTTCTTGAAGTCCTCGTTCAGCACTTTCAAGGCGACGTAGGGATTCTTGTCGCGCGCCTCGACCTTGATGAGGTCGCGGCCCTTGTACACGGTACCCATACCGCCGACGCCGAGTACCTCGTCGAGCTGGAAGCGTTCCTTCAGCACCGTGCCGGGCGCGATTTTGAGCTCCGCGCGCGGCGGCATCGTCGGCAGCGAGGAATCCCAGGAAGAGCCCGTGCTCGGCTGGCTGTCGCCGGTGATGTCGAAGTCGAGGCCCGACGCCTCGGGCGGCGAGGTGCGCACGGTGTGCAACGCGGTCGGTGCGTCGTGGTCGACGTCGCCGAGGAGCTGGGTCGCGCCGTCGCGATCGATCTCGTAGCCGCTCGTCGCCTCGTCGCCGGCGAAGACGGTCTTCGCCTCGGACTCCGCGAGCGGCTCGTAGACGGTCCGCGCGCCGGTCTCGGTGCGCGCGTCGTCATCCGGCGACGGCGCCGCGAGCTCGGCCACGCTGCGCTTCAGGCGCGCGTAGGTGGCCGCGTCGATCACGTCCTCGCCATAGGCCTCGCGCAGTTGATTCATCACCTGAACTGCGGCTTGCGGCCGCGTCTCCAGGAGCTTTGCGATGTTGTCGATGAAGGTCTCGAATGCGACCTCGCCCCGCGTCAACGCCGCCAGGGCAGTCTTGAAATCAGCCACGCGCGTTTACCTTGGAAAAAGTTGTGTGCCGTCCCCGGACCGAGGATCCCGCGCGTCGTGGCGCGCGCAGACCGGTGCCTCCTGCTTTCATACCACTTCGACGACGCAGATCGAAACGTTGTCGACCGCGCCGCGACTGAGCGTCATGCCGAGCAGCCGCTCGGCCGCGAGCTCGGCGCTCGGTTCGCCGAGCGAGCTCTCGATTTCCTCGAACGTGACGTGGCGGATGAGCCCGTCGGAACAGAGCAGGAAGCGGTCGCCGGCCGCCAGCCTCCCGATGTCCAGATCGAGGTGCAATTCGCCGGACGCGCCCACCGCCCGCGTCACGAGATTGCCGGCGGGGTGGGCGGAGGCGTCCTCGCGCCGGATGAGACCCTGCTGGACGTAGAGCTCGACCTGCGAATGATCCGTCGTGAGCTGCTGCAGCCTGCCGCCGCGCAGGCGATAGAGCCGGCTGTCGCCGGCCCACATGTAGACGCAATGACCCTGCGCGCAGAGCAGCGTGACGACGGTGCTGCCGATCGTCTGATTGCTCGCTGCCGCGAGATCGAACAGGCGGGTGTTCGCCGAGATGATGCCGTGCTCGACGAAATCGACGAGCGACGAGAGCTCGGCGTGCGGCTTGATCTTCGAGAGCACGTTGATGACGAGCTGGCTCGCGAGATCGCCGGCCGAGTGTCCGCCCATGCCGTCGGCGATCGCCCACAGGCCGACCTCGGGGCGATCGAGACAGGCATCCTCGTTGAGCTTGCGCACCTTGCCCACGTGAGAGACGGCGTAGGACCGCCAGGAAAACTGAGGCTCGGAGTGGCTGTTCAATGCTGGTCCCCAACGCGTCCCGACTGCCGCCCCGCCGGCCCGCGCCCGGAGGTGACGAATGAATCATTTCGTGAGGCGTCGGCGCCGGTCGCCCATGAGTCGGCGGCCGGCCCGTCGCAGCGTACGGTCCCGACTATGGCGGCGTTCAAGGTTCGGCGCTGAAGTGTACGACTTCCTGCGGATTCTCGCTGAACGGCCGGCCGAGGCTGATCATGCCGCTGCCCGTCAGCGGCATCTCCTCGCGCCGCAGGAATGCCTCGTTGCCCGAGTGTTTGACGTACGTGCCGTTCGTACTCTGATCGATGATGAAGAACTTGCCCCGGCGGAACTCGATGCGGACGTGCTGGCGGGAGGCGAGGACTTCATCGACCGTCATGTCGGCCGTCTTGCTGCGGCCGAGCACGACCTGCGCGCGCTCGCTGCCCATCGTGATCGTGGCGCCGTGATGCGTCAGACGCATGCGAGCGGCGATTTCCGGCTTCGCGATGATGCCGGTGGACATTCGCGTGACGTCTTCCTGCTGCCAGATCACCTCGAAGATGTCCATCGTCTCCTTCTTGCCCTTCACGGGCGCGCGGTCGATGAAGCGGGTGCTGGCGCGCAGGATGGGGGACATCGTCTCGACGGCGGTCTGGGTCGTGATGATCTGTCCGGCTTTCGCCATGGAGGCCATGCGGGCGGCGACGTTCACCGCGTCGCCGAAGACGTCGCCCGACTCGAGGATCGCCGGTCCGTAATGCATACCCACACGGATCGCGAGCGAGATGGGTCCGGCGGCGGTCTGCTCGGTGGCGTCGTCCTCGATGGTCTCGTGCATCTCGCACGCCGCGGTGGCCGCGGTCTCGGCGTCGGGAAACGTGCACATCACCTCGTCGCCGATGGTCTTGATGACGGTGCCCCGATGGCGCTTGATCACTTCGGTGAGCTGGTCGAGGCAGCTCGCGACCTTGGCGCGCGCCGCCACGTCGCCGAGCAGCTCGTACAGGCGCGTGCTGCCGCTGATGTCCGCGAACAGGATGGCGAGATTGCGGGTCTGGGGAGCCATCTTTCAAACGGTCCCGGAAAGATTGCTCAACTGGAGGTCCTCGTCAGGGGCATGTATTACATCCAGGTGATACGATGGCATACGAACTTCGCTACGGAAGTGGTTATACTTTAAGCGAAATTTTCCATGAGTAGAAGAGCGCCTTCCGCGCCGCGAAGCGCCGGCCGACGGCCCGCGGCGCCGGCCGCGCCGGCCTGCCCGCACGCGCTGCGCCGTCGGCACGGCGGCAATCGATCAGGAGACCCGATTTGAATGTGTTGAGGCTGTTGAGCGCGCTGCTCGTCGCGGCGCTGTTGGTCCTGGCGGGAGCGACCGGTGCGCGCTGGTACGATACGAACGCCCGTAAAGCCGCTGCCGATCCGCTTGCCGGGGCAGCCGCCGGCGCTACGACCGCGGCAGCACCGCCGCCCGTTGCCCCCGATCCCGCGAAACCGGTCCCGGTGAAATCGATAGAGCTCGAGGCGCTGCAGAAGCTGCTCGCGCTCCTCGACAAGCCGAGCCGCGACTTTCTGCTCGCCTCGGACGAGAAGTTCAGTCAGTTCGTGCAGCAGGAGGCGAAGAACCAGTCCGTGCTCGCCGCCGCCTACGCCAACGACGTCGAGCGCAACGAGCCGGTCCGGCTGCTGATGCAGCGCGCGAGCCAGAAGGCGCTCGTCGAGGCCTACATGGCGGACATCGTCCGGCGCAACCTCGACCCGAAGTTCCCGAGCGATGCCCAGATCCAGGAGTTCTATGACAAGAATCCCGAGGCCTTCAGGATCCCGGACCGCGTGCATCTGTGGCAGGTGTTCATCCCGGCCGACGAGTCCGCGACGAAGTCCGAACAGGCTGCCGCCAAGGCGCTCGCCACCCAGGTCGCGGAGGCGCTGCGCAAGGGCAAGTCGGACATCGCAGCCCAGGCGCTCAAGTACTCCCGCCACAACGAGAGCCGGCTGAACGGCGGTTACATGGGACTCTTGCGCCGCGACGAGCTGCTGCCCCCGGTGCGGGAAGCCGTCCAGAAGGCGGACGCGGGCGACATCGTCGGGCCGGTCCGGACCCCGGCCGGCTTCCATGTGCTGAAACGCGGCGAGACGGTGCCCGGCACGAGCCTCGGGCTCGAGGAGGCCCGGCCCCGCGTGGTCGCCCAGCTCAAGCGCGAGGCGGCATTGAAGATCCGCCAGGCCGCCGTGGATAAGGTCGCCCAGACCTATCCCGTCAGCGTCGACGCCACGGCGCTCGCGAGCTGGCGGAAGTCGCTCGCGCAGGCGGATTTCGGCCAAGTCGTGCCGGCCGCCGGCGACGCTGCGGCGCCGGATCCGAAAGCGGCCGCGAAGCCTGCGGGGGAAGCGTCGGCGAACTAATCAGGATCTGCGCAAAGACCAAGCCCTAAACGACTAATTCCTCAGGGAAGTTTTATTGTGCCCCGCTGAGGGCATTGATATACTGCCGAGCGGCGGCCGGGGCGCGAAGTCCGCGCGCCGGGTACGGAGCCGGTATCGGCGTAAGTGGGGGAAGAGTGGTCCTGAACAAAACCGGGGGGACAAACCGGGTCCGGCGCCGCAGCGCTTGCATCGCAGGCGTCCTGTTGTTCGGGGCGTGCCTCGGCGCGCGAGCCCAGACCGTTCCCGATGCCGCGAAGCCCGGCGCACAGCGCCCGGGTCAGGAACGGCAGACGCTGCCGCAGCCGCCCGCCGCACCCGCGTTCGTCGTCCCTGCCGTGCCGGATCGGCCGCTCGAGGTCGATGCCGGCGAGAAGATCAAAGTCACCGCCTTCGAAATCGTCGGCGCCACGGACCGCCCGAAGCGCGGCCTGTACGTCAAGGATCTCGAGGCGATCGCACAGCAGCAGCTCGCCGCGCATCCCGAGGGGCTGACGGTCGGCCGCCTCCAGGAAATCGCCGACGACATCACGAAGTTCTATCGTGCGCACGGCCTCATCCTCGCGCAGGCCTTCGTGCCCGTGCAGACCGTCGAGGGCGGCCGCATCCGCATCCAAATCCTGGAAGGCGCGCTCGGCCGCGTCATGACCGAGGGCCAGAAAATCTACAAACCCGAAGTGCTCGAGCGGCCGTTCGCCGGGCTCGTGGGCCAGCCCGTGACGAAGGAGCAGATCGAGTCCGCGCTGCTCCAGTTGAACGCCTATCCCGGACTCTCGCTGTTCGGCGTCTTCCAGCCGGGGCAGGAAGTCGGCACCGCGGACATGGTGATCAAGGTCCAGAAGGAGAAGCGCTTCGAAGGCAGCGTCCGCTACGACAATCACGGCATCAAGGAGACCGGCACGCGGCGCTATCGCACCGAACTCGCCGTGAACGACGTCACCGGCGCCGCCGACAAGCTGACCGGCTCCTTCCAGCATTCCGTCGCGCCCTCGAATTCGCTCTTCTGGGGACTCGATTACGAGCGTCCGCTCTACTGGAGCCGGGCGCCGTTTCTCGACGACGCCTCGATGCGCGTGCACTACGACAAGAACGAGTTCGACGTCGGCGGCGCGTTCCGGGACCGCAACATCGCGAGCCAGACGCAGACGTTCAACGTCACGTTCGCAGACGCCTTCCTGCGCAGCCGGCAGCGCAATCTGACGGGCCGTTTCGAAGTCGAACGCGCGCAGGCCGTGACCGACATCCGCCAGCGCGAGCAGTCGAAGGACGATCTCTCGAGCATGCTGTTCGGCGTCGATTACGACTCCGTCGATTCGCGCTTCGCGGGCCTGAATTCGGGCCTCGTCGAATACACGCACGGCTTCAACGATCTGTTCGGCTCGATGGGCAAGAACCCGGGCAGTGTGAAGCCGAGCCGCCAGGGCGGCAGCCGCCAGTACGCGCAGGGCAGCTTCGACAAAATGTTCGCGAGCTATTCGCGTCTGCAGAGCCTCACGCCGCTCAGCGACAAGCTGAAGAATCACTCGCTGCTGTTCCGCACGGAAATGCAGTGGTCCGAGGATCTGCTCGTGCCGCTCGAGCAGTATTCGGTCGGCGGCCCGACGAATGTCCGCGCCTACCAGCCGACGGAGCGTCTGTTCGACAAGGCGCTGTTCGGATCGATCGAATGGATCATCAACGCCCCCGGAATCGCCGACAAACCGGCGTTCAGCAACCGCACCTGGGGCGAGCTCCTGCAGGTCTCGTTCTTCTTCGACATCGCGACCGGCCGCATCAACGATCCATTGCCGACGGAGCGCGCGAGCGAAACTTACCGCGGCCTCGGCGGAGCCATTTCCTTCAACAACCCGAAGGTCTTCTCCTCGAAGCTCAGCGTGGCGACGCCGGTCGGTGGTCCGCGACCGACGAACGGCCGCCGCCCCGTGTACTGGCTCGACCTGAATTTCTACTTCTGACCTCCGCCGCCCGCGTGTGAAACAACTCATGGACGACGGACCAATGCCCGCACTACCATCGACCCGCCCGCAGCGAGCGCTGCCGCGTAGCGAGACCCGCGATGAAGACGCCCGTTGAGAAAGCAGCCGGCCGCTACGACGGCACGGCAGCGACAGCCCATTCGCCGGCCCACGGTCGCAGCTTGAAGCCGCTCGCGCGCCAGATCCGTCTCGCGCTCCTGCTCGGTGTGGCGGCGAGCGAGGTGTTCGCCGCACCGCAGGGCGGCCAGGTCGTGGCCGGCCAGGGTCAGATCAGCGCACCTGACGCGCTCACGACACGCATCACCCAGCAGTCCGCGAATCTCGCCATCGACTGGCAGTCGTTCAACGTCAAATCGAACGAGCTCGTCGAGTTCCGGCAGCCGGGTCGCAACGCCCAGGCGCTGAATCGCATCTTCGATCAGAACCCGAGCCAGATCTTCGGCCGACTCAACGCGAACGGCCGCGTGCTGCTCATGAACCCGAACGGCGTCGTCTTCGGAACGGGCGCGCAGGTCAACGTCGGCAGCCTCGTCGCCGCCGGCCTGCAGGCGAAGGTCGATGATTTCATGGCCGGCAGGCTCCATCTCGAAGGCCTCGACGGCGCCGACGGCGTGGTCGTGAACCAGGGCCTCATCGCGGCGGCGACCGGCGGCGACGTGACGCTCGCCGGCAAGGCCGTGCGCAACGAGGGCGTGATCGTCGCGACCGCGGGGCGCGTCAATCTCGCCGCGGGCAACAAGGTCACGCTCGACTTCGACGGCGACGGCCTCGTGCGCTTCACGGTCGACGAAGGCGTGCTCGACAACGCCCAGGCGCTCGACAGCGCGATTTCGAACTCCGGCAGCGTGAGCGCCGACGGCGGCGCGGTGATGATCGAGGCGAAGGCCGCGGCCGACGTCTTCTCGCGCGCCGTGAACAACGCCGGCGTCATCCGCGCCGCGCGCGTCGACAACAGCGGCGGCGTGATCCGTCTCGTCGCCACCGGCCCGGAGGCATCCGTCCTCAACACCGGCACGCTCGACGCTGCGGCGGCCGGCAGCGGCAATGGCGGTGCCATCGAGCTGAATGCCGACGGCAGGACGACGCTCGCCGGCGGCGGCGTCGTCAGGGCGGCCGGGGGCTCCGGCGGCACGGGTGGTGAAGTGAAAGTGCTCGGCACGACGGTCGAGCTCGCCGATCAGGCACGCATCGACGTCTCCGGCCCCGCCGGCGGCGGCGCCGCGCTCGTCGGCGGCGATCGTGCCGGCGCGAACCCCGGCGTGCGCAATGCCGGGACGACCACACTCGGCAGGGACGCGAGCATCACCGCGAGCGCGACCGGCACCGGCGACGGCGGCAAGATCATCGTCTGGTCGAACGGGCTGACGACGTTCCTCGGATCGATCGAAGCGCGCGGCGCGGCAGAAGCAGGGAACGGCGGCTTCGCGGAAGTCTCGGGACATCATCTGCAGATCGGCGGCCATGCGGATCTGCGCGCACCGAACGGCCGGTGGGGCACGTTGTTGTTCGACCCGGGCACGGTGACGATCAAGCATGGCGCGCTGGGCGCGAGCGTGGGAACGGACGTTCTGGTCGATGCCGACATCACGGATTTCCTCACGAATACCGGCGCTCTCGTCATCGACACCGAGGTCGATGGCGCGGCCGGGCCGTCGGACATCACTTTCGACAGCTCGTCGGGCGCGATCGACATCACCTGGAACGCGCCGACGAAGCTCACGCTCTCGGCCGGACAAAACCTCTCGCTCGCGGGGAACATCGCGGCTCAGGACGGCAGCTTCGCGCCGGGGTCCCCGTACCTCGAGCTCAAATTCGGCCAGACCGTCGCCGGTGCGCTGTCGTTCAACGCCGTAACGATCAACACCTCGACCGACGTCTCGATCACGGGCGGCGCCGGTTCGGACACGATCAACGGCCCGTCGGGCGGCGCGACGTTCACGACGAGCGGCGCGGGCGCCGGTGCCATCTCCGGTCCGTTCGCCGCGAATTACACCTCGGTGCAGCACCTCGCGGGCGGCGGCGGCAACGACACGTTCAATCTGAACGTCGATCCCGGAGCGACGGTCTCGACCGGCGGTGGCACGGATCTCGTGCGCATCAACGTCAGCCTCGCCGCAGGCAGCACGCTCACCGGTGCGGCGGGTACGACGTTCAATCTCGCGAGCGGCGTGACCGTCGCGGATACGATCACCGGTGGCGGCACGGTGGTCGGTCCGAACAATGCGACGACCTGGGGGATCACCGGCGCCGATGCCGTTACGATCTCTGTCGGCGCCACGGCGACGCTGAGCGGTGCCTTCAGTCTGCGCGGCGGCACGGCCGCGGACAGCTTCGTGTTCAGCGACGGCGCCACGCTGTCCGGCACGATCGCCGGTGGTGGCGGCGCCTCCGCGAACTCGTTGAGCTTCGCCGCTTATACCACCGCGCGCAGCGTCACGCTCGATGCAGTCGGTACCAATCGCGGCTTCAAGGGTCACGAAGCGGCGCTCAACGGCGGTGCCGCGAACGGCTTCGACAACATCGACACGATCACGGGCGGTACCGGCTCGGATACGCTCACGGGCATCAACTCGGCCGGCACCTGGTCGCTCAGCGGGCTCAGCTACACCAGCACGAACGTGCTGGGGTTCAGCGCCTTCGAGACGCTGCGCGCCGGCAGCGGCGGCGACACGTTCGACATCGACGCGGATTTCACGGGCAGCCTCGCCGGCGGTGCCGGCAGCGACACGTTCGCCTTCGTCAGTACGTCCGCGCTCAGCGGCACGATCGACGGCGGCTCCGCCGGCACGGATACGCTCGATTTCAACGGTGCGACCGCCGCGACCGACATCGCGCTCGACGGTACGGGCGGCGCGCACGGCTTCCGCGGCCACGTCAGCGTGCTGAAAGCGGGCGCCGCGGACGGCTTCACGAACATCACCGCGCTGGTCGGCCACCTCGGCGGCGGCAACCAGTTCAAAGGCGCCGCGGCCACGGCGACCTGGAACCTCGGCGCGTCCGACGTCTACACGGACGGCGCGAACTCGCTGACGCTCACGAACTTCCAGAACCTCATCGCCGGCGACGGCGGCGACACGTTCAACATCAACACGAACCACACCGTCGGTCTCCACGGCGGCACGGGCGCGGACAGCTTCGTTTTCGGCGACGCCGTCGTGCTCACGGGCGCGCTCGAGGGCGGCACCGCGGGGCTCGACACGCTGAGCTTCTCCGGCTACACCACCGCGCGCAACGTGGTACTGAACGGCGTCGGCGCGGCCCACGGTTTCTCGGGCACGAATGCGGCGATCAGCGGCACGTTCGACAACATCACGCGGGTCGTCGGCGGCTCGGCGACCGATACCCTGACCGGCCTCAACGCGACCTCGACCTGGAACCTCGGCGCGAACACCTACGTGAGCACGAACACGCTCACGTTCGCGGGCATCGAGAACCTCGTCGGTGGCACGGGCGCGGACACGTTCGTGTTCGCCGACGGCGCCACACTCGCCGGAACGATCGATGCCGGCGCGAACTCCGGCACGAACACGCTGGATTTCTCGGCCTATACGACGGCCCGCGCCTTCGTCCTCGACGGCCTCGGCACGACGCGCGGCTTCAAGGGCCACGAGGCCGCGATCAACGGCGGCGGCGCGAACGGCTTCGACAACATCGACGCCCTCACCGGCGGTACGGGCACGGACAGCCTGGCCGGCCTCGCCGCGGCGGCGGGCGTCTGGAACATCGCCGGCACGCGGACCTACGTCAGTACGAACACGCTGACGTTCTCGGCGATCGAAAACCTGAATGCGGGCGGCCTCGGCGACACGTTCAACATCAACGTCAACCACACCGGCAACCTCACCGGCGGCGCGGGCTCGGACGATTTCGTCTTCGCGAACACGCGCACCGTGACCGGCACGATCGACGGCGGCAGCGGCGGCACGGATACGTTGAGCTTCGCGGCGTACAACACCGCGCGCAACGTGACGCTGAGCGCACTCGGCACGTCGCACGGCTTCAAGGGTTCGGAAGCGGCCGTGACGGCCTTCGACGACATCGATGTGCTCACCGGCGGCTCCGCGACCGATACCCTGACCGGTGCAGCGGCGCTCGCGGCAGTGTGGAACATCGGTGTGACGAAGACCTACGTCAGCACGAACACGCTCACGTTCTCGGCGTTCGAGAACCTCGCGGCGGGCGGCGCCGGCGACACGTTCAACATCAACCAGAGCGTCACGGGCACGCTCACCGGCGGCGCGGGCAACGACAGCTTCGTGCTCGCGAGCGGCGTGACCGCGGCTTCGATCGACGGCGGCAGCGGCGGTTCGGACACGCTCAGCTTCGCCGCGTTCGGCACGGCGCGCAGCATCACGATTGCCGCGACGCTCGGTACGAGCCACGGCTTCCAGGGCGCGGAAGCGGCGGTGACGGCGTTCGACGACATCGACGTGCTCGTCGGCGGTTCGGCGACCGACACGCTGACCGGCCGCAACACGGCTTCCACCTGGAATCTCGGCGCCTCGAAGACTTACGTCAGCGGCGGGCGCACGCTCACATACTCGGCGCTCGAGAACCTGACGGCGGGCACGGGCGGTGATACGTTCAACGTCTCGCAAAACCACAGTGGCAATCTCACGGGTGGTTCGGGCGCCGACACATTCAATTTTTCCGGAGCTGCGGTGCTCACCGGCATGGTCGACGGTGCCGGCGCCAGCGACGCCCTGAGCTTCTCGGGCTACGCGACCTCGGTCGACGTCTCGCCCAAAGGCGGTTCGGGTAAGGGCGACGTCTCCGGCGTGCCGGACCCCATCGTCGGCGGAGTGGACGACTACGACAACATCGAGAGCGTCACCGGCATCGCGACGATCACCGCACCGAACGGCCAGACGAACAACTGGGTCGTCACCGGTGTCGACGTCTTCACGCTGAACGGCACGTCGTTCGCGGCCGCGCAAGTCGTCGGCGGGGATCAGATCGACAACTTCACCGTCAACAGCGGCGGGCGCCTGACGGGCGGGACCGGCATCGACGGCAGCACGGGCGTCAATACGCTGACCACCGTTGCGGCGGGGACGTTCTCGATCACGGGTGCGAATGCCGGCAGCCTGACGACCGGCGGGTTGACGACGACGTTCACGAATATTCAGACGCTGATCGGCGGCGCGAACGCGGATACGTTCACGTTCACCGGTGCCTTCCAGGTCGGCTCCATCCAGGGCAACGCCGGCAACGACGTCATCAACTGGGCGGCTTTCGGCAGCGCGCGCACGCTCGTGCTCTCCGCGATGGACGCGACCGGCGCAACGGGCACGGACACGAGCGCGAGCAGCAGCCTCACCGGCACGTTCAGCGGCATCGACAGCGTGACGAGCGCAGCGGGCGGCATCCTCACTGCGGCGAACCAGGCGAACACCTGGGCCGTCAACGCCGCGGACGGCGGCTCGCTCACGAGCGGCGGCGGCACGCTCGCCTTCACGAACTTCGGGACGCTGACGGGCGGCACGAGCACGGACGCCGTGACGTTCAGCGGCGGCGGCTCGCTCAGCGGCAGCCTGGCCGGCGGCACCGGGACGAACACGCTCAGCGGCGACGACACCGTCAATGCCTGGATACTGACCGCGAGCAATGCCGGGACCTTGAACGGGCTCTCGTTCACCGCCTTCTCGTCGCTGACAGGCGGCAATACGACCGACAGCTTCCAGTTCAACGGCGGCTCGGTCACCGGCAACATCAATGGCGGCGCGGGCGGCACGAACACGCTCGATTATTCGCTCGTCGCGCCCGCGACGACGCTCAACGTGAACCTCGCGGCCGGTACGGCGACGAGCGTCGGCGGCTCGATCGGCAACATCAACGCGCTCACCGGCAACGGCGCGAACACGACGCTCGTCGGTCCGAACTCGAGCGCGGTGTATTCGGTCGCCGCCGGCGGCGGCAGCGGCACGATCAGCGTCGGACCCGTGAGCTTCACGGGCGTGGGGTCGTTGCAGGGTGGCACGGGCGGCGGCGTGACGAACACGCTGAGCCTCGCGGCGGCGGTCGCGGACCTCACGTTCACGATCGCGGGAACGGACGACGCAGGCAGCGTGAACACCGCGACACCGCTCGCCTTCAGCAATATGCAGAACGTCACCGCGGGCGGCGGCAACGACACGTTCTCCTTCACCGGCACCGGCCGCATCACGGGCACGGCCGACGGCGGCGCCGGCACGAACCACTACGACTTCTCCGCGTCGCCGACCCCGATCGCCGTCGACCTCGGCAGTCTGACGAACATTCAGGACGTGACCGGCAGCGCGGGAGCCGACACGCTCGTCGGCAAGAATGTGGCGAACACGTTCAATATCACCGGCAACAACTCCGGCAACGTCGTCAATGCCGGCGGCACGGTGACGTTCTCGAGCTTCGAGGGCCTGCAGGGCGGGACGAACGCCGATGCGTTCGTGTTCGCGGCGGGCGCGTTCACGGTCGTCGCCATCGACGGCGCCGGCGGCTCGGACACCATCAACTGGAGCAACTACGGGACGACGCGCGACGTCTCCATCACGGCGCTCGACGCGAATGGCGCGGACGGCCTCGAGGCCGGCAGCGTCATCGGCGGTTTCGCGAACGTCGAAACCCTGATCGGCAAGACCGGCGCGCCGGGACAGCTCACCGGTCCGAATGCCGCGAGCACCTGGTCCGTGACCGGCGCGAATTCCGGAACGCTCGCGAGTGGCGGCGGCTCGGTCGCGTTCTCGGAGTTCAAGACGCTGACCGGCGGCACCGCTACGGATGCCTTCGCGTTCACCGGCGGCGGCATGATCTCCGGCAGCCTGAGCGGCGGCGGCACGGCGAGCGGCAATACCCTGACGGCCGACAACGCGGCGAATACCTGGACGATGACGAACGCGACGGACGGCAGCGTCGCGACGCTCGGCGGCACGGCGACGTTCACCGGCATCGGCAATCTCGTCGGCAACGCCGGCAACGACACCTTCGATTTCCCCATCGGCGTCACCTCGCTCGGAACCACCACGGTCGACGGCGGCGCGGGCGGTACGAACGCCGTGCACTTCGCGGCCTCGGGCGTCACCTTCAATCTCGCGCTCGTCTCGAACCTGAGCAGCGTCGATGCCGCCGGCACGGCCAGCACGAACACGCTCGTCGCGAGCAATACCGGCACGACGTTCAACGTCAGCGATCTCGACCTCGGCGACGTGAACGGCGGGATGACGTTCACGAACTTCGGCAGCCTGACCGGGGGCACGGGCGCCGACAGCTTCGTGTTCACGAGCGCAGGCGCCGTGCACGGCCGGATCTCGGGCAGCGTCGACGGCGGCGGCGGCGCGGGCGTGAACGTGATCGACTTCAGCGGCTCGACACTCGCGCTGAAGTACACGGTCGGCGGCGCGGCGAATTCGGGCTCGATCCTCGACGAGGCCCTGATCGCCTCGCCCCCGGACGTCGATCTCGTCCCGACCTTCACGAACGTCCAGACCGTCACCGGCAACGGCCTCGGCGCGATCTACGGCCCCGACGCCGGCACGCAGGCGAGCACGATCTGGAAGATCACCGGCGTCAACTCGGGCACGTTCGGACCGACGACCGGCAACGAGAACACGTTCAACAATTTCCTGGTCGTCGGCGGCACGAGCAACGACGACTTCCGCTTCTCGAGCGGCGGCCAGATCGCCGGCAGCATCATCGGTGGCGGCGGCACGAACAAAGTGACCGGTGCTGCTGCGGCCGCGAACACCTGGACGCTCGATTCCGCGACCGGCGGCTCGATCACCGTGGGCGGCCTCACGACGAATTTTTCGGGCATCCAGACGCTGCTCGGCGGCGGCGTCGTCGACACCTTCACGCCGAATGCGAGCTTCACCGGCAACATCGACGGCGGCGCCGGCGCGAACACGATCGATTGGTCGACGTCCGGTGCCGCGCACGACGTGACGCTGACCGCGCTCGGCACGACGGTCGGTTTCCAGGGTACGGTGACGGGCATCGGCGGCGGCTTCGACGACATCACCGCGCTCGTGAACCCGGGCGCCTTCCCCGGCACGCTCACGGGCGCGAACCTCGTGAACGCCTGGACGATCAGCGGCGCGGACACGGGCTCGGTGACGAGCGGCGGGCGCACGATGGCCTACACGAACTTCGCGAACCTCGCGGGCGGCACGAACGCCGATACGTTCGCGTTCACGACCGGCTCCCAGACCGGCGCGGTCGCGGGCGGCAGCGGCACCGACACGCTCGACTGGAGTGCGTTCGCCACGGGACGGACGGTAGTCGTCACCGCCCTCGATGCGACGGGGGCGAGCGGCACGGAGGCGAGCATCGCCGCCGGCTTCAGCGGGATCGAGTCCATCGCGAACAGGACGGGCGCGGCGGGACAACTCACCGGTCCGAACGCGACGAATACCTGGACGATCAATGCCGCGAACGGCGGCACGCTGGCGAGCGGGGCCGGCACGCTGACGTTCGCGGACTTTCCGACGCTCGTCGGCGGCACGGACGCGGACAGCTTCGTCGTCACGCGCAACGCGGCAGGCACGATCGGCCACGTCGACGGCAGCAGCGGCGCGGATACGCTCAGCTTCGCGGGCAACGCGGGCGTCGCCTCGCTCACCGTGACTGGATCGGGCACGGTCGACGGCGTGCAGGGCACCGAGCACTTCCTCGCGACCGGCTTCGACAACATCGACGTCGCGGTCGGCAGCGCCGGCACGGACACGCTCACGAACGGCGGCGTCGCGACGGCGACGTGGGCGGTGGGCGGCAGCGAGAGCTTCACGGTCGGCCTGCGAACGCTCGCGTTCTCGGCGATAGAGAACCTGACCGGCAGTGCAGCCGACGATACGTTCGACGTCACCGGCAATCACACCGGCAATCTCAGCGGCGGCAACGGCAACGACACGTTCAACATCGGGGGCACGGGCACGGTGCTGACCGGCAATCTCGTCGGCGGCACGGGCAACGACAGCTTCGTCTTCAGCGCGGACGCGCGCATCACGGGCAGCGTCAACGGCGGCGCGGCCGGCAACGACACGCTCGACTGGTCCGCTTCGACGAGCGCGGTCTCGCTCACGATCACGAATCTCGCGACGCTCGATCAGGGCGATCTGAGCCCGCTCGTCGGCGCGACCGGGCCGGGCTTCACCGGCATCGACGTCTACGTCACGAACAATTCGCTCAGCACGATCATCGGCCCGAACTCGAACGCGACCTGGACCATCAACGGTCTGAACACGTTCCAGATCGTGGTCGGGATAAACAATGCGACGTTCACGAACGTCGGCAACCTGCAGGGCGGCAGCGCGAACGACGATTTCGTCTTTACCGCCGGCGGCCGGCTGACGGGCAGCATCAACGGCGGCGGCGGCACGAATACGATCACCGGCGACAACGTCGCGACGAGCTGGACGCTGACGGGCGCCACCTCGGGCACGATCACGGGGGCGGGGACAGGACTCGGCGGCAGCTTCTCCGGCATCATGAACGTCACCGGCGGCAGCGCGGGCGATACGTTCGTCGTGGTCGGTGCCTCGGCGTTCGCGGGCGCGATCGACGGCGGACTCGGCACGAACACGATCCAGGGCGGCGACGTCGCGAACACCTGGCACCTCAACGGCGCGAACGCCGGCGACATCGGCGGCAATTCGGCGTTCACGAACGTCTCGCAGCTCGTCGGCGGCGGCGCCGACGACACGTTCCAGTTCTCGGGCGCCGCGGGCTATGCGACGCTCGATGGCGGCGTCGGCACGGATCGCCTCGACTACAGCGCGCTCGCCGGCCCGATCACGGTCGATTTGAAGAACCACACGGCGAGTCTCGTGACGACCGCGGGCGGCACGACGAACGTCGAGGCGCTGACCGGCAGCGCGTCCGCCGCCGACACGCTGATCGCCGACGACGTCGCGAACACCTGGACCGTCACCGCGGCGAACCAGGGCACGCTCGACAGCTTCGCGTTCACCGGGGTCGAGAACCTGACCGGCGGCGCAGCCGCGGATCGCTACGTCATCAGCGGCGCGGGCGTGCTCGTTTCGGGCACGATGGACGGCGGCGCCGGCACGAACGAGCTCGTCGGCAACGGCATCGTGAACGGCTGGAACATCACCGGCGCGAACGCCGGCACGATGAACGGCAACGCGTTCACGAACGTGCAGAACCTCACCGCGCAGGGCGCGAATGCGACGCTGGCCTTCGGCGCCGTCGCGGGCATCTCGGGTACGTTCACCGCGCCCCAGATCACGCTCGCGACCGCGAACATCGACACCGGCGGCACGGCGCTCAACGTGCAGGGCAACGTCGTGACGGCCGGTGTGCAGTCGATCACCGCCGGCGCAATCACGATCGCCGGCAACGTCACGAGCAGCGGCGCGCTGACGCTCACGAGCGCCGCGGCGCCCATGGCGATCACCGGCGCGCTGACGGGCAGCGCCGGGGTCGTCGCGAGTACGGGCGGCGGCAACTTCACGCTCGGCGGCGCGCTCACGACGAGCGGCACGACGACGATCTCGACCGGCGGCGGTGCGATCGTGCTCGGCGGCGCGGTCGATGCGCACTCGGGCGCGTTCAGCGCGCAGGCGCCCGCCGGCAGCTTCACGGTGGGCGGCGCGATCGCCGCGGGCAGCGTCGACATCGCGAGCGCGAATTCCGTCATCGGCGCGGTGACGACGACGGGCTCGCAGACGTATTCAGGCAGCACGACGTTCAACGGCGATCTGCACGGCGCCAACCTCGTATTCAACGGCAATGCCGACATCGCCGGTGACGTGCTCGCCGAGTCGAGCACGAACACCTGGACGTTCGCGGGCTCGGTGGTCGGCAACGGCAGTCTCGACATCAACCCGACGGCCGGCACGGACCTCTTGATCGACACGACGGTTGCAGCCCGGCACCTCTCCTCGACGGCCTTCTCCGGTTATCACGGTCATCTGATTGTCGGCGGCATCCTGACGCCGCGCACGGGGCCGGCCGAGGATGCACGGGTCGACGAGATCAACGCGGATCGGATCACCGTCGGCAGCACGTTCGCGACGCACGGCGACGTGACGCTGCTCGCGAGCAACATCGATCTGCTCGCGGATCTCGCGGCGACCGGCGGGCAGGTCACGATGCTCGCCGTGGGCGATACGCAGGGCACGGGCTCCGCCTCGGGCGACATCACGGGCCCGACCGTGGGCACGGTCGGCATCACGGCGGACAAGGCGGTGCTCATCGCGAACAACGCGATCGTGAACAACCAGAACATCCGTCTCGACCTCGGCGGCGGACCGGTGCTCGTCGCCGTCTCGTCCTCGGTGCAGCAACCGACCTTCGATCCGTCCTCGAACGCGACCTCCCAGACGTTCGACCCGACGGCCCTGAAGATCATCTCCTCGTTGACGAATCCCATCGGCGTACAGGCGGTGCAGGTCGTGTTCAGCAACCCGGCGGCGGCGCTGACCGGTCTGCAGAACGTGCAGTTCGTCGACGTCGGCGTGTTCGAGCAGGATCTGACGCTCTTCGGCGTGCTCGGCAACGGCATCGCGCTCTCGCTCGACCAGTGCGAGGACAAGGACGGCTGCGCGCCGAACGTGACGATGGAAGAGCTCGACAAGCTCATCGCGGGCCTGAAGGCGCGCCTGGACGTGCTCAAGCAGCGCGGCAAAGGGGAACGCGGCGGCGGTCGCGAACGCAAGGACCTCGTCGCGGAATACGAGCGGCAGCTCGCGAGCTTCGAGGGCTACAAGAAGCAGCTCCAGGATTACCAGGAGGCGCAGGAGGAATCGCGCAAGGACGATTTCGAGGACCTCGACGTCGGCGGCGCGAAGGGCAAACCGCCCGCACCCGCGGCGAATCAACCCGCGCCGGAAGAGGATTTCGAAGAGGTCGAGAAGCCCTCCGCGACGCAGCCCCAGGCCGCGCCGAAGGCCGCTCCGGCGCCGGCCGCGCCAGCCGCGAAGCCGGCGGAATTCGAAGAGCTCGACGAGACGTTCGACGACAAGCCGAAGGCCGCGCCGGTCCAGCCCGCGCCGGCCGCGAAGCCCGCCGTGCCCGCACCGGCCGCCCCGAAGCCGACGCCCGCGCCGGCCCCGAAGGCCGCGCCGAAGCCGGCCGGCAAGCCCGCGGCCGCGCCCGGCGAATTCGAGGAGCTCGAAGAGGACATCGACGACTCGTTCATACTGAGCCTCGCCGACAACGCGGACGCGACGCCGCACGGAGCGGTCGCCATCGACGCGACGGGCCGCGTGCGCTGGCAGGGCGAGCTCCTACTGCCGGCGGTCCACGCGCGCTACTGACGTGGCGCCCGGGCTGCCGGCGCTCTACCGCAATCTGACGCCGCTCGACCGGACGCGGCATCGCGAGTGGTATCTCGATCCGGATCACGGCTATCGCTTCGCGGCCGGGGCGCAGGTCCTGCCGCTCGCTGCTATCGAATTCCCGCCCGCCGCCCGCGACTTTCCGATCGTCTTCCTGAGCCGCGACGACGGTACCGTAGCCCCGGTTGCGCTGCTGGGTCTGCGGCCGGGCCGCAATGCGGTCGTGGACGCCCAGGGCCGGTGGACCGGCCGATACCTGCCCGCCTATCTGCGGCGCTATCCCTTCATGCCCGTGCCCGACGCCGCCGCGCCGGACCGCTACACGGTGTGCATCGACGAGACCTATTCGGGCTTCAACACCGTCGCCGAAGGGGCGAAGCTGCTCGACGAGCGCGGCGAGGCTGGCCCGGCCGTGCGCCAGTGCCTAGAATTCCTGGAGGAATACCATCGCCAGACCCAGGCGACGGCTGCCTTCTGCGCCGCCGTCGTCGCTGCCGACCTGCTCGAGCCGATGCAGGCGACCGTCAAGCTGGGGGATGGCGAGACGTTCGCCCTGAACGGGTTCCTGTGCGCCACACGGGCCCGCATCAAGGCCCTCACGGCGACGCAGGTCCACGCACTGGTCGCCCAGGAGTATCTCGAGTTGCTGTACCTGCACCTGCATTCCCTCGCCAACGTCGACAAGCTCGCGGCGAATCAGGGCCCCGCGCGAGCGGAGGGCGGCTAGCACGTCATGGCCGTCGGTGCGCTCAGCGTCTATCCCTACAGTGCCGGCCTGCCGACCTGGCAGGCTGACGGCCCGGGCATCGCGGGTGCGCGGCGCGGGCCCTATACGCGGCCGGCCCAGGCCGACGAGGCCGGCCGCGCCACGGGCGCGGCCGCGCGAGAGCCGGACGTCCACACGGGATTCGCGGACGGCGAGGCGCGCAGCGCGCCGAATGCCTCGCCCGAGGCGGCATGGCAGAGTCGCCGCCAGGGGCCGTCGGCATTGCTCGCGGCGATGATCGAGAACATGGGCGGGGCCGCCACGTCAGCCTACAAGGGCATGTACGTGGACGTCCGGGTCTGAGCGCCGGCCGGGCCGGCGCCCAGGGCAGGCCGGTCGATTACTGAGTGACGCTCGTCGAGGCGGGCGTCTTGCCGTACTTCGCGATGAGCTCCTCGGCGAGCTTGTCCGCCGCGGTCTTCTCCTCGGCGCTGAGCTCCAGTCCCGCGAGCGCCTCCTGGGCACGCGGGCTGCCGAGATGCGCCGCGCAGCTCAGCCAGGCATAGGCCTGCTCCATATCCTTCGGCACGCCCTCGCCACGCACGTACAGGCTGCCCATCTGGTACTGCGCTTCCTTCACGCTCTGCTCGGCGGCCTTGCGCAGCCACTTCGCCGCTTCGGCCGGGTCGCGCTCGACGCCCCGGCCCTCGAGGTACATGCGCCCGAGAAAGTACTGCGCGTAGGCGTGGTTCGACGTCGTCGCGAGCGGTTGGAATACCTGCATGGCCTTGTTGTAGTCGCCGGCCGCGAATGCAGCGATGCCGTCGTTGAAATCGGCATGGGCGGCGGGCGCGGCCAGCAGGACGCCCGTCAACAGGAGCCGGCGGAAAAAGACCCTCGACTTGGGACGCATGACGTTCACCTCGTTGGATTGGAAATTCGATGCCGCGAATCTTAGCAGGCTGTCGTCAATGCCCACCGACCCAGGTCAAAAAGCTCGCGCTGAGCTGCCTTTTCGGGTGGGGGAACGGGCCCGGCAAAGGATGCTAGAATCCGCCTCCTTTTCAACGAACGACGGTCCAGCACCATGAGCGGAAAAACCCTGTACGACAAACTCTGGGATGCCCACGTCGTGCGCGAGTTCGATGACGGCTCCGTCCTGCTCTACATCGATCGCCACATCGCGCACGAAGTCACGACGCCGCAGGCTTTCGAGGGCCTGAAGCTCGCCGGACGCAAGCTGTGGCGCACGAGTGCGACCGTCGCGGTGTCCGATCACAACGTGCCGACGAAGGACGTCTTCAACGTGACCGACCCGGTCGCGAAGCTCCAGCTCGAGACGCTGAAGCAGAACTGCCGGGCGCACGGCGTCACGCATTTCGACGTCGGCGACATCCGTCAGGGCATCGTGCACGTCACGGGCCCCGAACAGGGCTGGAGCCTGCCCGGCATGACGATCGTCTGCGGCGATTCGCACACCGCGACGAACGGCGCGCTCGGCGCGCTCGCGTTCGGCATCGGCACGTCCGAGGTCGAGCATGTCATGGCGACGCAGTGCCTCGTCCAGCGCAAGGCGAAGAACATGCGCATCGAGGCGACGGGCCGTCTGCCGCGCGGCGTGAGCGCGAAGGATCTCATTCTCGCGATCATCGGGAAGATCGGTACCGCGGGCGCGACCGGCCACACCATGGAGTACCTGGGCGAGGCCTTCCGCGCGCTGTCGATGGAAGAGCGCATGACGGTCTGCAACATGTCGATCGAGGCGGGCGGCCGCGCCGGCATGGTTGCGGTCGACGACACGACGCTCGCCTACGTCGAGGGCCGCCCGCACGCGCCGAAGGGCGCGGACTGGGCGCGTGCCGTCGCCGCCTGGCGCGAACTGCATTCCGATCCGGATGCGAAGTTCGACACGACCGTCACTATCGACGCGTCCACGCTCGAGCCCTACGTCACCTGGGGCACCTCGCCCGAGATGGTGCTGCCGATTTCCGCGCGCGTGCCGGATCCGGACGCCGTTGCCGACGAGGTCAAACGCGTCGGCATGCAGAACGCGCTGAAGTACATGGGCCTGAAAGCCGGCACCGCGCTCGCCGACATCGCGATCGACAAGGTCTTCATCGGCTCGTGCACGAACTCGCGCATCGAGGATCTGCGCGCAGCGGCGGCAATCGTGAAGGGCAAGCGCAAAGCCTCGAACGTCAAGCTCGCGATGGTCGTGCCGGGCTCCGGTCTCGTGAAGCGTCAGGCGGAGGAGGAGGGGCTCGATCGCGTCTTCACGGCCGCGGGCTTCGAATGGCGCGAGCCCGGCTGCTCGATGTGCCTCGGGATGAATCCCGATCAACTCGAATACGGCGAGCGCTGCGCCTCGACCTCGAACCGCAATTTCGAAGGCCGCCAGGGCCACGGCGGGCGCACGCATCTCGTGAGCCCGGCGATGGCCGCGGCCGCCGGCATCGCCGGTCACTTCGTCGACGTCCGGGAGGTTTGAACCGATGGAAGCTTTCACGCAATTGACGGGACTCGTGGCGCCGATCGATCGCCCGAACGTCGACACGGACGCGATCATCCCGAAGCAGTTCCTGAAGTCGATCAAGCGCTCGGGCTTCGGCCCGAATCTGTTCGACGAATGGCGCTATCTCGATCAGGGCGGCCCGGACAAGCCGAACGAGGGCCGTCCGCTGAACAAGGACTTCGTGCTGAATCAGCCGCGCTACCGGGGCGCGCAAATCCTGCTCGCCCGCGACAACTTCGGCTGCGGCTCCTCGCGCGAGCACGCGCCGTGGGCGATCGTCGACTACGGCTTCCGCGCCGTCATCGCGCCGAGCTTCGCCGACATCTTCTACAGCAACTCCTCGAAGAACGGGCTGCTGCTCGTGAAGCTGCCGGCGGCGGCCGTCGACAAGCTGTTCACGGAATGCGAGGCGAAGGAGGGCTACGCACTCACGATCGATCTCGCCGCGCAGACGGTCACGACGCCGGGCGGCGAAGTGTTCCGCTTCGACTACGAGGCGAGCTTGAAGCACCGCATGCTGAACGGCCTCGACGACATCGGCATCACGCTCACGCACGCCGACGAGATCCGGGCGTACGAGGCGAAGCGCAAGGCGGAGCAGCCGTGGCTGTTCGCGGCGACTTGAGCGTTCGTCATCGGACGTGAGTGACAGCGGGCGCCCTGGTGGCGCCCGCAGTGACGTCTCACTGCGCATGCCGGCCAAGGCGGCCGATGCTGTGGCCCGATTCGACGAGGCGCGAGGGCGTGCACTCCGACGAAGGCACGGACTGCGAGCGCGACGCGAGCGCAAAGGTGTAGGAGCTCGCGCCGAGCGCGGCGACGAATAATTGCGTCGACACCCGCTCGCCGGTCAGCGGCTTCTATTCGCGGGCGAGCCTCAGCCGTTCAACAGCACGCCGAGCCCGACGCGGCCGTAACAAATCCGAAAGGGGAAATCTCACCGCAGCCTGCGAAAAGCCCGAAGTGCACACTGAAATCGCCGAAGCATTCGAAATGCGTGGCGTAACGGGTTTCGCTCAGCATGCGCAGGGTGTTACCGCAGACCGGGAACACTTTCCCGGTATCGATGGCATGATGTTTGTCGAGTTCAAAGCGCTGCGCAGCGCCCGGGATCGTGCCGCGATACCGCACGGCCTGGCCATGGTCTTCGCAGGCATCCTCCAGCCCCTCGAGCTTGAACAACCGATACGTGGCCGAATAGAACGCCATCCCGCGGACACGATCGGCGAGCTCGGAATCGGAGATCGCGATGCCGTGGTCCTCGACCAGCCGCGGATCGACGAAACCGTGGCGCCGCGCCAGACGCAGGAAGTCCTTCCAATAGAGCGCGCCGCCCAGACACTCGCTATACAGCGCCGGATCGTTGCGTACCGTCGCCGGCACGCGCCGATCGGCATAGACGTCCGAGAAGTAAAACTCGCCGCCCTGCCGCAGCAGGCGATGCACGCCGGCAAGCACGGCGTCCTTGTCGGGCGAGAGATTGACGACGCAGTTCGAGACGATGACGTCGAAGCTGCCGGCGCCGAGGTCGAGCTCTTCGAGCCGCTCGATGTAGCCCTTCACGAAGTGCATATTGTCGTAACCGAGACGTTCCGCGTGCGAAGCATGATGACGCTCCGCGACGGCGAGTTGCTCGTCAGTCATGTCGACACCAATCACAATGCCCGTCGGCCCGACGAGTTGGGACAGGACGTAGGCATCCCTGCCCGCGCCACAACCGAGATCGAGCACGCGGCAGCCCTCGAGCAAGGCCGGACAGACCAGGCCGCAGCCGTAGTAGCGCGCGAGCACCTCAGTGTGAACATTGCTCAGCAACGGTTTCAGCCACGCCGGCTGTTGCGCGACATCGCAGCAGGCCGAGGTCTTGAGATCTCCGGTACCCCCGAGCTGCCGGCCATAATAGTCCTTGATCACTTCATGCATGTTTCGGCTCCTCTGATCGATGACGTCGTTCAGCAGTCCGCGCCTGCCGATCGCTTTCATTTGTAGATCGCGGCGAGGCACTCTGGCGAGGCACCGAGCCAGTAGGCAAAGCGTAGCCGCCACATCAGGAGTGTCGTCGTCCATAGTCCGGCCGAGTCCCAGCGTCGTCCCGACGTCACCACACGCTGCCGCAGGGACACCGGCGCCGAGATTCGTTTCAGACGCCGCGAGAGCTCGACATCCTCCATCAGCGGCTGCTCGGGAAAGCCGCCACTCGCCTCGAAGGCGTCGCGGGTGACGAAAATGGCCTGATCGCCGGTCGCGATGCCCGTCCATCGAGAGCGCAGATTCATGCAGAACGCGACCATGCCGAGCCCTCGCGAGCGGCCCGCTATCGTCACGTCGAATCGCCCCCACACGCGGTTTCCGCCGCTGAGACCGAGACCGATCGCGGCACACGCACCGGCCGGCAGGCGCGTATCCGCGTGCAGGAAGACGAACACGTCGCCGCGCGCGGCACGGCCGCCCGCATTCATCTGGCCGGCTCGTCCCGGCTCGGCACCGAGCACGCGAAAGCCCGCTGCGGCCGCCAGGGCCGCGCTGCCGTCGATGCTACCGCCGTCGACGAGCAGCACCTCGCAGCCATGGCGCTCGAAGGGCAACAGATGCGCGAGCAGTTCCGGCAGGGTCGCGGCCTCGTCCAGCACCGGTACGATGATCGATACCTTCATGCTTCGGCGCCCCGCCGCCAGGCGTTGTAGCGCGCGAGCCAGGCGAGCGCCCGCTTGGGCAGGTGCGCACGACGCCACGTAGCCGCCGCATGCTTGTTGGCTTCGCCGAACGTGGGATAGACGTGAATGGTCGAGAGGATTTTCTCGAGCCCGAGTCCCCAGCGCATCGCGAGCACGAACTCGGACAACATTTCCGCGGCATGGCTTCCGACAATCGTCACGCCGAGCATCCTGCCCTTGCCCGGCACCGTGAGGACTTTGACGAAGCCCCGCGCCCCACCGTCGACGATCGCACGGTCGAGATCCGATAATTCATAGCGCGTCACTTCGTGAGGGATGCCCTCGCGTACACAGTCCGCTTCGTTCAGCCCGACGCGCGCGACCTCCGGGTCGAGGAATGTGATCCAGGGCACGATGCGGTTGTCGAGCTTGAATCTCCCGACGCCGCCGAACAGCGCGTTTACCGTTGCATACCACGCCTGATGTGCCGCGTAGTGCGTGAACTGGTAAGGTCCGGCGATATCGCCCGCCGCAAAAATGTTCGGATAGAGTGTTTCGAGATACTCGTTCGTCTCGATGACCTTGCCGGTCGGTATCCCGAGCGCCTCGAGCCCGTAACCGGTGAGCCGCGCACTGCGCCCGACCGCACAGATCAGCAGGTCGAAGGGCCGGGCGCGCGTGGTGCCTGCCTGATCGACGATGAGTCGCTCGGTACGGTCGTCTTCCCCGCTCGTGCGTTCACAGCGCAGCGCCGTGTGCCCCGTCAGGACCTCCACCCCCTCTGCCTGCAGGACCTCGCGGGCCAGCATCGAGACGTCGACATCTTCGCGCGCGAGGATCCGCACCCCGGATTCGACCAGGGTCACTGCTGCACCGAGACGTGCGAACGCCTGCGCGAGCTCGCTGCCGATCGGTCCGCCGCCGAGGATCACGATCCGTCGCGGCAGCGTCGCCGCTGCCGACAGGTGCGTCCAGAGCGTGTCGCTCGTGGCATACGTCGCACTCTCGAGACCCGGCAGATCCGGTACGATTGGGCGCGCGCCGGTCGCGAGCACGATCGCGCGCGTCGTCAGCGTCGAGCGTATTCCGTCGTGGGCAGTGACCTCGATGGTCCAGGGATCGACGACGCGCGCGCGGCCTAGGCGAACGTCGACCCCGAGCAGGGTGTAGCGCTCGACGGCGTCGTGCGGTGCGATGCTGCGCACGGCTGCATGCACATGCGCCATCACATCGGGCATCGACACCACGACGCCATCACCGGGCGTTCCGACACCGAAGCGCCCGGCCTCCCTGACTTCGTGGGCGAGCTTCGCCGCCCGGATCAGCGCCTTGCTCGGCACGCAGCCGCGATTGAGACAATCCCCGCCCATCTCGTGGGCTTCGACGAGCGTCACTTTCGCGCGCGCGGCAGCGGCGACGTAGGAGCAGACGAGCCCTGCGGCACCAGCGCCGATGACGACGAGATTGCGATCGAACCGTCGTGGCCGCTGCCAACGCGCATAAAGCGTGCGGCGCCGCCACCAGCCCGCGACGGCTTTCGAGGTCCACGGCAGAGTCGCGAGCAAGACGGAAGCCGTGAGGAAGCCGGGCGCGAAGACATCGGAGAGGCTCCGGAGTCGCGCGAGCTGCGTGCCTGCATTCACGTAGACGAGCGTGGCCGGCAGCATGGCGAGCTGGCTGATCCAGTAGAACCGACGCGCCGGCATGCGCGTGAGGCCCATCAGCAGATTGATTGCGAAGAACGGAAATACCGGCACGAGCCGCAGGCTGAAGAGATAGCGATCACCGTCACGTGCGAGCCCGGCGTCGACAAGCGTGCATCGCGCCGCGAAGCGCGCGCGCACGAAATCACGCAACAGATGACGCGAAGTCAGGAACGCGAGCAAGGCACCCACGCTCGAGGCGAAAGACGCGATCAGAGCGCCCCAGGCGAGCCCGAACAAGGCGCCTGCGAGCAGAGTCAGGAGCGCGGCGCCCGGCAATGACAGTGCGGTCACCAGGACATAGATTGCAGCGAATTCGAGCCCGAAGAACAGCGGCGCGCGCGCGTGCAGCGCCGTCAGCGTGCTCAGCGAGGACTGCAGTGCGCGCAGACTGAGTCGCTCGTCGAGGCCGGTGACGAAGAACGCCGCAACCAGCACGCACAGGGCGAGGAGGAAAATGCCGCGCTTCATGATCCTGGGGCACCGAGCGCCCCACCGCAGCTCGAGCCGCTGCCGGCAGTGCAGCCGTAGCAATGCTCGCCGACACGTATCGACGCGCCTGCAGGATTCGTGTCCAGCAGATCGCGCAGGTGTAAGGCCCGCAGCGAAGATTGCGTCATGCATGCCCACGAGTCGATACCCAGCCCGAGCTGTTGATTGAAGTCGCAGTCATACAGTCGGCCCTGCCAGTCCACGCTCACGAGCTGCCGGCACATCACATGCTGCATGTGCTCGTCCTGGTGATGCGCTTTCAGGAGCGCGAGGTAGTTGCCGAACTGCCGCTTCGAAATCAACGTCGATCCGAAGCGCTGGATCGGCATGTTCGTCAGGGCAAACAGCGCGTTGAACTCGATGCCGAACTTCGACCCGAGCTCGCGGCGGTACTCCGCCTGCAGTTGTGCCTGCGGCGGCGGTAACACCGGCCCCTGCGGATTGTAGACGAGCGTCAGCACGAGCCCGGAGTCCTTTCGACCATAGCCGAGCGCGTTCAGCCTGCGCAGCGCCGCGATGCTCTTCTCGAACACGCCGGAACCGCGCTGGCGATCGACATTGTCCACCGAGTAGCACGGCAGCGAGGCGACGATCTCCACGCCCTGTGCGGCGAGGAATTCCGCGAGCTCCTCCTGGCCCGGTTCCAGCAATACCGTGAGATTGCAGCGATCGATGACGCGAACGCCGAGCGCACGGGCAGCGGCCACGAGCTCGCGAAAGCCGGGATGCAATTCAGGTGCGCCGCCGGTGAGATCGAGCGTGCCGAGCTCGCAATGGGTCAGCACCTGGAGCACGAGCGCCAGAGTTTCCGCGCTCATCATCTCGGTCCGCGTCGGGCCGGCGTTGACGTGACAATGGATGCAGGATTGATTGCAACGGTAGCCGAGATTGACCTGGAGCGTCGTGAGCCGTGCGCGCCGGAGTTCCGGGAACCCGGACGGCGCCAGCAGGGGCAGGGTCGAATGCATGTGCTCGCCTCGTCGTGTCGCGTGTGATCAGCGCGGCAGATGCGCGTCAGGCGTCGCGACGCTCACGTCCGGTCCCCGCTGCGGGCGAACCGTTGCGCCAGCACACGCAACTGCGTCAGGTGCCGGCCGAAGTTCCGACATCCCCCGCACATCAGGCAATGGAACCATAGCGCGATGCGCTCGCCGCGAGAGAGCGGACGCTCCAGCTTCTCGGAGAGCAGCCGGGTGGCGGTTCGACAATTCATCATGAGCCTCGTCCCGGTTTGAACCAGTGGTTTTCCAGGCACTCGCGCAGCCGCAGGCGCGCCCGGTAGAGCATGACGTGGAGATTGGAGACCGTGATGCCGGCGGCCGCGCACACTTCGTCCGAATTCAGCTCGATCATTTCGCGCATCATGAAGACACGCGCCTGGGATGCCGGCAGATGCTCGAGGCAAGTCTCGAAGACGCGCCAGAAGTGCACGCTCTCGAGCGCACCCTCGGGATCCGCCCAGGCCAGCGGACGCTCGGCAGGCTGCCAATACCCCTTGCGGTCGAACGACTCGCCCCACTCATCACCGTCGTCCTCCGTGGCGGGGGCCGGGTTCGCGAGATTCATCCGCTGCCGCTGACGGAGGACATCGGCGATCTTGTTCTTCAGGATGGCGAACACCCACGTCTTGAGGGCCGCGCCACGCCTGAAGGACCCGGCGTTCTTGAGCGCGCCGATCAGCGCTTCCTGGACGGCGTCCTCGGCGATATGCGCATCGCCGAGTTGCAGAATCGCGAACTTGAGCATCTGGCGCCGCAGAGTTTCGAGAAACGCCGGATCGGTCAGGTCGTTCGGGTCGGCGGCAGGCGCGGCGGTGTTCACAAGCGATGCGCCCCTGCCCTGAAGCGCTCCACGAAGCGGCTGTCGATGCGATGTTTCCAGCGTCGCACCCACGCGCCTTCCACGGCCCACGGCCCCCAGGAGGCAATCGCGCTCCGTGGTCCGCTGACCAGGAGATAGAGCGACCATGGACGAGGCGTGTAGGGCTGCAACTCGCCACCACGCAGTGCGGCGAGCACGTTGTGCGCGAGCACCGGGCCGGTCTTGACGGCGTGTACCCCTGAACGGCTCACGGAGCGATCGGCGCGAGTGCAGACGTCACCGGCCGCGAATACCTCCGGATGGGAAAGGCTTTGATGAAATGCATTCACGGCCACGAAACCACCTTCGTCCAATTCGAGCCCCGAGGATCGCAGCCAGCCCGCGGCGCGCGCCCCGGACGCAGCGATCACGATCTCTGCCGGAATGAACTTGCCGGAGTCGAGCACGAGCCCCCCCTGCGTACCGACCGCCCGTCGGGCGAGGACTTCGATCGCCGCACGGCTCAGCGCCCGCAGCGCCATTCGGCGCACCGGCGCCGAATGGTCGGGAAGAACGCCCTCTGCACCGGCCACGAGCGTGACGCGCGTCGACGCATGCGTCGCGGAGAACACGCAGGCCGCGGCAATCGCCATCTCGACGCCGCCTGCTCCACCGCCCACCACGACGAGCCGCGCGAGTTCCGCGCCCCGTGCCGGCGCGCCAAGTGATCGCCAACGCTGCGTGAATTCCCCGAGGGGCTTCACCGGCAGGAGTTGGGCACCTGCCCCCGCCAGCGCGCTGACATCCGTTTCACTCCCGACATCGAGCGACAGGACGTCGTAGTCGACTTCCGCGCCGCTGCCCAGCATGACGCGGCGCCTGGCGGCGTCCAACGCCACCGCGGTGTCGTCGACGAGACGCACGCCGGCGCGTGCGGTCACTGCGTCGAGGTCGATGCGGCATGCGCGCAGGTCGTACTGGCCCATCATCCAGCCGGGCAGCATGCCGGAGTAATATTGCCAGCGGCCCGGGCTCACGATCACGACTTCCGGACCGGCCGGCCGCGTGCGCGCGAGCGTGTCGAGCACCCCCAGGTGCGCGTGACCACCGCCGATCAGCACGAGACGCTTCGACGTCATGGCGCGATTCCGGCTGCACGGGCGCGTCGGACGGCCGGACGCCTGCAAGCTCGCGGGACGATCGCGACGAGGCTCGGGGAGGTGACGGAAGTTGCTCGCATTTTTTCGGGTGCGGTTTGAGCTCGAAACGCCCGCCGGGCTCGCGGCACTTGCCTCGCTATGATTGATGGTCCGCCTGCTTGGTCGGCGATGCGCTTGGAATTCTTACACTGAGGCGCACGATGTGTAAGCACCGTCGCGAGATCGCCGACGAATCCGGCAGTCACGTCCGCCCGGAGTCGGACTATGGCAGTATCGTGAGTGCCGGTTCGACGCTCAGGCGACGGGACACATGAAGCAATTGACCATCGTGATATTCGCGAAAGCACCGGTCGCGGGCTTTGCCAAGACGCGATTGATCCCGGCCCTGGGAAGCGCGGGCGCGGCCCGACTCGCGCGACGCATGCTGGACGCCACGCTGCGCGCGGCCGTGGCCGCCGAAGTAGGCAGCGTCGAACTGTGCGTCACGCCGGATCCCGCCGCATTCGACTGGTCGACGCTGCTCGGGATTATCCGGGCACCGTCCGTCATGGTGAGTGGGCAAGGCGGCGGCGATCTCGGTGCGCGGCTCGCGCGTGTCGCCAGGCGTATCACGTATGCAAATCGCGCAACGCTGCTGATCGGCACCGACTGCCCGGGTCTGGGCAGCAGCGTCCTCTGTGCGGCTGCAGCCGCTCTCGAGGCCAACGACGCGGTGTTGGTTCCGAGCCTCGACGGCGGCTACGTCCTGCTCGGGCTGAATCGCTATCACGCGAGCCTTTTTCGCGGTGTTTCGTGGGGAACCGCCACCGTGGCTGCAGCGACGTCGGCACGGCTGGACGCGCTGGGTTGGACGACCTGCCGGCTGCCGGCGCTGCGCGACATCGACGAGCCGAACGATCTACCCGCGGTTCCGAAAGGCTGGCTCGACGGCAGATGACGCGCGGCCGCCCACACCTCGTTGACGTCGAGTGGGTGTCGGGACCGTTCGTCTGCTCACATGCCCGGCATACCGAGATAGCCCGGCAGATCCTGAACGCGAACGAGCCAGCGGCGCAGTGCCGGATAAGGGGCGAGATCTATCTCGCCCTCGGGCGCCAATGCCAGATAGGGATAGCAGGCGACATCGGCGATGCTCGGCCCGTCGAGTGCGAGCCACGTCCTGGCGCGCAACCGCGCCTCGATGAGCGCCAGGACCTGTGCCGATATCGCGAGCGCCGCGTCGTAATCGAGCACCCGTCCGAATTTCCGATGCTGGCGGGCCGCATTCGGTCCACGCGCGATTTCGTTCGCTGCGGTAAACAGCCACGGCACGACGGCGGCAATTTCCGCGGGCTCGTCCGGCCACCAGGCGGAACCGCCGTAGCGCCGGGCGAGATACACGAGAATCGCCTGACTGTCGCGCACGGCAATTGCGTCGTCCACGAGGACCGGCACCTGACCAAGTGGATTCAGCGCGAGGAATGCCTCGGTCTTGTGTTCCCGCTCCCCGCCGCGGACGACAATCGATCGGTAGTCCAAACCGATCAGCGAAAGCATCAGGCGAACCTTGTGGCAATTGCCCGAAAGAGGAAATTCGTAGAGATCGATCATGACGTAAAGGGCTCCGCAGTTGACCAATTCGAGAGGCTCGATCGTGTCGGTCAGAGATCGAGCGCGAGATGCCCGCCGCGCGCTCGCGATACGCACGGACAAAACAAGCCGGCGCGAACGCGATCCTCACGGGTCAGCACCGTGTCCCGATGGTCGGCCCCTCCGGCCAGCAGTTGGACGGCACATCGTCCGCAGGTGCCGACACGGCAGTCGTACGGGGCATCGATACCTGCTTCGATAGCCGCCTCGAGTATGCTCTGGTCGGCGCGGACAGCGAGCGTTCTCCCGGAGCGACGGAGTTCGACGGTAATGGGTTGTTCGTCAGCAATCGACACGGGTGGCGCGAAGCGCTCGAAGCGGATCCGCCCGGCATCGATATTTCTCGCACGGGCTGCGGCAAGTACCGCTTCCAGCAGACGCGCCGGTCCACACACGTAAATCACCGTCTCCGGATCGAGATCGTCCAGGAGCGCATTGACGCTCGGACGATCCTGACCCGCTTCACGCGAGGACCAGCAGCGTACTGCCGCCCCAAGCTCAGCAACCAACTCGTCCCTGAACGGTAATTCCGATCTCGACGGCGCGATTGCATGCAGGACGAAATCCCGGCCGGCACGTTTTGCGGCCAGGGCCATGGCACGCAGCGGTGTAATCCCGATCCCACCGGCGATGAGCAGTGCCGGACGCCGATCGTCGTGTAAGGTGAAGTCGTTGCGGGGCTGGCTGCAGCGTAACCGCAATCCCAAGGCGAAATCCCGATGCACGGCGTCAGACCCGCCCCGGCCCTCGCGATGTCGGCGCACCGCAATGAGGTAATGGTCCGTCCTGGCCGGATCACCGGCCAGTGAGTACGGACGGTTCTCGACGCGCCCGGCATCTTCACGCACGGGAATGGAAAGATGTGCGCCGGGCGACCAGTCGGGCAGTGCCCTGCCATCGGCGGCACGCAGCTCGTAAGCGCGCACATCGGATGTCAACTGGCGGATCCCCGCCACGTACAGTTCGAGAGGTCCAGCGCCGAGCACCCGCCCCGGCACCCGGTCCGCGCGATCGCCGCACGCGCCGGATTCGAGCGCCGGGCGGCCCCGTCTCGATGCAGTGAGCTGCTCCTCGTGCGGGATCCGACCGTTCTCGCGCAGCTCTTCCTCGGTGAATTTCGGTGTGATGTGCTGCGGGCAATTCCAATCGTAGGCTTCCACTTTCAAAACGATGGCCCGTTCCACGCGTGCTCGATAGTTCGGCATTTCCAGGCGCGCAATCAACGCGGGATCATCGGCCTCGTCGACCACGCTCGCCCGGGCCCACACCTTCAGCCGCCGACGATTGGGATAATCCATGAGGATGAGCGAAATCCGCGCATCGGAATGCAGGTTGCCGACGCTGATGTACTGCACATTGCCGCGGAAGTCCGCGTAGCCGAGCGTGGCTCCGTCCAGGACTTTGACGAAACCCTCGGGGCCCCCCCGGAACTGGACATAAGGCCAACCGTTCTGCCCGACCGTGGCCTGATAGAAGCCGTCGCGGGCTTCGATGAACTCCTTCTCCCGTGCGGTCAACGTGCGGTGCGGATCGTCGCCCTCTTCGAATCGACGGTTGGCGTCCCGGCTACCGTATCGCGTCTGAGTCGCCCTGACGCTTTCGGTGAACGTGATTTCGGCAAAGTTGCGTGCCATGACCCGGTCCCTCTGTGATTGCCGTGCTTGGAACCGGCGCCAAGATGGCGCCGGTTGCTCCTGGTGCCAGTTCAAGCCGCCCTTTGCAGGTCGACCTTGGGAAAATCGATCTCCACGCGGCTCGCCTTTCCGAGAATGTTCGTCAGCAGGTTCATGCCGACGTGGACGATGATTTCGACCACTGCCGCGTCGCCGTAACCGGCAGTACGCACCGCGTCCAGCTCCGCGTGAGTCACCTCGCCCTTGTGTTCGACCAGCGCGCGAGCGAAGCGGACCGCCGCCGCAGCCTTTGCATCCTGAGAACCACCCGCGCGGTTCGCGGCGATCTCCTCACCGGTAAGCCCGGCTTTGCGGCCGATCGCGCTATGCGCCGACAAGCAGTATTCACAAGCGTTCTGCTGTGCGAGCGCGACCGCGATCCGCTCGCGGGTCGCGAGATCCAGGACGCCGTGCTCGGCAATGTGGTGCAGCCCCAGGAACGCGGTGAGGGCGTCCGGTGAATTCGCGAGCACACGCAGAAAGTTCGGCGTGATACCGAGTTTGGCCTGGATTGCATCGAGCAGGGTCTTCGCTTCGCCGGCCGCAGTTTGAGGATTGACGACATTGATACGGGCCATGGGATTTCTCCTGAAGTGGTCGGTTTCGGGTTTGAAAGAGCGCCAGTGTCGTGAGGCGCGGAGACCAACATACGACCTCATCAGCCAGGCATGAATAGACTATTATCGGAATCCACTATTCCGCTTTCGGGAATAATCGATGGACCGGTTTCAAGAGATGCAGGTCTTTATCGCAGTCGCCGACACCCACGGCTTCGCGCCCGCTGCCCGCAGACTGCATTCGTCTCCCCCTGCCGTGACCCGCGCTGTCGCCGCACTGGAAGGGCGCCTCGGAGTCACGCTCTTTCACCGCACGACGCGGCGGGTGCGATTGACCGATGCGGGGGTCCGATTTCTCGAGGACTGCCGACGCATTCTCGGCGAACTCGGCGAAGCGGAGGATTCAGCCCGGGGCGCGCATCACGCCCCCCGGGGTCGGCTGGCGGTGACTGCATCCGTGCGTTTCGGATACCTGTATGCAGTGCCCCTGCTCCTGCAATTTCTCGAACGCTATCCGGAGGTCGCCCTCGAGACCCTGTTCGTGGATCGCGTAGTCAACCTGATCGAGGAGGGCCTCGACGTCGCGATCCGCATCGGCGATCTCCCGGATTCCGGCCTGACCGCAATCCGCGTCGGCAGGGTCAGGCGCGTCGTCTGCGCTTCACCCGCTTATCTGCAAGCGCGCGGCATTCCGCGCGTACCAGAAGACCTGGCGCATCATGACATCGTGCTGTTCTCGGGCCTGAGCGCGCGGCCGGAATGGACCTTTGCGCGCGCCGGAGGCGAGCTGCGCGTGCCGCTCGCGCCCCGGTTGACGGTCAACATGTCGGACGCGGCGATTGCGGCTGCCGTGGCGGGTCGCGGGATGACGCGATTGTTGTCCTACATGATCGCCCCCGAATTGCGGTCCGGGCAGCTCGCAATCGTGCTTGGCGGACATGAACCGGAGCCCTTGCCCGTCCACGTCGTCTACCAGGAAGGACGCAAGGCTGCTGTACGAGTTCGCGTCTTCGTCGATTTCCTCGTTGAACGGCTACGCGCGGACAGCTCGCTCGCTTGAGCTTTCAAGAAGCCGCCTGCCCTTCGATCGCACGCAGCCATTCCGACGGTGCGGCCCCGACCTCGCGTATGAACGCGCGCGACAGCGCGGGCTGACTGCCGTAACCGACCGCACTCGCGACCACCGCCAACGGCCTGCCCTTGCGCAGCAACTGCTGTGCATTCGCAATGCGCAGCTTCGTCAGAAAATCGATGGGCGCGACGCCGAGCACGGCTTTGAAGAGTCGCGCGAACGCGCTGCGTGACAGATGGGCCCGGTGCGCCATCGTCTCGAGCGTCCAGCTCCGCTCGGGCGCGTCGAGAATTTCCGCCACGAGGCCGCCGAGTCGCGGGTGGGCAAGACCGCCGAGTGTGCCGCCCACGACGAGTTCGTGCTCGACGGCGTAGCGGACGATCTGGAGCAGCAGTACGTCACACAGCCGATCGAGCATGACCTGCCGGCCGACGCGGTTCACCGCCGCCTCCGCGAACAAGAGCGTGAGCGTCGACTCTAGTGCAGGAGCGGCGTCGATCGGAACGGCCAATACCGCCGGGAACGATCGGGTCATCGCATTCTCCATTCCGACGTCGTAGCGTACGCTCGCACAGACGATATCCGCGGCGGCCCACTCGGGGACCTCGAGGCGATGCTGCAGCGGCCTCGGATAGAACAGCAGCGTCGGCTTCTCGATGTGCAGCGGCGCAAGATCAGGGTGCGTCACCGTGAGCGAGCGATGTCGCACGACATGCAGGTGCCCGACGCCCTCGTCCTCGTGAAAGGCGTGCGTTCCGCACAGCCGTCCGGCGTAGAACGTGCCGGCCCGCAAGCCGATGCGATCGATCAGCGTGGAGATGCAATCCGAAACATCCATGATTCGACACGCCCGGTTATGGAGTTGGGACGCATGATAGCCGCAAAAGACGCCCCACCGCCTATCGTGAGCCGACATCGACCATCCCGGTCGGCAGCAACGAGGAGTAGCCAATGAGCGGACATTTCATCGTGAACACTCTGACGGGCGTCGTGCCCGACACTGCGGACGCAATGCAGACGGCGGTCCTGGAGGATGCCCTGAAGCAGGTCGGCTTCATACCGAACATGTATGCGAACATGGTCAACGTACCCGGTGTGCTCAGCACGTATCTGCACGGGTATGGCGCGTTCCGGCAGCATTCCGATTTCTCGCCTGCCGAGCAGGAAGTCGTTTTCCTCGCAATCAGCCGTGAGAACGACTGCAAGTACTGCACGGCGGCACACAGCATGCTGGCCGACAGGTATTCGAAGGTGCCCACGCCGGTCCTTGCCGCGATCCGTGCCGGTACGCCGTTGCCGGATGCGAAGCTCGCGGCGCTGTTCGCCTTCACGCAGGAGCTCGTGCGCAATGCTGGCAAGGTTCCTAAGGCCGTCGCCGATGCGTTTCTCGCCGCGGGGTACACCGACCGCGATGCCTTGCAAGTCGTGCTCGCCGCAGCCGTGAAGACGCTGTCGAACTATACCAACCACCTGTTCCAGACGGCGGTCGACGAGGCATTCGCCGCATATGCCGTCTCGTGATCGTCACACGCCGCTCGGCGGCCATGGCAGCCGGTGGCCGGTGACATCGAAGCAAACAGATGGCCGAAACGAATCCGCCGCGGGTCGTCACAGGACCGAGCCACTACATCGAGGCAAGCCCAATCACGCGAGGACGCGCAGATGCAACTCGGTTTGAACCTTCGCAACTGGGGACCGCACGCAACGCCGGAGAACCTCCGGCGTTGCGCCGAGATTGCCGATCGATCGGCAATCACCACGATCTGGGTGAACGATCACCTCGGATTGCCGCTCAACGAGTGGGACAACGCTTATGGGATTTCCCTCGAGATGGCCTCTATTCTCGATCCCCTCGGAGTGCTGTCCTACGTCGCCGCCGTCACGTCGCGCGTGAACCTCGGCATCGCTGTGCTGGTGATCCCCTACCGACCGCCGTTGCCGACGGCAAAATGGCTTGCGACGATACAGACCTTGTCCGAGGGCCGGCTGTGGCTGGGCGCAGGCCCTGGTTATCTGAAGGAAGAGTTCAATGCGCTCGGCGTCGATCGTTCCCGGCGCGGCCGCCTCACGGATGAAGCATTGGCGCTGATACATCACGCCTTCGCGGACGGAAAAGTCGAAATCCACGGACAGCCGCTCAGCTTCGCGCCGACACCGCCACGGCCCCCGATCCTGATCGGCGGCGCGCCTGCTTTCGCCTTTCCGCGAGTGATCGCGCATGGTGATGGCTGGATGCCCGTGGGACTGCTGCCGGACCAGCTCGCCCCGGCCGTGACCGAGCTTCATGCGCGCGGTCTCGACGCCGGCCGGCCGCAGCCCCGGGTCATCGCGATGAAGACGCTGCCGCTCGAGGATCGCCGCGCGGCAGTCGAGCTCGCGCGTGCGTATCGTGCGGTGGGCGTCTCGCAGCTGGTGCATACCCAGGGCTATTCGACGCCGGACGAATACGCCGCGATTGTGCACACGCTCGACGAATTCGTGATCCCCGCCGTAGCCGGTGAATGAGGCTGCGCCGGATCAGAATCGGGTAGTCAGTGCAGTGAGCCATGCCGGCGTATGCGCGACGAGCCGGCTCTCGATCGCCTTGTCGAGTCCGGTCAGGATCAACACGGCCAGCACGATCAACCCGCATCCGAGCACGGCTTTGCCGATCCTGCCCGCGCGCAGCAGATTGCCGCGCGCCCGCGCTGCGGCAGCCCGTGAAACCGCGGAAATCACCAGGATCGGAAGTGCCGCGCCGACGCCGAACACAGCCATCACGAGCGCTGCTTCGAAGAGATGCGTGCCGCGGCTCGCCAGAACGATGGCGGTACCCAGGGTGGGACCGACGCATGGACTCCATACGATGCCGAGCGTCAGGCCGATGTAGAATTGCCCGCGCAAGCCATCGAGGTCGAGGGCGTTCACGAGGCGATTGCCCGCATTCCCCAGGCCCGAAGTCACCCTCGCGAAGCCCTGTTGGAGCGTGGCCGAAAGCAGGACGGCGCCCAGCAAGCCGACGATCATCGCGCCCACGTTCCGGAACGTCGCTGCATCGAGCCCGAGTGCGACGCCGGCCCAGGCCAGCGTCGTACCGATCACGGCGTAAGACAGCGCGAGGCCGCCGGCGAGTGCCAGCGGCGCCTTGGAGTGATGTGCAGCCGCCGCCCCGAGCAGGATCGGGAGCAGCGGCAGCACGCATGGCGAGAGTGTGGACAGGATTCCCGCGAGCAGCCCGAATCCGAGCGAGCCGATCCCTAACATCATCAGTTGCCCGCAGCCTGCTGGAACAGGCGCTCGATTCCTACACGCGAGGTATCGCCGATCGAGCGTGCGACTTCCTTGCCGCGATTGAATGCAAGCACGGTGCTCTGCATGCCTGCGCGGAGTTGCTTCAGCGCCGGCTTGCCCGTGTCGAAGTCCAGCACCAGTACCGCCACGCCCGAGTACGCCGGCAGCTTCGCGACCTCTTCGATGACCGGCGTCTGCGCCTTGCAGGTCGGACACCACGTGGCGGCGACATCGACGATGACCGGTTTCCCGGCTCCGATCAGGGTATCGAAATTTTGTTGAGTATATGCCTCGATGGTTCCGGCATCGGCTGTTGCGGCGCCGGCGGACATCAGCGTTGCGAGTATCGCGTTTCGAATTATCATGGGTCGAATTGCTCCTCG
This sequence comes from Gammaproteobacteria bacterium, assembly GCA_016209015.1. Taxonomy (GTDB): domain Bacteria; phylum Pseudomonadota; class Gammaproteobacteria; genus JACQWY01. Next base: position 25,143 of record JACQWY010000011.1, on the reverse strand, counting down.
TGGCGCACCGTCGATAGAGCGAGGGCTCGCCAGCGCGCAGCGGATCGTCAAGAAGATCTACGCCCATTAGTCGCGTACAGACCGAGAACGTTACACGCCGGCGGTGCGCAGCGACGAGAGACTCGAAATGCGCCGGCCGAGCGCCCGACGGTGGAGGCTCCGTCCTCCGCAGCCTCGCCTCTGACGGACGCTCCGCACCCGCGCATTCCGACTCGGGGGAAGGCAGGAGGTCACCCTGAACCTTTTTTCAGGCACCGCGCATTCGTCGAAGCGCTACGGCTTATGCGCGATCCGGTACGGCCCGAGGAGTGCTCGACGCCAAGCAACAGCTCAAACCGAGAAACCGTGATTCGCAGTGAATGACGGTCAATTGGCCCTCAAAAAGCTGGAGGCCCTTCGCAGAGGGAGCTTCTTATAGCTGCGTTGGCCAATTGAATTATAGGATGCGCCGACGCAGGTGCCGCATCGAGCGCATGGCCAACTCGTAGGTTGCCGTGAAAGAGGTGGGGTGCCGGCGGGAATTGGGGTCAGGTTCGATTTCGCGGCCAATGCGAGCGACCGGGACCTCGGCGCTTACCCGCGAAATCGAACCTGAGCCCAATTCCCTCTAGTCTCAAGCACCCCATGCTGAACGGCCTCGACGACATCGGCATCACGCTCACGCACGCCGACGAGATCCGGGCGTACGAAGCGAAGCGCAAGGCGGAGCAGCCGTGGCTGTTCGCGGCGACTTGAGCGACAGCTCTTCGACGTGAGTGACAGCGGGCGCCCTGGCGGCGCCCGCAGTGTTCATGGGATGTGCCGACGCAGGAGGCGCATCGAGCGCGTCCCTGCCGCACGAACGCGCCGGCTCGTGTCGCGGGTGCGCCGTTTCACTCGCCCGAGGCGCCCGTCTGCACCGTGTTCTCTGCAATGAAATTGAAACCCGGATAGCGGTTCGCGGCTTCCTGTTCGATGAGCGCGCGGTATTTTTGTCCGCCGCCCAGATAGAACATGAACACGCGTGGCTTGCCGGGAATGTTGTCGCCCATGTACCACGAGCTCGCTTTCGGCATGAGCGTCGCGTCGGCGAGCTCGACGATGTGACGCAACCAGGCTGCCTCGTGCCCGGCATCGGCGTCGATCCGGGCGAGGCCCTGTGCCTCCATGTGGCGGATGCAGTCGGCAATCCACTCGCAGTGCATTTCGATGCCCGGCGGGAAGTTGTAGAACACCGACGGACTCTGCGGCCCGGTGATGTTGAACATGTTGGGAAATCCCGATGTCGCGATACCGAGGTACGAGCGCGGACCGGCCGACCAGTGCTCGTTCAGGCTGAGGCCCCGGCAGCCGGTGATGTTCATCCGGAACAGGGCGCCCGTGAACGCGTCGAACCCGGTCGCGTAGATCAGGTAATCGAAATCATAGCTCGCGTCCGTAGTACGCAGGCCCTGCGCGGTGATTTCCTCGATCGGCGCGCGGCGGATGTCGACCAGCGTGACGTTGTCGCGGTTGTAGGCTTCGAAGTAGCCCGACTCGCACGGCTGACGCTTGGTGCCGTAGGTCACGCCGGGGCGCGGACACAGCAGCTCGGCCACCGCCGGATCCCTGACCCGCGCGCGGATTTTCTCGCGCACGAATTCGGCGGCGGTCTCGTTGGCCGCGGCGTCGAAGAAGATGTCGCTGTAGCTTGCGAACCAGACATTGAAGCCTCCGGCCTGGTAACGACTCTCGTAATGCGCACGGCGCTCGGCGGGCGAGTCTGCCAGTGCCGAGGGTCGTGCCTCCAGGAGACTGAGGCCGCCGATGGATTCGCGCGCCGCGCGGCGCAACTGAGGGTAGGCGGCCTTGATCCGCCGGTCTTCCTCGGCGCTCATGGGCTCGTTCTGCAACGGCACGCCGAAAGACGGTGTGCGCTGGAATACGTAGAGGTGTGCGGCTTGCTCGGCGATGATCGGGATCGCCTGCATCGCGGTCGCCCCGGTGCCGATGATGCCGACGCGCTTACCGGAGAAATCCACGCCGCCTTTCGGCCAGCGACCGGTGAAGCAGCTCCGACCGGCGAAATTTTCCCGCCCCTTGAATTCGGGAACGTTGCCTTCAGAGAGCACACCCGTGGCCGGGATGAAATATTTCGCCACGAAGCGCGCCCCCTGCGCAGTCTCGATGCGCCACCGATTGCTGCGCTCGTCGAAATCGGCACGAATGACCCGCGTGTCGAACTGGAAGCTGCGTTTCAGATCGAAGCGCTCCGCGACATGCTCGAGGTAGGCGAGGATGTCGGGCTGGGCCGGATACTTCTCCGGCCAGGTCCATTCCTGCTGCAGTTCTTCCGAAAACGAATAGGAGTAGTCGCAGCTCGCGATGTCGCAGCGCGCCCCGGGATAGCGGTTCCAGTACCAGACACCACCGACCCCGTCCGCGGCCTCGAGCCCGACGACGTCCAGCCCCAGGCGGTCGCGCAGCAGCAGCAACATGTACAGACCGGCGAAGCCGGCCCCGACCACGACAGCGTCGACGTGCCTGGCGCCGGCGCTGCTCGATTCGTTCACGGACGTCTTGGTCATGCTTGGTCTCCCCTCAATCACGAGTCGCCGGATCAGGCGAAATATTGTCGTACGGGACGGCGCACCACAACCGAGGACGTCGGCCGATCGGCCGAGCCTCAATCAATGAGGAAACGGCGCCCGCAGTTCTTGATCAATGTTGGGCTTCCTTCGTCAGCCCATCGGTCATGAAGACATGCCGTCGCCCGGAGTGATGAAAGAGGCGAGCGCACCACAGCCTCGTCGTCCCGGCGAAGGCCGGGACCCAGTCATCTCGCCGCGGCGCCGTGGTGGAACCTCGGGGTGTTGCGATGACCTGACACGCTCTGGAAATCCCCGGCGTTCGCTCGCGGTGCCGAGGGTGACCGACTGGGTCCCGGTCCCGGCCTCCGCCGGGAGGGTCCCTTCGCCGGGACGACGGCTCTGAAGGATCTCCGGCTCCAGGGGCAGCACCTATTTCACGGCAACCTACGCTCGCTTTCCGCCGCACAGCGACCAGTCGCGGATTGGGTTGATGGGGCGGAGATGGGCCAGAAGCGGACAGGCATGCGATCTTCGTAGGTCCGATTAGCCGCAGGCGTAATCGGACCTACGCGAACTGTTTGAGGGAGTCGCTTCCGCTTAACGATCTCGACCTTCGCAAGTCCTCAGCATCTCGTCCGATTTCCGGCGCGTAGCGGACTTCTGGATCACTCGTCCTGCGCCGCGCCGACCTGCCGTCGATGGCCAAAGTGCCGGGTCCCGCCTACTTCGTTTCCTTGAACTCCGGGATCTTCTCCCCCGGGAACCACTTGTGGATCGCCGGTTCGTCGAACAGCGTCTCCTGGGAATCGACCTGCCAGCGCTCGCCGGTCTTCACGACGGTGTAGATCTCGAACTCCGTGCTGCCCTGGTTGTTCAGCACGTCCTTCGCGCGCAGCACGTTCGGGACGATGGCCTCAGTCGCGCAGTCCTTTGCGGTGCCGACGGTGTGCGGGGCGCGGAGATCGGCCGCACCGAGCTCGACGCCGCCGAGCTCGAACATCTTCTTCTGCAGCGCCGCCCATTCTTCGCGCGGCTTGCCGTCGGTCATCTTCGCGGTGACGAAATCGTAGGCGGCGGCGAACTCGTGATCGCGCAGGTTCTTGCCGTAGCCCTCGACCGCGCTCTTCGGGCCTGCGCCGTCGGGGCAGAGCGTCGTCTCGTCGGCCGGGGCCGCACTGCTCGCGGCGAGGGCGATCGCGATCAAGAGCTTCTTCATGACGAACCTCCGAATGGACTCAGGTCATACTGCCGAGCGCTTCCGCTTCCTTGCGCAGCTTGTATTTCTGGATCTTGCCCGTGGACGTCTTCGGCAGCTCGCGGAAGACGATCGTCTTCGGCGCCTTGAAGTGCGCCATGTGCTCGCGGCAGTACTCGATGAGCTCATCGGCACCGACCGGCGGCTGATCGGCCTTCAGCCACACGAACGCGCACGGCGTTTCGCCCCATTTCTCGTCTGGGCGCGCGACGACCGCGGCTTCCAGCACGGCGGGATGACGATAGAGCACTTCCTCGACTTCGATGGACGAGATGTTCTCGCCGCCGGAGATGATGATGTCCTTCGAGCGATCCTTGATCTGGATGTAGTTCTCGGCATGCATCACGCCGAGGTCGCCCGAATGGAACCAGCCGCCGCCCAGCGATTCATCCGTCGCCTTCGCGTTCTTGAGGTACCCGCGCATGACGAGATTGCCCTTGAACATGATTTCCCCGATCGTCGCGCCGTCGCGCGGCACGGGCTGCATGGTGTCGGGATCGATGACGTCGAGATCCTCGAGCGTCGGATAGCGCACGCCCTGGCGGATGCGGATCTGCGCCATCTGCTGCTTCGTGTAAGCGGCCCATTCCTCCTGCGGCGCGGTGAAGACGGACGGGCCGTAAGTCTCGGTCAGGCCGTAGGCATGGATGACGTCGAAGCCCGCGGTCTCCATCGCCTCGATGATCGCCGCCGGCGGCGCGGCGCCTGCGGTCATCACCTTCACCGTCCGCGTCATCTGCGCCTTGTCCTTGGCCGAGGCGTTGACGATGAAGTTCAGCACGATCGGCGCGCCGCAGAAATGCGTCACGCCCTCCGTGCCGATCGCGTGATAGATGTTCGCCGCCGCGATGCGCCGCAGACACACGTTCGTCCCGCCCTGCATGGCGATCGTCCAGGGGAAGCACCAGCCGCAGCAGTGGAAGAGCGGCAGCGTCCAGAGATAGACCGGATTGTGCGGCAGGCTCCAGGACAGCGCATTGCCGACGGCCGTGAGATAGGCGCCGCGATGGTGGTAGACGACGCCCTTCGGATTGCCGGTGGTCCCTGATGTATAGCAGAGCGCCATCGCCTGCCATTCGTCCTTCGGCAGCTCCCAGGGCGCTTCCGGATCGCCCTCCGCGAGCAGCTCCTCGTATTCGGTCGCGCCGAGGCGATCGTGGCAGGGCGCGGTCGCGTCCGCGATGTCGACGACGACGGGCTTCACCTTGCAGAGCTTCAGCGCTTCTTTCATGACCGGCGCGAACTCGGTGTCGGTTATCACCATCTTCGCCTCGCCGTGGTCGAGGATGAACGCGATGGCCTCGGCGTCGAGACGGATGTTGATCGGATTGATCACCGCGCCCGCCGCCGGAATGCCGAACAGCGCTTCGTAGAACGCCGGGATGTTCGTCGCGACGACGGCGACCGTGTCGCCGAGTCCTATCCCGCGCTTCTGCAACGCCGAGCACAGACGGCGGCAGCGCGCGAACGTCTCGCGCCAGGTCCAGCGGCGCTCACCGTGGACGACGGACGTGCGGTGGCCGTAGACGGAGGCCGCGCGTTGGACGAAGGACAGCGGCGAGAGCGGCGTGTAATTCGCGGTGCAGCGGTCGAGATGTTGTTCGTAGGGATTCCGGGCCTGGTTCATGGTCGATACTCTCAGTCCTGCTCGAATTTCGGTTCACGCTTCTCGAAGAAGGCATCCACGCCCTCGACGCCGTCCTTCGCGAGCAGATTGCGCACGAGATCGGCGGAGGCGCAGCGATAGGCCGCGTCGAGCGGCTGGTCGGCCTGCGCGTAGTAAGAGGCCTTGCCGAGCTTGACCGCATAGCCCGACTTGCGCGCGATCGCGGTCGCGAGCTCCAGCACCTCCGCTTCGAGACGCTCGTCCGGCACCGCCCGATTGATGAGCCCGATGCGCGCCGCGGTTTCGGCGTCGACGAAGTTGCCCGTGAAGAGCATCTCGAGCGCGTGCTTGCGCGCCACGGTACGCGACAGCGCGACGGCAGGTGTCGCGCAGAAGAGACCGTAATTGATGCCGCTCGTCGCGAAGCGCGAGGACTGCGCGGCGATCGCGAGGTCGCAGCTCGCGACGAGCTGGCAGCCGGCCGCGGTCGCGATGCCCTGGACCTGCGCGATGACCGGCTGCGGCAGGCGGACGATGGCCTGCATCATCGCCGAGCAGTCGGCGAGGAGCTTCTTCAGGTAGGCTTCGTTGCGGTTCGCGCGCATCTGCTTCATGTCGTGCCCGGTCGAGAACGCCTTGCCGGTGCTCGCGATGACGACGACGCGCACGCTGGCGTCGCCGGCGATCGCTTCGAGCGATTGCGAGAGCGCGGTGATCGTCTCCTCGGCGAGCGTGTTGTAGCGCTCGGGACGGTTCAACGTGAGGGTGGCGATACCCGCGGCATCGTGCCGGATGACGGCGGCACTCGCGGCGTCGGCGGCGGTCGCTAGGCTCATGGGCTGCTCCTGATGGGACGGGAAGCCGTATTCTCACGGCCGGCCCGGGGGCGCGCAAGTCGCGTCACTCCGCGCGCAGGGCCTCGACCGGATCGAGCCGCGCCACGCGTGCGGCCGGGGCGGCGCCGGCCGCGAGCCCGATGCCGACGGCGAGCACGAGCGCCGCGCCCGCATAGCCCCAGGCGACTTCGAGCGGGAAGTCCGGCACGAGCGCCTCGAGCAGCGCGACGCAGGCGAGTGCGGCGCCGAGGCCGAGCAGGCCCCCGACCGCGCCGAGCGCGGTCGCCTCGAGCAGGAAGAGCCGCACGAGATCAGCGCGCCGCGTGCCGAGCGCACGCAGCAGACCTATCTCGGCGGTGCGTTCCGCGATCGCGATCGTCATGATCGTCGTGATGCCGACCGCGCCGACGACGAGCGAGATGCCGCCGAGTGCGGCGACGCCCGCGGTCAGGATCGTGAGGATGGAATCCAGCACCGCGAGCATCTTGTCCTGCGTGATGATCGTGAAGTCCTCGCGGCCGTGACGGGCGAGCAGCACGCGCTTCACTGCATCGGCCACCCAGGCATCGGCGTAGCCCGGCTCGTAGACGACGTCGATCTCCATCAGCCCTTCGCGGTCGAAGAGCTGCTTCGCCATCGCCACGGGCATGAACAGCGTGTCGTCGAGATCGTAGCCGAGCATCTGGCCCTTCGGTTTCATCACGCCGACGACGCGCAGGATCTCGTCGCCGACCTTGATGCGCGCGCCGAGCGGGCTCGCCGTGCCGAAGAGCTCGCGGTGCATGCGTGCGCCGAGCACGGCGTAGGCGCGCGGGCTCCTCAGCGTATCCGGCGGCAGGAAGCGTCCGAGCGCGACCTGCATGTTCCACACCCGCGGGATGTCCGGACCGACGCCGAACACGAACGCGCGGCGGTGCTTCCCGCCGGCCTTCACTTCCGCATTGCCCTGGATCGAGGGCATGACGCCGTCGATTGCGGGCAGGCGCGCGAGCGCTTCGGCGTCCTCGACCGTGAGCTGACGCACGCTCGAGATCGTGCCGCCCGTCATGCCGAGCGTCTCGGTCTTGCCGGGATGGATGCCGATGATGTTCGTCCCGAACTGCGTGAACTCCCCCTTCACGAACACGCGCACGCCGCGGCCCATCGAGGTCAGCAGCACGACCGTCGCGATGCCGACGGCGATGCCGAGGATCGTCAATCCCGAGCGCTGACGCTGCGAGCTCACGGCGCGGAGCGCGAAGGCGAGCGCGTCGCGGGGGCGGATCCTCATCGCTTCGCGAGCGCCTCGACCGGATCGAGACGCGCGGCGCGGCGCGCGGGGCCGACGCCGAACACGAGGCCCGCGACGAAGGCGGTCGCGAGACCGGCGGCGAGGCCCCAGGCCGGCACGGCGGCCGGGAATTTCGGGTAGAGGACTCGGACCAGCAGCGTGCCGCCGTAGCCGACGATCGTGCCGGCGGCGCCGCCGCCGAGACACAACAGTACGGCTTCGAGCAGAAAAAGATTGCGGATGTCGGCGAGCGTCGCCCCGAGCGCCTTCAGGAGCCCGATCTCCGCGCGGCGCTGCGCGACGGCGACGAGCATCACGTTCATGACGAGGATGCCCGCGACGAAGAGGCTGATCGCGGAGATGCCGGCCACTGCGAGCGTCAGCACGGTCAGGATCCGATCGAAAGTCTTCAGCACGCTGTCCTGGGTGATCACGGTGACGTCCTGCTCGCCTTCGTGACGTGCGGCGATCACCTGCTTCAAGGCCTCCGCGGCGGCGTCGATGTCCACGGTGCCGCGCGGCTCGGTCAGGATGCGGAACAGCGCCTCGCGATCGAAGATCTGCTGCGCGGAGGCCACGGGAATGATCGCGAGATCGTCGAGGTTGTCGCCGAGGCTCGTGCCGACCGGTGCGAAGAGGCCGACGACGCGGAAGCGGCGGTCGCCGATCCTGACCCAGCTCCCGAGCGCAGGCCCCGTGCCGAACAGCTCGCGCTTCAGCTTGTCGCCGAGCACGCAGGCCGGCGCGGCGCGATCCGGCGGGATCGCAGGCAGACCGCGGCCCTGCGCGAGCTCCAGATGGCGCAGCCCGATGATCTCGTTCGTCGAGCCGAGGATCATCACCTCGCGCTCGAGGCCGCTCGGCGTCGATACCGGCGCTTCGCCGATCATGACGGGTGCGACACGGCCGATCAGCGGATGGCGCGCGGCGGCGGCCGCGTCGGCGAGCGTCAGGCTGCGCGGGGTCTCGCCGAGCAGCGGCGGCGGGCCGCCCACCGTCTCGTTGCGGCCGGGGATGATGACGATGAGGCGCGTGCCGAGCGAGCTGAATTCGTCGATCACGTAATGCCGTGCACCGTCGCCGAGCGCGGTCAGCAGCAGCACGGCCGCGACCCCGATCGCGGTGGCGAGCACGATCAGCAGCGTGCGCCGCGACTGCACGCGGAGCGCGCCGGCGGCGAGGGCGAGCGTATCGCGATTACGCATGCGCCGGCCCCGTATCCTCGGCGATGCGGCCGTCGACGATGCGGATGCGCCGCCGCGCGCGGGCGCCGAGATCACGATCGTGGGTGACGACGAGGAGCGTGACGCCCTGCTCGCGCCACAGTGTCTCGAGCAGCTCGACGACCTGCGCACCGGAGGCGGAATCGAGATTGCCGGTCGGCTCGTCGGCGAGCACGAGGAGCGGTCGCATCACGGTGGCGCGGGCGATCGCGACGCGCTGCCGCTGGCCGCCCGAGAGCTCCTGCGGCCGATGGTTCGCGCGGTCCGCGAGCCCGAAAGCGTCGAGCGCGGCGGCGACGCGCGGCTTGCGCTCCGCAGGTGCGATCCCCGCGAGCGTCATCGGCAGCTCGACGTTCTCGGCCGCCGTGAGCCGTGGCACGAGGTGGAAGAACTGGAACACGAAGCCGATCGCATGGCGACGCAGATCCGCGAGCGCGTCGTCCGACAGCGCGGTCACGTCCTGTCCGTCGAGCGCGTAGCGGCCTGACGTCGGCCGGTCCAGCAGCGCGATGAGATTCAGCAGCGTCGACTTGCCGGAGCCCGAGGGGCCCATGATCGAGACGTACTCGCCGCGGCCGATCCCGAGATCCACGCCGTCGACGGCGCGCACCTGCTGGCCGCCGAGATCGAAGACGCGGGAGACGCCGGCGAGCGCGATGAGATCGGAGGCGTCGCCAGCCATGCGGGGTCGCGCTACCTGGCGTCCTCGGGCAGCGCAGCGGCGCCGTCCTCCACGCCCTCGCGACCGATCGAGAGCACGATGCGATCGCCGGCGGCGAGACCAGAAGCCGCTTCCGTGTACTCCCAGTTCGCGAGCCCGGGCTCGAACCTGCGCTCCGCGAGGCGTCGGCGCGCGGCATCGTAGACGAGCACGCGATGGCCCTCGATGACGGCTTCCGTCGGCACGCGCAGCACGTCGGCGTGCTCGTCGAGCAGGATCTCGATGTCCGCGCTGTAGCCGGGCATGAGCCCGGCGAGATCCGCGGCGGTGCCGAATTCGACTTCCACTTCGACGGTGCGCGACTGCTTCTCCTGCTCGAGCACGTAGGGCGCGACGCGGCGCACGCGGGCGCCGCAGCGCTTCTCCTTGAACGCGTCGAGCGTGACGCAGGCCGCCATGCCCGGGCGGATCGCCGGCGCGTCGACTTCGTCGATGGGCGCCGAGACGTAGAGGCAGGTATTGTCGATCACGTCGACGGCGGGCAGCGTCGGAATGCCGGGCGGGGAGGGCGTGAGGTATTCGCCGAGCTTCGCGTTCACCTCCGCGACGACGCCGGCGAACGGCGCGCGCAGGCGCGTCTTCTCGATCTCCTGGCGCACGACCTCGCTGCGGGCTTCCCCGGCCGCGATCGTGGCGCGCGCCGCGGCACAGGCGGCGGCCGTGGCTTGCGCGCTCGTCACGGCACTGTCGACCTTCTCCTCGGACACGACCTGATTTCTGCGCAGCCGCTGCCAGCGTTCCGCGTCGCGCTGCGCACCGGCGGCCGTGGCGCAGGCCTCCTCGACGCGGCGTCGCGCGGTGCCGAGCTCGGCCTCGCTCTGGCGGAGCGAGGATTTCAGATCCTCGTTCCAGAGCTCGAGCAGAATTTCGTCCTTCGCGACGCGATCCCCGGCCTTCACGGGCAGGGACGCGACCTGACCGGGGGCCGAGGTCGACATTTTCGCGCGCGCACAGGCCTTGACGGTGCCGACGCGCGTGTTCGCGACCGTGGCCCGCACCGGCCCGCGGGCGACGGCGTGGAGCGCGACGTGGATGGGCTGCGGCCGGGACAGCCAGTAGCCGCCGGCGGCGAGGAGCGCGAGGACGAGGCTGAGGAGAACGAGGCGCTTCATGATGGCGCCTCCAGGATACTGCGAATAAGGCCGGCGGCCCAGGCGGCCGCCGGCGGGCACTCACATGCGGGTGAGGCCCATCTGGGCGCGATGGCCGAAGCGGACGAAGCCGCGCTGGCGCAGGCGCGCTTCCTGCTCCGCGATGACCTTGCTGCCGACGTCCTCGCCGAACATTTCGATCGTGCGTTGCTCGAGCTGATACCAGAGCATGATCAGCGAGCGGAGCTCGTCGAAGAGGTGTTGCGTGAGCGTCGGGCTGTGCTGCCCGCAGTACGCGAAATCGCCCTTGATCAGCGCAATGACGATTTCGTCGCTCGCGAGGTTCACGCCGCCCATGATGGCGAGGCGGCCGATGCGTTCGCCGAGCTCGTAGAGTTCGTGTCCGGAGTGTTCGAGTTCGCTCATAAGGCCTTCCGTTGAGCACGCTGGGGGCGGGCGGGTTCCCTGCCCGGACGGGGATGGCTGTGCCTGTGGTGACCAGTGTAGCGGCCCCGGCTGGCGCGCCTCCAGTCCGGCGGGGCGCCCAGTGCGCTGGACTTGATCCCGGTTAAGCGCCGAGAATCCGGCCCTCCTGCCAGGACACTTCGGAGGCGCGATGCGGAACAAGGCGAGACGGCATGCAGTGGCGGCGGGCCGGAGGGGGCCATGAGCGGGGCGAGCGGACTCATGACCCCGGAACGCTGCCTGATCCGTGATACCGCGCGGGACTTCACGTTCAACGAGGTGCTGCCCGTCGCGAACCGGCTCGACCCCGAGCAGGGCGACATCCCCGACGCGCTGCGGGCACAGCTCGCCGACATGGGTTATTTCGGGATCCGCATTGCCGAGGAGTACGGCGGCAGCGGGCTCGGGTGTTTCGAATACTGCCTCGTCGCCGAGCAGCTCGCGCGCGGCTGGATGAGCGTCGCGAGCATCATCGCGCGCGGCAACGGCATGCTGATCGCGGACCTCGTCACGCCGGAGCAGAAGCGCGACATCCTGCCGCGCGTCGCCCGCGGCGAATATCTCTGCGCCGCCGCGCTCTCCGAGCCCGACACGGGCTCCGACCTCGCCTCGATCTCCTGCCGTGCCGAGCTCCGGGGTGGGGAGTGGGTAATCACCGGCAACAAGTACTGGTGCACGTTCGCCGACGGCGCGGACTACCTCGTGCTGTTCGCGCGCACGGCGCCGCCGCCCGATCCCACGCGCCGCCATCTCGGCATCAGCGCGTTCATCGTCGACAAGCCGCGCGGTGCGCTGCCGCCGAACACGCAGGGCGCGCCGATTCCGAAAATCGGCTACTTCGGCTGGAAGACCTGGGAGCTCGCGTTCGACGGTCTGCGCGTCCCGGCCAGCGCGCAGATCGGCGAGCCCGGCAAGGCGTTCTATGCGCTGACGAAGGGCCTCGACGAGGCCCGTGCGCACACCGCCGCGCGCTCCATCGGCCTCGCCCAGGGCGCGCTCGAAGATGCGACGGCGTACGCGCAGCAGCGCGTGCAGTTCGGCCAGCCGATCTCGGAATTCCAGGTCACGCGCTTCAAGCTCGCGAAGATGGCGACGGAGATCGAGGCGGCGCGGCAGTTGCTGTACTTCGTGTGCGATCGCATCGACGCCGGCGAGCGCTGCGACCGCGAGGCCGCGATGGTGAAGTATTTCGCGAGCGAGATGGCGGAGCGCGTGACGAGCGAGGCGCTGCAGATCCTCGGCGGCGCGGGTTACACGAAGCTCCATGCCGTCGAGCGCTACTGGCGCGACGCGCGGTTGACGAAGATCTTCGAGGGCACGTCCGAGATCCAGTTGCGCATCATCTCCGACAGCCTGCTCGGCAAGCCGAAGGCCTGAGGCGATGCGCGGCGCGCTCGAAGGCATCCGGGTCCTCGACCTCACGCAGGTCCTCGCCGGGCCGTTCTGCACGATGCTGCTCGCGGATCACGGCGCGGACGTCATCAAGATCGAGGCCCCGCAGGGCGATCTCACGCGCTCGATAGGTCCCTTCCTCGCCGACGACACGGCGCGGCGCTACAGCGGCTATTACCAGAGCGTGAACCGCAACAAGCGCGGCATCGTGCTCGATCTGAAGACCGGGCGCGACCGCGCGCGCTTCCTCGCCATGGTCGAGGGCGTCGACGTCGTCGCGGAGAACTTCCGCGTCGGCGTGATGGATCGCCTGGGCCTCGGTTACGAGACGCTGTGCGCGCGCAATCCACGGCTCGTCTACGCCGCGATCCGCGGCTTCGGCGATCCGCGCACCGGCGCGAGTCCGTATGCCGAATGGCCCGCGTTCGACATCGTCGCGCAGGCCATGGGCGGTTTCCTCGGCATCACGGGCCCCGGCGTGCCGATGAAGGCGGGCCCCGGCATCGGCGACCTCGTGCCCGGCATGCTGTGCGCGTTCGGCATCCTCGCCGCCGTCCGCCACGCCGAGCGGACGGGCGAGGGCCAGTTCCTCGACGTCGCGATGTACGACGCGATGCTCGCGCTCTGCGAGCGCATCGTCTTCCAGCATGCGTTCACGGGCGTCGTCCCGACGCCCGAGGGCAACGATCACCCGATGGCCTGCCCGTATTCCGTCGTCGAGGCGGCCGATGGCTGGATCGCGATCGCCTGCCCGCAGGACCCGGAATGGCGCGCGCTGTGCGCGGCGATGGAGCGGCCGGAGCTCGCCGCCGATCCGCGTTACGCGTCGAATGCCTCGCGGCTCGCGCACGCCGGGGAAGTGATGGCGATCGTCCGCGACTGGACCGTCCGGCACACGAAAGCCGAGCTCGCGGTGCGGCTCGGCGGACGCGTGCCCTACGGCCCGGCGAACGACGTCGCGGAAATCTTCGCGGACCCGCACGTCGCGGCGCGCGGCATGCTGGCGTCGCTCGAGCTGCCCGGCTGCGCGCCGGGCGCCGTCGTCGCGAACACGCCGATCCATTTCACCGCGACGCCGGGTGGGGTGCGAACCCGTGCCCCGACGCTCGGCGAGCACACTGCGGAAGTGCTGCGCGAGTTCGGTCTGGACGCGGACTGAACCCGCTCCTGCGCGGCGGGTCGAAACTCCAGGCATTCGTTTCGCGGCATCGTTCAGGGCGCATTCACGGCGCGCCGCGCGAGAATGTCCGCACACGGATCGGAATCGAACGCATGAAAACTCGTCTGCTCTTCGCTCTCCCGGTATTGGCGCTCGCGCTCGCCGCCCCCGCCCATGCCGATCGCGGCGGCGGCCGCGACGGCGGTCATCGTGACGGGGGCCATCGCGACGGCGGTCATCGCGACGGCGGTCATCGGGACGGCGGTCATCGGGACGGCGGCTACCGCGGACACCACCGCAGCCATTCGAGCATCGGGTTCTATTTCGGCGCGCCGCTGTGGGACCCCTATCCGCGACGCTACTACGACCCCTTCTACGACCCCTTCTACGATCCCTACTGGAATCGACCGCTCGTGATCGAACAGCAGAGCCCGCCGGTCTACGTGCAGCGGCCGCCGGACGTCGTGCCCGCACCGGCGCCCGCGCCGGACTACTGGTACTACTGCCCGGGCTTCGGCTATTACCCCTACGTGCCGAGCTGCAACCGGCCGTGGATGCAGGTGCTGCCGCAGCCGGCGCAGTGAGCGGCCGTTCCGGCGTGTGATCGGGTACGCGGCGCGCCGCCCAAGTTTCGCAGCGTCATGCCGATGACTGGAACGGCGACACTATCCCGGCATTCATGGAACTGGATTTCGATTTTCAACGCATGCATCTCGCCGCGCTGCTCCGGCGCGACGCGGGCCTGCATCGGCTCGGTCGTCACGACCTCATCGGACTGGGTCTCCCGCAGGTCTGCGCGCAGCTCGACGACCACGTCGCGCAGCGTTATCTCAAGCTCGTGGTCGCGGTGAGCTTCTGGGGGGCGTGGGTGGTCGCGCGCAACACCGGCTGGCGGGAACACGAGCACGTCGCCGTCGGGTCCTGGCCGGCACTCGCCGAGCGCGTGGCGGAATGCCTGGAACGCAATCGCGACATCACCGATCCGGAGATCATCCGCGCCTACGACGTCGTCACGCCCAGCCGCGATCTGCCGCGGCCGCCGAGCCGCGAGGCCTGCCTGTTCGGGCCGGACGCGATCGAGGCCTACGACTTCTCGAGCACGGATTACGAAATGCCGCCGGCTCCGCCGCCGGAGTGAAGCGGGCGGAACGACGGCCTGCGTCCCCGTTCCCCGCGCCCGGTCATCAACGGCGTTTCGCGCGCGGCTGCCAGCCGGCGAGCATGCGCATGTAATTGAGCCGCTCCCAGGCGCCGGGATTCGGCGCGTTCTCGAGCGACATCACACCCCGCGCTTCGGCGACGTCGCGATAGCCCTGCTCCGCGAGCCAGCCGGCGAACGCCGCCACGGTCGCCGCCAGATATTCCGGCCCGTTCTCGAGCAGGGCGGACGCCATTTGCACGATGTTCGCGCCGCAGACGATCGCCTTCGCCGCGTCCTCCGCCGTGTGCACGCCGCCTGCCGCGGAGAGATCGAGTGCCACGCGTCCATGCAGCAGCGCGAGCGCATGCAGACGCAGCGGCAGCTCGGCCGACGTGGAGAGATGCAGGTTCGTGTCGAGGTCCAGCGTCTCGAGCTGCACGTCCGGCTGGTAGAAGCGGTTGAATACGACCGCGCCCTTCGCGCCGGCGCCGGCGAGCTGCCGGCAGAACGCCGGCACGGACGCGTAGAACGGCGAGAGCTTCACGGCCACCGGCACGCTCACCGCGCCGACGACGGAACGCACGGTCTCGATCTGGCGCGTTTCGACTTCGCTGCCGCTCTCCTGCGGGTCCGTCGCGACCTCGTAGAGGTTCAGCTCGATCGCCGCCGCGCCGGCCGCCTCGAGATCCCGCGCCATCTCCGTCCAGCCGCCCGGCGTCACGCCGTTCAGCGAGGCGATCACCGGCACGCCCGTGCGTGCCCGGATCCGCTCGAGGTGCCGGATGTAGTGCTCGTGGCCGAGCGTCACGGTGCCGCTCTCGGGCATGAAGCTGCGCGATTCCGCGTCCATGTCGGTCCGCCCGTCGATGAGGTGATGCGCCGCCATCTGTTCGGCGATGATCTGCTCCTCGAACAGCGAGCGCATGACCACCGCGCTCGCGCCGGCCTCCACGTAGCGCGCGAGATGGTCGACGTCGTCCGAGACCGGACACGCCGCGACGACGAAAGGCGTGCGCAGCGCGAGCCCGAGCCAGGTGGTATTCAGTTCACTCATTGGGCACCTCTTTCGCGGCGATGGGGTGGATCTCGGCGAGCTGCTCGTAGAACGCACGCCGCTCCGCCGTGGCGCGCTCGGCGGCCGCGACGAGCTCGTTGTAGCGCGCGGGATCCTTCAGCTCGATCATCCGGAACCGCGGTTCCTCCTGCATGTATTCGCGCAGCGACAACTGATCGCCCTTGCGATCGATTTCGAGCGGCGGCTCGCCTTCGGCGGCACGCCGCGGGTCGTAGCGGTACATCGGCCAGGCGCCGCTGTCGATTGCGCGGCGTTGCTGGTTCAACGACTGCAGCATGTCGTAGCCGTGGGCGATGCAGGGGCAGTGGGCGATGATGAGCGAGGGACCGGGATAGGTCTCGGCCTCGACGAAGGCCTCGAGCGTCTGATTCGCGCGGGCCTGCATGGCGACGGACGCGACGTAGACGTGGCCGTAGCTCATCGCGAGGAGGCCCAGGTCCTTCTTGCGGGTCGACTTCCCGGCAGCCGCGAACTTCGCGACAGCGCCGAGCGGCGTCGCCTTCGACTGCTGGCCGCCGGTGTTCGAGTACACCTCGGTGTCGAGCACGAGGATGTTCACGTCGAGGTGCGAGGCGAGCACGTGGTCGAGCCCGCCGTAACCGATGTCGTAGGCCCAGCCGTCGCCGCCGACGATCCACACGCTCTTCGGCACGAGGTAGTCGGCGAGATGCGCGAGCTCGGCCGCGGGCAGATCGGAGCGCCCGGCGAGCGCCTCGCGCAAGGCGGCGACCTGCTCGCGCCGTTTCGCGACCGCCGCTTCCTCGGCGACGGAGACCGGCGCCTTCAGGGCGTCGACGAGCGCCGGCGGTAGCGTGCGGGCGAGCTGATCGAGGAGCTGCTCGGCGCGGCGCACGAGTGCGTTCACGCCGAGGCGCATGCCGAAGCCGAATTCCGCGTTGTCCTCGAACAGCGAATTGCTCCAGGCCGGACCGCGGCCGCGCGCGTCGACGGTGTAGGGCGTCGTCGGCAGGTTGCCGCCATAGATCGACGAGCAGCCCGTCGCGTTCGCGATGACGACGCGGTCGCCGAAGAGCTGGGTCATGAGCCGGATGTAGGGTGTCTCACCGCAGCCGGCGCAGGCGCCGGAGAACTCGAACAGCGGCTCGAGCAGGCTCACGTTCTTGATGGTGCGCGGGATGCGCGCGCGCTCCGGGTGCGGGATGGTCGTGAAGAACGCGAACGCCTCGCGCTCGGCGGCGCTGTGCTCGTGCACGTCACGCATGTTGAGCGCCTTGCGCTTCGGCTGCTTCTTGTCTTTCGCAGGACAGATCTCGACGCAGAGCCCGCAGCCCGTGCAGTCGTCGGGCGCGACCTGCACGACGTACTGCAGGCCGTCGAGCTCGTCGGTGTAGGTCTCCTCGACATGACGGAACGAGGCCGGCGCGTTCGCCGCGGCCGCGGGCTCGAACGCGAGGCTCCGGATCGCCGCGTGCGGGCAGATGAGCGAGCAGCGGTTGCACTGGATGCAGATGTCCGGCTCCCAGATCGGGATCTCGAGCGCGATCGCGCGCTTCTCGTAGCGGCTCGTCGCCGTCGGCCAGGTGCCGTCGGGCGGGAAGGCGCTGACCGGCAGACGATCGCCGTGGCCTTCGAGGATGAGCTTCGTCACGCGCTGCACGAAGTCCGGCGCTTCCGGGCCGACCGCCGGGCGGCGGTGATGCTGCGAATCCGCCTGCGCGGGCAGGGTGATTTCGTGGAGGCCCGCGACCGCGCCGTCGATCGCCGCGATGTTGCGCTTGACGACTTCGCCGCCGCGCTTGCCCCAGACCTTGACGACCGAGTCCTTCATGCGCTGGATGGCGTCCTCGTGCGGCAGCACTTCGGCGAGCCAGAAGAAACAGGCCTGCATGACGGTGTTGATGCGCCGGCCGAGGCCGGCCTGCTCGGCGATCTGGTAGCCGTCGATCGCATACAGCCGGCAATTCTTCGCGATGAGGCTGTCCTGCAGCTCGCGCGGCAGGCTCGCCCACAGCTTCTCGTTCGGCAGCGGACTGTTGAGCAGCACCGTCGCGCCGTCGGCGGCGCGCTCGAGCACGTCGATGCGTTCGAGCAGACCCGGGTCGTGCACGGCGAGGAAGTTCGCGTGATAGACCTCGTAGGTCGAGCGGATCTCGTGCGGGCCGAAGCGCAGGTGCGAGACCGTCATCGAGCCCGATTTCTTCGAGTCGTACACGAAGTGCGCCTGGCAATGGAGGTCCGTGCCCTCGCCGATGATCTTGATCGTCGCCTTGTTGCTGCTGACCGTGCCGTCCGAGCCGAGCCCGTAGAACACGGCGCGCTTGACCTCGGCCGGCTCGATGTCGAGCCCGGATTCGTAGGGCAGAGAGAGATGCGTGACGTCGTCGTTGATGCCGATCGTGAAACGCGCGCGCGGCCTCGGCTTCGCGAGCTCCTCGAAGATCGCGGCGACCATCGCCGGCGTGAATTCCTTGGACGACAGACCGTAGCGTCCGCCCGCGATCTTCGGCAGCGCGCCGAACGGCGCCGTGCCGCGGCCGAGCGCGTCGACGAGCGCCGCGATCACGTCGAGCAGCAGCGGCTCACCCGTCGCGCCCGGCTCCTTCGTGCGATCGAGCACGCCGAGCGACTGCACCGTCGGCGGCAGGCAGGCGATGAAATCGTCGATGGCGAACGGCCGGTAGAGCCGCACGCGCACCATGCCGACCTTCTCGCCGCGGCCGACGAGCCAGTCGACGGTCTCGTGTGCGCACTCGGCGCCCGAGCCCATGAGCACGATCACGCGCTCGGCCTGCGGGTGGCCGTGATATTCGAAGATCCTGTAGCCGCGGCCGGTGAGGTTCTCGAAGCGGCGCATCATGTTCGAGACGATGTCCGGGCAGCGGTCGTACCAGGGGTTCGCGGCCTCCCGCGCCTGGAAGAACGCGTCCGGATTCTGGGCCGTGCCGCGCAGCACCGGGCGATCCGGCGTGAGCGCGCGGTCGCGATGCAGGCGCAGCGTCTCGGGTGACACGAGCTGGAGCAGCGTCTCGTCGTCGAGCATCGCGAGCTTCTGCATCTCGTGCGAGGTGCGGAAACCGTCGAAGAAGTGCAGGAACGGGATGCGCGCGTGCAGCGTCGCCGCGTGGGCGATGGCCGCGAAATCCTGCGCCTCCTGCGGCGAGCCCGAGCACAGCATCGCGCAGCCGGTGCCGCGGCAGGCCATGACGTCGGAGTGATCGCCGAAGATCGACAGCGCGTGCGTCGCGAGACTGCGCGCCGCGATGTGCACGCAGCAGGCGGTCAGCTCGCCGGCGATCTTGTAGAGATTCGGGATCATCAGCAGCAGGCCCTGCGAGGCCGTGAACGTCGTGGTCTGCGCGCCGGCCTGCAGCGCACCGTGCACGGCGCCGGCGGCGCCGCCCTCGGACTGCATCTCGACGACGTCGGGCACTTCGCCCCACAGGTTCGGTCGATGGCCCGCGGCCCAGTCGTCGGCGTGCTCGCCCATCGGCGAGGACGGCGTGATGGGATAGATCGCGATGGTCTCGCTCAGGCGGTAGGCGACCGAGGCGACGGCCTCGTTCGCATCGATGGTCACGTAGCGTGTGGTCTTGCTCATGTGTTCCTTCTCCCGCCCGCACCGGGCGGTGGCTGTCGGGTGGTCCGGACCTGCCCTGGGCCGGCGTCGCCGTGTCGCCCGTCTCCGATCGAGCCGCGTTACGGGGCCGGGCGCACGTCCGGTTGTAGCGGCCCGGGGGGGATCGGATTGAGCTTGCCGTCAGTATGGAAAGTTCGCGTCGCGGTTTCTTGATCGAGCGCGGGTTCGCGGCGGATTTCGCGCGGGGCTCGGCGGCCTCCGTCGGGGAATGCGAGGCGCGCGCTCAGCGTCCGAGCACCTCGTCGGTGTGCTCGCCGAGCGCGGGCGTGGGGCGCGTGATCGCGGCGTCGTAGGCGGAGAACTTCAGCGGCTGCACGACGTGATGCTCCGTGCTGCCGTCGCGCCTCGCGATCGCGGCGAACATGCGCCGGGCGATGAAGTGGGGATCGCGCGTCACGCCCGCGAGGTCGTGCACCGGCCCCCACGGAATGCCCGCGCCGTCGAAGCGCGCCGCCCAGTGCGCGAGCGTCTCGCGGGCGAGCCGGGCCGCTATGCCGGCGCGGAGCTCGACGCGCCGGCGCACGCGCTCGTCGTGCGCCATGCCGGCGGCATCGAGCGCGAGCAGCGCGCAGAGCGCCCGCCAGAAGTGATCCTCGTGCGCGATGCTGATCGTGAGCACCCGGCCGTCGGCGGTCTGGAACGCGCCGTACGCGGGCTCGTCCGTGCCGTCGAAGCGCGCGCCGCCGTTCAGCACCGGCCCGAGCAGCGCGCTCATCCACGACACGAGACCGTCCGTCATCGAGACGTCGACGTAGGTGCCGCGGCCGGTCGCGCTTCGGCCCTGCAGCGCGGCGAGCACGCCGACGGTCGCGAACATCGCGCCGCACAGATCGCCGAGCGCGACGTCCGGCACCGCGCCCGGCGTCGTGCTCTGCGCGAACAGCAAGCCCGTCACCGCCTGGTAGGAGATGTCATGCGCCGGCCGGTCGCGATACGGCCCGTCCTGACCGAAGCCCGAGATCGAGACGTAGACGAGCCGCGGGTTGCGTGTCTCGAACGTCTCCCAGCCGAGCCCGAGCCGCGCCATCGTGCCCGGGCGATAGCCCTCGAGCAGCACGTCGGCGCGTGCCGCGAGATCGAGCAGCGCCTCACGATCCGCGGCGTTCTTCAGATCGAGACAGACGCTGCGCTTGTTGCGCGAGATCGCCGCGAAGAAATCCGGGAACGCGCGCGCCGGATCGCCGCCGCCCGGTCGCTCGACGAGGATCACGTCCGCGCCGAGATCCGCGAGCAGCAGCGTGCAATAGGGACCGGGATACTGCTCGGCGAGCGACAGCACGGTGAGTCCGGCGAGCGGGCCTGACATGGGTCAATGCTCCTGGTTTCAGAGATGCAGATGCGGCAGCGGTGGATTGACGATCACGCGCGACCGCTCCAAGAATCGACCTCTCCGGCCATCGCACGTCGTGGAGACCGACTATGACTTTCAGCGCAGACGAAATCAACGTACGCGACGCCACCGCCGCTTTCGCCCGCCGCGTGCTCGCGCCGGGGCTGCGCGCCTGGGAGAAGGCGGGCGCGATTCCCCGTCCCGTGCTCGACGAAATGGGCGCGGCCGGGATTTTCGGCATGATGATGGCGCCGGAGTGGGGCGGCAGCGGCGCCTCGTTCACGGCCTTCATCCTCGCGGTCGAGGAGATCGCGGCCTGCGGCGGCGGCATCTCGACGACCGTGCACGTCCACAACCTCGGCGCTGGCCTCGTCCTCGAACGCCATGGCACGCCCGCGCAGAAATCGGCGTGGCTGCCGCGCATGGCGGGCGGCGAGTGCATCGGGGCGTTCTGCCTCACCGAGCCGCAGGCGGGCTCGGACGCTTCGAATCTCCGCACCCGCGCCGTGCGCGACGGGGATCACTACGTGCTGAACGGCGCGAAGCAGTTCATCACGAACGCCCGCATCGCCGGCGTCTTCCTCGTGGTCGCGGTGACGGAACCGGCGCATCGCGCGAAGGGCCTCACCATTTTCATCGTCCCGAACGACACCCCCGGCCTGCGCGTCGGTCCCGCCGAGGACAAGCTCGGGCAACGCGTCTCCGACACGGCCCAGGTCTTCTTCGAGGAGTGCCGCGTGCCGGCCGCGAACGTGCTCGGCACCGTCGACGGCGGCTACGCGCTGACGCTCTCCATGCTCTCCGACGGGCGCGTCTCCGTGGCCGCGCAGGCGGTCGGCTTCGCGCGTGCCGCGTTCGAGGCGGCGCGCAAGTACGCGTTCGAACGCGAAGCCTTCGGCCAGAAGATCGCCGCGCACCAGGCGCTCGCGTTCCGTCTCGCCGACATGGACACGGCGATCGAGATCGCCCGCAGCTACGTCCATCGCGTCGCCCGCATGGTCGAGCGCGGCGAGTGCTGCGCGCGCGAAGCGTCCATGGCGAAGCTCTTCGCGACGACCATGGCGGAGCGGGTCTGCACGGACGCCATCCAGATCCACGGCGGCTACGGTTATCTCGAGGACTACGATGTCGCGCGGCTCTACCGCGATCAGCGCGTCTGCCAGATCTACGAAGGCACGAACGACATGCAGAGGATGATCATCAGCAGGGCGCTCGCGGCGGAGGCGGATCTGCCGGGCGCCGGCCGCGGCAGCGGGTGAGGTCGCACGCCGAGCGCCGCCGCTGCGGCCGTCGCGACTCCGTGGGCTGATCGAGCGCAAGTCGGGTCGCGCGCCGCCGACTACGCTCGGCACGAACGCGATGCCCTCGATCGCCGCGCACGACCCCAGCCCGAGGAGGCAGCGCATGCACACGGACGAGCACCTGCAGTTCTTCGCCGCCCAGCGCGGTGGCTTCACGCGCGTCATCGACGCCTGCGTGCCGGGCGAAGTGATCCCGCGCCTGCTGACCATGGCGTTCACGAGCTTCGAGGGCAACGTCGCGGCCGACGCGGAAGGCGAGGCCGGCCTCGCGTGCCGCAAGGGCTGTGCGTCGTGCTGCCGGCTGCGCGTCGTCGCGACCGCGCCGGAAATCCTGCTCGCGGCGCATTACGTGCGCTGGCGCGACAGCCAGGCGGCCGGCCCGGGCCTCGCGCAGCGTGTCGCGGCGGCCGACGAGCGCACGCGCGGCCTCGACGAGGCGGGCCGCTGGGCGGCGCGGGTGTACTGCCCGTTCCTCACCCGCGGCGAGTGCGAGATCTATCCCGTGCGCCCGCTCGCCTGCCGCGGCCTCGCGAGCCACGATCGCACGGCCTGCGGTGAAGCCGCGGCGGGTCGCCGCGCCGGGATCCCCGCCTCGGCGCTGCATCTCCATTTTCGCGGTCTCATCCAGAATGCGCTGCAGGCGGCGCTGCGCGACGCCGGTCTCGCCTGGGGACTCTACGAGCTCAACCAGGCGCTCGGCCTGGCGTTGCAGGACGGCGGGGCGGCCGGGCGTTGGCTCGCGGGCGAGGCGGTCTGGCAGGACGCGACGCTCCGCGACGTCGAGCGTGCGGAAATGGCCGCGGCTTTCGATCGCCTGAGCACGCTCGGCGCGAGGCCCGGCAGCCCGCCGCCTTGACGCCGGCGGCGGCGCGCCCGCAGCGTCGCGCGCCGCGAGCCCACCGCCACGGAGCAGGCCACGTCCCGGGATCCCGTCCGCGTCGAACGCGCGCCGGTCGCGCCGTGCAGGATCGCGGGCGCACGCCGCACACGGGCTGAGTGTCGCCGCGGTCCGGGACGCCGGTTGATCCGCCTCAAGGACGGCGTGCTGGGGCGATGTTCCCATGCGACGACCGGCAGAGCCGCCCGAGCGCGGCGCGTCGGCCGTCGCTGAACAGAAGCGGCCCGCGGGCCCCGGAGGTCGGACTCATGAAGGTGCAGGTGCTCGGCAACGAGGTCTTCGAACCGCATTTCTCCCGCAACGTGATGCTCGCCTGGGAGTCGTTCATGGTGAACGGCGACACCGGCGATGCGCGCGTGCGCGACGTGGTCCGCGATTCCTGGGCGCGCTGTCGCGATGCGCAGGTGCAGGCTGGCGCGATGCAGGCGCCGCTGCTCGCGGCCGGCGAACAGCTCGAACAGTTGAAGCGCCGCCACCAGGAGCTGCTGAGCGCGGCGCGCGAAGTCACGCATACGCTCGCCGACGTGCTGAATCCCTCGAAGAGCCTGCTCGCCGTCGCCGACCCGCAGGGCGTAATCCTCGACGTCTACGGCGATCAGCGCACGCGCGAAGAGGGCGCGGCGCGCCATATCGCGCCGGGCGGCGGCTGGCACGAGCACGCGAGCGGCACGAACGCGATCGGCACCGCCATCGCGCTCGCGAGCCCGGTACAGGTGCACGCCATCGAGCACTTCTGCGAGAGCGTGAAGGAATGGACGTGCTCCGCGGCGCTCGTCCGCGAACCCGGCGGCACGGACATCCTCGGCGTCGTCGACATCTCCGGGCCCGACAACACGTTCAACGCCCACAGCCTCGCGCTCGCGATGTCCACCGCGAATCAGATCGAGGCGATCCTCCGCGGCTGGGAGGCACGCGATCGCATCCGTCTCCTGCAGTGGTGCAACGAGGAGGCCGGTGCCTGGAACAGCGATGGTCTCATCGTGCTCGACAGCAAGGGGCGCGTCGTGAGCACGAACCGGCTCGCGCTCGAGGTCCTCGCGCGGCGCGGCATCACGGCCGATCTCGGCACGGGCCGTCCGCTCGGTGCGGGCGGATTCGAGCGCGCGCGGCGCGGCGGCTGCTCGCTGCCGGCCTGGATCGACGCAGACTGGATCCATCCCGTCGCGCTCGAGGGCAAGGATCTCGGACTGCTCGTCGTGGTCCCGAACCGCGCGGCGCACCCGCGCGCGGCCGTCGTCGCGAGCGCACCGCGCCGCACGCCTTCGGCCCAGGAGCTCGCGTTCGAGCGCATCATCGGCGAGAGCGAGGCGATCCGCGCCGCCGTCGAGCGCGCGAAGAAGCTCGCCGCCGCCGCGATGCCGGTGCTGATCCTCGGCGAGACGGGCGTCGGCAAGGAAGAGTTCGCGCGCGCCATCCACGAGGCGTCGCCCGCGGCGCCTGGGCCGTTCGTCGCGGTGAACTGCGGCGCGCTCGCGAAGGATCTCGTCTGCAGCGAGCTCTTCGGCTACGTCGACGGTGCATTCACGGGCGCGCAGCGCGGCGGCCGCGCCGGACGCTTCGAAGCAGCCGACGGCGGCACGCTCTTGCTGGACGAAGTGGGCGAGCTGCCGCTCGAAGTGCAGGCGCAACTGCTGCGCGTGCTCCAGGACGGCGTCGTCAGCCGCCTCGGTGAAAACCGCACGCGTGAAGTGCGCGTGCGCATCGTCTCGGCGACGAACCGGGATCTCCGCGCCGACGTCATGGGCGGCCGCTTCCGCCAGGACCTCTACTACCGCCTCGCGAGCACGACGCTGCCGCTGCCGCCGCTGCGGGCACGCCAGCGCGACACGGTGCTGCTCGCCGAGCACTTCATCGCCCAGCTCCACGCCCGCGACGGCGGCGAGCGCAAGGTGCTGCGTTCGGATCTCCTCGATGCACTGAATCGCCATCCCTGGCCCGGCAACATCCGCGAGCTTCGCAACGTGCTCGAGGGCATGTGGTTCCTCGCCGATTCCAACGAGCTCACGCCCGGCGATCTCCCGCCCGATTTCGTGCCGCCGGAACGCCCGCCGCTCGCGCCGGGCGGACTCAAGGCGACGGAGCGTGCGGCGATCGAAGACGCCATCGAGCGCCACGGCGGCAACATGCTGCGCGCCGCCCGCGATCTCGGCATCGCCCGCAGCACGCTCTACGAGAAGCTGAAGGCGTATGGCATCCGCGGCAAATCGCGCGGCCGTGACCCCACGTAGGTCCG
>JACQWY010000010.1 GCA_016209015.1 Gammaproteobacteria bacterium | reverse complement strand
CTTGATTCGGCCGACATGCTTCCTCGACGACCAAGGGTCGAAGCCGAAACAAGTGTCGTGTCCCCCAAATTTTCGTGCCGGTGAATCGTGCCCCGCGGTCCGGAGAAGAACCAAAAAAATGGCTCTTCTCCGAACTGTGGAGCTGTTCCTCGGCACACCGCGGCGCGTATTTCCCACGTGTCGCCCTCGCGCAGGCGAGGGCCCAGTCGTTCAGCCGCGGCGCCGAGGTCTAACCGCGGGGCCAGCGCAGAAGACGGGCGCGGTGCGGAACGGAGCTCGCGAAAGTCGGAGGTTCACTGCGCGTGCCCTGGGTCACCGACTGGACCCTCGCCTGCGCGAGGGCGACAGGCATCAGCCGAGGCGGATGTCGTCGACTGACCCGTCAGTCTGGAGAAGAACCAAACTTCAGGGGATTCCCGAATCAAGTGTCGTGTCCCCGAAACTTCTAGACTTAGACTTCCGAAGTTAAGTGTCGTGTCCCCGAAATTTTCCAAGTGTCGTGTCCCCGAAACTTCTAGACTTAGACTTCCGAAGTTAAGTGTCGTGTCCCCGAAATTTCCCCCCGAAATTTTCCCGAAATTTTCCTGAAACTCCCTCCGAAACGTCGGCAACCTTGCCCGATCGCCCCGCGGCCGATACAGTCGCGTTCCCTTTTCCACCCTCGTTCGCCGCCAGGAGGTGACCATGAACGCCACGCTGATTCAGGAAATGAATGCCGCCCTCGAGAAATACTTCGACCTCATGTACGACTGCGACGTCGGCAACTTCGACCGCGTTTTCGCCTCGACCTCGCAGCTCCACGGCTACCGCGAAGGCCAGATGTCGTGCTGGCCGGCGGCGCAGTACAAGGAGATCCTCGCCGGCCGCACGTCGCCGAAGGCCCAGGGCGCGAAGCGCGAGACGCAGGTCATCATGCTCGACTTCTGCTCCGACACGCAGGCGCTCGCGAAAGTGCGTGTGCGCATCGGCGACATGTTCTTCGCCGACTATCTGACGTACCACAAGATCGGCGGCACCTGGCTCGTCACGTCCAAGGCCTACCACCGCGAAGTCTGAACGACCGGCACGCGTCGCGGCCGCCCCGTGCGGCCGCGGCACGCGCCGACGCGACGACGCACCGCGCGACGCTGGTCGGAACGCCGCCGGGCGCCTATGTTGAGGCCGCCGGTCCGTCACTCGATCGCGAGGTGCCCCCGATGAAAGTCATCCGCCTGGAATGCTGGGCAGATTTCGTCTCCCATACCGATGCGCTCGCGGGCTGGGCGTTCCGCGGCGAGACTTCCGCGCAATGGCCCCTGATGAGCTCACTCACGCGCCGCCTGCGCACGTACTGCGGCGAGGTGGAGCTCTGGCCGCTGCGCGAGGAGCGCGCCCTGCGCGTCTTCCGCCGCAAGGCCCACATCTACCTGCACGACAGCGCGGTACTGGACGACTCCCTGCGCTGCCTCGGCCTCATGCAGCACCACGGCGCGCCGACGCGGCTCCTCGATTTCACGAAATCGCCCTACATCGCGGCGTTCTTCGCGCTCGAGGACGCGACCGCCGACTCCGCGGTGTACGCGCTCAACACGCCGCGACTGTGGTCGCTCGCGCCGCGCTTCGACGCCGGCCTGACGCGCGAGCGCATCGATCCGCGCGTGCCCGGCAACTTCGAGCGCCACTTCCTCTACAACCGCCTGCCGGTCATCTGGTTCGGCGAGCCGCAGCACCTCGACCGGCGGCTCGTCGCGCAGTCCGGGCTCTTCGTGGTCCCGGGCGTGCTGGACCGCTCGCTCGACGAAATCCTCGTGGAATACGACGACAGCGAGCCGCTGATCATCAAATACGTCCTGCCGTTCGCCATGCGCGTCGAGGCGATGCAGTCGCTCTACCGCATGAACGTCACGAATTCCTCGCTGTTCCCCGATCTCGAGGGTCTCGCGCGGTCTTCGGCCTACGAGCTCGAAGTCGTCTGGGAGCGGCTCATCGACGAATTCATCGACCGCGTGAAGGTCCACGACGGGGCCCCGGCGAAACCCGACCCGGGCTGAAAACCGGAGGCGTCTCGCAGCCGGATCAGGCAATTGTGTCTAAGTGTTGCGCCTACTCGAATACCTTTATTTTATCGATAACATGCGTGCGGCCGTCCAAACGACGCATGCTCATGAAGCTCGACATCAGAAAACTCTTCCAGCACGCCGACGGGGTCTGCGACTACCCGCCGTTCACGACGATCTTCGAGGAAGGTCAGCCCGGCGACTGCATGTTCGTGCTGCTCGAGGGCATGGTCACGATTTCGATCAAGGGTGCGGACGTCTGGCACGTCCGGGCCGGAGAAGTGTTCGGCGAGATGGCGCTCATCGACCGCCGCCCGCGCAGCGCCTCGGCCATTTCCCGCACCTCGGTGCGCGTCGCACGCATCGACGAGACGGGCTTCATGAAGCTCGTCCACGACACGCCCGCCTTCTCGCTCTACATGATGCGGCTCATGGCGAAGCGCCTGCGGGCGCTGGACGAGACGATCAGCTAGACCCGCCTTGCGCGGGCATTTTCCGCCCTCTACCCTGCCCCGAACGATGGAGGGTTCGAGGATGGCGAGGCTGATGTTCACGGGACTTTCGATGATCCTCCTGCTGGCCGGCGCCGCGCACGCCGCCGAGCCCGTCCGCGTCTTCGCCGCCGCGAGCCTCACGAACGCGCTCGAGACGATCACCGCCGGCTACGAGAAGTCGACCGGCGCGAAAGTGCTGACTTCGCTCGCGGGGTCCGGCGCGCTCGCGAAGCAGATCGAGAGCGGCGCACCGGCCGACGTCTTCTTCGGTGCTGACGCGAAGTGGATGGACTATCTCGTGAAGAAGGGTCTCGTCGTCGCGGCTTCGCGCAAGGATCTCCTCGGCAACGCGCTCACGCTGATCGCGCCGAAAGGCAAGGCGTTCGGGGCGGAGCTGAAAGCGGGCTTCGACCTGCCCGCCGCGTTCGCCGGCAAGCTCTGCACGGGCGATCCGGAGTCCGTGCCGGTCGGCATCTACGCGAAGGAAGCGCTGACGAAGCTCGGCTGGTGGGAGAAGCTCGCGCCGCGCATCGCGGGCGCCGAGGACGTGCGCTCGGCGCTCGGCTTCGTCGAACGCGGCGAATGCGGCGCCGGCATCGTCTACGCGACGGATGCGAAGGCCTCGGGCAGGGTCGACGTCGTCGCGAACTTCCCCGCCGACAGCCACGAGCCGATCGTCTATCCGGTAGCGCTCGTCACAGGCCGGCCGCAAGGCGCGGCGGCGGACTTCGTGAAATACCTGTCTGGACCGCAGGCAAAGGCGGTGTTCGAGAAGCTCGGGTTCGTGGTGCTGCCGTGAGGCGGCTATAGGATGTGTCGACGAAGGAGGCGCATCGATCGCAGTCTTCGGCTACGCAGACGTCGGGGATTGGTCGCCGCTTGCGCCCGGGACGATCGAGCGCGGCTGAGCGCAACCGCGACGGCTCGGCTCAGGCCCCAGCCGGTGCGGCCGTCGCGACGTCCTTCGGCAGGCTGAGCCTCAGCGGCGCATCGAGCGCCGCGCGCACCGGCTCGTCGAATCCGTAGACGTCGCGGCGGAACTGGATCGTCTCGTCGTCGTCGGCGAACGCGGTGAGATAGACGAGCATCACGGTGACGGCGCGCGGCAGCGCGACGTGGCGGGTCTTGCCGGTCGCGACGGCGTCCTTCAGCGCCTTCTCGTCCCAGTGCTCCGGATCGTCGAGCAGGCGTGCAGCGAGCAGCAGCGGATGCTCGACGCGAATGCAGCCCGAGCTCAGCGCGCGATCCTCGCGCACGAAGGCCTCGCGCTGCGGCGTATCGTGCAGATAGACGTCGTGCGGATTCGGGAACAGGAACGCGACCTGGCCGAGCGGATTCTTCGGGCCGGGCTCGCCGCGCAGCACGTAGCCGAAATGGCCGGGGCGCAGGCCCTTCCAGTCGATGCTCGCCGCATCGACCGGCCGGCCCGCGCTGTCGAGGAGGCGGAGCTGCTTCTCCTCGAGCACGTGCGAACCCGCGCGGAGCTTCGGCAGGATGTCCTCCTTGAGGATCGTGGGCGGCACGGTCCAGGTCGGATTGAGCTCGATCGACGACAGGCGGGCCTTGAAGATCGGCGTCTTGCGATCCGGACGGCCGACGACGACGCGGCCCGACCAGCGCACTTCGCCGCCCTCGATGTAGTTGCCGTGAAAGGCCGCGACGTTGACGACGAGCGTGCCCGCGCCGAGCTCGGCCGAGAGCCAGCGCAAACGTTCGAGGTTCACGCGCAACTGCGTCACGCGCTCCTCCGCCGTCTGGTTCAGCGCGGCCGTCGTCGCGCGCCCGACCGCACCGTCCGTGTCGAGACCGTGATGGGCCTGGAAGATCTTCACCGCCTTCACGAGCGCCTCGTCGTAGCGGCGATCGTCCAGCGTCTCGTCGCTGCGTTCCCATTCGCCCGTCACCGCGAGACGGCGGCGAAGCTGCGGTGCGCGATCGTCGTCCATGCCGGGCCTGAGCGTCGCGCCCTTGTCGACGCCCGGCCAGCCGCCGTGCACGACGAACTCGCGATAGCGCTTGAGCGCGGCCTGCACGACGCGGTAGTGCGGCGTGTCCGGCCGCAAGGCCTCGACGCGCGCGGCGAGATCATTGCTCGCGATCGCCTCGCGCATCCAGTCGACGGGATCCGTGGTGCCGAAGCTCCGCGTGTAGTTCCAGTCGGGATCGAGCGCTTCGGGATTGCACTTGCCGAAGCGCAACGTGAAGGCGAGGCGCGCGAGCGCTTCGGTCGCGAGCACGTCGCGCTCCCCGGGCGGCAGCGCGGCCGCGTCCGCCATCCTGCCGTCGAGGTAATCGCGCGGATCGAGCCCTTCGTCGTAAGCGCGCGCGATGAGCTCGCGCATCACCGCGAGCTGCTCGTCGCGCCAGTGCGGCGCGCGCGCGGGATCGGCGAACAGCGCGCGCAGGATCGGCGTCGTCCACAGCCGCTCGCCCGCGACTTCCACGCGCGGCGCATCGCCCGCGAGCAACGCCTGCGCGCTCTGCGCAGCCGCGAGCGGCGCATACAACATCGGAAACAGGATGGTCAAGCGCAGCGTGCGTATCGCTGCATCGAGGAGCGCGGAGACCTGCATTCGTACTTGCTAGCTCGGGGTGCGGGCTGCCTATAATAGCCCCGCTTTGGCTCGGCGGGGGTGGGAATGATGCTCGAACGCAAGCGGGTGGACGCCGGGTCCGCCACCGATACGTGCACGACGCGGCGACGTCTCCTGAAGTTCGGTGCGGCCGCTTCGCTGCTCGCCTCGATGCCCGCCTGGGCGAAAGCCGCACCCCGGCGCGTGCTCGCCTTCGAGCATCTCCACACCGGTGAGACGCTCCACGTCACCTACTTCGCGAACGGTGCCTACGATCCGCGTGCGTTGACCGCAATCAATCACCTGCTGCGCGATTTCCGCACGGACGAGATCTATCCGATCCGTCCCGGGCTCCTCGACCAGCTCTACCGCGTGCACGCCGCGATCGGCAGCGATGCGCCGTTCCGCGTGATCTGTGGTTACCGCTCGCCGACGACGAACGACTTTCTCCATCGCACGACGAACGGCGTGGCGGAGCACAGCCTGCACATGGACGGGATGGCGATCGACGTGAGGCTCGCCGACACCCGCACGCGCCGCTTGCGCGACGTGGCCGCCGCGCTGAAGCTCGGCGGCGTCGGCTATTACGCGAGCTCGGATTTCGTACACCTCGACGTCGGCCGTCCGCGGCACTGGTGAGCGTGGCCCGGCGCGTGCGCCGGATCGTTCACCTCGCGCCGGCGATCAGACGCGATAGCCGCCGTCGACGCTGATCACCTGACCGGTGATGCCCTTCGCTTCTTCGGAGGCAACCAGTACCGCCATCGGACCGAGCTCTTCCGGCTCGAGGATGCGCTTCTGCACGTTCTCCGATTCTGCCTGCGCCTTGAGCGTCGCGGCATCCGCGCCGAAGCACTTGCCGAAGTACTCCCAGTCGGCGAGCGGCGTGTTCGTCCAGCCCGGGCAGATCGTGTTGACGGTGATCGTCGTCGGCACCTGGTAGGCCATCGCGCGCATCATGCCGATGAGGCCGTGCTTCGCGGCGGAATACGACATGAGTCCACCGCCGACCTTCGCATAGCCCGAGCCCTGGAAGATCACGCGGCCGTAGTTCTGCTTCACCATCTGCGGCAGCGCGGCGCGCGTCGCGTAGTAGGCGGAGTTGAGGTTCAGGAAGACGTTGCGATCGAAGAGCTCGTCGTCGTGCGTGAGTGCGAGCATCTTGCCGAGATCGCCGGTCAGGCCGCCGCCGTTGTTGTACAGGATGTCGAGCTGGCCGAAGTGCGCGATCACGGTCTCGACCATCGCCTTGATCTCCGGCCCGTTCAGGAGATCGGCGGTGACGACGAAGGACTCGCCGCCGAGCGCCGCGATCTCCGCCGCGACGCCGTCGAGCTCGTTGCGCGTGCGCGAGGTGATCGCGACCTTCGCGCCTTCCTTCGCATACGCGAGCGCGATCGCGCGGCCGATGCCGCGGCCGCTGCCGGTGACGAGCGCGACGCGCCCTGATAGCTTGCCCATGGTTCTCTCCTCTCCCTCGAATGATGATTGACGCCGCGCGCAGCGCCGCGACCGCGGCATTATACGGACCCGGCCGCGCCCCGCGAGCCGTGACGGCGGTCCTGGCGGGGATCAGGGATTGCTGCGACACTCCGCGCACCCGACAACGGAGACCCGCCCATGAGTGCACCGAACGCGAAAACCCAGGATCAGGCCGCCTACTGGAACGACGAAGGCGGCCGCCGCTGGGTCGAGAACATCGAACGCGTGGAGCGCATGCTCCAGCCTTTGTCCCGGCGTCTGCTCGAGGGCGCGAAGCCGGCGGCGGGCGAGCACGTGCTCGATGTCGGCTGCGGCGGCGGCGTGACGAGCGCGGCCTTCGCGGAAGCCGTCGGCCCGACGGGACGCGTCACGGGCGCGGACGTCTCCGCCGTGATCCTCGACGTCGCGAAGCAGCGCTACGGCGCGCGTGCGAACCTCGAATTCACGCTCGGCGATTGCGCGGCGCTGCCGTTCTCGCCCGCCCGTTTCGACTTGCTCGCCTCGCGCTTCGGCGTGATGTTCTTCCCCGAGCCCGACGCGGCATTCGCGCATCTGCGCCGGGCCGTGAAGCCGGGCGGCCGTCTCGCGTTCCTCGCCTGGCGCGCGCTCGACATGAATCCCTGGATGGGTGTGCCGGTGCAGGCCGCGTTCAGCATCCTGCCGCGGCCCGAGCCGCCGCCGCCGCACGCGCCGGGTCCGTTTGCGTTCGCGGACGGCGCGCGCCTGCAAGGCCTGCTAGAAGGCGCGGGCTGGCGCGAGGTGCGGCTCGAGACCGTCGAGGCGATGCTCGATCTCGGCGATCCCGACATGGCCGTGCAGCAGATGATCCGCATGGGGCCGCCGGCGCCGATTTTCGCGACCGCCGATGCCGCGACGCAGGAGAACGTGATAGCCGCGGTATTGCAGGCGGTTGCGCCGCATGTGACGAACGGCCGCATCACGATGCCCGGTGCGACCTGGCTCGTGCACGCGACGGCGCCCTGAGCGGGAACGAAGCCGCGCCGCGGCGCTCCGAAAAGACGAGTACGGCCCGCGGCGGGCCGCACGCTGGAGAGCAGCATGAAACAGTCACGATCGGATCTCGGCTGGACCGCGGGCCTCATACTCGTCGCCGTCGTCGGGGCGGCGTATTACCTGCTGTGGATGCCGCGGACGCCCGGTCCGAACGAGACGGTCACGCTGCCGGTGCCGCCGAGCGGCAAGATCGCGAGCCCGCCCGCGCCGCCGCCGATCGAGCACCCCATCGCCGAAGCGCCCGCGCAGCCGCCGGAAGCACCGGCGCCGGAGAACGCCCCCGCCGCGCCGCCGGCCGACGAGCCCGCGTTCGAGAAATCGCTCGGCGAAGTGCTCGGCGCGCAGACCGTCGAGCAGCACCTGAACATGTCCGGCTTCGCACAGCACTTCGTCGCGACGATCGACAACCTGCCGCGCGAGAGCGTGAACCGTGTGAATCCGCTGAAACCGGTCGGCACGCCGTTCGCGGTCGCGGGTGAAGGCGAGAGCATCACGATCGCGCCCGCGAACGACGCGCGCTACGCACCGCTCGTGTCGCTCGTCGAAGCAACCGACACGCGCCGCCTCGCCGAGCTCTACGTGCGTCACTACCCGCTCTTCCAGCACGCCTACGAAGAGCTCGGCTATCCCGGCCGGTATTTCAACGACCGGCTCGTGCAGGTGATCGATCATCTGCTCCAGGCCCCGGAGCTCGACGGCCCCGTGCGGCTCATCCAGCCGAAGGTCATGTATCAATACGCGGATCCGAGCCTCGAATCGCGCTCCACCGGCCAGAAGATGCTCATGCGCATGGGCAAGGCGAACGAAGTGAAGATGAAGGCGAAGCTCCGCGAGCTGCGCGCGCTGATCGCGAAGCCGGGGCAGGGTCCGGAGAAGGTCGACCATCCGGAATAGGCGGCGCGCCGCGCTTCACAGGAGCTGCCGAGGCAGGCGGCGCATCGGTCGCGCCGCGAGCAGGCAACGCTGGACTTCGCGGTGAATGACCTGAAGTCTGGGAAAGGGGTCTTCTTCATCGACGTCGACCGAATCGTCGGCCTCGAAGGCGAAAGTGCTACGCCGAGTGCCGCTGAGAGTCTCCGATCAGATCCGTCGGCGTTCTCCTTTCAGCGCGTGCAATCGCAGCCCCGGGAGCGCCATATCCCCGGTCGCGGCGCGGCGCTGGGCCAGAATCAATCGCACGCGACCCGCGTGCTCCACCGATCTTTCCAGCGGAGAGAAAGAATCGCGCGCACTTGTGCTTCAGGTTTCCGAACACGGGAAGAATGAATGCCACGGATCCCACACCGCGAGACGAACGCGGCACTGCCGCCCGACGAACGACGTCGCTAGATGCATCTCCCTTCTCGACCGGCCGCGCGGTCCTGATCGAAATATTCCGAGGGTCGCCAACGATTGCACAACGGACTTGTCATTGCGGCCTGGGAAAGGCGGATCGACCCGAAGCGGTCCATTCGGCTGCACTCAGAAATTTCCTAATAGCGGACCTCCAAGGTAGGGATTTGTCGTTTTTGTGGCAAGGGCGTCTACTCCGTTAGTTCTCGAACGTCGCTCCTCATCTATAGCGAAAACGCTACCCCGAGCCGGATTTCATCCTCATGTGAAGCGGGCAATCATGCGTGGCGAAGGCCAACATCAATTGCGAGGCGATCCTTGACTTGCCAGATCGCGCCGACGAGCCCGGATGTGCGGTGTGACTCGCTGAAATCGCGCTCATAAAAGAACTCCGTAACCGGGCGGAAGTTTCAATGAGACGGACCTTCGACAATCGCGCCGAGAAGCGAATCCATATGATGCTCGCGCGTCAGGTTCGCTGCCGGCACTTGTGGAGGGAGCCATTCGACGAAGCGGCTGGCGGCGCCTCCTATGTCCTCTGATGAACTCACCGGCCAACCGGGCGATACACCCAGATCTCCGCTTCTCGAGTCAGGCCGGCCCTCACTGCCAGATACAGCCGGTCAATCTCGGGGTCGAAAAAGGCCGTTCTCGCCCCGGCTCCCGTCGGGATTCGCGCAAGCAGCTTCGGCGCTGAACTGGCGGCCTCGAACACCTCGATCGTGCCCTCGCCGCATGCCACGTAGAGACGGTCCCGACGCGTATCAAAAAACACATCGTCAACGTCACCGCATGTCGGCAGGTTTGCCGTAATGCCACTGTTCGAGGCGTCGAAGACGACGAGGCGCTAAGGATCACTGAACACGACCGCCACCGCTTTGCCCTCGGCCATAAGCGCTAGAGGAAAGTTCGAGCGGGCGGGCAGCTTATCCCACGCCGCGATCTGACTGCCCTTTTCGAGATCGATCACCGCCATCTCATGAGCATCCGGCATGTTCGCGTAAACGCGCTTCCGCACCGGATCGATCTGGAAGCCTTCGGGATGACCCTTGAGGAGAAACTCAGTCTCTCTCTCCAGCGTCTTGCCGTTTACGACGGCGAGTGCGCCTGCACCAAAGCCCACTACAATTTCGTTGGCCGCCGCATTGATGCGCACGTTATCCGCGTCACCCCCGAGTTCGATCTTCGCCACCGGCACTAAATCGTTACCACGGAAGGCCTGGACCGAGCCGTCACCGGCGTTGGAAATGAAGAGGGCGCCCGGCTCCTCAAGATAGCCGACTCCTTGCGGTTGTTTCAGGCTCGTTATGCGATGCGCTACGGAGCCGGACTGAAGATCAATCACGCCGACTGTGTTGTTGCCCAATTCAGCCACAAACAGGCGATGTCCGCTCTTATCCATCGCGAGATGGTCAATGCGTCCGCTGACCTTGCCCAACGGAATTTTCTTCTCCAACTCAAGGCCCGTCGCGTCGGCAGCGGCGATGTGCGCGGAGGCTGCCAGGTACAGGAGCATTGCGAGCGGAGTGCACATCCCTATTTGGCCAGATTCACTTTATCCAACGCTTCACGGAGCCCTTTCGCAAGCTTGTTCGCGTCATCATTGGCCCAGAAATGCATGAAGAACAGGCGCGGCTCGTCGGTCAGCATATGGTTGTGCACCGCCGTGACCCCGATGCCGTTTTTCAGCAATGCGGCGATGACAGGATTGACCTCCGACGCAATCAGGACAAAGTCGCCCGTGATAGCGGCTTTAGCGCCTTCGGTCGGCTGGAAATTGATTGCGGTTGCTGTTCCCGATGACGCCGTGAGCGCCATCGCGCCGTCCTTCAGTGCCTCAGCGCGGGAGAAGCTGTATTGATAGATACCGCCGGTGTCCTTTCCTTTGGATCGAAGCACCGTATCGAGATCGGCCTTCTTTACCGCGTTTTCCGTCGGTTGCGGCGTCGCAGGAGCCGGGCCGAACGGCGTCTTGCTTTCGGCGAGGCCGGCCTTAAACATCTTTGCCAACTGAACGGGGTCGCCGTGCGCCCCGACGTGCATGTACATCGTTGCGGGTGACGATCGTAGGAGATGATTATGGAGGGCGGTGATCTGAATGCCGCCGGCCGCGAGCTCCTTCATGACGGGACCCACCTCCTCTTCGGCGAGCACGAGGTCGCCCATGACCATGGCGCCGCCCTCTGTGGGCTTGAACGCGAGCCACGAGCCGAGGGCAAAGCCGGACTTCAGTTGGACACCGTCAAGTGTCACTTTCAAATCGCGGCGTGGGAAACCGTAGCGGCGAGCACCGTCCGGCTGCTGAACGCCCTCCACGCCCATTGCCTGGTCGACGGCTTTCCAATCAGGCTCCGCGGCAAGCGATGCGACGCTCAGAGTGAGGAGAACCGGAATCGCAAAAGGTATCGTCGTACGTTTCATGGTGATCTCCTGTGTAGTTACTCGCCAGTCGCGAATGTTGGCGACAGACGGGGCGGGGAAGACGGCGCGAACGAGTTTTGCCATGCGCTTGTGCAGCGCAAGTTCGAGGGCTACCCGTGCGCCCGTGCGGTAACCTTCAGCACGGTACGCGCTACGGCGCCTGAGGCGTTTTGCGAAATGTCGGCGCCACATCTCGTATATACGGGCCTCCTCGGGTGGGGCGGACGCTAAGGGTGAACGGCAAGCGGGAAAACGAAAAGGCCGAGCACGGCCGCGGCAGCGATGATCACGGGTTCTGGGATCTTCTTGAACTTCCACAGCACCAACGCTGTGGCGCTCATGATGGCGAACGTCGGTAAATCGATCACCGATCTTTTCCCTAAGACCACGACGGAGCCGGCGATCGTGCCGATCGCGGCTGCGGTGGCGCCATCCACGAACGCGACGATCGCCGGCCGCTTGCCGTATTTCTTGAAATACGGCGCAGGGATCACCGTGAAGAACCAGCACGGCAGAAACGTGCCGACGGCCGCCGAAACCGCACCCGGGAGTCCGGCAATCAGATAACCGATGAATCCCACGGTGATGGCCACCGGCCCCGGCGTGATCATCGCCACCGCCACGGCGTCGATGAACTGGTGCTCGGTCAGCCAGTGGTGGCTGTTCACCACACCACCGTAGAGGAACGGCACGATGGCAAGCCCGCTGCCGAATACGAAGGTGCCGGCCTTGGCGAAGAAGCCGAACAGCTGTCCGAGCAAAGGCCAGTTGAATCTGAGTGCCACAGCCGCCGCGATGGACACGGCCGGCAAGGTCCCCGCGCGCCGCCGCAAGCCGGATGGTGGCGCACGCACGAGCCAGACGAGGACCCCGCCGATCAGGAATACCCAGATGACTTCCGAGGCGGTGGCGACGGTGATCGCGGCGCTCCCGAGATAAATTGCCCAAAGCAGGCGAGCCGAGCCGATGTTTTTGATCGTGAGCTTGAACGCGCTTATGGCGATGATACCGATGACGGCCGCGCCGACGCCATAGAACACCGCCTGTATCCAGCCAAGTCCCCCGTAATGAACGTAAAGCCAGCCGAGCGCGACGACCATGAGGAACGACGGCAGCACGAATGCGATCCCGACCATCGTTGCGCCGCGGCGCCGGTAATGGACGTAACCGACATACATGGCGAGCTGCGCGGCGAGCGGACCCGGCATGAGCTGTGCGAGCGTCAGGCCCTCCTTGTAGTCCGCTTCCGAGATCCAGGCGCGCGTCTCCACGAGATCGCGGTACATGTAGCCGACGAGCGCGACCGGGCCGCCAAAGCCGATAGTGCCGAGCTTCAGCGCGTAGCGCACGAGTTGCCACAATGAGTAGTTCGGGATGCTCACGCGGGCCGGCCTCGCGGGTCACTGCGTTTGAAATGCGCATAGAATGAATCGAGGATGGGGCCAATCTCATCGAACATCGCGTCATCGTCCAGGCCGCGCTCCCGAGCGCCAGCCATCACGGCCTCGAATCCAGCGGCCTCGGGGACTTCGTTACCACCTACGTCTAGCGCGTGGACGAGATCGCCGAGTTTCATCAAGGCGCCGTCGGAATCGAAACCGAAGCTTGCGATGAGCACTTCGAAAGTCACCCGCTCACCGACGTGCGTGAATGTCGCGCCGTCGAAATCGAATCCGACCGCTTTTTTCGGGCAGGCGTTCGGCGATGTGAGCCAAAGGAAGTTCGCCTGGGGATCAATGAACCGGCGGATGAGCCAAGCGCTCGCAACGCGGTCCACCCAGACGTGGCGCCGAGTAGCCCAGACGCGCCCGGTATACTCCTCTAGCCGCTTGCGGTGGAGAGGGCGCGTGGCCGCGTGGGGTTCGTCGCGTGCGAGCACATTGGCCAGCACCCCTTTGAAGTCCTGCCATGCTGCTTCGCTGCGCGCGCTCGCATCGCTGGGAAAGAAGTCGGTTGCCCGCAGCGCCTCGAACTCCCGGCTCACCCGGCGCTTGAGCCGATGCAAGTCCGACACGGACTTGCCTTTGATGGATTTGCGCGCGGCATTCAATCCCCGGCAAAAGTCAGCGTAAACGTCCGTCCGATCGAAGAGTTGACGAAAGCAGTCGTCCTGCTCCCTGCTGCGACTTGTAAGCTCGATCACCATCGCTGTGCCACCGGCATCTTCGACGGCCTTCGCATGCTGCTCGAATGCATCAACGTGGGTATTGTTCCGGGGAAGGAGATAAACCCCATCCCGGAGAACGCCACACCCCATGGACTTCAACGTCCGCCATACCCGCATTCGGGCCGTAGCGTTCCGGGTCGGCAGCGTGAGCACGAGTTGGACCCATGAGCAGAGCTGTTTCATCGTGTAGCGAAATCTACAAGCGTGTATTAGTCGCTACAACGACAAGCTTTTAGAGGAAATCCATGCGGGCTAAGTCCGTGCATGGCCGCGCTCATCCGTGGCGCGCTGCCGGTAGTCGGCTTTCGAGCGCAAGACAGGCTACCAATGTGCACACGCACCTCGAGCACCCTCGACGCGTCATTCCCGCGTGAGCGGGAATCCAGTTGGCGACCCCAGGCTCACGCGGTGAATCTCGCAATTCCGGAGTGCTGAGCCCTTCCTTCGTTGGCGAACGCCGTCCCGGCCGCGTAGCCGATCGCATTCGCCGGCGCTCGACGACTGGGTTCCCGCGCACGCGGGAATGACGATGGTGGGGCGTTGAGCTGCTCGGCACGCCGCGACTTTCACGGACATCTACGCGCTCCTCACCACGCGCGTCGCCTTAGGGCCGAACACCGCCATGCCCATTCATCCTGAAGTGTCCGATTTCGATCTCTGAACGGACGCCCCACTCCGCACCGGCCCGTACGGATCCCGATTCCGGCCGCCGTGAAATCGAAGCGTGAGCACAGCGACAACGGCGGAGCGCGGGGATCAGCCCCCGGATCCGTGCGAGAGCGCCAGCCAGATCACGAGTCCGCACGACAGCGCCGCGAGCACTGCGACGGCGATCGTGAGCCGCCGCACCCGCGCGTTCACGGCCTGCAGGGCGACCACGATCT
The DNA here is from genome assembly GCA_016209015.1 of Gammaproteobacteria bacterium. Lineage (GTDB taxonomy): Bacteria > Pseudomonadota > Gammaproteobacteria > JACQWY01. The sequence goes on along the minus strand of JACQWY010000010.1, from coordinate 1,429 downwards.
GGGCGTTCTGATCGGCGAGCGACTTCAGGAGCTCGGCGGTGGAAACTTCCTCGTCCGCGATCGCGACGAGCTCTGCCTCGATGCGTGACACGCGCGTTTCGAGCGTGACTGGCGGCTCGGGCGGCGTCGCGGGCGACGGATCCGTCGTCGCATCGGCCTCTGTCCGGCTGCGCCGCGCCGCGGCTGCGATTTTCCGGGCCTGCTCGACGATCTTCGGCGCCGCCGTGACGAGATCCGTCCACGGGATCACCTTGATGAGCGTCGACCACGGGATGGGCATCGCAGCGGTCCTCCTACGCCCGATCGAGCTCGGGATAATGCCGGAACACGTCGTGCTCGTTGAACGGCACGCGCCGCGACGAGGCGAGATACGCCGCGATGCGCGGCCGTGCCGCGACGCGATCGTGCAAGGCCACGATCCGCGGCCACGCCGGCTCCAGCTTCGCCATCGCCTTCGGATACGCATAGCGCAGACCGGCGAGTGTCTGGAAGAGCGAGAGATCGGCGTAGCTGAGCTTCCCGCCGGCGAGCCACTTGCCGCCGCCCGGCGCGCGCTCCAGCACGCGCTCGAAATAGCCGAGGAATTTCGGGAGGCGTTCGGCGATCAGATGCTGCGTGCGGCGTTTCGCTTCCGGCTTCTGCTCGTGGTAGTAGAGCGAGACGGCGATGGGATGGTGGGCGTCGTGCACTTCGTTCACGAGATCGGCGATCGTCAGTTGCAATTGATGCGTCCAGAGCCGCGCGTTCTCGCTCGCGCCGACGAGGCCGAGGCGCGGGCCGAGGAACTGCAGGATGTTCGCGGTTTGCGCAATGACGCGCTTGCCGGCCTTCAGGAACGGCGGCGCGAACGGCGGTTGCCGCTCGTCGGCCTCGTCGAGGCGGGCGAGCATCGCGCCGTCACCGCCGCCTTGCGATTCCGGCAGCCGCACGACCTCGACGTAGGCCGCGCCCGCTTCCTCGAGTGCGAGCCGGAGGTATTCCCCGCGGCCCTGGATGCCGGACCAGTAGTGGAGCTCGTAGCGCATGAGGAATCTCCGCTCAATCGTTTCGAGAACTTCAGAGCGATGACCTTTCGAGTTGGCGCACCGCCGTGGTACCTAGTGTCGCGCGTCCGGCCCTCCGGGTCGTCGCCCTCGCGCAGGCGAGGGCCCAGTCGGTAACCCTCGGCACAATTGCAGAGCCTCGGCGTCCCGGCGCTCCGACCCTGGCATCGTGCAATTCGCATGCGAGGTCGGACGCGTAGATCGGCCGGAGCGCCAGGGGTGCACGACGGGGCCCTCGCCTGCGCGAGGGCGACACCTAAGGAAGCTCTGAACAAGTTCAGAGCTTCCGGCGGCACAGGGATGTGCCGCCGCGAACAGTGGCGTAAGCCATTGTTCACGCAATGTTGGCAAGCACCACGCTTCTTGCCGCCCGTGCTCTGAAAAGT
>JACQWY010000025.1 GCA_016209015.1 Gammaproteobacteria bacterium | reverse complement strand
TGAACCTGCTCCTTCGGAACGTACGCCAAGAAGCATCGGTTAAACAGCTTCAGTTCAAGTCCAGTTTCTTTGCATAAGCGTCCGGTGACAAGTATCCGAGTGCGGAATGCAATCGCTCCGGGTTGTAGAAACCGTGGATGTATTTCGCTATCCCGATATGAGCCAGCACCTTCGTCGCGTAGGGCTCGGTGATTTCCTCGTTCTTCAGCGTCGCGAAGAAGCTCTCCGCCACCGCGTTATCCCAGCAGTTGCCTTTCCGGCTCATGCTCGGCACGAAGCCCAGGCCGGCGCTCAAACGCCGAAAGTCCTTGCTCGCGTACTGGCTGCCGCGGTCCGAATGGAACAGCACGCCGCGCTCCGCGGGATACCGTGTCCAGGCGTTCAGCAACGCCTGTTCCACCAGCTCGTCCGGCATCCGATCCGACAAGCTGTAACCGAGCACCTGCCGCGTCTGCACGCTCAAAATTGCCGCCAAGTACAACCAACCCTCACGCGTCGGCACGTAGGTGATGTCACTGACCCATGCCGGCACCTCGCTCGTCACCGCAAAGCGCCGCTCGAGCACGTTCTCGGCGACCGGCCGGGCATGCCGGCTGTCGGTCGTGCGCGGCCTTCTGCGGCCTTTGGATTTGCCTTGCAGGCCTTCCTCGCGCATCAGTCGCGCGACGCGCTTGTGACCGACGCGGTGCGCGCGCTGGCGCAACCCCGCGACCAGCCGCGGGCGTCCGTAGGTCCCGCGACTCGACGCATGCAGAGCCCGCAGTTCACCACGAAGCGCTGCCTCCGGATCTGGACCCGGATCCGTCAGGCGACGCCGATGGTCGTGAAAGCCGGATGCCGAGACCTCCAGCACTTCGCACAGCAACTGCAAGGGAAAACGAGTCCGCTCACGGTCGATAAAGGCGTACTTCACTTGGACTCCTTTGCGAAGAACGCCGTCGCTTTTTTTAGGATCTCGCGCTCCATTCTCACGGGCCGACCGATTCCGCCAGCGTGACCGCCTGCGCTTTGAATTCATCCGTGTATTGACGACGGGGAATACGTTTCATGGGAACCTCCAGAGTGCGATTAAAGTATCGCTTCCTGGCGTCCGTTTCAGCGGGGCAGGTTCACTAACGGGAATTGCATGGCTAGGCTCGGTCGCAGCGATTTATATCCCGGCGTTTTCTGGGACACCGCCAATTCAGCAAGGGGGCCCGCTCTTATTCGGTGGATCGATATTTTTTCTTTTTTTGTTTCAGTATTTTCAGCGACGTCCTTGGCTAGGCTTTCCTATCGGGCTTTGTGTCGGTTTCATTGCGCTCGCTGGTGCGAAAATGCTAGCCCAAAACAAGGCGAGTGAACTCAGTTTTCTGCTTTCGCATGACCGCGGTCTCTCCGCAGTTAGGGATTTTGATTCCAAAACTTACGAAGACGTGGTTCGCCAGATCACTGAGCTTTCGAATCGGAAGACAGTAACGCCGGATGACATTGGGGCGGTGCTTAGAGCGAACCTAGTTCCACTGACGAGAAAGGCCATTAAGCTAACTTCCAATCGTGCAATTATCGACGTGACCCGAGCAAAGCTGGCGCAATTAGAAGAGATATCGAGAAATAGCATGGGCGACTGCGCGCAACTCGTTCTCGGGCAAGTGGACTCAAAACTCATAGAAAGGGTGAACAGCTACACGACCGATAAAACGCGCCGAGCTGTTGCGGACGCGACTATTCAGATCGTGATGCAGGCAACGGAATCAAGTCACACGCCTGAGGCGGATTCCGAGCGGCTGAGGGACACAGCAAACGCGATCAGGGAGATTCTATTGGGCGAGGGTTTAAATCCCGATATTTCGGAAGCAGCCGCTAAGGGGCAGCCTCCCGACATAATTTGCAAGTCTACCGTACGCTTGTACCAAGAGGCCTTGAAGATGCCGGCTATGGATGCCGCGGCTTTTTTTCGCGCGACTTATACGGATTGAGGACCGGATATGCGGTTGCGCATGCTGGCAATGGCGGTCCCGTAATTTGGGGCACCAATGTGCTCCGTGCGCCACAATTTCCGACGGGGGATCTTCCTCACCCGACTCAGCCGTAGCGGACTAGCAATGTATCGCGGCTGGATTCGTCACGTCATTTTCTTAGGCTGAAGAACCCTTGCTCTTGCCATCCCTCAGCCGCCGCCGCGGCCAAGCCCAGTCCTTAGCGTCTGATTAGTTCGCGGCCGGGGGCTTGTACGGTGTTTCGGGGCGGGTGTTATATACCCCGCCCGGTCAACGTCCGGTTCGCAACTGCGCCACGAGTCATAGGATGGGTTGACGCAGGAAACCCATCATCCCGCGCCGAGCCCCGGCGACCGGCTACCGCCGCGTGATGCATTTCCTTCGTCAATGCATCCTATGACTCTGGCACATCACACCGCTGCCGATCGACGGCTGACTCCCGCCGGTGGGGAAATCGATTTCTACTGCTGCATCGCCGCTTCGAGGACGCCGTCCTTCTTGAACGTCTCGTAGAGCGCTGTCGTCCCCCACGCCGTCAGCGTGCGGTGGCCCTCGGGATTCAAGGCGAGCGTGTAGGGATAGAACAGCAGGGTGCGATCGCGCTTCGCCACTTCCTGGAAATGCTCGTGCAGCGCGAGGCATTCGAGACCGGCGTCCTTGCAGAACGCGGCGACGGCTGCCGCGTCCTCCGTGCCGTAGACCTTCGCCTCGAAGCCGAGATCGGCGCGCCCGGCTTCCCATTCCTGCGCCGAGACCTGCACCGGCAGCGGCAGGTGCACGAGCACGAAGGGGATGCCCGCGGCTTTCGCCTTCGCGGCGAGCGCTTTCACGTGCTGCAGCGACGGGCCGTGCACGGCGGCGAGCGCATTCGCCCGCAGGCCGGCGTAAGGATCGGCCGCCGGATCGCCGGGTTTCAACGCTGCGCGCGCCCGGGCCGCATGCATGCGCATCGCCGCGAGCTTCGCGAGCATGCTCGAACCGGCGAGCGTGTCGACGATCCCGCGTGAGCCCGCGCCTTCCGTGGCCGGCGCGATCTTCGTCGCGAGCCCGTTGCCGTCCTTGGCGGTGCGTGCGAGCACGGCGCGATCGATCGCCGGCATGCCGCTGTCGTAGAAGAAGAGGATCGCGTGCGGTTTCTGCGTCTCCATGAGCTGCCCGCCGAGCAGATAAGCCTCGACCGCGCCCTGACCGGCGCGCGCGGCGCGGATGAAGTGCACGCTCGGCTTCAACTCCGTCGTCTTGTCGATCGCCTGCTGGACGTGCTTCATGAAGTTGTCCTCGACGTCCACACCGTAACCCTCGATGCTCGCACCGCCGAGCACGAGGATGCGCGCCTCCTTGCGCAGGTGCGTGCCGAGCGGATGATCGCGCAGCCCGATCTCGTTGATCTGGTAGAGGACCTCGAATTCGCGGCGCGGGGATTTCACGACCGTCGAGGCGTTCGGCTCGTAGCGCGTGCCGATCACGGGATCGGGCTCGCTTATCGCGGCGAGCGGATTGTCCGCCGCGTCGGGGACGTCGAGACCGAAGCGATGGAGATCGGAGCGGATCCATATTTCGGCGATGCCGGCCGCACCCAGGATCACCGCCAGGACCACCACCAGACGCAGAATTGCTCGCGGCATGTCAGCCCCCTCTTTGTCGTCGCTACCGCCGGTGAACCCGGCTTGTCTCGCGGCCGGCGGCGCCGGTCCGCGCGCTATTCGAGCGCGAGAATGTACCTCCATTCCTCGGCGCTGACCGGCATCACCGAGAGCCGGTTGCCGGTCGCGAGCAGGCGCATGCCGGCAAGCGCTTCGTGCGTCTTCAGCTCCGCGAGCCCGATCGTGCGCTTCAAGGCGCGCTTCAGCTTCACGTCGACGACGAACCAGCGCGGCGCCTCGGCCTTCTCGCGCGGATCGTAGTGATGGTTCTCCGGATCGAGCGCCGTCGGATCGGGATAGGCCTCCTTCACGACCTCGACGATGCCGACGATGCCCGGCTCCTCGCAGCTCGAGTGATAGAAGAACGCGAGATCGCCGCGCTCGAATTCGTCGCGCAGGAAATTGCGCGCCTGGTAATTCCGGACCCCGTCCCACATCGTGGTCTTCTTCGGGCAGGCCTTCAGCGTGTCGAGGCTGAAGGAGGCGGGCTCGGATTTCATCAGCCAGTAACGCATGGGCTTCCCTGGTGAGTGCGTGCAGGGGGTAAATGTCTGGCATTTCCCCGACGGCTTCAAGTGCCTGCGCCGGCTGCGGGGCGGTGCGGGCAGCCGCTGTCAGGCCGACTTCCGCCCGGCGACGAGCGCGCCGCCCGGCATGTTGCGGAAGCGGCGCGGCGGCAGGGGTTCGAGCCCCGCGTCGGCGAGCCAGGCACACATGGTCTCCACCGGCCAGGTGCCCGATTCGCTGAGCATCGCGAAGTACAGATCGAGCACCGCCGCGGTCTGATCGCCGCGGCCGGGCTCGGTCGGGCTCACGGAATCCAGCATCACGCACACCCCGCCCGGACGCAGCGCTCTGGCGATTTTCTTCATGAGCATGCGGTTCTGCTCGTCGGTGAAGTGATGAACGAGCTGCGACATGAACACGATGTCGGCCGTGTCCTGCCCGAGATCATCCGTGAGTGCATTCCCGACCCGGTGCGTCACGCGCTCGCCCATACCTTCCTCGGCAAGAATGGCGCGGGCGTGCTCGACGGCTTCGGGCAGGTCGAGGATCACCGAGCTCAGCGCGGGATGGCGCCGGCACAGGCACACCGAGTAGTAGCCGTGCGAGCCGCCGATGTCGAGCATGTCGCGCGCTGCGCGCGGCATCGGAACGCGGGCCGCCACGTCGTGCGCCCACAGCGCCGCGAGGCTGCGCATGCCGCGCTGGTAGATCTGCCAGTAACGGTGATCGCCGCTCGCGGCGTGCGGACCATAGGGCTCGCCGGTGCGCACGAAATGCTCGTAGCCCGTCACGAGATCCCATTCGTGGAGCTGGAAGAGCAGTTTGTCGCAGAGATTGTGCGGCGACCGGCGCAGCAGCCACTTGCGGGATTTCGGGGTCAGCGCGTAGCCGCCGTCGCGATAGCGGACATAGCCGCAGCCGGCTAGCGTGTTCAGCAATTTCCCTGTCGCGCCAGGATGTGTGCCGCAGTGCGCGGCGATGCTCGCGGCCGGCGCCGGTGCGTCCGCGACGGCCTCGAAGAGGCCGAACTCGACGGCCGTCATAATCGCGCGTGCCATGCTGAACGCGACCTGGGTTTCGAGCAGCGGTTCGGGGACCGCATTGAGCTTCAGGACGAGACGTTCGATCAAATTGCCCGCGACCACTTTGAGACGCATGCGATGGCCACCCCCACGGCCGACACCGACCTTAGCATAGCGCGACGGCCTCGTACCAATGCCGTGCGAGCGGCGCGTGAACTCCGGGATGGCGCGCGAAACTTCCGGCCGGCGGCGCTGTTTGCGATCCGGTCCGCGCGCGCCGGCGCAGCGGTTGCGCTGCGCGGAACGCTCTGGCATAAATGAATCGAATTGTTCGCAAGCGACATAGGACAGGACATCTATCGTGATGACTGCAGAAGAAGAGGCCCTGGCGCGTTTAATCGTCGAAACCTTGAATCTGGATTTCGATGCCACGAGCGCAGACGGCACGACCGCCCTGTACAAGGAAGGATTCGGTCTGGATTCGATCGACATCCTGGAAGTCGCGCTCGCAGTGTCGCAGCGTTACGGCGTGAAGCTGCGATCGGACGACGAGAACAATACCGAAATTTTCCGCTCGCTGGGGACGCTCACCGCATACATCGAACACCATCGGGCGCAATAGGTCCGCCATGGCCCGTCAGGCGATCGGGATGCTGTTGGCGATCCTCGCGATTCTCTCTCCGCTCCTGATCCATCTGCTGCTGATCCGCGGCCACGCTTCGGGCAGTGTCGCAAACGCCGTCATGCTCACTCAGCTCGTGCTCGCCGCGTCCTTCGTTTCGGCACGTCTTGCGCCCGGCCATCGCGGCCCGCTGCTCGCGGCGTTCGCGGTCGGCGGTTTCGGTCTCGTCGCCACGCATCCGGCCGGCGGACTCGTCGTCGCCTCGGCCGCCCCGCACGCGCTCGCCTACGCGATGCTGCTGAGCCTGTTCGGGGCGTCGCTCCGCGCCGGCAACGAGCCTATCGTCACGACGTTCGCTCGCATCATCCACGGCCCGCCGGGTCCCGCCATCGCGGCTTACACGCGCAAAGTGACCTGGGTCTGGTGCGGCTTCTTCGGGATGCAGCTGCTGGGCTCGGCGCTGCTGCTCGCGTTCGCGCAGCTCGCGTGGTGGTCTTTGTTCGTCAACGTATTGAATGCGCCGCTGGTCGCGCTGATGTTCGTCGTCGAGCGTCTGGGCCGGCCGCTCTGGCTCACCGATGCGCCGCACGAGCGCTGGTCGGAGATGATCGGCATGTTCAGGACGCTCGGCCGCGACGGTCTGCCATGAACGGCGCGCACGATCCTCGTGCCGCCGCCGACGCGCCGCTGCTGCCGGCGCTCGCGCCCGAGACGATGCTCTTCGAGGACGCCGGCGTGGCCGTCACCCCGGGGTGTTTCCTCGCGGAGGTCGAGCGCATCGCCGTCGCGCTCCCGGAAGCCCGCTACGTCGTGAATCTCTGTGCCGATCGTTATCGTTACGCCATCAGTCTGTTCGCGGCGCTGTGGCGCGGGCAGGTGACGCTCCTGCCGATGAATCCCCTGCCGGAATCGCTCGCCGCGCTTGCGCGCCAGTACCCGGAGCTCTCGGTCGTCGCCGACGAGCCCCTACCGCACTCGCCGCTGCCGGTCTGGCACTATCCGCCCGCGCCTGCACCGGTGATCCCGGTCCGCGGGCTCGCGCCCGCGATTCCTCGCGACCGTCAGGCCGTCGTACTGTTCACCTCCGGGTCGACGGGTGAGCCAGTCGCGCAATCCCGGACCTGGGGGGCACTCGTCGCGAGCGTCGAAGCCGCGGCGCGCGTTCTCGATCTCGACACGCTGTCGGGTGCCGCGCTGCTCGGCACCGTGCCCCACCAGCACAGCTATGGTCTGGAATCGGTGACGCTGCTCGCGCTGCGCCGGGGGCTGCGTTGCGAGCGCACCCGCCCGCTGCTGCCGGCCGACATCGCCGCGCGTCTCGCGGCGCTGCCCGCGCCGCGCATCCTCGTCACGACGCCCGTGCATCTGCGCGCGCTCCTCGACGATGGCGGGCCGTGGCCCGCGGTCGCACGCATCGTCTGCGCGACAGCGCTGCTCGCGCCCGAGCTCGCGCGACGCGCGGAAGCGTGCTTCGCGGCCCCGCTCTACGAAATCTACGGTTGCACCGAGGTCGGCCAGATTGCGGTCCGTCGCACGGTGGCGACGGAGGAGTGGCAGTGTCTCGATGGCATCGGGCTCTCGGAGCAGGCGGGCGAAGTATGGGCAGAGGGGCCGGCGGCGGCGCGCCGCGCTGCGCTCAACGACGTCCTCGAGCTGCGCGGCGGCGACCGCTTCATTTTGCGCGGCCGGAAATCGGACGTCGTGAACGTCGCCGGTAAACGCAGCTCGCTCGCGTATCTAAATCACCAGCTGAACGCGGTGCCCGGCGTGCGCGACGGCGTGTTCGGCTCGGCCACGGGGGACGGTGAAATGGCGCGCCTCACGGCGTATGCCGTCGCACCGGGACTCACGGCCGAACAAGTCCTCGCGGCCCTGCGTCGCGTGCTCGATCCCGCGTTCCTGCCGCGGCCGCTGCACCTCGTCGACGAGCTGCCGCGCAATGCGCTCGGCAAGTTGCCGCAGCGTGCGCTCGACGCGCTCGGCGAGAGCGCGTGCGCTTGGACCTCGGTCGAGTTCAGCATCGCGCACGATCATCCGGCGCTGCCCGGTCACTTTCCGGAACGGCCGATCGTCCCCGGCGCGCTCCTGGTCGATCGCGCCTTGCGGGCGATCGCAACTACGGCCGGCACCGCGTATCCGGGCGAGTTGCGCCACGTGAAATTCCTCCACCCGGTATTGCCGGGCGCAACGATCGAGTTGCGCTGGAAATCGGGCAAGGATGACGAAATTGAATTCGAGCTGCGGCTGGCGGCTCACGACGACCCGGCGGTGACCGGCGCGGTGAAGGCCGCGCGAGGATGAGCACAGGTCCCGAGTCGGGTGCCGGCGGCGAGCCCGAATGGCTGCGTCGCGAGGAACGCGGCACCCGTTTCGCAGTCCGCTGCTTCGTGGGTCTCGCGCTCGGCATCGGGAGGCCCGCGGCACGTCTGTTGCTGCCGCCGATCTGCCTCTACTTCCTGCTGTTCTCGCCGGCCGCGCGCCGCGCCTCGGCGCATTACCTCACGCGCGCCTTCGGCCGGGACGCCACGCTGCGCGACGTCTACCGTCACTATCACAGCTTCGCTTCCAGCGTGCTCGATCGCGTATTCCTGCTGAAGCACGGCGGCGCCGGGTTCGACGTCTCGATCGTCGGCGAGAACGTCGTCACCGACATCCTCGCGCGTGGCGAAGGCTGCATCCTGCTCGGTGCGCACTTCGGCAGCTTCGAAGTACTGCGCACCGTCGGGCGCCGGCAGCCGCAGCTGCATGTGAACATGGTGATGTTCGAGGAGAACGCCCGCAAGGTGAACTCGGTGCTGAATGCTATCGATCCCGAGCTTGCGAAGAACATCATCAGGCTCGGCAGGCCGGATTCCTTCGTCACCGTCGAGCGCTGCCTCGCTGCGGGACACTTCGTCGGCGTGCTCGCCGATCGAAGTCTCAGCGCGGAGCGCCAGGTCGAGTTGCCGTTTCTCGGCTCGCCGGCGCGCTTCTCGATCAATCCATTCCGAATCATCTCCGTGCTGCAGAAGCCGGTGGTGTTCATGGTCGGCATCTATCGCGGCGGCAATCGCTACGAAGTGCACTTCGAGACACTGGACTCGGCGGACGGCGAGCGCGATCCGCCGCGCGCGAAGGGCGTGCCGCCGCTCCTCGCGCGTTATGTCGAGCGCCTGGAACACTACTGCCGTCTCGCGCCCTACAACTGGTTCAACTTCTATGATTTCTGGAGCTGACCGATGAACGGGCGGCGCGCGCTCGTGCTCGGTGTGTGTCTGCTGATCGGCGTAACGGCGCGCGTCGCCGCGGGCGACTGGGATCTGGATGCTTTGATGGCCGCACGCAGGGAGGTGCGCTCGTCCTCGGCCCGCTTCGTCGAACGCAAATATCTGCGGCTCCTCATGGAGCGTCTCGAGTCTTCCGGACGGCTGCGCTACGTCGCCCCGGACCGGCTCGAACGAATCACGGAGAAGCCCGCTGCCGAAACGTTCGAGCTCAGCGGCAGCACGATTACGGGGACGCAACGGAACGGAGAGCGCTACACGCTCTCGCTCGCCGAGCATCCCGAAGTCGCGGCGCTCGTCGAAGGCGTGCGCGCGACGCTCGCCGGCGATTTGCCCACGCTACAGCGTCATTACGCCGTGAGCCTCGCGGGCGACCGTGCACGCTGGCAGCTGCGCCTAGTGCCGTACGAGCAGATCGTCCGCGAGAAAATCGACGACATCGTGATCGGCGGCGCGGACGTCTTCCTCACGACCGTCGAAGTCCACGAGAAGGACGGCGATCGCTCGGAAATGACGATTCAGCCGGACGGTCCATGAGGCGTGCGCGCAGCATCGTGATCGCCGGCTGGCTGCTCGGCCTCGCCGCGCTGATCGTAGTCATCTCGCGCACGCCGTTCAGCACCGACATGTCGGCGTTCCTGCCGCGCGCACCGGCCCCGGAACAGCAGGCGCTCGTCGATCAGCTGCGCGAAGGCGTCGCTTCGCGGATCGTGCTCGCCGCGATCGAAGGAGCGGATGCGGCGACGCGCGCGAGTCTGAGCCGCGCGATGGCGCAGCGCCTGCGTGACGACCCGGCGTTCGCGCGCGTCGAGAACGGGGAGAGCGGCGGCACTTCCGCAGATCAGTCGTTCGTCTGGCGCAATCGTTACGTACTGAGCGCGGCGGTCGATGCGGAGCGCTTCACCGCGGCGGGTCTGCGCCGCGCCCTGGAGCGAGATCTCGAGATTCTCGCCTCGGGCATGGAACCGCTGCTCAAGGCGAGCATCACGCGCGATCCGACCGGTGAAGCTATCGGACTGGCGCAAACGCTCGGCGGTGAAGTCCATCGCGAAATCCGCGCCGGCGTGTGGACCGCGCGCGACGGCGCGCGCGCGTTGCTGCTCTTCCAGACCCGCGCTGCGGGCTTCGATGTCGATGGTCAGGAGCATGCCGTCGATGCCATCGCGGGTGCTTTCGCCGCGGCCCGCGCCGCGCAGCCGGCCGCGGCGGGCGCGCGCCTCGTGATGAGCGGTCCGGGCGTGTTCGCAGTCCGCACGCGCGCCGCCATGAAGCACGATGTGTCGCTGTACTCGACCGTGGCGATGAGCGTGATCGTCGCGCTGCTGCTCCTGCTCTATCGTTCACTGCCCGTACTGCTCCTGACGCTCGCACCTGTCGTCTCGGCCGCGCTAGCCGGTCTCGCCGCGGTCGGGCTCTGTTTCGGTTTCGTCCACGGCATTACGGTCGGCTTCGGCATCACGCTGATCGGCGAGGCCGTCGATTACGCGATCTATCTCTTCGTGCAGAGCAAGGGACAGGGCGGCACGGCGACCACGTTGCGCCGGATCATGCCGACGCTGCAGCTCGGTGTGCTGGTGTCGATCTGCGGTTTCGCCGCGATGCTCTTCTCGAGCTTCACCGGTTTCGTGCAGCTCGGTGTCTTCACGATCGCCGGCCTCGCCGTCGCGCTCGGCGTGACGCGCTTCGTGTTGCCGCGGCTCGTGCCCGCGGAATTCGCATGGACCGGCGAGCTCGTCCCTGCATCGCGCCTGCTCGCGCTCGTGCAGCGCGCCGGCGCGTTGCGCTGGGTGCTGCTCGCCCTGGTCGCGTTCGCGCTCGCGGGCGTGCAGGCGCGGCGTGGCGATTTATGGCAGGACGAGCTGTCGAGCATGAGCCCGATCCCGGCTGCCGATCTCGCGCTCGACGGCGATCTGCGGCGCGACATCGGCGCTCCGGACGTCCGCTACATCGTCACCGCCTCCGCACCGGATCGCGAAGCGGTACTCGAGGCCGGCGAGCGCACGGACGCGGTGCTGCGGGAGCTCGTCGCCGCAGGCGTCCTGTCGGGCTTCGATGCGCCCGGCCGCTATCTGCCGAGCGCACGGATGCAGGCTGCACGCGTGGCGGCGCTGCCCCCGCCCGCGGTGCTCCGGACGGCGCTCGCGGAAGCGCTAACGGGATTGCCGTTTCGCCCGGAGAGCTTCGAGCCCTTCCTGGCCGAGGTGGCCGCGGCGCGTGCCGCGCCGCCGTTGACGCGCGCCGCGCTCGACGGCACGGCGCTCGCGCTGAAAGTTGATTCGCTGCTCCTCGAACGGGCGGACCGCTGGATCGCGACGCTGCCGCTGCGCGACGTCCGCGATCCCGGGCGGGTGAGCCGCGCGCTCGCCACCCTGCCGGCGCCGGCTCGTGGCCGCGTGGTGCTGGTCGATCTCAAGACGGAATCCGACGCGCTGCTGCATCGCTATCGGCACGAGGCCATCCTGCTCGCGCTGCTCGGCGCCGTGGCGATCGCCGGGCTGCTCCTCGTCTGGCTGCGTTCGCTGCGCATGACGCTCGCGGTACTCGCGCCGCTCGCGGTCGCCGTGATCGGAACGGTGGGCGTGCTGACGCTGGGCGCCGGGAGGCTTTCCATCTTCAACGTTTTCGGGCTCCTGCTCGTCATCGCCGTCGGATCGAATTACTGCTTGTTCTTCCTGCGCGGCGATCTCTCGGGCGAGCGCGGCGCGGCAACCGTCGGCTCGCTGCTGGCGGCGAATCTGTGCACGGTAATCGGCTTCGGCGCGCTGGGTCTCTCGCATCTGCCGGTGCTCTTCGACATCGGGCGGACGGTCGCACTCGGCACGGCGCTGAGCCTCGTCGCCGCGGCCATCCTGACCCCCGGCCTCGCACGCTCGCAGGCGGCAGGAACGCCGGCATGAGATCCTCGCGATGAAAGCGCTCGTCGATCACGCGCCCGGGCCGGGAGAGGCTGGCGCTCTGCTCGTGCTGATGCCGGGGGCCGGGATCACGGCGGACGATTTCGCGGCGCATGGCTTCACCGCCGCGGTGCGGGCGCGCAACTGGCCGGTCGACGTCGCCGCCGTCGCGACGTCGATCGACGCCTACGTCGATGCGGATTTCCCGGCCCGGCTGCACGAGGAGGTGGTCGTGCCCGCAGGCCGCCGGGAGGTCTGGTGCGCCGGCATCTCGGCCGGGGCACTCGGCGCACTGCGTTACGCCGCGAGCCACCTCACGCAGGGACTGCTGCTGCTCTCGCCGTTCATCGGCTCGCGGGGATTGATCGCGGAAATCGAAGCGGCCGGCGGGCTCGCGGCCTGGGACGGCGGTCCGGATCGCGAGCCGACGATCGAACGGCGGCTGCTCGCGACGCTCGCGGCCCGCGCCGCGCAGCCGCCGATCTACCTCGGCTACGGCACGGCGGATCGCTTCGTCGCCGCGCATCGGCTGCTCGCTGCCGTGCTGCCGGCGGAGCGGGTCGTGCAACTGCCGGGCGCGCACGACTGGCCGACCTGGGAAGCGCTGTGGACGCGGCTGCTCGCGGCGTCCGGCTGCGGCCCGGCGGATCGCACGGCGTGAGCGCCGCGACGTGGGGGGCGCTCGCGATCGCGGCCTGTGCGTTGTGGCTCGGCGGCTGCGCGGAGCTCCGTCCCGGCGCGCCGCGGCCCGCGATCGCCCCGGACGAGGACGCGGAATACGCACGTCTCTTTCCCTACTATGCGGAGAGCTGCGCGGTTTCGCAGTTGAAGAAGAAGGAGGGCTTCGGTGCCGAACTGTTCGGCGGTATCGGCGGGCATCAGGTGTTCTACCTCAATGGCGTGTGCCGCGCCCGCGACGAGAAGCATCCGCGGCTCGTGCCTTGCGACGAATTGCCGGCACCGCACGCCGACGGCGTCGGGTTCAGCGTGAATGAACACTATCGCAACGCGACCTGGGCCGCGGTCGAAGGCCGGGACTTCTTCTTCGCCGGCGGCCTGCCGCCGGACGGCGGGCTGACGCGCGAGGCCTACGCCCGCGTGCAGCGCGCCGCACGTGCGCAGGGGATCTACGCCGCCATCGATTTCCACGAGCGCTACTTCACCGACATGCAGCCCGGTTTCACGCGCGACGAATTCCGCTACGAGCTCTCCATTGCCACGGATTACGCAATAGCCCTGGGCCGCAATCGCTATTGCGCACGCGTGCCGCTCCGGCGCGGCGAAATGCGCAAGGTGGTGGACTTCCTCAACGCGCTGAATGCGCCTTATGCGGCAGGGGATAAGGAGTTCGCCTGGAACGTGCTCACCCACAACTGCGCGCACGTCAATCACAATGCGCTGGCGGCGGTGGATCTCTGGCCGGCCTGGCCGATGGACCGCCCGCTCGTGATTTCGGCGCTGGATTTTCCGGTGCCGAAGAACGAATTCGTCAACCTGCTGCGGCGGACGAACGACCTGCCGATCGAGGACCTCGAGGCGATGTACGCGGATAGCACGGCGCGCGCCATGCTGCTGCGCGAGGGCCGTTTGCCGACGGGACCGGGAGCGATCGCGGACCTCGGCGGCATCCTGCGGCCGAACGAAGTCTACGACGATGAATCGCGGAGCATCTTCTACGACCTGACGCCGACCCGTTCATTTCAACGCCGCTTCGATGAGATACTGAGCGAGCCGAGGTATCTGCGGCTGCGCGACAACCTCGCCTATTTCGCCGCCCGGTATCGGCACATCCTCGCGGCGCGCCAGCCCCTCGCGCAGTACCTCGCCCGCAGGCAGGGGGCAAGCACATCGGAGCTCGACGAGTTCCGTGAGTTCTACCGCCGCTACTATGAATACATCGAAAAGGAAGTGAGCGAAGTCGCCAGCATGATGGCCGTCTTGCAGTACACGGAACCGGACGCCGCCGCGGCGGGAACGCCGTGAACGGTCTGCGCATGAGCCGCTACAGCCTGGTGTCGAGCCTGGGTTCGGGGCTCGCGGCCACGCTCGCGGCATTGCGCGCGGCGCGCAGCGGACTCAGGCCCTGCGATTTCGAGACCGTGACGCTCGAGACGTGCATCGGCGCCGTCGACGGCCTCGAGTGCCAAGCGCTCGCCGGCGAATTCGCGGACTACGACTGTCGCAACAACCGTCTCGCCCGGCGCGCGCTCGACGAGGACGGCTTCGCCGCCGCTGTCGCCGCCGCGCGGGCGCGCTACGGCGCGCATCGCATCGGGGTCTTCGCGGGCACCAGCACCGCCGGGATCCACGAATCGGAAATTGCTTTCCGCCACCGCGACGCCGGGGGCGCATTGCCGGCCGGGTTCCGCTACCGCGGCGCGCACAACACTTATTCCATCGCCGAATTCGTGCGGCAGGCGTTGCAGCTCACCGGCCCGGCTTTCGCGATCTCCGCGGCCTGCGCCTCCACGGCGAAAGCGTTCGCGGCCGCCGCCCGCATGATTGCGCTCGACGTTTGCGATGCGGCGGTCGTGGGCGGTGCGGACAGTCTCTGTCTCACCACGCTCTACGGCTTCCATTCTCTCCAGCTTACCGCCGCGGGCGCATGCCGTCCCTACGACGCCGCACGCGACGGCATCTCGATCGGCGAGGCCGCAGGTTTCGTCCTCCTCGAGCGCGCAATGAACGCGAGGGGCGACGGGATCGTCTTGCTCGGAGTCGGCGAGAGCAGCGATGCGCACCACATGTCGGCCCCGCATCCGGAAGGTCTGGGCGCGTTACAGGCCATGCAGGCTGCGCTGAGCGCGGCCGGGCTCGAGCCCGGCGACATCGACTACGTGAACCTCCACGGCACCGCGACGAAGGTCGGAGATGCGGCCGAAGATCGCGCCATCGCGACGCTGTACGGCGCTGCGACGCCCTGCAGCTCGACGAAGGGTCTCACCGGGCACACGCTCGGCGCCGCCGGCGTCGTGGAGGCGATCATCGCCGCGCTGTGTCTCGAGCACGGATTCATTCCGGCGAGCCCGACGACGCGAACGCCCGATCCGGCGTTGCAGAGCCGCTATGTGACGGCCGGCGCCGCCCTGCCGCTGCGCCGGGTGATGAGCAATTCCTTCGGCTTCGGCGGCAGCAATTGCAGCCTCGTCCTCGGTCTCGCGTCGTGAGGGTCTATCTCGAAGGCGTGGGTCTGCGCGGGCCGGGAATGCCGGACTGGGCGACGGGGCGTGCGTCGCTCGCAGGCGTAGCGCCGTTCGCACCGTCCGAGCTGCGGCTCGAGGCGCCGGAGCTGCTCGCGGCGGCCGAACGCCGTCGCGCCACTGCGAGCGTGAAGCTCGCGCTCGCGATCTGCGCGGAAGCCGTGCACGACGCGGGAGCAGCGGCGGAGCTGCCCTCCGTGTTCGCGTCCTCCGGCGGCGACGGTGCGACGATCGCAGCGATCCTCGAAGTGCTCGCCACTCCCGGCCGCGAAGTCTCGCCGACGCGCTTCCACAACTCCGTGCACAACGCGCCGTCCGGCTATTGGAGCATCGCGACGGGCTCGCGTGCCGCCGCCACGAGTCTCTGCGCCTACGACTTCAGCTTCGCCGCCGGCTTGCTCGAAGCCGTCACCCAGGCGCTCGTCGCAGGAGGCCGGGTGCTGCTCGCCGCTTACGACACGCCTAACCCGCCGGTGCTCGATGCCGTCCGCCACATCGTCTGCGCTTTCGGCGCCGCCTTCGTGCTCTCGGCGCAACGCACGCCTGCGAGCCGCGCAGAGCTGAGGCTCGCCTTCGCCGGCGAGGGCCAGGCCACTTCCGCGCAAGAGCCCGGTCTCGAGGCGGTACGCCTCGGCAATCCCGCAGCACGTGCACTGCCCTTGCTCGCCGCGCTGGCCGCCGGCCGGCGTGACGAGATATACGTGGAGCACGCTGCGGGTCGACTGCTCGCGGTGGGCGTGGCGCCCTTGCCGGCATGATCGATCGTGCCGCGATTTCAGCATTGATCCCGCACGCGGACCGGATGTGTCTGCTCGATCGCGTGACCGCCTGGGACCAGCGCACGATTCACTGCATCGCGACGAGTCACCGCGATCCGGCGAACCCCTTGGTCGAGGACGGCTGGCTCGGCGCGGCCTGTGGCGTCGAATACGCTGCCCAGGCCATGGCCGTCCACGGCGGTCTGATCGCCGCCGTCGGCGCGCAACCGCGGGTCGGTTATCTCGCGAGCCTGCGCGCGGTGGTGTTCGAGGTCCCGCGTCTCGACGATCTGGAGGGCGAGCTGGTGATCGTCGCGGAGTGTCTCGCGGGCGAAGCCGACCGCATGATTTACCGATTCGAAGTGCGCGCCGCCGGACGGTCCGTGCTGCACGGCCGGGCCGCGGTGGTTCTCGATGGAGGCAACCCATGAAGAGAGCGATCGTCACGGGCGGCAGCGGCGCGATCGGCGCGGCTTTGTGCCGGCGTCTCGCCGCGGATGGCGCCCACGTCTACGTCCACGCCAATCGACATCTCGCGCGGAGCGAAGAGGTGGCGGCGGCGATCCGCGCCGCCGGCGGTTCAGCGAGCGCGGTCGAGTTCGACGTCACGGATGCCGGGAAGACGGCGTCGGCGCTCGACGTCATCCTGCAGTCCGGTCCGATCCAGATCGTCGTCAACAACGCCGGCCTGCACGCGGACGCCGTGATGCCCGCCATGCGGCCGGCGCAGTGGTCGCAGGTCGTCGACGTCACGCTGAACGGCTTCTTCAACGTCACGCAACCGCTGCTCATGCCGATGATCGGCACGCGCTGGGGGCGGATACTGAACATCTCCTCTGTCGCCGCGCTCGTCGGCAATCGCGGGCAGGTCAACTATGCGGCGGCGAAGAGCGGCCTGCACGGCGCCACGAAAGCCTTGTCGCTGGAGCTCGCGAGCCGCGGCATCACCGTCAACGCGATCGCGCCCGGAATCATCGCCACGCCGATGGCGGACGGTGCGTTCGACAAGGAGACCATCGACCGTCTCGTGCCCATGAAGCGTGCCGGCACCGTGGAGGAGGTCGCGGAGCTCGCGGCGTTCCTCGCCTCCGATCGCGCGGCCTACATCTCCGGCCAGATCGTGTCGATCAACGGGGGGATGATTTGAGGCGCCGGGCGGCAAGCGCCGGCAGGCGCACGAGCGAGCACATCACGAGCCGCACGTGCATCCAGGTCAGGAGCAGATTGTCGCGCACGTAGCGGAAGTGCGAGATGCCGCCCTCATGCGGCAGGAAGTACTGCACCGGCGCGGGCAGGCTGATCGGTCTGCAACCGCGCCAGCACAAACGCACGGCCGCCTCCGCGTCGAAATCGAAACGCCGCATCCAGCGGCTCTGCTCGAGCACCCGGCGCAGCTCCGCGACGGGATATACGCGGAATCCGAACAGCGAATCGAAGCTCGCGGTCCACAGCGTCTCCACGCGCGTCCACCAGTTCGAGAGCTTGCGCCCGAGCACGCGGATGCGCGGCGCGCTGGCGTCGAAGATCGGGCGGCCGAGGATCAGCGCGTCGGGATTCGCGATCGATTCGGCGATGAAGTTCGGGATCGCGTTCGCCGGATGCTGGCCGTCGCCGTCCATGGTCAGCACGTGGCTGTAGCCCGCCGCTTCGGCGGAGCGCAGGCCGTGCAGGATGGCCGCGCCCTTACCCTGGTTGTGCGGGAGGGCGAAGATCGCGATTTCGGGATCCTCTTTCGCGAGCGCTTCGACCGCGAGACGGCTGCCGTCGGTGCTGCCGTCGATCACCACCCAGACCGGCGCCCAGTAACGTCGCGCCTCGCGCACGGTCTCGAGCAGCTTCGGACCGGAGTTGTAGCTCGGGATGATGACGAGGTGACTGTCGTGCGCCGAGCACGCGGGCGAGGTCTCGACGTGCTTCGCGCAGTGCGCGGGACCGGCCCGCCTGGAATCGCGGCTGTCGGCGGACGTGCCCAAGACCGTCAGCTCCGGACGCGCAGAGCGGCGGAAGGACGGAGCAGGGCGTCGCGCAACTTGTCGAAGCCCGTCCCGAAATAGTAGAGCAGCTTGAACAGCAGCAGCCGCGAGCGGATCGGCGATCGTGCATCGACGTCGCCCGACAAGAGCGCGAGCACGGCCTCCTCTACCCGCAGGTAATTGCGCGGCGCCATGAACAGGCCGCGAATCGCCGGGCTCGTGATGCGATAGATGAACCACGAGAATCGCGCCAGCTTCTTGCGGCAATCGCGCTCGTAGTCGCGCAACGCCGCCGCCGCGCGCGCCGGCTGGTCGAGGCTGGTCGTCACCGCGTCGGCGGCCACGAACGCGCCGTGCATGGCGAGATAGACGCCCGTCGAGAACACCGGATCGATGAAGCCGGCGGCATCGCCCACCATGAGATAGCGATCGCCGACCATGCTCGTGCAGTCGTAGGAATAATTGCCGGTGCCCGTCGCCGGGCCGGTCAGCGCGGCATTCTTCAGGCGGGCCGCCAAGGCGGGACACGTCGCGATGAGCTCCATGAGAAACGCGGTCACGTCGCTCTCGCGCGCCTTGAAGGTCTCAGGCCGGCACACCGCGCCGATGCTCGTCGTGCCGTCGGCGAGCGGAATGAACCAGAACCAGCCTTTCGCGAACCAAAAGATACTGATGTTGCCCGCCGCGCGGCCGGGCAGGCGCTCGGCACTCGTGAAATGTCCGAAGATCGCCGCGCTCGCGTGACGCTTGTTGCGTTGCTTCAGGTTTTGGCGTCCGGCCATGAAGGTATCGCGGCCGCTCGCGTCGACGAGGAAGCGCGCGTGCCACTCGCGGGTCGCGCCATCGGTATCGACGGACGTCGCGCACACGCCGCCTCCGGTGGGGAACGCGACCTCGGTGACGCGGCATTCCTCGAACACCCGCGCCCCTTTTGCGGAGGCGTTCCGAAGCAGGACGAGATCGAAATCGGAACGCCGGACCTGGAACGCGCAGTCCTGCTCCTTGTGCCAGCTGCCGGCGAATTCCAGCAGGCTCGGTCGCTCGTGATGAGGTGAGACGAATTCGATACCGAACTTCGGCATGCCGATGCGCCGGATCTCGTCGAGTACGCCGAGGCGCTCGAACAACGGCACGTTGAATGGCAGCAGCGATTCGCCGATGTGGAAACGCGGATGCCGATCCTTCTCGAGCACCACTGCGGATTTGCCGCGCGCGGCGAGCAGCGCGGCGAGCGTCGAGCCCGCGGGGCCTCCGCCGATGATGAGCACGTCCGCATCGTGCGCGGACTTCTGAGCGGACTGGTCTGGCAACGGGGTCTCCGGGAGTGACGGCAATCGGACTGCGAGCCCGCCGCAAAGAATATCACGGGCGAAATGCCTGGAATATCCGGCCCGAACCAGCCTCGGGCGAGATCCCGTGAGCCTGCGCGTGGTGAGGGCATGGCGTGAGCGAGGGAAGGAAGCGGTGTGCGCGGGGGCGATAGATGCAGATGCACGCGCCCGCGCCGCATGGCATGCTGCAGGCGCATTCCGATGTCATCACCCCGCAGGAGAGTCTGCCATGCCCAAGTACACCTTCCTGGCCTTCACGAATCCCACGTCCCCGGACAAGGAAGCGGAGTTCAACGCCTGGTACGACGAGCACCACGTGCCCGACGTCCTGAACGTGCCCGGCTTCGTCTCCGGCCGCCGCTTCCGGCTCGCGAAATCGCAGTTCCCGTTCAATACGCAGGAACCGACGCATCGCTACCTCGCGCTCTACGAAATCGAGACCGACGATCTCGCGGCGTCGCTGAACGAGATCGTCGCGCGCGCCGGCACCGCGGACATGGTGATGATCGACGCGATGGACATGAGCACTTTGAACGCGCCGGTCTACGAGGAAATCGTGCCCGCGGTACAGGCGAAGGACGTGCAACGTCCGCGCCGCGCCTGAGTCCCGTAATCAGCAGGAAAGCCCAAATATGTCATCGATGAATCGAGCTCCATCCTCCCACCGCGTCGCGCTCGACGCGGTCGTCATCGGCGCCGGTTTCGCCGGCATGTACATGCTCCATCGCCTGCGCAGGCTGGGATTGAGCGCACGTGTCTACGAGCGCGGCGACGGTGTCGGCGGCACCTGGTACTGGAACCGCTATCCCGGCGCGCGCTGCGACACCGAGAGCGTGACCTACTCCTATTCCTTCGACGGCGCGCTCGAGCAGGAGTGGGAGTGGACGGAGCGCTACGCGCCGCAGAGCGAAATCCTCGCCTATGCGAATCACGTCGCCGACCGCTTCGATCTGCGTCGCGACATCCAGTTCGAGACGAGCGTCATCAGCGTGCACTACGACGACGCGTCGCGACTGTGGCGCGTGACGACCGATCGCGGCGAGGAAGTCGCGGCACGTTTCTGCATCGGCGCCGTGGGTTGTCTGTCGGCCTCCGTGCTGCCGGACTATCCGGGCCTCGAGGACTTCCAGGGCGAGTGGTATCACACCGGCCGCTGGCCGCATCGCGCGGTCGACTTCCGCGGCAAGCGCGTCGGCATCGTCGGCACGGGATCCTCGGGCGTGCAGTCGACGATCGCGGTGGCGAAGGAAGCCGGGCATCTGCACGTCTTCCAGCGCACGCCGAACTACAGCATCCCGGCCTGGAACGGGCCGCTCGATCGGGCCGCGGTCAGCGCGCTCAAGGCGAACTACGGCGCGTGGCGCGAGCGCTCGCGCTACGCGCAGATCGGCATCCCGTTCACGCCGAACGGCAAGCAGGCGAAGCTCGTCCCGCCGGAGGAGCGCGAACGCGATTACGAGGCGGCCTGGGCCGAGGGCGGTTTCAATTTCGTGATGGCTTATCCCGATCTCCTGACGGATCTCGAATCGAACCGGACGGCCGCCGAATTCGTCGAGCGCAAGATCAGGCAGGTCGTGAAGGATCCGGAAGTCGCGAAGCTGCTGACGCCGAACGATCACCCGCTCGGCACGAAACGCCTGTGCGTCGACACCGGCTACTACGAGACGTTCAACCGCGACAACGTCACGCTCGTCGACATCCGCAGCGCGCCGATCGAGCGCATCACCGCCGCCGGCGTGAAGACGCGCGACGCGGAGTACCCGCTCGACGTGCTGATCTTCGCGACCGGTTTCGACGCGATCACGGGCCCCCTGCTCAAACTCGGCATCGTGGGCCGCGGCGGCGAATCGCTGAACGCGAAGTGGGCGGACGGTCCGCACACCTATCTCGGCATCCAGTCTGTCGGCTTTCCGAATTTCTTCATGATCACCGGCCCCGGCAGCCCGAGCGTGTTGAGCAATATGCTGATGTCGATCGAGCAGCACGTCGACTGGATCGCCGGCTGTCTCGAGCACATGCAGCGGAAGGGTTACGACAGCGTCGAGCCCTCCCGCGACGCCGAGCGGGCCTGGGGTCAGACGGTTCACGAAGTCGGCCACGGCACGCTGTATCCGCATACCGACTCCTGGTACACGGGCACGAACATCGCAGGCAAAGTGCGCGCCTTCACGCCGTACGCCGGCGGCGTCGGCACCTACCGCCGGATCTGCGAGTCGGTCGTCGAGCGGGGCTACGAGGGCTTCGAGTTCTCCTCGACGCGGGTCGCGGCCGCCGCGTCCTGAGGCACTCCGCGGGCCTCAACTCCGGCGTGGGAAGACGAGGCCCGCGAAGCCGGAGCCGAGCAGCAGCGCGGGCAGCGGCAGCGGCACGGCGACCGGCGGGCCGGCCGGCATGAACACCTGGCCCATGCCGGGCATTCAGGTCTTGCCGAGCTTCGCGAACGCGTCGAGCGCGCGCTGACGCGCGAGCCGGTGATCGACGATGCGCTGCGGATAGGTCCGCCCCAACGTGATTCCCGCCTCCGCGAGCTCGATCGGCTGCGCCTCCCAGGGCGCGTGGATCTGCGCGTCGCGGAGCTTCGCGAGCTCGGGCACCCAGCGCCGCACGTACTCGCCGCGCGGATCGAATTTCGCGCCCTGCAGCGCCGGATTGAAGATCCGGAAGTAAGGTGCGGCATCGGCACCGCAACCCGCGACCCACTGCCAGCTCGCGGCGTTCGACGCGAGATCCGCATCGACGAGCGTGTCCCAGAACCAGCGCTCGCCGCGCTGCCAGGGCACGAGCAGATCCTTCACGAGGAAAGACGCGACGATCATGCGCACGCGGTTGTGCATCCAGCCCGTCGCCCACAATTCGCGCATCCCTGCGTCGACGATCGGATAGCCGGTGAGCCCGCGCTGCCAGGCGCGCTCGCCCGCGCCGTCCTCGCGCCACGGGAACGCCTCGAACCCGGCGCGCAGCGGCACGTCGGGCAGTGCCGGGAAGTGATGGAGCAGGTGATAGGAGAATTCGCGCCAGGCGATCTCGGAGAGGAACGTCGCCGCGCCCGGCGGATCGGTGTCGCCGGTCTCGGCGAGCGCGTGCGTCTTCACCGCATGCCAGATCTGCTTCGGTCCGATCTCGCCGAAATGCAGATGCGGCGAGAGGCGCGAGGTGCCGCGCGTGCCCGGCAGGTCGCGGCGCTCGCGGTAATCGAGGAGTGCGCCATCGAGGAACGCGTCGAGCCGCGCGCGGGCGCCGGTTTCACCCGGGCTCCAGGCCGCGCGCAAACCCCCAGCCCAATCGGGTTTGTCCGGCAGCAGGCACAAGCTCGCGAGCGTCTCGCTCGCGGGCCAGCGGCGCGGCGCCGGCAGGCGATCGGGCGCGGGCATAGGCGGCGTCGGTTCGAAGCGCGCGCGCAGCGCTGTCCGGAACGGCGTGAAGATGCGGTACGGTTCGCCCTGCCGCGTCGCGAGCATCCAGGGCTCGCGCAGGAGCGCCGCATTGCAGCTCGTCGCCTCGATCCCGCGCGCTTCGAGCCGTGATGTCACGCGCTCGTCACGGGCGCGTGCCCACGGCTCGTAGCGGCGGTTCCAGACGACCGCGCTCGCGCCGGTCTCGGCGATCAACGCGTCGAGCACGCGTTCCGCGGGGCCGCGCTTCAGCACGAGCCGGCTGCCGCGCGCGGCGAGATCGCGGGCGAGTGCGGCCAGCGAACCGTCGAGCCACCAGCGCGACGCGCCGCCCGGTGCGCGGTCGCCCGCATCCGCATCGTCGAGAATGAAGCAGGGGACGATCGGGCGGCCGGCGGCGAGCGCATGGACGAGTGCGGGATTGTCCGCGAGCCGCAGATCGCGCCGGAACCAGACGAGCGTCACCACGCGCGCGGCTCCGCGGTCGGGACGCTCGTTGTCTGATGGACGGACATGACGCCGAGCATACGCGCCGCGCCGCATTCCGGTTCACCGGGCGCGTCGCGTGTGGGAGTAAGGGAGAGGAGGTGTTCTCCGCTGATGCCGCTGCTTGCCGTAATCTTGAACCAGAGGCTCAAGAGCGGAACCTCTCGGTGCGAATCAGGCTTCCCGCGTTGCCGCGGACGTGCACAACATCGCCGCCAGATCGGCTCCTGTGAGGTAATTTATAGGCTCAAGGGATTTCGGGCTTGCTGGCGAGCACCGCAGAGAACACCGGAACGAATTCTAACTTGTCCCGTGCGTGGCGGTCGATAAGTCGAACGCTGACTGACCACGCGACAATGCCGTCTTGACTTTGTTCTGGATCCGTTCGATGCCTTCACCGAGATCGCTCGACATCGATTCGTGACGACGGCGGTAGACGAGGTATTCGTGCGCGATGTTGAGCGCGGCCATCACCGCGACGCGCTCGGTGCCGATGACCTTGCCGCTGTCGCGCTGCTCGCGCAGCTTGGAGTTCAGGAGCTCGACGGACGCGAACAGGGCTTCGCGCTCGTCCTCGGCGCAGCCGACGACGTACTCCTTATCCATGATCGTCACGGTGATCGGCTTGACCGACGCATTCAT
Organism: Gammaproteobacteria bacterium; assembly: GCA_016209015.1. GTDB lineage: Bacteria > Pseudomonadota > Gammaproteobacteria > JACQWY01. Next base: position 45,703 of record JACQWY010000025.1, on the reverse strand, counting down.
TCGAATCGATTCCTCAGCGCGTTTCCATGGCCTTGAGCCGTGCAATCATGGCCTCGACCCGGCTGCGAGCCTGCTCCGTCTTGTCGATCAAGGTCGCCCGTTCCGCGGCGAGCACGGCCTGCTGACTGCGCAGTGCCTCGTTCTCGTGGGCGAGATTGTCGATGGTGCGGATCAGTTCGTCGACCCGGGCTTCAAGCGCTGCGAGCTCGAGCTTTTCTTTGGTGTCGGGGGTCATCTCTCGACGGCTTGATTGCCGCCCTTGTGTGATCAAGGTAAGACGCAATATAGAGCCGCCCCCTGTCACGGTCAACCGCGAGCCCGACAGCCTGCGCCATGCGCCCGGAAGCGCAATTCGGCGCCTGCCGCGCATGCTTCAGATGGCGCCTTGACCATGGGATAATCCGGCCCCGAACGTGTGTGGACCCGAGCCATGACTGACCGCGAGTCGATGTACGAATCCGTGGACGACGCCCTGCGGCGACTCGAGAGCGACATCGAACCCGCGGAGTGTCACGGCATGTTGTGCGGCATGCTCTGCAGCCCGCTGCATTTCGACGCGGACCTCTGGCTGCGGCACGTGACGGGTTATCCCGAGACGCCGGTCGCGCCGGACTCCCTGCCTGCCGAAGCGCTCGCCGAGCTCGCCCGCGACACGCTCACCGCGATGAACACGGACGACTTCTCTTTCAATCTGCTGCTGCCCGCGGACGAGCGGCCGCTGTCGCTGCGCACCGCGGCGCTCGGCGGCTGGTGTCGCGGCTTCCTGTCGGGCTTCGGCCTGACGCGCCCCGACATGACGCAGCTCTCGCGCGACAGCCGCGAGTTCCTCGCCGATCTCGGCCGCATCAGCCAGGTCGACAATCGCGAGCACGCCGCCGAGGTCGCGGAGAATTCGTTCTTCGAGATCGTGGAATACGCCCGCATGGGCACCATGCTGCTGCGGGAAGAAACGCGCTTCGCCGTCGATGCCGAGCGCGGCAACGAAAGCCTGCACTGAGAACGCCGGGGAGCCCATGGACAAGAAAGAATTCGCCAAGCGCCGCAAGCGGCTGATGGACATCGTGAACCGCGGCGGCATCGCGATTCAGCCGAACGGTCCGGAGCGGCTGCGCAATCGCGACGTCTACTATCCCTACCGGCCGGACAGCGATTTCTACTATCTCACCGGCTTCCCCGAGCCCGAGTCCGTCGCGGTGCTCGTACCCGACCGGCCGCAGGGCGAATACATCCTCTTCTGCCGCGAGAAGGATCCCGAGCAGGAGACCTGGCACGGCCGCCGCGCCGGGCTCGAAGGCGCGTGCGAGGAATACGGCGCGGACGATGCGTTTCCGATCTCCGATCTCGACGACATCCTGCCGGGCCTGCTCGAGAACAAGGAGCGCATCTACTACAGCATGGGGCGCTACCAGGATTTCGATCAGCGCCTCGTCGGCTGGATGAACCGCGTGACCAGCAAGTCGCGCGCCGGCGTGCACGCACCCGACCAGGTGCACTCGCTCGGCCACCTCCTGCACGAGATGCGCCTCTACAAGAGCCGCGACGAGATCAAGACCATGCGCCGCGCCGCGCAGATCGCCGCCGCCGCGCACCGCCGCGCGATGGAGGTCTGCAGACCCGGCGCGCACGAATACCAGATCGAAGCCGAGCTGCTGCACAGCTTCATGCATCACGGCGCCCGCTCGCCGGCCTATCCCTGCATCGTCGGCGGCGGTGCGAACACCTGCATCCTGCACTACACCGAGAACGACGCGCCGCTCAGGGACGGCGATCTGCTGCTCATCGATGCGGGCGCGGAGCTCGACAGCTATGCGAGCGACGTCACGCGCACGTTCCCCGTCAACGGGCGCTTCACGAGCGAGCAGCGCGAGGTCTACGAGATCGTGCTCGCAGCGCAGGCCGCGGCCATCGCGAAAGTGCAGCCCGGCAATCACTGGAACGATCCGCACACCGCCGCGCTCGAGGTCATCACGAAGGGCCTCGTCGAGCTCGGGATCCTGAAAGGTCGCTGGCGTACGCTCATGAAGGAAGAGGCGTTCCGTCCCTACTACATGCATCGCACCGGCCACTGGCTCGGCATGGACGTGCACGACGTCGGCGAATACAAGGTCGGCGACGAATGGCGTCTGCTCGAGCCCGGCATGGTGACGACGGTCGAGCCCGGCCTCTATCTCTCGCCGACGATCAAGGGCCTCGCGAAGCGCTGGTGGAACATCGGCGTGCGCATCGAGGACGACGTGCTCGTCACGAACGACGGCCACGAAGTACTGAGCGACGGCGCGCCGAAGGACGTCGAGGAGATCGAAGCCGTCATGCGAGAGGCCCGTGCCGCCTGAGCTCGACGTGCTGATCGCGGGCGCCGGCTTCTCCGGCACCGCGCTCGCGCTCGCGCTCTGCGAGTCCGGCCTGAAAGTCGGACTCCTCGACGCGCGCGGTCCGCTGCCGCCCGGCGGCAGCACGGATGCACGCGGCCTCGTGATGGTGCCGTCCTCGCGCCGCCTGCTCGCGCATCTCGGGATCTGGCGCGATCTCGTCCCCTATGCCGCGCCGATCCGCCACGTTCACGTCAGCGATCGCGGCCATTTCGGTTTCACGCGCTTCGCCGCCGACGAGCTCGGCGTGCCGGAGCTCGGCCATGTCTGCCCGGCCGATCGTCTCGCGACCGCGCTCGAGTCGGCGCTCCTCACGACGTCCGCGACGCTGCACTGGTCGACGCGCGTCGGTGCCGTGCGACCCGATGACGAAGGCGTGAGCGTCGACGTCGCCGGGCCGGCGGGTGCCGCGACGCTGCGCGCGAAGCTGCTCGTCGGCGCCGACGGCGCGAGCTCGCCGGTGCGCGAGTCGAGCGGCATCGGCACGACGCGGCGCGATTACGGCCAGACCGCGATCGTCGCGAACCTCGACGTCTCCCGGCCCGCGGCCGCAACGGCTTTCGAACGCTTCACGCCCGACGGCCCGATCGCCATCCTGCCGCTCGCGGATCGTCGCGTCGTGACGGTCTGCACGGTGAAGACGGCGGACGCCGAGGCGGTGCGGGCGCACGACGATGCCGCGTATCTCGAGTATCTCCAGGAGCGCTTCGGCAACCGGCTCGGCCGCTTTTCGAAGCTCGGTGTGCGCGGCGCGTTCCCGCTCGGGCTCGTGCGCGCGGAGCGCGTCGTCGCACCACGCACCGTGCTCGCCGGCAATGCCGCGAACGCGATCCATCCGAATGGCGCGCAGGGTCTGAACCTCGGTTTGCGCGACGTCGCGGTGCTCGCCGAAATGATCGCCGACGCGCACGCCGCGGGTGCGGACCCCGGCGCGCCTGCGCTGCTCGACGCTTATGCGAAGCGCCGCCGCGCGCAGCAGCGCTCGGTGGTGCTGTTCTCCGATTCCCTGGCGCGCGTCTTCAAGAGCGATTTCGCGCCGCTCGTCGGCGGCCGCAATGCGTTCATGCTCGCGCTCGATCTGCTGCCGGGCGTCAAGCGCACGCTCGGGCGCAGGCTCATGGGTCTCTCGCGGCTCGACAGCCGGCTCATGGCGGGCGACGAACGATGAGCCGCGCGGTCGACATCGCGATCGCGGGCGCGGGCGTCGTCGGCGCGACCGTCGCCTGCCTGCTCGCCGACGCGGGCTTCGAGGTCGTCGTCGTCGATCCGACGACGCTGCCCGAGGTCGAAGACGATGCTTACGATCTCCGCGTCTTCTCGCTCACTCCGGCGACGCTCGCCGTGCTCGAGCGCGCCGGGATCTGGCGCGAAGTGAACCACGAGCGCGTCGCGCGCTACCGCCGCATGGAGGTGTGGGATGCGGGCAGCCGCGGCCGCATCACGTTCGACGGTGCGGAGATCGGGCTCGATACGCTCGGCGCGATCGTCGAATTCGCGAATCTCGCGCACGGCGGGGCCGCGGCCATGCGCGAGCGGCGCGTCGGCGTGCGCGCCTGCCGGCTCGAGATGCTGGAAGAACTGCCCGACACCTGCCGTCTCACGCTCGCGACCGGCGAGCAGCTCGAGGCCGCGATCGTGCTCGGCTGCGACGGCCGGCAATCGCTCGTCCGCGAGCTCGCCGGCATCGGCTGGAGCGAGCGCGACGAGACGCAGCAGGCCGTCGTCGCGAATCTCGAGCTGGAACTACCCCACGAGTCGATCGCGCGCCAGCGTTTCCTCGCCGACGGTCCGCTCGCGTTCCTGCCGCTGCCCGGCGCGCACGACGTGTCGATCGTCTGGAGCACGACGCCCGAGCAGGCGGCCTGGGCCGTCGAGGCTTCCGACGCGGCGTTCCGCGAGGCCGTCGCGCTCGCGTTCGAGTTCAAGCTCGGCATGGTCGTGAAGACGAGCCCGCGGCTCGCATTCCCGCTGCGCCGTCTGCACGCGAACGACTACGTGACGAGCCGCGTCGCGCTCGCCGGCGACGCCGCGCACACCATCCTGCCGCTCGCGGGTCAGGGGCTGAACCTCGGCCTGCTCGACGTCGCCTGCTTCGCCGAGGTGCTGCGCGCCGCCGGCCGGCCCGCGCTCGCGGCTCCGCGCAGCGCGCTGCGCCGCTATGCCCGCCGCCGGCGCGGCGAGAACATGGCGATGGACCTCGCCTGCGAGGGCCTCAATAATCTATTCTGCGCGCCCCAGGCGCCCGTGCGCTGGGCGCGCGGCCTCGGCCTCGCGGCGACCGAGCGGCTGCCGTTCGCGAAGCGCTTGTTCATGACTTACGCGACGGGCACGGCCGGCGACGTCCCCACGCTCGCGCAGATCTGAATGCGGGGCTGCGGCGTACTCCCTTTCCTCCTCAGCATCGACAGGTGAGCTCCATGGCCCAAGTCCAAGCTACTCTCTACGAATCCTCGCTCCAGAGTCTGCCGCTCGTCGGCCGCGGCAAGGTCCGCGACATCTACGCCGTCGGCGACGACCACCTGCTGATCGTCACGACCGATCGTCTCTCGGCGTTCGACGTCGTGCTGAGTGAGCCCATCCCCGGCAAGGGCGCGGTGCTGACGGAGCTGTCGAACTTCTGGTTCCGGCATTTCGAGGACGTACCGAATCACCTCTCGGACCTGAAGCTCGAAGACGTGCTGAGCGATCCGGCGGAACGCGCCCAGGTCGCGGGCCGCGCCATGGTCGTGAAAAAGCTGAAGCCCTTCCCGGTGGAAGCGATCGTCCGCGGTTATCTCATCGGCTCGGGCTGGAAGGATTACCAGAAGACGGGCCAGGTCTGCGGCATCACGCTGCCCAAGGGTCTCGAGCAGGCCGCGCAACTGCCGGAGGCGATTTTCACGCCGTCGACGAAGGCCGAGATCGGTCACCACGACGAGAACATCGATTTCGAGAAGAGCGTCCGGCTCATGGGCCGCGAGTACGCGGAGAAAGTGCGCGCGCTCGCGATCCGCATCTACACCGAGGCCGCGGCCTTCGCCTTGAAGAAGGGCATCGTCATCGCGGATACGAAATTCGAGTTCGGCACCGATACCGCCGGCACTGTCGTCCTCATCGACGAAGTGCTGACCCCCGATTCCTCGCGCTTCTGGCCGCTCGCCGAATACCGCCTCGGCACGAGCCCGCCGAGCTTCGACAAGCAGTTCGTGCGCGACTATCTCGAGACCCTGACCTGGGACAAGAAGCCGCCCGCGCCGAAGCTGCCGCCGGAGATCCTCGAACGCACGGCGGCGAAGTATCGCGAGGCGCTGGAGCGGCTGACGAAGTAGGGGGCGCTCGTAGGTCGGGCTGACGCAGGAAGCCCGACGGTCGTGAGGCGCGTGCAGCGCCCGCCCTGACGAAAGACGCGTAGAGGGAATCGGGGTCAGGTTCGATTTCGCGGCGAACGTAATGGCTCATCCCCGGGCGCTCGTCCGCGAATTCGAACCTGACCCCGTTTCCCGTCGGTGGCGCCGCTCGTTCACGGCACCCTATGAGACGAGCTCACGGCGCCTTGTACGCCGTCAGCTCCATGTTCCAGCGCTCCGGCTGTTCCTGGTGCTCGACCTTCACGACGGCGCCGATCCGCGGCGCATACCAGCGCGAGGAATGGAACACGCCGCCGCGAGTCGCGACTTTCCATTCCTCTTCGCAGTCGACGCGATAGGCATCGTACGTCCCCGCTTTCACCGTCACCGGTTCGAAGGCCGCGACCCCGCATTTCATCGTACCGTCCCAGGTCATGCCGACGTCCGCCGTGAAACCCCGGTACGGCACGAGCCAGCCGTCGCCGAGGACGAGCGGGAAGCGCAGCGCCGGCAGATAGGGATCGAAATCCGCCTCCTTGTCGCCGTCCTTGCGCGTGATGCGCACGGCGTTCAGACCGTATTCCACGGACGTCTCGAGACGGTAGTCCTCGCAGCTCGTGACGAGATTGCCGTCCTCGTTCAGATGACCGACCGTCCAGTGCGCGCAGCTCACGGAGAGCAGCTTGCCGTCGTAGGTGAGCTCGGTGCCGGGCTGCGGCGTGGGGCGCTCCGCCGGGGGCGGATCCTCGGCCGCTGCGGTGGCGGCGAAGAAGACGGTGCAGAGGAGCGCGGCGAGACGGGTCATGGTCGAGGATCCTCGCGGACGATTCGGGGACAGTTTACTCACGGAAGCCCGGCACGAACCACGCTTCTTGCCGGCCGCGCTCTGAAAAGGCCAGGATGGACCTATTCAGAGCTTCCCTGAGTACACTGTCGCCGAATTCCGCAAAGGAGCGCACATGGACACGCAGATCGAAGAACGCAGTGCCCGGGCCCTGCCCGGCTTCCTCGCCCTCGCCATCTGGTTCGCGCTCGCGGGCTGGATCGCCTGGTCGTTCATCGGCAACTCGGTGCTGCACGACGCGCCGCCCGAGCCGCTCGCGATCTTCGGCATCCCGCTGCTGTTCCTCCTCGGCAAGGGTTTCACGATCCTCGAGCCGAACCAGGCGGCGGTCATGATCTTCTTCGGCACCTACGCCGGCACGTTGCGCGACGGCGGCTTCTACTGGGTGAATCCGTTCTACAAGAAGCGGAAGCTCTCGCTGCGCGCGAACAATCTGAATACGCCGACGCTGAAAGTGAACGATCTCGCCGGCAATCCGATCGAGGTCGCGGCGGTGATCGTCTGGCGCGTCGCGGACACCGCGCGCGCGACGTTCGACGTCGAGGACTACGTCGCCTACGTCACGATGCAGAGCGAGTCGGCCGTGCGCAAGGTCGTCAGCTCGCGCTGGTACGACGGCGACACTGCGGGCGAGAACTCGCTGCGCGGGGATCTCGACGCCGTCGCCCGCGCGCTCGCCGAGACGATCCAGGAGCACGTCGTCATGGCGGGCCTCGAAATCGTCGAAGCGCGCATCACGCACCTCGCCTATGCGCCGGAGATCGCCGGGGCGATGCTGCGCCGTCAGCAGGCCGCGGCCGTCGTCGCCGCGCGCACGCAGATCGTCGAGGGCGCGGTGAGCATGCTGAAGATGAGCCTCGACCGCCTCGAATCCGAAGGCATCGTGAAGCTCGGCGAAGCCGAACGCGTGCGGCTCGTGACGAACCTCATGACCGTGCTCGTCTCGGAGAGCGAGACGCAGCCGGTCGTCTCGGTGGCCTCGCAATGAACGGGGAGAAGCGCATGCTGCCGGCCTCGTTCATCGCGCAGACGCTCGGCGCCACCGCATGTCTCGCGGCCGGCGTGCTCGGTCTCGCGAAGATCCCGGCGCTAACCATGCTGCAGCCGCCGGCGGTCGCGTGGTCGTTCATCGCGGTGGGCGTGATGCTGGATCTCGGGGCGGTCGTGACGTTGATCGCGTGGGTGAGAGAGGGGAAGCGGGGGAAGTAGGCGGCGCGGACGCCGGCACTTGCAGGTCACTGAAAGGAGTTTCGGCGAGGCCGAAAGTAGAAACGGAATTCGAACCGCGGGCGACCGCATTCCTTCGCCTGATGTCAGCGACTGCGCTCATCGTCGTTTCAGCGCATGTCTCAGTCGCACTGGCTGACAGCCGGGACTATCGACTTCGCGTCACCTGCGAAAACGAGCGCGCGTTGATCGAGGCCCGTATGGTCTCCGTCGACGACGGCGACGAGAGCGCCAGCAGCAAAGCACCACAGGATTGCCAGATCCCGAAAGGCCCGCTGGTACGCGTGAAGCTGGCTCTCGGTCCGACGTTCAGCTTCGGTATGGGCGGCGCGATTCCGGATATCTGGGCGAGTCTCTGGATCGACAAGGTCAGGGAACAGAACAGACTCGAAGTCAAATGTCCCCAGGATCAGAAGGGGAAGTGTTCCCCGCGGATCATCGTCGACAGGGAACATTACTGGCTGTGTCGGCACCACGTGCCGGCTCCAGGTTACGTTCGCCGACACGGATTCTCCGGCGGAGGAGCAATGCGACGGCATGATGAATCCGGATTCGTCCTCGGATCGGGACGCGCTGGAATATCCAGAGGGCGACGAGCCGGTGATGCCGCGTGCTGGCTCCATGGCGCTGCTGTATGCCACCGACGACAAGCTGTGCGCCCGCTTCGGTACCGAGATGCATGGTCGAAGGAACGAGAATCTCGGCGGCGACATCTCACCCGAGCTCGGCACGCCGCCCGAAGCCACGCCGATTCCAGCGCAGACGATGGACGAGATGAAAGCCGCCGGCGGTTCCCCGAGCTATGGGGGGTATCGACTCTATTCGTTCGACATCGACAACGACCACGTCGTCGACACCGTCGTCGCCAGACACGAACGTGCGAACGGGATACAGGACGACCGCGACTTCACGTTCGCCCGGGGAAGTCTTCCGCCGGCTGCGGGAATGGAAATGAAGCCCGCGGATCGCGACGCACGATACGAAGCGGCCGCGACGGCCGTCTTACCCGATGACTGGATGCGCGGCGACTCGCCGGCCGGGAGCCCGCAGCCGAATGCGTCGCGTCCCGTCTATCTCGTGAAGCACGCGTCGCCTCCCTGGTGGGACGAGGCGGACGTCGGCAAATTCTGGAGTCGCGATATGTACCTGTGGCCGTTCGGTCTCGACGACAGCACGTACTTTCTCGCCTGGCCCTGGAGCCCGGCGGTCCGCCATTGGTATCTCGTGCTGAAGCCGGAGCCGGGCAGGAAGGTGACAGAGATGTGTGTTCCAGAGGATCCGGACCCACTACTGACGCAGACGTCGAGTCCATTTTTCCCTTGCCTTTCCTGACAGCCGGTCGGTCGATGCATCGCGCGCCAGCTGCTGCCCGTCGCCCTCGCGACGGCGAGGGCCCAGTCGGTGACCCACGGCACGCGCAGTGAACTTCGGGCTCTGGAGGGTTCATTTACCCACCGCGCTGGAATTCTCCATCCTGGACTTTTCAGAGCACGGTCGGCAAGAAGCGTGGTTCTTGCCGACCTTACGTGAACAATGGCTTACGCCACTGTTCACGGCGGCACATCCCTGTGCCGCCGGAAGCTCTGAACTTGTTCAGAGCTTCCCTAGGCCCTCGTCTGCACGAGAGCGACGGGCTACCGAAGCGCTCCGCGGTGGGCTGAACAAGCTTCCCTGCTGTTCGCAGATGAACCCTTTTTCCGGCCACCTCACCCCGCCCGCTCTCCCACCGCCGCCCCCGCGCCGTGCCGCGCGCCGATTATCGCGATCAACACGACCCCGATCGCCATCACCCCGCCCGCGATACCGAGCGATCCGCGATAACCTCCCGCCGTCGTCGCGAGCAACGCGGCCAGCGCGGGCGCTACCGTCTGCGCGATGCCGTAGCTGATCGTCAGCCGCGCCATCGCCTTCGCGGGGTTCTCGGGGAAGCAGCGGCCGATGAGCGCGAGCATGAGGCTCACGATGCCGACGAACGTGCTGCCGAAGAGCATCGCGCCGAGGAGGTTCGAGGCGAGATTCGCGGTGAGGAGCGGAATGACGATGCTGAGCGTCTGCAAGGCATAGGCGAGCAGCAATGCGGGGATCATGTCGATGGCGCGCGCGATGCGATCCCAGAGGAAGGCCGAGGGTGTCGCGGCGAGGCCGAGCGCGACCCAGGTCCAGCTCCCTCTGCCGGCGAACGTCGGCAGCTTCTCGAGGATCGCGACGATGAACGTGCCGCTCGTGACGAAGCCCCAGCCGGCGCAGAAATAGGCGCCCACGAGCAGCCACATCCAGCTCCGCGACGGCGGCCGCGTGTAGGCCTCGGCGTGCGCGGCGGGCACCGGGCCCGGCGCGGGCAGCCAGATCCAGGCCGGCACGAAGAACGCGAGGCCGAGCACGCCGAACGCGATCCACTGCGCGTCCCAGGCGAGGTGGGCCGACATCGCCGCGACCGCGAGGCCGCTCAGCACGATGCCGAGACCGAGGCCCGTGAAGTGCAAGCCGAGCTCGGGACGCCGGCCGTGGCGCATGAGCCAGTTCAGCACGAGGCCCGAGGACAGCAGCGGCCCGCCGATGCTCGCCGCGCCGGAGACGAAGCGCAGCACGAGCCACAGCGCGACGTTCGTCGTGAGGCCCATCGCCATCGTGGTCGCCACCGCGAGCACGAGGCAGAGCCGGTAGAGCCGGAATTTGCATTCGAGATCCGCGATCGATGCCGCGAGCAAGACACCGGCGATATAGCCGAGGTAGTTCGAGGTCGCGAGCCAGCCGCCCGCGGCATACGAGAGCCCGGCCTGCACACGCATCACCGGCAGCAGCGGCGTATACGAGAAGCGCGCGAGGCCGATGGTCAGAATGAGCGCGCTGATGCCCGCGACGATGACGCGCAGGCGGCCTCGTGCCTCGGCGGCATCGAGACCCACGGTGTCGGTGGGCATGGGCGCTCCGTTCGTGGAAGAGTCCGTGCATGTTAACCGCTGCAGCGGTCGCCGTGAGTTGTCGGACCTCGGCACCGTAACGACACGTCGTTCGAGCGTCGTCCCGGCGCAGGCCGGGACCCAGTCGCTGAACCGTGGCGCATCGATCGAACCGCGGGCCGCGGAGCGCTGAATCCTTGCAGCGTTGCCACGCTAGAACCATGGACCCAGGGATGATCGGGATTGCCCTGGTGCGACGACTGGGTCCCGGCCTGCGCCGGGACGACACAATAGCGGAGTCCGAAAGGCGTGTGCCGTGGCGTCGCCCCGGCCCGGCGCATCAAACCGCATCGTCAAAACCCTACGCCTCACCAGAATGCCCGGAGCGTTTCTCTCCCCAATCGATCCGCAAAGAGATGCACTTCTACCGGGCCGCGCTCTTCGCGCCGAACCGTGCGCTCACGATCGCCTCGAACCGTTTCGGCGAGCGCAATCCCGCGACGTTCATCGGCTATGCGCCGGCGCTGCTGTTCGCGGTGTTGTCGATGGTCGGCGCGGCGATGGTCGCGAAGCAGGCGTTCGCGAGAGGCTGAGCGCGGTGGTGCGGCGCCGTCGTCAGCCGACGTGCTCGACGATGTCGCCGACGGTCACGATTTTCATGCCGTTCGTGCCGCCCGTCGTGCCCCGCAGATCGCCTTTCGTGAGGATCACCTTGTCGCCGCGCTTCGCGCCGCCGTGTGCCAGCAGCCGGGCCAGCACCTCGTGTGTGACCTCGGAGTAATGCACGGCGGTGACGTCGAAGGCGATGGGATAGACGCCGCGGTAGAGCGTCACGCGGCGCAGCGTCTGCGGATTGCGCGAGAGCGCGAAGATCGGGATGTCGGTGTTGATGCGTGACATCCAGTTCGTCGTCGAGCCGGTCTCGGTGAGCGCGGCGATCGCGGTGACGCCGATGCGGTTCGCGCAGTAGATCGCCGACATCGCAATCGCCTGGTCGGCGCGCTCGAACGCGGCGTCGAGCATGAGATTCGGCTCGTGCTCCGTCCATTCCTTTTCGGCCTCGACGCAGATCCGTGCCATGTGCTCCACGGCCTGCGCCGGGTAGCGGCCGACGCTCGTCTCTGCGGACAGCATCACCGCGTCCGTGCCGTCGAGCACCGCGTTCGCGACGTCGAAGACCTCGGCACGCGTCGGCACCGGGTTTTCGATCATCGATTCCATCATCTGCGTCGCGGTGATGACGAAGCGGTGCAGACGGCGCGCCGTCGCGATCAACTGCTTCTGCACGGGCGGCAGGCGCGAGTCGCCGATTTCCACACCGAGATCGCCGCGCGCGATCATGATGCCGTCGGCGGTGCGGATGATGTCCGCCGCGCACTGCAGCGCCTCGGCGCGCTCGATCTTCGCAATGATGCCGGCCGTGCCCCCCGCCTTCTTCACGAGCTTGCGCGCGGTCTCGATGTCTTCGGCGGAGCGCGGGAAGGAGACCGCGACGTAATCGACGCCCTGCGCCACGGCATGGCGCAGATCCGCACGATCCTTGCGCGTCAGCGCCGGCGCGGAGAGCCCGCCGCCTTCGCGGTTCAGGCCCTTGTGATCCGAGAGCGTCCCGCCGGTCACGACTTTCGTCTTCACGGCCGTGCCCGCGACCTTCGTGACTTTCAGGACGATGCGGCCGTCGTCGAGCAGCAGCGTGTCGCCGGCTCTCACGTCCTGGGGCAATGCCTTGTAGGCGACCCCGACACGTCTGTCGTCGCCCGCCTCGGCGCCGAGCGCGGCGTCGATCGTGAACTCCGCGCCCTCGGCGAGCACGATCGGACCCTCGCGGAAACATTCGATGCGGATTTTCGGCCCCTGCAGATCCGCGATCAGCGCGACCTCGCGCTGTTGCCTGCCCGCCGCGCGCCGTACCGCGCGGGCGCGCTCGGCGTGATCCTGGGCCTTGCCGTGGGAATAATTCAGCCGCGCCGCGTCGAGCCCGCCCGCGATGAGCCGCTCGAGCACCTTGGGGTCGTCCGTGGCCGGGCCGAGGGTCGCGACGATTTTCGTACGGCGCATGGGAGTCTCCGCTCGCGGAATTCGATGAAGCATCTTAACCGCAATTCGCGGGTCCGAAGCTCGGTACGTCCGGTTCGTACATGAGGCGCCCGAGCACGGATCGCCGCGGTACGAAGCCGACAGGATCACCAAGAGGTAGTCCCGGCGCAGGCCGGGGCGAACGCCGCATGTCCGCCATGGCTCGACACTACAGCGCGATCGACGCGCCTCTTTCGTCGGCACCTGCAGGACTGCGGCAGGTGCACGTCGGGCGTCCGCTTACGCCTGCGGCTGATCGCACCTGCGGAGAACTACGAAAAGCCGGCCGGAGTCTCGCGACGCCGGCCGGAACATGATGAGAGACGGTCAGCCTGCAGCGCGCGTTTCGAGGATCGCGACCGCCGGCAGGGTCTTGCCCTCGAGGTATTCGAGGAAGGCGCCGCCCGCGGTCGAGATGTAGGAGACCTGATTCGTGATGCCGAATTTCGCGATCGCCGCGAGCGTGTCGCCGCCGCCCGCGATGGAGAACGCGCTGGAATGCGCGATCGCCTGCGCCAGCGTTTTCGTGCCGGCGGCGAACTGATCGAATTCGAACACGCCGAGCGGCCCGTTCCAGACGATCGTGCCCGCGGATTTCAAGGCCTGCGCGAAGGACGCGGTGGTCTTCGGTCCGAGGTCCATGATCATGTCGTCGGCCGCGACCTTCGAGACGTCCATCGTCGTCGCGGCGGTCTTCTCGTCGAATTCCTTGCCGCACACGACATCGACCGGGATCGGCACCGCCGCACCACGCGCCTTCGCGGCTTCGATGATGCGCTTCGCGGTGTCGACCATGTCGTCCTCGCAGAGCGACTTGCCGATTGGCTGGCCCATGGCTTTCAGGAACGTGTTCGCGATGCCGCCGCCGACGATGAGCTGATCGACCTTCTGCACGAGCGACTCGAGCACGTCGAGCTTCGTCGAGACCTTCGAGCCGCCGACGACCGCGACGAGCGGACGCTTCGGCGCGTGCAGCGCGGTCTTCAGCGCATCGATCTCGGCCTTGAGCAGCGGGCCCGCACAAGCGACGGGCGCGAACTTCGCGACGCCGTGCGTGGAGGCCTGGGCGCGATGGGCCGTGGCGAACGCGTCGTTGACGAAGATGTCGCAGAGCGCCGCCATCTTCTTCGCGAGCTCGTCGAGGTTCTTCTCCTCGCCGGCGAGGAAGCGCACGTTCTCGCAAAGCACGATCTCGCCGTCCGCGACCGCGACGCCGTCGATCCAGTCGGCCGCGAAACGCACGGGCCGGCCGACGAGCTTCGCGAGCGCGTCGGCGAGCGGGGCGAGCGAGGCGGCCGGATCGGGCACGCCTTCTTTCGGCCGGCCGAGATGCGACATGACGAGCACTTTCGCGCCCGCCTCCGCGGCGGCCTTCACGGTGGGTGCACCCGCCCGGAGGCGGGTGTCGTCGCTGATCTTCCCGTTCTTGATCGGAACGTTGAAGTCCTCGCGGATGAGTACGCGTTTCCCGGCGAGCGCGAGCCCGGACATGCTGAGCATGGTCTCAGGCTCCGGCGTTCATCAGCGCGATGGCGGTGTCGAGCATACGGTTCGAGAAGCCCCACTCGTTGTCGTACCACGCCATGACCTTGACGAGCGTGCCGCCGATGACCTTCGTCTCGCTCGCCTCGAAAATCGAGGACGCGGGATTGTGGTTGAAGTCGATCGAGACGAGCGGCGCATCGTTGTACTCGAGGATGCCCTTCAGCTCGCCGTCGGCGGCTTCCTTCATGATCGCCGAGATTTCCTTCTTGTCGGTCGCGCGCTTCGCGGTGAACGTGAGATCGACGAGCGAGACGTTGATCGTCGGCACGCGCACGGCGAGGCCGTCGAGCTTGCCGTTCAGATCGGGCAGCACGAGGCCGACGGCCGCGGCGGCCCCGGTCTTCGTCGGGATCATCGACATCGTCGCCGAACGCGCACGGCGCAGATCCGAGTGATAGACGTCCGTCAGCACCTGGTCGTTCGTGTAGGCGTGGATCGTCGTCATCAGGCCGGCGACGAGACCGATCTTCTCGTGCAGCGGCTTGACCAGCGGCGCGAGGCAGTTCGTCGTGCACGAGGCGTTCGAGATGATCTGGTGCGAGGCCTTCAGCGACTTGTGGTTCACGCCGTAGACGATCGTCGCGTCGACGTCGCCCTTCGCGGGCGCCGAGATGATGACTTTCTTCGCGCCGCCCTGGAGGTGGAGGCCCGCCTTCTCGCGGCTCGTGAAGATGCCGGTCGATTCCATCACGACGTCGACCTCGAGCTCGCCCCAGGGCAGCTTCGCCGGATCCTTCTCGCTCAGCACGCGGATGCGATCGCCGTTCACGACCATGGAATCGCCGTCGACCTCGATCGTGCCGGGGAAGCGGCCGTGCGCGGTGTCGTAGCGGGTGAGGTGGGCGTTCGTCTTGGCGTCGCCGAGGTCGTTCACCGCGACGATCTGGATGTCCTTGGTGCGGCCCGCTTCGTAAAGCGCGCGCACCACGTTGCGTCCGATGCGGCCGTAGCCGTTGATTCCGACTCGAATGGTCATGAATGCGATCTCCTGGATGGGGACTCGAAAAAGCGTACGGATTTCATATCACCGCGAGAGGTAGGACTGAATACGTACTTTCACCTGTTCGGCCGTCAGACCGAAAAGCTTGAACAGATCGCCGGCCGGCGCCGAGGCGCCGAAACCGTGCAGCGCGATGATCTCGCCGTCGAGGCCGACGAACTTGTACCAATAGTCGCCGCTCGCCGCTTCGATCGCGATGCGGCGGCGGATGCCCGAGGGCAGCACCGCTTCGCGATAGGCCGCGTCCTGATGCGAGAAGCGCTCGCAGCAGGGCATGGACACGACGCGCAGGCGCGCGCCCTGCGCGTTCAATTCGTTCGCGGCCGCGACCGCGAGCGCGACCTCGGAGCCCGTCGCGATCACGAGCGCGTCCGGCGCACCGGCCGGCTCGACGAGCACGTAGCCGCCGCGCGCGATCGCGGCGAGCTGCGCGGCGTCGCGCGGCTGCGTCGGCACGCCCTGGCGCGTCAGCAGCAGCGCCGTCGGACCGTCCGGACGCTCGATCGCCGCGGCCCAGGCCGCGGCCGTCTCGACGCCGTCGCAGGGCCGCCAGACCTGGACGTTCGGAATGAGCCGCAGCGCCGCCGCGTGCTCGATCGGCTGGTGCGTCGGGCCGTCTTCGCCGAGGCCGATCGAATCGTGCGTGAAGACGTAGATCGAACGGATGCTCATCAGCGCCGCCATGCGCACCGCGTTGCGGCAGTAATCCGAGAACACGAGGAACGTGCCGCCGTAGGGTATGACGCCGCCGTGCAGCGCCAGGCCGTTCATGATCGCGGCCATGCCGAATTCGCGCACGCCGTATTCGAGATAGTTGCCGTCCGCCTGCGCGGCGCTCACGGTGTGCGAGCCCGACCAGTGCGTGTTGTTCGATTCCGAGAGGTCGGCCGAGCCGCCGACGAGCTCGGGGCAGTGCGGGCCGAGCTTCTCGAGCACGAGCTGGGAGGACTTGCGGGTCGCATTCGCGCCGCCTTCGGCCTGCATCTGCCTGACGGCGTCGAGCGCGAAATTGCCGAAGGCCTCGGTCAGCTCGCCCGCCATGCGGCGCTCGAGATCCGCGCCGAGCTCCGGGTGCGCTTTGAGATATTTCGTGAAGAGCTCCTGCCAGGCCGCCTCGCGTTTCGCACCCGCCTCGCGGGCGTCCCAGGCCTTCGCGATGGCCGCCGGGATTTCGAACGGCGGATGATTCCAGCCGAGCTTCTCGCGCGTCGCGGTGACTTCCTTCTCGCCGAGCGCCGCGCCGTGGCAGCCCGCGGTGCCGGCCTTGTTCGGCGAGCCGAAGCCGATCACGGTCTTCATGCAGATGAGCGAGGGCCGCGCCGTCTCGGCACGGGCCGCGGCGAGCGCCTTGGCGACGGCCGCCGCGTCGTGGCCGTCGACGTTCGGGACGACGTGCCAGCCGTAGGCCGCGAAGCGCGCCGGGGTGTCGTCCGTGAACCAGCCCTCGACCTTGCCGTCGATGGAGATGCCGTTGTCGTCGTAGAGCGCGACGAGCTTGCCGAGGCCGAGCGTGCCGGCGAGCGAGCAGGCCTCGTGCGAGAGGCCTTCCATCAGGCAGCCGTCGCCGACGCAGACGTAGGTGTGGTGATCGACGACCGGAAAGCCTTCGCGGTTGAAGTGCGCGCCGAGGATCTTCTCCGCGAGCGCCATGCCGACCGCGTTCGCGATGCCCTGGCCGAGCGGACCGGTCGTGGTCTCGATGCCGGGCGTGTGGTGGACCTCGGGATGGCCGGGGGTCTTGGAGCCCAGTTGCCGGAAGCGCTTCAGCTCCTCGATCGGCAGCGCATAGCCCGTCAGGTGCAGCAGCGAATAGATGAGCATCGAGCCGTGGCCGTTCGAGAGCACGAAGCGGTCGCGGTTGAACCAGTGGGGATTGCCGGGATTGTGCGCGAGGTGGTCGCGCCACAGCACTTCGACGAAGTCCGCCATGCCGAGCGGCGCGCCCGGGTGGCCGGAGTTCGCGGCCTGGACGGCGTCCATGCTGAGCGCACGCAAGGCGTTCGCGAGGTCGCGGCGGCTCGGGACGGAAGTGGATGACGATGCGACGGCGCTCGAATTCATGTCGATGCTCCTGCGGATTGACCGAGGACGGTCAGGGTGATGTTCAACACATACGGTCGCGGCACCGGGACGCGCGCTGCGCGCAGCGGCTCCGGAGCGCCTCCGGCAACGGTTCGCGGCGCTGGCCGCGGTCTGGTGGAAGCCGGTCCACCGGCCTCCGCAAGGGGTCGGCATTCTAACGTCTCGGGCCGGCGCGCTCCATCCCGCCGGGCGACGCAGATCAAGCGGCCGTAAACGAAACAAGGCCCCGCAGGGCCCTGTCGAGGGGAGCAGCGCGGAGCTCAGCCGCGGCGCGGGCGGTAGCGGCGGACTGCCGCGAGGCCGAGCAGCACGAGCGCGGCCGAGGCCGGCTCCGGCACTTTGCCGCCGGGCGGCGTGACCGTGCCGGCGAGCGAGGTGATTTTCAGGAAGTCGTTGTTGTTGTCCCAGGTGCTCGCTTCCGCATGGACGCGGGAGTTGTAGGCGCCGATGAGCCAGTAGCTCGAGGTGACGGCCTGGCCGCCGGTGTTCGCGCCGGTGTTGATGGTCGCGGCGCCGTTCTGCAGATTGGCGTAGTTGCCGACCCAGGTCCAGCCGTCGTTGACGAGGCCGGTGCTGAGGCCGCCCGCGGCATCCGTCGAGGCGTAGGTGTCTTTCGTGAGGTTCGCGGTCGGGTCGCCGGCACCGGTGTAGGCGAGCACGGTGATGTCGGCGTCGCTCTGGAACCAGCCCTGGGCGACCTGCGAGAGCGCGACGCTGTCGCTGAACTTGAAGAGGATGAAGTCCTCGGGCGTGCCGGCGGTGCAGGACCCGAAAGAGTTGAGCAGGCCGCAGTTGTCCATGGTGTGCTCGGGAACGCCGGTCGATTCCTGGCTGAGCCCGTTGATGGTCGTGCCGGTCGGCGCGACCCATTGCACGCCGAGGCCGCCGGAGTACTGGTAGACGTTGCCCTGATTGAGCACGCGGTTCGTGCCGCCGTCGCCGACGGCGCCGCTGTCGGCCCAGGCGGTGACCGAGGCCGTGACCGTCTTGCCGCCGAAGCTGGCGTTGAACGTCGTCGCGGCGCCGCTGAGCTTGCCGCCCGAGCCCCCGAAGTTCCATACGAACGCAGCCTGGGCGGTCGAAGCCGCGAGAGCCGTCGTTGCAGCGAGGGCTATTCCGAACAGACGTTGCCGATTCAGCATGTCGATCTCTCTTCGCGTCCTGCGACGCAGCCAATGGGGCTCTGTGACTTTATGTGTCTTTTTACAAACACGCGCTTTCCCGCCGTGTTACGCGCTTTGCAGCAAGATCCCGGCCAGATTCTCCGCTGCTTTATGATTCAAAGACTTGCGAATTCGAGCCCGGCGCCATGGTCGCCTGAGCCCGACAACTGTCAAGCGCTTTGACAACTAGGGTCCGAGTCGCCTGCGCAAGGCCTCGGCCTCGCTGCGGTCGCCGAACTCGCTCTTGTCCGCGAGCAGTGTGTCGAGCTCGCGCTTCGCTTCGTCCTTGCGGTCGAGGCCGGCGAGGGCGAGCGCGAGATGGTAGCGGATGCTCGGGGAGGAGGCGTCGCGCGACTGCGCATCCCGGAGATACGTCAGACCTTCTTCGGCCTGGCCGTGCACCGTCAGCAGCCAGCCCAGCGTGTCGTTCACGTTCGGATCGGCGGGCGCGAGGGCCCGGGCCTCACGAGCCCGCGCCAGGGCTTCGGCGTCGCCGCTCTTCTCGAGCACCACGGCATAGTTGTTCAGCAGCATCGCGTTCTTCGGGTCGCGCGCGACCGCGGCCTCGTAGGCCTTGCGGGCGGCCGGCAGATTGCCGAGGAAGAATTCGGCCTCGGCGAGCGCCTGCCCGGCGGCAGCATCGTCCGGGTGGGCCTCGATCCAGCGGTGGAGCATGGCTGCGGCCTCGCTGCCTTGTTTGGACGCCATGAGCGCCGCGGCGAGCCGGATCGTGAAGACGCTCGACTGCTGCCGATCCAGCGCCTTGCGATAGGCGCTCGCGGCCTGGGCCGGCTGATTGCGCGACATCGCGACGTCACCGGTGAGCTGGAGGGTCACGGGATCGTCCGGCCAGCGCGCGGCGAGTGCCTCGAGCTCGCTGTCGACGCGCCCGGAATTGCCAGCCGCGAGCGCGACCTGCAGTGCCGCGACGCGGGCCGGCCGGTAGCCGGGCGCACCCTGGACGGCCTTGCTGAGGGAGTAGAGCGCATCGTCCGTCGCCTGGATCTGCGCCTGACGCTGGGCGATGCCGACGAGTGCCGGGGCATCGAAGGCGGCCCGATCGGCCATCCGTTTCAGGATCCCGCGCGCCTGCTGCGGGCGGTCGAGCGCAATCTGCAGCCGGGCCGCGGCCTCGAGGACCTGGAGGCTCTCCGGCTCGCGGCTCTGCGCCTCTTCGACGACCGTCTGGGCGCGGTCGAGGGCCTTGTCGCGGATCAGCAGGTTCGCGAGATACAGGCGCAGGTTCACCGCGCCGTCGTTCGCGCTGCGGCCCTGCTCGAGCCAGCGGATCGCCTCGGCGGGCTTGCCGTCGCGCTCCTCGGTCTCGGCGAGCGCCATGAGGATCAGGTCGTCGTTCGCCTTGTGCTTCAAGGCCTCCTTCAGCCGCTCGCGCGCGTCGCCGGGCTTGCCGTCGAGGAGATCGAGCTTCGCGAGGTTCAGCACCGCGGGGTGGAACGCGGGATCGACGTCGAGCGCGCGCCGGTAGGTCTCGCGGGCCGCGGCGCGATCGCCGAGGCCGGCCTGGGCGGACGCGAGCAGGTTCAGCGCGGTCAGGTTCTTCGGATTCTGCTCGCACAGCCGCCCCGCGAGCTCGGCCGCCTGCTTGAACTCGCCCCGCCGCTGGTACATCACGGCGAGCACGAGATTCGCCTTACCGGCTTCGGGGTGGGTCTTGACGATCGACTGCAGGTCGCCGAGCGCCTGCTCGGTCTTGCCGCCGAGCAGGCGCGTGATCGCGAGCTCGGTCTGCACGTCGCTGTCCGCGCCGGGCAGCGCCGCGGCCTGCTCGAGGAGCTGCGTCGCCTTCTCGTGCCGGCCTTTGGCCATCCACGCATTCGCGAGCAGGCTCAGAACCTTGGGATCGCGCGGCGCCTCGACCTGGGCGGTGGTCAGGATGCTGATCGCGCGGTCCGCCTTGTCGGTCGCGAGCAGGGACGCGGCGAGCAGCTTGCGGGCGCCCGTCGCGTTCGCATTGTGGGCGACGTAGCGCTCGAGATAGCCCTGGGCCTTCTCGAAGTCGCCGAGGCTGAAGTTCGTCGTGCCGGCGAGGAGCAGGAGCTGGGCGTTGTTGTCGAGCCAGTCCGTGTCGACCTGGGAGAGCAGGTTCGCGGCCTCGGCGAGATGGGAGCGCGCACCGGCGTCGTCGCCGCCGCGGGACAGCTTGAGGGCCCGCAGGTAGGCCGCGCGCGGATCGGAGGCGTAGTGCTCACCGAGAAACGCGAAATCCGCGCGGGTCTCGGCGTCCCGCCCGAGATCGAGCAGGACCGCGACGCGGGCGACGCGGGCGTCCCGGTGCAGAGGTTCAATCTCGAGCGCTTTCGTGTATTTCGCGAGCGCCTCGGCGAGCTCGCCCTGCGCGTGGTGGACCGACGCGCGCGTGTTCCAGGCCTCAGGATCCTGCGGCGCCCGCGTCAGCGCCTCGTCGGCCAGGCTCGCCGCGGTCGCGAAATCGCTGCGCCTGAGGGCGGTCAGGGCCTGACCGAGCACGGGCCGGACGCCCGTGGGATCGCGGCGGCCGGCCTCCTGGAAGTCCTGGTTCGCGCGCTCGAGCTCGCCGATCTCGAGGTGCGCCTGACCGCGCATCACGAGCACCGCCACGGCTGCGGCGTCGCCCAGGCCCTCCGCGCCGACCTCGTCGAGCAGCGGGCGGTACCGGAACTGCAGGAGATAGGCCTCGGCGAGCAGCGGCGCGGTCACCGAGTTGTCGCCGCCGGCCTGCATCGCGAGCTTGATCTCCTTCTCGGCCTCCGCGCCCAGGTGCTGTTTCAGGTAGGCGCGGCCGAGCAGCACGTGGGCAGCGAGCAGATTCGGCGATTTCTGCAGGGCGTTCTTGAGCTGGATGACCGCTCCCGGGTAGTCACCCTTGCCGAACAGGCCGGTCGCGGCCTCGTAGTACTGCGTGCCATCCCTGGTTACCGCGTCCGCGGCGCACGAGAGGCCCGGGCAGGCCAGCAGGTACACGGCCGCGACGGCGGCAGTCATAGTCTTGTTCATGGGTGCTTCCGGGTTTGAAGGCCAGCTTATCGGCTCGTGCGCGGGCGGATTGACCGGCGTGGCCGGCGCCGTGGCGGGCCACACTCGGACTGTAGACCGCCAGCCGCGGCGACTTGCGCCGAACGGTGGTTGAATTTGCGTTTGTTTGCGCGGGACAACTTCCCGTCCCATCCCGCCGTCCCACTGGCCCGTTTCCTAAAGTGCAGGATGAGCTGCAGATTACACCTTATTAAAAACGCGATATATTTAGCGTCATAAATATAGCCCTCGCCCCGATGACCGCGATGCCACAGGCAGAAGTCATCACCGAAAGGATTCGCCAATGCGTGTCGCGCATGGTCGAATTCTCGACGTCATTCCAGTGGTGGGGCTTCCGTGACCGTACAACGACCGCACGTTTCCTTGAGCTTCGAGTTCTTCCCGCCGCGTTCGCCCGAGGCGGTCGGCAAGCTCGAAGCGACCCGCATCCGCCTCGCGCGGCTGCGCCCCGAATTCTTCTCCGTCACGTTCGGCGCCGGCGGCAGCACGAAGGAGCTCACGCTCGAGACCGCGCTCGCGACCCGCGCGGCGACCGGCATCGACACCGCGCCGCACATCTCCTGTATGGGTACGCCGCTCGCCCAGATCCGCAGCGTGCTCGCGCAATACCGCGAGGCGGGCGTGAAGCGCGTCGTCGCCCTGCGGGGCGACATGCCGTCGGGTACGACCGGCTTCGGCGAGCTGCGCTACGGCAACGAGCTCGTCGCGTTCATCCGCGCCGAGACCGGCCGCGATTTCGTCATCGAGGTCGCCGCCTATCCCGAGTTCCACCCGCAGGCGCCGTCGGCCGAGCTCGACCTCCTGAACTTCAAGCGCAAAGTCGAGGCCGGCGCGGACGGCGCGATCACGCAGTACTTCTACAATCCCGACGCCTACTTCCGCTTCGTCGACAGCGTGCGCCGGCTCGGCGTGGAGATCCCGATCATCCCCGGCGTCATGCCGATCACGAATTTCAGCCAGCTCTCGCGCTTCTCGGAGATGTGCGGCGCGGAGATCCCGCGCTGGATCGTCAAGCGGCTGCGCGATTTCGGCGACGACCGCCTGGCGATCCGCAACTTCGGCATCGACGTGACGACCGAGCTCTGCGCGCGCCTCGTCGAGCGCGGCGCGCCGGGGCTGCACTTCTACACCATGAACCAGTACGAGGCCTCCGAGGCGGTCTGCCGCAATCTGGGCCTCGGTGCCGACGGTGATGTCGTCCGCGCATGAGTCCGCCAGTACGGGCGGGCGCGAGCGGCCGGGCTTGATCCTGGTCGACGACGACCCGCTGATCGCCGAGTCGCTGTCCTTCGTCCTCCGTCCCCAGTTCGAAGTCCACGTCGCGCCGAATCGTGCCCAGGCGAAGGCCCTGCTGCAGGCGCTGCCGGAAGCGCCCGCGCTCGCGCTCGTCGATCTCGGCCTGCCGCCGACGCCGCATCTGCCGGACGAGGGCTTCACGCTCATCCGCGAGCTGCTCGCCTTCAACCGCACGATGAAGATCCTCGTGCTCTCCGGCCAGAGCAAGCCCGCGAACATCCGCCACGCGCTGACGCTCGGCGCGGTGGATTTCGTGCCGAAGCCCTGCGACGCGGAGCTCCTGCGCGCGCGGCTCCAGCACCAGGTCATGATCCTCGCCGCGGAAACCGCGCCCGCGCCGCCGCGCGCCGTCGCCGACGACGTCCTGCTCGGCGCGAGCGGCGGCATGCGCCAGCTCCGCGAGCTCGTCAGACAATTCGCGAGCTCGCCGTTTCCGGTGCTGATCGAGGGCGAGTCCGGCAGTGGCAAGGAGCTCGTCGCGGAATGCCTGCATCGCGAGAGCGCGCGCCGCCACGAGCCGCTGCTGACGCTGAACTGCGCGGCCTTCACGCCGGAGCTGCTCGGGTCCCAGCTCTTCGGCCACGCCCGCGGCGCCTACACCGGCGCCGACAAATCGCGTGCGGGATTCTTCGAGGAGGCGGGCCGCGGCACGCTCGTCCTCGACGAGGTCGGCGAGCTGCCGGCGGAGCTGCAGACGAAATTCCTGCGCGTGCTCGAGAACGGCGAGTTCTACCGGGTCGGCGAGACCACGCCGCGCCGCGCCGAGGCGCGCATCGTCGCGGCCACGAACCGCGAATTGCGCGACGCCGTGCGCCGCGGCAGCTTTCGCGCGGATCTGTTCCATCGGTTGAGCGTGCTGACGATCAGCGTGCCGCCGCTGCGCGAGCGCGAGCACGACTGGCGGATCCTGCTCGATCATTTTCTCAGCCAGTACGCCGGCACCGTCGCGCCGTTCACGCTCGATGCCGAAGCGGAGGCTGCGCTCGCCGCCTATCCCTTTCCGGGCAACGTGCGCGAGCTGCGCAACATCGTCATACGCCTGGGCACGAAATATCCCGGATGCAGCGTCGGCCTGACCGCGCTCAAGGCCGAACTCGAGCCGCCGCTCGAAGCTGCCCCGACGTCCGAGGCGCGCGCCGACGAGGCGGGCCTCGCGCAGCGCCTGCGCGCGGAGGGCTTCCGCCTCGACGACGAGCTCGCCGAGATCGAGCGCCGCTACGTGACCGCGGCGCTGACGCTCGCGGGCGGCAATCTCAGCAAGGCCGCGCGCCTGCTCGGCGTGAACCGTACGACGCTCTACAGCAAGCTGGCCCGGCTCGGGCTCGGCACCAACCAGGATTAGGGACATGTACTGTCACCACTTCGGTTTCGAGAAGTCGCCCTTCCGCATCACCCCCGATCCCGAGCTGTTCTTCCCGGGCGCGAACCGCGGCGCGGTGCTCGATGCGCTGGTCTACGCGGTGGCCCGCGGCGAGGGCATCGTGAAAGTCGTCGGCGAGGTCGGCAGCGGCAAGACGATGCTGTGCCGCATGCTCGAGCGCGAGCTGCCCCAGGACTGCGAGATCGTCTACCTCGCGAATCCGCGCCTGGCGCCGGACGAAGTGCCGGGGGCGATCGCCGCCGAGCTCCGTCTCGAGCTGCCGCGCGGCGCGACGAAGCTCGAAGTGATGCACGGGCTCCACGATCATCTCCTGAAGCGCCACGCCGACAACCGCCGTGTCGTCGTCTTCATCGAGGAGGCGCAAGGCATGCCGCTCGAGACGCTGGAGGAGATCAGGCTCTTGAGCAACCTCGAGACGAGCCAGGACAAGCTGTTGCAGATCGTGATGTTCGGTCAGCCCGAGCTCGACCAGAAGCTCGCCGCCCACGAGATCCGGCAGTTGAAGGAGCGCATCACCTACACGTTCAGGCTCGAGCCGTTCACGACGATGGAAATCCGCGACTATCTCCTCGCCCGCATCCATGCGAGCGGCTACCGCGGCCGCGAGCTGTTCTCGCGCGCGGCGATCCGCGAGCTCACGCGCTGCTCCGGCGGCCTCGTGCGCCGCGTGAACGTGCTCGCCGACAAGGCGCTGCTCGCGGCCTATGCGAAAGGAGAAGGCGCCGTGAAGACGCGCCACGTGCGCCTGGCGGCGCGCGATTCGGAATACGTGCTGCCCGTGGTGTCGCGGCCGGTCACCGCGCTCGCCGCCTGCACGCTGCTCGCGATCGGCGCGTTCGCGGCCTGGTATCACGGGGCGGCCGGCAACCCGGGTCCGCACCGCGCGCTGAAGGACCCGGCGGCACTCGGCGAGCAGGCGCCGCGCCCGGCGCTGCCGGCACTCGGCTATGGCGACCTGACCGAGATGTCGGCGGCGCTCGCGACGAGCGGAGACGGGCCGGGCCTCGTCGCGGACGAGGGCATCGCGCCGCCGCCCGCGGCCTTCGAGCTCGGTGCCGGGAGCCGTCCATGATCGTGCCGGCCCGCTGCCGCGGCTTCGCGCTCGCGATCCTCGTCGGGATCGCGGCCGGCTGCGCGACGATCGTGCCGCCGAAGACCGAGCCCTCGCCGGGCCATCTCGACAAGAGCGCAGCCCCCGCGCCGGCCGCGCCCATCCCGGACGTCGTCGCCCAGAGCTCCTACCTGCCGCCGCCCGAGCCCGTGAAGGAGGGCGAGCGCTACACCGTCGTCGTGAACGACGTGCCGGTGCGCGAGCTCTTGTTCGCGCTCGCGCGCGACGCGAAGCTGAACGTCGACATCAAGGGCGAGATCGCCGGCAAGGTGACGCTGAATGCCATCGATCAGACCTTGCAGCAGATCCTCGAGCGCGTCGCACGGCAGGTCGAGCTGCGCTATACGCTCGAGGGCGACACGATCGTCGTCACACCGGACTCGCCCTATCTGCGGAGCTACGAAGTCGGCTACGTGAATCTTTCGCGCGACGTCGACACGAAGGTCAACGTCGCGACGCGCGTCGCGACGACGGGCGAGAGCAACGCCGAGAGCTCGGGCGGCTCGTCGGGCAGCTCCTCGTCGAGCACCGGCGCCGGCAGCAACAGCTCCTCGACCGCGCTCAACTCGAAATCCTACAACCGCTTCTGGCAGACGCTCACCGAGAACATCATCGCGATCCTCGGCGAGGGCAAGGGCGGCGCCGCGCGCGGCGAAAAGGGGCTCAGCGACAACGTGATCGTGAACGCGGAGGCTGGCGTACTGTCGGTGAAGGCGACGAGCAAGCAGCACCAGCAGATCCAGGAGTACATCGATCGCGTGCTCGTCAACGCGCGCCGGCAGGTCATGATCGAGGCGACGATCGTCGAGGTCACGCTCTCCGATCAGTTCCAGGCAGGCGTCGACTGGAGCATGCTGCTGAACGCCGGCAAGGCCGGCTTCACGTTCAACCAGAAAATGCTCGGCGCGATCACCGACGGCGTCATCGACAACAACATCTCCTCCTTCGTGCTCGGCTACAGCGATCCGGACGCGAGCGGCAAGGCGCTCTCGGCGACGCTGCGTCTGTTGCGCGAGTTCGGCGACACGCGCGTGCTGTCGAGTCCGCGTCTGATGGTGCTGAACAACCAGACCGCGGTGCTGAAGGTCGTCGAGGAGCTCGTCTACTTCACCGTCGACGTCACCGACAAGGACGCGACGCAGAACGCCCAGGGCCGGACGTTCATCCAGTCGCAGGTCCACTCCGTGCCGGTCGGTCTCGTCATGGCGGTCACGCCGCAGATCTCCCAGAACAAGGAGGTCACGCTCACCGTGCGGCCGACGATTTCGCAGAAGATCGGCGACGCCGTCGATCCCGGCGTGCAGCTCGCAGGGCAGGTGCTCGGCGGCAATGCGAGTCAGATCACGAGCACCGTGCCCGTCATCCGCGTACGCGAGATGGAATCCGTGCTCAAGCTCGTCAACGGCCAGATCGGCGTCCTCGGCGGACTCATGCAGGACGACCTGCGCGGCGGCCACCGGGAGGTGCCGGGGCTCGCGAAGCTGCCGATCATCGGCAACGCGTTCTTCCACACCCGCGAGGCGAACAACCAGAAGACCGAGCTCGTCGTGTTCCTGAGACCCGTGGTCGTGACGGACCCGAACGTCGATACGGATCTCAAGGACTATCGCCAGTACCTGGGCCAGGGCCCGGGCGCGCAGGCGCAATGACGCACGCGATGCGGAACCCGCGCGCATGAGCCTGCTCATGGACGCCCTGCGCAAGGCCGAGGCCGAGAAGAAGCTCGCGGCCGGCGAGCCGCTGTCGCCCGAGGTCCGCCGCCAGCTCGACGACACGCGCGAATTCGCCGTGCCGCCGCCGACGCCCCCGGCCGGGACGCCGCTCGAGGATTCGCGCGAGCAGTTGAGCCTCGAGCCCATGCAGCCGTCCGCCCAGATCAGCGAGACGACCACGACCACGACCGCCGTCCCGCTCGACGAGCTGCCGAAGCTCGAGGACTACTTCGACGATCCCGAGCCCGCCGACTTCCTGCGCACGCGCCCGCCGTTCGCGAGCTCGACGCGCGACAACCTCGCGCAGGCGCTCGGGCAGACCGTCGTGAACGCGCAAACGGTGTTCGACGCGGGCGGCCGTGCGACGACCAACTGGATCCTCGGGGCGACGATCGTCATGACGGTCGTGCTCGCGGTCGGGCTCGCCGCCGCGGGCTTCTTCTATCTGCAGAAGACGCCGGTCGTGAAGCCCGTGCCTTCGCCGCTCGTCGCGAATGCGGTGGAGAAGCCGCGCCCCGCGTCGCCGCGACCGGCGCCCGCGCCGGCTCCGGGCCCCGCCGCAGTCGTGCCGACACCGTCGCCCGTGGCGGCGCCCGTCGAGGCGACCGCGAAGCCCGTGACCGAGGATGCACTTGCCGCCGCCATCGCGGCCGCGGCCGCGATCGAGGAGACGCCGAAAGCGAAGCCCGCGACGCCGAAGCCGGCCGCGACCCCGAAAGTGCCGGCGCTCGACCCGGACGCGGAGATCGCCGGCGGGGAAGTGCGCATCGCGCGCACGAAGCCGCGCGCCGCCGAGCTCGACGCGACGCTGAAGCGCGCCTACGCGGCCTACGCCGCGGGCCACGACGCGGAAGCCGAACGCCTCTACCGCGAGGTGCTCGCGAAGCGCGCCGATCAGAAGGACGCGCTGCTCGGCCTCGGGGCGATTCATCTGCGCGCCGGCAAGCCCGAGCTCGCGCATGCCGAGTACGCACGCGTGCGCAAGCTCGATCCCGACAACGCCGCGGCGGCCGCCGCGCTGTTCATGATCGAGGGCGGCGCGGGCACGCAGGTCACGGAAGCGCAGTTGAAGCTCCTGCTCGATCGCGGCACCGACAAGCCGCCGGTGCATTTCGCGCTCGGCAACTATTACGCCCGCGAAGGGCGCTGGGCCGATGCCCAGCAGAGCTACTTCGAGGCCTACAGCCGCAATCACGGGAACGCCGATTACGCCTACAACCTCGGCGTCAGCCTCGATCGCCTCGGTCAGCGCGCGGCCGCACTCGACTACTATCGCAAGGCGCTCGAGCTCGTCGATGCCGGCGGGCACGGCGCCTTCGCTCGCGCGCAGCTCGCCGCCCGCGTCGAGGCGCTCGGCCGCGCCGAGTGAGCCGCGCGCCCGCCCGCCGCCCATGAGTCTCGCGAAGAAATCGCTGCGCATCGGCGAGCTGCTCGTGCAGAAAGGCGTGGTGAGCCCGGACCAGGTGCGCATCGCGCTCATCGAGCAGAAGAAGAACCGCGAGCACCTCGGCAAGATCCTCGTCCGCCTCGGCTTCGCGACGGAGGCGATCATCCTCGACGTGCTCGGCGGCGCGCTCGGCCAGCAGAAGGCCGATCTCGCGAAGGTCGTCGTCGACAGCGAGGCGATCAAGCTCATCCCGAAGGATCTCGCGCGCCGCTTCCACATCCTGCCGCTGACGTTCGAGGCGCTGCGCAATCGCCTGACGATCGCGATGGCCGACACGTTCAACGTCGTCGCGCTCGACCAGGTCACGGCGCTCATCGGCGCGGACATCGAGATCGTGCCGCTGATGGCGGTCGAGGCCGAGATCGAGAAGGCGATCGATCAGTTCTACGGCTTCGAGCTCTCGGTCGACGGCATCCTGCAGGAGATCGAGACGGGCGAGATCGATTACGAATCGCTCGACGCCGACAACCAGGAATACAGCCAGCCGGTCGTCCGCCTCGTCAACGCGCTGCTCTCCGACGCCGTGAAGCGCGGTGCCTCGGACATCCACTTCGAGCCCGAGGAAGGTTTTCTCCGCTTCCGCTACCGCATTGACGGCGTGCTGCGTCAGGTGCGGAGTCTCCACAAGAACTACTGGTCGGCGATCGCGGTGCGCCTGAAAGTCATGTCCGGCATGGACATCGCGGAAACGCGTGCGCCGCAGGACGGCCGCATCACGCTCTCGCTGTCGGGCCGCGCAATCGACTTCCGCGTTTCGACGATCCCGACGGTGCACGGCGAGAACATCGTGCTGCGCGTGCTCGACCGCCAGAAGGGCATCGTGCCGATCGAGGATCTCGGTCTCGAGGCGGACGTGCTGCATCTGCTGAAGCTCATGGTGGCGCGGCCGGAGGGTCTGCTCCTCGTCACCGGACCGACCGGCAGCGGCAAGACGACGACGCTCTACAGTCTCTTGAATCATCTCAACACCGAGTCGGTCAACATCATGACCCTCGAGGATCCGGTCGAATATCCGATGGGGATGATCCGCCAGACCTCGATCAACGAGGCCGTGCGGCTCGACTTCGCGAGCGGCGTGCGCTCCATGCTGCGCCAGGATCCGGACATCATCCTCGTCGGCGAAATCCGCGACGAGGACACGGCCGCGATGGCGTTCCGTGCGGCGATGACCGGCCACCAGGTGTTCTCGACGCTGCACGCGAACTCCGCGCTCGGCTCGATCCCGCGCCTCATCGACATGAAGATCCGGCCCGAAATCATGGCCGGCAACGTCATCGGCATCCTCGCTCAGCGCCTCGTGCGCAAGCTGCGCGAGGAGTGCCGCGAGGCCTATGCGCCGGGCGACATCGAGCGCCACATCCTCGGCATCGGCGCGGGCGATCCGCGCATGATCCACCGCGTCGCCGAGCCGTTCCGCCACGCCGACCACCAGGGCTATCGCGGCCGCACGGCGGTGATGGAGCTCCTCAAGTTCGATCGCGAGATGGACGAGCTGATCGCGCGCGGCTCCTCGCAGCGCGAGCTGACGGCGGCGGCCGTGGCCCGCCATTTCCGGCCGCTCGCCGAAGTCGCGATCCAGCGCGTGCTCGAGGGCATCACGACGATCGACGAGATTGCGCGCGTCGTCGACCTCACGGATCGCATCGGCTGATGGAGGTCTACCGCTACAAGGCCATGAACGCCCGCGGCCGCATCATGCAGGGCAAGGTCGACGCCATCAATCCGGCGGATCTCGAAGTCCGCCTCTCGCGCATGGGACTCGATCTGATCAATTTCCGCGAGCTGAAATCGAAGAACGTGCGGGCGGCGGGGCATGGCATCAAGCGCGTCGATATCATCACGTTCTGCTTCCATCTGGAGCATCTCGTGCGCTCGGGCGTGCCGATACTCGAAGGCCTCGCTGATCTGCGCGACACGATCGATCACCGCCGGCTGCGCGAAGTGACGGCGGCGATGATCGAATCCATCGAGGGCGGCAAGAATCTCTCGGGCGCGATGGCGGATTTTCCGCTCGTCTTCAGCTCGGTGTTCGTGAGCCTCATCCGCGCCGGCGAGCAGAGCGGCCGGCTCTCGGAGGTGCTGCAGAAGATCATCGAGAACCTGAAGTGGCAGGACGAGCAGGCGG
Source organism: Gammaproteobacteria bacterium (assembly GCA_016209015.1). Classification (GTDB taxonomy): domain Bacteria; phylum Pseudomonadota; class Gammaproteobacteria; genus JACQWY01. Next base: position 15,066 of record JACQWY010000025.1, on the reverse strand, counting down.
CGCATACGAAGCGCCTGCTGTTCTATCCGGCGGTCGTAGGCGTCGTGGTGACCTGCGTCGTGTTCTTTCTCATGCTCTACGTCGTGCCCCAGCTCATCACGTTCCTGCGCACGATGGGCCAGACGCTGCCGCTGCAGACCCGCGCGCTGATCGCGATCTCGGGCTTCTTCTCGAAATGGTGGTATCTCTTCCTCGGGCTGCCGCTGCTCACGGCCGGCGGCGTGTGGGGGCTGCTGCGCGTGAATCCGCGATTCGTGCAGCGCTACGACGATTTCGTGCTCAGGATCCCGCTCTACGGCCCGATCCTGAAGAAGATCATCGTCACCCGCGTCTGCCTCGTGTTCTCCATCATGTACACCTCGGGTATCACGGTACTCGAGTGCATGCGCAGCGGCGAGGAAGTCGCCGACAACCAGGCGGTGCGCCGCGCGCTGCGCGACGCCGGCCGCATGATCGCCGACGGCGGCGGCATCAGCGCGAGCTTCGCGGCGACGGGGCTCTTCCCGCCGCTCGTCGTGCGCATGCTGCGCGTCGGCGAGAATACGGGCGCGCTCGACGAGGCGCTGAACAACGTGACGTATTTCTTCACCCGCGACGTGCGCGATTCCGTCGAGCGCCTGCAGACGCTGTTGCTGCCGGCGCTCACCATCGTGCTCGGCGCGCTCGTGCTATGGATCATCGCCGCCGTCCTCGGGCCGATCTATGACCTCTTTACGAAGATTAAGATTTAGCCGCGCCGACCGCCGCACGCTCGTCGTGACGGCCGATCGCGCGACGCTCTATCTCGCCCGCGGCGGGCGGGTCGCGAACTCTTACGTCTTCGGCGCGGACGAAGCCGGGCTCGCGAACTTCTCCCGCTATCTCGCGGGCGCGGCGGAATCGCCGCTCGCCGTGCTCGTCGACGTCGTCGAGGAGGAATACCGCCAGGACACGCTGCCGCACGTCTTCGGCGCGGACCGTCGTGCGGTGCAGGAGCGCAAGTACGCGCGGCTGTTCCGCGGCACGCGCTACTGTCTCACGCTGCACCAGGGCCGCGAGCCCGAGGGCCGCCGGGACGACCGCGTGCTCTTCACCGCGCTGACGAAGCCCGAGATCGTCGAGCCCTGGGTCGCGCTCCTGCAGGAGCACAAGGTCCCGATCGCCGGCATCTTCTCGCTGCCGATCCTGAGCCGCGAGCTCCTGCCGCGCATTCACGCGAAAGGACAGAACGTGCTGCTCATCAGCGTGCAGGGCGCGAGCGGGCTCAGGCAGACGTTCTTCCGCGACGGGCAGTTGAAGATCAGCCGTCTCGCGCAGATGCCGCGCCCCGGCACGATTCCCTATGCCGCGCACGTGCTGAGCGAGCTCGACAAGCTCCGGCGCTATCTCAACAGCCTCGCGCTCATTTCGCGCGAGCACCCGCTCGAGATCTACATCCTGAGCCAGGGCCAGATGCTGTCCGATCTCCGCACGCTATGCCGCAGCAGCGAGGCCGAGCACTTCGAGCTCATCGACGTCTCGCGGCTCGCGGTGGAGATGGACCTGCCGGGCGAGCAGGCGACGCCGTACAGCGATGGCGTGTTCGTGCAGCTCCTGCTCGATGCGACGACCCAGCCGAACTATGCGGGCCTGGAGGAGACGCGCTATTACACGCTCTATCGCTCACGCATCGGGCTGCAGATGGCGAGCGTGCTCATGCTGCTCGCGAGCATCGGCTGGAGCGGCTTCAATTTCCTGGAGGGCGTGAGCTACAAGCGGCAATCGCTCGATGCCGCGCAGAAGGTGAACTTCTACCAGGATCGCTACGCGATGGCGCACCAGGGGCTGCCGCCGACGCCGGTGGAAGCACGCGATCTGAAGACCGCGGTCGAGCTCGTGAAGGCACTCGAACGCCGCAAGGGCGCGCCGACGCCGCTGTTCGAGCAGGTCGGCGCGGCGCTCGAACGCGCACCCGATCTCGTGCTCGACAGGGTGGTGTGGCTCGACAGCGCGGATCCGGAGGCGACGACCGCGAAGTCGCAGAAGCGCACGCGCAATGCGAAGACGCCGCCGCCGCCGCGCCCGCCGGGCATCGCGCGCTTCCACATCGCGACGTTGGAAGGCCACGTCGCGCCGTTCGAGGGGGATTATCGTGCGGCGATGGCGAGCGTGGATGCGGTCGTCGCCGATCTCGGGAACGCGCCGGACGTCATCCGCGTCGAGGTGCTCGCCTATCCGCTCGACATCCGGCCGGAGGCGAACGTCGCGGGCACGTCGATCGCGAAGACGACGACGTTCGAGGCGAAATTCACGCTCCGCATCGTCATGGGGGTCGCCGATGGCGCCAGGGCGGGTTGATTTCGGCGTCCTGCGCGGCACGGTCGGCGTGTTCGCGATCTGCGTGCTGCTGTCCGTGATGATGGTCGCCGCGAGCGGTTTCTTCGGCAAGCAGATGGCCTCGGAGTACCGCGCCACGCATGCCCGCTTCCGCGACGCGAGCCGGAAGTACCTCTCCGTCGACGACGACGCGCGCCTCATCGCCGAGTTCTATCCCGCGTTCGGCGAGCTCAGCGAGCGGGGCATCATCGGCGCGGAGCACCGTCTCGACTGGATCGAAGCGCTGCGCGCCGCGGGCACGCGCGTGAAGATCCCCGAGCTCGAGTACAAGCTCGACAGGCAGGCCGTGGTCGAGCCGGAGCCGCCGCTGCCGCTCGGCGCGTTCAACGTCTACGGCAGCGACATGCATCTCGCGCTGGGTCTTTTGCACGAGGGCGATCTCGTGAATCTCTTCGCCGAGCTCGACCGCGCGGCGAAAGGGCTCTACTCGGTCACGCGCTGCGAGCTCCTGCGCGAGGAGCGCGTGAAGAGCACGGATCCGACGCGGCCGAAGCTGCACGCGGAGTGCGTGCTGCGCTGGTATACGGTCGATCTGCGCGGCCAACGGCGGCTGCAGCCATGAAGCGGCTCGCGATGCTGCTGCTGATCTGCACCGGCGCCGCGCACGCCGACGGGCTCGGGCGCTTGTTCTTCCGGGCCGAGGAACGTGCGGCGCTCGATGCCGCGCGCGCCGGGGTCGGCGCGCCGCAGGAGCGCTCGGAAATCGTCGAGCCGCAGCGCGCCGAGGAAATCGAAGTGCCTGCCGCGACGGGCGCCGCCGTCAGCGTCGAGGGTTACGTGCTGCGCCGGCGCGGCGACGGCACGGCCTGGGTGAACGGACGCGGCACGCCGCAGGAGGAGCTCGCGGTGCCGGGCGCGGGGCCGGCGCTCCGGCTCACGCGCGACGGCGTCGTCGTGCAGGCGCCCGAGGGCGGACCGCACCGGCTCGTCAAACCCGGCCAGTCCTGGGATCCCGCACAGGATCGCCTGCGCGATGCCTACGAGGGCGCGCGGGCGGGCCGCGCCAAGCCGTGAACGCGCGCGGCCGGACGCCGCGCCGGCAACGGGGTGTGGCCGCCGTCGCCGCTATCCTCGTGCTCGTGATCGCCGCGAGCTACATGCTCGTCCGCTCCCTGAACACCGGGCTCGAAGCGCGCCTGCGCGACGACGCCGCGACGCACCGTGCACTCGCCGCGGCGAAGCAGGCCTTGATCGGCTATGCCGCCACGTTTCCCGAGCACAGCACGAGCACGAGTGCGGGTCCCGGCCGCCTGCCGTGTCCCGATTACGCGTACCAGGGCGCGAGCGATCCGGTAGGCAGCGCGGATTCCTGCTCGCTCGCCGCGAAGACCGAAACCGGCCTCCTGCCCTGGCGCACGCTCGGCCTGCCGCCGCTTCCCGACGGCACGGGCGCGCCGCTGTGGTACGCCGTTTCCGACAATCATCGTTCGAACGGCAGCGGTGTATTGAACAGCGACACCGCGGGCACGCTCGTCGTCGACGGTGGCGGCGACGTCGTCGCGGTGGTCATCGCGCCGGGTGCGGCGCTCGCCGGCCAGAGCCGCGACCCCGCGGACATCGCCGGCCTCTACAATCCGCAGAACTATCTCGAGGACGACAATGCGACGACGGGCGACAGCCATTTCGTGACGCGCTCGAACGGCGCGTTCGACGACGAGGTCGTCACGATCACCCGCGCCGAGCTGATGGCGGCCGTCGAGCAGCGCGTGCTGAAGGATGTCGCTCGCGCGCTGGAGCGCTATCGCGCCGATCCCGACGGCGACGACGCAGGCGGCGCCGATCCGCAGTGCACCGCGCCCCTCGCGGCGAGCTGCGACGACGCCTATCCCTGGCTCGCGCCGTTCGCGAATCCCGCGACCGCCGGCTATCACGGTGTGGTCGGCACGCGCGCGGGTCTCTTGCCGCTCGAGCGCGTGAACTCCTCGTTTCCCGCGCCGTTCGTCTTCGGCTTCGCGATCGCGAGTGCCGGTACGGTGGTCACGAGCGGTTCGTCCCCACCCGATGCGCAATGCGTGCGCGCCTCGAGCTGCAATTTCTATCCGACGCCGAGCACGCCCCTGCCGCTCGCCGGGCCGATCGAGGGCTCATGGGGCCCGTTCTCGGAGGGCCAATGCACCTGGTCCGCGGGAGAGATCCTGTCCTGCACGAGCAAGCGCAGCTTCGTGGCCGGCGTCTACCAGGTGCAGCGCGACTACGAGTTCTTCTTCACGAAGCTCGCCTATGCCCATAAACCGCCGGGCGCCGGCGCCCTGCGTTATCGCGTGCTCGACGCCGCGGGCGGGCTCACGCTCGGCGCCGGCATGGCGGTGACGATCCGCGTCTCGGATACGGTCCTGCCGAATTCGAAGATCGGCACGACGAGCCTCACGCTCGGCCCGAGCGATCATCTCGATGCGCTCTCGCTCGACGCCATACCCGCGGATCTCGAAATCGATACCGACGGCGCGATCGATCCCGCGAGCGCGCGCTCGCCGGGCGAGCTGCCCGCGTGGTTCACCGCGAATCGCTGGCAGCAGCTCGTCTCCGTCGCTTACGGTGCGGGTTATGCGCCCGGCGCCGCACAGAATTGCACGCTCGCCGGCACCTGTCTCACGATCACGCGCCAGACCGCGCCGGGCGCTGCACTCGAGACCGTGGAGAACGTGCCGGGCGTCGCGGTCGCGGCCGGCGCGCGGCTCGCGACCCAGGCGCGGCCGAGCGCGAGCCTCGACGATTACTTCGAGGACGACAACGCGAACGGCGACTCGCAGTACACGACGCGGCCGGCGACCGGCACGTTCAACGATCGGCTCCAGGTCCTCGCGCCGGGACACTAGAGCCAGGGACGACGCCATGCACGAGCACCGTAGACGACGCGGCTTCACGCTGATCGAGATGTCGATCGTGCTGCTCATCCTGGGCCTCGTGATCGCGGGCCTGCTCGGGCCGCTCGAGACGCAGATGGAAGCGCGCGATCGACGCCAGACGCTCGACACCCTGAATCAGGTGAGCGAAGCGCTCTATGGCTACGCGCTGACGCACGGTCGGCTGCCCTGTCCGGATCAGGACGGCGACGGCATGCCCGACCCCGTCTACAATCCCGCCGATCGCTCGACCGCGATCTGCCTGCGCGGCGGTGTCGCGACGAACGAGGGCTTCCTGCCGTGGGCCGAGCTCGGCACGCCGCAGGCCGACGCATGGGGCAACCGTTTCCGCTATCGCGTGACGGCGCCGAAGTTCACGCGCCCGGACGGCGATGGTCTGTGCAACGGCAACGACGCGGCGGTGCTCGAGCTCGACCTCTGCGCCGAGGGCGACATCACCATCGACACGCGCGGCGACAATCCCGCGACCTCGGGCACGATGGAAGGCAAGAAGAGCCTCGTCGCCGCCGCGAAAGTGCCGGCCGTCGTGCTCTCGCACGGCCGCAACGGCAACGGCGCGACGTCCGTCGGCGGCGTGGCGCTGCCGACGCCGACGACCGCGGACGAACAGGAGAACACAGACGACGACGCGGTGTTCTATGCGCGCGGCTACACGAAGGGCGGCGCCGGCTGCAGCGACGACGAGAACGAATCGACACCGCTCTGCGCGTTCGACGATCTCGTCATCTGGCTCTCGCCGTCGGTGTTGAACAATCGCATGGTGCTGTCCGGAAAGCTGCCGTGATCTCCCGTAGGTCGGGCTGACGAAGGAAGCCCGACGTCGCACGGCCTCACAGGACGCCTTGACGAAGGAAACGCATCAGCGACTCCCGGACTCCGTGCCGCGGCGTCACGTTCGATGGTGGGTTTCCTTCGTCGACCCATCCTATGACCGCTGTCGTCCCGGCGAAGGGACCCTCCCGGCGGAGGCCGGGAGGGTCCATTCGCCGGGACGACGGCTCTGATGGATCTCCGGCTCCAGGGGCAGCACCTCTTTCACGGCATCCCATGAGGCGGCTCGGTGGAATCCTGAGAGCGATGGCGGGATCGCCACGACGCCAACGTCCGCTCCGCATCGACGCTCGATGCTCAGCCCCCCGCGAGCTCGAACACCACCCGTCCGTCGCGATTTTCCGCGAGCGCGAGCCTCAAGTCCGCGAGCGCGGCGAGGCGTGCGGCCTGGAAGAGGCCGATGCCGAGGCCGCTCGCCGAGGTGACGGATTGCTTGAAGAGCTGGGCGGCGAGCGCGGGTGCTATCGCGGCACCGTCGTCGATGACCTGCACGGCGAAGTGTCGGGAGGCACTCGTCGCAAGCACGTCGATCGCGAGCTCCGGCACGAGCAGGCGCTTCTGGAGCGCGTTGTCGAGCAGGTTCTCGACGACGCTGTCGAGGCATTCGCCCGGCACGGCGCGCGCATCGTCCGCGATGTCCGCGCTGAAGCGGATCCCGCGACCGTCGTAACGCGCGACGAGACGGCGCCACCAGTCGGCGAGCGGCACGTCCTCGGCGGTGCCGGCCGCGGGCTGCTGCAGTTTGTCGAGCGCGAGCTGCAGACGGCGCGTGATGTCCGGCACCTGGCGGCGGAGCAGGGACTGCCGTTCCGCCTCGCGCGCCGGGTCGTCCGTCTCTTCCTCGAGCGCGGTCGTCATGAGCTTGAGCGACTGCAGGAGATTCTTGATGTCGTGCGTGAGCCGCGCGCCGGTCTCGTGGATCGCCTTCAGATGCGCTTCGCGCGCCTGTTCGGCTTCACGCCGTTTCGCGGTGTAGAAGTGGCCGAGGATCTGCACCAGCAGCCGGCAGTGCACGAGCAGTGTGGCGCCCGGCTGGCGTTCGACGTAGATCGTCACCGCGAGACCGCCGGCTTCGACGCGCGCCGGCCACGCGGTCTCGCGCCCGTGGTGCGCCTGCCAGGCGCCCGCGTCGACCGTGATGCCCGCGACCCAGGGCGTGTCCGCGAGCTCGTGTGCGGCGGCCGCGACGAAGGACTGCGGATCCTCGTGCGTGCCGGCGAGCGCGGCGAGGCTCGCGATCCACGCCTCGAACGGCGTGCCGATGTTCATCAGCGATTTCTCCCACAGCGCGCCGAGGCCGCTGCCGGTCGCCGGCCGCAGCAGCCAGCCGAGCGTGAGCAGGAAACCGCCGAGCGCGAGCAGCCCGAGAATCAGCGCCTTCGGATAGTCGAGATCGAGCTCGTAGGTCATGAGCACGCTGCTCACGCCGAGCAGCGCGGTCATGAGCGCGACGGTGATGCCGCGGAAGAAGTCGATCGGGAACGTGGTACGCGGTCCGCCCGGCGGTGCCGGGATGAACGGCAGCGCGCAGGGGATGGCGAAGAGCCCGAGGCGCACGGCGTCGACGACGCCCGGCGCGAGCGTGCGCACCTCGAGCCAGCGCGGCACGCACTCGATCAGGAGCTCGCTGATGAGGAAGGCGAGCGTGAGCAGGTAGACGTAACGCTCGCGCCGCGTCTGCACGGAGCGCCCGGCGACGATGCCGATGAGCATGATGAGCCAGGCGAACACGAGCGCCCAGCCGAGCAGCGCGATGAACGCCGCGCTGAACAGTATGACGAGCGCGGCCGCACCGCGATCGAGCTTCTGATCGCGCTGCCAGATCGGCTGCCACAGGAAGAAGAGGCCGAGGTGGCTCGTCATGAGAGCCGCGGCAACCGGGCTCGCGGCGTCCGCACGCAACGCCGCATAGAGCAGCAGCAGCATCACGCCGAGGACCCGATGCTCGTTCCTGCGCTCGAGGATGCGCGAGAAATCAGCCAAGGCCGTGAACCTCCCTCTGCAGTCCATCCCGGGAGCCGGCATCATAATCGATGCGGCCGCATGCGGGCCTGACGTGGCGCCCGGCCGCGCGCTCCTGACGATGTTCCACAATCGGCCAGGTGTCCCCGAAACCCGGATAATTTCGGGGACACGTCACTTAATTCCGGACGGGGCCTCGCCTCACGACCGGTGAACTTTCGGAATTACTCACGCGTCACGAATGATGGCCACAGTTTAAGGAAGCTCTGAATAAGTCCATCCTGGACTTTTCAGAGCACGGTCGGCAAGAAGCGTGGTTCTTGCCAACCTTACGTGAACAATGGCTTACGCCACTGTTCACGGCGGCACATCCCTGTGCCGCCGGAAGCTCTGAATAAGTCCATCCTGGACTTTTCAGAGCACGGTCGGCAAGAAGCATGGTTCTAACCGACCTTACGTGAACAATGGCTTACGCCACTGTTCACGGCGGCACGTCCATGTGCCGCAGAAAGCTCTGAACTTGTTCAGAGCTTCCTTAATACTTCGGGGACAGGAATCAGGTGTCGTGTCCCCGAAATTCCTGCCCCGAAACTGCGGTGGTTCGTACGGGCGCAAACCGCCGTCATTCCCGCCCTGGCCCGGATTTGGCATCCTGGATGAACACGCGAACGACGAGGTCCCGATGATCCGACGCCAGTACCTGAGCCTGCTCCGCTGGAGCTGCCGCGAGGCGTGGCGCACGCGCTTCTTCGCGCAGACTCTGCTGACGGTGCTCGCGCTCGCCCTGCTCGCCGGCTTCGCCGCCGCGCTTGCCGTGACCGAAGCCGCGCACTATCGCGCCATGCTCTATGCCGCGGGCCTCCGGCTCGCGCTCGTCTTCAGCCTCGCGCTGCACGTCTGTGCGAGTGTCGTGCGCGAACGGGAGACGGGTGCGCTCGAGCTCGTGTTGTCGCGCCCGGTCGCACGCTGGGTGTGGTTCGCGGGCCGGCTCTCGGGCTTCCAGGCCGTGGCGCTCGGCGCGCTCGTGCTCGGCATGCCGCCGCTGCTCGCGTGGGGCGAGGCGGGCGGCGTCGCGGCGTTCGCTGCGGGTCTCGCGGGCGAGCTCCTGATCGCCGTGACCGCGGCGTTCGTGTTCGCGATCGCGCTCGATCACCTCGTCGCCGCGTTCACCGCGTTCACCGCTTTCTATCTCGCGGCGCGCTCCATGGCCGCGATCCTGCTCATCGCGGGCGGCGCGACCCTGGATCAGAGCGCGGCCGCGACGCGCTTCTGTGCCGCAGCGGCGCGCCTCGTCGCCTGCGTGCTGCCCGGGCTCGATCGCTTCGCGCCCGCGGCGTGGGTCGTCCACGGTCCGCCCGTGGCGGCGCTCGCGACGGTCGCCGTGCAGACGCTCGTCTACTGCGCGTTGCTCGTCGCGATCGGGCAGATCGATCTGGAGCGGCGGAATCTGTGAGCGCGAGCGCCCGCGCCTGGCATGACGTGCCGCGGCCGCTGTTCGCGCTGCTCGGCCTCGCGCTCGCCGCGCAACTCGCGTGGCATGCGCGCCTGCCGCCGCCGGAAGCGCGTGCCGAAGCGCTGCCCGCGCCGCCGTCCGAGTCCGTCGCCCGCGCGCTCGCGCTCGGCGAGCCGGCGGTCTTCGCGAAGCTCGGCATGCTGTGGCTGCAGGCGTTCGATACGCAGCCGGGCGTCAGCCTGCCGCTGCGCGCGCTCGATTACGGCCGGGTGATCGACTGGCTCGCGCTTCTGCTCGCGCTCGACCCGGAAGGCCAGTACCCCTTGCTCGCCGCGAGCCGCTTCTATGCGGAGGTCCCGGCGCCGGCGAAGCAGCGGCAGATGCTGGAGTTCGTCGACCGCACATTCCGCGAGGATCCGGATCGCCGCTGGCCCTGGCTCGCGCATGCGGTCTTCGTCGCCCGCCACCGCCTGCACGATCAGACGCTCGCGCTGCGCTATGCCGAGGATCTCGCGCGCTACGCGACCGGCCCCGCGGTTCCGGACTGGGCGCGGCAGATGCGGATCTTCGTGCTCGCGGACATGGGCGAGGTCGAGGCTGCGAAGGTGCTGCTCGGCGGATTGCTCGCGAGCGGCAGGCTCGCCGATCCGAACGAGCGGCACTTTCTCATGCAGCGGCTCGAGGCGCTCGAAGCGGCGACGGCCAAGGACGCGGCGCCGTCGCCTTGAGCGCGGAGTGTTGTCGAATTCTCGTCAGCGGCGTCGAAATCACGACACCTGACGGCCCATTTCGGCGTTGACGGGCCCCAAAAGCCGCGTTTTTTCGTGGCATGGAATGTGCTCGACTCCCGGAAACAACGACACGCCCGAGAGGGGCCCCCCATGTCCCGACTGCAATCCCAACGCGGCTTCACGCTCGTCGAAATCGCCATCGTCCTCGTCATCATCGGCCTCCTGCTCGGCGGCATCCTGAAAGGTCAGGAGCTCATCACGAGCGCGCGCGTGCGCAACATCGCCGATCAGAATTCAGGCATCCAGGCGGCCTACTACGGCTTCATCGATCGCTACCGGCAGGTGCCGGGGGATTGGCCGAAGGATGCCGCCGCCCAGGCCATCCCGGGCGTGACGTCCGGCGGCAACGGCAACGGCCGGCTCGACAAGAGCTCGACGGAGTGGGAAGAGCCGCTCGCACTGTGGGAACAGCTCGCGAAGGCGGGCTTCATTCAGGGCAGCTACACGGGCGGCACGGCCACGCCGAGCTCGGCCGACACGGACAAGGCGCCGCGTAACGCCTTCAACGGCCTCATGGTCCTCTATCGCACGACCGACTATCTGCCAGGGCCCGATGAATCGACACCGCCGGCGGAGCGCCTCAACCTCGTCCTCGGCAAGGGCATCCCGGTCAACGTCATGCGTGAGCTCGACGTGAAAGTCGACGACGGTCTGCCGGGCACGGGCGTGCTCAGGCAGGCGGCGACGTCGAGCGCAGCGCTGGGCGATGCCGGCATGTCGAGCACGACCTGCGTCGACAGCAGCAAGACGCCGCCGATCTGGGACATCGCCGCGAACGAGCAACTCTGCAACGCCGTCTACCTCTACTGAGGGCGCCACGACGCACGACGATCGCCCGGCGATGAACGCCGCGCTCGAGGTCCGCGATCTCACGAAACGCTACGGCCGCGCGCTCGCGCTCGACGCCGTCTCGCTGACCCTCGACATCGGCGCGAGCACCGCGCTCATCGGCGTGAACGGCGCGGGCAAGTCCACGCTCTTCCGCTGCCTGCTCGATCTGCAGGGCATCGATGCCGGCGTCGTCCGCATCCTCGGCACCGATCATCGTGAGCCTCGCGCACGGGTCCCGCTCGCCTGGCTGCCGGAGCGCTTCGTGCCGCCCGCGTATGCGACGGGCCGCGAAGTGCTCGCGCAGCTCTGCGATCTCCACGGCGTCGCGTATCACGAGGACGCCGCGCTCGCCGAGTGCCGCGCGCTCGATCTCGCGGCCGAGGCGCTGACTTCGCGCACGGGGACGTATTCGAAGGGCATGGCGCAGAAGCTCGGTCTCATCGCCTGCCTGCTCGCGCAGCGGCCGCTGCTCCTGCTCGACGAGCCGATGAGCGGGCTCGACCCGCTCGCGCACGAGCTCTTTCGCCGCCGGCTCGCGCGTCTGAAAGAGACCGGAACGACGCTGTTCTTCAGCACCCACGCACTCGCCGATGCGCAGGCGCTGTGCGAGTCGCTCGTGTGGCTGGACGCGGGGCGGGTGCGTTACGCGGGCCCGGTGTCGGCGCTCGCAGGGACCGTCCCGACCGGCATTTTGTCCGACGCATTTATCAGCGCAGTCCGACACCCGCCGCCATAAAGTTTCACAATCGGGGGCCGCTAGCGAACCGCAGACGGAGGGTTCGGTGCGGCTCGGGGCCGCAGCACGCTCCAATTCGCGATCCCCGGAGAAACAAGCGCATGATCGAAATTCATCCCGAACTCGCCCGTACTCTGCTCGAAGTCATGCCGGTCGGCGTGGCTTTCGTCGATCAACAGAACCGCGTAGTCTGGGCCAACCAGGCACTTGCTTCACTCGTCGGCCAGGCGGCCGCCACCCTCACCGGTACCGACGTCACTTCCCTCACGTTGCCCGTTCCCGCGGTACTGAGTCAGCCCGCGAACCCGGTCGGCGAACGCATCTGCGCGGAAGGCTCGCTCGTCGGCATCGCGCATCGCTTCACGCCGCCGCAGTTCGACGGCACCGCGCTGTTCGTGCTGCACCGGGCGCAGTTCCCGGCCTGGGCGCTCGAGGGCGCAGCGCAGGAATGTGCCGACGTCATCGCCTGCTTCGGCCTGCTCTCCCGCGACGCGGCCCACCATCGCCTCTCGATCGAGATTTCGCGCAGCCGCCGCTATGACAATCCGCTGTCCTGCGTGATCGTCCGCGCGCGCGACACCGCGACGGACGGCGCGCATCACACCGCCGTGCCGCAGGCGCTGCATCTGCTGTCGCGCATGCTGAAGGAGCAGTTGCGCTGGGTGGACGTCCTCGGCATGTGGGATCCGGACAGCCTGCTGCTCATTCTCCCCGAGACGAGCGCGGAGGCCGTCGGCGTCCTCACCGGCAAGCTTGCGGAGAAAGCCGCGGCGCTGTTCCCGGGCGAGCTCGCGGGCATCGCAGTCCACTGGGGCGCGAGCACCTGGCGCAAGGGCGACGATGCGACGCGGCTGCTCAAACGCGCGGAGGAAGCCTGCGGCGCAGCCGCCGCCCCCGAGCGGAACACCGCGACGGCCTGACGCCAGAGAACCCCGGCCCGACACGCCGGGGTTTTTTCTAAGAAGCGGGCCTGATCTCGAAGTCGTGGGTGATCTCGGCGGTCTTACCGAGCATGAGCGACGCCGAGCAATACTTCTCCGCCGAGAGATCCACCGCCCGTTTGACCTGGGCCTCGCTGAGCTCGTGACCAGTCACCACGAAGTGCACATGGATGCGCGTGAACACCTTCGGGATATCTTCCGCGCGTTCCGCGCTGAGCTCCGCATGACAGGCCGTCACGCGCTGCCGGGCCTTCTTCAGAATCGTCACCACGTCGAAGGCCGTGCAGCCGCCCATGCCGGCGAGCACCATCTCCATCGGGCGCATGCCCATGTTGCGGCCGCCGGCATCCGGCGCGCCGTCGAGCACCACGGCGTGGCCGCTCTCGGATTCCGCGACGAACATGACTTCGTCCACCCATTTGATCGTTGCTTTCATCGTGCTCCTGTGCGCTTCCGCGTCCGCTCCCGTCCGGGGCCGCAATTGTTGAGCAAAGGTAAACCCAAACTAGCCAAGCGACCCTAAACCCGAATAGAATTCACACCTTAGCAGGCCCGTGAAAAACGTCCCACAGGGATTGCCGGCGCTCGGGGCGCGCTGCCGACGAACTAGCCCGTCGGAGCCGCGACGCACTCGGAAGCAGGGCGCCCCGATCCCGACGTTTCACACCGGACTGCCGGGCTGCATCGTTCGATACGACATTAATAATTGCCCGCCTCGATTGACCAGTAATCGTCACGAACCGCAGTCGTTCGCGCCGTTCCAAAGGATGCTCCGGGGGGTGCCTTGATGAATTTCACGCCGCTCAAACAGCCACACCATGACGAAGCCATCCAGCGCTTCCTGGAACACTGCCATCGCAAGCAGTTTCCCGCCAAGAGCACGATCATCCGTCAGGGCGATCCCTCGCACGAGCTCTACTACATCGTCAAAGGTTCGGTGACGGTACTCCTCGAGGACGAGGAAGGCCGCGAGCTCGTGCTCGCTTACCTGAATCCCGGCGATTTCTTCGGCGAGATAGGCCTCTTCAACGAGCACGTGAACCGCAGCGCGCTGGTGCGCGCGAAGTCCGCGTGCGACATCGCGCAGATCAGCTACGAGAAGCTCAAGAGCATGTCGGCGATCTTCCCGGATCTGCTGTTCGCGATCGCCTCGCAGCTCGCGAGCCGCCTGAAGCGCATGAACCGCAAGGTCGGTGACCTCGCGTTCATGGACGTCTCGGGCCGCGTCGCCCGCGCCCTGCTCGAACTCTGCAAGGAACCCGACGCCATGACGCACCCGGACGGCATGCAGATCCGCATCACCCGCCAGGAGCTCGGCCGCATCGTCGGTTGCTCGCGGGAAATGGTGGGACGCGTGCTGAAGACGCTGGAGGAACAGCACCTCATCAGCGTGAGCGGCAAGACGATCGTGGTCTTCGGCGTCCGCTGAGGACGCCGGCGGCGCCCTTGACACGGCCCGCCCCTGGCGCGGAGAATCGCGCCCCTCACGTTCCGGCCCGGCGCCCGGTTCCCGCAGCGTCCACCCGCTGCACCGGCCCGGCCAGACCGCACGGCTACGTAGCTCAGCTGGTTAGAGCGCGGCACTCATAATGCTGAGGTCGGTGGTTCGAGCCCACCCGTAGCCACCAATTTACTCCTTGAATCCACCGTGGGATCTCTCGTCTCGCTCATGCAGTACAAGCAGTGCGGGACGCACCGCCACAATCACGATTCGCTGCCTTCAACAGCTCTTCGAATTCAGGTCCCGAGTCGTGCGTGGTGATGTCGTCGGACTCGAGTCGAGGGCCGGGTGCAGGACACAACGAGCCCAGCGTACTCGCGACGACGCTGATCGCGGAGGGGTAGCAACCTCGCGCGAGACTGCGCCGATCGCTCCGGATGTCTCGAGTTGCAGAGATTCGGAAGCGAGCGGCGCACCGACGCACCTCATGTAGTGCCGCGATCCCGCAAAGGGAGTCGGCAGTACGAAGCAAGCCGCCTGAAGGTTTGCTCAGCGCGCCCATCGACATTGAACCGACACCGAGGCCGGAAAAATTGGTTCTCCTCCAGACTGCGGGGTCAGTCGACGCATTCCGCCTCGGCTGATCTTGGTCGCCCTCGCGCAGGCGAGGGCCCAGTCGGTGACCCACGGCACGCGCAGTGAACCTCGGACTTTCGAGCGCTCCGCGCTGGTCATCTGCACGCGCCCCGCGGTTCGACCTCGGCGCCGGGGCTGAACGACTGGGCCCTCGCCTGCGCGAGGGTGACAAGTGGGAAATACGGGCCGCGTTGTGCCGGGGACCAGCCCCACAGCTCGGAGGCG
>JACQWY010000065.1 GCA_016209015.1 Gammaproteobacteria bacterium | reverse complement strand
TCGCGCAGGCGAGGGCCCAGTCGTTCAGCTTCGGCGCCGAGGTCCAACCGTGGGCCCAGCGCAGAAGACGAGCGCGGCGCGGAACGGGGCGCTCGAAAGTCCGAGGTTTACTGCGCGTGCCGTCGGTCACCGACTGGGCCCTCGCCTGCGCGAGGGCGACGAAGATCAGCCGAGGCGGAATGCGTCGAATAACCCCGCAGTCTGGAGAAGACCCCAAAAAAAAACCGCCCGGCGATGCGCGATCGCCGGGCGGTGTCGAAGCGTGCTATCGAGTTCAGGCCGTCGTGTTGACGATGCTGCCGACGGAACCGGTTGCCGGAGCAGGCGGCGGTGCGCTGATCTGCGCCGCCCGGCTGCCGTCGTTGTCGCCGTCGCTGTCACGGGCTCCGCTGACCTGCTGACGGGCCGCGAGTTGCGCGATCTGCGCAGCGCTCGAGACACCGCCAATGGGAGCTGACATAGCAATTCCTCCGTTGATATACCCCGATCGGGCTCTGCTCAGCGGCGCCCGCCCGGGAACCTGAATGCGCGAGTGGACTATTGGAAAACACTCCGCATATCGCGGCACCGGACGGGAACCAATTCTGTAATTCGCGAATGAACGCCTGGCGCTGAATCGGCTCGGCACCGCGCTTTCGCGGCGGCGACGCCGACGCCCTCGACCAGGCGGCCGAGCTCGCGCCGCACTTCGAACGGCTCGCTGCCGTGGACTTCGAAGCCGGCCGCCGCGAGTTGCGCGGCCAGATAGGGACGCGTGTGCGAGTAGCACCCGATCGCAACGAGCCGGTAGCCCGGCTCGTCCGCGCACGCGGTCATTTCGTCGAACTTCGCGACGGCATAGGCCTCGGAGGCACGTGTGGGAGCATTCACGCCCGCGCAGGCCGCGCGACGATGGAGCGCGATGGCATCGTCGGGATTCCGGTCGACGCAGCCGCGATAGCACTCCGCAGGCTCGGCGAGCGGGCCGAGCTGATAGTAGGCCGTGGCGAGCAGCTTCGGATCCTTCCCGCCTTCCGCGTACGCGCCGGCGGCATGCAAGGCGAGCGCTTCACCGAGAGAGGGATTCGCCATCTTCGTTCTCGATCCGACGGCACGTAGGCGGCCGTCACGCAGGCCAGAGAATCGGGTTCATGCGAGTAAAGCCCCGTGCATCCGAACGTCGCGCCCGCGACGATCGCGACCGCCGCCAGACGCGGCCACGGATCATGCTGCCGCGGCCCGCACGATACGGTGCGACGAGCTGCGCCCGGTCACAGCGGAAACGTGCACTCCAGCCAGAACAGATCGCCCTCGGCCGCGTTCTCCGTCGCGAGCTCGCGATGCCATTGCGCGACGATCGCGGCGGCCGGGCCGAGCCAGTAGACGAGCTTCGGGCCGATGCCGAATTTCTTCGTGCGGCCGCCGCCCGGCACGCGCCTTCCGTTCAACTCGTCATCGGCGAGGCCGTCCGTATAGAAGCCGCTGAAGCCGAGGTGCCAGGGCTGCTCCGGTGCGAGCTTGTAGCCCATGCCGAACGTGAGGCTCGCCTGCGGTCCGGACTGATAGCCCGTCGCGCCGTTCTTCTCCTTGATCTCGACGGCCGGATTCAGCGACACCTCGAGTCGCGCGTCCGGCGTCCAGGTCACGGCGCCCTGGTAGGTCAGCGATTTGTAGCCGACGTTCGTGTTCGCGAGCTCGCCGGGACGGTAATTGCCGAGCGGCAGATAGATCAGCGGGCCGTGGAAGAACGTCCACGCGCCGAACGTCCTGCTGAAATACAACGGCTCGAGCCCGACGAGCGTCGGGCCGGTGTCGTGCGCCTCGCGGCCGGGGACCTTCACGTTCGCGTAGATCGCCTCGATGACGCCGCCGCTCGTCATCTTCCAGCCGTGGAACGTCGACTTCCAGGTGTGGAGGAAGCGCGGGGCGAGCGCGAAGACGTCGACCTTCGTGCCGGGGATCGCCTCGCCCCGGCCGTCGTGGATGCTGTCGGCCTCGATGTTCAGCGCGTAGCCGAAGAACGAGGTCGTGCCGGGCGCGGGCACGAACGCGGCGAACGTCGTCAGCGCGCCATAGGGGAAGCTCGAGAGTCCGCCTTCCGCCGCCGGGGACGGGGTCGCGTACGTGACGAGGAACAGGCATGCGCTGAACGCGACGCAGCCGCCGGATCGCCGGATGGCAGAAAGCATGTCGGAATCTCCCCTCGCATCATTCTTCGAATCCCGCACGTCGCGCCGGGTCAGGTCCGCATGCTACCGGACGGTAGTAAAAACGGTAAAGGGCCGAGCTCGGGGCGAGGTGCCATTGCAGGAAGCGCCGCATGAGCTCAGCGCTTTCCGCGGCGCAGGGACCTGCCGCCGTGAACAGTGGCGGCGCCTGCGCGCCTTGCGAACCGACCGCCGGTCTCGCTACGCTCGAACGCCTCAAGCCGCCGGGGAACGGGACTCATGGCCATCATCGAAGCAATCAGGACCGTGCGCGTGCACGCGCCCATCGCGCGGCCGATCAAGACCGCGTCCGGAGAGATCGACGCTTTTCCCGTGGTGCTGATCGACGTCCTCACCGACGCGGGCGTCACGGGCCGTGCCTACGCGCAGGTCTACCTCCCCGCGCTGCTGCCCGCGCTCGAAGCGACGGTGCAGTCGCTCGGCCGGCTCGTGCACGGCCAAGTGCTCGCGCCGCGCGACGTGCACACCGCCCTCCTCCAGCGCCTGCGGCTGTGGGGCGCGAAGAACCTCGTCGGCGCCGCGCTCGGCGGCCTCGACATGGCGCTCTGGGATGCGTATGCACGCCTGCGCGAGGAGCCGTTGTATGCGACGCTCGGCGCCGCGCCGCGCGCGTTCCCGGCGTATTACAGCGTCGGCCTCTACGATGCGGGGAGCGTCATCGCGATCGCCGAGGAGGCGGTCGCGCTCGATTATCCGGGCCTCAAGATCAAGCTCGGCTTCCCCACGCTCGCCGAGGATCTCGCCGCGGTCCGCGCCGCGAGGAAAGTGCTCGGCGCACGCGCGCTGATGGTGGACTACAACCAGGCGCTGTCACCCGCGGAGGCGATGCGCCGTTGCCGCGCGCTCGACGGCGAGGGGCTGGCCTGGATCGAGGAGCCGGTGCTCGCCGACGACTACGCCGGCGCGGCGGCGCTCGCGGACGCGATCACGACGCCGATCCAGATCGGCGAGAACTTCAACGGGCCGGAAGAGATGCGCCGCGCGCTCGCGCTGCGGGCCATGGACTACGTGATGCCGGATCCGCAGTTCATCCGCGGCGTGACGGGCTGGCTCGAGGCGGCGACGCTCGCGCACATGCACGGCATGGAAATGTCCTCGCACACCTTCGTCGAAGCGAGCGCGCACCTGCTCTGCGCGACACCGACCGCGCATTGGCTCGAGCACCTGGACGTCGTCGGCGCGCTGCTCGCGGAGCGCCATCCGCTCGTGAACGGGAGGCTGGCTCCGCCGGCGCGTCCCGGCCTCGGGCTCGAATGGGACGAGGCTGCCGTCGCACGGCACCGCGTGCACTGAACGACGCGGCGCGCCGCCGGATCGTAGCGCGGACCGAGCGCGACCGAGGCACCGGGCGCGTGTGGCCGTGACGGGCCGCGGTCGTCGTGCCGACGAGCGTACCGTCGCGCTGGATCGGTGCGTTGTGACGACGCCCCTCGTCACCACTCCATCGCGCCGCGCTGGCGCGTGGACGAGAAGAACTGCCCGGTCGGGCCGTCGTCCGGCAGCGTCGCGAGCCAGACCGCGGTGTCCGCGCCCTCGGCGACGCTGAGCGGCGCGTCCTGCGTGCCCATGTCCGTGCGGCACCAGCCGGGCGACGCCGAGTTCACCTTCACGTTCGTGTCCTTGAACTCCTTCGCGAACAGCGTCGTCAGCGCGTTCAGCGCGACTTTGGACGCCTGATACGCCGGGCCCATCACGCTGTAGACGAGCGACTCCGGGTTGTTGATGTTGCCGAGCGATCCCATGTCGCTCGAGATGTTCACGATGCGGGCCGACGGGCTCTTGCGCAGCAGCGGCACGAACTCGCGGAGCGCCTCGAACGCGCCGAAGAAATTCGTCTCGAACGTCGCGCGCATCTCCTGCATCGTGACCGCGCTCGGCATCGTGCCCCAGGCCTCGACGAACGTGCCGCCGTTGTTCACGAACACGTCGAGAACCGGGCACTCCGCGGCGACCGTCGCGGCGGCGCGCCGGATGCTCTCCGAATCCGCGAGATCGAGCTGCACCGCACGGGCGTCGATGCCCTGGGCCTGCAACTGCGCGGCCGCCGCCGCGCCGCGTTCGAGCTCGCGCGCGCCGATGATGACGCGATGTCCGCGCATGCCGAGCTGACGGCAGATCTCGAGCCCGAGGCCGCGATTGGCGCCGGTGACGAAGGCGGTGCGTTGTTGCGACATGCGAGTGGTCCTGTGCTGGGGTGGAATCGCCTTATGCTAAGTCGCGCGCCGCGACGGCCGCAAGACGCGAGGACGCCGCGGTGCGCATACGACTCGGGCCCGCCGCCGCGCGCGTCGACGGCGCGCGTGCAGGATTGACGGCACAGATGAAATTGCGCACCCTGAGCCGGACGCCGCGGAGCCCGTTTCGCGGCGCATCGATGCGAGGGAGCTTTACCATGGGGCGGATTCTCGGTATCGATGTCGGTGGCACGTTCACCGATTTCGTGGCGTACTCGGCGGAGCACCACGCGCTCGAAGTCTGGAAGACACTCTCGACGCCCGGCGATCCGGGCGACGGCATCGTCGCCGGGCTCGCGCAGTCCAAGTCCCGCGAAGCAGTCGACCACCTGCGCTTCGGCACGACGATCGCGACGAATGCGATCCTGGAACGCAAAGGCGCAACCGTCGCCTTCGTCACCACGCGCGGCTTCCGCGACGTGCCGTTCATCCAGCGCGGCAAGCGCAAGAGCCATTACGACATCACCTGGGTGAAGTCGAAACCGCTCGTCAAGCGCCGTCACTGCTATGAAGTGGACGAACGCATCACGCCGCGCGAAGGCATCTACCGTCCGCTCGACGTAGCGCAGGCGCGCGCCGTGGCCCGCGAGATCGCCGCCGATCCGGAAATCGAGGCGGTCGCGATTTGTCTCCTCTGCTCCTACGTCATCCCGGATCACGAACGGCGATTGCAGGAGATCTTCGCCGAGCTCTGTCCCGGCAAGCCGGTGTCGATCTCCTACGAGCTGCTGCCGAAGTGGAAGGAGCACGAGCGCTCCTCGACGACGATCGCCGACGCCTACGTCAAGCCGCTCGTCGCCGCGAATCTCGCCCGGCTCGAGCAGCGCGTCCGCGAACGCGGTGACGTCGGCAAGGTCGTGGTCATCAAGTCGAACGGCGGTGAGCTCACGCTTGCCGCCGCTCAGAAAGCGCCGATCCAGTTGAGCCTCTCCGGCCCGACGGGCGGCGTCGTCGGCGCGCGCCACATCGCCCGCCTCGTCGGCATCGATCACCTCGTGACCTTCGACATGGGCGGCACCTCGACGGACGTCGCGACGATCGTGAACGGCCGCGAGAGCTTCACGACGAGCTTCGAAATCGAATTCGGCATTCCGATCCAGATCCCGATGCTCGACATCCGCACCATGGGCGCGGGCGGCGGCTCGATCGCCTGGATCGACAAGGGCGGGCTGCTCCAGGTCGGGCCGCACAGCGCGGGCGCGAAGCCTGGCCCGGCGTGCTACGGACAGGGCGGGCAGGAGGCCTGCGCGACGGACGCGAACGTCGTGCTCGGCCGCATCAATCCGCGGAACTTCCTCGGCGGGGCGATGCTCCTCGACGGCGAGGCCGCACGCGCGGCCGTCGGCCGCATCGCCGGCCGACTCGGCATCGGCGTCGAGGATACCGCGCTCGGCATCGTGCAGATCGCGAACAACAACATGGTCGGCGCGCTGCGCATGGTCCTGACGGAGCGCGGCCTCGACCCGCGCGATTTCACGCTGCTCGGCTTCGGCGGCGCGGGACCGGTGCACGTCTGCGATCTCATGCACCTCGCGAGCATCCCGAGCGGCATCGTGCCGAATCATCCCGGCCACTTCTCCGCGTTCGGATTCATCATGACGGACGCGCGCGTCGATCTCGAACGCACGGCGCAGATGACGTCGAAAGCGTTCCGGACCGAGTATGCGAACGGCGTGATGCGCGACCTCGGCGAGGAGGCCCTCGCCGCGCTCGCGGCGCAGGGCCACACGGCGAATCTCGAAATCCACCGCTCGATAGAAATGCGCTACTTCGGCCAGAACCACGAGCTCGACGTGCCGGTCGATTTCGCGGAGCTCACGCCGGAGAACATCGCCGCGCTGTGGGCGAAGTTCCACGCCGCGCATCGCGCGCGCTACAACTTCGACATTCCCGGCGAGACGATCGAGCTCATCAGCATCAAGGTCACGGCCGTCGCCGTCACGCCGAAGCCCGATCTGCCGCGCCTCGCCCGCGCCGAGGGCCCGGCCGTGCCCGGCGACACGCGCCCCGTCGTGTTCGACGAGGGCGTGCACGCGACGCCCGTCTATCAGCGCGGCGAGTTCCGCGCCGGACACACGCTCACGGGACCTGCGCTCATCGAGGAGCCGGCCTCGGTCACCGTCGTCCGACCCGGCTATCCCGCGCGCATCGACGACTACGGCAACATCCTCATCGGCAAGATCGCGGCGACCTGAGCGCCGCGCCGGAGGTATCGACATGCGTTTCGCCGACAACGGCTACTACATCGAACGCTACGTTAAGTGCGACAACTGCGGCGTGCTCATCTACGGCGACGGCGTGTCCGCGAAGATCGCGGCGCGCGACGGGCTCTACTGCTCGGCGTGGTGCGTGGACTGGGCCGACGCCCGCGCCCGCGGCGTCGACCAGCCGCGAATTCCGCTGCCGCGTCAGCGTCTGCACGAAACCGAATAGAGGATCCGCCCATGGACATGGTCAACCTCAGCATCATCGAATCCGCGATGGTCGCGATCACGCGCGAGATGGGCATCAACGTCCAGAAGACGGCCTACTCGACGATTTTCAGCGAGGCCGAGGACTTCACCTGCGCGCTCGCGAACCCGGACGGCGAGATGATCGCGGTCGCCGATTTCTGCCCCTCGCAGATCGGCGGCGTGCCGCTGCTCGTGCGCTCGATGGTGAAAGAAGTCCCGCTCTCCGAGATGGACGAAGGCGACGTCATCGTCCACAACGACCCCTATCGCGGCGGCCTGCACACGCCGGAGCACACGGTGTTCAAGCCGATCTTCGTCGAGGGCGAGATCGTGGCGTTCGCGGTCTGCGTCGGCCATTTCGTCGAGGTCGGCGGCATGGTGCCGGGCGGCTTCCCGGGAGAGGCGACGGAGATCTTCCACGAGGGCCTGCGCGTGCCGCCGGTCAAGATCGTCAAACGCGGCAAGGACGTCGTCGAAGTCTGGAAGATGATGCTCGCGAACGTGCGCACGCCGCGCGGCAACTACGGCGATCTGCGCGCGCTGATCAGCGCCGTCGACCTCGGCGAGAAGCGCATCGTCGAGCTCGTCGGCAAGTACGGCAAGGCGCGCTTCCAGGACACCGTGCGCGATCTGCTGGACTACTCCGAGACCCGCATGCGCGCCGAGATCGCCGCCTTCCCCGACGGCAAGTACACGTTCGTCGATCGCATCGAGGACGACGGCATCGAGGACAAGCAGTACGAGGTCCACGTCGCCGTCTACGTGCAGGGCGACGAGGTCGTCATCGACTACACGGGCTCCTCGGCGCAGGCGCGAGGCCCGATCAACGCCACGCTCGGCGTCGCCTGGTCCGCGGCCCTGAACGCGATGCTGCACCTGACGGACCAGACGATCCCGAAGAACTCCGGCTGCTTCCGCCCGATCCGCGTCATCGCGCCGGCCGGCACGATCGTGAACGTCGACTATCCGGCCTCGTGCGTCGGCGGCAATACCGAGAGCCATCCCGTGATCGTCTGCGCGATCTTCGGCGCGATGTGGCAGTGCGTGCCGAACCGCGTCATGGCCTCCGAGGGCACGACGCACGGCTGCTTCGTGTTCGGCGGCCTCGATGCCTACAACGGCGAGCCGTTCGGCGGTTTCGATTTCAGCTACGTCGGTTACGGCGGCCGCTCGTTCGCCGACGGCAACGACGCGACGGATTCGATCAACGGCAATTGCGCGAACACGCCGATGGAAGTGTTCGAGACGCGCTTCCCGTGGATCGTCGAGGAATACGCGCTGCGCCCCGATTCCGGCGGCCCGGGCCGGCATCGCGGGGGCCTGAGCAACGTCAAGACCATGCTGTGCACGGGCCCGATGCTCGCGAGCCAGATGACGAACAAGCACAAGCTGCCGGCCTGGGGACTCGACGGCGGCGGCTCGGGCATGCTCGGCGCGACGCTCTACAAGGCCGCGGGCAGCGATCGCTGGCAGACGGTCGCGGAAGCGTTCGGCAAGGTGAGTCCGAGCAAGTATTCGAACCTGCCGCTGAAGCCCGGCGATCGCGTGCGCGTGATGGCGCCCGGCGGCGGCGGCTACGGCGCGCCTGCGCTGCGGCCGCGGGACGAGGTGGTCGAGGATCTGCGCGAGGGCTACGTCACGCCGGAAGGGGCGCGCGCGGGGTATGGCTTCGGGAATTCTTGACTCGGGGATCCCGGTAGCGCACGCCAAGGAATTACCCAGCCCCGGCCATCAACCCGTCGCCTCGCGCAGGCGAGGGCCCGGTCGGTGACCCGCGGCGAGAACGACGAACCTCGGGCGGTCGAAGGCTCGACCCTGCACTACGCCACGGCTCCGCGCGAGCCCCCCGGTTCGACTTCAGTACCGGGGCTGAACGACTGGGCCCTCGCCTGCGCGAGGGCGACGACTCGGGGGACGGAAAGGCTCGTGCCGCGAGGAAGGCGCGCCTTCCCCGACACCTGCGTTCGAGGCGTGCCGTTCAACCGGCCCCCGCCTCTCCGCCAGCCGCAACTCACGCCGCATGATCCTGCCTGTCGTCGTCATCAGGAGACTCGTCACGAACTCGACGAGCCGCGTCCGCACGGAGTGCTTCAACGCCTCGGCGAGCGCATCGCGGCCTTCGAAGCTGTCGTTCAGGATGATGAACGCCTCGATGATCTCGGTACGCACGGGACCCGGCACGCCGCTCGCCGCGGCCATGCGGCAGGCCGGGCGCTTCATCAGCGCGTCCTCGATCGCGCCGGGGCCGAGGCGATAGCCCGGGCTCGTGATGACATCGTCGCCGCGGCCGAGGCTCGGCGGGCCCGCAGCGCCGGCCCGGCGTTCACGGCTTCGCCTGCAGGCTCGCGTCCTCGGTCCGCTCTTCGTATTCCTGCACGACGTTCTCCGTCGCGACGGATCCGATGCCGGTGAACGGCTCGTGCTTCATGAGCACGTCGACGAGGCCCTTCCGGCGGTAACGATCCACGAGCTCGCCGTTCGCCTCGACGAGCTGCCGATTCCGGCCGGTCGCGTCCGCGAGCTCGCGGGTGCGCGCGGCGAGCTCGGTCTCGAGCCGCGCTCTTGCATCGCGCGTCTCCTGCAGCGTCTGCGCCTGCGCCTTGTATCTGTCGACGACCTCGCGAAGCTTCGCCTCCGTCTTCTCGAGCCGCTCGCGCGTGTTGCCGAGCTGCCCGTCGAGCGCGGCACCGTGCTGCTTCGCCTCGGCGAGCGAGCGCTCCGCCGTTTTCAGGTCTGCCTCACGCGCCTGGAGATCCGCCGCGAGCTTCGCGCGCGCCTTGTCCTTCTCCGCGACGTCGGCCTGCAGCTTCGCGAGCCCGGCTTCCGCGGCCGTCTTCTGGGCGTTCACCTGCTTGAGCAGCGCCTGGGCCTTCGCGAGCGCGCGCCGGGCGCTCTCGGCCTGGCCCTTCTCCGCCGCTGCAGCAGGCAGCGCGAGCGCGCAGGCCGTGACCAGCACGCAGAGCACGCGCATCGCGTCAGAACCGCGCATTGAGGTCGACCCACAGGTTGTCGATCGCGAGCGGCGGGCCGTCGATCCCGTTCGAAGACAGCCAGCGCGTGCGGATCCACACGTTGTCCGCGAGGCCGTAGTTGAAGCCGAGCTTGTAGCCCTTCGCGTCCGTGCCGCCGAGGTGGAAGTCCTGATCGGTGAATGCATCGAGCACCGCGTCGCGCTGCAGATAGCGATAGCCGCCGAAGATCTGCCAGTCGCCGAGCTTCGCGATCTTCGGCCAGCCCGTCACGACCTCGAACTGCCAGCCGAGCGTGCGATTCTCGATGGGATAGAGATAGGTCGTGCCGCCGGTGCGGGCCCGGATGCCGTCCTCGTCGAAACCGAGGTTCTTCACGAGATCGCCGTTCAGGATCACGTGATACGGCGCGAGGTAGGCGAGATCGAGCGACACGCTCAGGTCGACGAGCCGGTAATCGGAGGCGAGCGCGAAGATCTGATCGTTCGCGCCACCGTTCAGATTCGGATCGTTCGCGATGTTGAACAGCAGATTGCCCTTCTGCAGGTAGGTGGGCGCCGTGCTGTTCGTGAGCGTGCTGCCGAGTACGTTGCGCCGGCCCTGGATGTGGATGTAGTCGTAGTAGGCGGCGCCGAACTGCAGCTTGTTCTGGTTCTCGAAGTCGAAGGCGAGGCCGAGCTGGCCGCCGGCGAGCCATTTGTCCGCCGATGAGAAGCTCACCTGCTGGATCGGGAAGACGCCCGCGGTGAAGGAGATCGCCGCGTTCGTGTCCTCGATCGCATCGAGCCCCTCGCCGCCGATCGAGAACGGCCGGCTGAGCTTCACCGCCGCGCCGTCGAAGCCGAGATCGTCGTCCCAGACGAGATCCGTCGGCACGAAGAACGGGTTCTGCATGCGGCCGAACGTCGCCGCGAGCCAGGGCTGGCCGCGCTCGTTCTTGCGCGTGTACTGGAGCGAAGCGGTATCGAGCTGCACGCTGAAGCGCTGGCCGTAGCTGCCGAGCGTCTGGTTCGTCGAGACCGGGTTCTGCTGATTGCCGGTCGTGATCCGCGTGTCGACCTTCCAGTCGTCGTTGATGAGCGCGCTGATCCCGAGCCGGAGCCGGCCGTTCCACCGGTTCGTGTCGCGCGAGGTGTTGAGGAACGCGCCCGTGCCGGCCGCCGCGATGCCGCCGGCGGCGTTCACTTTGAGGATGTCGAGATAGAGATTGCCCGCGCTCAACTGATCGGCGTTGTCCTTGCCGTAATGATCGTACTGGTCGCGAACGCGCACGTCGCCGTAGAGTTTGAACTTCTTCACCCACGGCGGAAGAATGTCGGGCGTCCCCCAGTTCTCGGCTTTCGCCTTCTGTGCCAGGTCGTCCATGACGTCGCGGCGCACTTCGCCGCGCAATTGATCGCGGATCTGCTGCTTCACGAATTCCGGCACGTAGGGCACGCGCACGACTTTCGAGCTCGCGGGCGGGACCTCCGCTTCGGCGACCTGCGTGGATCGCGGCGCGGCAGCGGCGGCCGGTGCGGTCGCCACCTGCGCCTGCGTCGCGGCATCGCTCTCCGCCTTCTTCACGAGCGCCTGGGCCTGCTGCTGGTTCAGCACGCCCTGCTTCACGAGCGCGTCGACGAGATTCAGCACGGTGTGCTTCAGCTCGAGCAGATCCTGCTGTTCGTTCGCGCCGGCGGCGGCGCTGAGCAGCAGCGTGAGGAGGGTCGCGTATCGAGCTTTCGTGTGCTTCATGATCCGGCTGTGCTTTTCCTGATTCGATTCTTTGCCTGCGCGGCGATGCGCTGGAAGGGCCGAGGTCCAGTGCGCGAGCCACAGGTCACCGACTGGACCCTCGCCTTCGCGAGGGTGACGTCGGGACGGGGAGACATGGCGGTGCCGAATGCCGCGCTCACCGCGTCGCCGCTCTCACCGACGAACCCCACCACCGCGTCACTCCCGCGCACGCGGGAGTCCAGTCGGTGAGCCCCGGCGATTGCGTCGAACCGCGGGTCCCGATGCGGGTGCGACGCTCGCGGCAGGTCCCCGGCACGGCGAACCATCATCCTCATCGCAGCCCGATCCTCAAGCGCACCGGCTGCGGCATGTCTTCCGGCGGCGCCTCGCTGAGGCGCAAGCCGCTCAAGGTGCGGCGCATCGCCTCGTCGGCTTTCGCATCGCCCGAGCCCTCACCGAGATCGAAGCGCTCGACGCGGCCGTCCGCGGCGACCCAGATCTTCACGACCACCGGTCGGCGACCGCGCCGTGCGGCGTCGTCCTCGCCGAGGTTGTTCAAGGCGTTCAGCAGTTGCTGCGAGATCTGGCCCGCGTACCAGCGGTTGCGATCGCCGGCACCGCCGATGAGGCCGCGCCCGCCCTTCTTCGCGGCGAGACCGAACCCGTCACCGTTGCCCGTGCCGTTCGCATCGAGGCCGAGCTGGTCGCCGGGCGGCGGCTCGTCGTTCGCGTCCTTAGGCGCGTCCTCGACGGGCTTCTCCTCCGGCACCGGCTGCTCGACTTTCTGCTGTTCCGGTGGCGGCTCCTGCTTCGGCGGCGGCGGCGGCGGCGGCGGAGGCTCCTCGTGCGGGATGACCGTGATCTTCTGTTCGCGCGGCGGCGGCGCCATGGCGGAGTGCTTCATCATGCGCACCACGCCGTAAGCCACCGCAGTCAGGAGGACGATCGCGACGACGATGCCGATGACGAGCGAACGCCGGGCATCCTGCGCTTCCTCGGCATCCTGTTCTCCCGCGTACACCGGGCGCTCACTTCACGAGTTTCTGGGTGACGAGACCGAGCTGCGTGATCTGCAGCCTGCCGATGAGATCGAGGACTTCCATGACCTTCTGGTACTGCACGGCCGCGTCGCCTTTCACGACCACGGGCAGTTCCGGATCCGCCGCCCTGTACTGACCGAGCCGCTGTTCGAGCTCGTCGATCGTCACGGGATAGGTGTCGAGGTAGATCTGGCCTTCGGCCGTGATCGTCACGGCCTTCGTCTTCGGCTTCGCGAGGCTCGGCGCCGCGCTCGCCTGCGGCAGGTTCACGGTGATGCCCTGCACGCTCGCGGTCGTCATGATGATGAAGATGATGAGCAGCACGTAGGCGAGATCGAGCATCGGCGTGATGTTGATGTCGTCGTACGGTTCACCGTCTTCTTTCGGTCCACCGGCCATGGTCCCGCCCTCAGCCGCCGTGGACTTCGTTCAGCCGCGCGACGAACTCGTCGGCGAAGACGTGCATGTCCGCCGCGAGCTCCTTGATGCGCGAGCCGAGGTAGTTGTAGCCGAACAGCGCGGGGATCGCGACGGCGAGACCCGCGGTCGTCGCGAGCAGCGCCGCGGCCATGCCGGGGGCGATCGCGTTGATGTTCACGTCGCCCGTCGCCGCGATCGCCGCGAACGTCACCATCACGCCGACCACCGTGCCGAGCAGGCCGATGAACGGCCCGCCCGAAATCGCGATCGTGAGCAGCACCATCTGCGCGTTGAGCCGCTGTCCTTCGCGCACCATCACCGCATCCATCGCGGCTCGGATGGCGAGGAAGGAGCGTTCGTTGAGCGCGGTGGCATCGGAGCCGACGGCGGGCAGCAGACGGCGCTCGATTTCGTTCACCCCCTGCTTGTAGACGCGGAAGAGCGGCGAGCGGTGGAACTCCTTCTCGCGCGCGCTGAGCGCGAAGAGATCCGCATCCTCGCCGGCGATGCCGAGGTGCTCGTAGGCGGTGAGGAACCGGTGCGTCGCCTTGCGGCAGGTCATGAGATACCGCTGCTTCAGGATCATCACGGCGAAGGCGACGAGCGCCATCAGCACGCACACGCCGATGACGGACTGCTCGACGATCGCCTCTTTGCGGCCGAACACCTGGTTCAGGATGATGCCGAAGTAGGACGCGCTCTCGGCCTCGCCCTCGCCTGCGCCTTCGGATTCGCTGTTCTCGTCGGCGAGATAGCCGACCGTCTTCGCATCCGTGCCTTCGCTGCGCGCCGCGAACTTCACGGCCTCGGGCGCCGGTGCGATGTCGAAGATCCGCACTTCGTCGAGCTCGGCGCCGAGCGGATGCGTGTTGTCGGCCGCCGCGCCGATCGCGATCGCGCCGCCCATGTCGTTCAACGTCGTCGTGACCTGGCCGCGCGGCTCGCCGTCGACGTAGACGATCACCTGGTCGTTGCCCGCGACGAGCGCGACGTGGTGCCAGGCACCCGGCGTCACGCCCTCCCAGCGCGGCGTCTCGATCGTCACGCCGCCGCCATTCGTGTACTTCGCGTAGAGATGCGTGCCGTCGATCGCGAGCGTGAGCCGCTGCGCGCCGTCCGTGCGATCGAAGACGTGGGATTCGGCCTGAGGGGCATCGATGCGCAGCCACGCGGAAAAGCCGAAGCCCTGCGCCGCACTCATCTTCAGCGAGGGGGAATCCGGGATCGTCATCGCACCGCTGCCGAAGCGCGCGCCGGGACCGATCAACGAGGCCCCGACCGCCTGGCCTGCGAACGCCGTCGCGTGATTGCCGTTCGCGGAGCGATCCTGCGGCAGCCCGCCGGTCTCGCCGAAGTGATAGACCGCGGCCACGCCCGCGCCGAACGTGCCCGGCGCGTCCTCCGCCTTCGTCGCCTTCGGATTGCCGAAGTACATGTAGATCTTGTTCGGCGGTGCGCCGCCCGCCTGCGTCTTGCCGTCCTCGTCGAGCGGTGCGGGGCCGGAGTCCGGTTTCAATTTCGGGACCTGGACCCAGACGAACGCGAGCTCGTTGACGGGATCGAGCTTCTCGACGTGGTGCTTCAGCGGCGTCTTGTCGTCGCCGTCGACGAAACGGAGATCGCCGCCGCCGTCCGTCAGATCCAGGAAGTGCGTGAAGTTGCCGGTGTGCAGCCGCACGAGCACCGGCACGTCGCCCGTCGCAGTCGTGAGCCCCGCGCCCGCGCCGGTCGTGTCGAGCGTGATCGCCTTGCGATAGCCCCAGCCGGAATCCCACCAGGCCTCCGCCGCGGGAACGAGAGCGAGCGAGAGGACGAACGTCCAGACGAGTCGAGCGAACATGGGAGCCCCGTGCAGCGTTGAGTGATCAGCGAATTCTTTATGCGGCGATCCTCGGGGGCGTATGTGTCATGCGTATTACGGGGACGTGAAGAAATCGGCTGCGCTCGTGGGTCGTAGGTCCGATTAGCGCAGCGTAATCGGACGTTCGCATCGGACGTTCGCATCGGACGTTCGCATCGGACGTTCGCATCGGACGTTCGCATCGGAGTTCGCATCGGACGGAACGCGGCGACAAACGTCCGATTACGCCTGCGGCTAATCGGACCTACGAAATGCTTTTCAGAAGTCGTAACCGACACTGAAATGCACCCGCTGATCGCCCTGCCCCGTGCGGTCTCCGTCCTTCAGCGGATACGCCCACATCAGCGCCGCATGCGCTTTCGTCAATGCCGTCAGCCGCAGGCCCGCCCCCGCGCTCCACAACAACTGGCTCGCGCGCGTGCCCGGCAGCGGCGACTTGATGCCGAGCTCGGCGGCGTCCGAGAACGCGAGCAGCTCGAGCGCCTGCAGGCGGCTCCAATCGGCGGGTGCGAGGTTCGGTGAGCGGAGCTCGAGCGTCGCGGCGAGCGCCTCGTCGCTCTGCTTCTCGGATTCGAGATAACCGCGGACGGAGTCGACGCCGCCGGCCGCGAATTCCTCGTTCGAGATGAGCGGCGAATCGGCGATCTGCGCATTGACGCGCACGAACACCCGGCTGCCCCGCCACAACGGCGCGAGCGTGTCGCCGCCGACTTTCAGGTACACGAAGTTCGGGATCGCGCGGAAACGTTTGCGCTCGAATTCCTTCTGGGTGTTGCCGAGCGCGTCGGTGCCCGTGTTGAGATTGACGTCGAAATGGCTCGTCCAGTCCTTGCCGTAATACGCCCCCGAATAATCCGCGCTCAGCACGAGATAGGAGATCGGCGTATTGAGCGCATCGTTGCCCTGCAGGGCGATGTTCTCGCCGAAGTCCTTGTAGTCCGCGCCGACTGTCACGCCGTGATAGAGATTGCCGACGGCGCGCAGCGGGATCGTGTAGCGCGTGCCGACGATGTAGCCCTGGCCGATCACGCCGAGCGTGCCGACGGTCGCGACGTTCGTGTTCGAACGCACGCCGTAGAACGACAGCAGATTGTCCGACTCCTCGAAGCGCCACAGATAGTTCGCCGAGAGCACGTCGACCTCGTCCGGCCGCTGCGGCGAGAGCTGGTAAGAGACGCCGACGCTGTGCTCGCGCTGCCAGAGATTGTCGTAACGCAGCGCGAAGTTGAGCCGCGTGCGCGTCGTGTCCGCGCTGTAGCGATCGCTCAGCTCGACGCTGCCGTGCAGGGGCAGCTCGTCCTTCACCTCGAGCTCGACCTCGACCCTGCCCGGCGTCTTCGCGGGTCTCAGCACGGGCGTGACGACGCGATCTGGCGAGAGCCTGCCGAGCGCCGCGAGCTCGGCCTGCACTTTCGGCAGATAGGGCACCGCCCCCACCGCGAGCGCCGGCACTTTCGACTTGATGCGGCCGAGCGAGAAATAGCGCGAGCCCGTGACCTTGAGCCGGCCGACCTTGCCCTCGGTGACTTTCAGTTTGACGATGCCGCCGACGACGTCCTGCTCCGGGATGTCGACGTAGACCGTGCCGAAGCCGCGCTCGTGGTAGAGGTTTTCGAGCTGCTGCTGCGCGGCCTGCACGTCCTTCAGCGAGTGCTCGGGACCGAGATGCTCGTAGACCGCGCGCTCGACGTCCTCCGTCGGCAGCAGCGTATTGCCCTCGACCTGGATCTCCCAGACGTCGAATTTCTCCTCGTCGGCCGCGGGCGGCTCGGCGCCGGCGCGACACTCGGCGCAAGCGAGCAGCGAGGCGAGCACCCACGCGGCGGGAACGAATCGGGATGCCATCCTCGTCAACCTCCGAAGCCCAGGAATTCGACGTAGAACATGGAGAGCTTCGAGGCCGCGAGCGGCTGCGTTGCCGCGGTGCCGCGCTCGCCGCCGCCCGCCGCCGCGTCGCTCGCGGCCTTCGCCGCCGAGCTCGCCGCGCCGCCCGCGCCCGCCACGCTCGACGACACGCCGCCGACTGACGCCGTCGGCACGCCGACGGCTGTGCCGCCGGCCTTGATGTTCTCGGCGCCGAGCACCTGCACGGCGGCGATGGTGATGTTGCCGGCGGACTCGATGCCGGCCTCGCTCGCGTTGACGACCCCTTCCGGCGTCACGAGATCGACGCTGCCGAATTCGCGTCCCGGGGTCGTCGTCAGCGCGCGGATGCCGCTGCCCTGGATCGGCGGCGGCACGGTCACGGTGAGATGGCCCTGGTTGTCGAACTGGAAGCCGGTCGCGGGCACCGAGATCGCGCTCTTCGCGCCGCGGCCCGCGTCGATGTCGCCGTGCGCGGACCAGACGAGGATGCTGCCGCCGTCGGCCGCGAACACGCGCGATTCGTTGACCTCGAAGTCCTGCGCGAGATAGCTGCGGATGTCGCCGCGGCCCTCGGTGACGATGCCGAGATCCGCCGGCGCCTTGTTGATGCCGAAGCTCGCCGGTGGCGTGGCGAGTCCGACGTTCACGTTGCCGCCGGGCGCGAGGAGATCGATGTTGCCGCCGTCGAAGGTGAAGATCTGGCTGAAATAGAGATTCACGTCGCCGGCGTAGTCGCGTCCCGGGAACAGGGTCGCGGCGGCGCGCACGCCACGGCCGTAATCCGCGCCGGTCGTGCTCGCGGCGGCCGCGCGCCCGGTCGCGCGCAGCTCCGAGAAGAACGCGTCGAGCACGACGCCGGCCTGCGTGTAGCCGGGCAGGCCGCGGAAGCGCGTGAAGCTCTCACCGGCCGCGAGACCGCGATCGCCGAAATAGCCACGCGCGAAGTCGGTCACGAGCGCAGCGTAATCACCGTCCCCGAGATAGCGAGCCGTGAACGCGGCGAAATCCGGGCGCGCGCCGTTCAGGCCCACGAACGCCGTGATGGCCGCGCCCGTGTCGGCGAGCGCGCCATTGATGTTGTCACCGTGTGACACGATGCCTCCCGCGGTACCGAGATCGAGGTCGCGTCCGGTGGTGACCAGCAGGCGCCCGGGTCCCCAGACGTCGAGCTTGCCGGTCGTGACCAGCAGCGCACCCGGTGCGCCGATCAGCGCGTTGGTCGCAATGCGCGGGCTCTGGTAGACGAAATCCCGTCCCGCTTCGACGAGGCTCACGTCGTACTCGTCGAGGTTTTCGATGACGGCATCCAGGTTCACGATGTCGCGGCCCGCGCGCAGCAGTGCCGGCCTGGAGAGGAACAGGACGGCGTTCTGAGCGCTCGTAATGTCGCCTTCGAGCGCGATCACTTCGGCGGAATTCTGGTGGACGCCGGCCGCTTGCAGATGCACCGGCACCGCGGCCGTCAGCGCCGCGGGATTGTCGGCATCGAACAGGCTGTTCAGGAGATCGTCGCCGGCCGTCGTATTGAACGCCTGCGGCGTTGCGACGCCGGGGAGAAGCAGCGCATCACCGTCCGACAGCGCGAGCGAGCGCTGCAACGCGACGTTGCGGCCTGCGCGCAGCTCGAGATTTCCCGCCGCCGAGGGGAGCAATGTGGCGGCCGCACTCAGCGTCACGTCGCCACCGAGCGCCGTCAACGCGAGTCGCGGCGGCAGCGCGCGCAGCGAGACGGCGTCGGCGACGTTGGAAAACGTCGCGTCGAACGTGCCGCTCGCGAGCGGCGCCGGATCGACGAGCGTGACGTTGCCGGCGAGGCTCGTGGCCGCGACGGCGCTTTCCGCTCCGTAAGTGAAGAAATAGGAATTGAAGCGTGCGTTGATTCCGCCCTGCTTCTGGATCGCGCCCTGCGGGACCATCGTCGGATTGACGATCGCACCCAGGTTCACGTCGCCGCCGGCCTCGACCACGAAGCTCGCCGCGCCGAGCGCGAGGATCGGATAGAGCGGTGCATCGCTGAACGTCGACAGCGGCCGGCTGGCACCGAGCCCGCCGCCGGCCGTGAGCCGGCCCGCGCCGGCACCGACGTAATACACGCCGCCGCGGATGCTCCCGCCGGACGTGATGTCGAGCGTGCCGCCGCCGAGCACTTCGAGCGTGCTCAGCGCGGCCGTGGCGCCGCCGAGCTGTCGGCCGATCGTCGCCACGGAGGCCGACACGTTGTCGATGTCGCCGCCGGCGTGCAGCGAGACCGAACCGCCGGCCAGCGCGCCGATGCCCTGCTCGAAATATTCCGGGGCGATCGTCCAGCCGGTCGCCCGGTTCGTCGTGCCGATATTGCCCTGGCGGAACAGCCAGCTCGTCACGAGCTGGCGTTCGAACTCGGTCGACGAGGTCGCGAATTCGAGCGCAGGATCCACCCCGTCGATGTCGCCGCCGACGTCGATGCGAATGTCGCCGCCGAATTCGGGATAGGGCCGGCCCTGCAGCGTCGCACGACTCGTCGGCGAATTCGTGCCGAGCGCGATCCCGAGCTGCGTGTCCCGGCCTGCGGTGTAGACGACGGCGGCGCGATTGGCGAGCGTGAAGGCCCCGCCGGCGGCGATGTCGATCGCCCCCGTCCCGGTACGTACCGCGGTCAGGATCGGACGCAGACCGTTCGTGACGCTCGCGACACCACCGGCGATCCTGACATTGCCCGCGCCGCCGCGGGCGGACGCCGAGGTCGCGGCATCGAGCGTGGTCAGCGGATCGGCACTGCCGAGATCCGCGCCCGCGACGAGCCGGTACGACCACGAATCACCGGTCGTCTCGAACACCGGCGTCGCGGTCGGCCGTGCGCTGCAGCTCGCCGGATTCGCGCAGCGCGTCGCAGTGCCGTTCGTCGCGGTCCTGGCGAGATCGTCGGTGCCGGTGAAGCCATCGGAGAGGCTCTCGTTCACGTCGAGATTGCCCGCCGCCCGCAGGGTCAGCACGCCCGCCTCGCCGCCGAAACGCCACGTGCTCAGATCCCAGATCGCGTTCAGCGCGAGATCGCTCGCGGTGCCCGCGATGTCGGCGGAGGCGCTGCGGATTTCGAGGCCGGGCCGGAGATGGAAGCCCGTATTCGACGCTGCCGCGCCGAGCGCCGTCGTGATGTCCCCCGCCTGGTTCATGAAGGCGACCGCGTCGGTGTAGATCGCGTTGCCGTCGATCACGAACTGCGAGTTGTTCGCCGGCGTGCCGGCGAGGCCGGACACCGTGAGGCGCTTCGTCGCCGCATCGTACGCCGTGATCAGCGCCGTGCGGCCGGTGAGGTTGCCGGACGTGAAACGGATCGTGAGCCCGGCGTAGAGGCCGTTCCGCGCGCTCGTGAGAGTCGTCGGCACCGAGGTCGACGTCGCCGCCCCGCTGACATTTCCGGCCGTATCCGCCGTGGCGGCCGCTTCTCCGGCGCTGATGCCGTTCGCATCCGTGTAGGCCCTGAACCCTTCGACGACGGTGCTCGCGCTGCCGGCGATCGTGCCGTCGAGTCGCAAGAGATCGTCAGCGTCATCGGCATTCGCGAGCGTGAGCAGACTCGCGCGCGGCAGTCGCAAGCCGACACGTCCCCCGGCGCCGCCGACGCCGCCCGCGACGTCGACGAGCGAGCCCGCGACGAGCCGGATCGCGCCGGCAGCGGCCGTGCCGTCGCTCGCGCCGTTCGTGCCGAGCCAGACTTCCCCGCCTGCCGCGCCCGTTGCGCCCGCCGCGGCATCGAGCGCGACACCCGCCGCGAGCGTGATGTCACCCGCGGCAGCGACCCGGATGCGTCCGCCGTTCGCGCCCGAGGCATCGATGCTCCGGTCGATCGCGAGCGCACCGCCGTCGACGACGAGCGCGAAGTCGTGTGCGCGGATCGCGGTATCGCCCGCGGCGAGCGTGACGTCGCCGCTGCGCACGCGCGCGTGCAGGCTCTCCGTGAAACCGCGTGCGCCGAACGTGGCGAGCAGATCCGCGAAGCCCTGGGGCGAGGCGAACGTGAGGACGTCGAGGCCGAGGCTGCCCTGGGCGGCGCCGGGCGTGGCCGTCGCGACGACGTCCAGGGCCTCGAGCCCCGTGACCTGGCCCTGGGGGGCGCTGATGTCGAGACTCCCGGCCGCGCCGCCGCCGCTCGCACCGCCGAGGCGCATACGGGCGCCCGACGTGACGCCGACGTCGCCGTGATCGGCCTGCAAATGCACGCGTCCGGCCGGCGCAAAGGCGCTCGAGCTGCCGAAGTCGACGGCGACCCCGCTCACGTCCAGCAGCGCCGTCGCGCCGAGGACGACCGAGTCCGTGGTCGCCGCGCCGGTGGCGTGCAGCGTGATGCTGCCGGCAGGCAGCAGCAGGTTTGCCGCGTCGAAAATCCGCGCCGCTTCGACCTCGAGTGTGCCGGACACCCCGGGGACCGGTGAGACCGGGGCCGTCGGGCTCGTGAGATCCAGGCGACCCGTGGCGGCGAGCACGCTTGTCGCGCCGGCCGCTACGGTGAAGGCGGGAGCGCTCACGGCGAGATCGCCGTCC
The DNA here is from genome assembly GCA_016209015.1 of Gammaproteobacteria bacterium. Taxonomy (GTDB): domain Bacteria; phylum Pseudomonadota; class Gammaproteobacteria; genus JACQWY01. Next base: position 10,158 of record JACQWY010000065.1, on the reverse strand, counting down.
GCGAGCAGGCGGCCGGTGCCGGTGCCATGGAATGCGTCGCCGGCCGCGAGACCGGTCTGCGCGAAGCCGATCAGGCGGAAGCCCTCACCCGCCGCTTTGCCGAGACCGAAGCTGCCGGCCCGGAGCTCGAGCGTGCCGGCGCCGGGGATGGCGCCCGCGGGCGGCACGTAATCGAAGCCACCGCGATTGCCGAGCTCGATGCTGTCCGCCGCGAGCCGCACGATCTCCCCGGCGTCCGCATAGCCGGCGAGTCCGGGCGCGGCGAGCACGAGGCGCTTGAACGCGAGATCGAGCGCCCCGTAGACATCGATTCCGCGCCGGCTCGTCAGCACGAGCTGATCGACGTCGAGCCCGGCGAGCAGCGCCGTCGAGAGCGCGAGCCCTTCGGTGACGCCTGCTGTCGCACCGAGACTGAGCCGCGGCGCCGCGAGGTTCAGCGAGCCGCCCGTCATCGCGAGCGTGCCGTCGAGCAAGGTGTCGAGGCTCGCATCGAGGAGCACGGCGCCGCTCGCGACGACGCGGGCATCCGCCTGAATGTCGAGCGTGCCGGTCGTGCCGAGCTCGTCGTTACGCACGAAATCGACCTGTCCGCCGGAGGCGACGCGCAGCACGGCGCCGTCGCCGTCGACAGCGAGCGTGCCCGCGCTCGCCGCGCCGGTACCGGACGCCGTCAGGGACGAACCCCCGGCGAGGGTCACGCGATCCGTCGCCGCGAGCAGAATCTCCGGCGCCGTGAGCGCGACGCCCGGGCGGATTTCGACATCCGAGGCGTTCACGCCGAGCAGCCGTCCGCTGCTCGTCGTCGTGCGCGTGCCGCCGAGCACCAGGCTATCCGCGCCGAGGCTCATCAGGCCACCGGCATCGATCAGCAGCGTCCCGGGTTCCGGCGGCGCACGGTTCGCATCGCGCACGACGGCGAGGTGCGCGCCCGCGAATTCCGCTTCCGCACCCCGACCGCCGATCGCCGGTGCGGCGAGCAGCCGGCCGCCGAGCGCGAGCGAGTGGCCGGCGGCGATCTGCAGGATCCCGCCGTCGCGGGGCAGGCGCGACGCACCGAGCGCCGCCAAGCCGTCCGCCGAAGAGAGGTCGTAGCGCGCGAGCTTCGCGACCTCCGTGGGGCCGCGCAGCAGGAACCCGGCGCTCAACACGTCGCCCTCCTGGCCCGTCGCGAACGTGCGGCGGCCGGCGACGAGCGTGCCGCCCCCGGCAAGCGCGCGCGAGGTCCCCGCCGCGAGACCGGCGTAGCCGTCCAGCGCCGTCACGAGCTGCGCGCCGGGCAGCAGCGCATAGCGCGCCGGCAGGAGCGCGTAGCGTCCCGCCGGCAGACCGGGCGCCGCGCCGGTGAGCTCGAGGCTTTCACCCGGCGCGAGATCGAAACCGCGGAACTCCTGCGGATCGTAGGGGGCGTATGCGGCACCCGCGGACGGCAGGATGGCATAGGTGCCCGGGGCGTTCCCGATGGCCAGCGCATCCACCGAGCCGTTGAGCCCGGGCTGGAACTCGTAGGCGAGCAGATCGCCGCCGCCGGATTCGTCGATCGTCGCGCCCGCCGCAAGGTCGACGGCCGGAGCGTCCAAGAGCACCCGTGACGTCGGGAACGGGTCCGCCTCGCGATTCGCCTGCGGCGTGAATACGAGGCGCGCCTGGCTCGCGTCCTTGAAGCCGTCGAGGGTATAGACCCAGTCCTTGCCGACTTCGATGCGGCCGAACAGCGTCGTCACGCCGCGCAGCGAAGTGGATGTCGTGCTGCCCGGAGCGAGCATCAGCGTGTCGGCGGCGCGCAGCGCGATCCCGCCGAGCGGCGCGGCGAGATTGCCGCGCTGGGTGATGAACGGCGCCTCGACGCGAAGCGTGCCGCCGACCGAGTAGACCGTGCCGGCCGCGCCGGTCGCGTCGAACGTGATCGTGCCGGCCGGATTGTCGACGCTCGCGATCCGGTAATCGCTGAGCGTCGCGGGATAGAGCTCGCGCGCGGCGAAGTGCAGATCTCCAGCGCTCTCGAGACTGCCCGTGTACGTGGTGACGAGCGGCGATACGTTGACGACCTGCACTCCCCGCACGCGAATGTCGCCCCTGCTCGTGAACGTCGAGCTCGCGACACCGCCGAGTCGAAGCGTGCCGATGAGATCGATGAAATCGGCACTCACGTCCAGGCACCCGGCACCGCCCGTCGCGACACCGGGCGTCTGCGCCCCGATGTTCGCGGCATCGGCGTTCGTGTCCTGGTTGCCGAGCGCAACGTAGGGCGCGGCAATCGACACCCGCCCCGTGTCCGCGCGCAGTACGGCACTGTCGAGCACGATCCGGCGCGTCGCCGCGAGCTCGACGCCGCCTGCGATCGCGATCTCGCCCGGGGCGTCGGCGCCGCCGCCCGAGGCGCGAGCGTAATTCCGCGCCTGCAGGGAAATGTCGCCGAAACCCGCCGCCGCGAGGCGTTCCGCGCCGAGGATCGCCCGGCCGTTCAGTGCGGGATCGATTGCTGCTTCGGACGCGACGAGCGCGGCAGGCAGACCCGGTGCGCCGGCCACCAGGTTCACGACGCGCGGACCGATCGGCAGGCCGAGGTCGGCGACGCTCAAATCACCCGCGTCGTTGCGGTGCTGCGCATCGAGCGCGAACGTGAGGCTGCCGGCGCGCGCGCCGGCGCCACCGGCTTGGGCGCGCATGACGGCATCGACGTAGAGACCTTCCGCCGCCCGGAGCATGATCGCGCCGGCAGCGCTCGCGGTGAGGACGCGCCGGGGCTGGCCGCTGAGATCGCCGGGCACCGCGACGTCGAGCGCGGCGCTGGCACCGCTCACGTCGAGCAGCGCGCCGGTCTCGGCGATGACATACCCGCTCTCGGCGTCGAGCGTGATCGTCCCGCCGTCGAACAACGTGCCGCTCGCCAGACCGCGCACGTTCGGTTTGCTCACGAAGCTGCCGCCGGTGCTGAGCAGCGCGCCCGCCCCGAGCCGGATCTGTTGGGACGGCAGGAATTCGAGCAGCCTGCTGCCGTTGATGCCGCTGGCGAGCGTGAGCGAGATGGAGCCACCGGGAGCCGCGATGGCGCCGTCGGCGAACAGCCGCGTTTCGCTCGTGAACGACAGAGCAGCGCCGGCGTCGGCCGCGATGCTCGAACGCGCGCCGAGGCGCAGCGCGCCGGCGGCGCGCAGCGCGGCGTCGTCGAAGAGATTGAGCGGCGACTGCGCCTTGACGATGAACGCGAGATCCACGGGCCGGCGCGCGTAGTCGTCCAGCGTCGCCGTCGTGCTGAATTCACGGATCGCACGGCCGCTCGGCGCGCGGCGATAGGCGGCACCGAGCACGAAATTCTCCTGCCGCGGCGCGATCCGCACGTCGTCGGCGAGCGTGAGATCGCTGCCGGCCGCGGTCAGCTCGTAACGCCCGAAGCCGCCGCTCGTGAAGAACGTCGGGCGGAGCGTCACGCGCTCCACGGCGCTGCCGTCGCAGACGGCGTCCGCGATGCAGATCTCCCAGGCCCGGAGCTTCAGCGTGCCGCCGCGGCTGAGTGCGGTGGCCGTCAGCTCCGAATCGACCTGGAACGCGACGGGGAACGGCGCGCTCGCGCTGTCGGTTTGCACGCCGATCGAGATCGTGCCGCCCTTGCCCGCGGCGAGCTTGCCCTGGCGGCTCAGACTGCCGGCGCCATCGGCGCGGATGACGCTGCCTTCCGCCGCGAACAGACCGCCTGTGCCGGGCACTTTCGCCTGGGCGGTAAGCGCTATCGTGCCGCCGTCCGGCAGCAGCGGCGCGGCGGGTGCGCCGGCGTCCGCAGGCTGCGCGGCGCTGTCGTTCGTCCACAGTCCGCTGACGTCGAGGCGCGCGTGCGCGCCGAGCGCGAGCGTACCGGTGCTCGCCGTCGCGCCCACGCCATCCGAGGTTTCGCGCGCGAGGAGATTCAGCGTACCCGCCGGTGCCGTGAGCGCGCCGTCGATTCGCACCTCTCCCGCCGTGATCGCGGCGCTGCCGCCGGGCCCGAGATCGAGCGTCACGCCGGCGGGGAGGCTCACGCGGCCCTCGCTCAGGATCTCGAGGCGGCCGAGACGTCCCGCGCCGAACCACGCCGGATCGAGGTGCACCGTACGTGCGGACGCCGGCAGCGGGCCGTTCATGATGTCGAAGTCCGTAAGCCCGGGCGCGGTGCCAGGGTCCCCGAAGATGACGTCCGGTGTGACGTACTGCGGACTCTGCGCCGTCACGTTGCCATTGCCGAGCGTCAGCCGTCCGGGTCGCGGGAGCTGCGCCGACGGCCGCGCGATGCCGAGCGCGAGCGTGAGATCCGTCGCGGTACGCTGATTCGTGCCCGCACGGGTACCGCCGATCAGATCGCCCTGCAGCACGAGGCCCGGCGCGACGAGGCTGATCGACCCGGCGTCGCGGCCCTCGTCGTAAGCTTCGACGAAGCGGCCGGAATACGCACCGTCCGAGAACAGCGTCCACTGGTCCCTGCCGCCCCATTTCGCGTGCGTTCGTTCGAGCCGGCCGTAGACGCCTTCATAGGCGATGTCCGGATCTGCGTCGCCGATGTCGACGAGCCGGCCCTGCCGCATCAGGAGCGTCGTCTGCAGCGTGGCGCCGGAATAGTGGACCGTCCCGCCCGAGACATCGATGCCCGACCCGATCGCGGTGACGATGCCGCCCTGCGCGCGCAGCTCCACGCTGCCGCCCGTGCTGTTGCGTTCGGCATTGCTGCGTTTGACGTCAGCCGCGGCCGAGCTGCGCAGGTCCGCGAGCGGCGTGCCGATCCAGGTCGTGCCGTCACTGCGCGTGCCGCTGCGCCGCAGATCGACCGTGACGGTCTCGCCGCGCAGGATGCCGTCGCGCTGCAGCGGCAAGTCCTTCAGCTCGGCCCCCTGGAGCCTGACGGTCAGCGCATTGCGGCCGCCGTCCACCGTGGTGTCGGCGCCCGAGACGTCGATACGGCTTCCGGCCTCCATCACGATGCGGCTCTCCGACGCTGCCGCCGGATCGCCGACCCCGGCCGTCTCGTCGCCCGTCTCGTTCGCGACCACGCGGATGTTTCCGCCCTGCGCGACGAGCGTGCTTTCCCCCTCGAGATGCACGCTCTTGCCGGCGAGCAGCACCTGGGCCGCCTGCAGCGCGCTCGCGTCGACGGCCGTCGTGGTGTCCGCCGGATCGGGGTCCGCGGCGGTGACGCTGTGCCTGCCGAGCACGATGCTTCCGCCCTCCACCGGATTCAGCAGACCGTCGCCGCTCGCGGGCGCATTGCGGGCGAGCAGCCGGACCGTGCCGTTCGCCTTGACGGCCGAGCTCGCCGACACGCGGCCGAGCTGATTCACCGCGAGTCCGACCAGCGTCGCCGTGCCGTGGTCCGCGACGACCTGGCCGAGCAGCGCGGCGGGATCGGTGACGGTCGCATTCGTCGTGCTGCCGTTGCGCACGACGCCGCCGTTGCCGACCTCGACCACGAGACCGCTGCCCTCGCCGCTCTGTGGCTGGCGAATGTAGATCTCGGTGCCCGCGGCGAGTGCGACCTGACCGTCGGGCGCGACGAGGGTCCCTTCGTTCGTGACGTTCGGCGCGAACAGGAACAGGCGTCCGCCGTCACCGTTCGTGTGCAACTGCGCGCCGGCTTCGACGCGCACGTCGCGGGCCAGCGCCGCACCGCTCACCGGATCGCGCGCACTCTCGAATGTCGGCGCGGCGCCGAAGGACTGCGCGTTGGCGGGCGCGATGCCGTTCGCCGCGGCCTGCGGCGAGAGCGTGAGCGAGGACGCGACGAGGCCGCGCACGTTCACCTGGGCACCGTCGCCGAACACGATGCCGTTCTGATTGAGGAGCCACACTTCGCCGGTCGCCGTGAGCGCACCGCGGATCTGCACGGGATCCCGTTGCTTGATGAGGTTGAGCGCGACGGAGTCCTTGCCGGGCTGCGAAAAATTCACGGCATAGCCGCGATCGATGTTGAACTGGTCCCAGTTGAACGTGGCCTGCGGCGAGAACTGTTTGATCACCATGGCGTTGCCGTTCACCTGCGGCGCCTGGGCGCTGCCCGACGTGACGAATATTCCGCTCGGCACGGGCAGCGGCGCCGCCGGCGCGGTGCGCGGCGCGGCCAACGCGCACCACAGGAGGCCGCCGACGACGCACATGCCACGCCGGACGAAGGCGCAGCGCACGCTGTCGAAGCGGGGCGTGAAGACTTTCAATCGATTTCGCTTGGACGCTGACATGATTCCGGGTGACGGCCCTTACCCGCGTGCGGCCGGCCGTGGCGCATTTCGCGGCGACGAAAAACAGGAAAGCCCCCGACGTCGCGGGGGCTCGAATGAAGTGCCATGCCTCGTGTCGTGATCAGGCAAGTTCCCCGTCACGCGGTCGAATCCGCCGCGTGACGGGTCCCCGGGACGCTTAGATACCCGCCTGCGTATTGCTCACGTCGACCGGCGGCAGGCACGCGTTCACCGTGCCGCTGACGCCGCGCGTCTTCGTCGCGATCGGGAAGGCGAGCACGTCGTGCGTATTGCCGCTGTTGTAGGCGCCCGTGACGAGCGGCGGCACCGGAGCGTTCGCCGCATTCGCGACCGCGTTGCCGAGCAGACCCGCGTAACCGAAGTTCGGGTGCAGGAAGGTCCGGTCGAGATCGTTCACCACGTTCGGCGAACCGATGGCGCCCACGATCTTGTCGGCGAGCGTCTTCTTGTCGCCCGTCAGCGCCGGCAGGCCGTTGATGGCAGTGCCGCGGTACTGCAGCGTCGACTCGTAGAAGAAGTCGTAGTTCGACTTCACGACGTTGAGCACCGAGGGCGCATAACCCTGGATCTTGATGAAGCGGTACTTGTCGACCGCGGTCGGCGGGACTTCCGTGCTCAGGATGCCGATGGCGCCGAGGCCCGCGGTCTCTTTCGCGTTCAGATTAGTCACCACCTGAGTGCCCGAGCTCCCCTCGTCCACGTGGACGGGATCCGTGCCCTTGTCGACCATCACGGGAGATCCGGCGATGCAGCGCTGCGCCATATTGTAGATCTCGAAGGACGCTTCCGTGCCCGACGACAGCGCGCGGCGGCCGACATAGATCGCGGAATCGATGCTCGCGAGGTCCGTCGGATACGTCGGCGTGGTGGCCGTGGAGACGTCGAGGCCCGCGGTGTGCGAGCTCTGGATCTGCGACCAGTCGCTGTAGTTGCCCGTCAGGATCGCCTGGAGCTGGGCCTTCGTCAGGCTCGGCATGCAGCCTTCGGTGTTCGCGACCGCGGCGTAGCCCGCGTTGTTCGGATTGCAGGCATTCGTCGGCGCGAATTCCACCGCCTGCAGACGCTCGTAGACGCCGTTCGTGACCGCAAAACCGAAGATGACGCTCGAGATGCCGAACGTGGTGTTCTTGATCGCGTTGTCCTCGGACGCCGAGATGCTCGGCACGAAAATCGAGTAGAACTTGTTCGGCTCGATGTCCGAGATGCCGACGTCGGCCGCGTTCAGCGGGGCGGCGATCGTGGTACCCGTCGTGGTGATGCCGGAGTGCAGCGTATAGGCGGCGAAATTGCCGTCGGCGGCGAACGCGACCCCGGCGGCGCCCTTGACGGCGGCGTTCGACACGTCGAGATAGTTCGGGGCGACGGTCGAGCCGTCCGTCAGCGAGGTCACGCCCGGACGCAGCACGGTCGCGATGCCGGTGCCCGAACCGCCGTTCGAACGCTTGAAGATCGCGAGGCGCTTCGTCGCCGCGAGCCCGGAGTCGGCGCCCGCCTGGCAGTAGAAGAGCCGCGCGTTCTTGTCGGAGGTCATGTAGACGTCGAGCGTGCCGGCCTTGCAGATTTCGGCGCCGCCCGCGTGGGTCAGGCGCATGAGCTGCTGGAGGCCGTTGTCGTGGGCGCTGGAACCGCCGACGCGGATCGTGACCTGGTTCGGATCGGCTTCGTTGAACGCGACGACGTTGAGGTCGAGGGCGTGCGCACTGCCGCCGCAGATGGCGGCGACGGCGAACGCGAGCTTCGAGATGTTGCGAATCGACATGGATGAATTCCTCTTTGACTGAAATTGGGCAGAACACTGCCTGGACCGAAGGGCGAACCCCTCGGCCGTGTCATGAAAAAAGATCGACGACCGTGCGCCTATACGGCGCCGGGCTCAGCCGCGACGACGGCGCGCGGCCATTCCGGCGAGCGCCGAGCCGAACAGCCAGACCGCGGCCGGCACCGGCACCGGCGCGTAGGTCAGGGTGTTCGTGCTCAGATTGAGCTGCCACTTGTCGAGCTGGGTGAGCGCGGGCTTCGCGATGCCGTTGAGCGCGTTACCGGAGTTCAGCAGCCAGGCCACCGCGGTCTGGTCCGGATTGCTGAAGAACGTGACGTCGGAAAGGCCGACGCCGCCCCAGTCCCCGCCCCAGATCGCCTGCCCGGCGTACGCCGGATCGGCGGGCGAAGTCGTCATGACCGGCGTTCCCACGACCGGCGTCGGCGACGTGCCGTTCGCGAGATTCAGGAAGGCGTCGAAATTGAGCGCAGCGCCCTTCGTGCCGGAAGCCGTGACGTTCGTCGGACCATTCGCGACCGTCGGATCGAAAGAGGTGATCACCCGGAAGTTCTTGAACGTACCGGTCGCCTGGCGATCCGCCGCCACGACGCTCCAGCGCGCATCCGTCGACTGCGCATCACTGAAGAACGAGCTCAGGCTCGGCAGATTGAAGACGTGGGTCTGAGTCGGGTTCGCGACGACGTCGTCGAGGCGCAGGTTCAGGCCGAGCACATAGGACTTGCCGTTGGAATCGAACGCCGTGAAGAGGAAGTCGCTGTTGCCCGTGTTCGCATCGTTCGTCACGATCGCGGCCTCTGCGGCGCCCGCCGCGAGCAGAGCGATCGCGCCCGCGAGCGCTTTCAGTCGGAAGGACATTTTCATCATTCAGATCTCCCTTAGAGATAAAACACTTGATACCGAGACTGTCGCCATGCTGCAGCGGAGCCGCGCGTTCGAGTGCCTTCTTCGGGCACCCTCCGCGCATTGCGCTGCTTGCGGCCGGCCCGGCGCGCACCGGGTCCCTGGCTTGCCGCTACGGCTCGCGCCGGGCATCGCCTTTGCTGTTTTGATCGCTCGCCTGTGCTGTCCCGCGTCGGGGTCCGGCACACGCCAGCGATCACGCAGGGCATGCTGACGATCCGCCGTTGCAAGGGTCTTACTCTTTCGTGAAATTTTCGTGACCATCGTGCTCTGCACGCGCATGCAGTTGCGCTCGTCACATGCCTGTCATACATGCGTGCAAGATTCCGAGTCCACTCCCCAGAGATGACGATGCGATGACAAACGAGCGCGGGCCTCAGGTTTCGTCCTTCGGCGCAGCGGGCAGCGCCGGCCGCGAGGCCGTCGACGTGAAGGACAACGCGATGCGCAGCGTGTCGATGCGCATCAACACTTCGGATTTCGGGCGCATCAAGGTGATGGCGAAGCGGCTGCGGGCGCGCGAGTCGGACGTCTTCAGGCTCTTGATCAAGATCGGCCTGGCGGATCTCGCACCGCTCTGCGACGGCGCGGCACGTGGACGCGATCTGATCGAGACGTGGTGTGCGTTCGGCGCAGCGGTGACGAGCTATCTGGCTCTCGACGTGCATGCCGTCGATCGCGTGTTGAACGGCGACGCCGAGAACGGCGCCGAAGTCATCGATCGCGACGACGTCGCGCTGCTCGCGATGTTGAACGCCCCGCCGCGCTATCTCGCGCTGCGGCTCAAGGATCTCACCGGCGAGGAGCACGCGCCGGAGCGGATCCGCGAGGAGCTCGCGGCGTATCTGCGGAGCAAGTATTCGGGATTAGTGAATCGAACGTAGGTCGGTTGGTGAAGGAATCGCCCATGCGGGCGAGATCAACCGGCGGGTGAAGCGTTGTCTCATGGCTGCATCACGGCTACTCAGCGTTCGATGTGCCGCCACCCACCCTGGCTTTCATCTCGGGACCTAAGGACAGTGGCGTAAGCCATTGTTCACGTAAGGTCGGCAAGAACCACGCTTCTTGCCGACCGTGCTCTGAAAAGTCCAGGATGGACTTATTCAGAGCTTCCCTAAATAGAACTCATCTCAAAATTCAGCTGAGTGTCGCAGGCAAGGCGCGAGGGCCGCGAGGAGCGCAGTTTACACGGGAGTAAATGAGCACCGCAGCGGTTCTCGCAACGCCGCATGCGGCGCTCCGATGAATTTTGAGATGAGT
>JACQWY010000019.1 GCA_016209015.1 Gammaproteobacteria bacterium | reverse complement strand
CCGGGCGGCATCCTGCTCGCAGCGGCGGTCATCGCTCAGTGCCGGCGGCCGATGCTCGACACGCTGACCGTGCCGACGCCCGGCGGATTCGCGCTCTTCTCCGGGCTCGAGCTGCTGCAGCCGCAGGCGACCTGCGCATTGTGGAACACGAAGCCCGAGCTCAGCGGCGAATCGAGGAAATCGATCGTCGCGCCTTCGAGCAGGAGGCGGCTCTCCGCCGGCAGGAACAGCCGCGCGCCTTCGAGCGTGACGACGGCGTCGCCTGCGCGGGGCGCCGGCTCGACGGTGAATTCCGCGGCAAGACCCGAGCAGCCGCCGGCCGTGACGACGAGCCGCATGCCGCGCTCGGGGCCGCCTTCGCTGAAGCGGATCATGCGTTTCACGAACTTCTCCGCGGCGGGAGTGATGCTGACTTCCATGAGAGCTCCTTCGTGTCAAGCCTGATAGCGGGGATAGCTGTTGTCGACGATGCAGGTGTCGTCGACCGGGCAGCACGCGGCGCACTGCGCGTCGTCGTAGTGGCCGATGCACTCCGTGCACTTCGCGGGATCGATCATGAAGATCCCGTTCTTCTCGTTGATGGCCTTGTTCGGGCACTCGGGCTCGCACATGCCGCAGCCGGTGCACTGGGATTTGACGATCTTGTAAGCCATGAGATAACTCCTGAGTCGATATTCTTCTGAGATCCTCAGGCCGCGATGAACGCGCCCTGGCGGATCGCCGCGTCGCCGCGATCCGCATGCGTGAGCTCGCCGGAGTCGAGCCGCGCGAGGTAATCCTTGTAGTAGCCGATCACGGAGCGCTCGATGTATTCGTGCGCGAAGGAATCGACGGGATCGATCCCGGCCTCCTTCAGCGTGCCTTTCGGGCAGCCGCCGATCTTCGAGCACAGCACCGCGTGGCAGTCGTTGATGGCGCGGATGACGCCCTCGAGCGCATCCTCTTCGCCGTAGCCGCCCTGGCAGTAATGATCGACGCGGCGGTGGCCGACGAATTTCGCGCCGGCGTTCGAAGCCTCGTAGATCTGGAACTCGTGGGCGTGGCCGAAGTGCTCGTTGACCTTGCCGCCGCCCTTCGTCGCGACCGCGATCAGGATCTTCACGTCGTCGGCGCCTTGTGCGATCCCGGCGAGCTCCGCTTCGCGCGCGGCACCGATCTCGGCGCGCGTCTCGTCGACCTGCGTCTGATAGGCCTGGCGGCGCGCGAGGTCGTAGCGCACTTCCATCGCCATGACCTTCTCGGTCGTGAACTCGGCGGAGCGGTCTTCGCCGAGGAGCCCGACGGCGTCCGCGCGGCACTGCCGGCAGTGCCGCATCATGTTCATCTCGCCTTCGCAACGGTCCTGGAGCAGCTTCAATTCCTGCGCGCTCGGGCCGCGCTGGCCGTTGAGCCCGAAATACGTGCCGTGCTCGGCCTCGGAGATGAGCGGCATGATGTTGTGCAGGAACGCGCCGCGCGATTTCACGGCCTCGTTCACTTCGACGAGATGCCCGTCGTTGATGCCGGGGATCATCACGGAGTTGACCTTCACGAGGATGCCCTTCGAGACGAGCATCTCGAGACCCTCGAGCTGGCGCTCGGTCAGGATCTTCGCCGCGTCGCGGCCGCGCCAGCGCTTGTGGTCGTAGAAGATCCAGGGATAGATTTTTTCGCCGACTTGCGGGTCGACCATGTTGATGGTGATCGTCACGTGGTCGACGTTGAAGGCCTGAATCTGATCGACGTAGTCCGGCAGCGCCAAACCATTGGTCGAGAGACAGAGCTTGATGTCCGGCGCCCGTTCGGCGACGCGGCGGAACGTCTCGAAGGTCTTCGTCGGATTCGCGAGCGCATCGCCCGGGCCCGCGATGCCGAGCACCGTCATCTGCGGGATCTCGGAGGCGACGGCGAGCACCTTGCGCGCGGCCTGCTCGGGGGTGAGACGCTCGGACACGACGCCCGGCCGCGATTCGTTCGAGCAGTCGTACTTGCGGTTGCAGTAGTTGCACTGGATGTTGCAGGCCGGCGCGACGGCGACGTGCATGCGCGCGTAATGGTGATGCGCCTCCTCGCTGTAGCACGGGTGGTTCTTCACCTTCTCCCAGATTTCCGGCGGCAGATCGCCCGCGCCCGCCCCGGAGCCGCAGCCCGTCTTGCCTTGCGCGCTCGAGGTGGAACACCCCGTGTGCTCGACCTTCACGGCGAGCTCGCGATGCTCGCGCATGGAACGGATGTCCGTGAGGTTGATGGTGGCGATACCGGCGGCGCTCGACATGTGCACGTTCCCCCTGGGCTTCTACAGGACCCTGCGGGCGGATCGCCGGCAGGGTCTGAAAGCTCAGAGGGCAATGGGCGTGCCAGGCGGGCAAGCCGTTGACGAGGCAAGCTTTATCCTGGAGAGGGGCCGGGCGCGTCTGTGGCGAGCACGACAAAGCGCGTGCCGTTTGTAGCGATCCCGACAGGCGGCGGGCCGGCGCGGCCCGCTATTTTCAGGTTCATCTCCGAACTGCGGGGAAGGTCGCTCAGCTCACCGCGTAGCGCGTCTATAGCGCGTCGCCCTCGCGCAGGCGAGGGCCCAGTCGTTCAACCTCGGCGCAGGGGGCGAAGTGGAGAGGCCTGGGCAGAATTCCAGCGCGGTGGAGAGATGAATTCTCTGGAGCCCGAGGTTCGCTGCGCATGCCGTGGGTCACTGACTGGGCCCTCGCCTGCGCGAGGGCGACGGACAGCAGCTGAAGCACGATGCATCGACCGACCCCGCAGTCAGGAGATGAACCTATTTTCAGTCGCGCGGCAGGACCCGCAGCTCGCGCCGTCCGCCGAGCTCGACGGTGAGGCGGATCGTCCCGCGCTCGTCGGCGACGGCGGCGTGCTCGTCGGCCCCTTCGAGGCGATACGCCGCCCCCGGCCGCAGCCGCCCGATGCCGAGCGTGACGCGGGCCGCCGGGCCTCCCGGATGCAGCACGGCCTCGAGCGCGCGGCCGTCGCTGACGGCCTTCGCGACGAGCACCTGCGGATACGCCGCCTCGACGATCACGGGCCCGTCGCGCCACGCGGCGGGCAGCCCCTCGTCGACGAGATCCTTCAAGGCGTTCGCGCGGCCGAGGCGCGACTTCAGCATGAACGCGTGCGTCCAGGTCGAGCAGCCGGGATAGCTCAGCACGCCGCCGTGATGGCGCGAGTCGAGTTGCGCGAGCTCGACGCGCACGGCGGCGAGCGCTTCCGTATCGCCCATCTCGCAGGCCGCCATCGCGAGCGCGCCGAGCGCGTAGGCGGTGTTCAGCTTGTAGTTGCCGGGATCGAGCCAGGGCTTCAGCGGGATGAGCGCGAGACTGCCATCGCGTGTCGTGAACAGCTCGTGGCGGGCGATCGCCCAGGCCCGGCGCGCGAGATCGGGGAACACGGCGTGCATCCAGAACGCGAAGATCGCGTCCTCCTTCGAGGAGGAGAGGCCGGGGATCGTGAGGCCCGTGCGCGCCGAGCGGATGAGGATCATGTGCCCGTCGACGTCGACGAACTCGGCTTCGAGGTGCCGGCGGTAATCCGCTTCGACGTCGGCCCAGAAGCGCGTGCCGTTCAGGCGATCGAAAATCTTGATGCCGACGACCGCCTGGTTGTTGCAGAGCGGGTAGATCCAGTTCGGCTCGCAGGGGAAGAGGCAGAACGCGGAGCTGCGCTCGTTCGCCGCGAGCTGCTGGACGGTCGAGGCGTAGCTGTGCAGATGCGTGCGGCCGCGCGCGCCGGTGAGCCGGATCGCGCCCGGCGCTTCGTAGGATCGATCGCCCGTCGCCGCTTCGTAGAGTCCGATCTGCGCCGCGTACCAGCCGGAATACATCACGTTGTCGCGGCCTATCGGGTCGGTCTCCGGGCTGAAATTGCCCCACAGATTCTCGATCGCCCAGTACTTCCAGACGCGTGCGAGCATCTTCTTCTCGACGAGCCGGCGCTGCGCGTCGTGCAGATAGCCGTGCATGGCCGGCAGGCGCGCGTAGTTCGCGAGGCTCAGCACGTAGCCGAGGTTGTTGATCTGGTAGCGCAACGCGCTCGGCTGGAACTGCTCGATGATGTCGAAGCCCTCGAAGGCCTCGACGGGCTGCAGCGCGCGATCGAGCGCATAGCGGAGCGCGGCGAGATCCTCGGCGGGGTGGTCGTCGTACGAAACCGGTCACGCGGCGCCGAACCCGGTGCCGTCACGAGCCGCCGCCGATGCATTTCCTTCGTCAATGCGTCCTATGACTCACTCAGAGCCGTCGTCCCGGCGGAGGCCGGGACCCAGTCACGTCACCTCGGCGCCACGGCTGCACCTCGGGTCGTCGTGACGACACGAGTGACCTGGATATCCCTCGGTTCGATCCCGATTCCCTTCGGGCCATAGGATGCCGTGAAAGAGCGGCGGCGCCGGCGGGAAATGGGGTCAGGTTCGAATTCGCGGGGGAGCGCCCGGGTACGCGCCACCGCGCTGGCCGCGAAATCGAACCTGACCCCAATTCCCTCTACGCGTCTTTCATGATTGCGGGCGCTGCACAAACTTCATGACCGTTGGGTTGACGCAGGAAACCCATCATGGAGGGTCTGGAGCCGCACGACCGCGATTCGCGATCGGATAGGCACGGGCGTGCGATCGACGGCCTTCTGTGTCGGCCCATCGCATACAGCGCGCCTACAGCTTCTTCACCGGAATCTTGTATTTCAGGATCGCGTAGCCGATCTGCCGCGGCGTGAGATTCAGCATGCGCGCCGCACGCGCCTGCACCCAGCCGCACTGCTCGAGCGCCCACACGACGCGTTCGCGCTCGGAGGTGAATTCGGGGACCTCGTCGGCATCGTCCTCCTCGGAGGCAGAAATCGGCGCGGGCACGACCGGCACGGGCACGTGCCGCCCGCTCTTGCCGTAGTGATGCAGCGCCTGCGAGAAGCACATGTTCTGGCGGCAGGCGAGATCGACTTCGCGGATGACGTTACCGCGGGTCATGGTCGCGATGCGCTCGACGCAGTTCTCGAGCTCGCGGACGTTGCCCGGCCAGGCGCAATTCTTGAGGACCGCCATGGCGTCCTCGGCGATCGTGAGCTGACGGCCGCTCTCGGCACAGAAGCGTTGCAGGAAATGCTGGACGAGGCCCGCGATGTCGTCGCGGCGCTCGCGCAGCGGCGGGAGCGAGATCGTCACGACGTTCAGGCGATAGTAGAGGTCCTCGCGGAACTGGCCGCGCGTGACGGCGTCCTCGAGGTTGCGGTTCGTGGCACCGACGAGGCGGACGTCGATTTTGATCGTCTTCGTGCCGCCGACGCGTTCGAACTCGCGCTCCTGGAGGACGCGCAGCAACTTCGCCTGGAAGGCCGGCGAGACGTCGCCGATCTCGTCGAGGAAGAGCGTGCCCTTGTTCGCGAGCTCGAAGCGGCCCTTGCGTTCCTGGGTGGCGCCCGTGAACGCGCCGCGCTCGTGGCCGAAGAGCTCGGATTCGAGCAGCGTCTCGGTCAGCGCCGCGCAGTTCACTTTCACGAACGGGCCTTCCTTGCGGCCGCTGAGATAATGGATCGCGCGTGCGATCAATTCCTTGCCCGTGCCGCTCTCTCCTCGCAGCAGCACGGTCGATCGGCTCTGCGCCGCCTGGAAGACCTCGGCGAACGCGGCCTGCATGACCTTGCTCGAGCCGACCATGTGCTCGATGTTGTACTTGCCGGGCAGCGCCTTCTGCAGGCGATGCTTCTCGCCCATCAGGAATTCGCGCTCCGCGGCGACGAGCTGATGCAGGCGCACGGTCTGGCCGATCAGGTTCGCGACCATCTGCAGGAACTGCACGTCGTTCTCGAAATTGCGGCGCATGCCGCGGAATTCGCGGTCGTAGGACAGCACGCCCACGATCTCGCGACCGTTCTTGATCGGCACGCCGATGAACGCCGTGCGCTCCGTCTGCTCGGGCGTCCGCGAGCCGGTGCGATTGAGAAAGCGCGGTTCTTTCGAGATGTCCGGGATGACGACGGGAATGCCGTTTCGCAGGATGCCGCCGCTCACGCCTTCGCCTTCCCGGAAGCGGCCGCGCGCGATCGCCTCGGGGCTCATATTGGACGCACCGATTACATGCAGATCACCGGACTCCTGCACCAAACTGATCATGCAGCGGCGTACGTCGTCGAAGTACGTCGAGAGGATCTTCAGCACGCCGCTCACCGTCTGCGGCAGATCGATCGAGGAGCTCAGCACTTTGCTGATTTCGTAGAGCGCTGTCAGCTCCACGTTGCGGTCCGGCTTCAAGGTCTTGTCTCTGCTGAGCATGGTCGCGTCCGCACCTGGCGATGTGTTCTATGCATTCCGTTTGCCGCCGCCGAGGCACCCGGCAGCGGTTCAGCCCCGCGGGCAACGGGGAGGGCCATTCGATTCTCTGCAATTAGCGCGCCGCACTGCGGCATCGGCGTCCGGCGGGGCCGGACTTTGTCATACGAAAGCGCCCGGCTTTGTGTGACAACCGACAATGTGCGGGCTCCGACAAAGCGGCCCCGCCGAATTTTCTTCCAGACAGACAAGCATTTGGCGCACATGCGCGCCGTGGCATGGAACTTGAAGAAGTTCGGACCAGCAGGTATCAGCGGACGGAAGCGAGGACCATGGGAAGCACAGCCACCACATCAGGACGTCGCCCGATCTATCTCGACTATTCGGCGACGACCCCCGTCGATCCGCGCGTCGCCGCGAAGATGTGGCCCTACCTCACGGAGTCTTTCGGCAATCCCGCGAGCCGGTCGCATGCGTACGGCTGGGAAGCGGAGGAAGCGGTGGAGAACGCGCGCGCCGAGGTCGCCGCGCTGATCGGCGCCGACCCGCGCGAGATCGTCTTCACTTCCGGCGCGACGGAATCCGACAATCTCGCGATCAAGGGTGCGGCGCACTTCCACAAGGGCCGCGGCCGGCATCTCATCACCATGACGACGGAGCACAAGGCCGTGCTCGACAGCATGCGCCAGCTCGAACGCGAGGGCTTCGAGGTGAGCTACCTGCCGCCGCGGCCGGACGGGCTGCTCGATCTGGAGCTCCTCGCGAAGACGCTACGCCCGGACACGATCCTCGTCTCCGTCATGCACGTGAACAACGAGATTGGCGTCATCCAGGATCTCGAAGCGATAGGAACGCTCTGCCGCCGGCACGGCGTGCTGTTCCATGTCGATGCCGCGCAGTCCGCCGGCAAGACGCCGATCGATCTCGCGACGCTGCCGGTCGATCTCATGGCGCTCTCGGCGCACAAGATCTACGGCCCGAAAGGCATCGGTGCACTGTACGTGCGCCGCAAGCCGCGTACGCGCATCGCCGCCGAGATCCACGGCGGCGGCCACGAGGGCGGCCTGCGCTCCGGCACGCTCGCGACGCACCAGATCGCCGGCCTCGGCGAGGCCTACCGCCTCGCCCGGCTCGAGATGGCAATGGACAACGCCCGCATCGGCAAGCTGCGCGACCGCCTGCTCGCCGGGCTCATGGTTCACGACGAGGTCTACGTGAACGGCGATCTCGCACGCCGCGTGCCGCACAATCTCAACGTCAGCTTCAATTTCGTGGAAGGCGAGTCACTCATGATGGCGATGAAGGACATCGCCGTCTCGAGCGGCTCGGCCTGCACCTCGGCGAGCCTCGAACCGTCCTACGTGCTGCGCGCGCTCGGCCGTTCCGACGAGCTCGCGCACAGCTCGATCCGCTTCTCGCTCGGCCGCTTCACGACGGACGCCGACATCGACGCCGCGCTCGCCGTCATCGGCGGGGCGATCGAGAAGCTGCGCGCGCTCTCGCCGCTGTGGGAGATGCATCAGGAAGGCATCGATCTGGCGAGCGTGAAGTGGGCGGCGCACTGAGATTCCGGGCGCACTACTCAGGAGTAAGACACCCATGGCGTACAGCGACAAGGTCATCGACCACTACGACAACCCGCGCAACGTCGGCAGCTTCGACAAGGAAGACGCGAACGTCGGCACCGGCATGGTCGGCGCACCGGCCTGCGGCGACGTGATGCGCCTGCAGATCAAGGTCGGCGCCGACGGCGTGATCGAGGAAGCACGCTTCAAGACTTACGGCTGCGGCTCCGCGATCGCGTCCAGCTCGCTCGTCACGGAGTGGGTGAAGGGCAAGACGCTCGACGAGGCGCTCGAGATCAAGAACGCGGAAATCGCGAATGAGCTCGCGCTGCCGCCGGTGAAGATCCACTGCTCGGTGCTCGCGGAGGACGCGATCCGCGCGGCGATAGACGATTACCGATCGAAGCAGGCGCCCGCCGAGGGCGGCTATGCGGCCTGCACCCCGCAACCGGCGACCGCCTGAGGAGGCAACATGACGGAAGCATTGGCAGTGAGCATGGACGAGGCTTTCGAAGCCTGCCCGGTGTCTTTCACCCCGGGCGCGATCGAGAAGGTCCGCGAGCTGCTCGCCGAGACCGGCGAGGACAATCTCGCGCTGCGTATTTTCGTGCAGGGCGGCGGCTGCGCAGGGTTCCAGTACGGCTTCGCATTCGACGAAGCGGGCGCCGAGGACGACATGAGCTTCGAGAACGGCGGCGCGCGCCTGCTGCTCGATCCCATGAGCATGCAATACCTCATGGGCGCGGAAGTCGACTACGAGGACGGTCTCGAAGGCTCGCGTTTCGTCATCAAGAACCCGAACGCCGAGTCGACCTGCAGCTGCGGCAGCTCGTTCGCGATGTGAGGTGACCGCGATGCAAGTCTCCCTCACCGAACGCGCCGCGGCGCACGTGCAGAAATTCCTGTCGAAGCGCGGCAAGGGCGTGGGCCTCAGGCTCGGCGTGAAGACGAGCGGCTGTTCGGGCATGGCCTACACGCTCGAATTCGCCGACGACTTCCTCGACGAGGACGTGCGTTTCCAGAGCCACGGCGTGACGGTCATCGTCGATCCGAAGAGCCTCGTGTATCTCGAGGGCACGGAGCTCGACTTCGTGCGCGAAGGTCTCAACGAAGGTTTCAAGTTCAACAACCCGAACGTCAAGAACACCTGTGGCTGCGGCGAGAGCTTCCAGGTCTGAGCGCCGCATCCATTACGGACGATGAGACAACGACAGGAGTACAGCCCATGAACGCAGCACTCCAGGCCGTCCAGCCCGGCAACTACTACGCCCTCTTCGGCCTGCGTCCCGCGTTTGCGCTCGACCCCGCGGATCTCGATCGTTCGTTCCGCAAGCTGCAGCGCGAAGTGCACCCCGATCAGTTCACGGACAAGCCCGCCGCCGAACGGCGCCAGGCGCTGGAATGGGCCTCGCTCGCGAACGAGGCATACCGCACGCTGAAGTCGCCCGTCGAGCGCGCACGGCATCTGATGGCGCTGAACGCGGTCGATCTCGAGCGCGCCGCGCCGAAGCTCTCGCCCGCGTTCCTCATGGAGCAGATGGAACGGCGCGAGGCGCTCGAAGCGGCGCTCGGCGATGCGGATGCGCTCGAGAAAACCGAGACCGCACTCGACGCGACCATGGATCAGCTCCACGGCCGGCTCATCGTGCTGCTCGATCAGCAGCGCAATTTCGCGGGCGCCTGCGAGATCGTGCTGCGCCTGCAGTTCTACGAACGCCTGCGTGCGGAGCTCGACCGCGCCTTCGAGCTCGTCTAGAGGTATCCCCGGCGCCATGGCCCTGTTGCAGATTGCCGAACCCGGCCTGAGCGCCGCCCCTCATCGACACCGGCTCGCGGTCGGCATCGATCTCGGCACCACGCATTCGCTCGTCGCGACGGTGCGCAACGGTTCGAGCGAGGTGCTCGCCGATCTCGCGGGGCGTCATCTCCTGCCGTCCATCGTGCACTATCGCGCGGACGCGCCACCCGAAGTGGGCGACGTCGCGCGCGCCGCGGCGGCGGCGGATCCGAAGAACGTCGTCGTCTCGGTCAAGCGTCTCATGGGCCGGGGCGCGGACGATCTCGCGAAGCTCGCGCCGACGCCTTATGCGTACGGCGTCGGGGCAGGCCAGATCCAGATCGAGACGGCCGCGGGCCCGAAGACGCCGGTCGAAGTCTCGGCCGACATCCTGAAGACGCTGCGCGAGCGCGCCGAGGCCTCGCTCGGCGGCGAGCTGACGGGCGCGATCATCACCGTGCCCGCCTACTTCGACGATGCGCAACGGCAGGCGACGAAAGACGCGGCGCGGCTCGCGGGCATCGAGGTTCTGCGCCTCCTGAACGAACCGACCGCGGCGGCGATCGCCTACGGTCTCGACAACGGCTCGGAAGGGATCTATGCCGTCTACGATCTCGGCGGCGGCACGTTCGATCTGTCGATCCTGCGTCTCGAGCGCGGCGTGTTCGAGGTGCTCGCGACGAGCGGCGACTCCGCGCTCGGCGGCGACGACTTCGACGAATGCCTCGTGCGCTGGGCGATCGAGACGGCGGCTCTGCAGACGCCGTCCGACACCGAGCTGCGTCGCCTCCATACCGCGGCGCGCCGCGCGAAGGAAGCGCTGTCGGGCTGGCCCGAGACGCGCTTCCAGGTCGAGCTCGACACGGGGGCGCTCGATCTGCCCCTGACCCGCGAGACGTTCGAGGCGCTGACGGTGGAGCTCGTGCAGAGGACCCTCGCGCCGATCAAGCGTGCGCTGCGCGATGCGAAGCTCAAGGTCGGCGCCATCGACGGCGTCGTCATGGTCGGCGGCGCGACGCGCATGCCTTGCGTGCAGCGCGCGGCGAGCGCGTTCTTCGGCAAGCCCGTGCTGTGCAACCTCGATCCCGATCAGGTCGTGGCGCTCGGCGCGGCGATCCAGGCGAACGTGCTCGTCGGCAATCGCAGCGCCGACGACTGGCTGCTGCTCGACGTCATCCCGCTCTCGCTCGGCCTCGAAACCATGGGCGGCCTCGTCGAGAAGATCGTGCCGCGCAATTCCACGCTGCCCGTCGCGCGTGCCCAGGATTTCACGACGTTCAAGGACGGCCAGACCGCGATGAGCATCCACGTCGTGCAGGGCGAGCGCGAGCTCGTCGCCGAATGCCGCTCGCTCGCGCATTTCGAGCTGCGCGGCATCCCGCCGCTGGCGGCCGGCGCGGCGCGCATCCGCGTGACGTTCCAGGTCGACGCCGACGGCCTGCTGTCCGTCTCCGCGCGCGAGCAGTCTTCGGGCGTCGAGGCGACGGTCGCGGTGAAGCCGTCGTACGGTCTCACGGACGAGGAGATCGCGCGCATGCTGAAGGAATCGATCGCGAATGCCGAGGCCGATGCCGCGGCGCGCATGCGGCGCGAGGAGACCGTGGAGGCGGAGCGCTTGAGCGAGGCGACCGAAGCCGCGCTCGACGCGGACGGCGCGATACTCCTCGATGAAGAAGAGCGCGCGCGGATCCGCGGCGCACTCGGCAATCTCAGAGCCGCGATCGTCGCCGGCGACATCGACGCGCTGCGCAGGAGCTCCGGCGCCCTGAACGCGCTGTCCCAGGATTACGCCTCGCGCCGCATGGACGCCGCGATCCAGACCGCGCTCGCCGGCCGCCGGCTCGCCGAGCTCTGAGCGTGCCGCGCATCACCGTCCTCCCCCACGCCGAGCTCGCCCCGCAGGGCGCCGAGTTCGAGGCCGCGCCCGGCGTCTCGCTCTGCGACGCGCTGTTGAAGCACGGCATCGACATCGAGCACGCCTGCGAGAAAGCCTGCTGCTGCGCGAGCTGCCACGTGATCGTCCGCCAGGGCTTCGCGACGCTGCGCGCGGCGAGCGACGAAGAGGAGGATCAACTCGGCAAGGCCTGGGGATTGGAGCCCGAGTCGCGCCTGAGCTGCCAGGTGAAGCTCGCGAAGCACGATCTCGTCGTGGAGATTCCGAAGTATTCGTTGAATCTGGCGCGGGAGTAGCGGCGGGGACCGAGCGAAGGGATCATCCAACGGCGAAGACGCGATCGGTGCGCCTCCTGCGTCGGCGCATCCTATGAAGATCTCATTCCTCGCCGACGACTATCCACCGCGGGTCAGACCCCGGCTTCCAGGGCGCCCGAGCGAAGGGATCATCCAACGGCGAAGCCGCGATCGATGCGCCTCCTGCGTCGGCGCATCCTATGAAGATCTCATTCCTCGCCGACGACGGGTCTTGCGGCTTGCCCGGCGAACACTCTTTCGCATCACCCCTGCAGCCGAGCCGATCTGCGAGGCGCGGACCTCAGCTATGCGATCTCCCGCCGCCCGGCTTCGCCTGCGCGCCGTGCTTGGTGAGCGTCGCATTGAGATCGTCGAAGAACGCACCGAGGCGGCCGGCGACTTCGCCTTCGAGCGCTTCGGCGATGTAGCGCTGATAATTCTCGGCGCTGGGGACTTCGGCAATCACGGCGTCGCGCATCGCGCAGCAGAGCAGCGGGATGCCGACGGGATCGGCGTCGGGCTCGACTTCGTGTTTCAGGAGATCGGCGAAGCGGCGTTCGACTTCGTAGCTCTTCGAGCGGAGCTTCGTCTGGATGCGGGCGACGCTGTCGGCCCAGGCGATCGAATCGCGGAGCTCGCGCGTCGCGACGAGCGTGAGCTCGGCGGGGAGCTGGATCTCGGGCAGCGTGGAGCCCGCGCTCGCGAGCGCGAGGCGGGCATCGAGGTTCTTGCACAGCACGAGCTCGAGCGTGTTGCCGATGTTCGGGCCGGCGTCCTGGATCGCGTTGCGCAGGGCTTCGAGCTGGCGCTTGATCGGGGGCTGCGGTGCGGCGGCCGCGGCGGCGGAGAGCACCGTGGCGAGACGATGCTGGAACGCCGAGATTAACGTGCCGATGTGGCGGCCGAGCACCTGGTGGCAATCCGCGAACGCGGCCTGGCGGTTCGCGGTCGGCGAGCGCGGGCGCGCCGTGGGAGCAGCCGGGGCCGGCGGCGCTGCTGGAGCGGCCGGCGCGGGCGCGGGCTGAGCCGCCGGTTGCGGCGGGGTCTGCGCGCCGTAGTTGACGAGGTGATGCACGGCGCCGAGCAGGCGCTCGTCGGCCTGCGTGATCTTGATCGCCATCGCGGCCGGAAGGACGCCCTGGATGAGCCCCCGGGCCGCGACGCTCACGAGCCCCGTCGGGGTCATCACCGGCAGCGCGAGACTGCAGGGTGCGCCGACGCGGAACCAGTTGCGGTCGACGCCCGCGGGCAGCCCTTCGAGGGCCAGCAGCAAGCCGCCGGCGGAGACGTCGCGGATGCGCAGGGCGATCGGCGCGGGGCCGACTTCCGAGATCCACGCATAGACCGGCGCGGGTGCGCCCGGCGGGTTCGACGTTCCTGTCATGTTCTCTTCGAGTCCGGGTTCAAGCCCATTGCCTCATCGATTACTGCCGGTGCACCGAGCGGCGATCTTGAATGGGCGCGCGTGATTGTGCCATACACAACTTTGGAGGCGATCGGGCGCGGGCGCAATACGCACCGCCTTCATCCCGACAGGCGGGCCCCGGCGACGGTTCCGCGCGGTAGGCGCGGCCGTAGGGCTGTGCGAGGATCGCCGCGTTACTCGCGGCGACTGGAGACCCGCCATGCTACGCACGCTCGTTCACGCCACGCCGTCACCGCTCGGGGCCTGGCTGCTCATTCTCGCGTCGGGGCTGCTCGAGATCGTCTTCTCGGCCTTGATGAAGCAATCCGACGGCTTCACGCGCCCGCTGCCGAGCCTCGTCGCGGCGGTGAGCGCTCTGCTGAGCATCTGGCTCATGACGATCAGCCTGCGCACCCTGCCGCTCGCGATCGCCTATGCGGTGTGGGCGGGCATCGGCACGCTCGGCACCGCGCTCGCGGCCGTGCTGCTGTTCGGCGAGGAGTTCACTCTCCCGAAGGCGGCGTTCATGGGCGTGATCGTGGTGGGCATCGTCGGCCTGCAGTTGCAGAGCGCGGAGTGAGGGGCCGGCGCGGCGCGCCGAGCGAGCTCCGCACTCCCGACCGCTCACGGGCTCGCGCGCCACGGGGCAGGTAAGGCTTCCGCTAGCCCGTCGTGTGCAGTCTGTCGGTCTCGAGCCCACGTTCCGGACCGCCCTTCGCCCGATACGCCAACCCGGCGCCTCTCTTTATTTCTGTATCGCATCGGCCCCGGATTTGATTTGGCTCAACTGGCCCGCGTTCGAAACTCGGCACATTGAGGCCGTCCCGATCCGTTGAGTCCGCATAGCCCGAATCCACACCTGCCGCCGGCGCCACGAGCCGTTCCCGTGGCGGACCGTCGTGCGGCAGCACAATGCCCTTGGTGCGTGGGAGAGCGTCGATCATGAAAGCTGAAGCAGCAGTCCGGCCGGCTGAGCCGGCGTCGAGTGCGTCGATTCCCCTGACGGGTAACGAAGCCATCGCGCGCGGCGCCTGGGAGGCGGGCGTGCGCGTCGGTGTCGCCTATCCCGGCACGCCCAGCACGGAAGTGCTCGAGAACCTCTCGGACTACGCTCCGTCCGAGATCTACACCCAGTGGGCGACGAACGAGAAGACCGCGCTCGACATGGCGATCGGCGCCTCGTTCGCGGGGGTGCGCTCGATGACGTCGATGAAGCACGTGGGGCTGAACGTCGCGGCGGATCCGCTCATGTCGCAGGCCTACATCGGCGTCAACGGCGGCCTCGTCGTCGTCGTCTGCGACGATCCGGGCATCCACAGCTCGCAGACCGAGCAGGACACGCGCCTCTTCGCGCGCTTCGCGGGCGTGCCGGTGCTCGAACCCTCCGATGCGCAGGAAGCGCTCGAATACACGCGCCTCGCCTTCCAGCTCTCGGAGGACTTCGACACGCCCGTCATCCTGCGCAGCACGACGCGCCTCTCCCACACGCGCAGCTCCGTCGCCGTCGGCGAGCGCGTCGAGCAGGCGCCGAAGGGCTTCATCGAGGATCCGCAGAAGACGGTCATCATCCCGGCGAACGCGCGCCGGCTGCATCCGAAGGTCGTCGCCCGCGAAGCCGCGGTCGCGCGGTACTTCGAAGGCTCGGGGATCCATCGTTGGGAGAAGGGCGACCGCAAGTTCGGCGTCGTCACCCACGGCACGGCCTACCTGTACGTGAAAGAGATCGTGCCGGAAGTGTCGATACTCAAGCTCGGCTCGTCCTACCCGCTCGCCGAGAACACGATTCGCGAATTCGCGGCCTCGGTCGATCGGCTGATCGTCTGCGAAGAGCTCGAGCCCTTCCTCGAGACCGAGATCAAGGCGCTGGGTCTCGCCGCCGAAGGCAAGTCCCTCTTCCCGCGTTGCGGCGAGCTCTCGCCCGAGCTCGTGCGCGAAGGCTTTGCGAAGGCGGGCCTCGTCGAGGCGGCGCCCGTGACTCTGAACGAGACGGTGGAAAACATGGCGCGCCCGCCGGTGCTCTGCCCCGGCTGCCCGCACACCGCGAGCTATCTGGCACTGCGCGGCCTCGGGGCGCGGGTGACCGGCGACATCGGCTGCTACACGCTCGCCGCCGTCGATCCGCTGCGCTCGATCGATACCACGGTCTGCATGGGTGCGAGCATCGGCAATGCCGTCGGCATCGCGCTCTCGGGCACGGAGAAGCGCCCGATCGTCGCGACCATCGGCGACTCGACGTTCCTGCACTCCGGCATCCCGCCGCTCATCGATGCCGTCTACAACGACGTCAACATCACCGTCGTCATCCTCGACAATCACATCACGGCCATGACCGGCGGCCAGGATCACGCGGGCACGGGTCGCGGCATGCGCGGCGAGCCGACTTACCAGGTGAACTACGAGCAGATGTGCCGCGCCGCGGGCGTCGACTGGATCCGCACCGCCGATCCTTACGAGGTCGGCAAGATGTACCAGACGCTGCGCGAGGCGATCGTCCACAAGGGCGTGTCGGTCGTCATCTGCTCGCGGCCCTGCGTGCTCGATCCCGTACGCATCAAGGGCGCGCCGCTCGAAGTGAAAGCCGCCGGCTGCGTCGCGTGCCAGTCGTGCATGAACCTCGGCTGCCCCTCCATCACCTGGTCCGACGAAACCTATGAAGGCCGCAACAAGGTGAAGATCGACCCCACGACCTGCATCGGCTGCACGCTCTGCGCGCAGGTGTGTCTCTCCGACTGCATCCAGCCGGTGACCGCATGAGCGCCGAAGCGAAACGGGCTCCGGGCGCGGAGACCGCGGGCGGCCGCAACATCCTCGTCGTCGGCGTCGGCGGCCAGGGCGTGATCATGATCTCCAAGGTACTGGCCCTCATCGGCCAGCGCCGCGGCTTCGAGGTGAAACAGAGCGAAGTCCACGGCATGGCGAAGCGCGGCGGCATCGTGTTCAGCCACGTGCGCTTCGCGCCGAAGGTCTGGTCGCCGACGATCGCCAAGGGCGAAGCCGACGCGCTGATCGCCCTCGAATGGGCGGAAAGCCTGCGCTGGCTCGACTTCCTGAAGCCCGAAACGGGCGTCTTCATCGCCGACACGCGCCGCATCGTGCCGCCGTTCGCCTGCCTCAATCGCCAGCAGGGCGCCGTCACGGCGTACGCGAAGGCGACACCCGCGGAAGTCGTGGAGCGGATCTCGAACGCCTATGCGCTCGATGCGAGCGGCATCGCCGCCGGGCTCGGCGACGCGCGTGCCGCGAACACCGTGCTGCTCGGCTGCTATTCCGTCGCGCTCGACGAGCCGCTCGAGCACTGGCGCGAAGCGCTCGATCTGTTCGTGCCGAAAGCGGCGCGCGCCATCAACCACGCCGCGTTCGATGCCGGCCGCACCTGGGCCGAGGCCGCGCGCGCCGGCACGCAGGAAGTCCCGACCATGCCCGCGCTGTTCTCCGCGCGCGGTCCGGCCGTGAAGAGTGAGCTCGAGATCAATGCCGCGTGGTGCAAAGGTTGCGACATCTGCGTGAAGCTCTGCCCCGAACGCTGTCTCGCGCTCGACAAGAAGCAGATTGCCGTGCTGACGAAGCCCGACGCCTGCACCGGCTGCCGGGTCTGCGAATGGCTGTGCCCGGATTTCGCGATCACCGTCCATCAGACCGCCGTGGGGGCCGCATGACGACCGAACTGCAACCACTGCACGGCAACCAGGCCTGTGCACTCGCCGCGGTGGCCGCCGGCTGCCGCTTCTTCGCCGGCTATCCGATCACGCCTTCGTCCGAAATCGCCGAACACATGAGCCACGAGCTGCCGCGCGTCGGCGGCGTGTTCGTGCAGATGGAAGACGAGATCGGCTCGCTCGCGGCCTGCATCGGCGCCTCGTTCGGCGGCGCGAAGGCCATGACGGCGACGAGCGGCCCGGGCTTCTCGCTCATGCAGGAGAACCTCGGCTACGCCGCGATGACGGAGACGCCCTGCGTCATCGTCAACGTGATGCGCGGCGGCCCCTCGACCGGCATGCCGACGCGTCCCGCGCAGGGCGACCTCATGCAGGCGCGCTGGGGCACGCACGGCGATCATCCGATCATCGTGCTGACGCCGGCGTCCGTGCAGGAGATCTACACCGAGACGACGCGCGCCTTCGCGCTCTCCGAGCGCTTCCGCGTGCCGGTCGTCGTGCTCTACGACCAGGTGGTCGCGCAGCTCCTCGAGTCGATCGAAGTGCCGCCGGCGGAGCAGAGCGTCGCCGCGGATCGGCCGTGGGCCGCAGCCGGCAACGGCTTCCAGCCTTATGCGGAGACCGAGAGCCTCGTGCCGCCGATGGTGCGGCCGGGCGAAGGGCTCCGCGTGCACACGACGGGCCTCACGCACGCGCCGACGGGCTTCCCGACACAGGCGCCGCCGGTCGCGGATCGCGCGCTGAAACGCCTGCTCGAGAAGATCGAGAAGCATCGCGACGTCATCGACAAAAGCGACGCGTATCGCTGCGAGGACGCGGAGATCGTGATCGTGGCCTGCGGCATCACGGCGCGTGCCGCGCGCCGCGCGGTCGCGACGCTGCGCGAAGAAGGCGTGAAAGCGGGCCTCTTCCGGCCGCTCACGATGTGGCCGTTCCCGGAGCGTGCGTTCAGGGCGGCCACGGCGAATGCCCGCCGCGTTCTCGTTCCCGAACTGAACGCCGGCCAGCTCATCCTCGAAGTGGAGCGGCTGACCGCCGGCCGGCGCCCCGTCGCGGGGCTCAATCGCGTCGACGGCGAACCGCTCGCGCCGCGGCAGATCTCGGACCGTGTGAAGGAGCTCGCCCGCCATGACTGAGCCGCTCGCTTTCGACATCAGGGAATACCTCCGGCTCGAGCTGATGCCGCACTTCATGTGCCCGGGCTGCGGCCACGGCATCGCGCTGCGCGCGCTGTTGTGGGCCGTCCACGAGCTCGGTATCGCGAAGGACAAGCTTGCCGTCGTCTCCGGCATCGGCTGCTCCGGCCGCGTCGGCGCCTACATCGACGCGAACACGTATCACACGACGCACGGGCGTCCGTTGGCTTTTGCAACCGGGCTCGCGCTCGCGCGGCCGGATCTGAAAGTCGTCGTCATCACCGGCGACGGCGACTGTCTCGCGATCGGCGGCAATCACCTGCTGCACGCCTGCCGGCGCAATCTCGATCTCACCTGCCTCATGTTCAACAACGAGGTCTACGGCATGACCGGCGGCCAGGTCTCGCCGACGACCTCGGCGACGCGCCTCACCACGACGACACCGACCGGCAATGCCGAGCCCGTCTTCGACGCCTGCCGGATCGCTGAAGCCGCGGGCGCGAGCTTCGTCGGCCGCGAAGTGACGCGGCAGGTGCCGGCGTTGAAGAACCTCATCAAGAGCGCGATGTCGCACGTCGGCTTCTCGTTCGTCGAAGTGATCTCGGACTGCACGGAGATCTACGGCCGCAAGAACGACCTCGGCGAAGCGCCGGAGATGATCCTGCACCAGAAGGCCGACATGCGGCCGGAGGCTTTCGGCAACGTCGCCGATCAGCCGTTCCGCCCGAACCGCCTCACGACGGGCATTCTCAGCCAGCACGATCTGCCGGAGTACGGCGAGACCTACCGCGCACGCGCCGCGCTCCTGCGCAGCGGGGAGAAATGACATGAGCCGACTCGAAATCAGGCTCGCCGGCAGCGGCGGCCAGGGCCTCATCACCGGCGCGCGCATTCTCTTCGAAGCCTTCAGCATGGAAGGCCGGCGCGCCGCGCAATCGCAGAGCTACGAGCCGACCTCGCGCGGCGGCTTCTGCTATTCCGATTTGATCCTCGCCGACGACGCGACGGACTATCCGCTCGTCACCGGGCTCGACGTCTTGATCGCGCTCGACCAGACGGGCGCGGATCGCTCGGCCGCGATGGTGAAGCCGGGCGCGACGGTGCTCTACGACGAACGCCTCGTCACCGCACCGCCCGCGGGCGAGTTCAATGCGCACGCGCTGCCCCTCAACGCCCACGCCGTGAGCGCCGGCAGCGCGCGCGGCGCGAACATCGTCGCGCTCGGCGCGTATGCCGCGATGTCCGGCACGTGCAGGCTCGAGTCGCTGGAAGAGGCGATCCGCCGCGAGACGCCGGAGCGTTTCGTCGCGATGAATCTCGAAGCGGCGAGAGCGGGGTTCAGGTTGGGGAAGGAGAGGAGCTGACTGCGCGACCGTCGTTGGGCTGACGCAGTACGCCGGCGGGAAATGGGGTCAGGTTCGAATTCGCGGGGGAGCGCGCCCGGGTACGCGCCACCGCGTTGGCCGCGAAATCGAACCTGACCCCAATTCCCTCTACGCGTCTTTCATGATTGCGGGCGCTGCACAAACTTCATGGCCGTTGGGCTGACGCAGGAAGCCCAACGAGCGAAGCCCGATCGCGCCGTGCGCGACTTCGATCGGGATCGTGACCGCTCGATCACGGCGGGATGTTGGGCTTCCTGCGTCAGCCCAACGCCTCCTGGGTCTCCCGGATCCGGGAGCCTTCGTTCCGCCGGGCAGTCCCCGGCGCTCGTCCCAATCCCACCCCGATCCCGCATAATGCCGCCTCGAACCAGAACGATGCGGAGGTGTGCTGATGAAGGCTTTGGTGAGCGAGGCGTCCGGCGGGCCTGAGACCCTGGTGATGCGCGATCTGCCGGTGCCGACGGCGGGTGCGGGCGAAGTGCTGATCCGCGTGCGCGCCTGCGGCGTGAACTATCCCGATGCGCTGATGATCGAGGACAAATACCAGTTCCGTCCCGAACGTCCGTTCGCGCCGGGCGGTGAGATCGCGGGTGACGTGCTCACGGTCGGTGCGGGCGTGACGGAGTTCGCCGCGGGCGATCGCGTGATCGCGCTCGTCGGGCACGGCGGCATGGCGGAGCAGGTCGTCGCCAAAGCACCGAAGTGCCTGAAGATGCCGGCCGCGATGCCTTACGACGAGGCGGCGGCGCTCATCTTCACCTACGGCACCTCGTATCACGCGCTGAAGCAGCGCGCGGCGCTCAAACCCGGCGACACGCTGCTCGTGCTCGGCGCGGCCGGCGGTGTCGGTCTCGCGGCGGTCGAGCTCGGTGTCGCGATGGGCGCGCGCGTCCTCGCGGCGGTGTCGAGCGAGGAGAAGCTCGCGCTCGCGAAAGCGCATGGTGCGACGGATGGCGTCATCTACCCGCGCGGCCCGTTCGACAAGGACGGCGCGAAAGCACTCGCCGATCTCTTCAAGAACGCCTGCGGCAAGCGTGGCGCGGATGTCGTGTACGACGCGGTCGGCGGTGATTACGCCGAAGCCGCGCTGCGCGCGATCGCCTGGGAAGGGCGCTTCCTCGTCGTCGGCTTCCCGGCCGGCATTCCGCGCATTCCGCTGAATCTCGCGCTGCTGAAGGGCTGCCAGATCGTCGGCATCTTCTGGGGCTCGTGGACTGAGCGCGACCCGGTCGCGAACGCCGAGAACAATCGCGAGCTCATCGAGCTCTATCTCGCCGGCAGGATCAAACCGCACGTCTCGCTGCGCTTCCCGCTTGCCGACGGCGGCCTCGCGATCCAGGAGCTGCCGGCGCGGCGTGCGCTCGGCAAGGTGGTGGTGACGATCGATTGAGCGAGTGCGCATCGATCGCCAAGACGCGATCGATGCGCCTCCTTCGTCGGCATCCTATGAAGCGGACCGTACGTCCGATTAGCGCCAGCGTAATCGGACGTACGTGAGGCGGCGGCGCTGCCGTCGCCGGAGCGATGGTCGACACGTGAAGACGCGATCGATGCATTTCCTTCGTCAATGCATCCTATGAGTCCTGGAATGCCGCGTTCGCGGGAATGGCGTAGCGAGTCATCGGAGGGGTTGACGAAGGAAACCCATCACCCCGAACCCATCCTTGGCGGCACGCCGCGCATCGGCCGCATCTCTTACACGGCAGGCTGCGCTCACGGCCTGAACATCGATCGCCGGTCGCGCTTGAACGCGATGAGCTGTTCCACAGGCGCGTCGGCGAACGGGCGGCCGAGGCTGATGTGGCCTTCACCGTCGAGGAGGAGCTCGCCGCGCGAGACGTGGACTTCGGCGCCGCTGCTGAGCCGCACGTAGGTGCCGTTGATGCTCTGGTCGGCGAGGTAGAGCTGTGTGCGCTGGACGCTGATCACGGCGTGGGTGCGCGAGACGGCGCGATCGGCGACGACGACGTCGCATTCGGGCGCGCGGCCGAGCACGACGCGGCGGCGACGATAGTTCAGCGAGAGCTCGCGCATGCCGAACCACGACAGGATCATCCCGCCGATCTGCACGGCGCTCGCCGGGATGCGGCGCGGATTCGGATCGGTGAGCTCGAGCGCCTCGTCGCGCCACAACACCTGATAGACGATGGCTTCCTGCTCGCCGCCCTTGATCTCGGCGTAGAACGCCTGGCGCACACGCGCTCGCATCGTGGGCGAGAGCGCGCGCACGACGGCTTCCGTCACCAGGATCTGCTCGCCGAGCGCGAGCGCGCACATGTAGGCGCCGATGTTCACGGTGTCGCCGAAGACGTCACCGGCTTTGTGCAGCAGCGGGCCCTGATTGATGCCGACGTGGATGGCGATCGGATAACCGCCGGGCGGGCGCGCGCTCACGCCGAGCTGCATGTGCATCGCGCCGTCGAGCGCCGCGTCCGCGGTCTCGAACAGCGCCATGAGCCCGTCGCCCATCGTCTTCACGACGCGGCCGCCGGATTTCGCCGCGAGATCCGTCAACTGACGCAGACACGCGTCGAGGATGCCGTGCGCCTGCTCGTCGCCGAGCGAGGCGTACAGGCGCGTGCTGCCCGTGACGTCGACGAACAGAATCACGCCCGCCGTCGACTCGACCGGCGCTTCGCGAGCGGCGGCCGTGAGCGCTTGCCCGAGCTCGCAGGTGTTCTCGAATGGACTCGGTGGCGCGGATGGAATGCCGTTTTTCGCTTTGCTCACCGTCCCTCCTCGCCCGTTGGATCGGAATGTAACGACGATCGCCGCGGAATATCCGTGCGCCGTGCCGCGATTTCACGCCTCGCCGCGCGCGTGTCGGGTATGGCTTGCGCTGGCCGGGCCCGCCGCGAGCCACTATAGTTCCGGCACTGGCTGTGCCAGAGACACCATCCGATTGAGCGCTTGCGACGGACCGCGATGCCAGGTGCATTGGGAGGTCCGTCGATGTTCCAGTTCTCGTCGCGCCACGGCGCGCTCGCGTTCTTGTTGGCCACTTCCACCGTGTCGGCCGCGACCGATCCCTTCGATGAAGCGAAGATGGATCTGCAATCCGCGCCCGCGAAGCTTTCGACCACGCGACACACCGGAGCGTTCGCGAGCGGCCCGGCGCTGAGCGCGATACCGCTGGTCCAGCCGCTCGATCCCGCGCCCGAGAAGACGATCGCGATCGACACGAGCCACAAGGTGATCGAGATCGCACCCGGCGTTTCCTACAGCGCCTGGACGTTCGGGGACCGGGTCCCCGGGCCGATCGTCCGCGCGCGGGTCGGCGATCGCATTCATTTCAGCATGACGAACCGCAGCGACTAAGTCGCGCCGGGCGCACTGTCCTTCGCCGCGCCGATGATGCACTCGATGGACTTCCATGCCGCGATGGTCTCGCCGCAGGACAAGTACCGCTCGATCGCGCCGGGCCAGACGATCGCGTTCGACTTCACGCCGAATTATCCGGGCGTGTTCATGTATCACTGCGGCACGCCCATGATCCTCGAGCATATCGCGTCGGGCATGTACGGTGTCGTCATCGTCGAGCCGCGCGAGGGCTACCCGACAAAGGTCGATCGCGAATTCGTGGTCGTTCAGAGCGAGTTCTACACGAAGCCCGACCCCGAGGGCCGGAAGATCGGCGGCGGCGTGCTGAACGTGCTCGACACCGAGCGCGTGAAGACGAAGGCGCCGACTTACACGGTGTTCAACGGCCGCTACAACGGGCTCGTCGAGCATCCCCTCGTCGCGAAGCCGGGCGAGCGCGTGCGCCTGTTCGTGCTGAACGTCGGGCCGAGCAACACCTCGAGCTTCCACGTCGTCGGCGCGATCTTCGATCGCGTGTGGCTCGACGGAAATCCCTACAACGAGCTGCGCGGCATGCAGACCGTGCTGCTCGGCTCGAGCAGCAGCGCGATCGTCGAATTCCGCATTCCCGACGCCGGGAAGTACATCATCGTCGACCATCACTTCGCGAACGCATCGCAGGGCGCGGTCGGCCTCGTGGATGCGACGGGCGGGGCGGAATCGGGCGATCTCGAGCATCACAACATTCCGGAGACGGCGACGCCCGTCGAGCCCGAGGCGGTGAAGGGCAAGCTCGCGTTCGAGGGCAAATGCATCGCCTGTCACTCCGTCGGCGGCGGCGACAAGCTCGGCCCGGATCTGCTCGGCGTGACGACGCGGCGCACGGACGAGTGGCTCGCGCGCTGGCTCGCGAATCCCGCGGAGCTGCTGAAGCACGATGCCGAGGCCCAGGCGCTGCAGAAGAAGTTCACGCTCGCGATGCCGGACCAGGGGCTCTCCGCAGCGGAGATCAATCATCTCGTGCGCTACTTCCACTGGTTCGACGCGCGCGGCAAGGCGGTGAAGGCGGTCGAATGAACAAGCGCCTCGGCGCCCTGCTCGGCCTCGCGGCGGGCCACGCGTTCGGCTGCGGACACTGCGTCGAGGATCGCGTGGCGGTCGTCTACGACTACGCCGTCGAGCAGCAGGCCCTGCGCGAAGGACTCGACATCGCCTATCTCGGCATCGACGGGACGGTGAGCGACGACGTCCTCCGTGCGGCCCTCGCGGGCGAGGCGGGACTCGCGGCCGCGACACTGCGCACCGCCGCGGCGCCGCGCGCGGTCGCTTTCGCCTGGAACACCCGCGAGACCGGCCTCGACGCGCTGCTCGCACGGGCGAACGGCCGGCTCGCGGCGGGCGGCGCGACGCTCCTCGTGCTGCGCATCTGGAGCGCGGCCGCCGGTCTGCACTGAAGCGACCCGTTTCCGGGTGACCCATGCGGCGGCGGGCTCGCTATGATGTCGGCCGAGACCCCGAGCGACGCGCACGTCCATGGCAGCCCATCACGATCATCCGCACCGCCGTACCGGCCACGGCCCTCACGCCCATGATCCCGCGCCCGGACCCGGCGGTCACGAGGCGGCATTCCGGCTCGCGTTCGCCCTGAATGCCGCGTTCGTGCTCGTCGAGCTCGGCGCGGGCTTCGTCGCGAATTCGACGGCCCTCGTCGCGGATGCCGGCCACAATCTCTCGGACGTGCTCGGTCTCCTGCTCGCCTGGGGCGCAATGCTGTTGTCGAAGCGCGCGCCGGCCGGCCGCTTCACCTACGGCCTGCGCAGCACCTCGATCCTCGCCGCGCTCGGCAACGCGGCGCTGCTGCTCATCGCCTGCGGCGCGATTGCCTGGGAAGCCGCGCATCGTCTGTTCGCGCCGCCGCCGGTGTCCGGTACGACGGTCACCGTCGTCGCGCTCGTCGGGATCGTGGTGAACGGCGTCTCGGCCCGGCTCTTCGCGCGCGGCCGCGCGCGGGACTTGAACGTGCGCGGCGTCTATCTCCACATGCTCGCGGACGCCATGGTCTCGCTCGGCGTCGCGGTCGCGGGCCTCGTCGTCACGCTGACCGGCTGGCTGTGGCTCGATCCCGCGGTCTCGCTCGGCGTCGTCGCGGTCATCGTGGCCGGCGCGTGGAGCCTGCTCCGCGAAGCCCTGCACCTCGCGCTGAGTGCCGTGCCGACGCACGTCGACCTCGCCGCGATCGAAGCCTACCTGCGCGGCCGTCCCGGCGTGACCGACATCCACGACCTGCACGTCTGGGGCATGAGCACGACGGAGACCGCGCTCACCGCGCATCTCGTCATTCCGGGTGGCTATCCGGGCGATGCGTTCATGGACGACATCGTCGAGACGCTGGAGCACGAGTTCGAGATCCATCACGCGACGCTGCAGATCGAGCAGGGCAATACGAATCACGCCTGCGCACTGCGGGGAGCGCCGTAATCGGAAACGTCATTCCGGCTCGTTCGGCGCGGAACGCACGAGCCCGAGCCGGCGCACGAGCCAGGGCATGGTCAGGCCCTGCACGACGATCGAGAAGCCGACGACCGCGAACGTGACGGCGATGATCTCGCCGCGCTCGGCGAGGGTCGGGGGCAGCGACAGTGCCAGTGCGAGTGCCATCGCGCCGCGCAGACCAGCCCAGAACAGCACGTGCTGGTAGCGCGCATCGATGCGCTGGCCGGTGCGGCGGACGAGCGCGGCGAGCGGATAGACCGCGCAGGCCCGCCCGAGGAGCACGAGACCGGCGGCGATCGCGGCAGCGGCGCCGACGCGCGCGAGCGGCTGGTGCGCCTCGTGGCCGCCGATCAGGATGAACACCACCGAGTTCATGAGGAAGGCCGCGAAATCCCAGAACGCCAGCACGTGATCGCGACCATGCCCGGATATCGCGCCTTTCCATCCCTGGTTGCCGACCACGAGTCCCGCGCTGAGCGAAGCGAGCACGCCGGAGACGTGGAAGTGCTCGGCGATGAAGAACGACCCGTACGCGGCAAGCGCCGTGAGCGTGATTTCGACGAGATGGTCCTCGGTACGCCCCGCGACCACGAGCAAGAGTCCGGCAGTCGCGACGCCGCTCGCCACGCCGCCGGAAATCGACGAGAGGAGCTCACCGCCGATCGCGAGTGGAGACGTGCCCGCCCCCGCCGCGAGCCCCGTCAGCACGCCGAAACCGACGGCCGCCGTGCCGTCGTTCAACAGACTCTCGGACTCGACGAGGAGCTTCAATCGCCCTTCGGTGTTCAAGGTCTTGAACGTGGCGATGACCGCGACCGGGTCCGTCGCGGCGATGAGGACGCCGAAGAACGCGGCCCCGAGCGGGCTCCAGCCGAGCAGCGCGTAGGCACCCACGGCCACCACGCCCGCGGAAATCACCACACCGGGTAAGGCGAGCAGCAGCGTCAGCGGCAGATTGCGCCGGAAGTGCAGCCAGCGCAGTTCGATCGCCGCCTGGAACACGAGCGGCGGCAGGAAGACGCTGAAGATGAGCTCGCGCGTGAGCGGAAGGTCGATGGTCCACGGCGCGAGCGCGAGCGCGACGCCGGCGAGCAGCAGGCCGACACTGTAGGGAATACGCAGGCGCTGCGAGACAATCGCGACGAGACACGCCGTGAGAAGTATCGCGCCCACGCTGATCGGTGAAGTGTCTGACACGAGCGCTCCGGGCTGGGGAAGCGGTAAACGTGGCTGCCTGGCGCGCCACCCGTAGCGTTTCGGCCATGCGCCGGCACGATCGTTCCGGGGAGCGGACCTCTTTCCGTGCGGCCGCTGGTCGAACCGCAGCTTCTCACCTGGGGCACTTCAAATCAAAAATATGCCGGCTCGAGGCCGGCTGCGTTCGTCGCTCTGGAAGGCCCGACAGGATTGATTCGCGCACGCTTGTTGCGTGCGCTCACCCCTGCGGGGCGCGCTGCGCGCGTCCCGATTCGCTTCGCGAATCGGTCGAACCGCAGGCTCTCACCTGGGGCACTTCAAATCAAAAATATGCCGGCTCGAGGCCGGCATATTTTTGATTTGGCGCGCCCGACAGGATTCGAACCTGTGACCTTTGGCTTCGGAGGCCAACACTCTATCCAACTGAGCTACGGGCGCGTGGGAGGGAAATGACGCGTCGGCGGACCGGACGGCCCCGGCATCTTAGACGCTAACGTGGCGGGGGTAAACCGCGAGGCCGCGACGCAAGTGCCGGTCTGACGAAGGTTTTGATTTGCCTGCCGGCCCGTGCACGAGGCGTGCTGCGCTCCGCATTCGATTGATTCCCATCATGCTCTGGCCTGCGGCCGGGCGCATAGTGATGGCTGGAGTATGCCCGACTCCGACCGCGCCGAAGGATCGCTGCGCAGCGTGCGGGGCAGAATACAACGAGGAAGCTGCCATCAGATCCAGTCCATCCGACGCGCGGCGTCGTACGGGCGGCCGCCTGCCGTCGGCGGGAGCAAGCCCGTGAACCGTCCTCTTCTGCCCATGCTCCGCCGGCTTCGCGGCTGGCGGTTGAACGTCGCGCTCGTCACCGGCACCGTCAGCGGCGCGCTGCTCATCGTCGCGCTGATGGACCTCCTGCTGAACAGGACCATCACTGCCGACTACCTGCTCACCGGTCTCGTCGCTTCCGGCCTCGTCGCGCCGGCGGCGCTCGGTCTCCTCGATCGCGTGCTCACCGAGACCTACGGCCGCGATCGCGCGCTGCTCAACGACAGCCGGCTGCGCACCGAGGGCCGCCTCGCCATGGCGATCGACGTCACGCAGATCGTGTTGTGGGAGCTCGATATCAATACCCGGCGGCTGATCTACGACGAGTCGCAGCTCGCCAGCCTCGGCATCTTTCCCCACGAAGCGCTCGATACGCTCGAGGGGTGGATCGACCACGTCCATCCCGAGGACCGCGCGCCGCTCATCGCGCGCATCGAGCAGGGACTCGCGCCCGGCGCGCGCCCGTTCGATTTCGAGTACCGCCTGGTCGACGCCGCGGGCGGGACGCACTGGATCCACACGCGTGCCCGCGTCTCGTCGCGCGCAGCGAGCGGCGCGCCGCTGCTCGCCCTCGGCACATCGATGAACATCACCGCCCGCAAACGCACCGAGGAAGCGTTGCGGGCGAGCGAGACCCGCGCCCGCGAGCTCGCCGTGCTGCTCCGGCTCATGTGCGACAACGTTCCCGATCTGATCTGGGCCAAGGATCCCGACCGGCGCTATCTCTTCGCGAACAAAGCGCTGTGCGGCCGGCTGCTGAACGCGGCCGACACCGAAGAGCCGGTCGGCCGCACCGACGACTACTTCGCGGACCGCGAGCGTTCGCGGCATCCCGACGATCCGCAGTGGCACGCCTTCGGCCCGATCGCCAGCCCTGCCGGCGCGAGTCCGCTCGTGACACACAGCACCGCGATCTTCGAAGCGACCGGCACGGTGCAGGGCCAGCCGCTCGTACTGGAGATCCACGAAGCGCCGTTCTACGACGCGAGCGGAACCGTGATCGGCACCGTCGGCTCCGCGCGCGACGTCACAGAGCGCAAACGCGCGGAAGAGCAGTTGCACCTCGCGGCGAGCGTGTTCACGCATGCGCGCGAGGGCATCATGATCACGGCAGCCGACGGCGCGATCATCGACGTCAACGACGCGTTCACGCGCATCACGGGCTATACCCGCGATGAAGTGCTCGGCCGCAACCCGCGCATGCTCAACTCCGGCATCCAGGATCGGTCGTTCTTCGTCGCGATGTGGAAGGAGCTCGTCGCGACCGGCCGCTGGTCGGGCGAAGTCTGGAACCGCCGCTGCGGCGGCGAGATCTACGCCGCGCTGCAGACCATCAGCGCTGTCCCGGGGAAGGACGGCCGGCCCCGGCACTACGTCGCGCTGTTCTCGGACATCACGCGTGTGAAAGAGCAGGAGCGCCAGCTCGAACGCAGCGCGCACTACGACGCGCTGACCGGTCTGCCGAACCGGCTGCTGCTCGGCGATCGCCTGCGGCAGGCGATGGCGCAGGCGGATCGCCATGCCACGCAGCTCGCCGTCGCCTACCTCGATCTCGACGGCTTCAAGACGGTGAACGACGTGCACGGTCACGACGTCGGCGATCGCCTGCTCGTCGCCGTCTCGGCGCGCATGCGCGAGGCGCTGCGCGAGGCCGACACGTTCGCGCGGCTCGGCGGCGACGAGTTCGTCGCGGTGCTGCCGGATCTCGGCGATGCGGGCGGCAGCGAAGCGCTGCTGGGGCGCGTGCTCGCCGCCGCCGCGAGTCCGATCGAAGTGGACGGCAACGCGCTGCAGGTCTCGGCGAGCCTCGGCGTGACCTACTATCCGCAGGGCGAGGGCGTGGACGCCGATCACCTCCTGCGGCAGGCCGATCAGGCGATGTACGAGGCGAAGCTCGCCGGCCGCAACTGCTATCACGTCTTCGACGCCGATCACGATCGCGACGTGCGCGGCCGCCATGCGAATCTGGAGCGCATCCGCCAGGCGCTCGCGCGCGGCGAGTTCGAGCTGCACTACCAGCCGAAGGTCAATCTCGCGACCGGCACGGTCGTCGGCGTCGAAGCGCTGATCCGCTGGCGCTATCCGGCGCAGGGTCTGCTGCCGCCGATCGACTTCCTGCCGATCGTCGAGGGTCATCCGCTCGACGTCGACATCGGCGAATGGGTGCTCGCGCGCGCGCTGCAGGATCTCGCGGCCTGGCGCGCCGCCGGTCTCCGTCTCGAGGTGAGCGTCAACGTGAGCCCCTATCACCTGCAGCGCAAGGATTTCGTCGAGCGGCTGCAGGCGATCCTCGCCGCGCATCCGGAGGCCGAGGCCGCTGCGCTCAAGCTCGAGGTGCTGGAGACGAGTGCGTTCGCGGACCTCGAACGCGTCACCACGATCATGGCCGGCTGCCGCGCGCTCGGCGTGCGCTTCGCGCTCGACGATTTCGGGACGGGTTATTCCTCGCTGACTTATCTGCGCCGGCTGCCGGTCGAGGAGATCAAGATGGACCGCAGCTTCGTGCAGGACATGCTCGAGGACGACGACGATCTCGCGATCGTCACCGGGGTGCTCGGTCTCGCGCGCGCCTTCCAGCGCGAGCCGATCGCGGAAGGCGTCGAGAGCGTCGCGCACGGCGCGGCGCTGCTCAAGCTCGGCTGTCCGCTCGTGCAGGGCTTCGGGATCGCCGAGCCGATGCCGGCGGCGGAGATCGCCGACTGGGTGCGGGCCTGGCCGGCGGATCCGTGCTGGCGGGAGCTCGCGACGCGTCCCGCTCAGGTCGTCAGTTTGCGATAGATGTCCGCGACCTTGTACGGCAGCTTGTGGACGCTGTCGATGACGATGTAGTTCGCCTCGCCGTACATGTAGGGCAGATAGTCCTGCGCTTCCCTGTCGATGGTGATACAGAAGGCGTGGATGCCGCCGCGCTTCACCTCCAGCAGCGCATGCCGCGTGTCCTCGATGCCGTAGCGGCCGCGATAGCTGCCGTAGTCCTCGGGCTTGCCGTCGGAGAGCGTGATGAGAAGCTTCGAGCGCGCCGGCGCCTCGGCGAGCAGCGCGCCGAGATGACGAATGGCCACACCCATCCGCGTATAGGTCTTCGGACCCATACCGCTGATGCGCCGCTCGACGAGATCGATGTTCTTCTCCTCGAAGGACTTGATGCGATAGATTTCGCAGCGCTGGTTCGTGCGGCCGGAAAAACCGTAGATCGCGTATTGATCGCCGAGCGTTTCGATCGCCTCGCCGAGCAAGAGCAGCGCTTCGCGTTCCGCGTCGTTCACCCAGCCCTTCGTCGAGCCGCTCATGTCGACCATGAACATCACTGCGACATTGCGGCCGAGGCGCCGGAACTGCATGTAGAGGCGCTCCGAGAGCTCGTCGCCGCGCAGCAGATCGGATTGCGCCTCGACGATCGCGTCGAGATCGAGATCGTCGCCGAAGGTCTGCGATTTCAGGCGCTGGTTGTCGCTCTGGATCGCGGCGAAGACGCGACGGATGGATTGCGAGAGCCCGCG
Organism: Gammaproteobacteria bacterium; assembly: GCA_016209015.1. GTDB lineage: Bacteria > Pseudomonadota > Gammaproteobacteria > JACQWY01. The sequence goes on along the minus strand of JACQWY010000019.1, from coordinate 241,024 downwards.
ATACTTGCGGCGCGTCTCGGCGATGAACGCGGGATCGCCGGGCATGACCTCGCTCTCGGTGAGCCGGCAATAAGCCTCGCGGAAGCGTTGCCGCGCGTAATCCCATTCCGGATAGAAATACACCTTGCCGGGCGGTTCGGCGTCGAGCGGCTCGTTCTGCGCGCCCTGGTCGTCCTCGCCGGGCTCGGGCGCGTTGCGCGCATGTTCGTCGAGCTCCTCCGGCGTGAGCTCGCCCAGGTCCTGGAGGATCGAGTCGATGAGCTGCTGGAGCTCCGGCGAGAGCTCCACTTCCTTGTCGCCGTAGGAGAGACTGCTGCCGCCGCCCGCCTGCGGCGGCTTCAATTCGAAGCGCCGCGGATCGGGCGCGCCGCCGCCTTCCATCTCGATTTCCTCGCCGACGAGATCGTCCTCGAGATTGTTCAGCGCTTCCTTCAGCTTCGCCTGCTCCTGCGGCAGACGGATTTCCATCACCTCGTTCACGCGCGCCGGATTGATCGCGCCCTGGTAGCTGCGCGGCCGCGGCAGGGGCAAAGCGATCGCGCGCGGCAGCAGCGCCAGCGAATCGAGCGCGCTCGCACCCGGCGCGAGGAGCTCGGCGGCGAGCGCCCGCCACGGCGCCCAGAGCGCTTCGTCTTCGGGATACTGCTCGGCGGCGAGATCGCGTGCGAGGCCCGGCAGATCGCGCGCGAGACAGGCTTCGAGGCGCAGACATTCGAGGCGCTCGAACACCGGCCATTCGAGCTCGGGTCGCGGACAGTCGAGCAGACCCTGCACGGCGGCGCGGCGCCAGGTGCCGTAGCGGTTCTGCGCCCACAGGAATACCGCGAGCAGGCGATAGCGGCGCGCCACCGCGGGCAGATCCGCGTGCTCGCCGATTTCCGCCGGCAGATACACGGTCTCGGTATCGGTGAACGCGTTCTCGGACGGCGCGAGATTCAACGCGCGGCCGCCGAGACCGTGCACGAAATGACCGAGGCGCACCGTGACGTCGGCGAGCCGGCCGGTGAAACCCTTCGGCAGCGGCGCGGCGTCCGTCGGCAGTGCGTCGAACGCGGCCATGCCGGCGCCGAGCCCGCGCGCGTCGAAGACGTCGAGCGCGCCGACGATCCATTCCTCGCGTTGCGGAGCATCGAGGAGGCGCGCGGCGTTCGCGGCGCGATCGAGGAAATGCACGGCGAGCGCGCCGCTCGAGACGTTGATCACGCGTGCCCAGTGGCGCACGAACGCAAGCTGTTCGGCATCGAGATCCGCGAGCTCGGGATCGAGATGCCCGCCGGCGGCGAGCGCGCCGAACTCGGCGACGAGCGCCTGGTATTCGTCGGCCGCGGAGCGGCCCGTCGCCGACATCAGAACACCGCGCGGCTCAAATCGTGGATCGCATGCAGCAGCTCGGCGTCGTCGGTGAGCGTGCTCGCAATCGCGTTGTCGCAGGCCGTCGCGGGCGCGACGCCCGCGTTCACGAGCTTCGCCGCGTTGACGAGGAGGCGCGTGCTCGCGCCCTCGTCGAGACCGTTGCCCTTGAGGTTGCGCGTCATGTGACCGAAGCGCACGAGGCGCTGCGCGAGGTCGGCGTCGACGCCGGACTCCTTGACGACGATCTGGACTTCCTTCTCCTCCGGCGGGTAGTCGAATTCGAGCGCGACGAAGCGCTGGCGCGTGCTCTGCTTCATGTCCTTGAGCACGCTCTGGTAACCGGGGTTGTAGGAGACGACGAGCGAGAATTCGCGCGGCACGATGAGCAATTCGCCGAGCTTGTCTATCGGCAGGAGTCGGCGATCGTCGCACAGCGGATGGATGACGACGGAGGTGTCCTTGCGCGCCTCGACGATTTCGTCGAGATAACAGATCGCGCCCGCGCGCACCGCACGCGTGAGCGGGCCGTCGAGCCACACCGTCTCGCCGCCGCGGATGAGATAGCGGCCGACGAGATCGGAGGCCGTGAGATCGTCGTGGCAGGCCACCGTAATCAGCGGTCGCTGCAGGCGCCAGGCCATGTAGTGGATGAAGCGCGTCTTGCCGCAGCCCGTGGGACCCTTCAGCAGGATCGGCAGATTGTGCGCATACGCCGCCGTGAACACCGCGACTTCGTCGCCGCCCGGCTCGTAATAGGGCTCGTCGAGAAAGAGATTTTCTTCGGTGCGGATGGCGTTCGTCACGGGATCCTCGTGCATGCTGATGGGACAGTCGCGGGCCGCGTCATGTTCGCGCATTTGCGGGGCCGGCGCACGTCTGGCCGGTGAAAGTGATTCCGCTATAATGGCCGCGCCCCCGGCGCCGCAGCGCCGCTGCGTGGCACTCCCTCCAGCCAGTCCAGCAACGAGTACCAGCATGAACAACCCACACTACGAACACGGGAATAGCAATTTCGCCGTGATGCTCACGGTCGCGATCGCGCTCGCCGTCGCCATCATCGTCGGCGTCAATATCATGTACGGACCGCCGAAGGCCGGTTCGACTGCCGAGACCGACATCGCCGCCCGCGTCGCCCCCGTCGGCAGCGCGAATACGTCGGGCCAGCCCGCGACCGTGACGAACCCCGCGGCCGGCGCGGCAGCACCCGCCGCGACACCTGCCGAGACGGCCGCGGCCGCCCCGGCGCCGGCCGCCGCACCCGCCGAGGCCCCCGCCGCCGCGCCGGCCGCCGCCGCGACCGCGATGACGGGCGAGGAGACGTACAAGAAGATCTGCTCCGTGTGCCATCAGGCCGGCATCGCGGGCGCGCCGAAGTTCGCCGATGCCGCGGCGTGGGCGCCGCGTATCGCGCAGGGCAAGGATCTCCTCCACCAGCATGCGCTCGAAGGCTTCACCGGCCAGGCCGGCATGATGCCGCCGCGCGGGGGCATGGCGACGCTGAAGGACGAGGAAGTGAAGGCCGCGGTCGACTACATGGTCGAAGCCGCGGGCGGTCCGAAGGCCGAGGCCGCAGCACCCGCTGCCGCCGCGCCGGCCGAAGCCGCGGCAGAGCAGCCCGCCGAAGCCGCGGCCGCGGCACCGGCTGCGACTGCACAGGCCGCAGCGGGCGGCGACGAGAAGGGCAAGAAGACGTTCGACGGCACGTGCTACGTCTGCCACGCGACGGGCGCCGCGGGCGCGCCGAAGTACGGTGACGCCGGGGCCTGGGGTCCGCGCATCGCGCAGGGCAAGGATATGCTCTACAAGCACGCGATCGAAGGCTTCATGGGCCAGGCCGGCATGATGCCGCCGCGCGGCGGCCGTCCGGATCTGGCCGACGACGACGTGAAGGCCGCGGTCGACTACATGGCCGCCGCCGCGAGCAAATAAGTCCCGTCTCCGGAAGGCGGCGTCACGGCGCCGCCTTCCGCCCCTCTCACACCGCCTCGAGCCCGGCGTAGGCCGCGACCAGCCACTTCGTTCCCGCCCCGGGGAAATTCACCTGCACGCGGGCCTGCGCGCCGCGGCCCTCGAAATGCAGCACCACGCCCTCGCCGAACGTCTTGTGCAGCACGCGCTGACCGAGCTTGAGACCGACACCTGAATCCTCTTCCAAACGCGGCGGCACGGCACCCGTCGCCATGCGTCCGCCGAGCCGTACTTCCTCGATGAACTCCCTCGGGATCTCGCGCAGGAAACGCGACGGCTGCGGATAGTAGTCCGAGCCGTGCAGGCGCCGGCTCTCGGCGTAGGACAGCGTCAATTGCTGCATGGCGCGCGTCATGCCGACGTAGCAGAGGCGCCGCTCCTCCTCGATCCGCGAGATGTCGTCGCTCGAGCGCTGATGCGGGAAGAGTCCTTCCTCCATGCCGACGAGATAGATCTGCGGGAACTCGAGACCCTTCGCGGAATGCAGCGTCATGAGCTGGACGGAATCTTCGTCCGCCGCGGCCTGGCCTTCGCCCGCTTCGAGCGCGGCATGGCTCAGGAACGCCGACAGCAGCGGGATCTCCGGCGCGTCCGGGTCGGGCGTGAAGTCGCGCGCGGCAGTCACGAGCTCTTCCAGGTTCTCGATGCGATCGAGACCGCGATCGCCCTTCTCCTTCTTGTAGTGATCAACGAGCCCGCTGTGCGCGACCGCCGTGTCGATGATCGCGTCGAGCGGCTGATCGACGATGTCGTGGGCGAGGCGCGCGATGAGCTCGAGAAAGGCCTTCAAGGCGTTCACCGCGCGCGCGCCGAGCTCCTTGGTCGCGCACAGACGATGCGCCGCCTCCCACAGGCTCACGTTCTCGCGGCGCGCGGCCTGACGCACGTCCTCGAGACTGCGCTGCCCGACGCCGCGCGTCGGCACGTTCACGATGCGCTCGAACGCGCCGTCGTCGGCGCGGTTCGCGGCGAGGCGGAGATAGGCGAGCGCGTCCTTGATTTCCGCGCGCTCGTAGAACTTGAAGCCGCCGTGCACGCGGTAGGGCACGTCGGCCTGGCGCAGCGCGTCTTCCATCACGCGCGACTGCGCCGAGACGCGATAGAGGATCGCGCACTCGTCGTAGCGTCCGCCGCCGTGATGCCAGCTCTTGATGCGATCGACGCAGAAGCGCGCCTCCTCGAGATCGTTGTAGGCGGCGTAGAGCTTGAGCAGCTCGCCGCTCTTGCCGTCCGTCCAGAGGCTCTTGCCGAGCCGGCTCGAGTTGCGCGCGATCAGCGCGTTCGCGGCGTTGAGGATGTTGCCCGTCGAGCGGTAGTTCTGCTCGAGGCGGACGAGCGCATGACGCGGATAGTCCTTGCGGAAGCGCTGCATGTTCTCGACCTGCGCGCCGCGCCAACTGTAAATCGACTGATCGTCGTCACCGACCGCGAAGAGATCGCCTTGTTCGCCGGTCAGGAGCCTGAGCCAGGCGTACTGGATGGCGTTCGTGTCCTGGAACTCATCGACGAGCAGATGGCGGAAACGCTCCTGGTAATGCCTGAGCAGCCCCGGCGTGTCGCGGAGCAGCTCGTAGGCGCGCAACAGCAGCTCCGCGAAATCGACGAGGCCGGCGCGCGCTGCGGCCGTTTCGTATTCGCGGTAGATGTCGACGAGCGTCTTCAGCGTCGCGTCGCCCTGGATGTCGATGTGATCGGGGCGCTTGCCCTCGTCCTTCCAGCCGTTGATCGTCCACTGCGCTTCCTTCGGCGGCCAGGCATCCTCGTCGAGGTTCAGTGCGCGGATCGCGCGGCGGACGACGCGCTGCTGATCGTCGCTGTCCATGATCTGGAAGTGCTCGGGCAGCTTCGCTTCGCGCCAGTGCGCGCGGAGCAGCCGGTGCGCGATGCTGTGGAACGTGCCGACCCACATGCCGCCGACGGGCCGCGCGAGCAGGGCTTCGATGCGCCCGCGCATCTCGGCGGCGGCCTTGTTCGTGAACGTCACGGCGAGGATGCCGCCCGGCGCGGCGAGGCCCGTGTCCAGACACCAGGCGATGCGATGCACGAGCACGCGCGTCTTGCCGCTGCCGGCGCCGGCGAGGACCAGCGTCTGCGGCGCGGCGCTCGTGACGGCGCTCTGCTGCGCGGCGTTCAATGAGGAGAGCAGGCGTTCGGGATTCATCCGTGGATTCTACCGGCGCGACCGCGTCGCGCCCAGATTCGTCGCTGTCCGGCGACAGGCGCGGGGGTTCCGCGACACGGCGCGATCGGGCGCGCGGGGCGGCGGACTTGCGTCACAAAGGCCCCCGGTGACGTCCGTCACACCCCGCGGCCGCGATGTGCGCGAGCGCACTCTTTCGCAGACTCGATCGCGACGGCGGTCACACCGGGCCGCCTGCCGCCGCCGCGCTGGCACCTGCCTTGCTCGACACGGGGCACAGCGCATGTCGCGTAGCGATTCGAAAGGAAGGATTCTATGTTTACCCTGCGTTCCCTCGTCGTCGTCGCGGCCCTCCTCGCCGGTCTGGACGTCGCGGCGAGCACGCTCAATCAGAGCTTCACGAACGACTTCAACACGAACGAGATTTTCTTCTTCGCCGATGACCCGGCGAACCTGAGCTTCGGCGGCGTGGGCTTCGCCGGCGCGACGTCCGCGTGGACGGTCACGAAGAACACCGGCAGCACGCTCGTGATGGGCGGCCCGGTCGCCGCGCCCGCGCAGGGCCTTTTCACCGTCGCGCTGAACTACGTGACGCAGCCGCTCTCGTTCCAGTGGGCCGAGGTCTATTTCAGCGGCACGCAGCGCACGCTGCTCGGCGCGGGCACGCTCGCCTGGAACGGCGGCTGGTCGGCGAACGGCACGTTCACGCATCTCGGCGAAGTGACCGCTTCGGGCGTCGTGCCGCTGCCGCCGTCCGTGTTCATGCTGCTCTCCGCGTTCGGCTTCCTGCCGCTGCTGCGCCGTCGCGCGAGCTGATCGGCGCTTGCGCGGCGCGGCCCTGCTGCCGCGCCGCGCGTCCGTTTCGCCTCCCCGCCACGCTCAGTACACTAGCCACGCCGCGCGCGGAATGCGCGGCACGCCATCCACTCGCGAAAGGAGCGCGACATGCCGTGGATCCTCGCACTGGTGTTCGCCGTGATCGGCTTTGCGGGGAACCGCGAGTGGGGCGGCCTCGTCGGCTTCGCTTTCGGTTTCGTGTTCGGCTACACGCGCCAGCTCGACAGCCGGATCAAGCTGCTCGAGCGCCGGCTCGCGGAGCTCGCGCGCGCGCCGCGGCCCGAACCCGTGGCCACGCCGCCCCCTGCGGTCGAAGCCGAAGCGCCCGCCGCAACCGAGCCGCCGCCCGCGCCGGCACCGGCCGTCCGCGATCCCTGGTTCGACGGGACCCCTGCGCGCATCACCGCCCCGCGGCCCGCGCCAGCGCCTGCGCCGCGTGCGTCGCTGCCGCCCGATCCGCTGACGCGCGCATTCGACGCGGCGAAAGCGTATTTCACGACCGGCAACGTCGTCGCGAAAGCCGGCGTCGTCGTGCTGTTCTTCGGCGTCGCGTTCCTGCTGAAGTATGCGGCCGAGCACGCGATCCTGCCCATCGAAGTGCGCCTCGCCGCTGTCGCCGCCGGCGGCCTCGCGCTCGTCGCGGTCGGCTGGCGGAAGCGCCTCGAGCGTGCGGCGTTCGCGCTGCTCCTGCAGGGCGCGGGCGTCGGCGTCATGTATCTCACGGTGTTCGCGGCGCTGCGGCTCTATCACGTCCTGCCGGCATCACTCGCGTTCGGACTCATGCTCGGGCTCGTCGCGTTCTCGGCGCTGCTCGCAATCCTGCAGGACGCGCGCGCGCTCGCCGTCGCCGGCAGCATCGGCGGCTTCCTCGCGCCGGTCCTGATCTCGAGCGGCGGCGGCAGCCACGTCGCGCTGTTCTCGTATTACGCGCTCCTGAACGCCGGCATCTTCGCGATCGCCTGGTTCAAGGCCTGGCGGATCCTGAACTGGCTCGGCTTCATGTTCACGTTCGTGATCGCGACGGCCTGGGGCGTGACGAGCTACCGGCCGGAGCACTTCGCGACGACCGAGCCCTTCCTCGTGCTCTTCTACGCGTTCTATCTCGTCATCCCGGTGCTGTTCGCGCGGCGCGTGCCCGTCGCGCTCGAGGGCTACGTCGACGGCACGCTCGTCTTCGGTCTGCCGGTCGTCGGCTTCGGCCTGCAGTACGGCCTCGTCCGCGACATGGAATACGGCGCGGCGCTCTCCGCGCTCGCGCTCGGCGGCGTCTACCTCGCGCTCGCCGCGACGAGCTGGAAGCGCTGGGGCGCGGAATCGCGGCGGCTGCCCGAGGCGCAGCTCGCGCTCGGCGTCATCTTCCTCACCCTGACCGTGCCGTTCGCGCTCGCGGCGGGCGTGACGGCCGCGACGTGGGCGCTCGAGGCGGCCGGGATCTACTGGGTCGCGCTGCACCAGGGGCGGACGCTCGCGCGCTGGTTCGCGCTGCTGTTGCAGATCGGCGCCGCCGTCGCCTTCGTCGCGCACTACGACGGTCTGCGTCACGCGGGCGATCTGCCGGTGCTCAATACCGCCTGCCTCGGCGCGGCGTTCATCGCCGCCGCCGGCTTCTTCACGAGCTGGTGCAGCGAGCGTTACGCGGACGCGCTGCCGCCGGCCGAGCGGCCGCTGCGCGCGGTGCTGCTCGCGTGGGGCCTCGGCTGGTGGTATGTCGCGGGGCTCGCCGAGATCGATCGCCACGTCGCCCACGAGCTTCGCGAGGCGACCGCGCTCGTCTTCTCCTCCGTCTCGCTCGCCGCGCTCGCCCGCCTCGCACACCCGGCCTGGACGGCGATGCGCCAGGCGAGCCTGCTGCATCTCGCGATCGTCACGCTCGCGGCGGGCGGCGCGTATCTGAACCATCCGACGCGGCAGGTGCTCGCGGATCTCGGCGGCCTCGCCTGGCCGCTCGCGCTCGCCGTGTGGTACGGCCTGCTGCGCGCGGAGGAGACGCTGTGGCCGCGCCGCGCGGTCGAGCTCGGGCACGCGGGCGGGCTCTTGGTCGCGAGCTTCATCGCGGCGTTCAGCGCCTCGCGCGCGATGGCCGCGACGCTGCCCGGGGCCTCGACCTGGGCGTTCGTCGCCTGGCCGGCGCTCGCCGCTGCGGCGCTGGGTGCGCTCGCGAAATTCGGGCCTCGCCTCGCCTGGCCCGTCGTCCGCCATGCGCCGGTCTACACCGGGCTCGCCGCGGGCGGGCTCGCGGCCTTCCTGCTCGGCTGGGCGCTCTATGCCTGCACCGAGCCCGGCGGCGCGACACCGCTGCCCTGGCTGCCGCTCGCGAATCCGCTCGAGCTGCTGCAGGGCGTCGCGGTCATCGCCGCCGCACTGTGGGCGCGCCGGACGATGGCCGACGCGCGTCTGCCGCACCTGCCGGCCTGGGCGCTGCCGGCGATCGTCGGCGGCACGCTGTTCCTCGTCGCGAACGCCGCGCTCGGTCGCGCCGTCCACCACCTCGGGGGCGTGCCCTTCGACCTCGGCGCGCTCGCGCGCTCGCCGGTGTTCGAGGCCGCGCTCGCGGTCTTCTGGGGCGTGACCGCGCTCGGCGTGATGCACTTCGCCTCGCGCCGCGGGCTGCGCGAACCGTGGTTCGCGGGCGCCGGGCTGCTCGGGCTCCTCACCGTGAAGCTCTTCCTCATCGACCTCGCCGGAACGGGTACGATCGGGCGCATCGTCTCGTTCCTGGCCACCGGAGGATTGATGCTGCTCATCGGTTATCTCTCGCCCCTGCCGCCGCGCCGCGCCGGGGCCGCGCCATGAGGCGTGCAGCCCTGCTCGGCATTGCGCTGCTCGCTCCCGCCGCGACCGCGACGCCCGACGTCCCGCCGCCGATCACGGCGCCGAGGCCGAAGGATTTCGCCTACGCCATTCCAATCCTCACCGACGGCAACGAGGCGTTCTACGGCCTCAGGCTGCCGGCCGCCGTGTATCGCGGACTCACGCGCACCGATCGCGGCGATCTGCGCGTCTTCGACGCCCGCGATCGCGTCGTGCAGCACGCCCTGAACCTGCACGCGCCGCTGCCGAAGCCCGCGCCGGCCGCGGCCGTGCCGCTGCCGCTCTTCCCGCTGCCCGCCGCAGACGCGCCGGCGACGGGTGCAGCGCTGCACGTCCACGTCGATGCCCATGGCGCGGTCGTCGACGTGACGGATGCCCCCGCGGCCGGGGAGCCCGCCACGCGCTATCTCCTCGACGCGAGCGCGCTCACCACGCGCATCGAGACGCTGCGCTTCGTGTGGACGTCCACGCCGAAGCCGCTCGTCGTCGCGCTGAAGCCGGAATGCAGCGCCGACCTCGATCACTGGAGCGGCCTCGCCGGCGCGACGCTCGCGGATCTCCAGGCCGGCGTGCACCGGCTGCGCCAGGACGGCTACGCGATGCCCGCCATGAAGTGTCGCTACCTGCGCTTCGACTGGCCGGGTGCCGAGGCGAAGCTCGAACGCGTCGAGGCGCTGCCCGTGCCGCCGCAAGCCGCGCCGCCCGCGGAGCCGCTTCAGCGGCTCGAGCTGCAGGGCCGCCCGGGCGCGGAAGGGGCCTGGGAATACGATACCGGCGGCTTCTTCCCGGTCGTGATGTTCGATCTCGCGTTCGCCTCGCCGAACACCGTGATGGAGGCCGTCGTGCAGGTGCGGGGCACACCGCAATCCGAGTGGCGCGACGTGCATCGCGGCCTCGTCTACGACTACGAGGCCGGCGGCCGCAAGCTGCGCAGCGCGCCGGTCGCGTTGCCCGAGGTCACGGGCCGCCACTGGCGCGTGAGGCCGGCCGTGCCCGAGGGCGCCCCGGCCGCCGCGCCCGTGCTGAAGCTCGGCTGGCGCGGCGATCCGCTCGTGTTCGTGAATTCCGGCGCGCCACCCTACCGGCTCGCGTTCGGCGGCCTCGGCGTGCGGCCGAGCGGCGCGACGTTCGCCTCGTTGTTCGGCGCGCAGCCGCCGCCCGTCGCGCCGGCGCGGCTCGGCGAGCAGCAGGAGCTCGCGGGCCAACGCGCGCTGCGCCCGCCGGTGCCGTGGCAGCGTTATGCGCTGTGGGCCGTGCTCGTGCTCGGCGTCGCGGGCCTCGGCCGTCTCGCCTCGAAACTCTGGAAGGAGATGGGCCGGCCGGCGTGACGCGCGGCTTCTCGGCTACAATCGGCGAAGTCCCTTTCCTGGTGAGTCGCCCGTGGACACGTCCCTCTTCCCTCTCGAGCTCGCCCGCGACGCCGCCGCGCACGCCGTGGACGCCGCGCGTGCGCTCGGCGCGACGGCCGCGGTCGCGATCAGCGCCGGCGAAGGTCTCTCGGTCACGCTGCGCAACGGCGAGCTCGAGACGATCGAGCACCATCGCGACAAGTCGCTCGCGATCACGGTCTACCGCGGCGGCAGCAAGGGCTCGGCAAGCTCGACGGATTTCGGCGCGGACGCGATCGCCGCGACCGTTGCGGCCGCGGACGCGATCGCCCGTCACGCCGAGGCCGACCCTTATGCCGGCCTGATCGCCCCGGAATACCTCGCCCGCGACGTTCCGGACCTCGATCTGGACCATCCCTGGGATCTCGACGTCGCGGCGGCGACCGCGCTCGCGAAGCGCGCCGACGCCGCGGCGGCCGCCGCGGATCCGCGCATCGCGCAGGTCGACGACACCTCGGTGAGCCGCTACCGCGGCTACCGCGTCTATGCGAATTCCGACGGCTTTCTCGGCGCCTATACCGGCACGCGCCACGGGCTGTCGTGCACGGCGGTCGCGAGCGCGGACGGCGCGATGCAGCGCGGCTACTGGTACACGGCGGCGCGCGACGCGACGCAGCTCGAAGCGCCGGAGACGGTGGGCGCGACGGCCGCCGCGCGTACGGTCGCGAAGCTCGGTGCGCGCAAGTTGAAGACCTGCACGGCGCCGGTGCTCTTCGAGTCGCGTATCGCGGGCGGCCTCGTCGGCCACCTGCTCGCCGCCGCCTCGGGGCACAACCTCTACCGCGAGGCCTCGTTCCTGCGCGGCAGGCTCGGGCAGGCCGTGATGCCGGCGTTCGTGACGATCCGCGAGGAACCGCATCTCGCCGCTGCGCTCGGCAGCGCGCCGTTCGACGGCGAAGGCGTCGCGACACGCGACTGCGACATCGTCGCGGCCGGCGTGTTGAACACCTATCTGCTCGACGGCTACAGCGCGCGCCGGCTGAAGATGGAACCGACCGGCCACTCCGGCGGCACGCACAATCTCACGGTGAGCGATCAGGGCGACGACTTCGAGGCGATGCTGAAGAAGCTCGATTGCGGCCTGCTCGTCACCGAGCTCATGGGCTTCGGCATCAATCTCGTGACGGGCGACTACTCGCGCGGCGCGAGCGGGTTCTGGGTCGAGAACGGCGCGCTCCAGTACCCGGTCGAGGAGATCACGATCGCGGGCACGCTGCAGTCGATGTACCTGGGCATCGTCGCGACGGGCGCGGATCTCGATCTGCGCGGCAGCACGCGCAGCGGCTCGATCCTCATCGACGCCATGACGATCGCCGGCGACTGAGCATGAGCCCCGAAGGCACGGGCCGCGTCGAGGCCGGCGTCGCGGCGGCCGGCGGCGCGATCGCCCGCCTGCTCGCCGCCGCCGAGCAGGTCATCCTCGGCAAGCCCGAGGCGCTCCGGCTCGCGCTGGCCTGTCTGCTCGCCGGCGGGCATCTCCTGATCGAGGATCAACCCGGCGTCGGCAAGACGACGCTCGCGCACCTCCTCGCCCGTCTGCTCGGGCTCGGCTTCCAGCGCGTGCAGTTCACGAGCGATCTGCTGCCGGCGGATCTGCTCGGCGTGTCGATCTTCGACCGCACGACGCAGCACTTCCATTTCCAGCGCGGGCCGATCTTCACGCACGTGCTGCTCGCCGACGAAGTGAATCGCGCGACGCCGCGCGCGCAGAGCGCGCTGCTCGAGGCGATGGAGGAGCGGCAGGTGACGATCGAGGGCGTGACGCATCCGCTGCCCGCGCCGTTCTTCGTCATCGCGACCCAGAATCCGACGGATCAGGCGGGCACGTTCCCGCTGCCGGAATCGCAGCTCGATCGGTTCCTCATGCGCATCTCGCTCGGCTACCCCGATCGCGGCGCGGAGCGTGCGCTCCTGCGCGGCGAGGATCGGCGCGCGCTCATCGCGCGGCTGCCGGCGATGATGGATCACGCCGTCCTCGAAGCGCTGCAGCAGCAGGTGCAGAACGTGCACGTCGCCGATCCGCTGCTCGCCTACGTGCAGGACGTGCTCGCCTATACGCGCGGCTCGCCGCGCTATGCGACGGGGCTCTCGCCGCGCGCCGGGCTCGCGCTGCTGCGCGCGGCGAAGGCCTGGGCGCTGACCGGGGGGCGCAATCACGTGCTGCCCGAGGACCTCCAGGCCGTGCTCGGCGCGGTCGTCGTGCATCGCCTGCGCGCGACGGACGGCAGCCACGGCCCGGCGCTCGGGGCGGCGCTCCGCGAGGCCGTGCCGATCCCTTGAACGCGCTCACGGTCAGCGCGCCCGCGACGCTCGACCGCCGCTCGGTCTATATCTTCCTCACGCGCCACGGCCTCCTGTTCGGACTCGCGCAGTTGCTGATCCTGGCGGGCGCGATCAACTACGACAATGCGCTCGCCTATCTGCTCGCGTTCCTGCTCGGCGGGCTGCTCCTCGTCGGCATGCTGCACACCTGGCGCAATCTCGCGGGCCTCGCGCTCGTCGGCGTGGAGACGCGCCCGGTGTTCGCGGGCGAGGACGCGTTGTTCGCGCTGCGTCTGGACAACCGCGCGGGGCCGCGACGGCCGGGCGTCGATGCCGTCGCGGTCGCGGGCCGCCGGCCCGGCTGGCGCGGTCCGCCGGAGCGCGGCGCCGTGAGCCGTCACGCGCTCGCCGCCGCTGCGATCGACGAGGTCACCGTCGCGATCCCGAGCGCGCAGCGCGGCTGGCTCGCACTCGAGCGCGTGAAGCTCGAGAGCGTCTATCCGCTCGGCGTGCTGCGCGCCTGGGCCTATCTGCCGGCGGCGGCACGTTGTCTCGTCTACCCACGACCGATCGGCCGCCTGCCGCTGCCGATCGGCGGCGGTGGCGGCACGGATCACCGCGGCGGCGGCGGCGCGGGCCACGACGACTTCGCGGGCCTGCGCGACTACGTGCCGGGCGATGCCACGCGCGCGATCCACTGGAAGAGCCTCGCGCGGCACGGCGAGGTGCTCGTGAAGCGCTTCGAGGGCCTGGGCGGGACGACGGCGAGCTTGAGCTGGGACGCGGCGGCCGCGGCCGGCGGTATCGAGCCGCGGCTCTCGCAACTCGCGCGCTGGGTGCTGGACGCGGAGCAGGCCGGCCTCGCCTATGCCTTGCTGCTGCCGGGGCTCGCGATTCCCGCGGCACGCGGTCCTGCGCAGCGCGAGCGTTGTCTCGAAGCGCTCGCGCTGTTCGGCGGCCCGTGAACGCGGACGGACTCGCGCGGCGGGATCTCTACGCGGTGAGCGCGGTCGCGGCGCTCGCGCTCGCGCCGCACGCACTGCGCTTCGGGCCGGGACTCGCGGCAGCGTTCGGCACGCTCGTGCTGTGGCGCCTGCTCGGTGCCGCGGGCCGCCTGCCGCTGCCGGGGCGGGGCCGGCCGCTGCTCTCGCTCGTGAAGCACGTGATCGGCATCGGCACGCTGCTCGGCGTGCTCGCCGTGCATCACGGCCAGCTCGGGCGCGACGCGGGCGTGACCCTGCTCGCCGTGCTGCTCGGCCTGAAGACGCTCGAAGCGTCCACCGAGCGCGATTTCTACGTGCTTTCGTTCATCGCCTACTTCCTGGTCGCGACGAACTTCTTCTACTCGCAGTCGATGCTGACGGCGGGCTATATGACGCTCGTCGTGCTGATCGTGACCGCGGGCCTCGTGCGCCACACCGCGGACGGCGCGGACGATGCGCGGGCGAGCTTCGCGCTCGCCGCGCGGCTCGTCGCGCAGAGCCTGCCGCTGATGATCATCGCCTTCCTGCTCTTCCCGCGCCTGCCCGGCCCGCTGTGGGGCCTGCCGCAGCGCGCGGGCGGCGCGGTCGCCGGCCTCGCCGAGGAGCTGTCGCTCGGCGGACTGACGAGCCTCGCGTTGACGGACGAGCTCGCGTTCAGCGTCGCTTTCGAAGGCGAGCCGCCGCGCGCCCGCGATCTCTACTGGCGCGGCCCCGTGCTGTGGGACACGGACGGCACGACGTGGCGCGCGGGGCAGGGCGCACGCGGGCCCGTGCCGCCGGTGATCGTGGAAGGCCCGCGCTATCGCTACACGATCACGCTCGAGCCCTCGAACACGCGCAATCTTCTCCTGCTCGATGCCGCGACGAACACCGGCGACGCGCCCGGCCGTGCGACCGCGGACTCCCGGCTGCTCGCCGCGCGTCCTTTGACCTCGCCCGTGCGCTATACCCTCGAGTCGGCGACGGCTTATCGTCTGCCGGCGATCACGCCCGGGCAGCGCGCGCAGGCACTCGCGCTGCCGCCCGGCTTCCATCCGCGCGCCCGCGCCTTCGCGCAGGAATTGCGTGCGGCCTCGCGCTCGACGGACGACTTCGTGGCGCGCACGCTCGCGCACTTCCACGACGAGCCCTTCAAATACAGTCTCACCCCCCCGCCGCTCACCGGCGACGCGGTCGACGCCTTCCTGTTCGGGACGCGCGAGGGCTTCTGCGAGCACTATGCGGCCGCGTTTACCGTGCTGATGCGCGCGGGCGGCGTGCCGGCGCGCCTCGTCACGGGCTACCAGGGCGGCGAGTTCAACGCCATCAGCGATTACTTCCAGGTCCGTCAGCGCGACGCGCACGCCTGGGTCGAGATCTACGGTGCGAGCCGGGGCTGGGTGCGCGTCGATCCGACCGCGGCGGTCGCGCCCGAGCGCGTCTCGCTCGGTCTGAACGCCGGGCTCGCCCGCAACGCGCCGCGCACGACGCTCGATGCCGACGCCGCGCCCCTGCGTGTGTGGCGCGGCGCGCGGGCGCTCTGGGATGCTGCGAATTACCGCTGGGGGCAGTGGGTACTCGGCTTCGAAGCGCCGCAGCAGCGCGCGCTCGTCGCGTCGCTCGGCCTGCCGGAGCTCGGGCGCAGCGGGCTCGCGCTGCTCATGATCGCCGCGCTCGCGATCGGAATGGCCGGGCTCGCGCTGTTCGTGCTCCGCGCGCGCACGCCGCCGCGCGACCGCGCGGCGGCCGCCTATGCACGCTTCTGTGCGCGGCTCGCCCGTGCGGGTCTGGTGCGCCGGCCCGCGGAAGGTCCACGCGATTTCGCGACACGCGTCGCCGCGGCGCGCGCGGATCTCGCCGCCGAGGTCGGGGCGATAACGGATCTCTACGTGCTGCTGCGCTATGCGGATGCGCCGCTGCCCATCGTCCGGCTCGAACGACGCGTGCGGAATTTCCGTGTGAATCCACGCTGAGTGCCGCGTTGCCAAGCCCGGCACGCGAGCGCCACAATCGCGGACCGGGCGCAGGTGCGCGCCCGGGTGATCGTATTCCGGAGGAGTTCTCATGCCCACACTGAAATCTGCGCTGCTGCTCGCCGGCAGCCTCGCGCTGCCGGGCGTCGCGCTCGCGGCGGACGTCCATCAGGCTTATCTCATCGCGCCGCAGGACGGCGCGACCGTCACGAATCCCGTGAAAGTCGTCTTCGGCCTGCAGAAGGACTGGGGCGTCGCCCCGGCCGGCGTACAGAAGGAGAAGACCGGGCACTTCCATCTCGTGATCGATTCCGAGCTGCCCGATCTCACGAAGGCCATTCCCACGAACGAGCACTTCATCCACTTCGGCGGCGGCCAGACCGAGACCGAGGTGAATCTGTCCTCGGGCAAGCACACGCTGCAGATCCTGCTCGGCGACCACAACCACATGCCGCACAAGCCGCCCGTGACTTCGGAACGCATCACGATCGTCGTGGCCCAGGATGCGAATGCGCCCGCGAAGCCGGCACCGGCCGCCGCGCACGATCACGCCGCGCATCCGGCACCCGCGGCGGCACCGGCACCGGTGCCTCGCGAGCACGAGGAATAGTCAGGGAAGCTCCGACCAGGTCCGGAGCTTCCTCAGCTCAGCGCGGCGAAATCCCCGTCGCGCTGATTGCGGTGCAGACGGGCGTAGACACCACCCTGCGCGAGCAGCTCGGCGTGCGTGCCGGTCTCCACGACCTGGCCCTGGTCGAGCACGACGATGCGATCGACGCCTTCGATCGTCGACAGGCGATGCGCGACGATGAGGCAGGTGCGCCCGCTGCGCGCGGTCGCGAGCGCATCCTGGATGCGGCGCTCCGAGCGGCTGTCGAGCGCAGACGTCGCCTCGTCGAGGATGAGGATGGGCGCGTTCTTCAGGAGCGCGCGCGCAATCGCGATGCGCTGACGTTGCCCGCCCGAGAGGCGCACGCCGTTCTCGCCGATCAGCGTCTCGAAGCCCTGCGGCATCTGGCTCACGAACTCCGTCACGTGCGCGGCTTCGGCCGCGGCGAGCACGGCGTCGCGCGGCGCACTGCGCAGCGCGCCGTAGGCGATGTTGTTGTAGACGGTGTCGTTGAACAGCACGACGTGCTGCCCGACGTAGGCGATCGCGGCGCGCAGCGCGGTGAGCGTCAATGTCGCAATCGGCACGCCGTCGATCAGCACTTCGCCGCCCGCCGCTTCGTAGAAGCGCGGCACGAGATGGATGAGGCTCGTCTTGCCGCCGCCCGAGGCGCCGACGAAGGCGACGGATTCACCCGGCGCCAGATGCAGATTCAGACCCGTCAGTACGGGCGCACCGTCGTAGGCGATCGTCACGTCGCGGAACGTGATCTCGCCGCGGACGCGCGCCGGCGCGAGCGTGCCGGTATCCGACTCCGGCGGCTCGTCGATGAGTCCGAAGATGCTCTCCGCCGCCGCGAGGCCACGCTGCAGGAATTCGTTCACCGCGGTGAGACGCTTGACCGGCGGCAGCAGCAGCGCGGTCGCGGTGACGAAGGACACGAAGTCGCCGCGCGACATCTGGCCGTTCGCGGACTCGCGGAGCGCCAGCACGATCATGCAGCCGATGCCGACCGCGATGAGGAGCTGGATCAGCGGCTCGGTCGCGGCCGCCGCGTTGTTCACCTTCATCTGGAACTGGCGCGCGGCATTGATTGCGCGATCGAAGCGTCCGCTCTCGTAGTCCTGTCCGATGAAGACCTTGACCTCGCGGTTGCCGCCGATCGCTTCTTCCAGAATCTGGTTCATCTCGCCCATCGCGTGCTGCAGGCGCCGGCTCATCTCGCGCATGCGCCGCGAGACGAAACGCACGACGTAGCCGATCGGCGGCGCGAGCACCATCAGGAAGGCCGCGAGCCGCCAGTTGATGTAGAAGAGGTAGCCGAGCAGCGCGACGATGACGAGGCTGTCCTTCACCATCACCTGCAGCACGCGCGTGCAGGCCTGCGAGACCTGCGTCACGTCGAAGGAGTACTTGGAGATCATCGCGCCGCTCGTGTGCAGATCGAAGAAGCGGGAGGGCAGCGCGATCATGTTCCGGAACATCAGCTCGCGCAGATCCGTGATCACGCGGTAGGACACCCACGCGAGACCGACCGAGCTGCCGTAACTCAGCAGCCCGCGGACCAGGAACAGCACGACGAGCGCGATCGGAATGAGGAACGACAGCTCGCGCACCGACTGGCCGAGCTGCTCGTCGACGAGGTGCTTCAGGAGCGCCGGCAGGATCCATTCCGTCGCCGCGAGCGCGACCATGCACAGGATGGCCAGCAGGAAGACCCGGCGGTGGGGTGTCGTGTATCCGAGGAGGCGGCGGTAGATGGCCGAGGACGGCAGGTCGGTGATTTTCACGGGCGCATAATGCCTGCGGACCGGCGATTTTGCACTCCGGAGGGGCGCGGAGCCGGGTCGTACCGCGCCGACGGCGGCCGCGCTCGCCTGCTTTTTCGCCGGCCTGCTAGAATCCCCGCAGCGGCAGGCCAGAGCCGCGCCAACCATAACGACACGACGCCCAGGCGAACGCCATGTCCGAGCTCCATCCCATCGTCGCCGTCACCGGTTCGTCCGGCGCCGGAACCTCGAGCGTCAAGCTCGCGTTCGAGCACATCTTCGCGCGCATCGGGCTCACGCCCGCCGTGGTCGAAGGCGACAGCTTCCACCGTTACGACCGTTCGGAAATGGGCAAACAGGTCGACAAGTTCGCGCGTCTCGGCATGACGCTCACCCATTTCGGCCCGGAGGGCAATCTGTTCGACGAGCTGGAGTCGCTGTTCCGCTCCTATGCGGAATCCGGCACGGGCCTCCGGCGGCACTACCTCCACACCCAGGAGGACGCGCATCACTACGGTGGACGGCCCGGGACGTTCACGGGCTGGGAGAATCTGCCCGAGGCGACGGACCTGCTGTTCTACGAAGGCCTGCACGGCGGGCTGAAGACCGATCGTCACGACGTGCAGTGCTTCTGCGACCTGCTCGTCGGCGTCGTGCCCATCATCAATCTCGAATGGATTCAGAAAATCCACCGCGACCAGACCGTGCGCGGCTACAGCGCCGAGACCGCGACGCAGATGATCCTGCGCCGCATGCCGGATTACGTGCACTACATCTGCCCGCAGTTCTCGCGGACGGACATCAATTTCCAGCGCATCCCGACGATCGACACCTCGAATCCGTTCACCGCGCGCGAGATCCCGACGAACGATCAGAGCATGGTCGTGATCCACATCGCGAACCGCCGCAAGGTGGATGTCGATTTCCGCTATCTGCTCGAGATGCTGCAGGGCGCGTTCATGTCCTCGCCGGACACGATCGTCGTGCCCGCGAGTCAGTACGTGCTCGCCATGGAGCTGATCCTCAATCCCGTCGTGGAGCGCCTGATCGAACGGCGTGACCGCGCGCGGAGCGAGCGCGCCGGCTGAGCCGCGCCGTCGGCGCGCCGGATTGATCTGCGTCGCCCCTCCGCGTCGAGGGGCGGCGGCTATACTCAGTCATCCACGAGACCCGGGGGAGCTCTGCATGCGTACGATACTCGTCCTGAATTCCAAAGGCGGCAGCGGCAAGACCACTATCGCCACGAATCTCGCCGGCTATTACGCGGACCGCGGCTCGAGCGTCGCGCTCGCGGATTTCGATCCCCAGGGGTCGAGCATCGACTGGCTCGCCGCGCGCGGCGACGACCGCCCCGCCATCAAGAGCGTGGAGGCCTTTCACAGCGGAGCGCGGCTGCCGTCCGGTGTCGACGTGACGATACTCGACGCGCCGGCGCGCACGCACGGCGAGGATCTCGGCGCACTCGTGCGGCGTGCCCAGACGGTGGTCATCCCGGTCGTGCCGTCGCCGGTCGACCTGCGCGCCGCCGAGCGCTTCCTCGACGAGCTGTTCCGCGTCAAGGCCGTGGAGAAGGGTGAGGTGAAAGTCGCGACGATCGCGAACCGCGCCCGCGAGGGCTCGCTCGCCGCGACCGAGCTCGGCGAATACCTCGAAGGGCTGAAGCTGCCGTCGGGAAAGAAGCTGCCGTTCCTCGCGCTCATCCGCGCGAGCGTGAACTATCTGCGCGCCGCGGAGCGGGGCTTGTCGATCTTCGAGTTCGCGCCGATGGCGACCGCGCTCGATCGCGAGCACTGGGCGCCGCTGACGCGCTGGCTGAACAGTCCGCGGAGTCTGCCCGAGTAAGGGCCGGCGCTCGCCGGCTCAGCCGCCCGGCGCCGCCAGCGCGGGCGGTCCGTCCGGCGCCTGCAGTGCGATGCCGAGCCCGCGGCGCCGGCACTGCGCCGCCTTCGCCGCCTCGCCGAGTCCCTCGTAAGCCTGCGCGAGCAGCTCGCAGGCGAGCGGCTCGGGGCGGATGCCGAGACCCGCTTCGAGATAATCCCGCGCCTTGCCCCACAGGCGGCTCGCGATCGAGAGACGGCCGAGCGCGAGCAGCAGTTCCGGATCGTCCTCGCGTCCCGCGAGCCAGCGTTCCGCGCGCGCGAGGCGCGCCGCCGGATCGCCGCCCGGATGTTCGCCATAGAGACGCACGAGCCCCGCTTCCCAGGACTCGTCCAGCAGCTTCGCGAGGAGACGCTCCGCTTCCTCGGTCCGGCCCTGGCCATACAGCCGCGCGCAGTAGGCCACTCGCACGCGATGATCGGCGCGCGCCGCTTTCGGCAGCTCCCGCCACAGCGCGTCGAGTGCCTCGCGCGTCCCGACCGGCCCGGCGAGCAGCGCCTCGGCGGTGCGCCGATCGAGGAGCTGGAGGGCATCGGCGGGCAGGGCCTTGAAGCGTTTCAGCACCGGCAGCAGCTTCGCGAGCGCCGGCCAGTCGCCCGTCGTGTCGTAGAGCCGCAACTGCAGCGCGAGGACGCGGGCATTGCCGGGATGGCGGTCCGCGAGCGACTCGAGCGCGGCGCGCGCCTCACCGTAGCGCCGGTTCGCGAGCTCGAACTCGGCCCGCCTGAGCGTCGCGGCGAGCTCCGCATCCGGCGCTTCGAGCGCGGCGAGCGCAAGGAAGCGATCGCGCCGCTCGGGCGCGTTCTGGGCCTCGGCGGCCTCGGCGGCGGCGAGATAGGGGATGGCGGGCGCGATGCCGGTCCCGCCGCTCTTCACGAGCAGCTTCTCGGCTTCGCGATGACGGCCGGCGGCGAGCGCCAGCAGGCCCTGGTGCAGCGTGCGCTCGGCACGGCGGCGGCGACGCTCGGCCCGCCAGCGCGTCAGGCGCCGGCGCAGCGTGAGCGTGCGATAGAGGAGCCGCACGAGGAACCAGGCGAGCACGCTCGCGACGAGGCCGGCGACGATGAAGAACGCGAGCGAGACGCGGACGATCCTGCCGCCGGCGAGGAACGTCACGGTGCCGGGGAGCTGCCCGATGCCGTAGGCGGCGAGCACGGCGACGAGCAGGGCCGCGAGCGCCGCGACGAGGATCTTCACCGGCCGGTACCCTCGGGCGTCGCGGCCGCGGCGGCCCGGGCGCGCAGCGCGGCGAGGCTCCCGGGTACGGGCAGAGCGGGGGCGAGCTCGAGCTTCCGGGCGTCCTCGAGGCGACTCATGAGCGCGGCGACCGCAGCGTCGCCGGTCGCGAATCCGGTTTTCAGGGCGGCGAGCACGACGCCGGCCGCAGCGCGGAATTCTCCCGTGTCGCGGCGGAGCGCGGCGTATTTCGCGACGGCGAGCTCCTGGCGGAGATCCTGGCGGAGCAGGGCGCGGCGCGCGGGATCGAGCAGCAGCGCGTCGCCGGGCGCGGCATCGCGCACTTCGACGAGCGAGAGGAGATCGTGCCACATGCCGTCGAGCACCCCGCGCCAGCCGGTCGGCCGCCCCGGGGCTTCGGGCGCGGCGAGCGGCGCCGTGCCGACCTCGCGCAGCGGCAGGCCGTCGATCGCGTGCTCGGCGCGCGTCAGCTCGAGCGCGAGCTCGCGGACGTCCGGCACGTCGACCCGGCCGAGCGCTTCCCGGTCACGGGCGATCTGCTCGCGCACGCCGGCAAGCTCGGGACGGTTCGCCGTGGCGAGCAGCGCATCGGCGGAGTCGAGCGCGGCGACCGCGCCCGCCGGGTCGTAATCCGCGCTCAGGCGCTGGGCGGCGAGGAAGGCGAGATATTCCGCTTCGGCGATCGTGGCGTCGAACGTCGGCGCGCCGCGGCCGGCCGCGTCCTTCAGGGTCGTGAGCTGGGTGGCGAGCGCCTTGCGCTCGGCTTCGGCACGCGCGGCCGCTCCGGCCTGGTCCGCCGCATCACGGCGCAGCGTGTCGAGCGCGCCGGCGAGGCGTTGCCGTTCGGCGTTCGCCGCGTCGAGCGAGGCGGTGATGGCGTCGAGGCGGGTCTGGAAATCCTGATGGAAGCGCCACGCGCCGTAGGCGGCGACCGCCGCGACGAGTGCGATCGCGCCGGCGATCGCATAGGCCGGATGGAAGCGCGGCGCGGCGGAACTCGGGGCAACGCTGCCGGAGTCAGCAGCCGCGTCGGTCATCGCTCGTCTTCGACCCACTCGATCAGCGCCTCGACGATGCTCTGATCGCCCGGATTCTCGACCATCACGGGCGGCTCGGTGAAGCCGAGGCGCTCGACCTCGTGCGCGGTGCGCGCGCCGACCACGAGCAGCGGCACGTCGTAGAGCAGCTCGAGGCCTTCCTGATCGATCTTCTCCGCGAGGTTCGTCACCGCTTCGAGGCTCGTGATGCAGACGATGTCGGGTTTCGTGATCCCGTACTTCTTCAGCACCTCGCCGAGCGGCTGCGGCGGCACGATGCGTTCGTAGACTTCGCAGTAGTCGACGTGCGCGCCGCGCTGCTGCAGGCCGTGCGCGAGCACTTCGCGCCCGCCGGCACCGCGCATGATCAGCACGCGCTTGCCCTCGATCTCGTGCGCCGAGAGACCGGGCATCTTGAGGAGCCCCTCCGAGCTGAACTCGCCCTTCGGCGTGTGCACGCCCGTGACGCCGAGCTCTTTCAGCCGCGCGCCGGTGCCGACGCCGACCGCGTACACCTGCAGCCCGGCAAACGACTTGTTGCGCGACTTGACGAGCTGCATGCCGATGTCCGCGGCATTGCGGCTGATGAAGATGACGACGTGATAATCCGCGAGCTTGTCGATCGCTTCGCGCGACGCCGGCGTGTCGCCGAGCGCACGGATTACGATCATGGGCGCGAGTACTGCGAGCCCGCCCTGCTTCTCGATCTCGTCAATGAGGCCGTGCGCCTGTTCTTCCGGTCGGGTGACGAGAATTGCGTAGCCCTCCAGCGGCCGAGTCATCGGCGCTAACCTCCGACGCTTGTCACTGCAAATCCAGTTCGGCGAGTATCTCGGCCGCGCCGGCATCGCGCAATGCGCGACCGAGCGCTTCGCCGATCGCCGCGGCCCGCGTCCGCGCGCCTTGGGCCGCGCGCCGCACCGAGCGGCGGCCATCGAGGCTCGCCACGAGCCCCTCGAGATAGAGATCGTCACCGCGCAGCCGCGCGTGTCCCGCGATGGGCACTTGGCAGCCGCCGTCGAGCTCCGCATTCAGCGCGCGCTCAGCGTTCACCGCATCGTGCGCATCGCGATCGTCGAGCGGCGCGATGGCCGCCTCGACTGCGCGATCGCCTTCCCGGCATTCGATGCCGATCACGCCCTGGCCGATCGCGGGGAGCATGACGTCCGGCTCGAAACAGCTCGTGATGCGATTGCCGAGACCGAGGCGCCTCAAACCCGCGCTCGCCAGCACGATACCATCGAATTCGCCGCTTGCCAGCTTTTCGAGGCGCGTCGTGACGTTTCCGCGCAAGTCGCGCAGCTCGAGATCGGGACGCACGGCGAGAAGCTGGCTCTTGCGGCGCAGGCTCGAGGTGCCGACTATCGCGCCGTGCGGCAGACGCGCGAAATCGCCGTAGCGCGGCGCGACGAGTGCATCACGCGGATCCTCGCGTTCGAGCATCACGGGAAGATGCAGGCCCGCGGGCAGCGCGACGGGCACGTCCTTCATGGAATGCACGGCGATGTCGGCCTCGTTGGCGAGCAGCGCCTGTTCGAGCTCCTTCGTGAAGAGCCCCTTGCCGCCGATCTTCGCGAGCGGCGTGTCGAGGATCTTGTCGCCCGTGGTCTTCATGACCAGGAGCTCGACGACGAGGCCGGGATGACGGTCTTCGAGCAAGGCCTTCACGTGCTCCGCCTGCCAGAGCGCCAGGCGGCTGCCCCGGGTGGCGATACGCAGGCGTGCGGGAAGATTCGGGTCTCGATCCATGTGATGCAACGCTGTGTAGGAGAAGCAGTGTCCAGCCCCGTAGGGCGCGACGTATGCTAAGGTGTCATTTCCTGCAGAGCAACCGGATATCTCGCGAAATCATGTCGGTCAAACTGGGCGTCATCATGGATCCCATTGCCGGGATCAAGCCGAAGAAGGACACCACACTCGCGCTGCTTCTCGCCGCCCAGGCCCGCGGCTGGGACATCGAGTACATGGAGATGCGCGATCTCGCGCTGCGCGACGGTCATCTGCTCGCCACGATGCGGCCGCTCATGGTCGCGGACGATTACCACGACTGGTACGAGTTCAAGGGCGAGGCCGTGCGCCGGCCGCTGACGGATCTCGACGTGATCCTGATGCGCAAGGATCCGCCGTTCGACACCGAATACATCTTCGCGACTTATCTGCTCGAACGCGCGCAGGCCGCGGGCGTGCTCGTCGTGAACGATCCGCGCTCGCTGCGCGACGCGAACGAAAAATTGTTCACCGCCTGGTTCGCCGACGTCTGTCCGCCGACGCTCGTCGCGCGCCGTCACAGCGAGATTCGGAGCTTCCTCGCCGAGTTCGGCGACATCGTGCTGAAGCCGCTCGACGGCATGGGCGGCAGCTCGATCTTCCGCGTGCGCGCCGACGACGTGAATACGAGCGTGATCATGGAGACGCTGACGGAGCACGAGAGCCGCTACTGCATGGCGCAGAAATACCTGCCGGAGATCCTCGACGGCGACAAGCGCGTGCTGATCGTCGACGGCGAGCCCGTGCCCTATGCGCTCGCACGCATCCCGGCGCAGGGCGAGCTGCGCGGCAATCTCGCCGCGGGCGGCACGGGCCAGGGCCGGCCGCTCACGCCGCGCGATCGCGAGATCTGCGCGCGCGTCGGACCCGAGCTCAGGAAGCGCGGCCTGCTGTTCGTCGGCCTCGACGTCATCGGCTCGTATCTCACCGAGATCAACGTCACGAGCCCGACCTGCGCGCGCGAGCTCGAGGGTCAGTTCGGCGTGAAGATCGCGGACGGCCTCATGGCCGCGATAGCGATGCGGCTCGCCGCGAAATCCTGATCGAGGAACGTGCGACCGGTCACGTTGTCCATGCACCAGCACTCCGGGTGAAGACGCGCATGACGACAGCCGCCCTGGGACGACCGATCCAGCCCTCCGACCGTCTCGGGCTCACGCTCTGCGTGGCGATCATCGTGCACGCGATGATCGTGCTCGGCGTGAGCTTCGCGCCGGAGAAGAAACGCCCAGCGCGCTACGAGTCGCTCGACGTCACGCTCGTCAATCAAAAATCCGACACGGCGCCCGAGAAAGCGGATCTGCTCGCCCAGGCGAACCTCAAGGGCGGTGGGGACAGCGAGACCGCGGAGCGTCCCTCGACGCCCACCGAAGCGCCGATCCCCGCGCCCGTCGCCGCGGTCGCCGCGGCCGCGGCGCCGCCGCAGCCGGCGGAGGCGCCGGCCGAGACTCCGGCACCGCCCGTCGCGGCCCCGCCCGCACCGCCCGCGCCGAAACCGAAGAAGGAAAAGGCCGCACCGCCGAAGGAGGCGAAGCTCGTGCAGCCCGCCCAGATCGCGGAGCTGCCGAAGCCGACGCCCGCGCCGACCGCGGAGACCGCGCCCGCCGAAGCCGCCGGCGGCACGCCCGAGGTGCAGGCTCACGCCGCGATCGACAGCCCGCCGCTGCCCACCGCCGAGCAGCTCATCACGCGCTCCTTCGCGCTCGCGAGCCTGAACTCGGAGTTGCAGCAACGCCTCGAGACGCGTGCGAAGCGGCCGCGCCAGAAATTCATTTCGGCGAGCACCCAGGAATACCAGTACGCGGCCTACATGGAGGCCTGGCGCGCGAAGGTGGAGCGCATCGGCAATCTCAACTACCCGGACGAAGCGCGGCAGCGCAAGCTCTCGGGGAGTCTGCTCCTCGACGTCGCGCTCAGGCCGGACGGCACGGTCATCGAAATCGTCGTGCGCAAGTCCTCGGGTCACAAGGTGCTCGACGACGCGGCGGTGCGCATCGTCGAGCTCGCGGCGCCGTTCGCGCAGTTCCCCGACGACATCCGCAAGCAGGTCGACGTCCTGCACGTCACGCGGACCTGGAAGTTCCTCGCCTCGGAGCAGTTCACGGCCCACGATTGAGCCCTGTCGTGCGCGTGGTGCGGGCGCAACGATCCTTTGCCCGGCGCGGGTTCCGCTTCCCTTGTCACCGCGCCCCGGCGCGGGAATACTAGGGACATGCGCACGCTCGATCTGACGAATCACTTCCTGATCGCGATGCCCTCGCTCGCGGATCCGAACTTTTCGCGGACGGTGACGCTCGTGTGTGCGCACAACGACGACGGGGCCATGGGCATCGTCATCAACCGGCCGATGAACATCGATCTCGGCGAAGTGCTCGCGCAGATGCAGCTCGAGAGCGAGAACCCCGCCATCAATCAGCAGCCCGTCTTCCAGGGTGGACCGGTGCACCGCGATCGCGGCTTCATCATCCACCGGCCCGGCACGGACTGGGGCTCCACGATCCATGTCTCCGAGGAGGTCGGCGTCTCTACCTCGCGCGAAATCCTCGAAGCGATCTCGAACGGCAGCGGACCGCGCGAAACGCTCGTCGCACTCGGCTATGCGGGCTGGGGCGCCGGGCAGCTCGAGCAGGAGATCGCGCAGAACGCCTGGCTGAGCGGCCCGGCCGACGCGGACATCATCTTCCGCGCGCCGCCGGAGAGCCGCTGGGAGCGCGCCGCGGCGAAGCTCGGCATCGATCTCGTACTGCTCTCGCAGGACGTCGGCCACGCGTGAGCCCGGCCGGCATCCTGACCGCGCTCGGTTTCGACTTCGGCGAGAAGCGCATCGGCGTGGCGGTCGGACAGACGCTCACCGCGACGGCGAATCCGCTCGCGACGCTGCCCGCGGAACACGGCCAGCCGGACTGGAACGCGCTCGCGCGGCTCATCGCGCAATGGCAGCCGGAGAAGCTCGTCGTCGGCATGCCTCGAACTGCCGACGGCGCCCCGCACGCGCTGAAGCCCGCCGTCGAGCGCTTCGCGCGACGCCTGCACGCGCGCTACCGGCTGCCGGTCGAATTCGTGGACGAGACGCTGTCCTCGCACGGGGCTCTGCAGGCCGGACCGCGCACGGGCGGACCCGGGCTCGACGCGCGCGCCGCGGCGCTCATCCTCGCGAGCTGGCTCGAACATCAAACTGTGGAACGGACGCATTGAAATGGCTCAGGACTACGACATCGAAGCACTGATCGCCGGCATGGCGACGGCGCTCAGCGAGCGCTTCGCCGCGCTCGAAATCCAGGACCCCGCGCTGATAGGCATCCGCACCGGCGGAGTGTGGATCGCGCGGCGCCTGCATGCCCTGCTCGGCCTCGAGCAGCCGGTCGGCGAGCTCAACATCGCGTTCTACCGCGACGACTTCAGCCGCATCGGCATGCACCCGACGGTCGAGCCCTCGCACCTGCCGTTCGACGTCGACGATCGGCATCTCGTGCTCGTCGACGACATCCTCTATACGGGCCGCACGATCCGCGCGGCGATGAACGAGATTTTCGATTACGGCCGGCCGGCCTCGATCTCGCTCGCCGTGCTGTGCGCACGCAGCGGGCGCGAGCTGCCGATCCAGGCCGACGTCGTCGGTGCGCATCTCTCCTTGACCGCGCGCGAGCATGCTAAACTCACCGGGCCGGAGCCGCTCAGGCTCGAATTCACGAAAGCGAAACACTAAACGCCGCGTGCGACGCGCGCGTTCAGCTCAGCACGGACATGAGACAGGCCAACATCCAGCTCGACGCCGAGGGTCGCCTGAAACATTTCCTCGGCATCGAGGGCTTGTCCCGCGATCTCCTCACGCAAATCCTCGACAACGCCGAGCGCTTCGCGCCGGTGGGCGACCGCGCCGTGAAGAAAGTGCCGCTGCTCCGCGGCAAGACCGTCGTGAATCTCTTCTTCGAGCCGAGCACGCGCACGCGCACGACTTTCGATCTTGCCGCGAAGCGCCTCTCGGCCGACGTGTTGAACCTGAACATCGAATCGAGCTCGGCGAAGAAGGGCGAATCGCTCGCCGACACGCTGCGCAACCTCGAGGCCATGCAGTGCGACATGTTCGTCGTGCGGCATCAGACGAGCGGCGCCGCGGCCTATATCGCGAGCCAGGTCGCACCGCACATCAGCGTCGTCAACGGCGGCGACGGCCGCCACGAGCACCCGACACAGGCGATGCTCGACTGCTTCACGATCCGCCGGCTCAAGAAGCGCTTCGAGGATCTCACGGTCGCGATCGTCGGCGACGTCGCGCATTCGCGCGTCGCGCGCTCCGAGATCCACGCGCTGAAGATCCTCGGGGTGCCGGAAGTGCGCGTCGTCGGCCCGCGCACGCTCATCCCGCCGCAAATCGAGGCCATGGGCGTGAAGGTATTCCACCGTTTCGACGAAGGCATCGCCGACGCCGACGTCGTGATCATGCTGCGCCTCCAGCAGGAGCGCATGCAGAGCGCGCTTCTGCCGAGCGCGCACGAATACTTCCGCGTCTACGGTCTCACCGAGAAGCGGCTCAAACTCGCCGCGAAGGACGCGATCGTCATGCACCCCGGGCCGATCAACCGCGGCGTCGAAATCGACTCGGCCGTCGCCGACGGTCTGCAGTCGGTCATCCTCCAGCAGGTGACGAACGGCATCGCGGTGCGCATGGCCGTGATGTCGATGGTGATGGGCACGCAGGCCGTGGGGAGCGCGGCATGACCATCCGCATCCGCGGCGGGCGCGTCATCGACCCGGCGAACGAGCGCGACGAAATCTGCGACGTCTTCGTCGACCACGGCCGCATCGCCGCGATCGGCCGCGCGCCGCGCGGCTTCAACGCCGAATGGGTGATCGACGCGGCGGGCCTCGTGGTCTGCCCCGGTTTCGTCGAGCTCGGTGCGCGCATGCGCGAGCCGGGCTTCGAGCACAAGGCGACGATCGCGAGCGAGGCGCGCGCGGCCGCCGCGAACGGTTTCACGACGATCGTCTGCACCCCCGATACCCAGCCTGTCATGGATACGCCCGCGGTCGCCGAGCACGTGAACCAGCGTGCTGCGCGTACGCGCGCGGCGCGGGTGCGCTATCTCGGCGCGTTGACCGTCGGTCTCGAGGGCAAGGTGCTCGCCGAGATGCAGGCCTTGAAGGACGGCGGCTGCGTCGGCGTGACGAACGTCGAGCGCGCGATCGTCGACACGACGGTGCTGCGCAACGCGCTCGCCTACGCCGCGACGGCGGGGCTCACCGTTTTCCTGCAGTCCGAGGATCACTGGCTCGGCCGCCAGGGCGCGATGCACGAGGGCGCGACGAGCACGCGGCTCGGCGTCGCCGGCATTCCCGGCGCCGCGGAGACGATCGCCATCCAGCGCGACATCGCGCTCGTCGCCGAGACGGGCGTGACCGCGCACTTCTGCCGGCTGTCGAGCGCGGCGTCCGTCAAAGTGATCGCGGATGCGCGCAAGGCGGGTCTGCCGGTCAGCGCCGACGTCGGCATCATGAACCTCTGCTTCACCGACGAGGACGTCGACGGCTACGACGCGAATCTCCACGTGCGTCCGCCGCTCCGCTCCGAGCGCGATCGCGCGGGCCTGGGCCTCGGCGTGAAGCGCGGGCAGATCGACGCGATCTGTCCCTATCACGAACCACACGACGCGGACGCGAAGGCAGCGCCCTTCATGCTGACGGAAGCCGGCGCCTCGACGCTCGACGCTTTCCTGCCGGCGCTGCTCGAATGCGCGGAGCGCGGGTTGTTCGATCTGCCGGCTGCGATCCGCGCGGCGAGCGTCGCACCGCACCGCGTGCTCGGACAGACGGGCGGCGATCTGAGCCCGGGCCAGCCGGCGGATATCTGCGTGTTCAATCCGCGCGCGGAATGGACGGCGAGCGCGGCCGCGCTCGCGAGCGCCGGCAAGAATTCACCCTGGCTCGGCCGCAAGCTCACCGGCAAGGTGATGATGACCATCGTCGATGGACGCATCGTCCACGATGGCCTCGACGCGCGCCGCTGAGCGCGCCCGGAGACGACGCCATGAACATGCCCGCGCGGCCGCATCGCGACACGATCCTCGTCGAGGACGCCGAGGTGCTGGAATCGGTCGCACACGCCGGCCGTCAGCACTGGATGAAGCTCGCCGCGCCGCGCATCGCCGCGCGCGCCCTGCCCGGTTCGTTTCTGCACGTGCGCTGCGCGCCGCGACTGCCCATGCGCCGCCCGATGTCGATCATGCGGGCGAATCCGGCGCGCGGCGAAATCGAGATCCTGTTCAAGGTCCACGGCCACGGCACGGAACTGCTGGCACAGGCGAAGCCCGGTGAGCAGTTGAACCTGCTCGGACCGATCGGCGTGCCGTTCGAGCCGTCGGGCAAGCGCCGGCCGCTGCTCATCGGCGGCGGCGTCGGCATCCCGCCGATGGTATTCCTCGCCGAGGCGATGAAGCGCGAGAAGACGCTCGCGCCGTTCGTCATCATGGGCTCCGAAGTGCCGTTCCCGTTCCAGGCACGGCCCTCGCGGATCATGGTGCCGGGCGTGCCGCCCGCGACGATTGCGACGATGCCGCTGCTCGAGGACTGGGGTATCGCCTGCCGTCTCGCGAGCGGCGCGGGGTTCCCGGGCTGCTTCGAAGGCTACGTGACCGATCTCGCGCGCACCTGGCTGGAGGCGCTGCCGGCGGACGCGCGCGCGGAAGTCGAAGTGTTCGCCTGCGGCCCGACGCCGATGTTGAAAGCCGTCGCGGCGCTGTGCCGCGACTACGCGCTGCCCGGACGGATCTCGCTCGAGGAATACATGGCCTGCGCGGTCGGCGGCTGTGCGGGCTGCGTGGTCGGCGTCGAGACGCCCGCCGGACGCGCGATGAAGCGGGTATGCGTGGACGGGCCGGTGTTCGACGCGGCGAGCGTGGTGTTCCAGTAACCGGGGATCAGGTGCCGAGCGGCGGTTTGGGCAAGGCCTGGATGGCCTGCATCAGGGCGTCGCGATCGAAGCCGACGAACATCGACTGGCCGATGTAGATGATGGGCAGTCCCTGCAAGCGGCTCTTCTGATACAACTCCGCGCCGCGCTGCGATTCCTCGACGTCGTATTCGCAGTAGCTGACGTGCTTCTCGGTGAAGAGCCGCCGCGCGTCGCCGCAATACCGGCACCAGCTCGCCCCGAGCATCACGGCGTCCGCTTTCGCGGGCGCGAGATCCGTCTCGCACATCACGGCCGGCGCGCTCGTTCCGACGAGCACGCGGTGGGCGATGATCACGGCCGAGGCGACGAGCGCGAAGATCGGTCCGGTGAAGCGGCGCCGGGCGGGGGCTGGGCTTTGCATCGAGGCTCCTCGGCGGCCGCGCGCGATCAGGGCCGCCATTCGTAGCGCGCGAGGTCGATCGCGCCGTCGAGACCGAATTCTACGCCTTCCGCGCCGAGCAGGCTCTGCTGGCGCCCGGACACGTCGCTCGCGCCGCGCGGACTGACGCGGCCGCGCGAATTCACTACCCGATGCCAGGGAATGCGCGTGCCGTCCGCGAGCGCGGCGAGTGCGTAACCGACCTGGCGCGCACCCGTCGGGCCCGGACAGTCGGCGAGCGCGGCGATCTGCTTGTAGGTCGCGACGCGGCCCGTCGGAATCGCGGCGACCACCGCCCACACGCGCTCGTTGCGGTTCGCGCCGTCGGGAGGCCGGACGGCGCGGCGCTTCGCCATGGGCTCAGACGGGATGCGCGTTCAGGAAATCGAGCAGCGCGCCATTGAAAGCGCCGACCTGCTCGACGTTCAGGAAGTGCTGCGCGGCCGGGATGATCGCGAGCCGCGAGCCGGCGATGCGCTCGTGGATGAGCTCGGAGGCCGCGACCGGCGTGCTCGGATCGTCCGCGCCGACGATGATCTGCGTCGGAACGGCGATGGCGCGGATCGACTCGCGCTGATCCATGTCGCGGATCGCGGCGCAGCAGCCGCAATAGCCTTCGACGGGCGTCGAGAGCACTTGCGCGCGCACCTGCGCGACGTCGTCGGTAAGCGCCGCACGGCTCGCCTCGGTGAACCAGCGCTGGATCGTCGCGTCCGCGACGCCGGCCATGCCCTTCTCGCGCACGGTCGCGATGCGCTGGTCCCAGAGCTCGCGCGGCCCCATGTGCGCGGCCGTCGCGCACAGCGTGAGCGTGTGCAGCCGCTGCGCATGATGCGTGCCGAGATACTGGCCGACCATGCCGCCCATGGAGAGCCCGCAGAAATCCACGCGACCGAGCGCGAGCGCGTCCATCAAGGCGATCGCGTCGGTCGCGAGATCGGCGATCGAATAGGGTCCGGGAGGCGCGGACGAGAGCCCGTGGCCGCGACTGTCGTAGCGCACGACGCGGAATCCGGCGCCGACGAGCGCGGGCACCTGATGCACCCACATGCGCAGATTCGAGGACAGCGAATTCGAGAGCACGACAGTGCGGCGCGCGGCGGCGGGACCGTCGATCTGGTAGTTGAGCGTGACGTTGCCGATGGTGAATGCGGGCATGAGCGGCTCCCTCGTGCGGGCAGAGCCGGCGCGCGTGCCGGCTCACGCGATTATCAGCGTGACTTCAACAGATCGCGGATTTCGAGCAGCACCTTCTCCTCGCCGCTCGGTTCCGCGGGCGCGGCCGGCGGCGGCGGCTCGGTCTTCTTGAGCTGGTTCATCGTACGCACCAGCATGAAGACCGCGAAGGCGACGATGACGAAGCTGATCACGCTGTTGACGAACAGACCGTAGTTCAGCGTGACCGCGCCCGCTTCCTTCGCCGCCGCGACCGAGGCATAGGGCGGAGGCACTTTCGTGCCTTCGTGCAACGTGACGAAGAGATTGCTGAAATCGACCTTGCCGAGCATGAGGCCGATGGGCGGCATGATCACGTCTTCCACGAGCGAGCTGACGATTTTGCCGAACGCAGCGCCGATGATGATGCCGACCGCCATGTCGACGACGTTGCCGCGCATGGCGAATTCCTTGAACTCCTTCAACATGGGACCCTCCTCCGTTTGCGTCTGTATCGTTCGGTGTCTCGGCGTCGCGCCGATGCTCCGCCGGTAGTGTAAGCCCGAAGGGTGCTTCGGGCAGCACCGCGCCGGGCTCAGCTCCCGAGCGGGCCGTACTGGCCTTCCCAGTCGCGATAGTTGAAGACCTGGCCCGTGTCGCGCACTCTCGCGATCGCGGCGGGATCGACGTCGGCATAGACCCACATCGCGGTGTTCATCACGCCCTGCGCGAGCACGCCATCGGCAGGAAATCCGTAGTCGACGGGCGTATAGATCGCCGCGGCGCCGACATTGCGATCGACCGCCTCGGACCAGTCGCAGTCACCGACCGTCGGCGCTTGCACGACGTAGCACTGGTTCTCGAGCGCGCGCGCCTGGCAGCCGATGCGCACGCGGTTGTAACCGGCATCGGTGTCGGTGCAGCTCGGCACGAGGACGAGATTCGCGCCGCGCTCGACCTGGCGCCGCGCGAGCAGCGGGAACTCGCTGTCGTAACAGACGTTGATCGCGAGCCGGCCGAGATCGGTGTCGAAGACCTTGAGCTCGTTGCCCGGCGAGACGTGCCAGCGCTCGCGCTCGAAGCGCGTCATCTGCAGCTTCTCCTGCCAGTCGTGGCGGCCGTCGGGCCAGAAGAAGTACGAGCGGTTCGTGTAGCGACCGTCGGCGTGGCGCACGGGATAGCTGCCGGCGCAGACGTGCGTGCCGGTGCGGCGCGCGAGCTCCGCGAAGAGCGCGAGATAATCGGGCAGGATCGTCTGCAGCTCGGCGAGCTGACGCGGCAGCGAGGAATAGACCTCGGCGCCGAACAGCGAGGTGAGCTCGATGCTGGCGTATTCCGGGAAGAGCAGGAGGTCCGCGCCGTTCGTGGCCGCTTCCGCGACCCAGCGCTCGAGCTTCACCGCGAAAGCGTCCCAGCTCTCGAGGAAATCGACGGGATACTGCGCGGCCGCGACCTTCATGCCACGACGTCCAGCGCTTTCGTCCAGAACACCATCGGCTTCGCGGTTTCGGCGGGCTCGTCGAGATCCTGCCAGGAGAACGTCGTCGCGAGCTCGGGATGGCGGACGTAGCCGAAGCGCGTCCACACCGCATCGAGCGGCACGTAGTCCGCGGGGCGGCGCGGATGATCGACGGGACGTTCGACGCCGCAGAGCGTGATGAGCTTCATGCCGCCGAGGGCGCGGGCGTGCTGCTCGCGGCCGGTGAAGAACTTCGCGTAGAGGCCCTGGCCGCGATAGTCCTTCTGCAGCACGGATTCGCCGCAATAGAAGACGGTCGCGATGTCGTAACCGCGTTCGACGAACGGGCGCTGGAAAGCCTCGTCCTCCGCGACGAGCGGCAGGCCCGTCGAGGCGCCGACGACGTCCCGACCGTCTTCGACGAGCACGACGACGCTGTCCGGGCAGTTCACGTAGGTCGCGAGGTAGCGCATCTCGTAGTCCATCGTGCCCGCATAGAGATAGGGGAAATCGCGGAAGACCTCGATGCGCAGGCGCGCGAGCTCGGGCACGCGGTGCGCGAGCTCCGGATCGCGGCCCGTGAGGAGGCGAACGCCGACCGCCATGCTCAGCCGCCGACCTGGGCGATCCAGTCCGGGAGGTTGTAGTAGTTCGTCACGCGCGCGACCTGGCCGCCGCGGATTTCGAAGAACGCGCCGGCGGGCAGGCGGTAGGTCTGACCGGACGCCTCGGGCAGGCCTTCGTCCGTCACGAGGTACTTGCCGAGCACGGTGAACTCCGCTGCGGCGCGGCTGCCAGCCTCGTTGGTCATGACAGTGATGTCGACGATCTCCTCTTTGTAGCTGCGGTTCATGCGCTGCATGAACGCGGCGAACGCCCGCTTGCCGGTTTCGCGCCCGCCCTGGTTGACGTCGTGAGCGACGTCCTCGGTCAGCATGCCGAGGAAAGCCGGCATGTCCCCCGCGTTGAAGGCGGCGTAGTAACGGTTGATGAGATCGACGGTGGCTTGGCGCATGGGACGTCCTCGACGGGGTTGCGGCGATGCCTGGGCGCTGGGCGCGCCGTCAGGCAGGGCGTCATGATAATAGCGCATGGCGACGGACGCGGCCGCGGCATGCCGCGGGTCCGACCGGCGGTGAAATGCCGGCGTCTGGCCAACGGTCCCGCTCTCCCGTAGACTTCGCCGCGCTGCCACGACGTGGCGGAGAGCCCCACAGCCTGCTGACACCGTCCGGATGAAGACGAAATACCGCCTCGCGATTGCCGCCCTCGGCCTCGGCCTGCTGATGTCCGCGGCCCAAGCCGACTCCGGTACTGCCAAGGAGGCGTTCGCGAGCGGCGTCGAGGCCTTCAACGCGAAACGCTTCGAGGCCGCCGTCACGTCCTTCGAACAGGCCAGCGCCACCGTGCCCCAGAGCGCCGAGTACCAGCACTGGCTGGGCCGCGCCTATGGCCGGCTCGCCGAGCAGTCGAGCTGGCTGCGGGCGACGGAGCTCGCCCGCAAGTCCTGCGCGGCCTTCGAACGCGCTCATGCGCTCGACCCGAACGACGTCGGTACGGTCGAGGACCTCATCGAGTATTACACCGAAGCGCCCGCGTTCCTCGGCGGCGGATCGGACAAGGCCGCGGCCATGAAGCGGTATCTCGAGCAGTTGCAGCAGGGCGCGGCGCAGACTGTCTCCGTCGACGGGACGACGGCCTTGCCGGCACGTTAGGACTCAGGGGCTCGCGAGCCCCGCGAACGGCATCAGCTTCACTCCGGCTCCGAGCACCCGCGCGCGCCGCGCCGGGTCGGCGATTGCCTCGAATTCCTCCACGCAGCGATAGTGCTCCGGCAGGGCGTCGGGCCCGATCCAGGGCCGGACGGCCGGATGGCAGTAGATTTCGCTCACGCCGGCCGCAGGGCGGGCCGCGAGGTAGCGGTCGAGGCGATCGGCCGTCATGCGGCCGGTGTCGTAGAGGCCGAACATCGCATCGTTGACCGCGATCCCGGCCTCGTTCAGGCGGGCGCGCATGCGCAGCAGGCGGGCCGCCGAGAAGGTCCAGCTCGCGTAGCGGATGACCGCCGCGTCGCCCTGGGCCCGGAACGCGGGCCCCGGCGGCTCGACCGGCAGGCGCACGGCCTTGATGCCGAACTCGGGCGCGAGCCGGATCAACATGCCGACGACGGTCGGATGCTGATGGAAATGATGATGACCGTTGACATGATCGAGCGGCAGACCGGTCGCGGCGAAACGCGCGAACTGGGCGCGGATTTCCGCTTCCGCCTGGCGCTGAACCTGCTTGTCGAAGAAGAGTTTCACGCCGATTGCGACCGGGTTGGACCGGAGGCGACCGTCAGGACCGACGAGGTCGGGGATGACGCGCGGCGGCAGCATCGGCCGGCCGTCCACGAGCACGAGATGGAGGCCGACACCGAGGCCCGGCAAACGGCGCGCGCGACGCACGGCGTCCTCCGCGACGGGCGCCGCGACCATCAGGCTCGCACACGTGAGGAGGCCTTCGCGGTGCGCGGTTTCGACCGCTTCGTTCACCGGCAGGGACAGTCCGAAATCGTCGGCCGTGACGATGAGGCCGGGCTCTTGCGCTGGGTTCATGATCGTTCTGGCGTTCGCTGGGGCCTCACGACGATGCGCCGTCACGAACCATGCGGCACGCCACCAGTCGAAGGCGATGTGTCTTCAAGAGCAACCAATCCGGGAGTACGTGAGTCCTGGGGCTGGCCGGCGCGCGCCGGCGGGGTGGCGAAATTCTTTCCCGGGAGCGATACCGCGGGTACCATGCGCGCACCTGAAGCGGATTATGCGCGCTCAGCCCGGTAAAAACCAATCGCGATGACCTTCCACTCCCTCTTCTCGACGCTCGCCTGGATTTATTTCTGCGCGGCCTGCGGCTATGTCGTGCTCGCGATCTGGTGCGTCGCGCACCGCCGCTGGCGGACCGTCGTGCCGGCACGGACGCTGCCGACGATCACCGTGCTGAAGCCGGTCTACGGTCTCGACGAGAAGCTCTACGACAATCTGCGCTCGTTCTGCGAGCAGGATTACCCCGTCTTCCAAGTGGTATTCGCGCTCGCCGATGCCAACGATCCCGCCCGGCCGGTGATCGAGCAACTGATCGCGGATCTCCCGGAGCGCGATCTCGCGCTCGTCGTGAACGACCGGCTCATCGGATCGAACCGCAAGATCTGCAACGTCGCCAACGCTTTCGAGCTCGCGAAGCACGACGTGATCGTCATCGCCGACAGCGACATGCGCGTCACGCCGGATTATCTCCGCGCGGTCGGCGCGCCTTTCGAGAAACCCGCAGTGGGCGCCGCGACCTGTCTCTATCACGGCACGCCGACGCGCGATCTGCCCTCGGCGTTCGGCGGTCTGTTCATGAACGAGTGGTTCCTGCCGTCCGTGCTCGTCGCCCTGCAGTTCGGCCCGTTGAAATTCTGCTTCGGCGCGACCATGGCGGTGCGCCGCGAAATCCTCGCGCGTATTGGGGGATTCGAGCGCCTCGCCATCGAGCTCGCCGACGACTACATGC
Source organism: Gammaproteobacteria bacterium (assembly GCA_016209015.1). GTDB lineage: Bacteria > Pseudomonadota > Gammaproteobacteria > JACQWY01. Next base: position 203,596 of record JACQWY010000019.1, on the reverse strand, counting down.
TGGGCAAGCTCGTTTCAGACCTACAATATGAGGTGGCGCTCGTGCCCTATGTGGTCGAGAACATCGTGGCCGAAGTGAGTTTCAAGGAATTGTTTCTACACGAATTGCGTTGGGCGCGAACGGTGCGCGCGGTGCAGCCCTTGGGTTACACTATGTCATTCCTTACTTACGTCACGCCGGCCGCCCTTGCCGTTGCGCTGACGACAGCCTCCCCGACCTGGGCATTCGCGGTGCTGGGCACCGCTGTAGGCCTGCGCATAGTGATGCATGATGTCGCGCGCCTGATTCTGGGTTCCAACGGACCGGCGGCGTACGGCCTCGTCGTACTCCGCGATCTGTTGTGCTTCGTGGTCTGGGCGGCTTGTTTCTGCGGACGCAGCGTCCGCTGGCGTGGGCACGATTTCACGGTCTCGCGCGATGGGCATCTTGAGTTAAAGGAGACTATGTCGCGATGATGAAAACTCTTTTCTTGAACCCGCCGTCCTTCGACGGGTTCGACGGTGGTGCGGGCTCACGCTATCAGGCGCGGCGCGAAATCCGTTCGTTCTGGTATCCGACGTGGCTCGCGCAGCCTGCGGCGATGATCCCCGACAGCAAGTTGATCGATGCGCCCGCGCGCGGGCTCAAGCTCGCCGACATCGAGGCCGTCATCGGCGACTACGAGCTCGCGATCCTGCACACGAGCACGCCGTCATTCGGCAATGACGTGAAGATCGCCGAGGCGCTGAAAGCGAAGAACCCGAAGCTGAAGATCGGCATGGTGGGCGCGCACGTCGCGGTCAACCCCGAGCCCTCCGCGAGCGCCTCGCGCGCCATCGACTTCGTCGCGCGCAGCGAGTTCGACTACACGATCAAGGAGATCGCCTCCGGCAAGCCGCTGGCCGAAGTGCTCGGCATTTCGTACGTCGCCGACGGCAAGGTCGTGCACACGCCCGAGCGTCCGATCATCATGAACATGGACGAGCTGCCGTCCGTCATCGACGTCTACAAGCGCGACCTCAGGATCGAGGATTACTTCATCGGCTACCTCGAGCACCCCTACATCTCGTTCTATACGGGCCGCGGCTGCAAGTCGCGCTGCACGTTCTGCCTGTGGCCGCAGACGATCGGCGGTCACAAGTACCGCACGCGCAGCCCCGAAGTCGTCGCGGCCGAAGTCGCGAAGGTGAAGGAATACTTCCCGCAGGTGAAAGAAGTCTTCTTCGACGACGACACGTTCACCGACGACCTGCCGCGCGCCGAAGCGACCGCGAAGCTGCTCGGCAAGCTCGGCGTGACCTGGTCCTGCAACGCGAAGGCGAACGTACCCTACGAGACGCTGAAGGTGCTGCGCGACAACGGGCTGCGCCTCCTGCTCGTCGGATACGAGTCCGGCAGCCAGCAGATCCTCTTCAACATCAAGAAGGGCATGCGCGTCGAGTTCGCGCGCCGCTTCACCGCGGACTGCCACAAGCTCGGCATCAAGATCCACGGCACGTTCATCGTCGGCCTGCCCGGCGAGACGAAGGAGACGATCCAGGAGACGATCAAGTTCGCCAAGGAGATCAACCCGCACACGATGCAGGTCTCGCTCGCCGCCGCCTATCCCGGCACGAAGCTCTACGAGCAGGCGAAGGAGAACAACTGGCTGCGCGAGGAGACCGGCGCGAAGGGCGACGTCGTCGCGAACAACGGCCTGCAGGTGAGCTCGATCGAGTACCCGCACCTCTCGCACGAGGAAATCTTCGAGTCGCTCGCCACGTTCTACAAGCAGTTCTACTTCCGCCCGAAGAAGATCGGCGAAATCACCTGGGAAATGATGCACAGCTGGGACATGACCAAGCGCCGTCTGCGCGAAGGCGTGGAGTTCTTCCAGTTCCTGACGCAGCGCGAGGACCGCGCCTGAGCCGTCACGAGACCGACGAACAAGCCGCCTTCGGGCGGCTTTTTTTGTTTGCGACGATCGGCAACCCTCACGTCCGCCGCGCGAGCAGACGCCGCTTCACCTTCCTGTATGCGATCACCGCGCCGACGACGGCGGCGATGAAGCCGAGCAGCCACATCTCGGCCTCCTGGGCCTGACCGAGCATCTTCTCCGCGCTCTCGCTGCCGAGATAGCCGAGCGTGCCGAGCAGCAGCGCCCAGACCAGACAGCCCACGATGTCGAGTGCGATGAAATGCCGGTAGGTGAGCTCGCGCAAACCCCACAGCATCATGGTCGCGATGCGCGTGCCGTAGATGAACCGGCAATAGACGATGTGCCACGGCCCGAGGCGCATCGCGAGACTCTCGACCTGCAGGCCGACGGCGCGGTAGACGCGCGTTGCGCGGATCGCCTCGGCGCGGGATTTCGCGAGCAGGAACCAGAAGGAATCCGCGACCAGACACCCGGCGATTGCCGCGGCCATCGCCGGCCCGAGGCCGAGCAGGCCGAGGCTCGCGGTGACGCCGGCGACGACGATCGCCACGTCGCCTTCGATCGCTGCGCCGACGAAGATGCCGAGAAGTCCGAAGTTGGAGATGAATTCTTCCATAGTCGATGCTCGCGGCACCGGATGAAAATGCTGGGCACAGCGCCGTTCGCGAGCTGGGGCGATACTACTCGATCGCCCATTACAGCGGCACCCGGGCGGATCAACCCGAGGTGCGATCCCCCTCGAAGCGTCCCTCGCGCAGGAACGCGAGCACCTGCCCGATCACGACGTCGGAACGCATCATGAACGTGTGGCTGCGCGGCACCGTGAGAAAATCCCGCATTCCGGCGAGGCGCGCGCTCGCGACCGCGACTTTGCCGTCGTTCGGTCCGTCGAACGAGCCGGCGAACCACGGATCGGCGCTCGCCGTGCCGGCGATGACTCCGATTTCGAGCGGAATCGGCCGGCAGCGGTTCGGGGCACTCGACGCCTCCGTGCCGAGCTGCTGGCCGGCGGGTCCCGTGAGCCAGCGGTACCAGGCCGCGCCGCGTTGGCGATCCGCGACCTCGCTGCCATGGTTCGGCGGCCCGAGCATGACGAGGCGGCGTGCCTCGGGCGCGGTGTGATCCTGGAACCAGGTCCGCACGAGGATGCCGCCCAGCGAATGGGTGACGAAGTGGATGTCGGTCGCCCCGGCGGCGCGGCACTTCGCGATACCCGCTCCCACGATGACGGCCAGCCGCTCGACCGGTTCTCGTGTCGAGCGATATCCGTCGTTGACTACGACGTAGCCGGCCGCGCGCAACGCTTTCTCGACCGGCCGCATGGAAGCTGCCGTACGTCCGAGGCCGTGCAGCAGCACGACACCTTCGCGGGTTTCGAGAGCGGTCATGGGGAGCGCAACGCCGCAGAAGAACGCCGCAGCGAGGCGGGCCGGGCGCCCGGGATCACCGTGCGCCCGGGCACGGTCTCAGACGCCGAGGATGGCGTCGCATTCCTTCGCGCAGGCGGCGCAGGCTTCGCCGCACTTCTTGCACTGTTCATGATCCTCGTGGTTCTTGCACTCCTCCCGGCAGTCCTTGCAGACGATCGCGGCGACTTTTGCGTAGGCGGCGAGGTGCTTCGAGCTCGACGCGGCGAGCTGCTGCAGGGCGGCGCAGACGGCGGCAACCTCGTAGGAGCTCCGTGCGCAGGCGGCGAGGCTCTTGTCACCCCGGCCCAGCAGTTCGAAGCAGTGATCGATGCAGACTTGTGCCGCGGTGTGGCAGTCCGAAGCGGCTGCGACGAGCTTGCCGTTCGGTGCGGCATGATGATGTGCGGCGTGCTCGTCGGCCGCGGCCGCGCCGCGCGCGGCGGCGGCGAGCGCCATCGCTCCCATGCCCAATAGTACGTCCCGACGTTCCACGCGCATGTCCCCCTGTCGTCATCCGAAATTGATGCGGGCTTCGAGGTTCGTCCGCGAGTCGGCGTTGTTGAGTGCCTCCTCGAGATCGATGCGTTCCTCCTTGTAGAGCTGGAAGAGCGCCATGTCGAAGGTCTGCATGCCTTTCGCGCCGCTCTGCTCCATCGCTTCCTTGACGCTGCCGATCTGGCCCTTGAGGATCAGATCCGCGATGTGCGGCGTGTTGATCAGGATCTCGATCGCCGCAACGCGATAGCCGTCCATGCCCTGGACGAGGCGCTGCGAAATGACCGAGCGGACGTTCAGCGACAGGTCGAGGAAGAGCTGCTTGTGCAGCTCCTGCGGGAAGAGATTGATGACGCGCTCCATGGCCTGGTTCGCGTTGTTCGCATGCAGCGTCGACAGGCAGAGGTGGCCCGTGTTGCAGAGCTCGAGCGCGGCTTCCATCGTCTCGCGATCGCGGATTTCGCCGATCAGAATCACGTCCGGCGCCTCGCGGAGCGAGGATCTCAGCGCCGCGCGATAACTCAGCGTGTCGACGCCGATCTCGCGCTGGTTGACGATGGCCTTGATGTTCGGGTGCGAGAACTCGATCGGATCCTCGATGGTGAGAATGTGCCCCGCCATCTTCTGATTGCGTTCGTTGATCATCGCCGCGAGCGTCGTCGACTTGCCCGAGCCCGTCGCGCCGACCATGAGGATGAGTCCGCGCTTGTGCATCACGAGCGCTTTCAGGACCTCCGGCAGTCCGAGCTCCTCGATGGTCGGAATGACCGACGGAATGCGGCGCAGGACCATGCCGACCTCGCCGCGCTGGCGAAAGACGTTGACGCGATAACGCGCCGACTTGTCCTCGAGCGAGATCGCGAAATCGCATTCGTAAGTCGTCTCGAAGCGCTCGGTCTGTGCCGGCGTCATCACGCCGTAGGCGGCGGCTTTCGTCAGCTCGGCCGTGAGCACCGTCTTGCCGACGGAGCTTATCTGGCCCTCGATCTTGATCTTGACGGGTGCGCCGACGCTGAAGAAGAGGTCGGAACCTTCCTTGTCGCGCAGCAGCTTCAGATACGGAGTGATGTCCATGCGTGCTCCCTGGTCGATCCGCGCGTGCCGCTCAGCGCAACATCATGCCGGATTCCTCCACCGTCTGCTCTAGCGAGAGATGGTCGAGACCGGCGAGCTTGTCGCTGTGCTTCGCTGCCTTGCCCTGCAGCTTGATGCGCAGGCGCAGCTCGTTCATCGAATCGGCGTTGCGAATCGCGTCCTCGTAGCTGATGAGATCGGCTTCGTAGAGGTCGAACAGCGCCTGGTCGAACGTCTTCATGCCGAGCTCGTTCGACTTCGCCATGATTTCCTTCAGCTGGTGGATTTCGCCCTTCAGGATGAGGTCGTTGATCAAGGGAGAATTCAGCATGATCTCGATCGCGGCGACGCGTCCCTTGCCGTCGATTTTCTTCAGGAGCCGCTGCGAGATGATGGCCTTCATGTTGAGCGAGAGATCCATGAAGAGCTGCTGGTGGCGCTCCTCGGGGAAGAAGTTGATGACGCGGTCGAGCGCCTGGTTCGAGCTGTTCGCGTGCAGCGTGGCCATCGCGAGGTGGCCGGTTTCGGCGAAGGCGAGGCCGAATTCCATCGTCTCGCGATCGCGGATTTCGCCGAGGAGGATGACGTCGGGCGCCTGGCGCAGCGTGTTCTTCAGCGCGATTTCCCAGTCGTCCGTGTCCACGCCCACTTCGCGCTGGGTGAGGATGCAGTTCTTGTGCGGATGGACGTACTCGATCGGGTCCTCGATCGTGATGATGTGGCCGTAGCTGTTCTCGTTGCGATGGTTGATCATCGCCGCGAGCGAGGTCGACTTGCCGGAGCCCGTACCGCCGACCATGATGACGAGGCCGCGCTTCGTCATGGAGATTTCCTTCATGACCGGCGGCAACCCGAGGCCGTCGAGCGTGGGCACCTTCGTCTCGATCGTGCGCAGGACCATGCCCGTGTAGCCCTGCTGGATGTAGGAGTTGACGCGGAAGCGGCCGATGCCGGCGGGCGCGATGGCGAAGTTGCATTCCTTCGTCGCCTCGTACTCCTTCAACTGGCGGTCGTTCATGATTGCGTAAGTCAGCGCCTTGGTATTCTCGGACGTGAGCTTCGTCTTCGAGACGGGCGTGATCTTGCCGTCGATCTTGATCGCGGGCGGAAAGTCCACGGTGATGAAGAGGTCGGAGCCCTTCTTCTCCACCATGAGCTTGAGCAGATCCCGCATGTACTTGATTGCTTGCTCGCGTTCCATATCCGCTCTCCGGCTGTTGAGTCGAACCGCCCGGACGCGTCGCGCCGGGGCCGTGGCCTGTCACGCGTTCAGAGCTTCCGGCGGCACAGGGATGTGCCGCCGTGAACAGTGGCGTAAGCCATTGTTCACGTAAGGTCGGCAAGAACCACGCTTCTTGCCGACCGTGCTCTGAAAAGTCCAGGATGGACTTATTCAGAGCTTCCCTAGAACAGGTCCTTGTTCTGCGCCTTGATGCGCGCTTCCGTGCGCGAGACGAGACCCTTCTGCACGAGCTGCTGCAGACACTGATCGAGCGTCTGCATGCCGAATTGCTGTCCGGTCTGGATCGCCGAGTACATCTGGGCGATCTTGTTCTCACGAATGAGATTGCGAATGGCGGGCGTGCCCATCATGATTTCGTGCGCCGCACAGCGTCCGCCGCCGTTCTTCTTCAGCAGGGTCTGCGAGATGACGGCCCGCAAGCTCTCGGAGAGCATCGCGCGCACCATGTCCTTCTCCTCCGCCGGGAACACGTCGACGATACGGTCGATCGTCTTCGCCGCCGAGCTCGTGTGCAGCGTGCCGAACACGAGGTGGCCCGTCTCGGCCGCGGTCAGCGCGAGGCGGATCGTCTCCAGGTCGCGCATTTCGCCGACGAGGATGGTGTCGGGATCCTCGCGCAGCGCCGAGCGCAGCGCCTCGTTGAAGCCGAGCGTGTCGCGATGCACCTCGCGCTGGTTGATGAGGCACTTCTTGCTCTGGTGCACGAATTCGATCGGATCCTCGATGGTGAGGATGTGACCGTACTCGTTTTCGTTCTTGTGGTTGATCATCGCCGCGAGCGTCGTCGACTTGCCGGATCCGGTCGGCCCCGTGACGAGCACGACGCCGCGCGGGAAATCCGAGATGTCCTTGAAGATCGACGGGCATTTCAGATCTTCTAGGCTCAGGATCGTCGAGGGAATCGTACGGAACACCGCGCCCGAGCCGCGATTCTGGTTGAACGCGTTGACGCGGAAGCGCGCGAGACCCGGGATTTCGAACGAGAAGTCGCACTCGAGGAACTCCTCGTAGTCCTTGCGCTGCTTGTCGTTCATGATGTCGTAGACGAGATCGTGAACGTCCTTGTGCTGCATCGCCGGGACGTTGATGCGCCGGACGTCGCCGTCGACGCGGATCATCGGCGGCAGACCTGCCGAGAGATGGAGGTCCGACGCACCGTTCTTCACGCTGAAGGCAAGCAACTCACCGATGTCCATTCCGAGCCCCTTTCATTGCATACTCAATCGAAGCATCTGCGGCGCGAAGTGGTCGCGGCGCTCGCCTCGCGTCGAAACCACTTCTAAAATACAGCGGCTTGCCCCGTGGTCTTCAGTCTGCGCCGAAACTCTAACAAGCAATGCCGTGAGTTGTCATGCGAGCCCTGCGAAGCACCGCCGCTGAATTATAGTGCACGCCATGACGACTCCCGCCGCCGCTGCCCCGCTCGCTACCGTGCTTGCCCGCATCCGGGATGCCGAGCGCCGTCACGGGCGCGCGCCGGGCAGCGTGGGCCTGCTCGCCGTCAGCAAGCAGCAGCCGCCGGAAGCGATCGCCGCGCTCGCGGCATCCGGACAACGGGCGTTCGGGGAGAACTACCTGCAGGAGGCACTCCCGAAAGTAGCGCGCCTGGAGGGGCTGGGCTTGAGCTGGCATTTCATCGGTCGCATCCAGTCGAACAAGACGCGCGACATCGCGGCGCATTTCACCTGGGTCCATACGCTCGACCGGCTGAAGATCGCCGAGCGGCTCGATGCCCAGCGCCCGCCCGGGCTCCCGCCGCTGGAGTGCCTCGTCGAGGTGAACGTGAGCGGCGAGGCGAGCAAGGGCGGGATCGATCCCGCCGCGCTGCCGGAGCTCCTCGCCTGTTGCCGTGAGCTGCCGCGGCTCCGCCTGCGCGGCCTGATGGCGTTGCCGGCGCCGGAAGACGACTTCGCGCGCCAGCGCGCGGGGTTCCGGCGGGTACGCGAGGCGCTCGCCGCACTCGGCGACCCGACGCTCGATACGCTGTCGATGGGGACGTCCGGCGATTTCGAAGCGGCGATCGCCGAAGGCGCGACGATCGTCCGCATCGGTACGGCGCTGTTCGGCGCGCGGCCGCGCGCCGAGGGCTGAGGCCGTACGGCGGATGCTAAACTCGCGCCTCCACTCACGAATGCTCCAGGGAACGCCATGGCACGTGGTCTAGCCTTCATCGGCGGCGGCAACATGGGCCGCGCCATCCTCGGCGGCCTGCTCGCGCAGGGCTATGCGGCCTCGCGCATCCGGGTCGCGGATCCCGAGCCGGCGGCGCGCGCGCTCGTCGCGGAGCGCTACGGCGTGCTCGCGACCGCCGACAACGCCGAGGCCGTCGCGGAGGCGGACGTCGTCGTGCTCGCCGTCAAGCCGCAGCAATTGAAGGCCGTCGCCCGAGCGCTGCGGCCGGCGCTCGCGGTGCGCCGCCCGCTGATGCTCTCCATCGCCGCGGGCATCACGACCGGACTGCTCGCCGAATGGCTCGGCGACGTGCCCGTCGTGCGCAGCATGCCGAACACGCCGGCGCTCGTCGGCCGCGGCATCGCCGGGCTCTACGCCGGACCCGGGGTCGACGGCACGCAGCGCGCGGTCGCGGCCGGCATCCTCGATGCGGTCGGCAAGACGGTCTGGGTGGAGCGCGAAGACCTCATCGACGCAGTCACCGCGCTCTCGGGCAGCGGCCCGGCGTATTTCTTCCTCGTGCTCGAAGCGCTCGAGGCGGCCGGTACCGCGCTCGGCCTCGAAGCGGCGACGGCGCGCGCGCTCGCGATCGAAACGGGCCTCGGTGCTGCCGAGCTCGCGAGCCGCTCCGAATTCGACCCTGCGACGCTGCGTGCCCAGGTCACGTCCAAGGGCGGAACCACGGAACGCGCGCTCGCCGTGCTGACGGGCGGCGGCCTGCCCGCGCTCTTCGACGAGGCGCTGCACGCCGCGCGCGACCGGGCCCGCGAGCTCGCGCAGGAACTGGGGAAAAGCTGATGAGCGGCGGCTATCTCTCGAACGCGCTCGTCTTCCTGCTGAACACGGTCTTCGGTCTCTACATCGGGGCGGTGATGCTGCGGCTCATCCTCCAGCTCGTGCGGGCGGATTTCTACAATCCGCTGTGCCAGGCGATCGTCAAGGTGACGAATCCGCTGGTGCGGCCGCTGCGTCGCTACATCCCGGCCGTCGGCCGGATCGACAGCTCCTCGGTCCTGCTGCTCGTCGTGCTGCAGATCATCAACACCTGCCTGCTGATGCTGCTCGTCGGTCATTCGATCCGGCCGCCGGGACTCCTCGTGCTCGCGATCGCCGAACTCTTGAGCAAGGGGATCTACCTCTACATCTTCGGCATCTTCATCGCCGTCGTCGCGAGCTGGATCGCACCCGGCACGTACAACCCCGTGCTCGGCGTGGTAGAGAGCGTGATTGCGCCGCTGCTGCGGCCGGTACGCCGCCGGCTGCCGACGCTCGGCGGTCTCGATCTCTCGCCGCTCGTCGTGCTGCTCGGCCTGCAGCTCGTGCTGATCCTCGTCGTGGCGCCGCTGAAGGATCTCGGCGTCGCCCTCATCTGAGCCCGGCGATGAGCTGGCAGCGCTGGCAGGGCGAGACGCTGCTGCTCGATCTCCGCGTCCAGCCGCGGGCGAAGCGCGAGCTCGTCGAGGGTCTGTATGGGGAACGGCTGCGCGTGCGCATCACCGCCCCGCCCGTCGACAACAAGGCGAACGGCGCGATCGTGACGCTCTTCGCCCGCGAGTTCGGCGTGCCCCAGCAGCGCGTCACGCTCGTCCAGGGTGAGAAGGGGCAGAACAAGACCGTTGCGGTCGAGCGTCCCGCGAGTCTCCCGGGCTGGTACGCGGCCCTGGGCGGGCTGCCCCGCGAGGCCTGAGCGCCCTGGCGTTGCGGCGCGCGGTGGCACACTTTAGACTCGCACTCCCGCTCCCTTTCGCACCCATGGGCCGAGCCGAATGCCTACAGAGATACCTGCCGACAGCGTCGGTCTGGTAAGCCCGCGCAAGCATCTCTTCGAAGAACCCCTGCAGCTCGACTGCGGCGCGGCGCTCCCGGGGTACGAGCTCGTCTACGAGACCTATGGCACGCTGAACGCGGCGGCCGACAACGCGGTGCTGATCTGCCACGCCCTGAGCGGCGACCATCACGCGGCCGGCTACCACAAGGCCGAGGATGCGAAGGCCGGGTGGTGGGACAACTGCATCGGCCCCGGCAAGCCCGTCGACACGAATCACTTCTTCGTCGTCTGCCCGAACAACCTCGGCGGTTGCGCGGGCTCGACGGGACCCTTGTCGATCAATCCGGCGACCGGCCGCGCGTACGGCCCGGATTTTCCGATCGTCACGGTTCGCGACTGGGTCGAGAGTCAGGCGCGGCTCGCGGACGTGCTCGGCATCCGGAGCTGGGCCGCGATCCTCGGCGGCAGTCTCGGCGGCATGCAGGCGCTGCAGTGGTCGATCGATCACCCCGAACGCGTGCGCCACGCCGCCGTCATCGCCGCCGCGTCGAAGCTCTCGACGCAGAACATCGCGTTCAACGAGGTCGCGCGTCAGGCCATCCGCTCGGACGCGAACTTCCACGGCGGACGCTACTACGAACACGGCGTCGTGCCGCAGCACGGGCTCATGCTCGCGCGCATGCTGGGCCACATCACGTATCTGTCCGACGACGTGCTGCACGCCCGCTTCGGGCGCGAGCTGCGCGACGGCAAGCTCAACTTCGGCTACGACGTCGAGTTCCAGATCGAGAGCTATCTGCGCCACCAGGGCACGTCGTTCGTCGGCCGTTTCGATGCGAACACCTATCTGCTCATGACCCGCTCGCTCGATTATTTCGACCCGGCCGCGCGCCACGGCGACAATCTCACGCAGGCGGTCAAGCAGGCGAAGGCGAAGTTCCTCGTCGTCTCCTTCAGCAGCGACTGGCGCTTCTCGCCGGCGCGTTCGCGCGAGATCGTCCGCGCGCTGCTCGACGCCGATCGCGACGTGAGCTACGTCGAAATCGAGTCCGAGCTCGGCCATGATTCCTTCCTGCTCGAGATCCCGCGCTACCACGCGGTGCTGAGGACCTACTTCGAGCGCATCCGGGCGGAGTTCCGGCCATGAGTCTCCGCCAGGATCAGGCGCTCATCGCGGAATGGATCGCGCCCGGCAGCCGCGTGCTCGATCTCGGCTGCGGCGACGGCGCGCTGCTCGTCGAGCTGCGTCGCCGTCTGAACGTGTCCGGCTACGGCATCGAGATCGACCGCGAGAACATCGTGCGCTGCCTCGAAGCCGGCGTGAACGTCATCCACGGCAACCTCGATCAGGGCCTGCAGGATTTCGACGACGACTCCTTCGACTACGTGATCATGACCCAGACGCTGCAGGCGATGCGCTATCCGCACCTCGTCATCCGCGAGATGCTGCGCGTCGGGCGCGAGGGCATCGTGACGTTCCCGAATTTCGGCCATTGGAAATGCCGGCTGCAGCTCCTGACGGGACAGATGCCGGTGACGCGCCATCTGCCGAGCACGTGGTACGACACGGCGAACATCCACATGTGCACGATCCGCGATTTCGAAGCCTTGTGCGCAACGGAGCGGGTCGAGGTACTCGAGCGAGCGGCCGTCGACAGCGAGCACCGTGCAGGCTTCGCGATGCGCTTCCTGCCGAACCTGCTCGCCGAGATCGCGATCTACCGCTTCCGCCGCAAGACGGTGCTGTGAGATTCAGCGCTTCCGGAAATCGGCCGGGGAGAAATCGTAGTCGAGCGTGAGCGGCGCGTGGTCGGAGAAACGCTCCGCCGTATAGATCGACGCGTTGCGGATGCTGCCGGCGAGACCGGGCGTGACGATGTGATAGTCGATGCGCCACCCCACGTTCTTCGCGCGGGCCTGTCCGCGGTTCGACCACCAGGTGTACTGGTCCGGCTCCACGTTCACGGCCCGGAATGCGTCGACGTAGCCCACCGCGCCGAACAGCTCGTCGAGCCAGGCGCGCTCCTCCGGCAGGAATCCGGAGTTCTTCTGGTTCGAACGCCAGTTCTTCAGATCGATCTGCTTGTGCGCGATGTTCCAGTCGCCGCACAGCACGTATTCGCGTTCCTCGCGGCGCCGCGCGGCGAGCAGCGGCAGGTAGCGCCCCATGAAATCGAACTTCGCGGCCTGACGCTCCGGGCTCGAGGAGCCCGACGGCAGATAGATCGAGGCGATCGACAGGCGGCCGAAGTCCGCCTGGACGTAGCGTCCCTCGCGATCGAAATCCGGCCATGCGAAACCGTAGCTCACGGCGTCGGGCTCGGGGCGGCTGAAGATCGCGACACCGCTGTAACCGGGCTTCTCCGCGTCCATGAAGAATGTGTGCCAACCGCGCGGCCGGGCGATCGCGCGGTCGAGCAGCGCCATCTGCGCCTTCGTTTCCTGGAGACAGACGACGTCGGCGTCCTGGCGCTCGAGCCAGGCGTAGAAACCCTTCGCGCAGGCGGAGCGGATGCCGTTGCAGTTCAGACTGATGATTCTCATGAGAAGCTCGCGGCGAGGCCGATACCCGGCACGCGCCGGCACGCTTATCATAACGGCACTTCTACACACGCGGATCGGGTCCCGGCATGGAAAATTATCAGCGCGCGTTCATCGAATTCGCGATCGAACGTCAGGCCCTGCGTTTCGGCAGCTTCACCTTGAAATCGGGTCGCCAGAGTCCCTACTTCTTCAACACCGGCGTCTTCGACAGCGGTGTCGCGCTCGCCCGGCTCGGCGAATACTATGCCGCGGCGATCGTCTCGAGCGGCCTCGGGTTCGACATGCTGTTCGGTCCCGCCTACAAGGGCATTCCGCTCGGCGCGGCGGTCGCGATCGCGCTCGCGACGAAGCATGGCCGCGACGTGCCGTTCTGTTTCAACCGCAAGGAGGCGAAGGATCACGGCGAGGGCGGGATGACGCTCGGCGCGCCGTTGGCGGGTCGCGTGCTGATCGTCGACGACGTCATTTCCGCCGGCACCTCGGTGAACGAATCGGTGGCGATCATCGGCGGCGCCGGCGCGACGCCCTGCGGTGTCGTCATCTCGCTCGATCGCCAGGAGCGCGGACAGGGCGCGCGCTCGGCCGCGCAGGAAGTGCGCGAGCGGCACGGTCTGCCGGTCTTCAGCATCGTCGCGCTCCAGCACGTCGTCGAATACCTTGCCGCGCGTGCCGATCGGCCTCGAGAACTCGCCGCCATCGCCGCTTATCGCGGCGAGTACGGGGCCTGAAACCATCGCCAATTCACGGGCGGTTCATCGCGCGCTGCTATACTCGCCGCGCATTCGACGGATGCCGCAGCCACGTGCGGCCGACCACAGGAGGATGACATCGATGCCAAGCTCCCTTTCGCAAATCACCTTCGCCGTCCTGCTCGCCGCGCTCGCCGGCACGGCGTATGCCGCCGGCAACAAGCCTGCCGCCAGTAGCGGGGGCAAGGCCATCAAATGCTGGACGAACAAGGAGGGCGTGCGGGAGTGCGGTAACGTCGTGCCCCCCGAATATTCGCAGGACGAGCACGAACAGGTCAGCTCCGGCGGTGCCAAGGTCAAGAAGACCGACAAGGCGCGAACCGAAGCGGAGCTCGAAGCCGAACGTCAGGCGGCGGTGCAGAAGAAGGCCGCCGAGGACGAAGCCCACAAGCAGGCCGCGCGCGACAAGGTATTGCTCGACACCTACAGCTCGGAAGGGGATCTCCTGCTGTCGCGCGATGGTCAGCTCGCGAACATCGATTCGCAGATCAAGCTCACCGAGAGCCACATCGACAAGCTCCACAAGCAGCAGGATGTGCTCATTCAGCAGGCCGCGGACGACGAGCGGCGCGGCAAGGCGGTGCCGCCCAAGCTCGCCAACAGCATCGACGACCTCGGCAAACAGATTGAAGAGAACAAGCAGTTCATCGTGAACAAAGGCGCGGACAAGGATCGGCTGCGCGAGAAGTTCGACGCCGACATCAAGCGCTTCCACGAGCTGCGCGCCCGGCAATGAGCGAGGCGGCCTGCGCCGCCGGCCCTTCAAACGACCGTCGTTCCCGCCGCGAACACCGCGCCTCGGATCAGGCGCCATTCCTCCTCCCACGCCGCGCCCCCGACCGCGCTCTTGAAGCCGCCACGCACGTAGCGGTTCAGGCGGCCGAGCGCGACGTCCCCGAGCAGGCCGGCCGCCGCCGCCACGTCGGCGGCGTGCGGCCCGGGGCCGGTGCCGAGTGCCGCCTCGCGCAGGATCGTCCGCAACTGCGTCTCCACGCGGTCGAAGAACTGGTTGACCCGCGCGCGCAGCCGGGCATGCTCGCCGAGCAGGATGTCACCGACGAGAATTCGCGCGATGCCGGGATTGCGCTCGGCGAAACCGAAGAGCACGCCGAGCATCCGGCGGCAGCGCGCCGGCGCTTCACGCTCCTCTTCGAGGATGCGATTGAACAGGCCGAACACGGCGTCCTCGGCGAATTCGATCAAGGCCTCGAACATGCGCGCCTTGCTCGGGAAGTGGCGGTAGAGCGCCGCCTCGGAGACGCCGACGGCGCGCGCCAGCGCGGCCGTCGTCAGGCGATCGCCGGGATTCGATTCGAGCTCGCGGGCGAGCGCCTCGAGGATGTCCTGCCGGCGATTCGACTTCACCGTCGCTCGATCAGCGTGCCGATGCCGTCGTCGGTGAAGAGCTCGAGCAGCACGGCGTGCTCGATGCGCCCGTCGATGATGTGGGCGCGGTTCACGCCGGCCTTCACGGCATCGAGCGCGGAATCGATCTTCGGCAGCATGCCGCCGCTGATCGTGCCGTCGGCGATGAGCGCGCGCACTTCGTCGGCCGAGAGACCCGTCATGAGCTCGCCCTGTTTGTTCAACAGACCCTTGATGTTCGTCAGCAGGATGAGCTTCTCCGCCTTCATGGCCTCGGCGACCTTGCAGGCGACGAGATCGGCGTTGATGTTGTACGACACGCCCTGCTCGTCGGTGCCGATCGGGGCGATGACCGGGATGAAATCACCCTGAATCAGGCAATCCAGCACGTCGGTGTTGATGCGCGTGACTTCGCCGACGTGACCGAGGTCGATGATCTCGGGTTCGTCGAGGAGCTTGCCGCGCCGCGTGTGCGTCATCTTGTGCGCGATGATCAGCGGACCGTCCTTGCCCGAGAGTCCGATCGCGCGCCCGCCCTGGGCGTTGATGAGGTTCACGATGTCCTTGTTGACCGCGCCGCCGAGCACCATCTCGACGACGTCCATCGTCTCGGTGTCGGTGATGCGCATGCCGTCGACGAATCTGCTCTCCTTGCCGATGCGCTCGAGCAGCGAATCGATCTGCGGGCCGCCGCCGTGGACAATCACGGGATTGATGCCGACGAGCTTCATCAGCACCACGTCGCGCGCGAAGCCGCGTTTGAGCTTCTCGTCGGTCATGGCGTTGCCGCCGTACTTGATGACGAGCGTCTTGCCCTGGTAGCGCCGGATGTAGGGCAGGGCTTCGGTGAGGACGTGCGCGACGTTCAGCGCCTGGGCGGAATCGAGGGTCATGATGGGGCTCCCGCGCGCGACACGAATCGGGACGACACGCGTCGCGCCTTCAGAAAGGCAGTTGGAGAGTGGCGTCGATCCCGAGCAGGAGCGAACGGAAGCGGTCCTTCACCGCCGCCAGGGCATGGTCGTCGTCGCCTTCGAAACGCAGCACGAGGCAGGGCGTCGTATTCGAAGGACGGACCAGGCCGAAACCCTGGGGCAGATCGACCCGCAGGCCGTCGATCTCGTTCAGCTCGGCATCGGGGAACTTCGCCGCCTGCTTGATCTGTTCCATGAATTCCGCGTGGCGGTGCTCGGGCATGTCGAGCCGCAGCTCCGGCGTCGCGACACCGCCCGGCAGGCGCGCGAACACGTCTTCCGGCGGCTCGTTCGCGTTGACCAGGATCTCGAGCAGACGCGCCGCGCCGTAGAGCGCATCGTCGAATCCGTACCACCGCTCCTTGAAGAAGATGTGGCCGCTCATCTCGCCGGCGAGCAGCGCGCCGGTCTCGATCATCTTCGCCTTGATGAGCGAATGGCCGGTCTTCCACATCAGGGGCTCGCCGCCGTGCTCGCGGATGAAAGGGCCGAGATGCTTCGAGCACTTCACGTCGTAGATGATCGTCGCGCCGGGATTGCGCGCGAGGATGTCCTGCGCGTAGAGCATCATCTGCCGATCCGGCCAGATGATCGTGCCGTTGCGGTCGACGACGCCGAGCCGGTCGCCGTCGCCGTCGAAGGCGAGACCGAGATCCGCCTGCTCGTGCTTGACGATCGTGATCAGGTCTTCGAGGTTCTCGGGCTGACTCGGATCGGGATGGTGATTCGGGAAATCGCCGTCGACCTCGCAGTAGAGCTCGATCACGTCGTGACCGATCGCACGCAGGATGTGGGGCGCGACGATGCCGGGCACGCCGTTGCCGCAGTCGACGACGACCTTGAGCGAATCGCCGAGCGACACCGGGATTTCCTCGCTGATGCGCCGGATGTAGTCCGGGACGATCTCGAGCTGTTCGAGCGAGCCGGCGCCGCTCGTGTAATCGTCGGTCTCGATGCGCCGGCGGATGGCCTGGATCGCCTCGCCGGAGATCGTGCGGCCGTCGAGCACCATTTTCAGGCCGTTGTACTCGGCCGGGTTGTGGCTGCCGGTGACCATCACGCCAGTGCGCGTGTCGAGGTAGTTCGTGGCGAAATAGAGCACGGGCGTCGGCGTCAGGCCGATGTCGACGACGTCGCGACCCGCTTCGCGCAGGCCGGCGACGAGCGCGGCCTGCAGCGCGAGGCTCGAGCTTCGGCCGTCACGGGCGACGATGACGGTCTGCTGGCCCACGGCAGCCGCTTCCGATCCGAAGGCGCGGCCGATTTTACGCGCCCCCTCTTCGGTGAGCTGCTTGCCGACGAGGCCGCGGATGTCGTAAGAGCGGAAGATCACGGACGGGACGCCGCCGACGCTCGGCTCGGGCGCGACGCCGGGCGTCACGGGCAGCGCGGACGGCTCGTCGTCGGCCGGCGCCGGCAAGGTCGTCACGTCGTCGCCCGCGAGGCCGAGCGAGATCGGGGAGGTATCCACGGCGGCGCCATCGCTGCCCGGCAGCAGGCGCTCGAGGCCCGGATAGTCGCCCGAGAGGATGGACTTGATCGCACCCTGGAATTCCGTCGCGCCTTCCTCCACGCGGCCGGCCTTCGTCGTTCCGGCATGGCCGCCAAGGCGTTTCGAGTAGGCGAGTCCGGCGAGCGCGAGCAGCGCGATGAGCCCCGCGGCCGGCGCGAGCATCGGCGGCAGCTCCAGCGCGGGGCCTTCCTCGACGCCGCTCTCCCGGATGGCGACGGCCCAGGCCGTGCCGGGCACGGGCGCGGACTTCATCGCGACGCCGGCTTTCGGCGTGCCGCCGGCGCGCGCGACGATGACGGGCGGTCCTTTGGAGACGGCCTGCTGGATCTCGGCCACCATGTCCGGTGGCGCGAACTTCTTCAGCGCGTCGCGAACCGTGTTCACCTGCAGGCTCAGGTGCAGGAAACCGACGAGCTCGCCCTGTGCCGGCACGCGCTGGATGAGGACGATGTGCTCCTGCGGCGTGCCGCCCAGGTTCAGCTCGGCGGCGATCGGTTTCGTGCCGGCCGCGTTCTGGTGCATCAGCTCGACGGATGCGTAGGTGAGCGGCGGCGTGGACGACGAATCGGGCTGGGACGCGCCGCGGGGCACGAGGCGCAGGATGAGCGCATTCGCGAATTTCCCCTGGGCCTCGGCGGCGAGCACCTTGCGGACCTCGTCGTCGGCGCCGCTCAGCGCGGCGAGCACCTTCGGGTCGGCGGCGAGCTCGAGCAGCAGCTTGCGATTGACGGCGAGGACGGAGCCGAGGTCTTGCGCCAGCGCGTCGGCCTTCGCCTGCTCCGCGGCTTCCGCCGCCTTCTCGCGCTGATCGACGTAACGGGTGTACAGGCCATAGCCGCCGCTCAATACGAGCAGCAGCGCGACGACGCCGAGGACGAGCATGACGTGGCGCCGGTCGGGCCGGAATCCCGTCGGGAAATTCAACGATGGTTTGCGCATCAGCAGTCCGATCGCATCAGAATCAGGGCGCCGGCCCCCGGGACCGGCCGGTGGGGAAGCAGCAGCCGAACGATCATCCCGGCCTCAGCCGCGAACCGCGCGATACCGCGCCGCGATGAGTTCGACGAGTCGTCGCGCGATGCTGTTCTTGGAAGCCCGGCCAAGCAATGTGTCCCCATCTTGCCAGATCACGTGCAACTCGTTTTCGTCGCTGTCGAAACCCATCCCGGCACCGACTTCGTTGGCAGCAATCATGTCGAGGGACTTCCCTGTCAGCTTGCTGCGCGCATTTTCCAGCACGTGCTCTGTTTCGGCCGCGAAGCCGACCGTGAAAGGCGGTACTTCGCGTGCTGCGACCGCGCGGAGTATATCTTGTGTAGGCGCGAGAGTCAGCGTAAGCGCCGCACCCGCCTTCTTCATCTTCTGCGTCGCCGGCGCCTCGGGACGATAGTCGGCCACGGCGGCCGAGGCGATGAAGATGTCGTGCGCCGCGACCTCGGCCATCACCGCCTCGTACATCTCGGCCGCGGTCGTCACCCGGCGCACGTCGACGCCGGCCGGCGCGGCGAGCGCGGTCGGGCCACTGACGAGCGTGACCCGCGCACCGGCGGCGGCCGCGGCGGTTGCGACCGCGTAGCCCATCTTGCCGGAGCTGCGGTTCGTGATGAACCGGACGGGGTCGATCGGCTCCTGGGTCGGCCCGGCGGTGATGAGAACCCGCAGCCCCACGAGCCCGCCCGCGGGCAGCGCATCGAACAGGGCACCGACGATCGCCTCGGGTTCGCTCATTCGACCGGGCCCGACCTCGCCGCAGGCCTGCTCGCCGGCCTCGGGGCCGATCATGCGCACACCGCGCGCGGCGAGCAACGCGACGTTCGCCCGGGTCGCGGCGTTGTCCCACATCAGGCGGTTCATGGCGGGCGCGACCGTGAGCGGCGCCGCCGTGGCGAGACACAGCGTGCTCGCGAGGTCGCCGGCGAGGCCATGCGCGAGGCGGGCGAGGAAATCCGCGCTCGCCGGCGCGACGAGTACCTCGTCCGCCCAGCGTGCGAGCTCGATGTGGCCCATCGCCGCCTCGGCGGCCGCGTCGAAGAGCTCGGTATGGACGGGATTGCCGGACACGGCCTGGAGCGTGAGCGGCGTGATGAACTCGCACGCGGCGGGCGTCATGACGACGCGGACCTCGGCGCCCCGGCTGCGCGCCCGGCGGACGATCTCGGGCGCCTTGTACGCCGCGATGCCACCGGTGACGACCACGAGGAGGCGTTTGTTCGAGGTGCTCATGATCCCGCACAATGAAAGCTGGGGGGCGGGATCTTACCCCAAGGCGGAGCACCGTGTACCGGGCAAACCCGCCCGTGATAAAACGCTTATACAAGGATGTTGATATGAGCATGAAGGATTGGCCGCAAGGAGAGCGGCCGCGCGAGCGTCTGCTCGCGGGAGGCCCGGCGGGGCTCGCCGACGCCGAGCTCGTGGCGATACTGCTGCGCACCGGCCGGGCCGGCCTCGATGCCGTCCAGCTCGCGCGTCAGTTGCTGTCGAAGACCGGTGGCCTGCGCGGGCTGCTCGACCTCGACCGGGCGGGATTCGAGGCGCTGCCTGGCCTCGGGGCCGCCCGTTACGCGGAGTTCAAGGCCGCGCTCGAGCTCGGGCGGCGCTATCTGCGCACGACGCTGGACCGGCTCGACGTCGTCGACAACCCCGGGGCGGCGAAACGCTACCTGCTCGCCCAGTTCAAGCCCCTGCGCCGCGAAGTCTTCGGCTGCCTCTTCCTCGACACCCGCCACCGCATCATCGCCTTCGAGCCGATCTTCTTCGGGACGATCGATGCCGCGACCGTGCACCCCCGTGAAGTCGTGAAGCGCGTGCTGGAGCTGAACGCCGCAGCGGTGATCCTGGCCCACAACCATCCCTCGGGCGTCGCCGAGCCGAGCGAGGCCGACCGGCTGCTCACCCGCCGGCTGAGGGATGCCCTCGGCCTCGTCGACGTCCGGGTCGTCGACCATATCGTCGCCGGGGACGACGAGGTCGTCTCGTTCGCCGATCGGGGGCTGCTGTGAGCACCGCCCGGCGACGCGGCTTGGCGCGGCGGGGAAAAGCCGTTAAGATCCCGCGCCCTAGCAATCGACCTCACGGCAAGCAATCATGTCCCGAGTATGTCAAGTGACCGGCAAAGGGCCGGTATCCGGCAATAACGTCTCGCACGCGAACAACAAGACCCGCCGCCGCTACCTGCCGAATCTGCATTACCGCCGCATCTGGGTGGAGAGCGAACAGCGCTTCGTGTCGCTGCGCGTCAGCACCCGCGGTCTGCGGATCATCGACAAGGTCGGTATCGACTCGGTGCTCGCGGACATCCGCGCGCGCGGCGAGAAGGTTTAAGGAGAGCCCGCCATGCAAGAGAAAATCAAGCTCGTCTCGAGTGCCGGCACGGGCCACTACTACACGACGACGAAGAACAAGCGCAACAATCCGGAGAAGATGGAGCGCAAGAAGTACGACCCGGTCGTGCGCAAGCACGTCCCGTACAACGAATCGAAGATCAAGTAACCCAATACGCCTGGTTGTCACCCACGGGGCCCGCTGCTGCGGGCCTCGTCTTTTGCCGCCCCCGCGCGCGCCTGATTCACGGTCCCGTGAGGGAATAGCCGCGCAGCCGGCGCGCGAAGTCTGCGAGCGCCGCGACACCCGTCTGCTCCGCCTGGCGGCACCACTCCTGGAACAGCGCGAGCAATCGCTCCTGCGTCGCGGCGCGTTCCGCGAAGATGCCGCGCAGCCGCTCCTGGAAGTGGTGGACGACGGCGAGCGGGGCACAGTCGCCGAGCACGGCGGCGAGGCGCTCCCGTGCGCCTTCGTCGACACGGCGATCGGCCCTGAGCAGCACCCGCCGCACCGCCTTCAGATCGCGGCGCGTCGCCGCATCCGCCTTGCGCGTCTCTTCCCGATGCACGCGGCGCACGACGCGTTCGGCATAGTCGGACATCACGTGCAGGCGGCCGCGCACGAGCGCGCGCAACGTCTCGCCGTCGAGCGCGGGCTTCGGCGCGGCGATGCACAGGCACGGCGCGAGCTTGCGGATGCGCGCGAGCCGGCACAGCGCGAAGAGGCGGATGTAGGCCCAGCCGATGTCGAACTCCCAGGGCTTCGCCGAGAAGCGCGCCGAGCCCGCGTACGCATGGTGATTGTTGTGCAGCTCCTCGCCCGCGATGAGGATGCCCCAGGGCGTGAGGTTCGTGGACGCGTCCGCGGTGTCGAAATTGCGATAGCCGCGCCAGTGCGCGAGCCCGTTGATGATGCCCGCGGCGAACACCGGAATCCAGATCATCTGCACCGCCCACAGCGCGAGCCCTTCGGGCCCGAACAGCACGACGTCGGCGACGAGCATGAGGCCGACGCCCGTCCGATCGTGGCGATAGACGCTGCATTCGAGGAAATCGTCCGGCGCACCCTGGCCGTAGCGCGCGACGAGCTCCGGGTCGCGCGCGGCGGCCTGATAGAGCTCGGCGCCCTCGAACAGCACGCGACGTATGCCGAACGCCCACGGTGAATGCGGATCCTCGGGGGTCTCGACACGGGCGTGATGGCGGCGATGCACCGCGATCCACTCGCGCGTGCGCATGCCCGTCGTGAGCCAGAGCCAAGCGCGGAACGCATGCGCGAGCAGCGGGTGCAGGGCAAGCGCGCGATGCGCCTGGTGGCGATGGAGATAGACCGTGACCGCGACACAGGTCAGGTGCGTGAAACCGAGCGCGACGAGCGCGACACCCCACCACGGCAAAGGACACAAGCCGTCGTACCACATGATGCGAACCTCCCCGGAAAGCGCGTGCGCCCATCATCCCGCCCCCGCGACGGCCGCGCCAGTCGTCCGGCGCCGACGCCGTGCGTCGGCCTCGCGCTCAGCGTGCGGTGCGTGTGAGGAGGCAGTTCGCGTGGCGATCCGCGGTGAGCGTCCAACCCGGCGCGACCCAGGTCGAGTTCAGCGCATCGACGACGACGAGCGGGCCGGGAAGCCCGACACCGCGCGGCAGCCGCTCGCGCCGCCACACCGGCACCGCGTCGGCGATGCCGTGCACGCGGCCCGTGCCGACGGGTTCGGCCGGCCGCTGTGCCGCTTCTTCCGGCAGCGCGACGAAGGCCGGCGTGGCGCGCAGAGCGACGCGCACGTTCACGAGCACGAGCCCGAGGTCGAGGCGATGGCCGTAACGCCGTGCGTGCGCCGCGTGGAATGCCGTCTCGACTTCCGCCTTCGACTGCCACGGCAGGTTCAAGGTGAACGACTGGCCCTGGTAGCACACGTCGACACTCGCCTGCGCGGTGATGTCCTGCGCCGCGAGGCCTTCGGCGACGAGCTCCGCGTGTCCGGCGGCCGCGAGCTCGTCCAGCCAGGCGGCGACCTCGGATTCGGCGAGCGCCGTGAACGGCCGCCGGATGCTGCGCGAGCGCTGACGGCCGGGTGCCGCCGCGAGCATGCCGAGCGCGGAGAGCACGCCGGCCCGTGCCGGCACGAGCGCTTCGCGCATCTGCAAAGCCTCCGCCAGCGCGCACACGTGCAGACCGCCGGCGCCGCCGAACGAGACGAGCGTGTGATCGCGCGGATCGATGCCGCGCTCCACCGAGATCACGCGCAGCGCCTGCTGCATGTGCTCGTTCGCGACGTCGACGATGCCTTGCGCGGTCGTCGCGAGATCGAGACCGAGCGCTGCCGCGAGGTCTCCCACGGCGCGTTCGGCGGCCGCCGTGTCGAGCGCGAGACGTTCGCCGAGCAGGAGCTCGCGCGGCAGGCGGCCGAGCACGAGGTTCGCGTCCGTGACGGTCGCCAGCGTGCCGCCCTGGCCGTAGCAGGCAGGGCCCGGCTGCGCGCCCGCGGATTCCGGTCCGACGTGCAGGACGCCGCCGGCATCGATGCGCGCGATCGAGCCGCCACCCGCGCCGATCGTGTGCATGTCGACCATCGGCACCCCGACCGGATAGCGCCCGATACGGCCTTCGCTCGTCAACTGGGGCTCGCCGGCAAGCAACGCGACATCGGTGGACGTGCCGCCCATGTCGAACGTGAGGATTTTCGGGCGGCCGGCCGCGGCCGCGACGAGACGTGCACCGGCGAGGCCGCCCGCGGGCCCCGACAGCAGGAGATTCACGGCGCGCCGGCCGGCGAATCCGGGATCGCAGCTCAGACCCGAGCTCTGCATGACGCGCAGGCTCACGCCGTCGAGCTGCTGCACGAGCCGCGCGAGATAACCCTGCACGCGCGGGCCGACGTAGGCGTTCAACCAGGTCGCGATGCCGCGCTCGTATTCGCGGTATTCGGCGAGCACTTCGGAAGAGATCGACACGAACAGGTCGGCCGGCAGGGCCGCGGCGATCGCGCGCTCGAAACGATCGTCGAGGAAGGAGAACAGCAGCGTCACCGCGACGGCCTCCGGCGCGAGCGCGCGGATCGCCGCGACGAGCACCTCGAGATCCGCTGCGCTCAAATCCTCGACGACCGAGGCATCCGCACCGAGCCTGCCGCCGGTCTCGAGACACAGCTCGCGCGGCACGGGCGGCGCGACGGGCTGCGGTTGCAGCGCATAGAGCTCGGGCCGCGCCTGGCGGCCTATCGTCAGCAGATCGCGCAAGCCGCGGTTCGTCACGAACGCCGTGCGCGCGCCCTTGCCTTCGAGCACGGCGTTCGTCGCGACCGTCGAGCCGTGAACGAGCTTGAACGAGGCGCCGCGCAGACCGAGCGCCGCGACGCCCGCGAGGATCGCCTCTTCGGGGCGCGCGGGCGTGGAGAGCTCCTTGTGCACGCGGACGCTGCCGTCGGGCTCGACGAGAAAGAAGTCGGTGAAAGTGCCGCCGGTATCGACGCCGAGTAAGCGTTCCATGGCGCAAGCTTAACAGGCCGTTCCGCCGCGCGGAGCCGCGTTGCAGAAGCCCCGTCGCTCGCGAATAATACCGGCCCCATGGCGGACGACATCCTCCTCACCGCACAGGGCATCTCCCGCGCCTACGGACCGCATCCCGCCTTGTGTGGGATCGAGCTGACGCTGCGCCGTGGTGAAGTGCTCGGCCTGCTCGGTCTGAACGGTGCCGGCAAGTCCACTGCCTTGCAGATCTTCGCCGGCGTGATGCCGCCCGACGCGGGGCGCGTCGCGATCTGCGGTCACGACGTCATCGAAGATCCCCGCGCGGCGAAACGCCAGCTCGGCTTCCTGCCCGAAGTGCCGCCGCTGCATCCCGATGCGAGCGTCGACGAATACCTCACGTTCTGCGCGCGCCTCCATGGCCTCGCATCCGCCGCGGTGGCGGACGGCGTGCGCGAAGCGAAGCGGCGCTGCCGCCTCGAAGACGTCGGCGGCAGGCTCATCCGCAATCTCTCGAAAGGCTATCGCCAGCGCCTCGGTATCGCGCAGGCGATCCTGCACAAGCCTGCACTGCTCATCCTCGACGAGCCGACGAGCGGCCTCGATCCCGTGCAGCTCGCGGAAGTACGCACGCTGGTCCGCGAGCTCGGCCGCGATCATTCGGTGATTTTTTCCACGCACATCCTCTCCGAGGTCCGCGCGGTCTGCGATCGCGTCGCGATCCTGCATCGCGGCCGCATCGTCTGCGATCAGCCGCTCGCGAGCGTCGATCCGGTGCTCCGCATCCGTCTGCGGCGCGCGCCGGGGAGGGCGATCATCGCCGCACTCGAGGGCGTGCTCGACTGCGAGGATCTCGGAGCCGGCACGTTTGCGCTGCGCGTCGCGGACGCCGATGCGACTGCGGAGCGCATTGCCGCCGCGGCGCGCGACTGGGGCCTCGTCGCGCTCGAGCACGACGAGAATGCGCTCGAGCGCACGTTCCTCGCGCTGACCTGCCGGGACGACACGCCGGACGCCACGGCCGACGCCGCATGATCGGCACGATCGCGCGTCGCGAGGCACAGGCGCTGTTCCGCGCGCCGCTCGCCTGGGTCGTGCTCGCGGCGACGCAGATCATCGTGTCCTGGCAGTTCCTCGCCCTGCTCGACATCTTCATGGAGGAGCAGCCGCGTCTGCGCGCGCTCGCGAATCCGCCCGGCATCACGCAGGCGGTATGTCTGCCGACGTTCGGCGTGACGGCGATGGTGATGGTGCTGCTCGCGCCGGTGCTGACGATGCACGCACTCAGCGGCGAGCGGCGCAGTGGCGCGCTCAAGCTCTATCTGAGCGCGCCCGTTTCGGCGACGGAGATCGTGCTCGGAAAATTTTTCGGCCTGCTCGCGCTCGGCGCGATCGTGTGGCTCCTGAACGCGCTCATGGCCGCGACGCTCGCCTGGGGCACCGCGCTCGATTACGGCACGCTCGGCGCGGCGCTGCTCGGCCTCGCGCTGCTCGTGATGGCGACGCTCGCGGTCGGACTCCTGTTCTCCTCACTCACTTCGCAGCCCGCGCTGGCGGCGACCGGCACGTTCGGCTTCCTGCTGCTGATCTGGATGGTCGACTGGCAGAGCGGACAAGGCAAGACCGCGGGGCTCCTCGCCTGGCTGTCGATGCCCGATCACTTCCAACGTCTCTCGCAGGGACTGCTCGACACGGCGGACATCGAATATTTTCTGCTCCTGACGCTCGGCATGCTGCTGCTCGCGATCTGGCGCCTGGACGGCGATCGCCGTGCGTTCTGAATTCGAGCTCGCCACGGCGCGCCGGCGTCACTGGCTGCGCGCGCTCGGCATCGTGCTGGCCGGGGGCGTCCTCGCCTGGCAGAGCGCGGAACACCACCGCGTGCGCGACGTGAGCGCGGCCTCCCGTCACACGCTCGCCGCCGCGAGCCACGCCGCGCTCGCCGCGCTGAAGGAACCCGTGACGGCGACGCTCTACGTCCCGGACACTGCGCCGCAGCGGCGCATCGTCGCCGCGCTCGTCGCGCGCTATCAGGAGGTGAAGCCCGATCTGCGTTTCGTGGTGACGGATCCCGCGAAGGAGCCGGAGCGCGTGCGCCGGCTCGGGCTGCGCGAGGGCGAGCTCGTGCTCGCCGCGGGTGAGCGCAGCGAGCGGCTCGTGCGTTTCACGGAGCAGGATTTCACGAATGCCCTCGTGCGCCTCGCGGGCAAGGGCGAGCGCTGGCTCGCTTTCGTGACCGGGCACGGCGAGCGCAGTCCGCAACGCGGCGCGAATTTCGACGTGACGAGCTGGGCCGATGCGCTGCGCAAGCGCGGTCTGCGCAGTCTCGAGCTCGATCTCGCGACGCGTCCCGTCATTCCGGACAACACGGCCGTGCTCGTCGTCGCGAGTCCGCAGCAGGCGTATCTGCCGGGCGAGATCACGCTCATCAAGGACTATCTCGCACGCGGCGGCAACCTGCTGTGGCTGCGCGAGCCGGACGAGCCCGCAGACCTGAAGCCGCTCGCGGACGCGATCGGCGTCGCGCGCGTCGGCGGCACGATTGTCGATCCGGCCACCCAGTCGCTCGGCGTGTCGAATCCGGCGCTGGCGATCGTGAGCACGTATCGCGAACATCCGCTCACGCAGGGCTTCAAGGCGCTGACGATCTTCCCGTATGCGACCGCGTTGCAGGAGCGTCCGCACGAGCGCTGGACGGCGACGCGCCTGTTCGCGACGGGCCGGCAGGCCTGGAGCGAGACGGGTGAGATGAACGGCAACGTCGCCTACGATGACGGCGTCGATCTGCCGGGGCCGCTCGCGCTCGGCATCGCGCTCACGCACGAGCTGCCGGCGGCGCAGGATCGCGCCGCACGCGAGCAGCGCGTCGTCGTGCTCGGGGACGGGGATTTCATCTCGAATGCCTTCCTCGGCAACCAGGGCAATCTCGAGCTCGGCATGCGCTGCGCGGAATGGCTCGCCGCGGTCGATGCGCTGATCACGATCGAGACCCGCGTCGCGCCCGACGTCGCGTTGAATCTGAAGCCCTGGCACATGTGGGTCATCGGTCTCGGCTTCCTGTTCGTGCTGCCGCTCGCCTTCCTCGCGAACGGCGTCCTGCTCTGGTGGCGGCGCCGTCGTGCCTGAGTTGCCCGAAGTCGAGACCACGCGCCGCGGCCTCGCGCCGCTGCTCTCGGGCGGTGTGATCACCGGCGTCACGGTGCGCGATGCGCGGCTGCGCCGACCCGTGCCGGCGGATCTCACCCGCATCCTGCAGGGCCAGCGTCTCGAGGACGTCGCGCGGCGCGCGAAGTATCTGCTGTTCCGGTTCCCGGGCGGCACGTTGATCGTCCACCTCGGCATGTCCGGCAGTCTGCGCGTGCTGCCCGTCGGCACGGCGCCGCAGCCGCACGACCACGTCGATTTGGAATTCGACGGCGCGCGTCTCATGCGCCTGCGCGATCCGCGGCGCTTCGGCCTGATGCTGTGGACGACCGACGTCGCCGAAGCGCATCCGCTGCTCGCGACACTCGGTCCGGAGCCCTGGGACACGGCGTTCACGGCCGAATACCTGCACGCCCAGGCGGCGCGGCGCAGCGCGGCGGTGAAGATCTTTCTCATGGACGCGCACGTCGTCGTCGGCGTCGGCAACATCTACGCGAGCGAAGCGCTGCACCGCGCGGGCCTCCATCCGCTGCGCGCCGCGAATCGCGTGAGCGGCGCGCGCTATGCGAAGCTCGTGAACGTCGTGCGCGAAGTGCTGGAGGAGGCCATCGGCCACGGCGGTACGACGCTGCGCGATTTCACGCGCGACGACGGCAAGCCGGGATACTTCAGGAACAAGCTGCGCGTCTACGACCGCGCCGGCGCGCCCTGCGACTGCGGGCGCGGCGAGATCAGACATCTGGTAATTGGCCAGCGCTCGAGCTATTTCTGCCCGCGCTGCCAGCGCTGAGCGGCGCTCAGGGCGCGGCGCGTTTCAGCCGCTTCGAGGCTAGGTGCGGCTTCCAGACGACTGACTCGCCTTCGCCGCGCGGATCGGACGCCGCGCTGACCTCGCCATTCGTCAGCGACCAGAGTATCGCCTGCATATTGCCGTAGCGGCGGTCGACGGGCTTCAGCGCGTGGCCGCGGCGCTTCAGGTCCGCTTGCGCCGCCTCGTCGAGACCGCCTTGTTCGAACTGCACTTCGTCCGGCAGGTATTGATGGTGATAGCGCGGCGCGCCGACCCAGTCCGCGGGCGGCTTGCCCGCCGCGAACTCGAGCGCGCCGAGCAGCACCATGGAGACGATACGGCTGCCGCCGGGCGTGCCGAGGACGCCGATTCGATCGGGAGCCTCCAGGAATGTCGGGGTCATGCTCGAGAGTGGGCGCTTACCCGGGGCGATCGCATTCGCCTCGTCGCCGACGAGGCCGTAGCCGTTCGGCGTCGCGGGCCGCGCCGAGAAGTCGTCCATCTCGTCGTTCAACAGCACGCCCGTGCCGGGCGGCACGACGGCCGCGCCGAAGGGGTAGTTGATGCTCAAGGTCGCGGCGACGCGATTGCCCTCCGTGTCGAGCACGGAGAAGTGCGTCGT
Source organism: Gammaproteobacteria bacterium (assembly GCA_016209015.1). Classification (GTDB taxonomy): domain Bacteria; phylum Pseudomonadota; class Gammaproteobacteria; genus JACQWY01. Next base: position 175,046 of record JACQWY010000019.1, on the reverse strand, counting down.
GTGCGGCCCCTGCGGCGAAGCCGCGCCGACCGCCGGCAACGCGCTGCTCGGCGTGGCGTGCTCCTCGTCGATGCTCTTCGCGAGCTCGGCGGCATAGGGTTTGGCGGTGAGCTTCCCGACCGGGACCTCCACGAAATCCGGATCGCCGAGATAGGCCGCGCGATCGCGGTAGGCGCGGCGCATCGCCTCGATCACGACATGACGCCGCCCGGCCGCGTCGAGGTGCTCGACAGCGTAGGGTTCGAGGATGTTCAAGGCCTCGAGGAGCACGACGCCGCCGGACGAGGGCGGTGGCGCGGAGACGATGCGGATACCGTGGTAAGTGCCTGCCAACGGCACACGCTCGACGGCACGGTAGGCCTGCAGGTCCTCGAGCGTCCAGATCCCGCCGGCGGCGCGCACGCCGTCCACGAGCTTCTTCGCGACCGGCCCTGCATAGAACCCGGCCTGGCCGGACGCCGCGAGCTTGCGCAAGGTCGCGCCGAGGTCGCGTTGGACGATCGTCGTGCCGGCCTCGGGCGCCGCGCCCTCGTGCAGGAAGAGACGTCCGGCCTCGGCGTCGGCCTTCAGCACGCCGGCCCGGAAGCCCGCCATCATCTGGTAGTGCTTCGTGACCGCGAAGCCTTGCTCGGCGAGCTCGATCGCGGGTGCGAGCGAGTCGGCGAGCGGCAGGCGGCCGTAATGGCGGGACAGCAGCACGAGTCCGGCGGGCAGGCCCGGGATCGCCGCGGCGAGCGCACCGTTCAGCGAGCGCGTCGCCACGAACTCGCCCTTCGCGTCGAGGTACATGTCGCGGCTCGCGGCTTGCGGCGCTTTCTCGCGCGCATCGATCACGACGTCCTTGCCGTCGCGGGCGCGATGCAGCAGCAGGAACCCGCCGCCGCCGAGTCCGGAGGAGTAGGGCTCGGCGACTGCGAGCGCCGCGGCGACGGCGACCGCCGCGTCGAAGGCATTGCCGCCACGGTCGAGGATCACGCGTCCGGCCGCGGTCGCCGCCGGATGGGCGGCCGCGATCGCGGCCTCGGCCGGCACGTGCTCGGCCGCCGGCGCCGGCGTGGCGACGGCGAGCGCGAAAGCGAGGACGAGGGCGCCGTCGGTTTTCGTCATGCGGTCTGCGCGGCGTTCGTCAGTCGCGCGAATTTCACGAGCAGCGCTGCACGGCTCTCGGGATGCGCGGGATTCTGCGGGATGCACGCGACCGGACAGACCTGGACGCACTGCGGCGCGTCGAAATGTCCGACGCACTCCGTGCAGCGTGCGGGATCGATGTCGTAGTGCTCGGGACCTTCGTGGATCGCCTGGTTCGGACACTCGGGCGCGCACACGTCGCAGTTCACGCACTCCCCGGTGATCATCAACGCCATGGCGCGTGCCCGCCCGTCAGCTGCGTCGTGCCTTGTTGCCGAGCCGTTCCTTCAGCGCGTTGCAGACGAGCGGATGCACGAATTCGGCGACGTCGCCGCCGAGGGAGGCGATCTCGCGGATGAGCGAGGAGGAGATGTAGGAGTACTGCTCGGCCGGCGTCATGAACACCGTGTCGGCTTCGGGCACGAGCTTCTTGTTCATGCCCGCGAGCTGGAATTCGTATTCGAAGTCGGACACCGCGCGCAGGCCGCGCAGCAGCACCGTGGCCTGGCGCTCGCGCGAGAAATGCGCGAGCAGGCCGTCGAAGCGGCAGACTTCGACGTTCTTGTGCTGCTTCACCACCGCCCGTGCGAGCTCGACGCGCTCGTCGGTGGAGAATGCCGTCGACTTCGACGTGCTGCCCGCGACGGCGACGATCACGCGATCGAAGATCCGCGAGGCGCGCGCGACGATGTCGCTGTGCCCGTTCGTGATGGGATCGAAGGTTCCGGGATAGATGGCCGTGACGCTCAAGGTAGTGCTCCGCTTCGTGTCGAGAAACGCGGCCGGCTGCGGCATCCGCCGTCTTCCGCCGTCGCGCGGGGTTGCGCCGCGCCCGGGCCCGCGGCCTCGGACGCATGTCACGCCGGTGCGGCACGCCTCAACAAGGTGTAGGTGACGTGCCGCGTCTCGCCGGAGCGGAGCACCTCGAGGCCGTCCGGCCAGGGTTCCCCGCCGCTCCCGCTGCCGCGCTCGACATAGACCAGCGCGTGCGGGGCCAGCCAGCCCGCATCCAGGATAGTCAGGGCGCGGGCGAGCAGGTCGCTCGCGAACGGCGGATCGACGAACACGAGATCGTAGGGCGTCGGGGACGTCGTCGCGAGCCAGGCGAGGGCATCATATCGGACAACGCTGAGCCGATCAGCACGCAGCGCGGCGATGTTCCGCTCGAGGAGCGCGATCGCGGCCGGGTTGCGATCGACGAACGTCGCGTGCGCGGCGCCGCGCGAGAGGGCCTCGAGCCCGAGCACGCCGGTGCCGGCGAAGAGATCGAGACAGCGCGCACCGTCGATCCAGGGCTGGAGCCAGTTGAAGAGCGTCTCGCGTACGCGATCGCCGCTCGGCCTGAGCTCGGGATCGTCGAGTACCTCGAGCTTCCGGCCCCGCCAGATCCCGCCGATGATGCGGATGCGCCCGGAGCTCGCGGGCCGCGGCGCGGCTTTGTGCGCGGACATGCCGCTCAGCGCGTGCCGGACTGCTTGCCGACCGTGACCGTCACCATGCGCGCGGGATCGACGCGGCGGCGAAAAGCGTCGCGGACGTCGTCGACCGTGATCTTCGCGACACGTTCCGTGAACGTATCGAGATAGTCGAGCGGCAGGTGATAGAAGCCGATCATCGCGAGGTATTCGATGATCTTGCCGTTGCCGTCGAGACGCAGCGGGAAGCCGCCGACGAGATTCTGCTTCGCGGCCGCGAGCGCTTTCTCGGACGGCCCCTCGGCGACGAACTTCGCGAGCGTCGCGCGCAGGACTTTCAGCGCTTCGGCCTCCTGCGAGGCCTTCGTCTGCAGGCTGGCGAGGAAGGGACCCGCTTCGGCGAGCGGCTCGAACTGGCTCTGGGCACTGTAGGAGAGTCCGCGCTTCTCCCGGATCTCGTCGGCGAGTATCGACACGAGGCCGTTGCCGCCGAGCACGTGGTTGCCGACGATCAGGGCGAAATAATCCGGGTCGCCCCGCTTGAGGCCGGTCTGGCCGATCCACACGTGGCTCTGCGTCGCCGGGAATTCGACGTGCGCCTCGCGCGCCGCGGCGAGCGGGGCGACGGGCGGCAGGGGGGCGGCGGGCTCACCGGCCGGCACGTCGCGCAGCACGGCCGCCGCGATGCGCTCGGCACCCGCGCGATCCGTCGCGCCGACGATCGCGACGGTCGCGTTCGCGGCGACGTAGTAGCGCTGGTGAAACGCGATGACGTCCGCGCGCGTGAAGGCTTTCACGCTGTCCTCCGTCCCCGCCGTCGGCGAGCCGTAGGGATGGTCACCGTAGAGCGCCGCGAAGAACGTGCGCTCGGCCATCGCATCCGGCGATTCCTTCTCGCTCTTCAGACCGATGAGCGCCTGTTCGCGCAAGCGCTCCAAGGCCGCGGCGTCGAAGCGCGGATTGCGGATCGTCGATTGCATGAGCGCGAGCGCGGGATCGGCGGACGCCGGATCGCTCAGCGTGCGGAGCGATACCCAGGCCATGTCGCGCATCGCGCCGGTGCCGAGGCTCGCGCCCGTCGCACCGAGCGCATCGTGGAAAGCGTTCGTGTCGAGCTCGCCTGCGCCTTCGTGCATCAGGCCTGCGGTGAAGCTCGCGAGGCCGGGCTTCGCGCCGTCGCACGCGCTGCCGGCATTGAACACGACGCGCACGTCGAGCATGGGGATCTCCGCGGCGGCGACGAAATAGACCTGGGCGCCCGCAGGGGTCGTCCAATGTTCGATCTTCGGCGTGGCGAGCACGGCCTGGGCGACGACGAACAGGGTCGCCGCGAGGAGGCGTTCAATGCGCATCGGCGTCTCCTTTCGCGACCGGCAGCAGATGGGCGACGGTGAGACGATCCTCCGTCAGATATTTCCTGGCGACGGCCTGCACCTGCTCGGGGGTGACGGCCTTGATGCGTTCGACGTAGTCGTCCTTGATGCGCCAGTCGAGACCGACCGCCTCGAGCGAACCGATGACCATCGCCTGGTAGAAGACCGAGTCCTGTTGGAAGACCTCGTCGGCGACGACGCGCGTCTTGATGCGCGCGAGCTCCTCGGGTGTCGGCGGCGCACTCTGCAGGGCTGCGATCTCCGCGCCGATCGCTTTCTCCAGCTCCTCCAGCGTGTGGCCGGGGGTCGGCACCGCGGCGAAGCTGAACAGGCTCTCGAGGCGCGAAGCGGGGGCGTAAGACGATTCCACCTGCGCGGCGATCTGCCGGCCGCGCACGAGGTTGCGGGTGAGCCGCGAGCTCTGATCGCCGTCGAGCGTTTCCGACAGCACGTCGAGCGCGTAGATCTCCCACGGCTCGGCATTCGTCCGCTTCGCGAGGGCCTCGACGAGCACCGGCGCCTTGTAGGCCATCATGAGATAGGGCAGCGTCGCGCTCTCGCTCTTGAACGTGAGGCGCTTCATGCCGCGCTGCTCGGGCTCGGTGCGTGGCTTCGTCGGTGGAATGAGCTGTTTCGCGAGCGGACCGAAGTGCTTCTGCGCGAGCGCGTGGACTTTCGCCGGCTCGACGTCGCCGACGACGACCACGATCGCATTGTTCGGCGCATACCAGCGCGCGTACCACGCCCGGAGATCCTCGAGACGCATGCTCTCGAGATCGGACTGCCAGCCGATCACGGGATGTCGATACGGGCTCGTCAGGAAGGCCACCGCATCGACGACCTCCGAGGCGAGCGCCTGCGGGTTGTCGTCCGTGCGCATGTGGCGCTCCTCCATGATGACCTTCATCTCCTTCGCGAAATCCTGTTCGTCGAAAGTGAGATTCCGCATGCGATCCGCCTCGAGATCGAAGCTGAGCTCGACGTTGCTCGCCGCCCACTGCTCGAAGTAGGCCGTGTAGTCGGTCGTCGTGAACGCGTTCTCCTTGCCGCCGCGCGCGGCGACGATGCGCGAGAACTCGCCGGGCGGATGGTGCTTCGTGCCCTTGAACATCATGTGCTCGAGTGCGTGCGAGAGACCCGTCGTACCGTCGTGCTCGTAGCTCGAACCGATCTTGTACCAGACCTGCACGACCGCCACCGGCGCGCGGTGGTCTTCCTGGACGATGAGCTTCAGGCCGTTCGGGAGCGTGAATTCCTGCGCGGGCTCGGCGGCCGCGGCGGCGAGCGGCAGGCAGAGGATGAGCAGGCACTGGCGGATGCGGGCTAACGCGTGCAAGTCGGGTCTCCGTGGATCGTGGGCGGGCGCGGCGGAATGTCGGGCCATCGCGCCGGTTCCTGTGCCGCCCGCGTGCGAGGGAGTGTTAGCATATCGCAATCTCTCCACCTGGAAACGCTGCGAAGCGTAGGAAGCGGCCCTCGGCGCTCATGTTCAAACGACTCAAAGAAGGCATCGCGCGCACGCGCGACAGCCTGCTCAACCGGCTCGGCAAACTCATCTTCCGGCGCGAGCCGATCGATGCCTCCTCGCTCGAAACGCTCGAGACGGCGCTGCTGCTCGCCGACGCGGGCGTCGACGCGACCGAGCGCATGATGGCGGCCGTGAAGCAGCGCGCGGGCAAGGGCGCGCCGCTCGTCGACACGCTGCGCGACGTGATGCTCGAGGCACTCCGGCCCTGCGAGCAGCCCCTCGCCATTCCGCCCGCGACCGATGGCCCGTACGTGATCCTCGTCGTCGGCGTGAACGGCGTCGGCAAGACCACCACGATCGCGAAAATCGGCCGGCACTTGCGCGCCGAGGGCAGGAAAGTGATGTTCGCCGCGGGCGATACGTTCCGCGCGGCGGCGGTGGATCAATTGAAGACCTGGGGCGAACGACTCGACATCCCCGTGATAGCGCAGGGTCCGGGTGCCGATTCGGCCTCCGTGATCTTCGATGCCTACAGTGCCGCGCAGGCGCGCGGCATCGACGTGCTGCTCGCGGACACGGCCGGACGGCTGCACACCCAGGGCGGACTGATGAACGAGCTCGGCAAGATCCGGCGCGTGATCGGCAAGCAGAACGCGGCCGCGCCACACGAGACGATGCTCGTGCTCGACGCGACGCTCGGCCAGAATTCGCTCACGCAGGCGAAAATGTTCGACGAAACGAGCAAGCTCGACTCGCTCGTGCTGACGAAGCTCGACGGCACCGCGAAAGGGGGCATCGTCTTCGCGATCGCGCAAGCCATGAAGCTGCCGATCCGCTTCATCGGCGTCGGCGAGCAGTACGAGGACCTGCAGGTCTTCGAGGCGGCGGGTTTCGTCGACGCGCTGCTCGGCGAGCCGGGCGGGGATGTTCCGGCGGCGTGATCCGTTTCGACAACGTCTCCAAAACGTACGCGGGCGGCTTCGACGCCCTGAGCGACATCACGCTCCACGTCGCACCCGGCGAATTCGTCTTTCTCACCGGTCATTCCGGCGCGGGCAAGAGCAGCCTGCTCAAGCTCGTCGCGCTCGTCGAACGCGCGACGCGCGGCCGCCTCGTGGTCGACGGGCGGGACCTCGGGCGGCTCGGCAGGCGGGGCGTTCCCGAGCACCGGCGGCAGATCGGATTCATCTTCCAGGACCATCGGCTGCTGATGGACCGCACGGTATTCGACAACGTCGCCCTGCCGCTCGTCGTCGCCGGTCATCCGGCGGCCGAGACAGCGCGGCGCGTGCGCGCGGCGCTCGACAAAGTCGGGCTGCTGCACAAGGAGCGCGCTGCCCCGCGCACGCTGTCGAGCGGCGAACAGCAGCGGGTCGGTATCGCCCGGGCCGTCGTCAACCGGCCGAAAGTGCTGCTCGCGGACGAACCGACCGGAAATCTCGACCCGGCGCTCGGGCGCGACATCCTGCAGCTCTTCGCGCAATTCAATGCCATCGGCGTCACCGTGCTCATCGCGACGCACGATCTCGCGCTGCTGGAGCAGGTCCCGCACCGGCGCGTCACGCTCCATGCCGGCCGCGTGGAGGCCGGGGCCTGATGGACGGCACGCCGGCCGCGACGCGCAGTGCCCGACCGTCGCGGCTCGCCGCGTGGGCGCGACAGCATGGCGGCGCCTGGCGAACCTGCGCGCATTATTTCCGGCGGGATGCTGTCAACGCCCTGCTCACCGTGCTCGTGATCGGTATCGCGCTCGCGCTGCCGGCCGGGCTCTACGTGATCTACGACGGCACGGTGAGCGCCGCGGCGCGGCTCAATCTCGCGCCGCAGGCGACGCTCTTCCTGCGCGGCACGGTAGCGGCGCCGGAGGGGGCGGCGCTCGCGGCGCGCCTGCGCGCCGACCCGAGAGTCGCCGAGGCGGTATTCGTCGATCGCGCGGCGGCGCTCGCGGAGTTCAAGGCGGGCTCCGGCCTCGGCGCGGTGCTCGATGCGCTGCCGGACAACCCGCTGCCGCACGTCGTCACCCTGACGCTCCGCCGCGGGAGCCCGGCCGAGCGCGAGTCGCTGCTGAGCGGCCTGCGCGGCGCGGCCGAGGTCGCGGAGACGCATTACGACCTGATCTGGATCGCACGGCTCGAGGCCTTCTCGGCGCTGCTCGGCAGGGGCGTTTCGGGCCTCGGTGCGCTGCTCGGCCTCGGCGTCGTGCTCATCGCCGGCAACGCGATCCGGGTCGGCATCGAGCGGCAGCGCGACGAAATCGAGGTCGCGAAGCTGTGCGGCGCGACCGATGCCTATGTCAGACGCCCGTTTCTGTATCTCGGCGCCGCGTTCGGGCTCGGCAGCGGACTGACCGCACTGCTCATCCTCGCGCTCCTCTTCGGCCGGCTTGCCGGGCCGCTCGGGGATCTCGCCGGTCTCTATGGCCTCGCCCCGGGCGCGATCGGCCTCGGTCCCGGGCCGGGTGCGGCGCTCCTAGGCCTCTCACTGACCCTGGGATGGCTCGGCGGCTGGCTGGCGGTGAGCCTCCATCTGCGTGAAATGGAGCCATCCGCCCGCTGAGCCGGACGGGAACCGTCCCGCCCGTTAGCACTCTAATCGCCCGAGTGCTAACATTCGCTCAGAACAGAGAAGGAGGATGCCCAAGCCCATGCTTACCGGTTCCAATCACACGATCCTGATGCCGAGCGGCTCCCTCGAGGCCTACGTCGAGGCGGTCAACCGCGTCCCGATGCTGAGTGCGGAGGAGGAGCGAGAGCTCGCCATCCGCTACCGCGAGGAGAACGATCTCGACGCCGCCCGCCAGCTCGTCGTCTCCCATCTGCGCTTCGTCGTGCGCGTGGCCCGCGGCTATGCCGGCTATGGACTCGCCCACGGCGACCTCATCCAGGAAGGCAACATCGGTCTGATGAAAGCCGTGAAGCGCTTCGATCCGGCCGTCGGCGTGCGCCTCGTGTCGTTCGCGGTGCATTGGATCCGCGCGGAGATCCACGAGTTCATCCTGCGCAACTGGCGCATCGTGAAAGTCGCCACGACGAAGGCCCAGCGCAAGCTGTTCTTCAATCTGCGCAGCGCGAAGAAGCGCCTGGGCTGGATGAACGGGCAGGAAGTCGCGGCCGTGGCCGAGGATCTCGGCGTGACGCCGTCCGAAGTGCTGCTGATGGAAGAGCGTATGAACGCTCACGATCAGGCATTCGACGGCGGCTTCGAGGAAGGCGACGAGGACATCGCGCCGGCGGCGTATCTCGCGGATACGCGCTTCGAGCCGGTGCATCAGCTCGAGGCTGCCGAACAGCAACAGCACGGCACGGAGCGGCTCGCCGCGGCCCTCGAGCATCTCGACGCACGCAGCCGCGACATCATCGCGAGCCGTTGGCTGACCGAGCCGAAGCAGACGCTGCAGGCGCTCGCCGAGCGCTACAAGGTCTCCGCCGAACGCATCAGGCAGATCGAAGCGAATGCGTTCGATACGCTCAAGCGCACGCTCGCCGGTCACGAGTTCCCACAGCTCACGGCGTCCTGAGGCGTCGCGTCACACCGGATTCGCGGCCGCCAGCGCTTTCGCGCGCTGGCGCGCCGCGAGCACGAAGATCAGCATCAACAGCGCGAAGTAATATTCCTGGGGTTCGCTCCACCGGATCTCCACCGGCAGCACCTTGATGTGCGCGAGGTGCTTGTAACGCTCCGGGAAGCGGATGAGGAAGGCGAGGATTGCCGTCGGCAGACACTCCACCGTCGGCCAGAACCAGAACCAGAGCTTGTTCGGATCGAGACCGATCCGCCGTCCGCTCAAGCGCATCAGCGGCACCACGATCCCGCCGAAGAAGGCCCACAGCTCGAGCAGCAGCCGCGGTTTCTGATCGAACCAACTGCTCATGTTGTGGAGATTCGTCTCATGCTGATCGTTCAGCTTGTCGATTGCTTCCGGCGTGTTCCAGTGCGCGAGCTGCTGTCCCCACGACAGCTCTTCACCTGCGAAGTAGAAGCCGCCGAGCGCGACCATCAACACCCACACCCGCGCGAGCGGAATTTTCGGGAACGCGCTGCGCAGGAAATGGAACCCGAAGCAGAACGCGAGGAATGCGGCGACGGGAGTCGCGAGCTCGATGAGCCCCTGTTCACCGTCGATCCACTGCGCGTACGCGCCGGGCGAGAGGATTTTCACCGGAAAGATGATCAGCGCCATCACCGGCGGCAGCCAGAGCCAGAGCCAGCGGGGGAGGAGCGGAGTGTCGGGGCCGATGTCCCGGGCGTCGTTCATGCGATCAGTAGACGAGGTCCCGCACGGCCGGTGCGTAGTGATCGACGAACAGCACCACGAACAGGAGCGTCAGGTAGACGATCGAGTACTTGAACGCGGCGAAAGCGAGTTTGTCGCGATGGTCGAACTGCATCCGGATCGCGTAGTAGAGGAAGCCGGCGTCGAGCAGGAGCGCGCCCACGAGGTAGATCGGGCCGCACATGAACGCCGCGTAGGGCATCACGGTGACCGCGGTCAGGAGCACGGTGTAGAGCAGGACGTGCTTGCGCGTGAAATCGACGCCGTGGGTGATCGGCAGCATCGGGATTTCCGCTTTCGCGTAGTCGTTGCGCCGGTAGATCGCGAGCGCCCAGAAGTGCGGCGGCGTCCAGGCGAAGATGATGAGGAAGAGCAGCAGCGCATGGGGATCGAGCTGGCCGGTAATCGCCGTCCAGCCGAGCACCGGCGGTGCCGCGCCGGCCGCGCCGCCGATGACGATGTTCTGGGGCGTCGCGTGCTTGAGGAACATCGTATAGACGACGGCATAGCCGATCAGCGAGACGAACGTGAGGATCGCGGTGAGCGCGTTGACGAACGCGACGAGCAGATACATGGACAGCACGCCGAGGACGAGCGCGAACACGAGCGCGTGCGTCGTGCGGACCTCGCCTTGCGGCAGCGGACGATGGCGGGTACGGGCCATGATCGCGTCGATGCGGTGCTCGGCGACCTGATTGATCGCCGCCGCGGAGCTCGCCGCGAGCGCGATGCCGAGGGTGGCGATGACGATGGTCGCTAGCGGCGGCAGCTCGGGCGTCGCGAGCAGCATGCCTATCAAGGCGGTGAAGACGATCAGCGAGACGACCCGCGGTTTGCAGAGCGCGAGATAGTCGCGCCATGCCGGTGCCAGACTGGCGAGCAACGTGGTGGTGTTCATCGGGCGGGCGAGCCTCTTCGTGGACCTTTTTCGTGGCGGGCGAAATACAACAGACTCACGAGCCCCGCCAGCAGGAGGCCTGCACCTCCGTTATGAGCCACGGCGACCGGCAGGGGCAGACCGCGTAGCACATTCGCAATACCGAGGGTGAGCTGCAACGCAAGGAGGGCGAGTATACACCATGCCGCGCGCCGGCACCGCGCGTCCCCGGCCGCGAGCGCGTAGGCCAGCACGGACAGCACCACGAGCGCAGTGACGAGCGCACCGTAGCGATGGACGAGGTGGATCGCGGTGCGCGCGGGCGTATCGAGCACTCCGAACTCGTAGTTGATACCGAGTCCGCGCCAGAGCACGAAAGCGTCCTCGAAATCGGCGGGCGGCAGGAAGCTTCCCTGGCAGGTCGGGAAATCGGTGCAGGCGAGCGCGGCGTAGTTCGTGCTCGTCCAGCCGCCGAGAAAGATCTGGACCGCGAGGCAGACGAGCGCGATGCCGGCCGCTGCGGCGAGGCCGGGATGCGCCGTTCCGGGCCCGCGGCCCGCATCCCGCACGGCCTGCAGGTTCCAGGTCGCGAGCGCGAGGATCGACATCCCGCCGATCAGGTGCGCCGTGACGATGAAGGGCTTGAGGAGCAGGGTCACGGTCCACATGCCGAGCAGCCCCTGGAACACGACGAGCGGCACGAGGAGCGCGGGCGCGAGCAGAGGCTGCTCCGGGGCGCGCCGGTCTCGCCAGGCGCTCGCGCAGAGGCCGAGGATGAGGAAGCCGAGGCCGGAGGCGAGGTAGCGGTGGATCATCTCGCGCCACGCCTTGCCGGATTCGACGGGACGCTTCTGCACGAGCGGATGCGCCTCGGCCGGGAGCTGCGCGGCGGACTGAGGTGCGACGAGCTTGCCGTAGCAGCCCGGCCAGTCCGGACACCCGAGGCCCGCGTCGGAGAGACGCACGTAAGCGCCTTTCACCATCACGATCAGGGCGAGGATCGGGACCAGGTAACTCAGGCGTCGATACAGCGTGCTCATGGCGTGACGGAGACTGCCGGTTGGTTCGGGACGATTCGGTGATTCATCGCGCCCGGGGCGCGGCCGGCATACCGACGGGCGCCGGCGCCCCGTCACGCGCTGCATGCTGCAACCATTCCTCGTAAATGCCCTGCGGCACGGCGCGCACACGCAGATGCAGCGGCGCGCCGGCCGTAGCCGCGCAATTCCCGCTGCACGAGGCCTCGTAGACGCCGGATTTCGGCAGGTAGAGCCAGGAATCCGCCGCCGCACCGCCGGGCGGCTCGTGACGGAAGCCTGCGTCCGGGATCGACCACGTCGCGCGTCCGGCGGCGAAGCGCAGATGAATCCGGCGGTGGCTCGGCAGCACGATCTCGGGCCGGCCGTCGGCGCTCGTCGCGAGCTCCTCGAGCGGCAGCGTCACCGGCGTACCCGAAGCGTGCAGGGCGGGGAAGCGCCACTCGACGGGCGCGGCGCTGACCTCGATGGTCATCGGATCCTTCTGTGCATCGTGCGCGGCGATCAACGCACGCGTCGCCGGCGTGACGAGTACCACCAGCATGATGAACGGGATCGCGGTCCACAGCATCTCGCGCGTCGTCGTCGCATGCCAGGGCGCTTTGAGCACGGTGTGGGAGCGTCGGAACTCGACGACCGAGTAGAAGATGAACGCGAAGACGATCACGCCGACGGCGATGCACGTCCACATGAGGTGGAGGTGGAGACCGCTCGTATCGGACGGCGGGGCCGGACTATCGGCATAGGCGGTATACGGCACGACGAGTCCGGCGAGCGCCGCGCGACAACCTGGATTCTGAAATACCGTCCTCATCAGCCTCTGCCCATCACGCAGCCGCGGCTCCCCGAGGGAATCCGCGGCGAATGTGCCCCTCCCGGCAGTCCGTGCCGTCGATCGAGCGCGCCGAGCCCCGCGCCGGGCGACATTCTAACCGTTCCGGCCTGCGGCCGGCGCGAGAGTAGGGGGCCACGCGGCTAAAGACAGCGCAGCAGCGCAGCAGCGCCGGCGAGTTCGGCAACGGCCTGAGCCTCGTCGCCGTGCGGGACAACGCCGAGGAGCGGGGCATTGATGCGGTCGGCGAGGATCTCCACGCTTTCGCCGGCATAGGCGTAATCCGGGTCGACGTCGTTCGCGATCCAGCCCGCCAGGCGGCAACCGTCCTCGACGATGGCGCGAGCCGTGAGCAGCGTATGGTTGATCGCGCCGAGCCTGATGCCCGCGACGAGCACGACGGGTAGCGCGAGATCGCGGACGAGGTCGGCGAGGACGCGCTCGGCCGTGAGCGGAACCATCCACCCGCCGAGGCCTTCGACGAGCACGATTTCGGCCTGCGCCGCGCAGCGCCGGTAGGCGGCGAGCGCGACGGAGAGATCCAGCGTCACGCCGGCGACGTCCGCGGCGATCTGCGGCGCGGTCGGCGCAGCGAGGCAGATCGGGTTGACGTCCTCGTAGCGCAAACCGGGATGCGAAAGGGCGAGCAGCCGTTCCGCGTCGTCGTTGCGCAAACCGTGCGGGCCTGGTGTCGCGCCGGTGGCGAGCGGCTTCATGCCGACGGCGTGCACGCCCTGCGCCCGCCAGGCTCGCAGCAAAGCGCAGGCGACATAGGTCTTGCCGATTTCCGTATCCGTGCCGGTGATGAAGACTGACATCTCAGCGGCGCTTCAGATCGCGCAAGGGAAACGTCGCGACCGTGCTGCCGTCCTGAGGTCGCGTCTGCGCATGCGGCGCCCAGGCGTGACCGTAGACTACTTCGTAAGTTGCCGGCAGGCGGTCGTCGGTGCGAAAGCGTTCATAGGCCGCGATCATCCGCGCGTACTGACGCTTGCCGAGCAGGCCGCGCGCGCGGTCGGCATAGCCGTTGTGCGCGCCAACGCCCTTCAGGTCGCGCAGCAGACCGACGACCTCGTCATACGTCACCGTGAGTATCTCGCGGTCGAGTACGGGCGCGCTGAAGCCCGCCTGGATCAGGGCATCGCCGACGTCGTGCATGTCCATGAACACGTTCACGCGCGGCTGATCGTCGACTTCCGCCCACGCTGCGCGCAGCTCCTTCAAGGTATCGGGACCGAGCGTGGAGAACATCATCAGGCCACCGGGTTTCAGCACGCGGTGACATTCGCGGAAGGCGTGCACGGGCGCGTCGCACCATTGCATCGCGAGATTGGAGACGATGAGCTCGCTGCAGGCATCGCGCAGCGGCAGATGCTCGACGTCGGCACACACGAAGCTCTGTCGACGGCGCCAGCGTCGCGTCGCGGCCCTCGCCCGGGTGAGCATGTTCGCCGCGAGATCGACGAGCACGACCCGCGCGCGGCCATAGCGTCGTTCGAGCGCGCGTGCGCACTGTCCGGTTCCGGCGCCGAGATCGATCGCGACCTCGGGAACGAGCCGCATGTAATCGAGACGGCCGACGAGCCGCTCACCGATGAGACGCTGGAGTGCCGCGAATTCATCGTAACGCGACGCGGCGTCGTCGAATGAAAGACGCACGCTGCGCTTGTCGAGCTGCGGCAGCCCGTTCATGCAGCCTCCCGGAACGCGGCAAGACCATCGAGCAGAAGATCGATCTGAGCGGTGTCGTGCGCGGCGCTGAGACAGATGCGCAGACGTGCCGTGCCTTCGGGAACGGTCGGTGGTCGTACGGCACGCACGTAGAGTCCGCGCGCGCGGAGGCTCGAGGCCGCGGCGAGCGCGCGATGATCGGAGCCCAGCATCACGGGCTGGATCGGCGTCGTACTCGTGGAGTCCGGCAGACCACGTGCTCCGAGGCCGGCGCGGAAATGCGCGATGTTCGAGGCCAGGCGCGTGCGCAATGAGGCGTCGTCCAGCGCGAGCGTCAGCGCCTCGTGAGTGGCCGTGGCGAGCGCGGGCGGCGGGGCGGTGTCGTAGATGAACGTTCGAGCGCTCTGCACGAGATATTCGATGATCTCCGCGGGACCCGCGATCGCAGCGCCTGCCGTGCCGAGCGCTTTGCCGAACGTGACGACGATCAGCGGGACATCGGCAGCGCCCAGTCCGCAATGCGCGGCCGTGCCGCGCCCGGCACCGAGTACGCCGAAGCCGTGCGCGTCGTCGCACACGAGCGTGGCGCCCGCATCCTTGCAGACGGCGGCGACTGCGGCGAGCGGTGCCACGTCGCCGTCCATGCTGAACACACCGTCCGTGACGACCCATTTCTCGGCCGTCGCGGGCGCGGTGCCGAGCGCCGCAGCGAGCGCGTGTGCATCGGCATGCGGATAGCGGTGATGCACGGCGCCCGACAGCTTCACGCCGTCTATGAGTGAAGCGTGATTCAAGCGGTCGTGGAAGACGCGATCGTGGCGGCCGACGAGCGCCGCGAGCACGCCGAGATTGGCGAGATAGCCGGACGAGAACAGCAGCGCGCGCTCGCGTCCGACCGCGGCGGCGAGCGCGGCTTCGAGCTCGACATGAGCTGCGCTCCGGCCCGAGAGCAACGCGGAAGCTCCCGCGCCCGCACCGTAGCGCTCGACGCCGGCTTTCATCGCGTCCCGCACACGCGGGTGATTCGCGAGGCCGAGATAATCATTGCTGCAGAAATTCACCAGTGCTTCGCCGTCGAGATCGATCTCGGGACCCTGTGCGCCGTGGAGCGCTTCCAGGGTTCGCAGACGGCCCGCGCCGGAGAGCGCGGCCAATCGCGCGGCGAAGCCGTCGGGCATCAACCGGCGACCCCGGTCGGCGCCATGCCGAGTTTCGCGAACAGCGCGCGATCCGCGGTGGCGAGCGGGTTCGGCGTCGTCAACAGCTCTTCGCCGTAGAAGATGGAATTCGCGCCGGCGAAGAAGCACCAGGCTTGGGCTTCTTCCGTCATTTCGCGGCGCCCGGCCGAGAGCCGCACGAACGACGCGGGCATCATGATGCGCGCGACTGCGATCGTGCGAATCAGGTCGAAGACGTCGGTCGGTGCGGCGTCTTCCAGGGGTGTGCCTTCGACGCGCACGAGTAGATTGATCGGCACGCTCTCCGGGTGACTGGGGAGGTTCGCGAGACTCACGAGCAGGTTCGCGCGATCGGTGAGCGTCTCCCCCATGCCGACGATCCCGCCGCAGCATACGTTGATGCCGGCCTCGCGAACCGCGGACAGCGTGTCCAGACGGTCCTGATAAGTCCGCGTGGTGATGATCTCGCCGTAGTACTCGGGCGATGTGTCGAGATTGTGATTGTAGTAATCGAGGCCCGCACTTTTCAGACGCCTGGCCTGCGCGGGCTGCAGCATGCCGAGCGTCACACAGGTCTCCATGCCGAGGTCCTTCACCGCGTTGATCAGGGGCACGACCTTGTCGAGGTCACGATCTTTGGGCGAGCGCCACGCGGCACCCATGCAGAAGCGCGTCGCACCACCCGCCTTCGCCTGCTTCGCGGCCGTGAGCACGGTGTCCACGTCGAGGACGCTCTCGGAAGTGACGCCGGTGTCGTAGCGCGCACTCTGTGGGCAGTACGCACAATCTTCGGAACATCCCCCGCTCTTGATGTTGAGCAGCGTGCTGAGCTGGATCGAGACGGGATTGAAGTACGCGCGGTGCACGGACTGGGCGCGGTACATGAGCTCGGCAAAAGGCAGGTTCAACAACGTGACGACTTCCTGCGTCGACCAGTCGTGACGCAGGGTTGATTGCTCGGCACTTGCGGCACTCGATAACATCGTTTGGCTCACTTTCTCGCTCGTGGCTGGACTGACAAGGAGGTCGGTGTGAGTGGGTCGCACACACGTCTGTCAACTCTATTGGAAGGTCTAAAAGTTGACAACCGGTCAGTTCTTGACCTTCTTCGGGTGTGTGCGGACAGGGTTCCCCGGCGTTGCCGGCTATGCGCCGACGTGCATGGTGCCGGCCCGCTCTGCCCGGGATGCCGCGCGGATCTGCCGCGCGCGGGTCCTTGGATGAAGCCGATTGCGGGCCTGGACGCGGTATGGGCGTGTTTTGCTTACGCCTATCCGGTTTCCGGTCTCATACACCAGGGAAAATATCGGCACGATATCGGCGTATTGCGGATTTTGGGCGCGCTTATAGCAGAATTCGCCGACGTTCCGGATCGAGACGCGGACCTGCTCGTGCCCGTGCCGCTCGCTCCGGAACGATTGCGTCAGCGAGGTTTCAACCAGGCGCATGAACTCTGCCGCCCTATCGCCCGGGTCCGCGGGCTGGAAATCGCGGAGCGCCTCGTGGACAGACGGAGCGGGGATCTTCCGCAAGTCGGTCTGCCGGCGAGCATACGGCGGCGGAACGTCCGAAACGCGTTCCGGGTACAGGGGCGGATCGAGGGCGCGAGCGTCGTCATCATGGACGACGTCGTGACGACCGGGGCGACTGCCTCGTCGCTGGCGATGAGTTTGCGGGCGGCCGGTGCAGCGCGCGTCTCGTTCTGGGCGTGTGCGCGGGCCTGACCGAACGCGGCAGTCAGGCCCTGGCGACTCAGGTGTCGAGATTCGTCACGGTCAGGGCGTGTCGTTCGATGAAATCGCGACGCGGCTCGACCTGATCACCCATGAGCGTTGAGAAGATCTCGTCAGCGGTGACCGCGTCCTCGATTTTCACCTGCATCAAGTTGCGCGACGCCGTGTCCATCGTCGTTTCCCAGAGCTGCTCCGGATTCATTTCGCCGAGACCCTTGTAGCGCTGCACGTGCACGCCGCGTCTGACGTCCTGCAGCAACCAGTCGAAAGCCCGTCGCAGGTTCGGTACGGCAATCGTTTCGTCGCCGCGATGTGCTGCGCAGGCGCGCTGCCCGGCGTCGAATACCTGACCGAGGCTGACGAGCTGTCGGTATTCGGTGGAGGCAAAGAAGTCGTGGCTGAGAACGACCTCGGTCTCGAGACCCCGGGTCGTGACGTTCACCATCACGGACCATCGGGTGGGCGATTCGTACTGGGCCGACGTCTTCACCGTGAAAGAGCTGTCGGCCCGCGCGAGCAGTACGGTTTTCAGCGTGCCCGCCCACTGGTCGAGGACCCCGATCCCGGCAACGGTGCCCGGAACCAATTCGGGCGCACTCCGAACCGCTTCGAGCAGCAGGGGATCGTAACGACGGGAGAGCCGCTGCATCAGCCGGTTCATCAACAGATATCGATTGGCAAGCTCGCGGACCTGCTCGGACGGCATCTGTTCCTCGCCGATGCGGATAGCTGCGTCGTCTATGGCGAGCTCCATCAGGAATTCATCGAGCAGCGCCTCGTCCTTGATGTAGCGCTCCTGCTTGCCCTTTTTGACTTTGAACAGCGGCGGTTGAGCGATGTAGATGTGACCGCGTTTGAAGAGCTCGGGCATCTGGCGATAGAAAAACGTGAGGAGCAGCGTCCGGATGTGGGATCCGTCGACGTCCGCGTCGGTCATGATGATGATGCGGTGATAACGTAGCTTGTCCGGATCGTATTCGTCAGCGCCGATCCCGCAACCCAGGGCGGTGATCAGCGTCGCGACCTCGGCAGACGAGAGCATTTTGTCGAACCGCGCTTTCTCGACATTCAGAATTTTGCCCTTCAACGGCAGGATCGCCTGAAATTTCCGGTCCCTCCCCTGCTTCGCGGAGCCGCCTGCGGAATCGCCCTCGACGATGAAAAGCTCGGACCGGCTCGGGTCGCGTTCCTGGCAATCCGCAAGTTTGCCGGGCAGACCTGCGATATCGAGTGCGGTCTTCCTTCGGGTGAGCTCGCGGGCCTTGCGGGCCGCCTCGCGGGCTCGCGCCGCCTCGACGATCTTCGCGGTGATCGCTCGCGCCTCGTTCGGGCGCTCGAGCAGGAAGGCCTGCAAATATTCGGCCGCAATGGACTCGACGGCGGCTTTCACTTCGCTCGAAACGAGCTTCTCTTTCGTCTGCGAAGAGAACTTCGGATCGGAGACTTTCACGGAGAGGATGGCGGTCAGCCCTTCACGAACGTCGTCACCGGCAATCGCAATTTTGTGCTTCGAGGCGATGCCTTCCTTCTCGAAATACTGGTTCAGGGTCCGGGTGAGGGCCGCTTTGAAACCGGCGAGGTGCGTGCCGCCATCGCGCTGCGGAATATTGTTCGTGTAGCAGAAGATGCTTTCCTGGTAGGAGTCGTTCCACTGCATGGCGACTTCGACTTGGACACCGTCTTTTGCCGCGCTCATGTGAATGACGCTTTCGTGCAGCGGCTGGCGCGTCTTGTTCAAATGCTGGATGAACGCGGAAATGCCGCCCTTGTACTCGAAATCGTCGCTCTTACCGCTGCGCTCGTCGGAGAGGTGGATCTTCAAACCGGAATTCAGGAACGAAAGCTCACGAAGTCGGCTTGCGAGGATTTCGTAGTGGAATTCGATATTCCTGAAGACGTTCGGGCTCGCCCAGAATGTGATTTCAGTTCCAGTACGCGACGAATTGCCGGTTGCCGACAAGGCTTGCACAGGGTCGCCATCCTGGTACTCCTGGCTCCAGACGTGCCCCTCCCGATGAATCGTGAGCCGCAGTCGGGCGGACAGCGCGTTCACCACCGAAACGCCGACGCCGTGCAGACCACCGGAAACCTTGTAGGAGTTGTCGTCGAATTTGCCGCCGGCGTGGAGCGTCGTCATGATCACTTCCGCGGCGGAACGCTGCTCTTCGGCATGGATGTCCACCGGGATTCCACGGCCATCATCGATTACCGTAACCGACTGATCGGAATGAATCTTGACATCGATTTCCCGGCAGTACCCCGCAAGCGCTTCATCAACACAGTTATCCACAACCTCGAACACCATGTGATGGAGCCCTGTGCCATCGTCCGTGTCCCCGATGTACATGCCGGGGCGCTTGCGTACGGCCTCCAATCCTTTCAGGACTTTGATGTTCGAGGAATCGTAGGACATCAGTGACTCCCTGGTGTTACGCCAGTGCAGCTTGAGAAGAACGTATCTTACCTTGTTCCACGTGAAACACCTTCGTCGAGGCATCGATAGCGTTCGCGAAAACCTCGGGTTCGATGGTGGTGAGGAACGTCTGGCAGCGCGTGCCCAGCAGCGTCGAAAGTGCCTTTCGGACGGACGTCCTGTCGAGCTCCGCAGCCAGGTCATCAACGAGAAGCACCGGACGGCGACCTGATTTCTCCGCGATGAGTTCGGCGTGTGCTGCAAGCAGCACGGCCAATACCAATTTACCCTGCCCGCGGGACACCACCTGGGCCGCCGGCCGGCCAGCACATGAAATCCTAACTTCCGCCCGGTGAGGTCCATCTCCCGTGAAGCCCATCTCCCTGTCGCGAACGCTATGTTGTTCGAGCAGCTCGGCCAAGCTCATTCCCGCCTTCCAGCCTCGCCGATAGTCCAGCGCTACCTCAGGCAAATCGTTCGAGGCGCTGAATTCGGCCAGAAGCCGATTGAGACGGTCCGTTGCCCCGCGCCGGATCTGGTCCATCTCCTCCGCATGGACGACGAACTGGGCGTTCCAGATTTCAATACGAGAGAATTCGCCCTTGCGCAAAAGTTCGTTCCGCTGCTGCAGTGCTCTATACGCCCGCTTCAATTTTTCCAGGTAGACATGTTCCACGTGGAACAACGTGCGGTCCAGTAGCGCCCGGCGTATCGCCGGTCCACCATCCAGGAGGTGGTATGAATCCGCGGTGAGCGTTAGAACCGGCAATGCGTCGGCGAGCTGCGACGCCGACTTCAAAGGCTCACCATCCGCCCGAATGCGTGTTGTGGAGCTCGTTTTCTCGATGCCCAGCGAACGTAGCGCGGAGTTGGGAGCTTCTCTCACCGTGCCCGCTACGACGAGGCTGGCCGCACCATGCGTAATAACTTCCCCGGCTTTGTGACTTCGAAAAGACCGCCCTGTACCCAGTAGATGAATCGCTTCGAGTATGCTCGTCTTGCCGCTGCCATTCGGACCCCAGATCAGGTTCGTCTCGGCAGTCGCCTCCAATCGCGCGTCCTGCAAGCGCCGGACATTCAGCACCTGCAATGACTCGAGCCTCATGAACGGGGCGGCCTATTCCTGGCCGCCAAAAAGCACGACCGCAACACTAGAGCCTCATTGGCATGATCACGTAGCGAGCGCGCTCGTCATCCGGATCCTTGACCAGGCAACTGCTGTTCGCGTCGCTCAGTTCGATGCGTACCTTTTCCGATTTGAGGATTCCGAGCACGTCGAGGAGATAGGAAACGTTGAATCCGATCTCTACGTCATCTCCGTTGTACTGCACCTCGATCTCTTCCTCTGCTTCCTCCTGCTCCGGGTTATGTGCGCTGGCCTTGAGCGTATCCCCGGTAAGGACGAGCCTCACACCCCGGAATTTGTCATTCGAGAGAATGGAGGTCCGACTGAGGCCCGCCTTCGTGGCTTCCCGATCAGCGAGGACATGCATCTTGCCTTCCTTGGGGATCACACGTTCATAGTCCGGGAAACGCCCGTCCACGAGCTTCGTCGTCAGGGATTGTGTCGGAGCAGTCACCTTCAGGTGGTTCGTCCCAACCGAAAGCTTCACCGTTCCATCGGTATGATTCAGCAAACGCTCGATTTCGATGACCCCTTTCCGCGGAACGATGATCTGGCGCTGCCCACCGGTGTCGAGCGCTATCTCCCTATCGCACAAGGCGAGCCGGTGACCGTCGGTAGCGACTGTACGGATGCCCGTGTCGTTGAATTCGAACAGAAGGCCGTTCAGGTAGTAGCGGACGTCCTGATGCGCCATCGCGAACTGAGTGCTCTGAATGAGATCGAGCAAAATGCGTGCGTCCAGATCCGCTTCGAACAACGGCTGGAAAGCCCCGATGCTCGGGAATTCCGTCGCAGGAAGCGTAGCGAGCGTGAATCGGCTCTTCCCGGACTGCACTTTTGCTTTGTTCCCGGAAACCTCCAGAGAAATCGTCGCTTCGGGAGGTAGTGCGCGGCAGATATCGAACACCTTCCGGGCCGGCACCGTGATGGCACCGTCAGCCGCTTTGGGAATCTGTAGTTCTACCACGAGCTCTACTTCCATATCCGTCGCCGTCAGCGTCGCAACTTCTTTCTCCGTGCTGATCAGAACGTTGGCGAGCACCGGCAGAGTCTGACGACGTTCGACCACGTTCGTCACGGCCTGGATGGCCGGCAACAACTGCTCTCGCGGTAATACTATCTTCATTTATATATACCGATTTGTGATTGTAATTAGTCCTGCACATTCCTGTGGGCAACTCTAGTTATATTAGGATTATCAAATACATAAAGCAAAACAAACTGAGCGGCAAAGCCGCTGCAACCCGGCCTGGGCTCTGTGGATAACTAACCCGTTCCACTGCGGGCCTCTTTTGTCCACAGCTTGTTCCACGTTCGACCCCTAGCTTGTCAAGATCCTTTCGAGATTCACGAAGTCCTCGTTGATCCGAACTTCTGTCCGCCGCAGCTCGGCGACTTTCCGACACGCGTGAATCACCGTCGTATGATCCCGCCCACCGAAAGCGTCTCCGATCTCCGGAAGGCTGTGATTCGTGAATTCCTTCGCGAGCGCCATCGCCACCTGCCGCGGTCGGGCGATCGAGCGGTTACGCCGCTTGGACAACAGATCGGAGACACGAATCTTGTAGTACTCGGCGACGGTCTTCTGAATGTTCTCCACGCTGACCATCTTGTCCTGGAGGGCCAGCAAGTCCTTGAGCGCTTCTTTTGCGAATTCGAGCGTGATGGGTTTCCCCGAGAAATGAGCGTTCGCGCTCACGCGATGCAGCGCGCCTTCGAGCTCGCGTACGTTCGAGCGGAAGCGCTTGCCGATGAAGAACGCCACTTCCGGCGGCAGCTCGATGTTGCCGCGCTGCGCTTTGCTCATGAGGATGGCAACACGGGTTTCCAGCTCCGGCGGCTCGATCGCTACCGTGAGCCCCCAACCGAATCGCGACTTCAGGCGTTCCTCCACGCCGGATACTTCTTTCGGGTAACGGTCGCAGGTCAGCACGATTTGCTGCTGACCCTCCAGTAACGCATTGAAGGTGTGAAAGAATTCCTCCTGGGAACGCTCTTTGCCTGCGAAGAACTGAATGTCGTCGATCAGCAACGCGTCTACGGTGCGGTAAAACCTCTTGAATTCGTTGATCGCGTTGTGCTGGAGGGCCTTCACCATATCCGCCACGAAGCGCTCGGAGTGCAGGTAGACGACACGCGCATTCGGTTTGCTGGTGAAAATGAAGTTACCAACCGCGTGCATGAGATGCGTCTTGCCGAGCCCAACACCCCCGCAGATGAATAGCGGGTTGTAAGCTTTCCCGGCGTTTTCAGCTACTTGAATCGAAGCGGCTCGCGCGAGCTGATTGGATTTGCCTTCGACGAAGTTGTCGAACGTGAACTCCGCCTTGAGGCTCTTGCTGCTGCCGGTCCGCGCCGCCGGCGCTTCGCTTCGCTTCGTGGTGCGCGCGGAGAGTTCCGCGGGTGTCTCCGTCGCGGGAAGCATTGCCAATCCGCTCCCGACCGTGAGCGAGAGCTTCATGTCCCCGTTCTTCGCGTGCTCTTCGACCAGCCCTTCGATGCGGGCGCTGTATTTGTCCCTGATCCAGTCCAGAACGAAGCGGTTCGGGGCGAGCAGCTCGAGATTCCCCGAAGTCTCAACCGCTTGTAAGGGCCTGATCCACGTGTTGTATTGCTGGGGAGTCAGTTCTTCTTCGAGACGCTTGAGGCACTGCTGCCAGATCGAGGAACCCACGTGGTCTCCCCCTCCTTGCATTGGGCATTTTAATTGTCGATTGCGGCCGAAGTTTATACCCCATCCATCGAGTTATCCACAGTCCGCCCGCACCTCCGGGCGGTTTTCGGAATTGACAGCATCTCCGCAGGGAACTTAGAATTTCTGGTTCTCATAACGTACTAAACGCCCTGAATAACTGAACAAATCTCGCGAGCCAGCCATGAAAAGAACTTTCCAACCCAGTCGACTGAAACGCGCCCGGACCCATGGGTTCCGCGCCAGAATGCGCACGCGCGGTGGCCGCCTCGTGATCAAGGCCCGGCGGGCGAAGGGCCGGGCCCGGCTGACACCGACCTGATTGCGCCGTTGCAGCGCGGAAACGAGACGTTTCCGCGCACTCATCGGCTTCTGGATTCGTCGTCATTCGACCTGACTTTTCGCAGCGGCAACCGCACCGGGGATTCTTACTTCGCCGTGTATCGGCGACCGAACGAACTCTCGCATCCGCGCCTCGGAATCGCCGTCAGCCGCAAGGCCGTCCGGAATGCGGCAGCGCGCAACCGCATCAAGCGGCTCATTCGTGAAAGCTTCCGGCGCATCGCGCAGCGCCTTCCAGAGGTCGATTTCGTCGTGCAGGTGAGAGGTGCTGCGCAAGAACAAACCAACGCGCGCCTCTCGAGCTCCTTGTCCAGGTTGTTCGGCACGTCCTCTCGCCGCCGGCTCCAAGACTAACTAGGCATCGCTCCCTCATGGATAACACGCGCCTCATACTCTTCATCGTCCTGAGCTTCATCTCGTACATGATCTGGGACGCATGGCAGAAGGACTACGGCCCGAAGCCCGCTCCCACCCCGACGACCGCGGCCGCCCCCACGACCGCGAAGTCCGAGAAGAACGACCTGCCTTCGGTCAACGCCTCACCTGTTCCCGCGACGACGCCGGCCGATTCCGCGCAGCACGCCGAATCGCGAAACGCGGTACACGTCCGCACCGATCTGCTCGCGCTCGAGATCAATCTTCGCGGCGCCGTCATCGATCGCGCAGCCCTGCTCGCCTATCCGATCGATCCCAAAACGCCCGACGTTCCGTTCCAGTTGATGGCAGCCGATTCGACGCGCTTCTTCATCGCCCAGGGCGGTTTGAAAGCGGAAAGGGAAAGTCCCGATCATCACGCCGCGTTCACCAGCGCCGCGACCGAATACAAGCTCGACGCCAACACGCCGGAGCTCGTCGTCCCGCTGACCTGGACTTCCCCGGCGGGAGTCGCCGTCACGAAGGAATTCGTGTTCAAGCGCGGCAGCTACGAAGTGAACATCCGCTATCGCGTCAAGAATGCGAGCGCAGAGGCCTGGCGTGCGAACGAATACGAGCAGCTCCAGCGCATGCCCGATCCCGGCCAGAGCCGAATCGTGAAGACGTTCACCGGCGCGGCGCTCTCGACGCCCGAAAAGAGCTACAAGAAATTCGAATTCTCCGCGTTGCAGAAGGAACCTCTGAAGGTGCAGGCGAAAGGCGGCTGGATCGCCGTTCAGGAACACTACTTCGTCTCGGCCCTGATTCCGCCCGCGACCGACGCGAACCACTATTATTCCTCGGCGATCGATAGCACGCATTTTGCCGTCGGCTATTACGGCCCGGCGTTCACGGTCGCGCCCGGCGCCGAACAGGTCGTCGAGACACGACTCTACGCGGGCCCGAAACTCCAGGATTCACTCGGCCAGATCGCGCCGGGCCTCGAGCTCACCATCGATTACGGCATCCTCTGGTTCATCGCCAAGCTCCTGTTCTGGGGCCTGACCCACATCCACGGCATCATCGGCAACTGGGGCTGGGCGATCATCCTGCTGACAGTTTTCGTCAAAGGCATGTTTTACCCGCTCTCTGCAGCCGGCTATCGATCGATGGCGAAGATGCGCCGCGTGCAGCCGCGACTCCTCGCGATTCGCGAACGTTATGGCGACGACCGCGCCCGCCTGAACCAGGCGATGATGGATCTCTACAAGGAAGAGAAGATCAATCCGCTCGGCGGCTGCCTGCCGATCCTCATCCAGGTCCCGGTATTCATCTCCCTGTACTGGGTGCTGCTCGAGAGCGTGGAATTGCGCCAGGCGAACTTCATGTTCTGGATTCACGATCTCTCGACGAAAGATCCGCTGTTCGTGCTGCCGCTGATCATGGGCGTCAGCATGTTCTTCCAACAGAAGATGAATCCCGCACCGGTCGATCCGGTGCAGGCCAAGGTCATGCAGGTCCTGCCCTTCGCGTTCACG
Organism: Gammaproteobacteria bacterium; assembly: GCA_016209015.1. Lineage (GTDB taxonomy): Bacteria > Pseudomonadota > Gammaproteobacteria > JACQWY01. Next base: position 149,596 of record JACQWY010000019.1, on the reverse strand, counting down.
GTGTTCTTCGCATTCTTCCCGTCCGGCCTCGTGTTGTACTGGGTCGTGAACAACGTGCTCTCGATCGCCCAGCAGTGGTACATCACGCGTAGCATCGAGCAGGCGCATGGAGCCCACGCGCACTGAGCGCGAATGCCGGTCGCGATGAGCCGGTGAAGCGCCGCAGCGACACGATCGCCGCCATCGCCACCGCGCCCGGCGCGAGCGCGCTCGGTGTGGTTCGCATCTCCGGTCCCCACGCGGCGCGCATCGCCGGCCAGCTCGCCGGCCCTCTGCCGAAAGCGCGTGAAGCCGCTCTCAGGATATTCCGCGATACCGCGGGTGAAGCGCTCGACCAGGGGCTCGTGCTGTACTTTCCGGGGCCCGCTTCGTTCACCGGCGAAGACGTCGTCGAGCTCCAGGGCCACGGCAATCCGGTCGTACTCGGCGCGATCCTGAAAGCGACCCTCGACGCCGGCGCGCGGCCTGCACGCCCCGGTGAATTCACGCAGCGCGCATTCCTCAACGGCAAGCTCGATCTCCTCCAGGCTGAATCGCTGGCCGATCTCGTGGCGAGCGGCTCGGAACGTGCCGCTCGCAGTGCGCTCGCCGCGTTGCGCGGCGGCTTCTCGCGCGAGCTCGACGCGATCACAGCCGGCCTGCGGGCAGTCCGCGCCGAAGTCGAGGCGACGATCGATTTCGCCGACGAGGATCTGGACGCCGCCGACGCCGCGACGCTCGCCGCGCGCATCGCCGCGTTGCGTATCGACATCGCGCGCCTGCTCCGCGGCGCCCGTCACGGCGCGCGCCTGAACGAGGGGGCCGATGCCGCGATCGTCGGCCGTCCGAATGTCGGCAAGTCCACGCTGCTGAACGCGCTCGCGCGCGACGAGAAGGCCATCGTCAGCGATGAGCCCGGCACGACGCGAGACGTCCTGAGCATCGACCTCGCCGTGCACGGCGTGCCGCTGCGCCTGCACGACACGGCCGGGATCCGCGAGGCCGGCGGCGCCATAGAACGCGAAGGCGTCGTGCGCGCGCAGCGTGCCGCCGCCGCGGCGGAGTTGATCCTCCACGTCGTCGACAGCGCAACCGCGCATGAGGTCCTGACGGACCTGATGCCGCCCGGCGCAGCCTCGCCGACCGTCATCCGCGTGCACAACAAAATCGACCTCGATCGCGCCGCGCCCGCCGTGCTGCGCACCGCTACCGGCATCGAAGTCCGTCTCTCCGCGGCCACCGGCGAGGGCCTCGATCTGTTGCGCGAGGTCATTGTCGAGGCGATCGGTCTCTCTGCCGCGAGCGACAGCCCCTATCTCGCGCGCACCCGCCACGTGGCCGCCCTGGAAACGGCGGATGCGGCGCTCGCCGCAGCGACGCACGCCGAGATCCCGCGCTGTCCGGAGCTCGTCGCCGAGCGGCTGCGTCTCGCGCAGCAGGCGCTCGAGGAGATGACCGGCCGCCTCACGACGGAAGATCTGCTCGACGACATCTTTTCGCGCTTCTGTCTCGGCAAATAAGCGGCGATGGCCACCCGCGCGGCACGGTGAGCTAGAATCCGCGACCGTGAACGCCATTCCCATCGAGTCATGAATCCGCCGCGCGCCTTGTTCGTGACGTTGAGCAACATCGGCGATCTCGTGATGACGACACCGGCGCTCGCGGCGCTGCACGCGGCGTATCCCGACCACGTTTTCGACATCGTCGCGGATCGCCGCTCGAGCGCGCTCCTGCTCGCCTGTCCCTTCCTCGGTGAGCTGCATCATCGCGACAAGGCCGCGGGCGCTCCCGGCATGCTGAAGCTCGCGCATACGCTGCGCCGCCACCGCTACGAATTCGCCGTCGATCTGCGCACGGACTTTCTGCCCTGGCTCGTGCGTGCGCGACGGCGCTGCGCCCGCTGGCAATGCAAGGGCCGCGGCACGCACTCCGTCGAGCAGCATTTCGCGGTCGCGCAGAGGATCCTGCCGCCGGACACCGCGATCCCTATGCCCGCCGTGTGGTATGCCGAGGCCGAGCAGCGGGCTGCCGACGAGGCGCTCGAAGGTCTCCACGGCTCGCGCTGGATCGCGCTCGGTCCGGGCGCGAACTGGCGGGGCAAGATCTGGCCGCTCGCGCATTTCATTCGACTGAGCGCGCTGCTCGCCTCCGAATTCGATGCGGTCGTGCTGCTCGGTGGTCCCGGTGACGCGAGCCTCGCCGCGGCATTCGCTTCGACATGCACGCTGCCGTGCCGCGATCTCTGCGGCCGCACGAGCCTGCCCGCCGCGGCCGCGGTGCTCGCGCGTTGCACGGCCTTCGTCGGCAACGATTCCGGTCTCGGTCACATGGCGGCCGCGGTCGGCACGCCGACCGTCACGCTGTTCGGTCCGGGCGATCCCGAGCGCTATCGTCCCTGGGGACCGCAGGCCATGGTCGCGCTCGCACCGGAGCTCGACCTCGAGCGCCTCGACCCGGTCCACGTCGCGCAGGACGTCCGCGCCCATCTCGCCGCGCTGCCGCCAAGCGCATGAGGATCGCGCAGATCATGCTCGCGAAGGGCTTCGGCGGTGCCGAGCGCTCCTTCGTCGATCTCTGCATGCGCCTCGCGGCGCGCGGACACGAGGTGCTCGCGATACTCGAGCCGCGCGGCGTCGCCGCCCGCCTGCTCACGGCGCACGCGCACCTCACGCGCGGCGAAGTGCGCGTGCTCGGGAGTTGGGATCCTCTTGCGCGTCGCGCCATCGGGCGGGCGCTCGCCGCGTTCGCGCCGGACGTCGTGCAGTGTCATCTCGCGCGTGCCGCCCACCTCGGCGGCGCGGCCGCGCGCGGACTCGGTCTGCCGGTGCTCGCGAAGACTCACAACTACGTCGACCTGAAGTACTACACCGCACTCGATCGCCTCGTGCCGACGACGCGCGACCAATTCGATTACCTGCGCACGCACGGCATCGCGGAGGTCCGTCTCGCCTTGATCCCGAACTTCTCCGCGATCGAGGCCGTCGCATCCCCGCCGGTCCCTGCGAACGATCCGCCGATCCTCGCCGCCGCCGGACGCTTCGTCGCGAAGAAGGGCTTCGACGTGCTGCTGCGTGCGATCGCGCGGCTTGATGAGCCGCTGCGCCTGCGCCTCGCCGGCAGCGGGCCGGAGGAAGCGGCTCTGCGCGCGCTCGCCGAGTCGCTCGGCATCGCCTCGCGTGTGGAATTCATGGGCTGGGTCGATGACGTCCGCAGCGTGCTGGACGGCGCGGATCTCTTCGTCCTGCCCTCGCACGACGAACCGTTCGGCATCGTCGTGCTCGAGGCGATGGCGCTCGGTGTGCCCCTCGTCAGCACGATGACCGCCGGTCCGCGCGAGATTCTCGACGCGGCGACGGCTTTGCTCGTACCGATCGGCGACGTCGACGCACTCGCGGCCGCGATCGCCTCGACGCTTGCGGCTCCGGGCGCCGCGCGCGCGCGTGCCGCGGTCGCGCTCGACCGCTTCCGGGAGCGCTACAGCGCCGGAGCAGTCGTCGCGCGTTACGAAGCGCTCTACGCCGAGCTCGTCCGCCGATGAGCGAATACGAGATCGTCTATCTGCTCGACGGGACGCGGACGGTCGTCGTGGTCGAAGCAGCGAGCGCGGCGGCGGCCGAAGACCGCGTGCCGATCGAGGCCGAGCTCGTGACCGTCAAATTCCTGCGCCGCGTGACGCGCGGTTGCCGCGTGCCGGCGCCGCGCCGGCTCTAGGGAAGCTCTGAATTAGTTCAGAGCTTCCTGCGGCACAGGGATGTGCCGCCGTGAACAGTGGCGTAAGCGATTGTTCACGGGAGGCCGGCAAGAACCACGCTTCTTGCCGGCCGCGCTCTGAAAAGTCCAGGATGGACTTATTCAGAGCTTCCCTAGGTTCTCGCGCGTTCGACGAGCTCGCGCACGCGCTCGAGGCGTTCCGCACCCCAGAACAGCTCCCCGTCGACGAGCCAGCTCGGCACGCCGAACACGCCGGCCTCGTCCGCCTCGCGGCGCAGTCGATCGTGCACGGCGCGACCGTCGCCGGCGAGCCAGGCCGTGAAGCCCGCTGCCGGAACACCCGCGCGCTCGAGCTCGGCCGCGATGACCGCCGGAGTCTCGATGTCGAGCTCGCGTTTCCAGAACGCTTCGAACACGTGATCGTGATAACGGCGCCACGCGCCGTGCTCGCGTGCATAGAGGAATCCGATGTGCGCGATCGAGCTGTCGAAGATCTTGCGCGGCCCGCGTACGACGAGTCCGCGACGATTCGCTTCGCGCCTGCAATCCAGGTACGAGTATTTCACCCGCCGCCACTGATGCGCGTTGCGCGTCTGCACCGTGTCGCGGCCCTCGGCATCGAGCGCGGCCGCGCCGAGGTACGCCGGGATGTCGAGCGTATAGGGTTGCCACTCGACGTCGATGCCGTAGTCGCCCGCGAGCGCATACGCCGCCTCCTGCGCGAGATAGGCATACGGGCTCTTGTAATCGAAGAAATGGATGATCTTCATCGTCGCACCCCGCTCACACCAGGCCTTCCTGTTCGAGCCGCGCCCACACCGCGGCGACCGGGATCCGGCCGAGACAATCGCCGGCGGGCTGTCCCCTGAACGCCGGATCGTAATCCACGCACGCGAGCACGCGATGCGCCTGGCCGAGCGCGTGATTGCGTCGCCAGTTGCTCGGACCGAACAGTCCGAAGAGCGGGATCTCCGCCGCCGAAATCACGTGCATCGGACCGGAATCGTTCGTCACGGCGCAGCGCGCGTGACGCGCAATTTCGGCGAGCTGCACGATCGTGAACGCCTCCGTCGCGTCGATGCCGCCGCCCGCCGCGAGCTGGGCATTGCGCACGCGATCACCGCTCGCACCGAGCCAGACCGCGCGCACGCCGTGCTTCTCGAGCCGCGTGCCGAGCTCGCCGAAATGCGGCCACACCTTGTCCTGCCGCAGGGCGCTCGCGCCGGCGTGCAACAGCGCGAACCGGCGGGCCGCGAGTCCGTGCGCCGCCATGAATTCCGCGACGGCGGCACGATCGGCCTCACCCGCCGGCAGCACGGGTCGCGGCGGTGCCGCGGGCACGCCGGCGCTCGCGAGCACGGCGTTCATGCGTTCGAAGATGTGGCACTGACCGCGCCAGCCCTCGGCGGGATGATGCGTATAGGGGTAGCGCGCGTGATTGCCGACGCGCTCGGGAATTCCCGACAGTGCGCACAGCACACCCGTGCGATCGTTGCCCTGCAGATCGTAGACGCGCTCGAAACGCTGCGCGCGCACCCAGCGCAGGCGCGCGACCGTGCCGCGCCAGCCGGTCCGCGGAAACGCGATCGTCGCGAGCCCGGGCCAGGGCGCGAACAGCGGTTCGTAATGCGGCGTCGTGAGCAGCCAGAGCTCGTCGTGCGGATGCGCGCGCTGGATGGCCTGCACGAGCGCGGTCGCCATCACGACATCGCCGAGGGCACCGAGCTTGATGATCAGCACTCTCATGCGAAGCAGGTCCGGATTACGTGGTCGTCGCGGCGAGCGCGGCGTAGAGATCGAGCGTCGCGGCCTGCATGCGCGCGAGCGTGAACGGATGACCGGCCGGCACGTCGACCGGCGATTCGAGCAGCGCGCGCGTACGTTCGACCGCGGCCGCGACGTCCCCGGTCGGCACGAGGCCCGCGGGAAAGCTCGCGCGCAGGATTTCCCCCGTCCCGCCGTGATTGAAACCGACGACGGGCGTGCCGAGGCTCAGCGCCTCGAGGGTGGTGCGTCCGAAGGCCTCGGGCTCGCGCGTGAGCGAGAACGCGATGTCGGAGATGGCGAGGATCTCGCGCAGATCCGTGCGCGCGCCGAGGAAGGTGATCGCGCCGTTCAGCCCCGCTTCCGCGACGCGCGCGCGGAGCTCGCTTTCGAATTCCATCTTGCGCGGATGCGGACCGCCGACGATGAGACCGTGCACGGCCACGCCCGTCGCGTGCAGCTTGCCGACGAGATCGATGAATTCCTGCTGGCCTTTCCAGCGCGTGAGCCGGGCGGGCAGGGTGAGGATCCGTGTGTCGCCGAGCTGGCGCTGTTCGGCCTTCCATTGCGCGAGCCAGGCCGCAGGCGGGCGATAACCATGCGGGTAGGCCGCGGTATCGACGCCGCGTGGAATGACCGTCACCCGCCCGGCCGGCGTGTCCGGATAATTGCGCACGATGTAGTCGCGGATGAATTCCGAAATCGCGATCACACGCTCGCCGCTCGCCATGATGCGGCTGTAGCGGTTCACCGTGTAGGGGCCGTGGACCGTCGTCACCCAGTGCGGACGCTGCGCGGGGTCCATGCCTTTCAGTGCGAGATGACCGATCCACGCCGGCACGCGCGAGCGGCCGTGCACGATGTCGACGTCTTCGGCGATCAGCAGCTCGCGCAGCTTGCGTGCGAGGAAGAGCGTGGACACGCGCTTGCGGCCGATCGGCAGCATGAAGTGTCGTGCGCCGGCGCGCTCGAGCTCCGCGACCATGCGGCCGCCGGCCGAGACGACGAGCGCCCGATGGCCCGCCGCGACGAGCGCCTGGGCGATCTCGACCGTCCCCCGCTCGACGCCGCCGACATTGAGCTCCGGCAGGAGCTGCATCACCGTCAGCGGCATGGGCGAGCGGGTGCGGGGCGGCGAGTCATGGCGCGGCATCATAGTCGGAAAACCATCGCGCGACGACGAGCGCGGCGGCACGTGCGGCTTCGGCGAGCGGTGGCCCGGCCGCTGCGAGCCGGCCGCTCGCGAGCCAGCCGTCGAGCGTCGTGACGCGCCCCGCCGCGGCGAGCGCGGGCGCGAGGCGGCTGATGCGATCGTCGCGCTGCGCGGCCACCGCGATCACGCCGACCGGGATCCCGGCCGTGAGCGCCTCGAAGATCATCGACGCGCTGTCGGCCGTCACCCATGCCGCACGGACCACGGCGAGTTGCGCGCGCAGCCATTCCGGTCCGGTGCCGGCGAACGGCACGTAGCGCACCCCGGGCCTGACGAAGCTCGCGAGCGCGCTGCGCGTCGAGGCCGGCGTGCGGCGCGAATCCGTGATGAGCAGCTCGCGCTCGCGGCTCCCGAAGACAATCGAGCCGAGCTGTTTCAGGATCGCGTCCTCGTCCCAGGCGTGATGGCGCGAGGGTCCGCCGACGAGCACGAGCGTCGTCGTGCCGCGCGGTCCCGGTGCGGGCTCCACGTCGTTCAGCACGCCTTCCGTGGGCTCGCAATGCGGGCCCGCCCGCGGCGCATCGTGATGCGGAACGAAGCAGAGATCGAAGAAGCCGCACGGGAGGCGCGGTTGCATGAGATAAATGGAGCGTCCACCGCGCGCGCGGCGCGCGGCGAGCAACGGGAATTCGCAGCCACGGCCGGCGCCGACGATCACGTCGGGATCGGGAAGATCGCGTCCCGCCTCGCAGCGGCCGCCGAGCCAGGCCCATGCGGCGTGGCGGATCGCGGCGACGGGCAGGTCGTGGACCTCCGTTGCGCGCAGGCGGCCGAGCGCCTGCACGAGACCGGCCGTTTGGCGTTCGTGGCCGGCCTTGCCGTCGCGGAACCGCCACACGGTGATGCGCCTCCCCACGGCGCGGGCCGGCTCAGCCGACCAGGGTCAGCCAGCCCTCGGGCGCGGCGCGCTTGCCCTGCACGAGGTCGAGGTAGGCGTTCTGCAGCTTCTTCGTGACCGGGCCCGGCAGACCCGGGCCGATCGGACGATTGTCGAGCTCGCGGATCGGCGTGACCTCGGCCGCGGTGCCCGTGAAGAAGCATTCCTCGGCGATGTAGATCTCGTCGCGCGCGAAGCGCTTCTCGACGACGGGAATGCCGAACTCGCGGGCGAGCTGCATGACGGTGTCGCGGGTGATGCCCTCGAGCGCGCAGGTCGGCTCGGGCGTGTAGAGCGTGCCGCGACGGACCATGAAGATGTTCTCGCCGCTGCCTTCCGCGACCATGCCCTCGTGATCGAGCAGCAGGGCCTCGTCGTAGCCGTCCTTCGCCACTTCCTGGAGCGCCATGATCGAATTGATGTAGTTGCCGGTCGCCTTCGCCTTCGACAGCACGCTGTTGACGTGATGGCGCGTGAACGAGGAGGTCTTGATGCGGATGCCCTTCTCGAGCGCGTCGCCGCCGAGATACGCGCCCCAGTACCAGGCCGCGACGACGACGTGCACGGACAGCGTGCTCGCGTGCAGGCCCATGCCTTCGGAGCCGTAATAGGCGAGCGGCCGCAGATACGCCGTCTCGAGCTTGTTCTCGCGCACGGCCGCGACGCAGGCGTCGCGCACCGTCGGTTCGTCGAACGTCATCTTCATGCCGAGGATGCGGCAGGTATCGAACAGACGCCTGACGTGATCGTCGAGGCGGAAGATCGCCGTGCCCTGGTCGGTCTTGTAGGCGCGGATGCCTTCGAAGGCGCCGACGCCGTAATGCAGCGAATGGGTCAGAAGATGCGTGTTCGCCTCGCGCCACGGCACGAGTTTGCCGTCCGCCCAGATCACGCCGTCACGATCGGCGTAGCTCATATCTCTCTCCTCGATTTCAACCCTGAACCATGATGCGATCCCACAGCGCCTCGACGGCGCGGCGTTCGTCACCGAAAGCTTCGGCCGGCACCAGACCGTCGATCTCCTGCAGGGCGCAACGGTGGACCTCGGCGCGATATGCGAAGAAGGCGTCGTGCAGGGTGCGGCAATCCTCGCGCGGGTAGAGCTCCAGATTCGCAATGATCTCGAGCTGGCGCAGATTGTCCGAGTACGTGGTGAGAGCCGGATGCTGCGCGGCCCAGCGCAGGACGGCATATTGCACCATAAATTCAATGTCCGTGATACCACCGAGCCCGTGCTTGACGTCGTAGCGCGCGGCGTCGGAGCCGTCGGTCTGGCCGCGCATGCGCTCGCGCATTTCGCGGATTTCGGTACGGAGCTTCGTCGGCTCGCGTGCCGTGCGCAGCACCTCGCGGCGGATCTTCTCGAAGCGCTCCAGCACGCCCGGCGTGCCGGTGATGCCGCGCGCCCGCACGAGCGCCTGGTGCTCCCACGTCCAGGCGCTGTGGTGCTGGTATTCCGCGAACGAGCCGAGCGAGGTCACGAGCAGCCCCGAGGCGCCGCTCGGGCGCAGGCGCATGTCGAGCTCGTAGGCGATTCCCGCCGAGGTGCGCGTCGCGATGAGATGGATGATGCGCTGGGCGAGACGCGTGAAGAACACGTCGTTCGACAGTGGCTTCGGACCGTCCGTGGTACCGCTCGCGCCCTCGCTGTCGTGGATGAACACGAGATCGAGATCCGAGCCGTAGCCGAGCTCGAGCCCGCCGAGCTTGCCGTAGGCGACGATCGCGAAGCCCGCTTCGCGCGGTCCGCGCGCGGTCTGGACGATCGGCCGGCCGTGACGCTTCGTCAGATCCGCCCGCGCTATCGCGAGCGCGCGCTCGAGCAGGCAGGCCGCGATGTAGGAGAGCTGGTTGCTCACTTCGGCGATCGGGAAATGCCCCATCACGTCGCTCGCCGCGACGCGCAGCACCTGCTGCGCCTTGAAGCTCCGGAGCACGTCCATCACTGCGTCGAGATCGTCCTCGTCCGTGTTCGCGAGCGCGGCATCGAGCTGCGCGGCGAGCAGCGCGCGATCCGGCGGCGAATACAGCGAACGCGGATCGAGCAGTTCGTCGAGCAGGATCGGCTGCAGCGTGATCTGCGCGGCGATCCACGGACTCGCGGCATAGAGCTCGATGAGCCGGCCGCGCGCCCCGGCATTGTCCGCGAGCAGCGCGAGATACACCGAGCGGCGCGCGATCGCTTTCAGCAGCCCGCCGAGCCGCTTGAACGTCGCACCGCTCGCGCCGCGCGCCGCGAGCTCGGGCAGCAGCAGCGGCATGAGGCGATCGAGGCGGATGCGCGCCTCGCGGCTCAGGCGATCGAGGAAGCGCGGGTGCTTGAGCCCGGCGAGCACGTCGGAGTATTCCGCCGCGTCCGCGAAGCCGGCCTCAGCGAGCTGCGCCGAGACGTCGGCGTCGGCCGGTGCCGCGGACCAGACGGCGGCGCGCGCGCCGCCCTCCGGTGCTTCGCCGCCCGGTCCGACCGGCAACAGCAGCATCGCGAAGCGCTGCCGCACGGCGGCGCGCGCGGCCGCGATGCGACGCTCGCAGGCCGGCCAGTCCGGCTGGCCGAGACCGTAGGCGAGCCGCGCCCGGCCGAGCTCGTCGTGCGGCAGCTCGTGCGTCTGTTGGTCGTGCACTTCCTGGAGCCGGTGCTCGGCGGTGCGCAGCACGTGATAGGACTCGACGAGCGCCGCGACGTCCTCGCCCTCGAGCAGCTTCAGATCCGCGCAGGCCGCGAGAATCTGCAGGATCGGCCGCACCTGCAGGCGCGGTTCGCGCCCGCCGCGGATGAGCTGGAACGTCTGGCCGATGAATTCGATCTCGCGGATGCCGCCCGCGCCGCGCTTCACGTCGTGATGCAGATCCTGGCGCGCGACCTCTTCGCTGATCAGCGCTTTCATCTCGCGCACCGCTTCGAGCGCGCCGAAATCGAGATAGCGCCGGTAGACGAAGGGTTTGAGGATCTGCCGGAGCGCGGCGCGATCCGCGTCGTCGCCCGTCACCGCGCGGCCCTTGATGAGCGCGTAGCGCTCCCAGTCGCGGCCGTGCACGAGATAATAGTGCTCGAGCGCGGCGAAATTCGTCGTCAGCGGGCCGGAGTCGCCGAACGGCCGCAGCCGCATGTCGACGCGATACACGAAGCCCTCGTCCGTCGTGTCACCGAGGAAGCCGATCAGCTTCTTGCCGAGGCGGTCGAAGTATTCCTGGTTCGCGATGTCGCGCTTGCCGCCGGCCGTCTCGCCGGCCGCGCGGAAGACGAAGATGAGATCGATGTCGGACGAGAAGTTCAGCTCGCCGCCGCCGAGCTTGCCCATGCCGATCACGATGAGCTTCTGCTCGACGCCCTGCTCGTCGCGCGGCGTGCCGTAGCGCGCGAGGAGCGTGCCGGCGAGATAGTCCAGCGCGGCGCGGATGAAGGCGTCCGCGAGCGCGCTGAGCTCCGCCATCACGATCGTCAGATCCGCGAGCCCGAGGATGTCGCGCCAGGCGATGCGCACCATCTCGCGATTGCGCAGCCGGCGCACCGCGGCCATCGCGGCCGCTTCGCTGCCGGCCGAGACACAAGCTGCGCCGGCGAGCGCTTCGAGGCCGGCCGCCGTGCGCGGCTCGGCGACGGGCTCGAGCACGCAGGCGGTGAATTCGCCGGGATTGCGGATCGCATACTCGGCGACGAAGGGGCTCGCGGCGAACACGCGCGCGAGCTCGCCGAGTCGTGCTTCCCACACGCCGCGCGCGCCGCCCGCGGCGGCCCAGGCCGCGGCGAAACGTTCGAACAATACGCGCGTCGGGGCGCGCAGCAGCTCGGGCAGACGGTCGAGCTCGGGATCAGGACTCGAGAAGGGCATGGCACCGCGCGGATGTGCTGGGGTGTCGGCATCTTAATCGGCGCCCCGTGTCTTGGGTACCGGGCCCGATTACCGGATAATGCCGGGCCATGATCAAGAGCAAACTCCCGCACGTCGGCACGACGATCTTCACCGTGATGTCGCAGATGGCGGCCGAGCACGGCGCCATCAATCTCTCGCAGGGCTTTCCGGATTACGACGGTCCCGCCGCGTTGAAGGACCGCGTCAAGCATTACATCGACCACGGCTACAACCAGTATCCGCCCATGGCCGGCATTCCGCGGCTGCGCGAGGCGATCGCGCGCAAGCTGGAGAACTGCTACGGCGTGAGCGCGGATCCGGACACCGAGATCACCGTGACACCCGGCGCGACGGAAGCGATCTACTGCGCGGTGACCGCGGTCATAGAGGCGGGCGACGAAGTCATCATGTTCGACCCGGCCTACGACAGCTACGAGCCGGCGGTGCTGCTCGCGGGCGCGAAGCCCGTGCACATCCCGCTCGAGCCGCCGGCCTATCGCATCGACTGGGAGCGCGTCGCGAAAGCGATCACGCCGCGCACGCGGATGATCATGATCAACTCGCCGCACAACCCGACGGGGACGGTGATCACGGCCGGGGATCTCGACGCGCTCGCTGCGCTCGCCGAGAAGCACGATCTCATCGTCTGCTCCGACGAAGTCTACGAGCACCTCATCTACGACGGCGCGAAGCACGCGACCGTGCTCGCCCATCCGACGCTCCGCGCGCGCGCCTACGTCGTCTTCTCGTTCGGGAAGACCTATCACGTCACGGGCTGGAAGACCGGCTACTGCGTCGCGCCGGCCGCGCTCACGACGGAGATGCGCAAGGTGCATCAGTTCGTGACCTTCGTCGGCATCCAGCCGATCCAGCAGGGCCTCGCGGATTTCATGGACGCGCATCCCGAGCATTTGACCGAGCTGCCGCACTTCTACCAGCGCAAGCGTGATCTCTTCAACGCCGCGATCGCGGACTCGCGCTTCGTGTTCGAGCCCTCGGCCGGCACCTACTTCCAGCTCGTCGACTACAGCGCGATCTCGGAGCTCCCCGACCGCGAGTTCGCGGCCTGGCTCACGCGCGAAGTGGGCGTCGCCGCGATCCCGGTGTCGGTGTTCTACGAGACGCCGCCCGCCGCGCGCTACGTGCGCTTCTGCTTCTGCAAGGAGGACGAGACCTTGCAGAAGGCGGCGGCAAGGCTGGTGGGGCTGTAACTTCTCGTCCGGATTTTCGAGCAGGCTGCCCGCTCAGCCGGTGTGTCGCAGGAGCCTTCGACGATCGCCGCGCCCGCTTCTCACACCATGGGATTGAGATCAGTGGCGCCCAGCAGACTGCGACCGTGTTGTTCGAAAATCGCATCACTGGCGAACAAGTGGACGCTCGCGACTTCCAGATCGCGCGCGCAGCGCTGCAGCATATTGTCGAGTCGCGCGGCGCCGCCACCACCGTAGCGATACGCTTCGCTCGCAACCTGCGTTGCCACGCGCACCATGTGCGCAACGATGGCGCGCAGTTCGATTTGTTCGGCCGCGCCGATGGACACGCCGGCGCACAGGCGCTGCCAGGCTTGTTCGTAAGCGTCGAACAACAGCGTTCGGGCCGCGCGCAGTCTGAAATCCGCCTCGCCGAGCCAGCAATGAAAGGTGGGGCGGTCTGCCAAGGTCGCTTTGCCCGCGTAGCCGCGCGACTTGAGGAGTGCCTGCTGCGTGATTTCGTCCAGCGCGCGGCGCCCCACACCCGCGGCGAAGCCGCCGAACTCGTTGGCGATCAGAGCCGGGATGCCCATTCGAAACGACGGGCCGCCGCGTAGCGGGCGCATGGCCCGCAGATCGAATGCATGGCTTTCGGGGACAAAGCGATCGCGGATGGCGAAGTCGTAACTGCCCGTGCCCTTGAGGCCGGCGACGTGCCAGTTGTCGAGGATTTCCACATGCGCGGCCGGCAGCATGGCCAGCAGGGAGTCCGGCGGCGCACCGTCGTTCTCCACCAGCACGTGCACACCGACCCACTCGGCGTGATTGATGCCGCTGCCCCAGGACCAGCGGCCATCGATGCGATAGCCACCTGCCTCGCGCGTGGCCCGTCCCGGCATGACGACCGCCGCAGCGGTCGGAATGCGTCCACCCGCCCACATCCGTTCGATACAGGCATCAGACAGGTAGGCGGTCATCACCATCGCGCCGCAGCCGATGAAGCAGGTCCACCCGGCCGCGGGATCGATGCGCGCCACGGCTTCGTAGACGTGCATCTGCGTCACGGGATCCGCCTCGGTGCCGCCGAGAACCGCCGGGACCTTGAGCGCGAACAGACCCTCGTCCCGCAGCGCCGCGACCGCATCCGCGGGCAGTGTACGCAAGGTCTCACTCTCGGCGCCCCCCGCTTCGAGGACGGGCTTGATGCGTTCTACGGACGCCAGCAGCGTCTCACGTTGGCGTGTACGCTCGTCGATTGCGGCATTCACTATCGTGTCTCCTTGCTTACACGGCAGCCCGGTTGCGTCCGGGCGTGCGAGAGGGGGGAGCGCTCATCCGCCGCAGACCTGCGCCAGCAAGCCCGCCGCGTCCCGCGGCGGTTCGTTGCCGCGCCAGGCGATGTGCTGATCGGGCCGCACGAGGAGGAGTCGGCGCGCGTAAATGGCCAAGAGGTCGGGGCGCTGGAGTCGCAGCACGGCGAAAGGCATGCGACGTCGAGCCGCCGCCTGCTCGAATGCGAGGGTGTCGACGTCGCCGTCGATGACGACCAGGGTGAAGCCAGCTCCCAGTCGATCGTGAATGCTCACGCCCTCGTCGAGGAACACGTGCGGCAAGCGGGCGCCGGGCCATGTCGACGCGGTATAGGTGAGCGGATCGATGTCGGGCGCAGCGCCTTCGCTGGCGACGATGGGCGACCGGTCATAGCGGAAACCGAGTTCGACGCACCAGGATTCATTCTCGGCGTTGCCGGCCGCCGCGATACGGGCCCCGGCCGCGGCACGCCGCGCGAACGCCTCGGGTTCGTGGCCATCGAGGTCGCCGGCCGTGGCGAAAATCTCGGCGATCTGCATTCGCACGCCAAGGTGGCGCCGCGAGGCATTGCGATGCCAGTACGCGGTCGGGCGCCGTTCTGCGTCATGGGCATCCAGCAAGTGTGGTCCGCCCCATCCCTGGACCAGGGCCGCAAGCATCCAGGCCAGGCCGATGGCGTCGCAGACGCCGGAATTCATGCCATAGCCGCCGGTCGGCATGAACTGGTGCGCCGCGTCGCCGGCGAGCGCCACGCGTCCCGCGACGTAACGCTCGGCGACGACCATGTGCGCACTCCAGGGATTGTGCAGCAGGATCTCGTATTCGAACGTTCGTCCCGCCCAGCGCTCCAGCACCTCCCGGGGATTCCAGGTCGTCGGATCCTGTCCGGGCATGATCCAGGCCTGCAGGGTGTAAATTTCGTCGTCGTCCTGGTGGATCAAGGTGCCCGGCGCCGATTGCGAATGCCAGGTCTTGCCCCAGCGTTGCAAGAACTCCGACTCGCGGCTGCGAAAGTGGATCATGTAGGCGCTCGCGACCGCGAAATCACCTTCGAGTGCGATGCCGAGCGATTCGCGGACGCGGCTGCCGCCACCGTCGCAACCGGCCACATAGGCGGCACGGATCCTGAACAGTTCGTCGGTTCGCAAATCCCGCGCCTCGATATCGACGCCGTCGCGATCCTGGTCGAGGACGCGCTCGAAGCGCACGTGGAAGCGCGCGTCGATGAGAGGCTCGGCTTCGACCGCGGCCTTGAGTAGCGGCTCGATGATGACCTGGCTCACGCGCAAGGGGGCTTCGCAGGGCTGGTTGCCGTCGTTGCGCAGGCGGGCCGCCGCGGCGAACTCTGCCGAGGATGGATAGCGAAAGCGGTGCAGCTCGTAGCCGCTCAGCGAAGTCATCCACAAAATGTCGAACGGGTTTTCGCGCGGCACGCCGACGTCGCGCAGCCGTTCGGCCAGACCCAGACGTCGATAGAGCTCCATCGAGCGCACGTTCGTGAGATCCATCTTCGGGTAGCACGTCGTGTGCTCGCTCTGCTCGATCAGGGTGCAAGCCACACCCAGGCGTGCCAATTCGAGCGCCAAGGTCATGCCGACCGGCCCGCCGCCAGCGATGAGCACGGGTGTTTCGAGAGCGGATTGCGCGTTCATCGTGTCTCCTTCGCGTTGCCTTCCAGTAGGGCCAGAGCGCGGGTCACAGCGAGGCCTCGATCGAGCGTGGCCGCGACCTCGATAGCCGCCGCGAGCATATGCAGGAGCGCGTCGACCAGCACTTCGACTGCGACGACATGCGGCGCTTCCAGCATTTGCAGCGTCGATTCGTCGATTGCGCCGCTCAATGCTCTGAGCATGAACATCAGCACGCTCGCCTCGGCATCGAGCTGCAACAGGCCGCAGACTCGCGCAAGGAACTGCCGCCGGACGATGTCGAAGATCGCCCAGGCATCGGGATCAGCGCCGATCCCGCCGCGCAGCAGGGCGACCGCGAGTGTCGGCCGTCGGACCATGAAGTCGAAATGCGCGGCCAGCATCGCGCGCACTTCGTCGCGCGGCGCAGCCGCGCCCGCGGCGGCGTGCGCATCGGCCAGCTCACGCGCGGCGTTGTCCATGGCGGCAAGGTACAGGCCACGCTTGCTGCCGAAATAGTGGAAGGGCAATCCATGCGCGCAACCCGCGGCATCGGCGATGGCCGCCATCGACACGGCGTCGTACGGACGCCCGGCGAACAGCTCGGCGGCCGCAGCCAGTACGCGCGCGGCGGTGGTCTCGGCCTGGACCTGCCGACGGGTGCGGGGCTGTTCGGCGCTGCGTGTCATGCGTGGCGTTGTGCTCGGCCCGTGCGATACGTGCCCCCAAGAAGAGTGCGCACACGCTGGCCCCTACGTTCGTTGACTAATAGTCAATAAATGTATACGTTCGCCGAAGCGTTCCGCAAGTGCCGCAGGAGGGCATGCCCGATGAAAGCCACGCCGAAGCTCGCCCACTTCGTCTTCAAGACCAACCGACTGGCCGAGATGCGCGATTGGTACTGCACCGTGCTCGATGCGCACGTGGTCTACGAGAATTCCGGCCTGTGCTTCATCACCTTCGACGAGGAACACCACCGCATCGCCCTGCTCGCCCCTCCCCCCGGTCAGTCCTTTGTCGAACCACCACCTGACAGTACCGGGCTCATGCACACCGCGTTTACCTTCGCGGACCTCGGCGACCTCCTCGAGCGCTACGTGATGCTCGACGGCCGCGGCATCAAACCGCGGGTCCCGCTACAGCATGGCGTGACGACTTCGATGTACTACCGTGACCCGGACGGCTATTTCGTCGAACTGCAGGTCGACAACTTCGCGTCCGCGGCAGAGGCCGACGCCTATATGCGCGGACCGGAGTTCGCCGCAGATCCGATAGGCGTGGTGTTCGATCCGGCAGCCATGGTCGAGGCGCGCGCCGCGGGCGTCGATGACGACACCCTGAAGACCCGCGCGTGGGCACTCCAGGGTCCGCCGCAGCCCCATGCCATGACACTGTTCGCGCAGGGATGACTGAAGGACGCTCTGAACGAGTTCAGAGCGTCTTCGCTTACGCTGATTCAGGCGCGAAGCCCGGGGATATCCGGAGCGATCCCGTGCTACGGACAGCACCACTTATTTCACCCCGCACCCACGAGCGACCGTCAGCGCCGATCCGGCGGCAACCTCGGCTGATCATCGCGCCTGAATTCGCCTTCGATGATCGTGGTGTCGACGCCGTGCACCGCAAAGCGTCCGTGCTTCAACGCCTGGCGCAGGATCAGCGCCGCAGCGAGGCCGCGCAGCGGCGGCAGCACGAGCAGGAGGCCTGCGACGTCGGTGAGAAAGCCCGGCGTGATCATGAGTACCGCCGCGAGCACGAGCAGCAACCCTTCGATCACCTCGACTGCCGGCAGCCGGCCCTGGGACAACATGAGCTGTACCCGACGTACGGTCGCGATGCCCTGCCAGCGCAGCAGCGCCGTGCCGGCGAGCGAGATCACGACGAGGAGCAGGATCGTCGGCAGGGCGCCGAGGACGCGCCCGACCTGGATGATGCAGTAGATCTCCGCGAGCGGGAGGGAGATGAGCAGCGCGAGGATCAGCAGGAAGTACACGTCGATCTATATGGTGTCGGGCTCTCGGATTACAATGCGCCCTGCACCGTCACCGCGCAAGCCAGCAGGATCGTCCCTTGTCCGAGCCTCTCGTCGTCTTCTGCACGTGCCCGAGCCGCGAAACCGCGCTCGAGCTCGCGCGGGCGGCCGTCGAGGCGCACGCCGCGGCCTGCGTGAACGTGGTGCCGGGCCTGACCTCGGTCTACCGCTGGCAGGAGGCGATTCACGAAGACACCGAGGTGCTGCTCGTCGCGAAGACCACGCGCGCCCGCTACGCCGAGCTCGAAGCCGTGCTCCGCGCGCGCCATCCGTATGAACTCCCCGAAGTGATCGCGGTCCCTGTGGCCATGGGATCACCTGCCTACCTGCAATGGCTCGCCGACGTCACGGCCTGATCGGGCTCGTCGCCCTGCTGTTCGTCGCGGCCGCCTGGGCCGGGGACGGGCTCCTGGATGCCCTCACGAAGCTCGGCGGCAAGCCGGCCGCGGCCGAGCAGGAATTCCTGCCCCCCGACCAGGCGTTCGTCTTTTCCTACGATCGCGCCCCCAACGGCGGGCTGCAGCTCGACTGGGACATCGCGCCCGGCTACTACCTCTATCGCGACAAGATCAAGTTCGAGCCGCTGAGCACCGGCCTCGCGCTCGGCACGCCCGAGCTGCCGCCGAGCGAGACCAAGGACGATCCCGAGTTCGGGATCGTGCAGATCTATCACGGCCACCAGCGTGCGCGGCTGCCGGTGACCGCGCCGGCCGGTCCGGAGCCGGTGAGCGTGCGCGTCGTCTACCAGGGCTGCGCGGAGAAAGGCATCTGCTATCCGCCGATCAAGAAAATCGTGAAGCTCGCGGCATCCGTCCTCGCCCCGGACGCGAACGCCGCCGAAGTCGCGCCGCCGGCACCGCCCGTTGCCGCGCCCGCCCCGACGCCCGCCGCACCGCCCGCCGCACCGCCCGAACGCTCGGAAACGGACGATCTCGCCGCGAAGCTCGATCATCTGCCGCTCGCCGGCGTGATCGCGCTCTTCTTCGGCTTCGGCCTGCTGCTCGCGATGACGCCGTGCGTGTTCCCGATGGTGCCGATCCTCTCCGGCCTCATCGTCGGCCAGAAGCAGCCAGTCACGCCGGCGCGGAGCGTCGTGCTGACGCTCGTCTACGTCGTCGCGATGGCCTCCACCTACGCCGTCGTCGGTCTCGTGGCCGGGCTCTTCGGACACAACCTGCAGGCCGCCTTCCAGCATCCGGCCGTGCTCGTCACGTTCAGCGTCGTCTTCGTGCTGCTCGCGCTGTCCATGTTCGGCTTCTATCAACTGCAACTACCCCCGTCCTGGCAGACGAAGCTCGATGGCTTGAGCCGCCGGCGCGAGGGCGGCAATTTCGCGGGTGTCGCGATCATGGGCGCGCTCTCCGCAATCATCGTCGGACCCTGCGTCGCGCCGCCGCTCGCCGGCGCGCTGCTCTACCTCGGCCGCCAGGGCAGCCCGCTCGTCGGCGGCCTCGCGCTGTTCGTGCTCGGTCTCGGCATGGGCGCGCCGCTGCTCGCCGTCGGTTTCTCCGCGGGCCATCTGTTGCCGCGCGCCGGGATCTGGATGGAGACGGTGAAGCAGACGTTCGGCGTCGTGTTCCTCGGCGTCGCGATCTCCTTCCTGAGCCGGCTCCTGCCGGGGCCCGCGACGTTGTCGCTGTGGGCCCTGCTGCTCATCGGCTCGGCGATCTACCTCGGCGCGCTCGAGCCGCTGCAGGATGCGGCGTCCGGCTGGCAGCGTTTCTGGAAGGGCATCGGCCTCGCACTGCTGTGCTACGGCGTCATCCTCATCGTCGGTGCCGCGGCCGGTGCCGAGGATCCGTTCGCGCCGCTCAAGCCGCTCACCGCCGCCGCCCGCGAGCGCGGTCCCGCCGAGATGCCGTTCGCGCCGGTGAAGGGGAACGACGGTCTCGCGGCCGCGCTCGCCACCGCGCAGCAGAACGGCCGGCCGGTGCTGCTCGATTTCTACGCCGACTGGTGTGTCTCCTGCAAAGAGCTGGAGCGCGATACCTTCAGCCATCCCGAAGTCCAGGCGGCGCTGCGCCACGCCGTCCTGCTGCGCGCGGACGTGACGGACTCGGACGCCGCGGACACGGCGCTCCTCAAGCGCTTCGAGCTGCAGGGGCCGCCGGCGGTACTGTTCTTCGATCCGAGCGGCCGCGAGCGCCGCGGCCAGCGGCTCGAGGGTTACAAGGGGCCGCAGGAATTCGCGGCCCGCGTGAGGGCGGCGTTCGGCACATGAACCAGAAGCGCATGTTGATCTGGGCAGTCATGTTCCCGGTCATCGCCGGCGTGCTCGGCTATGCACTGAATCCGGCCCACGACAAGAACGCGCCGAAGGCTCCGCCGCCCGCGGCCGCCACGCCCGCGCCGAAACCGGCCGCCCCGCCGCAGGTCCCGCACCCGGTGGCGGCGTCCCAAATCGACCTCGCGGCCTGGACGTTCGCGGCACCGAATGGCACGGACCAGCAGGCGCTGTCCCACTGGGCAGGCCGCACGCTCGTCATCAATTTCTGGGCGACCTGGTGCACGCCCTGCATCAAGGAGATGCCGGCGTTCGTCGAGCTGCAGAAGAAATACGAGGCGCAGGGCGTGCAGTTCGTCGGCCTCGCGCTCGACGACGCCGAGAGCGTGAAGACGTTCGCCCAGAGCCACGGCATCACGTATCCGCTCCTCATCGGCGACGATCCGGCGGTCGAGCTGCTGCGCGTGCTCGGCAACGTCGTCGGCGCGATCCCGTTCACGGCCGTCGTCGACAAGACCGGCAAGGTCGTCAAGACCCACCCGGGCGAATGGGCCGCGGCGGATCTCGAGGGCGTCCTGCAGCCCTTGCTCTGAACTCCGCGGATCTCCGGCAACGCCCCTGATCACGGTGCTATCCCCCGGCATCTGCCTCGCAACTCCCGGGAAATTGTGCTACGTTGCGCGCCCTTCCAGAGTGCAGAGGCCGATCGGTCGCCATGGCGCGCATCCTTCTCCTGAACGGACCGAACCTCAATCTCCTCGGTGAGCGCGAGCCCGACAAATACGGCCACACCACGCTCCCCGAGATCGAGGCCATGCTCAGCGCCGCGGCCAGCACCGCCGGCCACGAGCTCGTCGCGTTCCAGAGCAATGCCGAGCACGCGCTCATCGATCGCATCCACGCTGCCCGGAAGGAACAGGTGGCCTTCATCCTCATCAATCCCGGCGCATTCACACACACCAGCATTGCGCTGCGCGACGCCCTGCTCGGGGTGGCCATCCCGTTCATCGAGGTGCATCTGTCGAACGTGCACGCCCGCGAGCCGTTCCGGCACCATTCCTATTTTTCGGACATCGCCCGCGGGGTCATCGTCGGCCTCGGGGTCCAAGGTTATGAATTGGCGCTCGCCGCGGCCTGCCGCGTGCTCGCCGGGGCCTGAGGCCCGGCCGCCAGGGGGAACAGCATGGACATCAGAAAAGTAAAAAAACTCATCGAGCTGCTCGAGGAATCGGGCATCGCCGAAATCGAAATCAAGGAAGGCGAGGAATCCGTGCGCATCAGCCGTCTCGGCGGCCAGGTGCAGACGGTGCTGAGCCACGCGCCGGTCGCCGTGCACCACGCGCCCGCCGCGGCGCCCGCGCCGCATGCCGCCCCCGCACACGTCGCCGAGGTGCCCGCGGAATCCGGCCACGTCGTCACCTCGCCGATGGTGGGCACCTACTACTCCTCACCCTCGCCGGACAGCGGGCCGTTCGTGCGCGTCGGCCAGCAGATCAAGGTCGGGGACACGCTCTGCATCATCGAGGCGATGAAGATCATGAATCCGATCGAGTCCGATCGCGCCGGCACCTTGCGCAAGATCCTCTGCGACAACGCGCAGCCCGTCGAATTCGGTCAGCCGCTCTTCGTCATCGACTGACGCCGCGCCATGCTCGACAAAGTCGTCATCGCCAATCGCGGCGAGATCGCCCTGCGCATCCTGCGCGCCTGCCACGAGCTCGGCATCAAGACGGTCGCCGTGCACTCGACGGTCGACGTCGATCTCATGCATGTGCGCCTCGCCGACGAATCCGTGTGCATCGGCCCGCCGCCCGCGGCGCAGAGCTATCTCAACATCCCGGCCGTGCTGTCGGCCGCGGAAGTGACGGATGCCGTCGCCATCCATCCGGGCTACGGCTTCCTCTCGGAGAACGCGGACTTCGCGGAGCGCGTCGAGAAGAGCGGCTTCATCTTCATCGGGCCGCGAGCCGAGACCATCCGTCTCATGGGCGACAAGCTCTCGGCCATCAAGGCGATGCAGGAGGCCGGCATCCCCTGCGTGCCGGGCTCGGGCAAGCCGCTCGGTGAGGACATGGCGGAGAACGTGCGCATGGCGCGCGAGATCGGCTATCCGATCATCATCAAAGCGTCCGGCGGCGGCGGCGGCCGCGGCATGCGCGTCGTGCACGGCGAGGCCTCGTTGAAGACGGCCATCGTGCTGACGAAGCAGGAAGCGCTCGCGGCGTTCAACAACGACGCCGTGTACATGGAAAAATTCCTGGAGCACCCGCGCCACATCGAATTCCAGGTGCTCGCCGACCACTACGGCAACTGCGTGCATCTCGGCGAGCGCGACTGCTCCATGCAGCGCCGCCACCAGAAGATCATCGAGGAGAGCCCCGCGCCCGGCATCGACGCCGAGACGCGCGAGCGCATGGGCCGGCGCTGCGTCGAAGCCTGTCAGGCGATCGGTTATCGCGGCGCCGGCACGTTCGAGTTCCTCTACGAGAACGGCCAGTTCTACTTCATCGAGATGAACACGCGCCTGCAGGTCGAGCATCCGGTCACCGAGCTCGTAACCGGCATCGACATCGTGCGCGAGCAGCTCCTCGTCGCGGCCGGCGAGAAGCTCTCGGTCACGCAGGACGACATCGTGATGCGCGGTCATGCGATCGAATGCCGCATCAACGCCGAAGAGGCGCGGACGTTCCGCCCTTCGCCCGGCAAGATCACCATGTTCCACGTCCCCGGGGGCCCCGGCATCCGCATGGACTCGCATCTCTACGACGGCTACACCGTGCCGCCGTACTACGATTCGCTCGTCGCCAAGCTCATCGCGCACGGCGGCACGCGCCCCATCGCGCTCGCGCGCATGGCCACCGCGCTGAACGAGATCCTCGTCGAAGGCATAGATACGAACGTGCCGCTGCATCGCGAGCTCATCAACGACGCGGCCTTCGCCGTGGGCGGCACCGACATTCACTACCTCGAGCGGAAGCTGTCGCTGGAATGAGCCGGGAGACGGCGCGATGAGCACGCCACCCTGGCTGAACCTGAGCTTCCTCGTCCCGGACCGCGACGTCGAGCTGCTCGAAGCGGTGCTCGAAGCCGCCGGCGCGCTCGCGGTGTCCTGCGAAGCCGAGGACGACGTCCCGATCTTCGATCAGCCCGGCTCGAACGAGCCGCGGCTCTGGCCGCGCTGCCGCATCACGGGTTTGTTCGACGCGGCCGCGGACCGCAACGCGGTCGCCGCGGCCGTTGCGCGCGCCGGTCTCGAATGTCCGATCTTCGCCGCGGATGCCCTCGCCGACGAACCCTGGCACACGCGCTGGATGGCGCAGTTCGAACCCGTGATGTTCGGCGCCGGGCTCTGCGTCTGTCCCACCTGGCGCGAACCGCTGCCCGGTGCGCGTGCCGTGGTGCGCCTCGATCCCGGCATGGCCTTCGGCACCGGCACGCATCCAACGACGGGACTGTGCCTCGACTGGCTCGCGCGCGAGGGCTTCCTCGCCGGCAGACGCGTGCTCGATTACGGCTGCGGCTCCGGCATCCTCGCGATCGCGGCATTGAAATGCGGCGCGCGCGAAGTCGTCGCCGTCGACATCGACGAGGATGCACTGCGTGTGACGCGCGAGAACGCGGCGCTGAACGGCTGCCCGGCGCTCCGCGTGCTGCATCCCGACGCCTTGGCGCCGGGTGAACGCTACGACGTGCTCGTCGCGAACCTGCTCCAGAATCCGCTGCTCGCGCTGCGCGAGGAATTTCGTGCCCGGCTCGTGCCCGGCGGTGCACTCGGCGTGTCGGGTCTGCTCGAAGCGCAGGCCGCGACGATCTTGGCCGCCTACACTGCGCCGTTTACCATGGACTCGACGCAAACCCGAGGAGGATGGGCGTTCATCGCCGGCCATCTGGCCGGGTGACGCCACCCCGTGCTGACTCAATGTCCCCAATGTGCGGCGGTGTTCCGCTTGAAAGCCGAACACCTGCGCGCGGCCCGCGGCTTCGTCGCCTGCGGTGCATGCGATTACGTGTTCAACGTGCTGCAGCGGCTCGTCGACGAGCCTGCACCGCAAGCGAACGTCGAAGCGGCGATCGCGACATCCCCCAAACCTGAAGTCGCGGCTCCCGTCGTCGTCGAACTGCCCGCACACGACATCGAGATCGCGGCCGCGACGACCGTGCCCGACGTCTTCGACGAACCGCCGCCCGCGCCCGGGCCGCAACTCGGCAGCGAAGCCGCGCTCGAAGCCGTCGCGATCGACATGCCGCCGCTGTTCCGCGAAGTGCAGGCCGAGATCGCCGCGGCGAATGCGCCGCTGATGCCCGAGAGCGAGCACGCGATCCTGTTCGACGCGCCCGTCGCAGCGGTCGTCGAAGAGGCACCCCTCGTCGCGTCACCGATCGTCGGACGCAGCGACGACGACGAAGCCGTGCCCGAGATCCTGCGCGAGGAAATCGCCGCGTTGTCCGGACAAGGTCGGTCACGCGCGCGCTGGTTATGGGCGTCGTTGGCACTCGCCTTGCTGCTCGCGCTCGCGGCGAAGGTCGGCTACACGTATCGCGCGCCGCTGTTCGAACGCTGGCCCGCGCTCCAACCCTGGGCGGAGCGGTTGTGTGCGCATCTCGGTTGTGATCTGCGCGTGCCGCTCGCGACCGGTACGATCGAGTTGCTCGCGCGCGACGTGCGCGATCATCCGCAGTACGCGGGCACGTTGCTCGTCAACGCGACCTTGCACAACAACGGTTCAAGACCTGCGGCTTACCCGGTGATCCAACTCGGTATTTACGACCGCACGGGCAGTGTCGTCGGCATTCGCCGCTTCGCGCCGAAGGAATATCTCGACCAGAGCATCGACATCGCGTCGGGGCTGCCGGCCGGTGGCTCGGTGTATGTCGTCCTCGAAATCGCCGGCGCCGGTAACGCCGCCGACAGCTTCGAATTCACGTTTCTGTGACCCCCCTGTGGGGCGTCATGCGGAGCGCTTTCACCGCTCGTTGAATGTGGCTATCATCCTCGCCCACACGGGGCCTTCACTGCCGTCCAGGAGTCGCCCCGAGCCCCACGCCGCCATGTAGAGCGGCGAGTAGTCAAATCGGATTTTCCGCGCGAGCGTCAGGTGCAATCGTCCGGGTGTGACACCGGGCGCGGTGCGATTTCCGGTTTGTTCGTAAACGACGGTTCGAGAAAAACTAGAAGAGATGCAGCTGGGCCCACACCATCACGATCGTCCCGTGATCCTTGCGCCTATGGCCGGCGTGAGCGATCGCGTGTTCCGCGCGATCTGCCGCCGCGAAGGCGCGGCGTTCGCCGCTTCCGAGATGACCACCGCGAACGAACGCCTGCGCTCGACCGGCAAGACGCGTCGCCGTCTCGACTTCGAGGGCGAAGCTTCGCCGCGCATCGTGCAGATCGCAGGCGCCGAGCCCGCGGCACTCGCCGCCGCCGCGCGCCACTCCGTCGAGCTCGGCGCGGAGCTGGTCGACATCAACATGGGCTGTCCCGCGAAGAAGGTCTGCAACAAGGCCGCGGGCTCGGCGCTGCTGCGCGACGAGCCGCTCGTCGCCCGCATCCTCGAAGCCGTCGTCGCCGCCGTCGACGTGCCCGTCACGCTAAAGATTCGCACCGGCTGGGATCGCGCGCATCGCAATGCGGTCGCGATCGCGAAGCTCGCCGAAGCGTGCGGCATCGTCGCGCTCGCCGTGCACGGCCGCACGCGTGCCTGCGCCTTCGCGGGCGAGGCCGAATACGACACGATTGCCGAAGTGAAGCGCGCCGTCGCGATCCCCGTGATCGCGAACGGCGACATCACGACTCCCGAACGAGCGGCGTCCGTGCTGAAGCACACGGGCGCCGACGGCGTGATGATCGGCCGCGCGGCCCAGGGTGACCCCTGGCTGTTCGGACGGGTCCGCGCCTACCTGGATCAGGGTCGCGTACTGCCGCCGCCGGATCGCGGCACGGTACTCGACATGATGGCGGTGCACGTCGCCGCCCTGCACGAGTTCTATGGACCGGAGATTGGAATGCGCGTCGCCCGCAAGCACGTCGGCTGGTACAGCCGCTGGCTGGCAGAAGGCGCACGTTTTCGGGCGGTATTCAACGCACTGTCGGAGCCGGGCCTGCAACTCGATTACCTGGACAGGCATCGCAGCATCCAACAGGGAGCTCTTGCAGCATGATGATTGCGAAATCGAACGTGGCCACCGCCACCGTGACGAAGATCAATCCCGAGAAGTCGGCGGAACCGCAGCCGCTCGCATTCCATGTCAAGCAGGCGCTCGAGCGCTATTTCGCCGAGCTCGACGGCCAGCCGCCGCACGAGCTCTACGAGCTCGTGCTCTGCGAAATCGAGCGTCCGCTGCTCGAGGTCGTCATGCATTACACGCGCGGCAATCTCTCCAAGGCCGCCCAGTACCTCGGCCTCAATCGCGCGACGCTGCGCAAGAAGCTCGAAAAATATAAGATCGCGACCTGACGGACCGGCCGGACGGGGCGACCGTCGCCCCGCGCGCCGCGGGCCGATGCGAGCGTCGTTCACAGGCCAGTCCCGCGCCGGCACGGCCCATGGCCGGAACACACGTACAGAAGGCTCATCAGGCGGCGCGCCCGCCGCATCCATCGTCAAGGTTCAATCATGGCTAAGTTCACCCGGGCCCTCCTCAGCGTTTCCGACAAACGCGGGGTCGAGGCATTCGCGCGCGCGCTCGCGGCGCAGGGCATTCAGATCCTCTCGACCGGCGGCACCGCCGCGCTGCTGCGCAAGGCGGAGATTCCGGTCACCGAGGTCTCCGAGCACACCGGCTTTCCCGAAATCATGGACGGCCGCGTGAAGACGCTGCATCCGAAGATCCACGGCGGCATCCTCGCGCGCCGGGGGCAGGACGATGCGGTCATGCACGCGCAGCACATCGCGCCGATCGATCTCGTCGTCGTGAATCTCTATCCGTTCGAGAGGACCGTGGCCGCCGCGGACTGCACGCTGGAGGAGGCGATCGAGAACATCGACATCGGCGGCCCGACCATGGTGCGCGCCGCGGCGAAGAATCACGCGCACGTCGCGGTCGTCGTCGATCCGGACGACTACGACGCCGTCGTCGCCGAGCTCGCCGCGCATGGCGAAGTGACGAAGCCCACACGCTTACGGCTCGCGACGAAAGCGTTCTCGCACACCGCGCATTACGATCACGCGATCGCGAACTATCTCGCCGCGGTCGACGCGCCGGAAGACGATGCGTTTCCGGCCGCGGTCGACCTGCGCTTTACGAAGCTGCAGGCGCTGCGCTACGGCGAGAATCCGCATCAGCAGGCCGCGTTCTACGCCGAGGCGAATGCGCCGTGCGGCAGCATCGCGCGCGCGACCCAGCTCCACGGCAAGGAGCTCTCCTACAACAACATCGCGGATACCGACGCCGCGCTGATGTGCGTGTGGTCCTTCGACGGTCCGGCGTGCTGCATCGTCAAGCACGCGAATCCCTGCGGCGTCGCCGAGGCGAAAGATCTGCTCACGGCTTACGAACTGGCCTATGCCACCGATCCGACGTCTGCATTCGGCGGCATCATCGCGTTCAACCGGCCGCTCGACGCGAAGACCGCGGAAGCGATCGTCGCGCGCCAGTTCGTCGAAGTGATCGTGGCCCCCGCCGTCGAACCCGCCGCGCTCACGGTCTGTCAGGCGCGCAAAGATCTGCGTCTCCTCACCGTCGGCGAATTCGCCGACAGCGGCGCGGGCCGCGACTACAAGCGCGTCACGGGCGGTCTCCTCGTGCAGGACCGCGACGCGATACGCTGCGCGATCGGGCCGAAGGACGTGCAGGTCGTGACGAAGCGCGCGCCCACTGACGCCGAGATCCGCGATCTGATGTTCGCGTGGCGCGTCGCGAAGTGCGTGAAGTCGAACGCGATCGTCTACGCCCGCGACAGCCGCACGATCGGCGTCGGCGCGGGCCAGATGAGCCGCGTCTACAGCGCGCGCATCGCGGCCATCAAAGCGGCCGACGAGAACCTCGTCGTCGAGGGCTCGGTGATGGCGTCGGACGCGTTCTTCCCGTTCCGCGACGGCATCGACGCCGCCGCCGAGGTCGGCATCACGGCCGTCATCCAGCCCGGCGGCTCGAAGCGCGACGACGAGACGATCGCCGCGGCGGACGAGCACGGCATGGCGATGGTCTTCACCGGCATGCGCCACTTCAGGCATTGATCACCCATGAAAATACTCATCGTCGGCGGCGGCGGCCGCGAACATGCGCTGGCCTGGAAAGCCGCGCAATCGCCGCGCGTCTCGCAGGTCTACTGCGCGCCCGGCAACGCCGGCACGTCGCGCGAGCCGAAAGTGCAGAATCTCGCGATCGCCGCGGACGACGTCGCGACGCTTCGCGATTTCGCGCAGCGTGAAGGCATCGCGCTCACGATCATCGGCCCCGAAGCGCCGCTCGCGGCGGGTGTGGTCGATGCCTTCGAGGCGGCGGGCCTGCGCTGCTTCGGGCCGCGCCGGAACGCGGCCGTGCTCGAATCCTCGAAGGCGTTCACGAAGGATTTTCTCGCCCGCCACGCGATTCCGACCGCGCGCTACGGGAACTTCACGGAGTTCGGGCCCGCGGCCGCGTACATCCGCAATCATCCGCTGCCGCTCGTCGTGAAGGCCGACGGTCTCGCGGCCGGCAAGGGTGTCGTCATCGCGCAGACGCACGAGGAGGCGCTCGAGGCCGCGCGCGGCATGCTCGCCGGCACGGCCTTCGGCGCCGCGGGCCGGCGCATCGTCGTCGAGGAATTCCTCGTCGGCGAGGAGGCGAGCTTCATCGTCATGACGGACGGCACGCACATCGTGCCGTTCGCGTCCTCGCAGGATCACAAGGCGCGCGACGACGGCGATCGCGGACCGAACACGGGCGGCATGGGCGCGTATTCGCCGGCGCCCGTCGTCGATGCGAACGTGCATCGCCGGGCGATCGAGGAAGTGATCGCACCGACGCTCGCCGGCATGGCGGCGGAAGGGCGGCCGTATCGCGGCTTCCTCTACGCCGGCCTCATGGTGCAGCCGGACGGCGAGCCGAAGGTCCTCGAGTTCAACTGCCGTTTCGGCGATCCGGAGACGCAGCCGATCATGATGCGGCTGCGCTCGGATCTCGTGGAGTCGCTGCTCGCGCTGATGGACGGGCAGGGTGAAACGCTCGCGCTGGACTTCACGGACGATGCCGCGGTCGGCGTCGTGCTCGCTGCCGGCGGCTATCCGGACGATTACGCGCGCGGCGCGGTGATCAGCGGGCTCGAGTCCGGCGACGGACCGAACGTGAAAGTGTTCCATGCCGGCACGGCGCTGCAGAACGGCGCGGTCGCGACGAACGGCGGGCGCGTCTTGTGCGTCGTCGGTCTAGGCCCGACGGTCGCCGAAGCCCAGTCGCGGGCTTACGCGCGCATCGATCAGATTTCGTGGACCGACATGTACTGCCGCCGCGACATCGGTTATCGGGCGATCGCCCGGGAGAGGGGTCGGGCCTGAACTCTTAGGGAAGCTCTGAACAAGTTCAGAGCTTCCGGCGGCACAGGGATGTGCCGCCGTGAACAGTGGCGTAAGCCATTGTGCACGTAAGGTCGGCAAGAACCACGCTTCTTGCCGACCGTGCTCTGAAAAGTCCAGGATGGACTTATTCAGAGCTTCCTTAGGATGTGCCGACGCAGGAGGCGCATCGATCGCGTCGATGCCGCTCTTCGGAACCTGCGCTCGAGCCTTCCCCACGTCGTCGTCCCGGCGGAGGCCGGGACCCAGTCGCCGACCCTCGGCAGAGCCGTCGAACCGCGCGAATCGCCGGAGAAAACACCAGCACCATCGCCCGCATCCGAAGCAAGGACGCGAGGATGATCGCATTCGCCGTGGTGCAATGACTGGGTCCCGGCCTTCGCCGGGACGACGGCGAAGCAGCCGAGCTGCGCGGCTACTTCCCGTCCCAGCCCAGGAAATTCTCGAGCAGCTTCAGCCCCGCCTGCGCGCTCTTCTCCGGATGGAACTGCGTCGCGAAGACGTGGCCGTCGGCGAGCGCTGAGACGAAGGTGTCGATGTAGTTCGTGCGGCCCATGACGATGCGCTCGTTCTCCGGCACGACGTAGTAGCTGTGCACGAAATAGAAGCGCGCGCCGCTCGGGATCCCCGCGACGAGCGGATGATCCTTCGCCCAGTGCACTTCGTTCCAGCCCATGTGCGGGATCTTCCGCGGCGTGCCGTCGGCGGCAGGACCGGCGTCGTCGCGGAAGCGTCGTACGCGGCCGGGGTAGATGGACAGACACGGCGTGCCGCCGTTCTCGTCGCTGAATTCCATCAGGGATTGCAGCCCGAGGCAGATGCCGAGGAAGGGCCGCGTGCGGATGCACTCGCGCAGCACCGGCACGAGCGCGAGCGCATTCAGCCGCGCCATGCAGTCGCCGATCGCGCCCTGGCCGGGAAAGACCACGCGATCGGCGGCGAGGATCTCCGCGGCGACGTCCGTGATGATCACCTGATGCGCGCCGCGCGCCGCGAACTCGATGGCCTTGGCCACCGAGCGCAGATTGCTGCCTCCGTAGTCGATCACCGCCACTCGCGACATCGCCGTTTCCTCAGAGCGCGCCCTTGGTGGACGGCAGCGCGTCGCCGACGCGCGGATCGCGTTCGCAGGCCATGCGCAGCGCGCGGCCGAAGGCCTTGAACACCGTCTCCACGATGTGGTGCGCGTTGCGGCCGCGCAGGCAGTCGACGTGCAGCGTCACGAGCGCGTGATTGACGAAGCCCTGGAAGAATTCGTAGAAGAGCTCGGTGTCGAAATCGCCGAGCTTGCCGCGCGGGAATTCGACGTGGAATTCGAGCCCGGGCCGGCCGGAGAGATCGATCACCACGCGCGAGAGCGCCTCGTCGAGCGGCACGTAGGCGTGGCCGTAGCGGCGAATGCCCTTCTTGTCGCCGAGCGCGGCCTTCACGGCCTGACCGAGCGTGATGCCGATGTCCTCGACCGTGTGGTGCGCATCGATTTCGAGATCGCCTTTCGCCTTCACGTCGAGATCGACGATGCCGTGCCGCGCCACTTGATCGAGCATGTGCTCGAGGAACGGCAGGCCCGTATCGAAGGAGGATTTGCCGGAGCCGTCGAGATCGACCGTGACGGCGATCTGCGTCTCCTTGGTGTCGCGGCTCACTGCCGCGCGGCGGCTCGTCATGGCGGTCACTATGGGATTGCGTGGCAAGTCGCGCTACTTTAGCAAACGAACGGCCCGGCGACGACACGGGCCGCCATCGCAGAGGTGCGCATGCAGGCCGAACGAACAATGGAAGCGGTCCGGGATTATCTGATAGGACTCCAAGACGACCTCTGCGCGGCGCTCGCCGCCGAGGACGGCGGGGCGCCGTTCGCCGCCGAGGAATGGACGCGACCCGAAGGCGGCGGCGGACGGTCCCGCGTGCTCGCCGGCGGCGCGGTGTTCGAACAGGCGGGAGTGAATTTCTCCGACGTGAGCGGCACGCGGCTGCCGCCGAGCGCGACCGCGCGTCGCCCCGAGCTCGAAGGCCGCGCGTTCCGCGCCATGGGCGTCTCGCTCGTCGTCCATCCTCTGAATCCGTATGTGCCGACCTCGCATGCGAACGTGCGCTTCTTCCAGGCGACGAAAGAAGGTGCCGAGCCCGTGTGGTGGTTCGGCGGCGGCTTCGATCTCACGCCCTATTACGGCTTCGAGGAGGACGTCCGCCACTGGCATCGCACGGCGAAGGAGGCCTGCGATCCCTTCGGGCCCGAGATCTACGCGCGCTACAAGCACTGGTGCGACGAGTATTTCCACATCAAGCACCGGGGAGAACAGCGCGGCGTCGGCGGACTGTTCTTCGACGACTTGAACGAATGGGGCTTCGAGCGCTCGTTCGCGTTCATGCGGAGCGTCGCGGACAGCTACATCGCCGCCTACCGACCGATCGTCGCGCGCCGCAAGGCCACGCCCTACGGCGAGCGCGAGCGCGACTTCCAGCTCTATCGCCGCGGCCGCTACGTCGAGTTCAATCTCGTCTACGACCGCGGCACGGTCTTCGGCCTGCAGACGGGCGGACGCACCGAATCGATCCTCATGTCGCTGCCGCCGAACGTCCGCTGGCGTTACAACTGGCGGCCCGAGCCCGGCACGCCCGAGGCCGAGCTCTACGAGCGTTTCCTGCCGCCGCGGGACTGGCTCGCGGATTGAGGGCGACGCGGGTGGAATGTCAGAGTCAGTGCATAGGTCGGCGCGTCACGATCATCGGCGTGGTGCACACATCCGGAGCCAACGCCTGAACGGGGCTTACATAGCGCTGCGCCTTTGGGCATCATGCGCCCAGAACCCCACGAGGACCCCACATGGATTTCGCCGATCTGAAGCAGCGCCTCGCGCGCATCGAGACGACGCATCTCGCCGACACGAACAAGGCGATCCGCAGTTGCGATGCGGGGATCCGGCCGCTCAGTCTCGGCAGGAAGCTCATCGGGCGCGCGCGCACGGTGTCGTGTCACGAAGATTTCATGGCGGTGATCGTCGCGCTCGCGGAGTCAGAGCCCGGCGAGGTGCTCGTCGTCGACACGCGCGGCAGCCGCAAGGCCGTCGCGGGCGAGCTGTTCTCGATCGAAGCGGCGCGTCGCGGCCTCGCGGGTCTCGTCGTCGACGGTCCGGTCCGCGACACGATCACGATCCGCACGCTCGATTTCCCGGTCTACGCGCGCGGCTCGAATCCCGTCGCGGGCACCGTCGGCCAGCTCGGCGCGACGCAGGTGCCGGTGACGATCGGCGGCGTCGTGGTGCATCCCGGCGACATTCTTTTCGGCGACGACGACGGGCTCCTCGTCTCGACCCTGGCCGAGCTCGAAGCGCTGCTGCCCGCGGCCGAGGCCATCGAGGCGCGCGAGCGTGCGGCGATCGCCCGCATGCAGGCGGGAGAGAGCCTGCTCGGAATGATCAACTACGAAGAGCATCGCGATGCGCTCGCCGCCGGCCGGCCGAGCGCGCTGAAGTTCCTGATCTAGATCCCGCGGGACGAGGTCACTCCCGCGCCACGCGCGGGCCTGGATTTCGCGGGCCGACGCAACACGAAAACACGAACGGAGATCTCATGACCGCAGAACAGAATCCTTTCGTCGGCACCTGGCAGCTCGTCGACTGCTGCGCGCTCACCGAAGACGGCGGCCGGCTGCCGTCGCCGCTCGGCGCGAAGGTGCTGGGCCAGATCATGTACGACGACGCGGGCAATATGTCGGCGCAGTTGATGGCGGCGGATCGTCCGCGCTTCTCCTCGAGGAGTCCGGAAGAGACGCCCGCCGCGGAGTTCAAGGACGCGTTCCTGAGCTTCACGAGCTACTGGGGCACGTACCGCATCGATCGCGCGGCGGGCACGGTGACGCACACCGTCACCGGCGCGAACGCACCGAGCTGGCCGGGCTCGGAGCAGCTCCGCTATTTCGCGCTCGACGGCCGCCGTCTCACCCTGAAGACGCCGCCGATCCGCGGCCGCGACGGCAGGAAGCTCGTCCAGGTTCTGGTCTGGGAAAAGTTGTGAGCGCGCCATGCTGAAGCTCCGCCCCGCCGACGAACGCGGCCACATGCAGCTCGACTGGCTCGACAGCCGTCACACGTTCTCCTTCGCCTACTACAACGATCCGGCGCACATGAACTTCCGTGCGCTACGCGTCATCAACGAAGACGTCGTCGCACCGGGCAGCGGTTTCCCCACGCATCCGCATCAGGACATGGAGATCCTGACCTGGGTGCTCGAGGGCACGCTGCGTCATCACGACAGCCTGGGCTTCACGGCGGAGCTGCGCGCCGGTGAGATCCAGTATCTCTGCGCCGGCACGGGTGTCGCGCACAGCGAGTACAACGATTCGAACTATGCCCCGCTGCATCTGCTGCAGATCTGGCTGATGCCGGAACGCCGCGGCCTCGCGCCTGCCTACAAGCAGACGGCGGTCGATCTCGACCGCATCAACTGCTGGCACTGCCTTGCCGCGCCCGAGGGCACGCAGGCCGCCGTGCAGCTCCATCAGAACACCTCGATGTACGTTGCGCGCCTCGATTCCGGAACGACGCTCGAATATCCGATTGCGCCCGGCCGGCACGCCTGGTTGCAGCTGGCGCGCGGCGGCGTGATGGTGAATGGCACGCTGATGAGCGCGGGCGATGGTCTCGCGGTCTCCGAAGAAGCGAAGATCTCGATCAAGGCCGGACACGAATCCGAGGTGCTGCTGTTCGATCTGGAGTGAGGCGCGCGGGTCTTCGTAGGTCCGATTAGCGATAGCGTAATCGGACGCTCGTCGCTGCGAGCCGGGCGTGACGTGTCACCGCGGCAGGCCTCCACTGCACGTAGCGGTGGTGGCCCGGGGAGTGAACGTCCGATTACGCCTGCGGCTAATCGGACCTACGAATGGCAGGCAGGCGCGCGGGTCTTCGTAGGTCCGATTAGCGATAGCGTAATCGGACGCTCGCCGCCGCGAGCCGGGCGTGACGTATCACCGGGGCATGCCTCCACTGCACGGAGCGGTGGTGGGCCGGGGAGCGAACGTCCGATTACGCCTGCGGCTAATCGGACCTACCGGACCTACCGGGCCTGCCGGACCTACGAAAGGTAATGCTGAGATGAGCGAACACGGCCCCACGACACGCACCTCCGCCTCTCCGCACCAGGGACGATCACCGTGAGCCTCCACGAAATCGGCGAAGGGCGGGACACCGGCGACGGCCTCGTGCGGCGCTGGTTCGCGGCGCCGCATCTCGACATCTACGTCTGGCAGGACGCCGCGGGGCGCGTGCGGCGCTTCCAGCTCTGCTACGAGCTCGGCGTCGAATGCGCGCTCGACTGGAGCGAGACGGAAGGCTTCACGCATCACGCCGTCGACGGCGGCGAGAGCGATCCGGCGCGCAACCGTTCGCCGCTGCTCGTGCCGGACGGCGCGGCGAACCGGGCGGCGATCGCGGCGCTCGTCTTCGGCGTGCGCGCGGAATTGCCGTCCGCGCTCTACGACTTCATCAGCGCGCGGATCGATGAGCTCCCCCACTGAGCCGCCGCTGCTCATCGTCTTCACCGGCTGGTCGGGCGCCGGCAAGTCGACGCTCGCGCGCGCCGTCGCGACGCGCCGGGCGTGGCCGCTGCTCGCGAAGGACGAGATCAAGGAGCCGCTGTTCGCGACGCTCGGGGTGCGCGACCGCGCCTGGTCGAAGGCGCTGAGCGGCGCCGCGTATGCCGTGATGTTCGCGCTCGCGCGCCGCCATCTCGGGGCCGGGATCTCCGTCGTGCTCGAAGGCAACTTCGACGCCGGGGCCGCGACCACGCTCGACGAGCTCATTGCCGCGACCGGCGCGCACGCGCTGCAGGTCCACTGCCGCGCCGAGCCCGCGATCCTGCACGCACGCTTCGAGCGGCGCATGGCCGAGGGCGTTCGCCATCCCGGCCATGACGACGCGGCGCTCCTCGCCGAACAGCGCGAGCTGCATGCGAACGCGCGGCAGGAGCCGCTCGCGATGCAGGCGCGGCTCCTCGCGCTCGACACCGGTGCGCTCGAGGATTCCCCTTACGCGCGGGCCGCGCTCACGGCGACGGTCTACGCCGCGCTCGACGTCCTGTCCGCGACCGCCCGGCGCTGAGCCACGCGCGCTTCGCTCGCGAGCGCGAGCAGGCGCTGATCGAGGAGCGTCCTGATCTGGCGGAGCACGGTTTCCGGATACTGACGTTCGCGCGCGAACTGGAAGATGCCGCACAGCGCATTCGCTTCGCGGCTCAGCAGCGCACCGGGATCGCGGGCGTCGGGATGAGTCATGGCACACCTCTCGAGGTTTCGTTGCCGGCGATTCTGCGCGGCCGGCATGACAGGCCCGGGAACGTTCGCTGACGGCGCCGTGACGAGGCCCCGGCCTTGTCGGGTATGGCCTAAAGGAAGCCCGCGCCGTGCCCGCTAAACGGCCTCGACGACCACGCGAGACCGAGCCCATGAACCTCAATTACCTCTTTCCCCATGCTGCCGACGTCAAGACCTACCAGCCCGGTGAAGTGATCTTCGCCGAGGGCGCGCCGGCCGATTGTCTCTACGTGCTGCTCGACGGCGAGGTCCGCCTCGATTCGCGCGGCATCGAGTTCTGGCGCGTCGCGCCGGGCGAGATCTTCGGCGAGATGGCGCTCGTCGACGGCCGCCCGCGCAATTCGAACGCGGTGGCGAAAGCCGTGAGCCGCGTCGCGCCCGTCGACGAGAAGAAATTCAGCGCGATAGTGCAGCACGCACCGGCCTTCGCGCTGATGCTCGTCCGCACCGTCGCCCGCAGCCTGCGCGCCACGGACGAGACGCTCGCCGGCTGATCGACCCCGCCCCGGCGCGCGCTGCGCACCGGGCGAGGGGGCCCGATCCAGTCCCGTCCGCGCCGCCGAGCGCGTAGACTGGAGCCCATGGCATCACCGAAACGTCTGCTCATCGTCTATCACACGCAGACCGGCAATACGCAGCGTCTGCTCGAAGCCGTCGAGCGCGGCGCGCGCGATCCCGCCATCAGCCATCTCGACGTCGTGACGAAGAGCGCGCTGCTCGCGACACCGGAGGATGTGCTCGCATCGCAAGGCATCCTGCTCGGCACGCCCGAGAACTTCGGCTACATGTCGGGCGCGATGAAATACTTCTTCGATCACGTCTATTACCCCTGCCTCGAACACACGCAGGGCCTGCCGTATGGTTTGTTCATCCGCGCCGGCAACGACGGACGTGGCGCGCTGCTGAGCGTCGAACGCATCGTCGCCGGCCTGCGCTGGAAGCTCGTCTGCGAGCCGGTGATCGCCGCCGGCGAGCTGCAGCCCTGGCACTTCGAGGCCTGCGAAGCGCTCGGCACGACACTCGCGGCGGGGCTCGAAGCCGGAGTGTTCTGATTCGACGGAGTCGTCCCCCCGGCTTTCTGCCCGTCGAGGGCCGTATGAGATGTGCCGACGCTGGAGGCGCATCGATCGCGCAATGCTGAGCCTCGGCCCATGCGCAGAAGCATCCTCCACGTCGTCGTCCCGGCGCAGGCCGGGACCCTGTCGCCGACCCTCGGCGCAGCCGTCGAACCTCGCGAATCGACGCAGCGAACACCCGCCCCATCGGTTGCTTCAGAAGCAAGGACGCGAGGTTGATCGCAACTGCCGTGGCGCAATGCCTGGGTCCCGGTCCCGGCCTTCGCCGGGAGGGATCCTGCGCCGGGACGACGGCGAAGTAGCGGCCTTAGGATGTGCCGACGCAGGACGCGCATCGTTCGCGAAATACAACCGACCAGCCCCCACCGCGCTCCAACGTCCAACATCCTTCTGAGTTAAAATTCCTCCACCCCAAACGCCCCACGGAACCGCCATGAAGAAACCGCAACTCATCGAGACCGTCCCCGTTCCGGGCGGCGACTACACGCTCGCCCGCTGGCCCGGTGACGACAGGAACGCGATCCTCGCCGTCCACGGCATCACCGCCTCGCATTGCGCCTGGCCGCCGGTCGTCGACAATCTCGAGGGCGGCTACACCGT
This sequence comes from Gammaproteobacteria bacterium, assembly GCA_016209015.1. Lineage (GTDB taxonomy): Bacteria > Pseudomonadota > Gammaproteobacteria > JACQWY01. Next base: position 112,336 of record JACQWY010000019.1, on the reverse strand, counting down.
CCTCGCGCCCGACCTGCGCGGCCGCGGCGCGAGCAACGGCCTGCCGCCGCCCTACGGTTTGAAAGTGCACGCCGCGGATCTCCTCGCCGTGCTCGATCACTACGGTATCGAACAGTGCGTCTGCGCCGGCCATTCGCTCGGCGCTTACATCGCGCTCGAGCTCGCGCTGCTCGCACCGGGCCGGCTGCGCGGCCTCGTCCTCGTCGACGGCGGCATCGCGCTGCCGCCGCGCGAAGGCGTGAGCAAGGAGCAGGTGATCAAAGGCGTGCTCGGCCCCGCGCTCGCGCGCCTCGAGATGCGCTTCGAGAGCGCCGAAGCCTATGCCGACTTCTGGCGCAAGCATCCCGCGTTCCAGGACGAGGGCGCCTGGAACACCTACGTCGAGTCCTACGTCGCCTACGATCTCGTCGGCGAAGCACCGCACATGCGGTCGCGCGTGAACGCCGAGGCCGTCGCCGCCGACGCCTCCGATCTGCAGGAACCCGAGATCGTCACGCTGATCGACGGCGTCGATCTCCCGATGATCCTGCTCACCGCGCCGCGCGGCATCCTGAACCAGCCGCAACCGCTGATGCCGCCCGCCGCCGTCGCCGGGAAATGCGCGAAGCTCGCGAACCTCCGCCACATCGACATCCCGGACACGAACCACTATTCGATCATGACGGGCAGCGGGCGCCTGCAGGTTGCGAAGGAGATCGACGCATTCATCGCGGGCTTGTGACGGCTTGACGGACGGCGCCGCGGCCACTGCGCTCGCGGCGCATTTCCGCTCGCCCCTTCCCGTGGGCGCGGCCCTGTGGGATGTGCCGACGCTGGAGGCGCATCGATCGCGTCTTCCCGAAACGCCGGATCAGCGGAGCGCATGCCGGCCGGTATTGCGCCGGCGGGCGCGAGGCGCGAAGATCGCCACGCACGGTGAGCCAGGACGGCGGATCCGTGTCTCGCACATGACGACCCCGGCCGCGCACGCGGCGATTCTCAAGGAGGAGAACCATGGTCAATCCATCGAAGTTCCTGCCGGACGGCAGGCCCCATCATCCCGTGAACGAGCAGCGCACGCGCGACACCGCCGACGCGCCGTTCGAAATCCTGACGCTCCCCGGCGCCGACGCGTTCGAGACCCTGCGCGCGCTGCGCGCACGCCGCCGCGACATCGTGCCCGTCGTCTTCGGCGACCGGGACGAGCTCGCCGCGACGCTGGAATGTATCGCGGCCGCGGACCTCGACTACGCCGAATGCCGGCGCCGCGGCCTCGCGACGCAGGTCGCCGAGTGGGTGCTTCGACGCGAGCACGAAGCGCCGGAATGTTTCGAGATCTCCCACCGCGACGGAGACGTCCCGCACGTACCCGAGCCCTTGAGCCTCGCCTGCGAACCGCGCAGCCGCATCCCGAAGCCCGAAGTGGTGATCGGCCTCGTGCCGATCGGGGTGCCCTGGGAGGTGCTGGCCCGCGTCTGGCCCGGCGGCTGCGACGAGACGCCGACGCCGGAAGTGCACGTCGCCTTCGCGAAGCACTGGTACGAGCGCTACGGCGCGGTGGCGACGGCCGTTACAGTCGACGCGCTCGAGTTCTCCGTGGCGTGCCCGCCGACGACGCTCGAGGCCGCGCTCGAGCTCGCGCACGAGCAGCTCGCCTACTGCCCCGACGTCGTTCACGAATGGGCCGGCAACGAAGAGAATCTCGCGGTGGCGCTGCTGAATGCGCGCTCCTGGTATTTCTGGTGGTATTGAGCGCGCGGGCCTGAGGCATGCGGCGTGATGCCCGCGCCGGCATCGCGTGAGAAAGCACGGCAGCCCACGCCCGGCGACGGGCGCGGGCTGTCATGCGGTCACGGCCAACCGCGATGGAAGACGCGGCCGTGAGCGGCCAGCCCCGCCGTGCGCTGGTCGGAGGAAGCGCCCGCTAGTCCTTTCGTGTGCCCGCCAGACCATCGAGCGGGCTGCGCACGCCGGCCGCGCCGCGCCCCGCAACGTGCGTGTAAATCATCGTCGTCGTGACGTCGCTGTGGCCGAGCAGCTCCTGGATCGTGCGGATGTCGTAGCCCGCTTCGAGCAGGTGCGTCGCGAAGCTGTGACGCAACACGTGCAGGCTGATCCGCTTCGTGATGAAGGAGAGTTGCGCGGCGCGCCGCAATGCACGCTGCACGCGCTGCTCGCTCCAATGATGGCGCTGCACGACGTCCGTGAGCGGATCGACGCTGCGCTTCGTCGCGGGAAACACGTACTGCCAGCCCCATTCGCGATTCGCGCTCGGATACTTCCGCTCGAGGGCGTGCGGCAGATAGACGGAGCCGAAGCCGAGCTCCAAATCCGCGTTGTGAAGCGCACGCACCCGCGCGAGCTGCGCCTGCAAGGGCGCGACGATGGCCTCCGGCAACGGCACGCTGCGATCCTTGTTGCCCTTGCCCTCGCGTACGGTGATGACCCGGTACGCGAAGTCGACGTCCTTCACCCGCAGCCGCACACCCTCCATCACGCGCATTCCGGTGCCGTAGAGCAGCGACGCGACGAGCGCATTCGTCCCGCTCATCTCCGCGAACAAGCGTGCGACCTCCTCGCGCGTCAACACCACCGGCAGCCGCTTCGGCTGCTTCGCCCGAGTCATGCCCTGCAGCCAATCGAGCTCGCGATCGAGGACCTTGCCGTAGAGGAAGAGCAGTGCCGACAGTGCCTGATTCTGAGTCGACGCCGCGACCTTGCCGACCACCGCCAGGTGACTCAGAAAATTCCGAACCTCCTCTTCCCCCATCTCATCAGGATGCCGCTTGTCGTTGAAAAGTATGAAGCGCCTGATCCACTGCAGATACGTCTCCTCCGTCCGCAAGGAGTAATGACGCACCCGCAGCGCCTCACGCACGCGATCGAGCAGACGAGTTTGATTCATGAAGCGAGCCTCCATGCCCGGTGAAGAAGGGCCCGAAAGCCGGTTACCATCCATGTAACCTTTTGACGCTTCGGGAGTTGCCCGAATATCCTATCCTAAAAGCCCAAAAGGATTTCGTCTCTTAGGAAAATTCCTGAGAGCGGTTTTAGGAAGACCATTAAAGGTTAGGCGTCACCACACGCACATGAAGCGCATCCTCGCAACAATGCTCGCTGCCATCGGGTTCGGTGCGACGGCACAGGCGCCGAAGGCACCTCCTGCGTCCTTGATGACCGAACTGAGGACCAAGGCGCTGGCCGTGAAGCCGATTGACTTGGGGTTGTCCTCAGCAGTCTATGCCGACCGCCCCTGGGGCGTATTGATGGAAACAGGGCTGGAGGATGGGACTACCTACAGTCTCGTCGCGCTCGCTGATGGAAGTACCAGCTTGTATTTCTCGAGCGGTGGTGGCGTCATCGGTGGCGGCCAACACGATGCCGTGCGCACTGAAGCTGAGAAGATGTTGATCGTTGCCGCGCGCCTCCAACGTCTAGCCAGTCCTACTTCGGCCACGCCCTTGCCTTCCGCAGGGAAGGTTTGTTTCTATCTACTCACGGTCGGCGGAATCTTGACCTACTCAGCCGAAGAGCAACTACTTGGCGAAGGCAAAGACAGAATGTCTGAACTCTTCTACGCGGGTCACTCCGTGATCTCGGAAGTACGCAAGATCGAAGAGTCCAAAGCAAGGGCACGCAAACAGTGACGCCTAACCACTCGTTCAACCGGACCCGCTACGGCAAGCGTTGTAAGCCCGGCCTGAGGCACATGGTGCATCATCTCAGTCCGGGCTTACAACGCTTGCCGTAGCGGTCCGGTTAACTCGAACGTTAGGCTTGAAGAGATGGTACCGACAAAGCCAAATCTCATCGTCGGCCGAGCATATTTTTCTTGCGCCTACTATCTACGCAAGCTGCCGATCCCTGTAATTGAGACACTCATATACATCGGAACCAACATCTATCCCGAAGACGCGGACGATACTGAGCACTACCATTACTTCGAGGATCCTGATCATTACTTTGCCGAAGAGATATCTGCAGAGAGCGCGAAATATCACAGCTGCGCCGAAGCGGGCTGCCTTTCCGAACAATGCTCCCCGCAGAGAATTAGAGTTGCAGACAGCGAACTAGAAGGCTTGATATATGACTATGGACGGCTCAAAGACTGGGTGCTCTCGTTGGGCCTTGAGCCGAACGCAGACAAAGCATTTTGAATGCTAGCTTCCGTCAAGCCTAACCTGTCAATGCAGCGGACCCGCCTACGGCGGCCCGCTGATTTCGTACGTTGGGTGACTTGGGTAACGCCGTGCAGAAAGTTATTTCCCGATTGAAGCCGCCGAATGCGCCCTACACCGGAAACCTGCTGTGGAGCCCATTCGAAACGACTGGATTCGACGTCCTGATTCGAGAGTCTCTGACACAACTGAGACTTCGTGGATACTGGGCGAGCCTCTTTCCGGAAGGGGATGGGATTACGTTCTATGACGAATCGAGCCCGCGTACCGTAGAAGAGCTTGTTAAGGACATAACAGACTGCTTCCCGTGGCTAGACGTTCGCGTAGAGGAATCGCACGACGTAACCCCGGCAACGCGACCCGCATTTCCGTCCCTAGGATATACAGCGACCGAGACGATCGAAAAATCGCAAATAGCGCTCATCCAGCTTTAAGACGCGATAAGCCTCTTTCTATTGGAGCATTGGCTTTCGTCCATTACCCTCGCAGCAGCGGCGGATGGAATCCTGGCTGGGCTTCTCACTCAGCAAGGCAAGAGCCCAAGCGCCGAGGCGACTTGGAAGGCAATCGAGGAGGTAAGAGCAAAAACGGGCTTTAGCATCGCAGGAGATAGGGAAGAAAAGGACGCTTACCGAGAATGGAACTGGTTTCATAACAGACTCAAGCACCATGACAGTCGAGACGAAGATAGCCTCACTCTCAATCAACTGGACCAAGCGTATTACGCCATCCAGAGGGCCAGAGCCGACGCAGAGAAACTGGGACTTAAGCCAAAGAATGCAGACGAATATGATGCATGGCTGATCGAGCATATCTTCAGGTGAAGTCACCTAACCAGCCAATGGAGCGGACGCCTCCGCGCTGCGCGCTTCGGCGCCGCTCATCGGCGCGTTATGTGGCAGGTAGCGCGGATACTAAGCCGAGGCTCTTCACGAACGGGTCGAAGTCACGGTCGGAGTAGAGTAGCGGGAGGCCTCTCTCGATACAGTAAGTTGCGATAATGCAGTCCACGGTCTTCCGGACCGTTACGCCTCGGCGCCGAAGCATTCTGTAATTGTCTGCGGTCCTAACCGCTAGGTCCTGACCTAGTAACTCGAAAACAGTTAGGCCCAAGAGCAGCGATTTTGCCGCCTGGTAATCCGATTCCGAGCGAAATCCCTGAAGCACTTCGGCCAGGATTAGGTCACCAATAGCGACAGGCTCAATCCCGAGAGTCGCATCGAGGAAGTCCGTCTCTGTCGAGCGGATCCCATTGAAATAATCCACCCAGACGCTCGAATCGACCAGAATCATGCGTCGAGTCGCATCCGGTCCAGATCATCCTTCCACTTGAGCTTTCCCCGGAGGCCCCGGATCTGCTCCTGGCGCTTAAGCTGAATAAGCGCCTTGAGACCGAGTTCGACCGCTTCCTTCTTCGTGGAAGCACCGGTAACTTTGATTGCCTCAGCAATCAGCTTGTCGTCTATAACGATGTTGGTTCGCATAGTTCTCCGCCGTGTGTAGCGTATCAAATGAATGTACACATCATGATAGAGCAGGGGCTGCCACATAACCAGTCAATGCAGCAGACCCGCCGACGGCAGGCCACTGAATTCGGTCGTTAGGCTCCTAAGAATCAATGCCTGGAGAACCTTGAACGGCCGCAACGCGTGATGCTACGGTAAGTCCCATGGCAATTTCAGTTCTCGACGCGCTCGAACTCCCGGTTTCCGACCGCCTTCGTCTGGTCGCAGAAATCTGGGAGAGCATTGCTGAAACGCCCGAAGCAATACAATTGACGACTGAAACGAAAGAGCTCTTGGCTATGCGTTTGGCGGCACATCGGAACGATGGACCCGCCGGCGTACCCTGGGCAGAGGTACGGAAGCGGATTCTCACGGGATGACTCGACACTTGCTTGTCGAACTGGGCGCGCAATCGGACATAGAGGACGGCTACGGATGATACGAGGAAAAGCAATCCGGTCTGGGTGCGCGCTTCATACAAGAGCTGGAAAATACCTTTCTCCGAGTTTCCGAAAACCCCGCCTCGTATCAGGAAGTCATGCCCGATTTTCGAAGGGCCGTGACTCACACATATCCACATCTGGTTTTTTTCGCCCACACGGACGAAGCGGTCCACATTCTCGCGGTACTACTTGCCGCCCAGGATCCCGACTACATCGCATCGAAGCTGCTCAGCTAGTCGCTGGCAGCCGCAAACATGCCTAACCAATCAATGCGACCCGCCGACGGCGGGCCACTGATTTCGGTCGTTAGATTTCACAGCCGAGCGCCGCGGCGGCGCTTCCAACGGAGCCATTTGCGCCCTGCTTGTCGGCCTGGGTTAATGTATCTACACTAATCTTGTGCGCATAACCTACGACCCAGCGGTCATGAAGTTCGTGCAGCGCCCGCAATCATGAAAGACGCGTAGAGGGAATTGGGGTCAGGTTCGATTTCGCGGCGAACGTTATGGCGCGTACCCGGGCGCTCGCCCGCGAATTCGAACCTGACCCCATTTCCCGCCGGCGCCGCCGCTCTTTCACGGCAGCCAAGCGGGAGCGGTCCCTGCAGGACCGCGGCCTGGACTTCGAAGACGCACCCGAGGTTTTCCGAGGACTCACCCTCGAAGTCGACGACCTGCGCAAGGATTATGGAGAGCGCCGAGTTATCTGCCTTGGCATGCTCCAGGGACGTTTGGTCGTTGTCGGCTACGCCCCACGAGGTTCCAGTCGTCACATATTCAGCATGAGAAAAGCCAATGGCCGTGAAAAAGCCCGCCTCGCGCCGTACTTCAAGGTCTGACTTGGCGAAGTCGGACGCCCATACCATCAAGGCATCGGAATACGAAGAGCTCCCCGAGCTTACGGAAGAAATGCTTGAGCGCGCTACTGTCAAAAAGGGCGGTCGTCCTCGTTCAGCCAATCCCCGGCAACTTATCAGCCTGCGGTGGCCCCCTGAAGTCATCGCCCGCTGGAAGGCAACCGGACCAGGGTGGCAGACCCGGATGGCAGAGCGCTTGGCCAAAACACCAGTGCCGAGGGCGAAGTGAAATCTAACGAGCCGTTGGAGCGGACTGATTTCGATCGTAATGCGTCATATGCGGCCGTTGGGCAGTAATGCAGACCGCCGGCGGAACCGGCCTTTCATCTTGAGGCCGTCGCGCATGTTCAAGCCAAGAAGCGTGATGTTCGTTGCGCCGGCAACGAGTTCAAGTGCCTGCACCGCATAGAAGGTCGCATCGAACTCGGTGGCGCCCGCCTTGGACGCAAGGAACAAAGCGGAAGGAATCAAGACCAGGATGCCGTTTGCGGCAATTAGCCGCATGCGCTTGAATTTAATGCCAACCAGTCCACCCCTTCCTCCTCGGGCCAACGCAATACCCGAGCCTCCGGCCGCCGCCAGCGCGGGAATTAGCACGAAGAAACCCCACGGTATGGCAGTCTTGACTGCGATAACTGTCGCTTGGGATCCAAACAGTTCCGATAGTGCCGTTGAGAGCCAGAAGCTGGCAATTGAAAGGATTGCTAACGCGCCAGCGACTGGATGAATAATTCTGACCATGACCGTTCTCCTTAAGATACCCCGCCAAGGCAACGCCATCTTGGGTGACGAAAATGTACGAGCTTGACACCATGGTGTCAATGCGAAACCATAGTGCTTTCATCAAGGCATAGTACGAAATGCGCGCAACTAAACGAACACCAGCTGGAGCCGCCTTGACTGACCTCGCTCTCGACCTGTTCAGATTGAATAACCGCATGCTCGCGGCAGGCGACAGACTAGTCGCAGACATTGGCTTGACGAGCGCACGCTGGCAGGTGCTCGGTACCATTGTGGCGGCGGAGCAACCTCAGCCTGTCGCCTGGCTCGCACGCAACATGGGGGCTAATCGTCAGAACGTTCAGCGCATCGTCAATGATCTGGCCAATGACGGGCTTGTTGTCTTTGCACCCAACCCGCATCACCGAAGGGCATCGCTCGTCCTGCTGACGGACACTGGCAAGAAGGCATTCGAGGCTGCCATGCGCTTGCAAGCACCTTGGTTCAACGAGCTTGCGAAGGGGCTTCGGGCCAAGGACATCGAAACGACCCGCAGCGTCATCGTTGCGGTTCGCACGAAGCTTGAAAGCTATGACGCATAACCTTTCAGTCGAGCGGACCTGCGCGAGAAGCCGCGCGGGCCGCTCCCTTACACGTCAGCCCACAGAGAGCGCGGCCGCGATGCCAGGGAACGAACGTAGAACCTTAGCGTCCATGGTGATGAGCTTCGTGCCGAGTTGCTGCGCCAGAGCGACGAATTCGCAGTCGTATGCGGAACACTCGCTGTCGCGAACGAGTTCGAGCACGGCGAGAGAAGCGACTTCGTACTCGGCTTCCCTCATCATGTCTTCTGCTTCGCGCTGGAGTTCGTATGCCTGCAGGAAGGTCAACGAGCCACGCCGAAGGTATCCGGCGAGAATGTTTCGAAACTCGCTTCGCCAAAGCACGGGTGCTACCCAGTTCGGATCGCTCTCGAGGAGGGCCTCCGCAGCGTCTGTGTATTCGCTCGGAAGATACAGATACGCCAGGACATTCGAGTCCACTACGATCATCGACGTCCCTGACGCTTCGCAAGGTCAATATCGCGGGCGCGAAACTTTCGAGTTCCGAGAGCGGCCCGGAGCTGGCGTGCCCGAGCCAGCCGGTCGCTGGGGGCAAGCTTGACTGGTGCGAGTACGGTTTCGAGGCAAACGATGGCCTCGCTGTTTAGACTGCGACGATGCATCTCCGCCGCGGCCTTCAGGCGCTCGTACACGTCGTCAGGGACATTCTTCAACGTCAGCGTAGTGGGCATGACTTTCTCCAACCATAATGGAACCATAACGGTTCCAGCATATAGCCTCGAGAGCGGGTTGCCAATCTGCGGGTTGACCCTGCGTCGCAGGGGACGCACGGCCTGTCGGCGGCGTCCCCCTGAACTCGGTCGTTAGGCCGCATAATTCAGCGCCATGGTCACCGTCGCATATTCCGAACTGTCCGCCGCCTATGAGTTCAGCGCCGCTGGTGGTGGCGAGGAGAGTTCTGCATATCTTGCTCTGGACACGGGCACGTTTCACTACGTCTCGAGCTACATCGACACCGAGGAAGAATTACCGGACGATCTCGAAACGTCAGATCGTTATCTTCTTGTTCCGGGAAAGAGCGAACTTGGTTTGGGGAAACGCCTTGCCTTGCGCTTCGTGGAAGAACAGGCGCCCGCGTTGCTTTCACAGACACAGGAAATCTTCCGCCACAAAGGCGCATACGCGCGGTACAAAGGCTTGCTGGAATCGCGAGGCGCTCTTGAACGCTGGTATGAGTCTGAAGCAGAGGCAACAAAGAGTGCACTGCTGCAGTGGTGCTCGGAACACGAAGTTGAGGTCACGGGTGCTTGAAGTAAATCTGCGGCCTAACCCTGCGTTCGCAGCGACCTGCGCGAGAAGCCGCGCAGGCGCCGCAACTCCACATTTGGCTCCTTGGAATCAATGCCCGGAGAACCTCGAATGGCCGCAACGAGTGATGCTACGGTAAGTCCCATGGCATTACTGCTCGGGCTCGGACAACACTGAAAGAGCGAGCAACCAGCAAACACGCTCAGAGCAAGTAGACCTGCGGGCATATCCGACTGCACCGATCTAACCCGCCGTTCGAGCTGACATGGCCCGCGGCTGATTTCAGTCGTCAGGCCTCCGTCCAGAGGAGTCTCCATCACCATGACAACCAATGCGGATAGCCCGCGTAGCCCCAGAGGCGCGCTCATTTTGTTTGTCGCATGCGTCCTTGCCTTTGGAGTGTTCATGGCCATCCGGAGCGAGTTTGAGCAACTTTGGGTGCGAGCAGCTATCGCTGGTTGTTCCGGCGCATTGCTGGGCTTGGCGTTGTCTCAAACAAAGAAGTTCTGGCCGCGACACAAATGAATTGCACTTTCTGCGCAGCGAATGCCCATGAACGGGCATCCGCTCGAGCGCGGCCGAGCGTTTGCTTGATTGAGAGCGTTCCGGGCGCATGGCGGACACCGTTTACGCTGCCCCCGGCCCACTGTCCGCCTTCACGCCGGAACACTGTCCGCCATCGCCCGTAAAGGTGTCCGCCATCGAAACGAATCGTGTCCGTCTTGGGCCGGAACGCGCACCAGGACGCCCGCACTGAGCTCGGCCTCGTGCAGAGCGTGAACCGGCCTCGGCGGATGAACGACAGCGCCCACACGGAATCGTGATTCAAGACGATGAAGTCGGACATGTATCATCGCCGCCGCTTCACGCAACGGCTCGCTGCGACGGGCCGTGGACGGCACCGTAGATTTCTACACCACCCGGCGTCTACACTCGTCACTCGATTACCCGACGCCAGTGGAGTTCGAGGCGCTATGTACCCAAGGAATGGGTGTCCACTTTTTCGATGGAACTCTCCGCCTCCGCGCTGCGCGCCGCGGCGCCGCTCAACGGCGCGATAAGCCGCGCAGGCACACGCCTGCCGCTCTCGGGGACTTCCGCAACCGAGCAGGAGCAGTGCCTTGAAGGTCCAACGTGTTGTCGCCAACGTCGCCGCCGCAAATCCTGCCCTGGCTGACGAGTTCTACGGACGAATCCTCGGCATGAAAGTGTTGATGGACATGAACTGGATCCGCACCTACGGCAGCAAGACCAGAATGACGGTTCAGGTCAGCTTCATGAGCGAGGGCGGTTCAGGAACAGCGGTGCCCGATCTGTCCATCGAGGTGGATGACGTAGACGGCGCCCTCCATGCATTCAAGAAGGCTGGCTTCTCCGTCGAGTACGGTCCAACGAACGAGCCCTGGGGCGTGCGGCGCTTCTTTGTCCGCGATCCATTCGGTCGCCTCGTAAACATCCTCTCTCACCTCCAGGAGGGGGCAGCCGCCGGTCCATCTGCAGAGAGTGCGGCCTGAGCCTTCGCTCAGCTCAAACGTCAGTACTACCAAGGAGATTCACTCTCATGCTGAAAGTCCCGCTCTTAGCCGCACTCGTGGCGATCTGGTTCCTCGCCACGAACCCCGCCTCTGCGCAGAGCAACATGGCAGTCGGCCGTGTGTAGGAATCCAAATGAGCTTACACCTCATGTTCGAGCCGGGGCTGCCACATAATCAGCCGTTGGAGCGGACGCCTTCGCGCTGCGCGCTTCGCGGCCGCTCGACGACACGTGGGGCGTCATAGTCCTATGGGCCAGTCTTCGCTAGTTGCCGAATTGTTTTCCGCCTTTGCGCCCGAGGTGGCGGCTGCGCCATCGGTGACTCTGCGCGCTGGCAACGACCTCGATGACTACGAACAGCCCTCTCAATTTGATCCAGCGGCCGACTCGATATGTGACGCTTACCTCGAGAGCTACTCCTGGGGTATCGCGCACCTGGATGCAGCTTCGTGGCGCCATTACTTGCCCCATTTGATCGAGTACGCTCTCCGCCACAGGCACGACAACAGCCTCGTCGTTGACGCGCTGCTGAGCGCTCTTCGTCCGCCGGACCGCGATCCCCCACGCCTCGCCTCTCTCTCCCAGCGGCAGGAGTCACTGATTACCCGGTTCCTGGAAGCTCTCGCCTTCGGGGAGTCGTCCGCTCATCAAGATCTCGCGTGCCAGGTTCTGGACGAGTGGTGGGTGCCAAATGCTCTTTATCGGGTAGTCGCCACATGACGCCCAAGCCTGCGCTGCGGCCTTCGGCCTCCGCCGGCCGCTCACCTTGAACGTTGGGCCGCACACTCGCTTTCCGACAGACATCAATTTCCAACGGAGACAGCACCATGGCCAAGTACCTGATCTCCTTTCCCGCTGCTGCGATGGTCGTGCCCGAAGACGCGTGGGAGGCGGTGGGGTGCGACGCGCACGCCGTGATCGAGGAAGCGAAAGCAGCCGGCGTCTACGTCTTCGCCGGCGGTATCGACGAAGGCGTGCCGCCGGTGCTCGTGGCCGCCGACGGCTCAGTCGCCGAGGGCGGTTACCCATGGGCACCCGCGCTCGACGGCGGCTTCACCGTGCTTGAACTCCCTACGCGTGGAGAAGCCGTCGCGTGGGCCGCGCGCATCGCGAAGGCCTGTCGCTGTAATCAAGAGCTACGTGTGTTCGGGCTCGATCCGCGGTCCTGAGCGCAGCATGGAAATGGCGCAGCACGTGCGCCCGAATCCATCGAATTTCAGACGTTCTAGCCGGCACAGGTGCATCCCCCAGCGTCACTCCAGCAGCGCTTCTGGCGGCACCACGACGAGTGCCAGGCGCTTGGCGGCTTCCGCCACTTCTTCGTCGCGCGTGACCAAGGCCTCGGCCTGCAGCTTCGTCAGGCCGAGGTACTCCGCCATGAAGGTGTCGGCCCAGCCCAGCTCCTGGGCAAACGACCACGCGGTCTGTTGCAGAACCCGATCTCCCAACAACCGGATCTTCAACGCCCTCAGATAGTTCAACCGGGCATCCGCTTCCTTGCGCGTCACCCGGCCGGTTTGCACATCGCGGTAGCACCAAGCAAGTACCTGCGAGCGCAGTAACGTCGGCGCAAGGAGCGTGTGCCGGGCGGGTATCTTGGCGCGTTGTTCGGCGAGCCACATCGCCACGTCCGGGCCAATCACGAGCTTCATCGTGTACGTCCTCGACTTCATTGCCACCCGTTCGCGAATCACTCTACCGCAATGAGTGACCCGGACCACTCGGATGAACTTGTCGAGACGGAAAGCGCAGGCATAGACTCCGCCCCGCATGCCATCGAACATCGATTACCACGTCGGCGAAAAGCCCGACACCCGCGAAGTCATCGCGCTCTTCGACGCCTCGGGCATCCGCCGGCCGACCGGCGAGCCCGAGCGCATCGCGAAGATGTTCGCCGCGCACTGTCTCGTGGTGTCGGCACGCGCGAACGGCAGGCTCGTCGGCGTGAGTCGCGCGCTCACGGATGACGTGTACTGCTGCTACCTCTCGGACCTCGCCGTCGATCGTGCCTATCAGGACCGCGGCATCGGGCGCGAGCTCGTCCGCCTGACGCGCGAAGCCGTGGGCGAGGCGGTGTCCGTCGTGCTCGTCGCCGCACCGGATGCCGTCGGCTTCTATTCGAAGGCCGGCTTCGAACTCTGCGATCGCGCCTTCGTCGTGCACCGCACGCGCTGAGCCGGAAGCGCCATTTCCGACATCACGCTGCGCGGCAAACCCGGCACCTCCGGCCCAGGACCCGATACGCCGCGGATCGCGCGGCGCCTGCCGCAGCGCTCGCCTCTCGAGCCTGCCGACTCTGTCACCGTCTCGCTCTGAATCGAGGCCGGCCGCAGGCCGATAAGGAGGCATCGAGAACAGGTATTGCCAAAATGAAATCCGCGGTCCTCGCCGTCCTGATCCTCCTGCAGTCCAGCGGCGCTTTCGCGCAGGGTTACAAGTGCGCGCTGCCGAACGGCAAGGTCGCGTTCCAGGACCATCCCTGCCAGGCCGGAGCCGTGCACACGACGTTCGATTTGCAAACGCAGCCCCTGCCGCAGCAGACTGCGCCGACGCCCGCCGCGCCCGCGCTGCTGCCGCAGTCCTCGAACGATCATCTCGTCGCGGAGCGCCAGCGCCTCGAGGCGAACCTCGTGGTCCGCAACGCGATCGTCGAGGCCCGGAATCGGGCCGCGCGCTGTGACCATGCCCGCGAGAATCTCGATGCGCTGAAGCTCGAGCGGCGCGTCTACCGCTCGGACGACAAGGGCGAGCGTCACTACATCGACGACGATGCGCGCCCCGCCGAGATTGCCAATACCGAGCGCTACGTCGCGCAGAACTGCAAGTAGCCGGCCACGCCGTCCCGCGCCGTATCGCGGGACCCGGATCCGCATGCTGCCGGCCCGGGCAGTCCGGCCGCGCGCGTCTCGCCATGAACAATCGCCCCGACCCGCGGGGGCCACGCGTCCAGGCTCCGAGGCTGCGCGAGAGCGTCGGATATCCGTGAACCCCGCACGCTGCAAACCGGCGAGCACGCGATCCGCATCGAAGAATGCCGAATCGGCAAGCCGCGTCGCACGTTTCTCGCCGGGTCGCGAGCCGTGCCGCGCTAGACTGTGAGCCGTCGCCCACGTCGCGGAGGACCGCCCCGATGAAACGCTTTCTCGCCGTCTATCTCGGTTCCGAAGCAGCACTCGCCCGCAGCGGCTGGAATGCGCTCTCGGATGCCGAACGCAATGCGCGCCGCGCGGAGGGTGTCGCGGCCTGGGGGCGTTGGGTCGCGACGCACCGCGCCTCGATCGTCGATACCGGCGCGCCGCTCGGCCGCACGAAATCCGCCTCACCCACCGGTATCGCGGATACGCGCAACGCGCTCGCCACCTACACGGTCGTCGAAGCGGAATCGCATGACGCCGCGGCCCGGCTCTTCGTCGATCACCCGCACTTCACGATCTTCCCGGGCGATTCCGTCGAGATCACGGAGTGCCTCGCAATCCCCGGCGCGTGAGGCCGCCGTTCGCGCAATCGCCCGGAAGCTGCTGTGCTCCGGCACGCCCCTCGACGCGACATCGCATGACCCTCGCGGCGTAGATGGTCGACGTCGGGGCTTGTCAGGTGCCGTGCCTGCGCGGCACTATGGCGGCGCGCCGGCCCGACGGCGCGCAGGAAGATCCTCCGAGGAAAAGGAAGCCCGCATGTTCACTCCCCAAGAACGCCTCGGGCTGCTCGCCATCAAAGGCGTCGGCCCGAAAGTCATCTCCCGGCTCGAACAACTCGGTCTCGGCTCGCTCGCGAAATTGCGCGCGGCGGATGCCGGCGATGTGGTGTGCGCCGCCTCGACGCTGACCGGCACGACGTGCTGGCGCAACAGTCCGCAGGCACGCGCGGCCGTCGAAGCGGCGATCGCTTTCGCGCGGGAGAACGAGGCGGCGTAACATGCGCCTGCCCGCATGCCGCGGGCGAGGACCGCCGCATGATCGACGAACCGCACCTCGCCGCGAGCGAGGAACAGCTCACTGCCGTCGTCCACCTCCGCGTGCCGCGCGCACGGATCCACGAAGCGATGACACCCGCGATCCACGAAGTCCTCGCCGTGCTGGCCGCCGCCGGCGTCGCCCCCGCGGGGCCTCTGATTTCCTTCCACGCCGCACCGCCCGACGATCACTTCGATTTGGAAGTGGGCTTTCCGGTCGCGTGTGCGATCGCGCCGTCCGGCCGCGTGAAGACGAGCCGGCTGCCCGCGGCGCGCGTCGCCCGCGCAATCCATCGCGGCGACTACGAGGGTCTCGCCGCTGCATGGGGCGGGCTCATCGCGTGGATGGCGGCGGAGCGTCTCGCGCCCGCGCCGATGCTCTGGGAGCGTTATCTGCGCGGGCCGGAAAGCGGCGGCGATCCTGCGCTGTGGGAGACGGAGCTCAATCGCGTGCTGGCGTGAGCGCGCCGCCGGCCGCCCGGCACAAGGCGGCGATGCGGTCGTAGCGATAGGCGCCGGCCAGGATCTCGATTTGCTCGGCGAGCGTGTCGTCGAGCGCGCGCAGACGGACGACGAGGCGTGCGACCTCGTCCATGTCGAGCAGCTCCGCGGCCCGCGCGAGCTCGTCGCGCAGCGCGGCGGGAACAGCCCCGAGATCCGGCTCGTGCGCCGCGGCCGGCACGGCCGCCGGTTCGTAGCGATACACGAGACGGAGCAGGCGGCTCATCGTCTCCAGCAGCAGCGTCTCGTCCATCGGCTTCGCGAGCACGTCGTCGCAGCCGGCCGCGAGGATGGCGCCGCGATCTTCCCGGAACGCGCTCGCGGTCAACGCGACGATGCGCACCGCCGCACCCCCCGGCAGCGCGCGGATGCGCCGCGTCGCCTCGTAGCCGTCCATCACCGGCATGCGCATGTCCATCCACACGAGATCCGGCTTCCAGGCCGTGAACGTCTCGACCGCGGCACGGCCGTCGGGTGCGACGCGCACCTGCACGCCGAGGCGCACGAGCAGCGCCTCGAGCAGCAGCCGGCTGTCCTCGTCGTCGTCGACGACGAGCACGCGCGGTGTGCGCTGGCCGGGGACGAGGCCGGCGACGCGGCCGCCGCTCGTGGCGGGCACGGGGCCGGCATCCGCGGGCAGGGCGAGTGTGAAGCTGAAACGGCAACCGTGCGGCACGACCGGCTCGAGCATGATTTCGCCGCCCATGAGCGCGACGTGATTGCGGCAGATCGCGAGACCGAGTCCCGTGCCCTCGCCTTTCGCCGTACCGACCGCGCCCTGGTGGAAGGCTTCGAAGACGCGCTCGCGCTCGTCGGCAGGAATGCCCGGACCGGTATCCACGACCTCGAAGGCGATGCGTCCCGCCGCACGGCGCACCGCGAGCCTGATCTCGCCCGCGTCCGTGAACTTGACCGCGTTGCCGAGCAGATTGAGCAGCACCTGCCGCAGGTGCGCGGCATCGCCCCGCACGTGACTCGGCAGCCCCGCGCCGAGATCGACGACGAGCGCGAGCCCTTTCTCCTCGGCGCGCGTGCGCACCATCTCCGCGATGCCGGTGAGCGTCGCGGGCAGATCGAAGACGTCGACGTCGCTGTGCGTGCGGCCGGCCTCGATGCGCGAGATCTCGAGCACGTCGTTGATCAGCGCGAGCAGGTGCCGCCCCGAGCGATCGATCACTTCCAGCTCGTGGCGGTGCGTCGCGGCGAGCGCCGGATCGCGCGCCATGATCTGCGCGAAGCCGAGCACCGCGTTCAGCGGGGTGCGCAGCTCGTGGCTCATGTTCGCGAGGAAGATGCTCTTCGCGCGGTTCGCGGCCTCGGCGGCGTCGCGTGCGCCGGCGAGCTCGGCGGTGCGCGCCGCGACGTGCTCCTCGAGCCGCAGGTTCGAATCGCGCAGGCGATCCTCCATGCGCTTCTTGTCGCTGACGTCGATGAAGCTGACGCGCACCTGGCCGAGCACGCCGGCGGCGTCGGCGACCGGATCGGCGTTGACGAGCACCCAGACCGGTTCGCCGGCCGTACCGCGCACGATTCCGGCCGTGAAGTTCCGCAGCGGCTTGCCCGTGCGCCGCACCTGATTCACCGGGGTTTCGTCGGGCGCGAGCATCCGGCCGTCGGGATCGACGAACTTCCAGCCGGGATCTGAACTGTCCCGCTGTCGCGGCGCCGCCGTGGAGATCCCGAGGAGGCCGGCGGCCTCCGCGTTCGAATCGAGTATCACACCGTCGGCATCGTGCACGACGATCGCGACGTGGATGCCCTGCATGAGATCGCGATAGCGGCTCTCGCTGTCGCGTAACGCGACCTCGCGTGCGGCGAGCGTGTCGAGCATCGCGTCGAAGGCGAGTGCGAGCGCGGCGGCTTCGTCCTCGCCCGTGAGTGCCGCGCGCTGCGAGCGATCGCCGGCCGCGACGGCGCCGGCGACGCGCTGGATGGCGCGCAGCCGCCGCGTCATCCAATTACCGAGCAGGGCAGCGACGGCGATGCCGAGCAGCGCCGCGACCACGGCGTAGTAGACCCCGTGCCGCGCGAGTCCCGCGAGCTGGCGCGAAACGCCCCGCTGCCAGATGCCGACGCGCACCCAGCCGATCTGCCGGCCGGACAGCACGATCGGGCAATAGGCGTCGATGAGATCCGCAGTGCGGGCCGCGATGAACGCCGCCGTCGATGCGGGCTGCGCGGGCAGGTCGAGCACGTAGCGGTTCACGAGCCCGGCATCGCTGTGCGCGACGACGAGCCCGCGCATGTCGAGGATCATCGCATAGCGGAGATCGGGATAGCGTTCCAGTCCGACGAGGATCTCGTGCAGACCGCTGACGTCGAACGCGGCGAGCCAGCCGGCCGACGAGGTCGCGACGCTGCGTGCGAGCGCGAGCGCATGCTCGGTTTCGTGCTCGACGAGCTTCTCGCGCTGATGCCAGGTCACGTCGCCGACGACGACTGCGATGATCAGCACGTTCGTGATCGCCGCGCCGAACACGAGCCGGCGGCGCAGATTGCCGGCGAGTACCGCGCCGAGCCGGGCGAACCATCGGCTCGCACTCACGGTTCAGCCCGCGCGACGGGGCGCACTTCGCGTTCGAACGTGGCAACGAAGTCGCGCACCGGGGCGTAATCGGCGTCGCCGGCGCGGCGGAACCGGAACGCTTCGCCCGCCGCCGGCAGCAACATGCCGTCGAGCGCGACCAGCCGCGCCACGAGCGCCTGGACGACCTCCGGCGGGAGATCGTCACGCACCATCACCGAGTTGCCGATCAGCGCTTCCGTTTCCCACGCGATCCGCAGCGTCGCAGCCTCGTGCGGGTGATCGCGCTGGAACTGCCGCCACGGTGGTGGCCAGGTCGCGCCCGCGGCTGCCGTGCCGAGCACGACGTGCATGATCGAGGATTCCTGCGAGCCGACGTAGTGGTTCGTCACTTCGCCGAGCGCCACACCGTGACGGTGCAGGAAGAACTGCGGCATCACGCAGGCCGCGAGCGCGGTCGGCGCGGGATAGCTCACGACGCGGCCGCGCAGATCCGCGGGCACGTGGATGCCGCCGTCGCGGCGCACGAGGATGACGCCCCGGAAGTCGGCGTCCTCGCCGGTCACGCCGACGACGTGATAACCGGCGCCGGCGGCATCGAGCGTCTGCCAGGGGTTCGGCAGCAGCAGCGCCGGCTCGCGGGCGCGATACTTGCGTTCGAAGTCGCCGTAGTCGAGCGACGCCTCGAGCTGCAGGCGCACGCGTCCGCCGAGTTCGCGGTTCAAGTCGTCGACGAGCGGCTGATAGACGGCATGGAGCTTCGCCGGATTGTGCAACGGATGGATCGCGAAGCGGAGCAGCGGCGGCGCCTCCGCGGCCGGCGCGTCGCCATAGCGCGGACCGGCGGCAGGCGGCGCTTCGCGGCCGCAGGCCGCGCACAACGCGAGCGCGGCGAGGAGCAGCACCCGGCGCCGCGACATCGGCATGGCGGCGGACAGCGTCACCCGGCGAGCGAGGGCGGAAGCTGGTAGTGGTCCTGCTCGAAGAGCGCGAGGCAGGCATCGACGACGGGCCCATCGTAGAGCGTGCCGCGGCCGGCGCGGACTTCGGCGAGCGCCTTGTCGATGCCGAGCGCGGCGCGATACGGGCGGTGCGCAGCCATCGCTTCGACGACGTCCGCGACGCAGAGAATGCGCGCCTCGAGCAGGATTTCGTCGCCGACGATTCCGCGGGGATAGCCGCTGCCGTCGCAGCGCTCGTGGTGCTGATGGATCATCATGCCGATCGGCCACGGGAACTCGACGTCGCGGACGATTTCGAGTCCGACCTCGGCATGCGTGCGGACGAGCGCGAGCTCGGTCTCGCTGAGGCGGCCCGGCCGGCTCAGGATTTCCGCCGGCAGGTAGATCTTCCCGATGTCGTGGATCGTCGCACCGAGACGCAGGCCCTCGATGCGTTCCGGTTCGAGCCCGAGCTTGCGCGCCATCGCGACCGCGAGATGCGCGACGCGCACCTGGTGACCGGCGGTGTAGGGATCGCGCTTCTCGATCGTCATCGCGATCGCCGCGATCGTCTGATCGAGCATGCGCCGGTAGGCGGCGCGGCTCTCCTCGAGCGAGGCCACGCTCACGCACAGCGCCGCGGTGCGTTCCTCGACGAGTCCTTCGAGGCTCTGCTGCATGCGATGGAGCTGCAGGTGCGCGCGCACGCGGGCCAGCACTTCCTCGGCCTGGAACGGCTTCGAGACGTAGTCGACGCCGCCGATCGCGAACGCCGCGAGCTTGTCCTCGCTCTCGGCGAGCGCGCTGATGAAGATGACCGGAATGCCGGCGGTCGCGGGCGTGGCCTTGAGACGCCGACAGGTCTCGTAGCCGTCCATGCCGGGCATGCGGATGTCGAGCAGCACGAGATCCGGCGGACTCGCGGTGATCGCGCGCAGCGCCTGTTCGCCGCTCAGCGCGGGCCGCACTTTATAGCCTTCCTGCTGCAGCATGCTGCTCAGGACCTGCAGGTTGTTGGCGTTGTCGTCGACGATGACGATGCTGCCGCGGTCCATGTCGTTCATGTCGACCTCCGGGCTGATTCACACAGCGCCACGATCCGATCGTAGCGATAAGCGCGGGCGAGCGCGGTGAGGCGCTCGGCGAGCGCGACGTCCGTCGCCGCGATGCGGCCGATGACGCGTTCGGTCTGTTCCATGTCGAGGAGATCCGCGGCGTGCGCGAGCTCCGCGCGCTGCTCCTCGGACAATGCGCCGAGATCCGGCTCGCGTTCGGGCGCGGACTGCGGCGGCTCCTCGTAGCGATAGCGCACGCCGAGCAGGCGCTCCATGGTTGCGAAGAGCTGCGCCTCGTCGAGCGGCTTCGCGAGCACGTCGTCGCAGCCGACGGCGCGGATCGCCTCCTGATCCTCCTTGAACGCGCTCGCCGTCAGCGCCGCGATGCGCACGCTGCCGCCCTCGGGCAGCGCGCGGATGCGCCGCGTCGCCTCGTAGCCGTCCACCACGGGCATGCGCATGTCCATCCAGATGAAGCCCGGCCGCCAGCGCGTGAAGACGTCGACCGCCGCCGCACCGTCGCAGGCGGTGCGCACCGACATGCCGACGCGGCTGAGCAGCGCTTCGAGGAGCCGCCGGCTGTCCTCGTCGTCGTCGACCACGAGGACGCGGACCTCGTCCTGTCCCGGCGCGAGTCCCGCTACCGTGCCGCGCAGCACCGCGGCCGTGGAGGCGAGCTCGATCGCCTCGACCGGCACGGCGAGGCGGAACGTCGAGCCCTGCTGCTCGGTGCTCTCCGCGGTCAGCTCGCCGCCGAGGAGCTGCGCGTATTCGCGGCTGATCGACAGCCCGAGCCCCGTGCCCTCGCCGAGCGCCGCGCCGTATTCGGTCTGGTAGAACGGCTGGAAGATCGCTTTGAGCTCGGGCTCCGAGAGTCCCACGCCGGTGTCGCGCACCGCGAATTCGAGGACCACGCGCGCACCGTCGGGCCGCGCGTTCGCCGACAGCACGACCTCGCCGTGCTCGGAGTACTTCACCGCGTTCGTCAGCAGGTTGAGCAGCACCTGGCGCAGCTTGCCGGCGTCGGTGCGCACGAAGCGCGGCACCTCGGGCGCGAAGCTCGTGACGAGCCCGAGATGCTTCTGGCGCGCGCGCAGCTCCACGAACTCGCCGAGCGAACGCAGCATCTCGTGCAGATCGAAGGACGTCGGCTGCAGCGTCGAGCGGCCGGCCTCGATGCGCGAGATCTCGAGCACGTCGTTGATGAGCGTGAGGAGATGGCGGCCGCCGCGGTTGATCGCCCCGAGATTGCTGCGCTGATCGTCGGGGATGCGCGGATCGCGCGCCATTACCTGCGCGAAGCCGAGAATCGCGTTCAGCGGCGTGCGCAGCTCGTGGCTCATGTTCGCGAGGAAGACGGATTTCATGCGGTTCGCGGATTCCGCCGCGTCGCGGGCCTCGGCGAGCTCGCGCGTGCGGGTCTCGACGAGCTCTTCGAGGTGCAGCCGGTGCCGCTCGAGCTCCGCTTCGGCGAGCTTGCGTTCGGTGATGTCGCGCGACAGCACGATGAAACGGCCCACGGCCTCCCCGGTGTCGGCCTTGCGCGAGACCGAGAGCTCGAACCAGCGCTCGCCGCCGTCCAGACCGAGGCGGATGATGCGGCCGTAGGACGTGCCGCTCGCGTCGGCCTCGCGGATCGCCCCGAGCACGGTCGCCGCGGCCGGCGGCGGGAGCATCTCCTGGACGGTGTGGCCGATCAGCGCCTCGCGATCCGCCGCGAGCAGCGCAGGGTTCTTCGCCCACGCACTCAGGTAACGGCCGTCGCCGTCGAGGTCGAACAGCAGATCGGGGATTGCCTGCAGTGTCGCGGAGAGCTCGGCGTTGAGCGTGCGGACGCGCTGTTCGGCGACTTTGCGCGCGGTGATGTTGCTCCAGATCGTCAGCACGCTGCTGACCTGGCCCTGGGCATCGAATTCCGGCACGGCGCGTATGTACCAGTACTCCGGCTCACCGTCGCGCACGAGGTCGTAGTCGATTTCTTCGGGCTCGCCGCGCTGCATGACACTGCGCAGACGATCGGTGAACGAGGAGGCGAGCGGCGCGAGATACGTCGAGAGCTCTTCCGGCGACTTGCCGATCACCTGCCTGGGCGTGAGGCCGTTGACGCGTACGAATTCGGGATTGACGTAGGTACGGCGGCACTCTCGGTCGTAGCGTACGATGACGTCCGGCGAGTTCTCGGCGAGCGTGCGGAACTCGCGTTCGCGGGCGCGCAGCCGGTCCTCGGCGAGGTGCCGCGCCGTGATGTCCTGGAGGGTGCCGAGCATGCGCACCGGCTGACCGGCGTCGTTGCAGGTCAGTGCGGCGCGGCCGTGCACGTACCTGAACGTGCCGTCGGGGTGGACGATGCGGTATTCGATGTCGTAGCTCGCGACGCCGCCCAGGGCATCGGCGTAGCGCTGCTCGACCTGCGGGCGATCGTCGGGATGCACGATCCCGAGCCAGCGCGCGTTCCATTCCGCGAGCGCGGTGATCGGCGGCTCGGGCGGGAAACCGCAGATCCTGTAGGTCTCCTCGGACAGGCTCACCGTGCCGCGGACGAGGTCGCGATCGATGTAGCCGAGCTCGGCCATGCGCTCGGCCGCGGCGAGCTTGCTCTCGTTCTCGCGCAGCTCGCGATAGACGAGCAGGCGCGACAGGGCATCGCCCAGGCGCCGGCTGATCTCCTTGAACAGCATCAGCTCCTGCGTCGACCATTCGCGGGGCGCGGCACAGCTCGCAAGCGCGAACTCCCATACTTCACCCGGCCGCGGGTAGACGGCCGTCGACATGTAGGCGCGGATCCCGAAGATTTCGGTCGCGGCCGGCGTCAGCGGGTGATCGCCGCCCGGACCGAAGCGTATCGGTCCGCTGGAGGCGGCGATCATCCGCATCGACCAGGCGCGGTCCGGCGACATCGGGATCGGCCCGTGGTAGTCCGTGCCGAAGCCGGGCTTCGCGCGCTCGGTCATGATCTGCCAGAATTTCGCGCCCGGATCGCAGGGATAGGCGAGGCCCACGCGATCGCATTCGAAGATCGCGAGGGTCGCCTCGAGCACGTCGCCGAGCAGGTGCTCGATGTCCTGCGAGCCCTGGATCGCGCGATTGACGCGGTCCATGCCGGCGAGGAAGCGCAGGTGCGTGCGGTTCTCCGCTTCGGCGGCCGCGAGCTCGCTGCGTCCGCGCAGCACCGTGATGCCGAAGGAGAGATCCGCCGCGAGCTCCTCGAGGAGCCGCACCTCCGCCGCGTCGAAGGCCGCGGGCTCCGTGGAATAGATCACGAGCGATCCGAACGTGCGCGCGTTCGTGTCCTTCAGCGCGAGGCCGACGCAGGAACGGTAGCCGCGCGCGAGCGCCGCCGCGCGCCACGGCGCGGCGCGCTCGTCGGTCGTGAAGTCCTGGATGCGGACGCTCTCGCCGGTGCGGATCGACGAGCCGCTCGGCCCGCGACCCCAGACATCGTCCGCCCAGCTCACGCGGGCATGCTCGAGATAGCCCTCGTCCCGGCCCGCGGACGCCACCGGCTGCACGGTATGCGCGGCGTCGTGCTCCGCATAACCGACCCACGCCATCACATAGCCCGCTTCCTCGCAGATGATGCGGCAGATGTCGCCGAGCAGCGCGTGCTCGTCGGTGGCGCGCATGAGCGCCTGATTGCAGTCGCTGATTGCGCGCAACTCGCGGTTGAGGCGGCGCTGCGCCTCCTCGGCTTGCTTGCGCTCGGTGAGATCGTAATTGATCCCGACGCCGCGCAGCGGCTTCCCGTCCGCGTCACGGATGGCCTGCGCGGCGGCTTTGATGTAGCGGATCGAGCCGTCGGGCCAGACGACGCGGAACTCGGGCGCGTATTCCCGCTCGCCGCGAAGCGCGGCGCGCGCCTCGGCGTCGACATAGGCCCGATCTTCAGGGTGTACGATTTCGAGCCAGGCCGCATACGTGCCGGCAAACGTCTCGGCCGTGCGGCCGTAGAGCCGGTACATCGAGGTGTCCCAGCTCAGGACGTCGCGGGCGATGTCCCAGTCCCAGATCCCGATGAGGCCGGCTTCGGTCGCGAGGCGCAGGCGGTCGGTCGCCGCCTCGAGCGCGAGCTCGGCGCGCTGATGGACCCGGTTGCGCACGCCGTTCGCGAGGATGAGCGCCGCATGACGGCAGAACGTCGGCAGATAACGGCCGAGCGCAGCGCCGTGTATGTGCAGGTTCTCGAGGCGGATGACGCCGACGAGATCCGGCCCGACCATGAGCGGGAACGTCCACGTGAACGTCTGGCGCAGCATGCCGTCGCGCAGCAGCCCGTCCTCCGCGTCGCCGTGCTCCTCGACGTACTCGCGCGTCGCGACGACCTTCTCGACGACCGGATGGTCGATCGCCGCGAGGGACCGGTCGTTCTCCTTGAAGCCGCAGCAGTGCAGCTCGCCTTCGATCCAGTAATAGACCCGGATGTTCGTCCCGCCGATGCAATCCACGATGCTCGCGAGCATCGCGCGGAGCATGTCCTCGAGCACGGGCAGCGGGCTCAACTGCTCCATGAGGCGCAGGATCAGGATGTAGTAGGACTTGTCCTCGGCGAGCTTGCGGTTGCGCACGCGCAGATGCTCGATCTCGCGTTCGAGTGCCGTACCGGCGTCGTGCGGCGTGCTCACGGTACGGCCCTCGCGGGAACTGCGCGGAATGTGGGGGGGGAACTGGCTGTGGGGCTGGGCATGTCGTTCTCGATCACTCTCGCCGTACGCGCGGGTGGGGCCTGTCAGGTGGGCGGCGCCCCCGGGGTATCGCGGAGCGATTCCCGCGGTCCTCCCGGCCTCGCCGATTCAATCGGGTGTCGATTCCGACAGCGGCAGGCTGAATCGAGTCCTTGACGGATCTTCATGATCTGCGTCGGCGAAGGACGACTTGTTGACAGCGATCAAAACGGGGGCGGACCCGGGCCGCGCGTGCCGTCCGAATGACCCGACCTGCAGTGCCGCGCGCCGGGCACGTCGGGAGAACACGGCAAAACGTCTATTCCATCGCGGTGGGGAACCCGCTGCTCCGCCGGCGATTCTCATGGATATGTCGATCGAACGGGCAGGTGCGGTGGTGCGCGACAGCGATCGGAGAGAGGTGAGATTTTTCCGCAGGAGCGGGCTGCGGCGCGCGCGGTGCCGCGGGGCGTGACGATGGCGCCCCACCGCCAGCATCGTGACCGCATCGGCGAGCGTTGGTCGCAACGCGTCAGCCGGGCGAGCAGCGCGCTCGAGCTCGAGCCCGACGTCTTCACCTGGGACGATCCGCTCGCGATCGCGCGCTCGCTCCAGGCCTCCGCGGAGAAGAGCCGGCGCCGCCGCACGACGCCGTTCCGTTCCGCAATGTCCATACTCACGTTCTACATCAACCGCGCCGGCACCCAGCTCGACGACCCGCAGCGGGCGGTGCTCGAACAGGCGAAGGAAGAGCTTCGCAGGCTCTACCGCTACACCCCGAAGGGCGCCGGCAAGCCGTCGCCCTGACGGGCCCGCCGTGCCTTGAATCACTCGCGCGTCTGCGCTCAAATGACCGGACCCCGGCTTCGGGGACCACGACAACCACGTCATGCCGCCGTCCTCCGCGCGCTCTGCGGCGTTGCCTCGGCCGGCTCAATCCGAGGGAAATCACGATGGACATGGCTGAGCTCGCGAAGCGCATCACCCGGCTCGAGGACATCGAGGCGATCAAGCAACTGAAGGTCCGCTACTCCCACATCTGCGACGACATGCACAACCCGGACACCATCTGCTCCGTGTTCGTCGAGGACGGCATCTGGGAGAGTCCGGACTTCGGCCAGGCGAAAGGCCACGCGGAGATCCGCGAGCTGTTCCGGAATTTCCAGAAGATGTTCGACTTCTCCCAGCACAACATGATGAACCCGCTGATCGAGGTGAACGGCAATCGCGCGACCGGCACCTGGTACATCGGTGGACCGTGGGACTACACGGAGACGGGCGAGAAGAAGTGGTTCTGGCTGCGCTACGACGACGACTACGTGAAGGTCGACGGCGAGTGGAAATACCAGCACCTGCGCGTGAAGATGCGCCGCGTCGAGGATCGTTGATCATGCGGGCGGCGGGCTGAGCATGTCGGATCCGGCACGCCACGACTCGCTCGAGCAGGTGCTCGCCGAAGTCCAGGCCGGCCGTCAGCCGCCCTCGCAGCTCTTCGAGGCGTTGTACGCCGCGGAGGTCTACGTCTTCGTCAACGAGGATCTCGCGCCGGAAGGCCGCTGGCGCGAGACCACGACGCTCATGATCCTGAATGGACCCTCGGGTCAGCCCGCGGTCGGCGTGTTCACCGCGCCCGAACGCACCGTCGGCTGGCCGGAACGCGCGGGCGAGTACCGCCACGGGCTGCGCGTCGCGTTCCGCTGGCTCGTGAGCAATCTCAGGGACGGCGTCGGCGTCGCGCTCAATCCGGATTCCGAGCTCGGCGTGGAGCTGCCGGCCGAGCTCGTGCGGAAATTGCGGGAGAGCGCGCGGCGACTGCAATGAAGCGACGTCGATCGCCAGGCCGCTCCCGATTCGCGGTCCGGCATTCCGCAGGCAGCGGCGAACGCGCCCACGCTGCGCCGTCGAAGCCGCGCCCTGGCTGATACCTGTCGCCCTCGCGCAGGCGAGGGCCCAGTCGGTGACCTGCGGCACGAGCAGTGAACCCCGGGCGGCCGAATTCCCCATTCCAGGATGAGCAGACATTCTGCGCAGGCCCCGCGGTTCGGCCCCAGCGCCGGGGCAGTATGACCGGGCCCTCGCCTGCGCGAGGGCGACGAGAAGGAAGACACTGGAGACACGCCGCGCGCGCTTCGATCATGCGGCGCCCGACCGTTTCATCCGAGCCATGACCCGCGTCTCCGAAATCGCCGACTCCACTGACCACGACTACGACGTCGTCGTCGGCCGCAACCTGCTCGTTCTCGCCGTGTTCCTGCTCGTCAGCTTCGCGAAGGTCGCGCTCGATCTGCCGCAACCGATCTCGCTCGGCTGCTACGCGGTGTACGTCGGTGTGCAGCTCTACGCCCTGTGGCGCATCGCGGGCGGGCTCCTCTGGCGCAGGCTGACCGTCGCACTCTATCCGATCGGGATCCTCGTGCCGTTCTGTGCAATCCTCGTGAATCTCGCATTGCTCGCCGCGGCCCTGCGCGGGCTCGAGCTGTTGCGCGACGGGCGCGATCCGGCCTGAGAGCGCGCGGAATTCCGCGAACGGCAACGACGATCTCCATCTCTACGGCGCGGCCGACCGGGCCGCGCCGTTCGTCGCCTGCCGGCGCAGGGCTGCGCCGCAGGTCGGGACTCGCGTATATTCCCGTGACCAGAGCGTTCACGCGGCAGGACCCATGCACGAGCTCACCTACGACATCGCCGGCGGCTGGATCGCGCTCCTCCTCTTCGTCTCGCTCGTCGTCGTCATCGAGGCCGGTTACCGTCTCGGCGTCCGGCAGATTGCGACCGCGAACGAGGCGTTCAAGAGTCACATCGATCGTGGTGCTGGTCTACGTCGTCCTCGATGTCGATTGGCTGAGGCGTGGTCTCGTGACGGTGAGCCAGCAGAGCTTCCTCGACCTCGACGCGGCGATCCGCGCCGGGTCCGCGGCGCCGGCCGCGAACAATCCCTGAAACCCCTGCCTGGAGGAGACGAGTCATGAGCGACATCCGAGCCAAGCCGACGAACGAGGCCCAACGCGCACTTCTTGCGCTCGTCGGGAACTGGCAGCAGACCTACAACGAGGACGTCGCGCGCATGATCCACGACTGCTACGCCCCCGACGCCCACGTCCGCTTCACCGGCGGCGAGGCGCGGGGCCATGAGCAGTTCATGCGCGTCGAGCAGGCCGTGCTGCGCGGCTGCCCGGGCCGTTACATGCGCGTCGATCGCGTGCTCTTCGCGGGCGACGACGTTGCGATCGTAGAAGCCGTCGTGCTCGATCGCGCGCGGCCCGATTTCCTCTCGCCGTTCTGCGCGATCCTCTCGGTCCGCGACGGCAAGATCGTCAGCGACCACACCTATCTCGAACCCGAGCGCTGGCCGGGGATCGCGGAAGCCGCGCCGCACGTGAGCCCGGGCGGACTCGGCCGCGCGTGAGGGATACGAGGGCGCTTGCCTCGTAGCGGGTGCCCCTATCGTGCGAATCCGCACTGGCCGGTGTGGGCGGCGCGCGAGCCCGGCGACGCGGGTCCCTTTCCGCTCGCGCGCGACGACCGGGCCGGGTGGCTGCGCGACTTCCCCGCGCACGGTGCGTACGTCGGCTGGCCCGTGGAGGATACGCCGGACGGCCGCAAGCTCGAGACCGCCTGATGCTGCGCTGAACGCGTTCAGCGCTTCCGTGTTTCACCGACGAACGGAGGTCCGCCCATGACAGCCCCCTTCTCGAAACGCGCCGCCGGCGGAGCGCTCGTCTTCGGCTTCGTGCTGCTGTGCGGCCTCTCGCTGCTCTCGATCGCCGAGGAGCTCTGCGCGAAGCACGGCGGCAAGCTCTTCGACGCGGGCTACGGCTGCCGCATGGCGGACGGCACGATGACGACGGTGTTCTCGCATCTGTCCTGGCCGCGCGTGATGTTGACCGTGCTGCCCTACGCCGTCGTCGCCTGGATACTCTGGGTGCGGATCGCAAAACGCTTCGACGCGCCGCGCGGCGCGAAAGGAGGACCTGCCGCATGAAGTTCGTCAATCACGCGCGCTACGCTGCCGACGCCGGGAAGATCGCCGCCACGCGGCCCGCGCATCGCGACTATCTCGGGACCTTGCTGGCGTCGGGACAGTTGCTGCTCGCCGGGCCGTTCACCGACGACAGCGGCGCGCTGTTCGTCTACGAGGCGGAGACGCTGGAGGCCGCGCGTGCGCTCGTCGCGGCGGATCCGTTCGCGCAGGCCGGCGTGTTCGAGCACTGCGACATCAAGCCGTGGAAGCTCGTGTTCTCGGCGCCGACGGAGTTGGTGCCGGCCGGCTGAGGGGCGTGCTCGCGGCTCCCTGATGAGAGGTACCGACGCAGGAGGCGCATCGATCGCGCAACGACGCAGCGCCTCGGCACACCTGCAGGAGCTTCGCCCTCGGCGTCGTCCCCGCGCAGTCGGTGACCCGGTCGGTGACCCGCGGCGCATGCAGCGAAGCGCGGGTGGGGGGCCTGATCACGCCGGCGCCGAAGTGCCATCCCCGACCCGTGGTTCGACACTGTTGTCGAGGCTGAACGACGGGGCCCCCGCCTGCGCGGGGCGACGGCGGAGACCGATAGAAGGATGTACCGACGCAGGAGGCGCATCGATCGCGTGATCGAGGATTTCGAGCCGACGATCAGGACCCCTTCCTTGCTCTCTCAACTCGCCGCGGACATCAATACGCCGCTCGCGGTGAGCGCGGCGATCTCCCCTTCGCTCTTGCCGAGGAGACCCGACAGCACTTCCGCGTTGTGCTCGCCGAGCAGCGGGGCCACGTAGTCGTTGTTCGCGGGATACGTCGAGCCCTTGATCGGCATGCCGGGGATCTGGATGTCGCCCGCGAGGCGATCGTGCACGGTGCGCACGGTGCCCCGCTCGATGAAATGCGGATGCGTGAGCGTCTGCTCGACGCTCAGGATCGGCGCGCAGGGTACGCCGTGGCCGTCGAGCGTCGCGATTGCCGAGTCGATGTCCGGGAACTTCATGAGCCAGGCCTCGATCATGCCGACGACCTCGTCGACTTTCGCGAGCCGCACCTGATCCGTCGCCCAGCCGGGGTCCGCGACGAGCTCGGGCCGGCCGAGAGCGGCGCAGAGATCCGCCCAGTGGTGCAGGAAGCCGATGAGCACGATGCTGCCGCCATTCGCACGGAAGACGCCCGCCGGGCAGACATAGCTGAAGTGGCGCCCGGAGCGCGTCGGCTTCACCGCGCCTCGCGTGCCACTGCAGGTGTGCACGGCCGCTTCGTGGTAGTGGTAGTAGCAATCGAGCAGCGCGATGTCGAGGTACTGGCCGAGGCCGGTGCGCGCGCGGTGCAGGAGCGCGGCGGCGATGCCGAACGCGGCGTGCACGCCGGTGCTCACGTCGCCCAGCCCGAGCAGCGGCAGATAAGGCGGTTCGTCGCGCTCGCCGATGAGCGAGGTGACGCCGGAGTACGCCTGCGCGATGAAATCGTAGCCGGGCTTCGCGGCGAGCTCGCCGCTCTGGCCGAGGGCGGAGATCGAGCAGTAGACGATGTCCTCCTTGATCGCCTTGCAGTCCGCGTAGGCGAGACCGAGCTTTGCCATCACGCCCGGACGGAAGTTCTCGACGACGACGTCGCACTGCGCCACGAGCTCGCGCAGCAGCGCGATGCTCTCGGGCTTGCGGAAGTCGAGACAGACGCTCTTCTTGTTCAGGTTCTGCTGGATGAGATAGAGACTGCGATCGTTGCCGCGGAATTTCGAGATCTTGCGCACCATGTCGCCGTCGGGGCCGGATTCGACTTTGATCACTTCCGCACCGCATTCCGCGAACATGCGCGTGCAGGTGGGGCCGGCGAGCACGCGCGTGAAATCGAGCACGCGGATGCCGGTGAGGAGATGCTGCTGAATCATGGCAGGCCTACCCTCACGCGAGTCCGAGCTTCGGCTGCACCCAGGCCGCGAGCTTCGCGATCGCCTGATCCGCTTCCGGCGCATTGCCCGCCATGAACTGGAAGACGTGCTGCATCTCGGGCCACACCTCGCAAGTCGCATTCACACCTGCGGCTTGCGCACGCGCCGCGAAGCGCGTCGAGTCGTCGAGGAGCGCCTCGTAGCCGCCGACCTGGAGGTAGATCGGCGGGAAGCCCGCGAGATCCGCGTAGAGCGGATTGCAGAGCGGATCCTTCGGCGAGTGTCCGCCGAGGAACAGCCCGGCCATGTTCTCGATGAGCGGACGCTTGATGAGGCGATCGACCGCGGCATTGCGCTCGATTGATTCGCCCGTCGCTTCCATGTCGTACCAGGGCGAGAGCGGCATCACGGCCGCGGGCAGCGGCAGCCCGGCATCGCGCGCGCCGAGCACGACGGTCGTGCAGAGCTGACCGCCCGCGGAGTCGCCCGTCGTCGCGACGTGCTCGGGCTTGATGCCCTGCGCGAGCAGCCAGCGATAGACCGCCACGCACTCGTTCACCTGCGCGGGATGCGTATGCTCCGGCGCGCGCCGGTAATCGAGGATCAGCGCACGGCAGCCGACGGCCTTCGCGAGATGCGCGTAGAGCTTGCGGTGGCTGAAGCGCGAGCCGGTCACACAGCCGCCGCCGTGCGTGCAGAACAGCACGCGGTCCGTCGCCGCGCCCTTCGGCACGGCCCAGAGGCAGGGCGTGCCGGCAGCGTCGACTTCGAGATAATCGACGCCGCCCGGCTCGCGCGCGACGTGCGCGCACTCGTCGAGCAGATCGCGCAGTTCCTCGATCGACATCTCGGGGCGCGCGCCGATTTCGGCGAGGAAGTGATCGTAGAGTCTGTTCAGGGCGTCGGATTGCGGGCTTGCCATGGGTGGTCTCCGTAATTGATTGACGATAGTGCTCAGGCTGCGGCTTTCCGCTCGCCCCAGGTGCGCAGCACGGGCATGACCTCTTTCGCGAACAGCTCGAGGCTGCGGAGCGCGACGTCCTGCGGCGCGCCGCCGTAGCGGAACACGCAGAGCACGCCGTACCGGCCCATGAACGCGAAGCGATCCTCGAATTTGCGGAGGATCTGGTCGGGCGTGCCCCACACCTGCTGTTCCACGTAGCCTTTGATGACGTTCTCCTTGCCGACGTTGCGCATGGCTTCCGCCGCCGCGGCATACGTGGGATAACCCCCCGAGGCCTTGAACTGTTCGCCGAGCATCTCGTAGTGATCGAGCACCGAGATGCCGTAGTTCGCGATGTACTTCTCGGCGTTCTCGCGGGCGCGCGCGGCGTTGGAATCGCAGATCATCATCTCGGTGAGGATCATCGGACGCGGCTCGCGGCCGTGATAGCGGCGGAACGCGGCCTTGTAGTCTTCGTATTCCTGCTTCTGCTGCGCCGGCGGCTTGTAGTTGAACGCCATCATCTGCGCGCCGAGCTTCGCCGCCTGCTCTGCGGAATCCGGGCTCATCGCGACCTGCGTGAAGCGGGTCTGCCGCCATTCCTTGGAATACGGTCCGGGGCGCAGCGGCGCCCGCGGCTGGTCGTAGTACCGGCCGTGATGCTCGGGGAACCAGCCCGTCTCGAGCGCTTCGAGCACGAGCGGCGCGGCCTCGTCGTAGCGCTCGCGCGATTCGCTCATCGGAATGCCGAACTGATCGAACTCGCGGCGCGCGAGACCGCGGCCGAGGCCCAGAATCGCGCGGCCGCCGGAGAGCTGATCGAGCAGCGCGAGCTTCTCCGCGACGCGCAGCGGCTGCGCGTTCCAGGGCAGGATCACCGCGCCGGTCGCGAGCTTGATGCGGCTCGTGCGCGCAGCGACGTTCGCGAGGTACACGCAGTTGTCGGGGCAGAGCGAGTAGTCCTCGAAGTGGTGCTCGACGGCCCACACGTGGTCGTAGCCGTGCTCCTCCGCAGCGACCGCGATGGCGAGCTCGTCCTGATAGAGCTGATGGTCCGAGAGTCCTTCATAGGCGAAGCTCGCCATGAGTTGCGCGATGCCGATTTCCATGGGGTCTACCTCTGGTCTGTTCACGTTCCTGATCGGTCCTGGGCGCGGCTCACGGCGAGCAGATTCGCCTTGATGGCCGCGAGTATTCGGAATGCGGTGTCGACGTCCGCGGCGTCCACGCCGGCGAGAATGCCCTCGTTCAAGGCGACCGCGAGCGTGCGCAGCTTCGCGATCGCACGGCGGCCGGCGGTCGTCAGATGCAGGCGCTTCAAGCGCCGATCGCCCTCATCGCCGCGCCGCTCGAGGAGTCCCGCCGCTTCGAGGCGCGCGACGGTCTCGCCGAGCGCCACCTTGCCGAGGTCGAGCCGCGCGGCGAGCTCCGACTGCGTGAGGCCGTGCTCGCTCGAGAGGTGGCGCAGCACCGAGGCCTGCGCGCTCGTGTAGCCGAGCGGGCGCAGCGCGGCGTCGAAAGCGAGGCGGCGCAGGCGGGCGGTGTCGTGGATCAGGAAGCCGAGCTTCAGCGCGCGCCGCTCGGCTGCGGATTCGGCGTCGACGGCTCGATGGGCGCGGCTCTTCACGACTGGGCTCCGGTTCCGGCTGGGCTGCCGGCATGTCGTTCGGTACCTTACGAGCTGGCGGCGGGGAAGTCATTACGCGGCGCACCATGCGGCGCATGGGCGGTACTTCTGCCGGGGCAAATTCGCGCCCTGGGCGCTTGAGTCGCCGTGCAACCCTGCGGTATTTTGCTGAGAAATGCCCCGGGACGATGCGGTCACGGCACCGTCCAACCGCCGCAGAGGATGCGCAGCATGAGGCTACGAATCACGGCACGTCGTCCCGACGAAGGGATGCCCCGGAGCGCGCCGCTGATCCACGCTCGACCATGACGCCAATCGCCACCGAGTCCGACACGGGCATCGCTTTCCGCGCACTGACCGAGCTCGCCCCGGACTTCGTCGGTCTGCTCGATGCCGATGGCCGTATCCGTTACGTGAGCGCGGCCGTGGCGCGCGTGCTCGGCTGGACACCGTCTGAAGTCGTCGGCCGCCCTTTCACCGAATTGCTGCTGCCCGACGATCGCGCCGCGGGCGCGGCTTACTTCGCGCAGGTGCTCGCAAGCGACGCCGTCGTCAACGCCACTGTCCGCTTCCGTCACCGCGACGGCGGAATGCGCATCGTCGAGGCCCTCGCGCGCAATTTCCTCACCGAGCCCACGCTCGGCGGCGTCCTCGTCAGCACGCGCGACGTGAGCTCACATGCCGCCGCCGAACGCGCGCTGCGCGACGCGCTCGCCGAGGCTGCGGATCTCTACGACCAGGCGCCTTGCGGCTACCATTCGGTCGACGCCTCCGGCGTCTTCGTGCGCATCAACGACACCGAGCTGCGTTGGCTCGGCTACACCCGCGAAGAGCTCGTCGGCAGGCGCTCGGTCCGCGAGCTGCTCACGCCGGCCGCACAGCAGATTTTCGACCGCTGGTTCCCGGTGCTGCTCGCCGGCGGCGAGGTGCACGACGTCGAGCTCGACCTCGTGCGCCGCGACGGCACGCTGCTGCCCGTGCTGCAGAGCGCGACGGCGCACCGCGACGCCGAGGGGCGTTTCATCATGAGCCGTTCCACGCTCTACGACATCACCGAGCGACGTCTCGCCGACCGCGCGCTGCGCCGCGTGAACCGCGCGCTCCGCGTGCTGAGCGCCGTGAACTCCGAGCTCGTGCACGGGCTCGAGGAGAAGCAGCTGCTCGAAGCGGTGTGCCGGGTGATCGTGGAATACGGCGGTTATCGCATGGTCTGGGTGGGATTCGCGCAGCAGGACCGGCGGCGTAGCGTGATCCCGGTCGCGCAGGCGGGATTCGAACAGGGCTATCTCGAAACGGCGAACATCACCTGGGCGGACGACGAGCGCGGCCGCGGACCGACCGGTACGACGATCCGCACCGGCGAACCCCAGGTCAACCAGAACTTCCTCGTCGATCCGCGCATGGGGCCCTGGCGCGCCGAGGCGGCGAAGCGCGGCTACCAGGCCTCGGTCGCCCTGCCGCTCTTCGACGCGGAGCGCTGCTTCGGCGCGCTTACGCTCTACGCGGCGGAACCCGACGCCTTCGACGCCGAAGAGGAGCGGCTGCTCTCCGAGCTCGCCGGCGATCTCGCGTTCGGCATCGTGACACTGCGCGCGCGTGCCGAGCACCGGCGCACCGAGGCGATGGTCAAGCGTCTCGCTTACTTCGATACGCTCACCGCGCTCCCGAATCGCACGCAGCTCTTCCAGTTCCTGGACGCGGCGATCGCCGGGATCCGCGGCCAGGCCGCGACGTTCGGCCTCGTCACGCTGAACGTCGACGGCTTCCGCGACATCCAGACCGGCATCGGCGTGCGTCAGGCAGACGACGTGCTGAAGAAGCTCGCGATCCGGCTGCAGGAGGTGCTGGGCCCGGGCGAGCAGCTCGCGCTCCTCGGCGGCGACGTGTTCGCGGTGATCCTGCGCGGCTACGACGAAGCGCGCGGTACCGAGTTCGCTGCGCGCGTGCAGCGCTGTCTCGCCGCGCCGATCCAGCAGGCCGGGATTCCGCTCAGCGTGCAGATGAACATGGGCGTCGCGGTCGCACCCGACCACGGCACGGATCCCGCGGCGCTGATCCTGCGCAGCGGCATCGCCGCGCGCCAGGCGAAGCTCGCCGGCGTGTCGTATGCGATCTACGGCGGCTCGACGGATGCGGAGAATCCGCGGCACCTCGCGCTCGTCTCGGAGCTGCGCGCCGCGATCGAGACGGGCCAGCTCGTGCTGCACTATCAGCCTAAAATCGACATCGAGACGAAGCGCGTCGCGGGCATGGAGGCGCTCGTGCGCTGGCCGCATCCGACGCGCGGGCTCGTGCCGCCCGGGCAGTTCATCGGCATCGCCGAGCAGACGGGCCTCATCAAGCCGCTGACTTATCGTGTGCTCGAGCTCGCCGTCGCCGAGGCGCGCCGGGCGCGCGAGGCGGGTTTCACGGCGCCGGTCGCGGTGAATGTCTCGGCGCGCAATTTCCGCGATCCCGAGTTCCTGACGCGCGTTCGCGCGCTGATCCGCGACGCCGACATCCTGCCGGGACAGCTCGAGCTCGAAATCACCGAGACGGCGATCATGGAGGATCCGGCGATTACGCGCGGGATCCTGACCGAGCTCGATCGCGAGGGCGTGCCCGTGTCGATAGACGATTTCGGCACCGGCTACTCGTCGCTCGCCTATGTCGCGATGTTGCCGATCTCGACGCTGAAGATCGATCGCTCCTTCGTCGTCGGCATGCTGGAAACGCCGCGCACGCATGCGGTCGTCACCGCCATGATTTCGCTCGCCCGCGCGCTCGGCATACGGACCGTGGCGGAGGGCGTCGAGACGCGCGCGCAGCTCGATGCGCTGACGCTGCTCGGCTGTGACGAAATCCAAGGCTATTACTTCAGCCCGCCGCTGCCGATCGACGCACTGCGTGAATGGGCTGCGGCGTTCGCGCAGTAAGCGCCCGTTCGCCGGATCCCGGGCCCGCATGACTCGGGGCAGCGGAGAGGCCTTCCCCGGCGCCGTACCGGCGCAGGCCGTGACCGGGATTCAATCATGGCGCGACGGCTCCTTCGATCACCCTCGGACCGGCGATCCGACAGGCGGCGTCGCCCGGCGCTCGCGAGCACGATGCGCCAGGGCGAGGCGCTCGCACTTCAAGAGCGCGTATGCTGGGCGGCCAGCAGCGAGCGAGGTGCGGCGCATGACGAAGGTGGTGATGGTGACGGGCGGCAGTGGCGGTATCGGTGCTGCGACGGCGCGGCTCGCGGCGGACGCCGGATACGCGGTGTGTCTCTCGTACGTCGAGAATGCGGCCGCCGCGGAGCGCGTGGTGGCGGATATCGCGAGCGCCGGCGGCCGGGCGCTCGCGCGTCGCGCGGACGTCGGTGTGGAAGCGGACGTCGTCGCGTTGTTCCGGGCGTGTGACGAGACGTTCGGGCCGTTGAGCGCGCTCGTCAACAGCGCCGGCATCGTGGCGCGTCAGGGTCGCCTCGAGGACTTCGACGCAGCACGCCTCGAGCGCGTGCTGCGCGCGAACGTCGTCGGCTCGATGCTCTGCGCGCGCGAAGCCGTGCGGCGCATGTCGACGCGTCGCGGCGGCGCGGGCGGCGCCATCGTCAACGTCTCTTCGAAAGCCTCCGTGCTCGGCTCGCCCGGCGAGTTCGTGGACTACGCCGCCTCGAAGGGCGCGATCGACACGTTCACGATCGGGCTCGCGAAAGAAGTCGCGGCCGACGGCATCCGCGTGAACGCCGTGCGCCCGGGCCTCATCGACACCGACATCCACGCCGCATCCGGTGAGCCGGGACGCGTCGCCCGCCTGAAGGACAGCGTCCCGATGCGCCGCGAGGGTTCGGCAGAGGAAGTCGCCCGCGCGATCCTCTGGCTGCTGTCGAACGAATCGTCGTACACGACCGGCAGCTTCCTCGACGTCGCCGGCGGCCGGTAATCCATCCACAGGGGTCGGAGGGACTTTTCGCTCGAGCAGGGAAAGCCCCTCCGACCCCTGTGGACAACTGAGCACTTATGCACCGGGGTCGGAGGGACTTTCTGCCGCGCTGCCAAAAGCCCCTCCGACCCCTGTGGATAGACCCCTGTGGATAATTGCTGTCGCTGGTTGAGGCGGGTCAAGCTTTTTGGGCGCCTCGGCGCGTAGCGTGGACCACAGCCATGTAGGGTTCCCGTACGCTCCAGGGAGGTTGCTATGAAACCCATCGCCACGCGCTTCGATACGCTCTGTCGCTTTCTCGTGCTGGGCATCTTCAGCACGTGCGTCGGCCCGGCACTCGCCATGACCGTGAACTATCCCGACGTTCCCGCTGCCGGCGATCTCATTACGCTCACCATCGACACCTCTATCGGCGACACGAACACCGCGCCCGACATCGGATCGTTCCCGGGCGCCGCGACGATCACGCTGACGTTCGCGGACGGCACGACCCAAACGATGTCCGGCAACGATCTCACCACCGCCCTCACCAGCACCGGCTCCACCACGTTCATCGTGATGGGACAGGCGGGGCAGATGGAGCTCGATCTGACTGGAAATTTCGGCGTCAACGCGGTCAACGATCTGAATCTGCTGGACGGCGTCACCGGCGATCAGTTCAACGGCGGCAGCGTCCTCTACGATCCGAATC
Source organism: Gammaproteobacteria bacterium (assembly GCA_016209015.1). Classification (GTDB taxonomy): domain Bacteria; phylum Pseudomonadota; class Gammaproteobacteria; genus JACQWY01. The sequence goes on along the minus strand of JACQWY010000019.1, from coordinate 74,600 downwards.
TGCTCGATCCGGAGACCCCTTCGCAGATCATCGACGTGCCGCAGGGCGGTGTGACCGTTACGCCCTTGCCGGCCGCGCTCGGCCCGTTCGCTGCGGCGGCCTGGATCCTGTACCGCCGCCGAACGCGTGTCTGAACGAAGCGACCCCGCCCCGGAGGATTGAGTCCGCGCGCGCGGCAACCGACAATCGCTCCCGAGACGAAGGCGGTGCGGCTGGTCACGCACCGCCAGGAAAGGGCGGGCATGAAGGATACGGTTCTGTTGTTCGATCTCGGCGGTGTGCTCGTCGAGAACGAGCTGTTCGCGGCGCTCGGCGCGATGCTGTCCGGGACGCTGCCCGAAGCGGAGTTGAAGGCGCGCTGGCTCGCCTCGCCGGCCGTGCGGTGCTACGAGACCGGCGGCATGACCGACGAGGCATTCGCGACGGCGCTCGTGGCGGAGCTCGATCTGCCTATGACGCCCGCGGCTTTCATCCCGGCATTCCAGGGCTGGGTGAAGGGTTTCTATCCGGGCGCGATCGCCTTGCTCGGTGCATTGCGGCGTCATTATCGTGTGGGTTGTCTGAGCAATTCGAACGCGCTGCACTGGATCCCCGAGTACGAGAGCTCGTTCGACTTCTCCTATTCCTCGCACAAGACGGGCGTCATCAAGCCCGATCGCGCGGCGTTCGCGCGCGTGACCGAGCTCCAGGGCCTCGTCCCGGCGCAGGTGCTCTACTTCGACGATTCGACCGCGAACGTGACCGCCGCGAACGCGTTCGGCTTCCAGGCCCACCAGACCGTAGGTTTCGGTGAGCTCGAGCAGACGCTGACCGCGCTCGGCATTCTGCCGCTGTGACGGTGCCGGCGGGCCGCGCTTCGGCGCGCCTGCTATAGTGCGGCCACTGGCGCGGCACGGGCGTCAGGCCGCGGTGCTGCGCGGCGCAGCCGAGTCCCCCATAACGATTTCAAGCATGTCGAGGTCAAATCCCATGAGTGATGCCAAGAGCCATTCCGGCAGCTGCTTCTGCGGCGCCGTCCAGTTCGCCGTCACCGGCGAGCCCGTCGCGATGGGTTACTGCCATTGCGATTCCTGCCGCCACTGGTCGGCGGGACCGGTCAACGCGTTCTCGCTGTGGCCGCCGTCGAATTTCCAGATCACGAAGGGCGCGGACAACGTCGCGAATTACGCGAAGACGCCCGGCAGCCAGCGCAAGTGGTGCAAGACCTGCGGCGGTCACGTGTTCACGGATCATCCCCAGATGGGGCTCATCGACGTCTATGCCGCCGTGCTGCCGACGCTCGACTTCAAGCCCGCGCTGCACGTCTTCTACGGCGAGACGAAACTCCGCATCAAGGACGGCCTGCCGAAGATGAAGGACGTGCCCGCGGAGATGGGCGGCTCGGGCGAGGTGTTGCCGGAGTAGGGACAGGGGGTGGGGTCATACCCGTGTGGGTAACCCGCTCCGCGAGTCATTCACGCGGGCCTGACTCCGCGCCGGAACGCAGGGATCTTCACGACGGCCGACGAGGACCGCGATCGATGCGCGTCCTGCGCCGGCACATCGTACGAGACGGCGCGACTCACACCTCCAGCCAGAACGTCACGGGCCCGTCGTTGACGAGTGCCACCTGCATGTCCGCACCGAAGCGCCCGGTCGCGACGAGCGGATGCGCGGCGCGGGCCTGCGTCACGAACAGGTCGAACAACCGCCGCCCGAGCCCGGGCGCTGCCGCGCTCGTGAAGCTCGCGCGCGTGCCCTTTTTCGTGTCGGCGGCGAGCGTGAACTGGGGCACGAGCAGGAGGCCGCCGCCGATGTCGCGGAGCGAGAGATTCATGCGCCCTTCGGCGTCGGGGAAGATGCGGTAGCCGAGCACGCGCTCGAGGAGGCGCGCCGCTTTCGACTCGTCGTCGGCGGGTTGGACGCCGACGAGCGCGAGGATGCCGCGATCGATCCCGCCCGTGATCTCCCCCGCCACGGTCACGCTCGCGGACGAGACGCGCTGGATGAGGGCGATCACGGCCGCGAGGAGCTCAGGTCGCGGATTTCTGCCGGTCGATGCGGCGGCGATCGGCTTCCTTCAGCATGCGCTTGCGGATGCGGATCGCCGTCGGCGTGACTTCGACGAGCTCGTCGTCCTCGATGAATTCGAGCGCCTGCTCGAGATCGAACTTGATCGGCGGCGTGAGCAGGATGTTCTCGTCGTTGCCCGCGGCGCGGATGTTCGTGAGTTGTTTCGCCTTCAGCGGATTGACGACGAGATCGTTGTCGCGCGAATGCAGCCCCACGATCATGCCTTCGTAGACTTCCTCGCCGTGTCCGATGAAGAGGCGGCCGCGCTCCTGCAGGTTGAAGAGCGCATAGGCGAGCGCCTTGCCGGCCGCGTTCGCGATCAACACGCCGTTCACGCGCCCGCCGATCGTGCCCGGCTTCACCGGACCGTACTTCTCGAACGTGTGGTACATGAGGCCCGTGCCGGAGGTCGCGGTGAGGAACTCGGTGCGGAAGCCGATGAGGCCGCGCGCCGGGATCGTGTAGTCGAGACGCACGCGTCCCTTGCCGTCCGGCACCATCTCGCTGATCTGGCCCTTGCGCGTGCCTAGACGCTCCATCACCGCGCCCTGGTAGTCGAGCGGCACATCGATCGTGAGCTGTTCGTAGGGCTCGTGCAGCTCGCCGTCGACTTCTTTGAGGATCACCTGCGGGCGGCCGACGGAGAGCTCGTAGCCTTCGCGGCGCATGTTTTCGATGAGGATCGAGAGATGCAGCTCGCCGCGGCCCGAGACCTTGAAGATTTTCGGATCGTCGGTCAGCTCGACGCGGAGCGCGACGTTGTGGATGAGCTCGCGCTGCAGACGCTCGCCGATCTGGCGGCTCGTGACGAACTGGCCGTCGCGGCCGACGAAGGGCGAATCGGAGACTTCGAAGGTCATGCTGACCGTCGGCTCGTCGACGATGAGCGGCGGCAGCGCTTCCACCGCGGTCGGCAGGCACAGCGTGTCCGAGATGCGGATGCCGTCGATGCCCGTGACCGCGACGATGTCGCCGGCCTCGGCGGATTCGCGCGACTCGCGCGTGAGGCCGTGGAAGCCGAGCACCTCGAGCACGCGCGCGTTGCGCGTCTGGCCGCTCGCGCCGACGACCGTCACCGGCATGTTCTGCTTCACGACGCCGCGCTTGATGCGGCCGATGCCGATCGCGCCGACGTAGCTCGAATAGTCGAGCGAGCTGATCTGCATCTGGAACGGGCCGTCGGCGTCGACCTCGGGCGGACGCACGCGGTCCACGATCGTCTGGAACAGGAAGTTCATGTCGGTCTCGGGGCCGTCCGGCTCGCGGCGCGCGTAGCCGCCGATGGCCGAGGCATAGACGACCGGGAAATCGAGCTGCTCCTCGCTCGCGCCGAGACGATCGAAGAGATCGAAAGTCTGATCGAGCACCCACGACGGCCGCGCCCCCTGGCGGTCGATCTTGTTGATGACGACGATGGGCTCGAGGCCCTGCGCGAAGGCTTTCTGCGTCACGAAGCGCGTCTGCGGCATCGGACCCTCGACGGCATCGACGAGCAGCAGCACGCAGTCCACCATGGAGAGGATACGCTCGACCTCACCGCCGAAATCGGCGTGGCCGGGCGTGTCGACGATGTTGATGCGGTACTCGCCCCACAGGATCGCGGTGTTCTTCGCCAGGATCGTGATACCGCGTTCGCGCTCGATGTCGTTGCTGTCCATGACGCGCTCGACGGTGTCCTTGCGGGAGTTGAGCGTGCCGGATTGCTTGAGGAGCTGGTCCACGAGCGTGGTCTTGCCGTGGTCGACGTGCGCGATGATGGCGATGTTGCGGAGATTCTCGATCAATGGCCTGGCCCTGGGAGCGAAAGGGGCGCCATTATACGCGCGGCGCAGCAAAATTCCGGGGTTTCACGATTATCTGCCCATGAAACGCGTCTATTCGGCAGCGGATCCCGTTCTCGTCGGGTACCTCAAATCCGTCCTCGAAGGGCACCGGATCGCCTGTTTCGTGAAGAACGAGTTCCTGCGCGGCGCGGCCGGCGAGCTGCCGGTGAACGAGTGCTGGCCCGAGCTCTGGGTGCTCGAGGACCGGGAGGAATGGCTCGCCGGCGAGCTCATCGCGGATGCGCTCGCGCCGGGCACCGGGGGCGACTGGACCTGCGCGGAGTGCGGCGAGATCTGCGAGGGCGCGTTCGGCTTGTGCTGGCGGTGCGGGGCTCTCCGGACGGGCCGGGAGTGAATTCCCGCGCCCTGCCTGAGCAGCGGGCGTTTCAGTATAATGCGGTGCACCAATGCGCCCGGCCGGGTGCAGCCCCGAGCGAGCGAGGACCATGAAACAGCAGCTTCCCGCATCGATTGCGGCCGTGGACCTCGGCTCGAGCAGCTTCCACCTCGTCGTCGCCGACACCGTGAACGGCCATCTCAAGGTCGTCGACCGCCTGCGCGAGATGGTGCGCCTCGGCTCCGGGCTCGACGCCGCGAACCGCCTCGTGCCCGACGTCGCGGAACGGGCGCTGCGCTGCCTGGAACGCTTCGGCGAGCGCGTCCGCCACCTGCCGCACGGCGCCGTGCGCGTCGTCGGGACGAACACGCTGCGCAAGGCCCGCAACGCCCAGGACTTCCTGCGCCAGGCCGAGGCCGCGCTCGGCCATTCCGTCGACGTCATCTCCGGCCACGAGGAGGCCCGCCTCATATTCCTCGGCGTCTCGCACGGCCTCGCCGACGACGGCGACGTCCGGCTCGTGATCGACATCGGCGGCGGCAGCACCGAGGTCATCCTCGGCCGACGCTTCGAGCCCCTGTACATGGAAAGTCTGCACACCGGCTGCGTGACGATGTCGGACGGCTATTTCGGCGACGGTACGATCGACGCGAAGCGCATGCGGCACGCGGAAATCGTCGCCCGTCAGGAATTCGAGCCCGTCGAGGCCGAGTTCCGCGGCGCCGCCTGGCAGTCCGCGATCGGCACCTCGGGCACGATCCTCGCGATCCGCAGCGTGCTCGTCGGCCAGGGCTGGTCGGACGATGCGATCACGCGCGAGGGGCTCGAGAAGCTGCGCGCGGCCGTCGTCGCCGCGAAGCACGTCGACGCGCTCGCCGAGCTCGGCGTCGCGGCGGAGCGCCGCCCGGTGTTTCCGGGCGGGCTCGCGATCCTGCTCGGCGCGTTCGAGGAAATCGGCATCGAGCAGATGCGCGTCGCGGACAGCGCGCTGCGCGAAGGCCTGCTCTACGACCTCCTCGGCCGCATCCACGACGAGGACGTCCGCGATCGCACGATCGAGCATCTCTGCGAGCGCCACCACGTCGACCGCGCGCAGGCCGCGCGGGTCAACGCCACCGCCCAGGACTTGTTCGCGAAGGTCGCGCCGGCCTGGGACCTCGACAGGCCCGGGCTCGCCCAGCTCCTCGCCTGGGCCGCGGCGCTGCACGAGATCGGCCAGGCGATTTCGCACAGCCAGTACCACAAGCACGGCGCCTACCTGCTGCGCTATCTCGACATGCCGGGCTTCGCGCGCGGCGAGCAGATAAGGCTCGCGACGCTCGTGCGCGGCCATCGCCGCAAGGTGCCGCTCCCGGAATTCACGACGGCGTCCGAAGCGGCGGCGAGCGAGCTCGTGCGGCTGTGCGTGATCCTCCGGCTCGCGGTCGTGCTGCATCGGCGGCGCAGCGCCGATGCCCTGCCTGAATTCACGGTGAAAGCAGACGGCGAGAGCATTCGTCTCGCCTTTCCGAAAGGCTGGCTCGACGCTCATCCGCTGACGAGCGCCGATCTCGAGCAGGAGGCCGCTTATCTGCGGCCCGCCGGCTTCAAGCTCCGGCTGAAATAGCCCGCCTCAGTCGCAGAGCTGCTCGACGAGCTGGAATTGCGCGTCGCGCGGCTTCGCGTTCGCCGCGGGCTTCGCGCGCTGGTAGAGCCCGTCGCTGCCGAGCAGCCAGGCGCGCGTGTTGTCCGCGAGATAGAGCTCGAGTCCCTCCTTCACGACGCGATCGCGCAGCCGCTTGTCCTCGATCGGGAAGCAGGTCTCGACGCGGTTGAAGAAATTCCGGCCCATCCAGTCCGCGCTCGAGAGGTAGACCTGGGGCGTGCCCTCGTTCTCGAAGTAGAAGATGCGCGAGTGCTCGAGGAAGCGGCCGATGATCGAGCGCACGCGGATGTTGTCCGACACACCTTCGATGCCCGGGCGCAGCGCACAAATGCCGCGCACGACGAGATCGATCTTCACACCGGCCTGCGAGGCCTCGTAGAGCGCGCGGATGATCTTCGGTTCGACGAGCGCATTCATCTTCGCGATGATGCGGGCGGGCTTGCCGGCGATCGCATGCTTCGCCTCGCGGCGGATCAGCTCCAGCATCGTCGGATGCAGCGTGAACGGCGACTGCAGGAGCTTCTTCAGCTTGCCCGCACGGCCCGGCGCGGTGAGCTGGTGGAAGATCTTCTGGACGTCGACGCCGATCGTGTTGTCGCAGGTGAAAAGCCCGAAATCCGTATACATGCGCGCGGTGCGCAGGTGGTAGTTGCCGGTCGCGAGGTGCACGTAGCGGCGGAGCTGCTTGCCCTCGCGGCGCACGACGAGAACCATTTTCGCGTGCGTCTTGTGGCCGACGACGCCGTAGACGACGTGCGCACCCGCCTCCTGCAACTGGGTCGCGAGCTCGATGTTCGCCTCCTCGTCGAAGCGTGCCTTGAGCTCGACGACGACGGTGACTTCCTTGCCGGCGCGCGCGGCGTCGATGAGGGTCTTGGCGATCGGGGAGTCGAGGCCGGTCCGGTAGAGCGTCTGCTTGATGACGAGCACGTCCGGGTCGGAAGCCGCCTGGCGCAGGAATTCCACGACTGGCACGAAGGATTCGTACGGATGGTGCAGCAGCAGATCCCCGCGGCGAATGGCCGCGAACAGATCCGGGCTCGTGGTGATGCGGCGCGGCCGGCTCGGGGAGAGGGGCGGGAATTTCAGATCCTGCCGGTCGATCATGTCGGGGACGGCCATCAGGCGCGCGAGGTTCACGGGACCCTTGCAGGCGTAGATGTCCTGATCCTCGATCGAGAACTCGTGTTGCAGCAGGCTCACCATCTCCTGCGGACATTCGTCGGCGACCTCGAGGCGCACGGCGTCGCCGAAGCGCCGCTGGTGCAGCTCGCCTTCGAGCGCGTGCAGGAGGTCCTTCACTTCTTCGTCGTCGACGAAGAGATCACTGTTGCGGGTGACGCGGAACTGGTAGCAGCCCGTGACGCGCATGCCGGGGAAGATGTCGTCGACGTGGGCGTGGATGATCGAGGACAGGAACACGAACTCGTGCGGGCCGTTCGCAAAGCTCTCCGGGATGTTGATCACGCGCGGCAGCGCGCGCGGCGCCTGGAGGATCGCGATCGCGCTGTTGCGGCCGAACGCGTCCGTGCCTTCGAGCGAGACCAGGAAGTTCAAGCTCTTGTTCAGGATCCGCGGAAAGGGATGCGAGGGGTCGAGGCCGATCGGGCTCAGGACGGGCAGGAGCTCGCGATAGAAATGGCGCTTCACCCAGCTCGCCTGCCGGCCGTTCCACTCCGCACGCTTCAGGAACCGGATGCCCTCCTGGGCGAGCAGCGGCGTGAGCTCCTCGTTCAGCACCCGGTACTGCTCGGCGACGATGCCGTGAGTCGTCTCGCTGATGCGCTTCAGGGTCTCGGCCGGGGAGAACTGATCGGGGCCGAGCTGGCCGGCCTGGAACGCGGCCTGCTCCTTCAGGCCCGAGACCCGGATTTCGAAGAACTCGTCCAGATTGCTGCTCGCGATGCACAGGAAGCGCAGGCGCTCGAGCAGCGGATTGCTCGGATCCTTGGCCTGTTCGAGCACGCGCCGGTTGAACTCCAGCAGCGAGAGCTCGCGGTTGATGTAGAGCGAGGGATCGTTCACATCGATCGTCTTGGCGTCCATGGGGTGCTCGACCTCCTGGCGGGAGCGGGTGCCGGCTCTGCGGTGGTTCGGCGGCGGTGTTACCATCGCGTTTTTTTGATTGACCTTTCAACCATATCAAAAGAGCACTCGACCGACATGGCAAAGAAGAAGTCTTCTCCGGTCCGCCGTCAGGCCACGATGGCCGAACGATCCGACCGTCACGTTCTGTACGAAAACTCGGTGCAATGCGTCGAGGCGGAAATCGATTTTCTGGACGAGGCATTCCAGGAGCTGCGCGGCCGCAAGGCAACCCGTCTGCGCGAAGATTTCTGCGGTACGGCCGCCGCCGCCTGCGAATGGGTGCGCAGGCGGCCCCGCAATCATGCCATTGGTGTCGACCTCGACCCGGACGTCCTTGAGTGGGGCCGCGAGCATCACGTCGCGAAGCTCGGCAAGGGCGAACGGGGCCGGCTGACGCTCGTCAACGGCGACGTCACGAAGGTCACGACGGACCCGCAGGACCTCGTCATCGCGATGAATTTCAGCTACTGGATATTCAAGGAGCGGCGCACGCTCATCAACTACTTCTCGCGGGTGCGCCGCGCGCTCGCCGACGACGGCGTGTTCGTCCTCGACTGCTACGGCGGCCACGATTCCTTCAAGGTCCTGAAGGAGCGCAAGTACTTCGACGACTACACCTACATCTGGGAACAGGCGAGCTACAATCCCGTGGACGGCCACATGTGCTGCAACATCCATTTCAAGTTCAAGGACGGCTCGCGCCTGGACAAGGCCTTCTCCTACGACTGGCGGTTGTGGACGATGCCGGAGCTCCGCGATTGTCTGGCCGATGCCGGCTTCAGGAAGACCGTCGTCTACTGGCAGGGCTGGGACGAGGAGACGGGCGACGGGGACGGCAATTTCACCGCCGTCGAGACGGCCGATCCGGACCCGGGCTGGATCTCCTACATCGCCGCCGTGAAGTGAGCGGGCCTGTCATCACCCGGTAATAAACTTGTCATTGAATGCCCGGCGGGTCTCTGCGGAGATCCGCCGATTCATCAGACGGAGATCCGGTGTGAAAAGCTTGAAAAGACTGACCCTCTGCACCCTCCCGCTCCTAGCGGCGCTCTCGGCGCGGGCCGACACGACGGTGGACCCGGCGATCCCCGCCTACAACAAGGCGAGCGGCGTCTCCGGCAACATCTCGAGCGTCGGCTCCGACACGCTCGCGAACGTCATGACGCTCTGGGGCGAGGAGTTCAAACGTCTCTACCCGAACGTGAACATCCAGATCCAGGCCGCGGGCTCGAGCACCGCGCCGCCAGCGCTCACGGAGGGCACCTCGAACCTCGGTCCGATGAGCCGCAAGATGAAGGACGAGGAGCTGAACGCGTTCGAGGCGAAATACGGCTACAAGCCGACCGCCATCCCGGTCGCGGTCGACGCCCTCGCGGTGTACGTCCACAAGGACAATCCGATCAAGGGCCTGACGATGCAGCAGGTCGACGCCATCTTCTCCGCGACCCGCAAGTGCGGCGCCGAGAAGGACGTCACGACCTGGGGCGATCTGGGGATGACCGGAGAGCTCGCGAGCCAGAACATCCAGCTCTACGGCCGCAACTCCGTGTCCGGCACTTACGGTTACTTCAAGGAGCACGCGCTCTGCAAGGGTGACTTCAAGAATTCCGTCGCGGAGCAGCCGGGCTCGGCCTCCGTCGTGCAGGGGGTGACGAAATCGCTGAACAGCATCGGCTACTCCGGTGAGGGCTATCGGACCTCCGGCGTGCGCCTGGTGCCGCTCGCCGGCAAGAGTGGGGAGTTCGTCGAGGCGACGACCGAGAACGCGCTGTCCGGCAAATACCCGCTGTCGCGTTATCTCTACGTCTACGTGAACAAGAGCCCGAACAAGCCGCTGCCGCCGCTGGAAGCAGAGTTCGTGCGCATGATCTTGTCGCAGACCGGTCAAACGGTCGTGGTAAAAGATGGCTACATCCCGCTGCCGGCGACCGTGGTGAAGAAGCAGCTCGAGGCTGTGCTCGGCGCACAGTAAGGCGCCTGCCAAACGGTGTCCCCGCCGCCGCGGCGCGCGGGGCGGGCTTTCGCTGCCGACCCGGATATTCCCATAATGCGACGATGATTCCGGCGAGGAGCGGGCGTGGACGAAATTCTGGCAGGTGAACTGAGCCGCGCGGAGAGCCGTCGGCGCCTGCGCATGCTCAAGGACCGCCTGTTCGGTGTGTCCATGGGCGTGGGCGGTGTGGCCGTCATCGGGACGCTGCTGCTGATCTTTCTCTACCTCCTCTACGTCGTCTTCCCACTGTTCGTCCCGGCCCGCGTCGCGACGCTCGAGACGAACACGATTCCCCTCGCTGCCGATCCTGCCTTCGTCGCGTTCGAGGAATACGGCGAGGTCGGCCTCGCGGTGGGGGGAGACGGCACCTACAGCTTCTTTGCGACCGCCGACGGCGCCGCGATCGCCGGGGGCGCCCTCGTGCCCGCCGGCGCCAGGGCGACGACGGTGCGTGCCGGCGGCCGCATCGGGCGCACACTCGCCGTGGGCCTCGCGGATGGCAGTGTTGTCGTCGCGAAACCGGGCTATGTCGTCAGCTTTCCGGACGACCGGCGCAAGATCGCCCCGGCCATGAACTTCCCGGTCGGCGAGGCGCCGATCCCGGCGACCGGCGATGGCAGCGCGGTGCAGCTTCTCGCTGCGGAGACAGCCGACGAGCAGACGACCGTCGTCGCCTGGTCGGCGGCCGGCCGCCTCGTGCTCACGCATCTGAGCGTGACGGTGAACATGCTCGAGGACGAGAAAACGCTCGAGAAGTCCGCCGTCGAGGTGCCGATCCAGGACAAGGATCTCGTGTTCCTGAGCCTGAATTCCGAGCAGACGATGCTGCTCGCGGCAGCCGCGAACGGCCACGTGAGCTATTACGACATCCGCGACAAGGCGAAGCCGGCGCTCGTCGAGCGCATCCTCGCGACCGAGGCCGGCAAGCGCATTACGGCCGTCGAGCCGCTCGCCGGCGGTGTGTCCTTCCTCGTCGGCGATTCGGGCGGCCGCATCTCGCAGTGGTTCCAGGTACGCGATCGCGAGAACAATCTCCGCTTCAAGCGCATCCGCTCGTTCTCCGACTTCAGCGCACCCGTCGTCGCCATCGAGCCCGAGTACGCCCGCAAGGGCTTCGCCGCGCTCGATGCCTCCGGCCGGCTCGCGATTTACCACACGACCTCGGAACGCATGCTCGTCGATCGCGCGTCCGGTGTGCCCGGGGCGCGGCTCCTCGCTTACACGCCGCGCGCCGACGGCCTCGGCGTCATTGGCGCGGAGCGCCGTCTCGGGCGGCTCGCCGTGAAGAACGATCATCCCGAGGTGTCGTGGCGCGCACTGTGGGGACAGGTCTGGTACGAGAGCCGCAATCAGCCGGAGTTCATCTGGCAGTCGTCGTCGGCCGCGAGCGACTTCGAACCGAAGTTCAGCTTGACCCCGCTCGTTTTCGGCACGATCAAGGCGGCGTTCTACGCCTGCTTCTTCGCCGTGCCGATCGCGATCTTCGGCGCGGTCTACACCGCGTATTTCATGTCGCCGCGCCTGCGCACGGTGATCAAGCCCTCGATCGAGATCATGGCCGCCCTGCCGACCGTCATCCTGGGCTTCCTCGCCGGACTCTGGCTCGCGCCGCTCGTCGAGCTGCACCTCGCCGGCATCTTTCTCGCCATCTTCTGCCTGCCGGTATCGATGATCGCCGCCTCGCTGATCTGGAACTATCTGCCCTCGGCGCTGCGCCATCGCGTGCCGGCCGGAACGGAGGCCATGATGCTCCTGCCGGTCGTCGGTTTCGTCATCTGGGCGTCGATGAATCTCTCCGCGCCGATGGAAACCGCGTGGTTCGGCGGCAATCTGCCGATGTGGCTGAACTCCCATTTCGGGTGGACCTACGATCAGCGCAACTCGCTCGTCGTCGGCGTCGCGATGGGCTTCGCGGTCATTCCGAACATCTACTCGATCAGCGAGGACGCGGTGTTCAGCGTGCCGCAGCATCTGACGAACGGCTCGCTCGCGCTCGGCGCGACGCCCTGGCAGACGGTGACGCGCGTCGTGCTCCTGACCGCGAGCCCCGGCATCTTCTCGGCGGTGATGATCGGCCTCGGCCGCGCCGTCGGCGAGACGATGATCGTGCTCATGTCGACGGGCAACACGCCGGTCATGGACTTCAGCATCTTCAAGGGCTTTCGCGCGCTATCGGCGAATATCGCCGTCGAGATGCCGGAATCCGCGGTCGGCAGCACGCACTACCGCGTCCTGTTCCTCGCCGCGCTCGTGCTGTTCATGATCACCTTCGCGTTCAACACCGTCGCCGAAATCGTGCGCCAGCGCCTCAGGGTCCGCTATGGCAACCTCTAGCACCGGCTCGACGCTGAAGGGCTGGGCGAACAGCGGCAGCCCCTGGGTCTGGCTCGCCGCGGGCTCCGTGAGCCTCTCGCTCGTGATGGTCTTCGGTCTGCTGCTGCTCATTGCCGCGCGTGGCCTCGGCCAGTTCTGGCCCGGCGAAATCTGGCGCTTCGAGCTCGCGCCGACTGCGCAGGGGCCCGGTGTCCCGCTGCTCGGCGAAATCGCCGAAGAGGAAACCGTCAGCGCGACCCGCGCCCGCGCCGCGGGCGAGGTGATTCCGGAGAATCTGACGGAAGTCCGCCGGCTCCTGATCAAGGCGGGCAACCGCGATCTGACGGGTTTCGACTTCAAGTGGCTCGGCGTGCCGCAGATCGTCGCGACCACGCAGCCTGCGGATGCGCTCGTCGTCGAACGCGAGGAATGGGGCAACCTCTACGGTTTCCTCGCCGATGTCCGCGAGAACGGCAAGTCGGTCGCGCAGGGCGCGCAGCTCTGGCCCGAGCTCGCGGCACGGCTCGAGCGCAAGCGTGGTCTCAGGGCCGAGATCAAGCACATCGAAAAGGACGTCATCGGCGGCATCAATTACGGGATCGAGCGGCTGCGTCTCAAGCAGCACAAGCTCGAGCTGGACGGTCGCGCGGACGCCGCGGCCGTGGCGACGCTCCACGCGCGGAAGCTCGAGCTCGAACAGGAGTACACGAAGGCGAACGAGCATCTCGCGAAACTGAACCAGGAGATCGCGCGCGACACCCTCCTCTTCCGCACCGCGGGCGGCGAGGAGAAGGAGATACCTTTCGCCAAGCTCGTCCGCGTCGCGCAGCCGAATGCGATGAACATCCCGCAGAAGATTGTCCACTACTGCTCGAAGCTGCGTGAATTTCTGTTCGACGAGCCGCGCGAGGCGAATACCGAAGGCGGTGTATTCCCGGCGATCTTCGGCACGGTGCTGATGGTCATCATCATGTCGCTCTTCGCGACACCCTTCGGCGTGATCGCGGCGATCTACCTGCGGGAATACGCTACCCAGGGTCCGCTGACCGGCGCCATCCGCATCGCGGTCAACAACCTCGCCGGCGTGCCGTCGGTCGTCTACGGCGTGTTCGGCCTCGGTTTCTTCGTCTATTTCGTCGGCGGCTCGATCGACGCGTTGCTCTTTCCTGAGCGTCTGCCCGCGCCGACGTTCGGCACCCCAGGCCTCCTATGGTCCTCACTCACGCTCTCGATCCTGACTGTCCCGGTCGTGATCGTCGCGACCGAGGAGGGCCTCGCCCGTATCCCGCGCGCGATCCGCGAGGGCAGCCTGGCGCTCGGCGCGACGAAGGCCGAGACCTTGTGGCGCATCGTGCTGCCGATGGCGACGCCCGCGATGATGACGGGCCTCATCCTCGCCGTGGCGCGCGCCGCGGGCGAGGTCGCGCCGCTCATGATGGTCGGTGTCGTGAAGCTCGCGCCTTCGCTGCCGCTCGATGGGAACTTTCCATACGTGCATTTGGACCGAAAGTTCATGCACCTCGGTTTCCACATCTACGACGTCGGTTTCCAGAGTCCGAACGTTGAGGCCGCACGACCGCTGGTCTATGCCACGGCGCTGCTGCTCGTCGCGATCATCATGGCCCTGAACCTCGCGGCGATCTCGATTCGAAATCGCCTTAGAGAGAAGTACAATGCAGCCGATCACTAGGCCGAGCGCAATCGAGTCCGATACGGTGAAAGAATCCACTCCCATGACCCACGGGGTCGATTTTCGGGCCTTGCGGGAAGGCCTGGCGGAGCCTGGTGCCGATGCCGGGGTGAAAGAATGCCTGGCGGTGAAGGACCTGTCGCTCTACTACGGTCCGAAGCGGGCGCTGCACGACATCAACATGGTCATCCCCGAAAAGCGGGTGACCGCTTTCATCGGCCCGAGCGGCTGCGGCAAGTCCACGCTGCTGCGGTGCTTCAATCGCATGAACGAGCTCATCGTGGGCGTGCGCATCGAAGGCCGGATCCTGCTGCACGGTAACAACATCTTCGACCCGGCGGTCAACGTCGCGGACCTCCGTCGGCGCGTCGGCATGGTGTTCCAGAAGCCGAACCCCTTCCCGAAGAGCATCTACGAGAACGTCGCCTACGGGCTGCGCATCCAGGGTGTGAACAATCGTCGCACGCTGGACAAGGCCGTGGAACGCGCGCTCCGGCGCGCTGCACTATGGGATGAAGTGAAGGATCGGGTGCACGACAACGCGCTGCGCCTCTCAGGCGGTCAGCAGCAGCGTCTCGTGATCGCGCGCGCGGTGGCGATCGAACCCGAGGTGCTGCTGCTCGACGAGCCGGCCTCGGCCCTCGATCCCCTGTCGACGCTGAAAATCGAGGAGCTCATCTACGAGCTCAAGCAGGAATACACGATCGTGATCGTCACCCACAACATGCAGCAGGCCGCCCGCGTGTCCGACTACACGGCGTTCATGTACATGGGCGATCTGATCGAGTTCGGACAGACGAAGACGCTGTTCACCACGCCACGCCAGAAGCAGACCGAAGACTACATCACCGGCCGCTATGGCTGAGCGGCGGCGTTTCATGGCCATCACGGGTGCGGTCGCGGAACGCGCACCCCACTAGCGAGTCGAAACTGCCATGGCAATATCGCGGTTGACGCATCACATCTCGCATCAATTCGACAAGGAGCTCGAGGACATCCGCTCCAAGGTGCTCGCCATGGGCGGCCTCGTCGAGGACCATCTGACGCGCGTCCTCGATGCGCTCTCGAAGGGCGACCTCGAGGAAGCCGAATACGTCGCGGGCAGCGACTACAAGGTCAACGCGCTCGAAGTCGAGATCGACGACGAGTGCACCGGCATCCTGCTGCGCCGCCAGCCCGCGGCGAGCGATCTGCGCCTCGTGCTTTCCGTCAGCAAGATCATCACCGACCTCGAGCGTATCGGCGACGAGGTGGAGAAGGTCGCGCGCATCGTCGTGAATTTCGTGACGGCCGGCAGCCCGAAGTCCTACTACGTCGGCGTGCTCTCCATGGGCCACCACGTGAAGCGCATGCTGCGCGCCGCGCTCGATGCCTTCGCCCGCATGGATTCCGAGGCTGCGCTCGTCGTCTCGCAGGAGGATCCGGAAGTCGACAAGGAGATGGAGGCGGTGATGCGCCAGCTCATCACCTACATGATGGAAGACCCCCGCAGCATCACCCGCGTCCTCGACGCCGTCCTCGCGGTGCGCGCTTTCGAGCGCATCGGCGACCATGCCGACAACATCTGCGAGAACGCGATCTACCTGGTCGAGGGCAAGGACGTGCGCCACGTCCGCCGCGACGAGATCGCGGAAGAGTTCAAGCGGCGGCGCGGGGAAGTGCAGGGTCCGCAGACGGAGTAGCCGCGAGATTCGGAAAGGAAAAAAGGGGTCAGATTTATTTAGCCGTTATCAGCGCACCCGCCCTGCGCCTGTGCTTCGGCTAAATAAATCTGACCCCTTTTTTCCTTTTTTCGGGAGCAGAGCGTCTCTCGGAGGGATAGCGGAACATCGAAGAAGACGCGATCGATGCGCCGCCTCCGTCGGCACACCCCTTCCCTCTCCTCAAGAAATCCGGCTCAGCCGCACGACCTCCGGGCTGACGATCGCCTCCGGCGGGAAATCACAGCGGAACGTGCTGCCCTCACCGAGCCGGCTCTTGATGGCGAGCGTCGCACCGTGACGCGCGAGCACGTGCTTGACGATCGAGAGGCCGAGTCCCGTGCCGCCATAGGCGCGGGCGCGTGAGACGTCCACGCGGTAGAAGCGCTCGGTGATGCGGTCGAGATGCTCCTCGGCGATGCCTATGCCGTTGTCCTGCACTTCGAAATGCGCGCCGGCCGCGTCCTTGAACCAGCGGATCTTGATGACGCCCTTCGTCGGCGTGTAATGCACGGCGTTGAAGACGAGATTCGAGAAGGCGCTGTAGATCTCCTGCTCCGCCCCCAGGATGCGCAGGGCGGCCTCGGCCTCGAGCGTGAAGATGTGCTCGCGCCCGCCGCTCAGGCGCCGCGCCTGCTTCTGAATCTCCGCCAGCATCTCGCCGACCGCGACCGGCTGCGGATCCTTCACCTCGGGTTCCTGCTCGAGCCGCGAGAGCAGCAGCAGCTCTTCGACGAGGAGCTGCATGCGCTCGGCGTGTTCGGCCATGTGCACGAGCGGCGTGCGCCAGGTCGGCGGGCAAACCTCCGTCTGGCGTTCCATGGTTTCGAGATAGCCGCGGAAGACGGTGATCGGCGTGCGCAGCTCGTGTGAGACGTTCGCGACGAAATCGCTGCGGATCTGGTTCGCACGGTGGAGCTGGGTCACGTCGCGCGCCACGAACAGCCATTGATTGCGGCTGTACGGCGCGAGCAGCACGCTGAGATGCCGGTTCGGATCGGTCGGACTCGTGATCTCGATCGTCTTCGTCTCGTCGCGTTCCAGCACGAAATCGCGCAACGCCGGCAGGCGGACGAGGTTCGTGATGCGCTGGTTCACGTCGTCGGGCCAGCGGATGCCGAGGTAGCGTCCTGCCGCATCGTTCGCCCACTGCACCGCGCCGTCCTCGTCGAGCACGACGGTCGCATCGGGCAGCGCGCGCGTCGCCTGCTGGAACTGCTTGAGATAGTTCTGGAGCTTCTTTTTGCGCTTCTTGTGGCGCTCGCGCAGGTAGTCGATCTCGAGCGTCAGCTCTTCGAAGATGCCCTCGTGCTCGGGTGGCTCGTGGTTCTTCGGATCGCGTACCCAGCTCAGCAACCGGCGGAGATTGCGGTGCGTCCAGGCGATGTAGATCGCGCCCGCCACGGCGAGCGCCGTGCCGGGAAAGCCGCCGACCGCCCCGATGACCACGGCGAGCGCGGCGATCAGGGACAGGCGCCAGATGTCTTTCGGCAGCATCGTTTCGCTCCGGGACCGGGAGACGCCGCTATTATGGCCCGCGCCTGCGCCTTTTTGGAGGCCGGGCCCGGCGCGCGCTCAGTCCGGGCGCGTGGAGAAGCGGTAGCCGACGCTGCGCACGGTCTGGACGTATTGGTCGCACTGGTGCGCGGCGAGCACCTTGCGCAGCCGCCGGATGTGCACGTCCACCGTCCGCTCCTCGATGTAGGCGTGATCGCCCCACACGGAATCGAGGAGCTGGCTGCGGCTGTAGACGCGCTCGGGATGCGTGACGAAGAAGTGCAGGAGCCGGAATTCCGTGGGGCTGAGGTCGAGCGGGCGATCGCCCGCGGTGACGCGGTGAGTCAGCGTGTCGAGCTTGAGCCGCTCGACCTCGATGACGTCCGTGTCCGTCTCGGGCCGGCTGCGGCGGAGCACCGCGCGCACGCGGGCGAGCAGCTCGCGGGTCGAGAAGGGCTTCGTGATGTAATCGTCCGCGCCGGTGTCGAGGCCGCGGATCTTGTCGCTCTCCTCGCCTTTCGCGGTGAGCATGATGATCGGGATTTCGCTCGTCTTCGGATCGCGCTTCAGGCGCCGCGCGAAATCGATGCCGCTGATGCCGGGCAGCATCCAGTCGAGGAGGATGAGGTCGGGCCGGTGGCGGGTCAGCGCGCCGTGCGCGGTCTCGACGTCGCCGGCTTCGCTATAGGCATAGCCGTCGCCCGCGAGCGTGAATGCCAGCATCTGCCGGATCCCGGGCTCGTCGTCGACGATGAGGATGTTTCCACTCACTCGCTTATCGGGCCCCCCGGCCGGCAGGTCTTCGCTGAACGCGGGCATTCTAGGCTCCCGAATGTGACATGTTTATGAAAGCACAGACGACGGCGGACGATTGCGCATCAGCGTTTGCGACGATCGCCCGGGAAGAATTCACAGGCGCCGACCCGTCGCACACCGAAGCGCAAATAGGCGCCCGGGCCCCGCTTTTGTAAGCTCCTCCTGAGCCCGCCGCGAATGCGCGGGACGTCAAGGAAGACCCCGTAACTGAACGCTTCATGGATGGAGATTACAGCTATGCCCACCACATCACGTATCGTCAGCCGCCTCGCCGGCGCGCTCCTGCTCGGCTGGTCGCTCATCGGGACCTGCGCCGAGACCGTCGACATCAACTCCGCGGACGCGAGCCGCATCGCCGAAGTGATGGTCGGCATCGGCAACTCGAAAGCCGAGGCCATCGTCGCCTATCGCAAGGAGCACGGGCCGTTCAAATCGCTCGATGACCTCGCCCTCGTCAAGGGCGTGGGCGCGAAGACTGTCGAGAAGAATCGCGAGCGCCTGAGCCTCTCGCAGGGCGCCGGCGCAGCGAAACCCTGAGCGGACCTGTCCCCGACGAGACCCTCCTGGCGCGAATTGCGCGACGGCCGGCCGGGTCGCTCGACCCGCGCCGGCCTTTTTGTGCCTGCGCGGCGCAGCGACGCCGCGTCGTTTTGCGCCCGGACCAGCCGCTGCGGTATGCTCAGCGCCCGCGCTGACCGACCCCGGCGCGATCCCGAATCTGCCGCGCTGCCTCGCGTGTCCCGACGGTGCCCGGAATCCCCGCAGACTCAGTATGCGCCGGTTCCCGGGCGTCCACGCACCGCGGACGCCGTTCCCGCGGACGGACCGGGACCACGCCCGCGATCCGGCGTCCCGGGATCGCGCGCCGCCGCGCTGCCGGGCGGGCGGTCCGTGCCGGGAAAACCGGCGAAGCGCGCGGAACCGGCCTCAAGGAGGGTGCGCGCCGCGATCCCGACCCCCGAGACGTGAGCTCCCCGCCGGGTGCGCCCGGCCAGCCTTGGATATTGACCACGCGCCGCTCGAGCGGTGCCGAAAGACAAGACCAGCTTATGCAAGAACGTTACAACCCGGCCGCACTCGAACCCGCAGTCCAGCAGCGCTGGGAAGACAGCCGCGCCTTCGCCGTCGGTGAAGACACGACCCGCGAGAAGTTCTACTGCCTGTGCATGTTCCCGTATCCGAGCGGCCGGCTGCACATGGGCCACGTCCGCAATTACACGATCGGCGACGTGATCGCGCGCTACCAGCGCATGCTCGGCAAGAACGTCCTGCAGCCCATGGGCTGGGACGCTTTCGGCCTGCCGGCGGAGAACGCGGCGATCGAGAACAACGTACCGCCGGCGAAGTGGACGCGCTCGAACATCGACTACATGCGCGGCCAGTTGAAGCGCCTCGGCTTCTCCTACGACTGGGAGCGCGAGCTCGCGACCTGCGACGCGGACTACTACCGCTGGGAGCAGTGGTTCTTCACCCGTCTCCACGAGAAGGGCCTCGTCTACCGCAAGACCGCGGTCGTGAACTGGGATCCGATCGATCAGACGGTGCTCGCGAACGAGCAGGTCATCGACGGCCGCGGCTGGCGCTCCGGCGCGCTCGTCGAGCGCCGCGAGATCCCGCAGTGGTTCCTGCGCATCACGGCCTATGCCGACGAACTGCTCGCCGATCTCGACGTGCTCGAGGGCTGGCCGGAGGCGGTGAAGACCATGCAGCGCAACTGGATCGGCCGCTCCGAGGGTCTCCTCATCCGCTTCGCGCTCGCGGATGCCGGCGATCACCTCGAGGTCTACACGACGCGTCCGGACACGCTGCACGGCGTGACTTACATGGCCGTCGCGCCCGAGCATCCGCTCGCCCGCGCCGCCGCGGCGCGCGAACCGAGAGTCGCGGAGTTCCTCGCGAGCTGCGCGCAGGTCTCGACCTCGGAAGCCGTCATCGAGAAGCTCGAGAAGCGCGGCCTGCCGCTCGGCATCGACGTCGTGCATCCGCTGACCGGGGAACGCGTGCCGGTGTGGGTCGCGAACTTCGTGCTGATGGGCTACGGCACGGGTGCCGTCATGTCGGTGCCGGCGCATGACGAGCGCGATTACGATTTCGCGAAAACGCACGGGTTGCCGATCAAGCCCGTGATCTGGCCCGCCGACGGCAGCGACCCCGATATCGCGCACGCGGCCTACGTCGAAAAGGGCGTGTTGAAGAACAGCGGCCGTTTCGACGGACTCGATTTCAAGGGCGCGTTCGATGCGATCGCCGAGGAGCTCGGCAAGAAAGGCCGGGCTGACCGCCAGGTGCAGTATCGTCTGCGCGACTGGCTCGTCTCGCGCCAGCGCTACTGGGGCTGCCCGATACCCGTCGTCTACGGTCCGGGCGACGAGCTCGTCCCCGAGTCGCCCGAGCGCCTGCCGGTGCGACTGCCCGAGGACGTCGAATGGCAGGGCGTCGCCTCACCGTTGAAGAGCATGCCCTCGTTCCTCGAGACGACCGTGCCCGGCACGACGACGCCGGCGCGCCGCGAGACGGACACCTTCGACACGTTCTTCGAATCGAGCTGGTATTTCGCGCGCTTCTGTTGCCCCGATGCCGAGGACGCGATGGTCGACGAGCGCGCGCGCTACTGGATGCCGGTCGACATCTACATCGGCGGCATCGAGCACGCCGTGCTGCATCTCCTCTACGCACGCTTCTTTCACAAGCTCATGCGCGACACCGGGCTCGCGGACTGCAACGAGCCGTTCACGCGGCTGCTGACGCAGGGCATGGTCTGCAAGGAGACCTATTTCCGCGAGGCGGCGAACGGCAAGAAGAGCTACTTCAATCCGGCCGCGGTCGAGACCGAGACCGACGAGAAGGGCCGGGTCATCGCCGCGCGCCTCGCCGCCGACGGCCAGCCCGTCGAGATCGGGCCCGTCGAGAAGATGTCGAAGTCGAAGAACAACGGCATCGATCCGCAGGTGCTGATCGATCTCTACGGTGCGGATACCGTCCGCCTCTACACGATGTTCGCCGCGCCGCCCGAACAGTCGCTCGAGTGGTCCGACACGGCCGTGGAAGGCGCTTCGCGCTTCCTGCGGAGCCTCTGGCGCATGACTTACGAGCACTGCGCAAAGGGCCCGGCCGCGCCCCTCGAGGCCACGGCACCGAGTCCCGAGCTCCGCGAGCTGCGCTGCCGGGTCCACGAGACGATTGCGAAGGTCACGGACGACGTCTCGCGTCGCTACAAGTTCAACACCGCGATCGCCGCCGTGATGGAGCTCGTCAACGCCTTGAACAAGGCCGCGCCCGACACGCCGGCCGCGCGCGCCGTGCTGCAGGAAGGCCTCGAGGTGTGCGTGAAGCTGCTCGCGCCGATCGTGCCCCACTGCACGGAGGCGCTGTGGGAGGCGCTCGGCCACGCCGACGAACCGCTCAGCACGACGCCCTGGCCGGTCGCGGATCCGGAGGCGTTGAAGCGCGCCGAAATCGCGGTCGTGGTGCAGGTCAACGGCAAGAAGCGCGCGGAAGTACGCGTGCCGGCCGATGCTTCGCGCGAAGCCCAGGAAGCGGCGGCGCTCGCCGATCCGAACGTGCAGAAGTTCACCGCCGGAGCCCAGATCCGCAAGGTCGTGGTCGTGCCGGGACGCCTGGTCAACATCGTCGTGGCATAATCCCGACATGCACCGCGCCCTGGTCTCCCTCTGCCTTGCCTTCGCGCTCGCCGCCTCCGGCTGCGGCGGCTGGTACCTGCGCGGCACGGGACCGGATTCCGGCAAACTGAAAGACCTCTATCTCGTCACGAACAACGCGGTCCAGATCGCGGGCGCGTTCCGCAACGAGCTCTACTATAACAGCATCAACTCGGTGTTCTCGCGCGAGAAGGCGAACATCATCGTCGAGCTCTCGAACGAGAACTTCGAGCGCCGCGTGCTCTCCGTCGATCCGACGACCGGCAAGGTGCGCGAAGTCGAGCTCACGCTCGAAGTCACGGTCAGCGTGCGCGGACCGGGTAACAAACTGCTCGTGAACAATCAGAAGATGTCCTGGGTCGAGGATTTCGTGTTCGACGAAATCTCCGTGCTCGGCACCGAAGCCCAGGAAATCACCACGAAGCTCGAGCTCGGCAAGACCGCCGCGCGCGCGCTCGTGCTCAGGCTTGAGACGCTCGATTTCGAGAAGCCCGCGGAGCCCGAGCCGAAGCCGAAGAAGTCGAAGCACGCGAAGCCCGCCGACTGATGCTGCTGAGCCCGGAACGTCTGGCGGCCCAGCTCGAACGCGATGGCCCGAAGCCGGTCTACGTGCTGTTCGGCGAAGAGCCGCTGCAACTCGTCGAAGCCGCCGATCGCATCCGCGCCGCCACCCAGCGCGCCGGCATCCGCGAGCGACTGCGCTACGATGTCGAGTCCGGCTTCGACTGGCAGGCGCTGCTCGCGAGCAGTGCGAACCTCTCGCTGTTCGCCGAACGCCGGCTCGTCGAAATCCACCTTCCCGGCAAGAAGCCCGACAAGACCGGCGCGGCCGTGATCAGCGAGCTCGCCGCGCGCGACGCCAGCGAGGACGTGCTGCTCGTCACCGCCGGCAATCTCGAGCGCACCGAGCAGCAGGCGGCCTGGTTCAAGGCCTGCGACGGCCGCGGCGTCGTCGTCGCCTGCAAGCCGCTCGACCCGCCGACGTTCAAGCGCTGGATCGGCGAGCGCGCAGCGGGCCTCGGCAAGCGCCTGAGCCCCGAGGCCACCGAGCTCATCGCGATCCGCGCCGAGGGCAATCTGCTCGCCGCGGCCCAGGAGCTCGACAAGCTCGCGCTGATGTCGGACGCCGCCGACATCGACGAGGCTACCGCGCTCGCCGCCGTCTCCGACAATGCCCGTTACGATCTCTTCAAGCTCGTCGACGTCGCCGTCGCGGGCGACACCGCGAAGGCGCTGCGCATGGTGCGCGGCCTCGCCGAGGAAGGCACGGAGCCGGTGATGATCGGCTGGGCGCTGAACCGCGAGCTGCGCACGCTCGCCGAGATGGCCGTCGAGATCGCGCGCGGCGACAGCGCGGAGAACGCGATGCAGCGTCACAAGGTGTGGGGTAATCGTCAGGGCATGGTCCGGCGTCTGCTCGCGCGCTACACCGCGCCGGCGCTCGTCGCGCTGCTTCGCGACAGCATCCAGGCCGATTGGGTGGTGAAGGGCGCGCGTAGTGGAAACGCCTGGGATGAGTTAGAGTGTCTCGTGCTCGCGCTGGCCGGCGGCCCCCGGCTGCGGCCGGCGCCTGGACGCCCGGCCCGCACGCGCGGCGCCTGAATCATGACCCCGTGAGTCCCCGCCCGGCCATTCTCCATGAGGCCGGCGCGGCTTCCGAGATTTCGACATGAACGCCAAACCTGAAACCCCTGCCGCGGAGCTCCGCGCGGCGACGGACGTCGACGCCTACATGGCGGGGCTGGGCGCGGCTGCCCGCGAAGCCGCCGTCGAGATGGCTCGCGCGCCGACCCGGGCGAAGGACGATGCGCTGCGCGCGGTCGCTGCGCTGATCGAAGAGCAGGCGGAGGTGATCGCTGCGGCTAACGCCCGCGATCTCGAGGCGGCGAGCGGTCTCGATGCCGCGGCCCGCGATCGCCTGACGCTCACGCCTTCCCGCATCGCCGCCATGGCGCAGGGCCTGCGCGAGGTCGCGGCGCTCGCCGACCCGATCGGTGAAATCACGGACATGCGCTATCGGCCCTCGGGCATCCAGGTCGGCCGCATGCGCGTGCCGCTCGGCGTCGTCGGCATCATCTACGAATCCCGTCCGAACGTGACCGCGGACGCCGCAGCCTTGTGCCTGAAAGCGGGCAACGCCGTGATCCTGCGCGGCGGCTCCGAGGCGCTGCACTCGAATCAGGCCGTGGCGCGCTGTCTCACGCTCGGCCTCGAACGGGCCGGACTGCCGGTCTCGGCCGCGCAGGTCGTCGCGACGAGCGATCGCGAGGCCGTGGGCCTCATGCTCGCGATGCCGAAGAACATCGACGTCATCGTGCCGCGCGGCGGCAAGAGCCTCATCGAACGCGTGAGCCGCGAGGCGCAGATGCCGGTGATCAAACACCTCGACGGCGTGTGCCACGTCTACATCGACGACGCAGCGGACCTCGACAAGGCCATGCGCGTCGCGATCAACGCGAAGACGCAGCGTTACGGCACCTGCAACACCATGGAGACGCTCCTCGTCGGCCGCGGCATCGCGCCGCGCGTGCTGCCGCCGCTCATCGCCGCGTATCGCGACGCGGGCGTGGAGCTCCGTGGGTGCGCCGCGACGCGCGCCCTCGATGCCGCCGTGCTCGAGGCGACGGAGGACGACTGGTACGCGGAATACCTCGCGCCGATCCTCGCCGTGCGCATCGTGGACGATTTCGACACGGCGGTCGCGCACATCCGGCGCTATGGCTCGCAGCACACGGACGCGATCGTCACCGAGGACTTCACGCGCGCCCGGCGCTTCGTCACGGAGGTCGATTCGAGCTCGGTGATTGTGAACGCCTCGACGCGCTTCGCGGACGGGTTCGAATACGGGCTCGGTGCCGAGGTCGGCATCAGCACGGACAAGTTCCACGCGCGCGGACCGGTCGGGCTCGAGGGTCTCACCTCGCAGAAGTGGGTCGTGTTCGGTGACGGGCACATCCGGTCCTGACGGACACGCGCCCCGCGCATGAGCGGCGCGCCGATCGGGATCCTGGGCGGCACGTTCGACCCGGTGCACTGCGGTCACCTGCGGCTCGCCGTCGAGGTTCGCGAGGCGCTCGGCTTCGATCATGTACGCCTCATCCCCGCCGCCGTGCCGAATCATCGCCCGCAGCCGGCGGCGGCCGGCGCGCTGCGTGTCGAGATGCTGCGCGCGGGCGCCGTCGCGCCGGGACTCGTCGTCGACACACGGGAGCTCGAGAGGCCCGGCATCTCGTATACCTTCGACACTTTGAACGCCCTGCGTGCGGAATTCGGCGCGCGGCCGCTGTGCCTCGTGCTCGGCATGGACGCATTCAACGCTCTGCCGGGCTGGCATCGCTGGCAGGAGCTCGGCGCGCTCGCGCATTTCGTGGTCGCGACGCGTCCGGATGCCGAACCCCGCTGGAGCGCGGAGCTCGACGCATTCGTCGCGGCCGCCCGCGTCGAGGACCCGGCGGCGCTCGCGGCGGCGCCCGCGGGCCGGATCCATTTCCGGCAGATCCCGCTGCTGCCGATTTCCTCGAGCGACCTCCGCCGCCGCCTCCAGGCCGGACTCAGCATCGACTACCTCGTTCCGGCCCCGGTGCTTGCTATCATCGAGCGGGAACGGCTCTATCGTTCCTCATGAGTTGAATCACTATGGCGATGTCCCCCAAGAAGCTGGCCGAGCTGTTCGTCAAAGCCCTGGACGACGCGAAAGCGACGGAGATCCAGCTCCTCGACGTGCGCAAGCTGACGACGATGACGGACTACATGATCATCGCGACCGGCAGATCCTCGCGGCAGGTCAAGGCGCTGTCCGATCACGTGCTGGAAGCGGGCCTGAAGAAGAAGCTCAAACCCCTCGGCGTCGAGGGCGAGCAGGCCGCGGAATGGATACTCATCGATTTCGGGGACGTCATCGTCCATGCCATGCAGGCCGAGACGCGAGCCTTCTACCAGCTCGAGAAGCTGTGGGGTTTCCCGCCCGCTGCCCCTGTCGCACCCTGACGCGGGCATGCAGATCGAGCTCCTCTGCGTCGCGCGCAAGCCGCCGGAGTGGGTGCGCGAAGCCTGCAGCGAATACCAGCAACGCATGCCGAAGGCGCTCACTCTGAGCGTACGCGAGATCCCGCCCGTCACGACGGCGTCTTCGATCGACGAACAGCGCCAGCGCGAGGGCGCGGCGCTGCTGCGCGCGGTGCCGGCGGACGCGGCGCTCGTCGCTCTCGACGAACGCGGCACTGCGCATACGACGCGCGCGCTCGCAGCCCGGCTCGATCGCTGGCGGCAGCATCATCAGAAGCTCGTGCTCGTCGTCGGCGGCGCCGAGGGGCTCGCGCCCGGTGTGCTGCAACGGGCGGCCGAGCGCTGGTCGCTCTCGCCGCTCACGCTGCCCCATCAGCTCGTGCGGGTGATCGTCGTCGAGCAGCTCTACCGGGCGTGGACCGTCTTGAACAATCACCCCTATCACCGCGATTGACATGACCCTCCGGCCGGAACATCGCGATCCCGATCTCTACCTTGCCTCGCGCTCGCCGCGCCGCGCCGAACTGTTGCGCACGCTCGGCGTGGAATTCGCGCTCCTCGACATCGACATCGACGAAGACGTCGCGCCCGGTGAAGCCCCGCGCGACTACGTGCTGCGCCTCGCCCGCGAAAAGGCGGCGGCGGGCCGCATGCTGTGTGCGGGGCGTGCGCCGGTGCTCGGCGCGGACACGAGTGTGGTGGTCGATGGCGCGATACTCGGCAAGCCCGCCGACGAAGCCGAATTGCGCGACATGCTCGGCAGGTTGTCGGGCCGCTGGCACGAGGTCTACACGGGTGTCGCGCTCGCCGGAATCGTGCCGGGGGAGACCTGTGTGGGGACACGCGTGCACATGCGCGTCATCACGATGGAGGAAATCCGCTGCTACTGGGCGAGCGGCGAACCGCGCGACAAGGCGGGCGGTTACGCGGTGCAGGGGCTCGGGGGCGCATTCGTGGATCGCCTCGAGGGAAGCTGGTCGAACGTGGTCGGATTGCCGCTCGTGGAAACGGCCGGACTGTTGGTCGCGGCGGGCGTGTCGTACGCGCTGGCGCCGCGGCAACGGGTCTGATTATTGGACGGGGCGGGGCAGCCCCGCCGGCGACTGGGGTGACCGAAACGCCGGCGAGGCCACGCGGCGTGGCGCCGCGCGGAGCCCTTACTTCGAGGGGTAAGCGGCCTCGATGTTGCGCAACTCTTCCGCGTAGTGACGGATGAAGCCTATGCAGAAGCGGGCGACGTTCGCACCGGATTCCTCGTGGAAGCTGGAGCCCTTCAGGAGATCGTGCTGCGACGTGAGCACGCGAGAGAGCATTTCTTCGGCTTTTTGGAAATGGGGATCCATGATTACTCCTTAAGTCATCGAAAATTTTTTTGATTCGCGGCGCAGTCGGGTCGACGACCCGCCGTCGTGACGGCAAGAAATCTCCCCAGGTGGAATGATACCGGACGCAGACCTGCCGCATCGGCAGACCCGCACCGCCGGTGACCCGGCCGCCTGCCCCGAATCTTACGCAATCCTGCCGCAACGCGACGGGCCCATTCTTGACAAAAATCATGCGCGGAACAAGCCGCCCGCCACGGCTCGCGCAGGGCTGCGCACGACCGCGTGCGGCCCCCGCGCCGCCCCGGCTTTGCGCCACGGCAAATACTGTAGATAATCACAGTCCGCCAAGGGAGCATACGATGACGATCCGCGAGATCGCGCCTGCCGTCGACTATCTTGCCGGCCTGAACGCCGAGCAGCGGGCGGCCGTGGAATTCGGCTGCGCACGCGACGACGAACGCGATCGCCCCCTGCTCGTCATCGCCGGTGCGGGCTCGGGCAAGACCAGCACGCTCGTTCACCGCATGGTGCACCTGATCCGCGAAGGTGCCGATCCGGGCGCGATGCTGCTGCTCACGTTCTCGCGGCGCGCGGCGCAGGACATGGTCCGGCGCATGGAGCGTGTCGCGGCCACCGCCGGCGAGCGCCTCGCCGCGCAGATTGCGAAGCTCGCCTGGTGCGGCACGTTCCACGCGGTCGGCGCGCGGCTCTTGCGCGAATACGCCGGGCGCATCGGGCTCGAGCCCGGCTTCACTATCCACGACCGCGCGGACTCGGCGGACCTCATGGACCTCGTGCGCCACGAGCTCGGCCTGTCCGCGCAGGCGAAACGCTTTCCGCAGAAGGGCACCTGCCTCGCGATCTATTCCGCGATCGTCAACACGCGCGCCGCGCTGGATGCCGTGCTGCAGGCGAGCTATCCGTGGTGTCTCGGCTGTGAAGCGGAGCTCAAGCGACTGTTCCGCGCCTATGTCGAGGCGAAGCTCGCGCAGCGCGTGCTCGACTACGACGATCTGCTGCTCTACTGGGCCGAGATGATGGCCGAGCCCGCGCTCGCCGCCGAGCTCGGTGCGCGCTTCAGCCATGTCCTCGTGGATGAATACCAGGACACGAACGCGCTGCAGGCGACGATCCTGCTCGCGCTGAAACCGGATGGTCGCGGCGTCACGGTCGTGGGCGACGACGCGCAGGCGATCTACGCCTTCCGCGGCGCGTCAGTGCGTAACATCCTCGATTTCCCCGCGCATTTCACGCCACCCGCGGCACGCGTCACGCTGGAACGAAATTACCGATCGACGCCCGCGATCCTCGCTGCGGCGAACGCCGTCATCGCGCTCGCGCCGGAACGCTACGCAAAAGATCTGCGCAGCGAGCGTCCGGCGGGCGGCAAGCCGCGTCTCGTCAGCGTCCGTGACGAAACGGCACAGGCGGACTACGTCGTCGAGCGCATTCTGGCGCGGCGCGAGGAGGGTGTCGCGCTCAAGGCGCAGGCGGTGTTGTTCCGCACCGCGCACCACAGCGCGCACCTCGAGCTCGAGCTGACCCGCCGCAACATTCCCTACGTGAAATTCGGCGGGCTGAAATTCCTCGAGGCCGCGCACGTGAAGGACCTGCTCGCGACGCTGCGCTTCGCCCAGAACCCGCGGGATCGCGTCGCCGGCTTCCGCGCGATCCAGCTCCTCGCCGGCCTGGGACCGCGTCACGCCGGCAAGGTGCTCGATGCGCTCGCCGCAGAATCCTCACGCCGTTTCGACGATGCCGACGGAATCCCGCCGGCCGTCCTGCCCGCGTGGGCCGCATTCGCTGCGGCACTGGGTGACGCGGGCGCCGCAGGCGCGCGCTGGCCTGCGGATTTCGAGCGGCTGTGCACCTGGTATCTCGGCGAGCTGCCGCGTCTCTACGAGGATGCGGACCCGCGCGGCGCGGACGTCCGTCAGCTCGCGCGTCTCGCGGCGACTTATCCGAACCGCGAGCGCTTCCTGACGGAGCTCACGCTCGATCCGCCCGGGGCGACGAGCGACGAGGCGGGCGTGCCGCTCCGCGACGAGGATTACCTCATCCTCTCTACGATACATTCCGCGAAAGGACAGGAGTGGACGTCGGTCTCGGTGTTGAACGTCGTCGACGGCTGCCTGCCGTCGGACCTCGCGACCGGCACGGGCGCGGAGATCGAAGAGGAACGTCGCCTGCTCTACGTCGCGATGACGCGTGCGAAGGACCAGCTCGATCTCGTCGTGCCGCAACGCTTCTACGTGTCGGGGCAGAGCGGCCACGGCGACAGACACGTCTACGGCAGCCGCAGCCGGTTCATCCCCGAATCCCTGCTCGCGCGCTTCGAGCACGTGGCGTGGCCCGCTGCGACGGGTGTCGCGGAGGCACGGGCTTTCGGAGTACGGGTCGATCTGACGCAGCGCATGCGGGCGCGGTGGGAGTGAGATAGCCGTTCGATAGGATGGCCGACGAAGGAGGCGCATCGATCGCGGAGCTGCGGCTCTCGGGACCTCTTCGTTCGGCGCTCTGGAAGCCGGGGTACGACCCGCGTGGATTACTCGCATGCCGCGAGTCACCCACACGCGTCAGACCCCGGCGGCCAACCAAAAAAAGCCCCGCCGAAGCGGGGCTCTCGAAGGCTTGCGCAGCCGTTCTTACCCGAGCAGGGGCACGATCAGCAGCGCGACGATGTTGATGATCTTGATGAGCGGGTTCACGGCGGGGCCGGCGGTGTCCTTGTAGGGGTCGCCCACGGTGTCGCCGGTGACGGCGGCCTTGTGGGCGTCGGAACCCTTGCCGCCGAAATTGCCGTCCTCGATGTACTTCTTCGCGTTGTCCCAGGCGCCGCCACCCGTCGTCATGGAGATCGCGACGAACAGGCCCGTGACGATGGTGCCCATCAGCACGCCGCCGAGGGCCTGTGCGCCGAGCGCGACGCCGACCACGACCGGCACGAGGATCGGCAGTATCGAAGGGACGATCATCTCCTTGATCGCCGCCTTGGTCAGCATGTCGACGGCGCGCGAGTAATCCGGCTTCGCCGTGCCTTCCATGATGCCCTTGATCTCGCGGAACTGCCGGCGCACCTCGTTCACGACCGAACCGGCCGCGCGGCCCACCGCCTCCATCGCCATCGCGCCGAAGAGGTAGGGCACCATGCCGCCGATGAACAGGCCGATAATGACCATGTGATCGGAGAGATCGAAGGTGATCGACTTGCCGGCTTCCGCGAGCTTGTGCGTGTAGTCCGCGAAGAGCACGAGCGAGGCGAGACCGGCGGAGCCGATCGCGTAACCCTTGGTCACGGCCTTCGTGGTGTTGCCGACCGCATCCAGCGGATCCGTGATATTGCGGATCTCCTTCGGCAGCTCGGCCATTTCGGCGA
Organism: Gammaproteobacteria bacterium; assembly: GCA_016209015.1. GTDB lineage: Bacteria > Pseudomonadota > Gammaproteobacteria > JACQWY01. Next base: position 44,281 of record JACQWY010000019.1, on the reverse strand, counting down.
TGCCGCCCGCGTTGTCGGTGATCGGGCCGTACGCGTCGAGCGCGACGACCATACCCGTCATCGACAACATGGAGGTGGCCGCGATCGCGATGCCGTACAGGCCGCTGCCGAACTGGGTGCCGAAGTGGAACGCGAGCCAGATCGCCGCGCACACCGCGAGTACGGGCAGTGCGGTCGCTTTCATCGACACGCCGAGGCCCGCGATGATGTTCGTCGCATGGCCGGTCTGCGAGGCGGCCGCCACGTGTCTGACGGGGCCGTACTCGGTGCCGGTGTAGTACTCGGTGATCCACACGATCACGCCGGTCAGCACCAAGCCGGTCAGCGCACAGTAGAACAGCGGCAGCGATTTGTCGCCCATCATGTTCCCCGTGATGAAGTAGAACGCGATGGCGGCGAGCACGCCGGAGACGATGACCCCCTTGTACAGTGCCTTCATGATCTTCTGGTCGGGCGCCTTCACGAAGAACGTGCCGACGATCGAGGCGATGATGGAGGCACCGCCGAGGACGAGCGGATAGAGCACCGCGTTTTCGCCGATCGTGGCCTTCATCAGCCCGCCGAGCACCATCGTGGCGACCACGGTCACCGCATAGGTCTCGAAGAGGTCGGCGGCCATGCCGGCGCAGTCGCCGACGTTGTCGCCCACGTTGTCCGCGATGACGGCCGGGTTGCGCGGGTCGTCCTCGGGGATGCCGGCTTCGACCTTGCCCACGAGGTCTGCGCCGACGTCGGCGCCCTTCGTGAAGATGCCGCCGCCGAGACGCGCGAAGATGGAGATGAGCGAGCCGCCGAACGCTAGGCCGACGAGGCCGTGCAGCGTCTGTTCTTCCGTCGCACCGAGAACGGACGGCGCGAGCGCGAAGTAGCCCGCGACGCCCAGGAGCCCCAGTCCCACCACCAGCATGCCGGTGATCGCGCCGCCCCGGAACGCGACGGCCAGCGCCGCGGCCATGCCGTTGCTCGCGGCCTGGGCGGTACGGACGTTCGCACGGACGGAAATGAACATGCCGATGTAGCCGGTCGCGCCCGACAGGACCGCGCCGAGCACGAAGCCCGCGGCGGTGAACCTGTCGAGGCCGACCGCCAGCACGATGGCGAGCACGACACCCACGATGCCGATGGTCGTGTACTGCCGGTTCAAATATGCGCCAGCGCCTTGCTGGATTGCCGCGGCGATTTCGCGCATCCGGTCGTTGCCCTGCGGCTGCGACAGGATCCAGCGGATCGACCACACGCCATAGGCGATGGCGATGAACCCGCAAAGTATCGCAAATACGATTGGGGACATGAAAAAAGCTCCCGGTTGGTCTCGGTCTTGAATCGAATGGTGTGGGGCGCTTGTGGCCGCGCCCTCGTGCGAGGTCGCGCCCGGGCCTCCCGGGCCGGGCGCGGCCGATTTTACTTGGGTTTCAGCCTAGTGCAAATGTGGTGCCGAGTTTTTTCGGCACACCGACGTTCCGCAGCTTGACGTAATCGGGCAGGCCGTTTTTGTACGGGGGATAGTCTTCGCCCTGGATCAGCGGCGCGAGATAGCGCCGGCAGGCCGGCGTGATCCCGTATCCGTCCGGCGTAATGAAATCCCGGGGCATCTTCTTCTCGACGTTCGCGACGTCGGCGAGCTTCGCCTCGCCGATCTCCCAGGCATAAGGGTCGTCGCTCAGGCGGACGATCGTCGGCATCACCGCATTGTGACCCGCGAGCGCCGTTTCGAGCGCGGCCCGGCCGAGCGCATAGGCCTGCTCGACGTCGGTCTTCGAGGCGATGTGGCGGGCGGCGCGCTGCAGGTAGTCGGCCAGCGCCCAGTGGTATTTCATCTTCAGGCGGCTCTTCACGAGCGCGGCGAGCGCGGGCGCGACGCCGCCGAGCTGAGCGTGCCCGAAGGCGTCGCGGGTGCCGGCGTCCGCGATGAACTTGCCTTCCGCGTTCTTGATGCCCTCGGAAGCGACGACCGTGCAGTAGCCGTGGCGCTTCACGCATTCGTCGACGCGCGCGAGGAAGGACTCTTCGTCGAACGTCAGCTCCGGAAAGAGAATGAGGTGCGGATCGTCGCCCTCGGCCTCGTGGGCGAGGCCGCCCGCCGCCGCGATCCAGCCGGCATGGCGGCCCATGACCTCGAGGATGAAGACCTTCGTCGAGGTCTTGGCCATCGAGGCCACGTCGAAGCCCGCCTCGCGGATCGACACCGCCACGTATTTCGCGACCGAGCCGAAGCCGGGGCAGTTGTCGGTGATCGGCAGATCGTTGTCGACGGTCTTCGGGATGCCGATGCAGGTCAGCGGATAGCCGAGCTCCTTCGAAATCTCGGCGACCTTGTGCGAAGTGTCCTGCGAGTCGCCGCCGCCGTTGTAGAAGAAGTAGCCGATGTCGTGGGCCTTGAAGACTTCGACGAGACGTTCGTACTCGGCCCGGTTCTCGGTCACCTTCTTGAGCTTGTAACGCGCGGAGCCGAAGGCCCCGGCGGGCGTGTGGCGGAGCGCCGCGATCGCCGCGTCGGATTCCGCGGACGTGTCGATGAGGTCCTCCTGCAGCGCGCCGACGATGCCGTTGCGTCCCGCGTAGACCTTGCCGATCGCGTCCCCACGTTCGCGCGCGGCCTGGATGAGGCCGCAGGCCGTGGCATTGATGACCGCCGTGACCCCGCCCGACTGGGCATAGAAAGCATTCCGTTTGTCCGCCATGGATTCGCCTCCGTCAGCTTCCACTCGTAGAACCGCGCGCACCACGAACGCCTGGGAGCGATCGGGTACATAGAATATAGGAAGCTCCGAACAAGTTCAGAGCTTCCGGCGGCACAGGATGTGCCGCCGTGAACAGTGGCGTAAGCCATTGTTCACGTAAGGTCGGCAAGAACCACGCTTCTTGCCGACCGTGCTCTGAAAAGTCCAGGATGGACTTATTCAGGCCTTTCTACACATTCCTATACATATTGAACTCGCGTTCGAATGGCCAGTCTGTCCCGGTGGGCGCTATGATCGCCCGCATCGCTCGTCCCATCCCAGGCGGAACCCGTGACTCCATCATTCCCAAGTGCCCGAAATCGATACGCCGCGCCGGGCCCGGGTTCACGGCTGCGCCGCCTCGCGCTCGCCTGTGCACTATGCTCGCCGATCCTCGTCGTGGCTGCAGACAACCCACTGGAGACCGCGACCGAAACCCTGCCCGATTTCGGTGATTCGGCGGGTGCGCTGATTTCGCCCGAGCAGGAGAAGCAGCTCGGCGACGCGTTCATGCGTCACGTCCGCCATCAGGCGCCGGTCGTCACGGACGAGGAGGTCGAGGACTACATCGAGCGGATCGGAATGAGCGTCGGCAAGTATTCGGGCTATTACGGCGACTTCCACTTCTTCATGCTCGACAGTCCGGTGATCAACGCCTTCGCCGTGCCGGGCGGCTACGTCGGCGTGCACACGGGCCTCATCCTCGCGGCCCACAACGAGAGCGAAATCGCCTCCGTGCTCGCGCACGAAATCTCGCACCTCACCCAGCGTCACGGCGCGCGCATGATCGAGGCGGCGAGCCGCATGAGCATTCCCTCCTACGCCGCGCTGCTCGGCGCGCTCGCGCTCGCCGCGATCAGCCCGCAGGCCGGCATGGGCGCGATGATGACCGTGACCGCCGCTCAGCAGCAGTACCAGATCAATTTCACGCGTGAGAACGAGCGCGAGGCGGATCGTATCGGCATCCAGCTCCTGCACGAGGCGGGCTACGATCCGAACGCGATGGGCGCATTCTTCGAACGCCTGCAGGCCGCGAACCGCTTCTCCGATCCGAAGCAAATCCCGGAATACCTGCGCACTCACCCGGTCACCGTCAACCGTATCGCCGAAGCGCGGGACCGCGCCGAGAAGATGGGGACCGCGCCGGTGCGCGAGGACAGCTACGACTTCGCGCTCATCTGGACGAAGCTCAATGTCGCCGCCGCCAGCGATCCCGGCCAGGCGAAGTCCTACTACGAGACCCAGTTGAACAACGGCACGGCCGCGAAGCGCACGATCGCTCATTACGGCTATGCGCTCGCCTGCACGGACGCCGGCGATTTCGATCGCGCCCGTCGCGAGCTCGCGAAGCTCCGCAAGGAGCAGCCGGAGATCGTGGCGTTCACGCTCGCCGAGGCCCGCCTCGAGCAGAAGGCCGGCAATTACGAGCGCGCGCTCGAAATCTTCAATGCCGCCCGCACCAAGGTTCCGGACAGCCGTGCGGCGACCTATGGCTACGTCGCGCTGCTCAACCAGACCGACAAGGCCGACGTCGCCCACAAGATCCTCCGCGATTTCGGCGATCCCGATCACCGGGATCCCCGCTACTACAAGCTCAAGGCCGAATCCGAGGAGAAGCTGGGCGACAAGGGCAATTCGCATTTCACGCTCGCCGAGTACTACCGCAGCGTCGGCGAGCTCGAGTTCGCGCTCGAGCAGCTGCGGATCGCCCAGACCACGCCGGGCATCACGCACTATCAGCGCCATCGCATCGACGCCCGCATGGAGGACGTCACGAACGAGATGGACGCGCTGGACGGCGGCAAGAAGAAAAAGCGGCGGGAAGGCGATGAGGAACGACGCGGCGGCTGAAGCGCGCCGGCCCGCGGATTCCGTCGGCCGCGGCGCGGCGCTCGCGCTGCTCGCCGTCCTGCCCCTGGTCTCCCATGCCGAAGCAGCCGCGTCCGGGCGGGCCATCGCGCTCGCACCGGACAAGGGCAGTTGCGTGTCGTGTCACGCCCTCGCCGGGGCCGATCAGGCGGGTGACGTCGGGCCGGGGCTCGCGGACATGCGACGCCGCTTCCCCGACCCTGCAGTCCTGCGCGCACGGATCCGCGATGCCCGCGATTTCAATCCCGATACACTGATGCCGCCGTACGGCCGGCACCGCATCCTGAAAGACGAGGAAATCGAGGCACTCGTGCAGTTCCTCTACACCCTGTGAGCACCGAGCGACACGACTCCGCACGCCGTCGCTGGCTCGGCCGGTTGCTGGCGCTCGCGACCCTGCCCGTGCTCGGCGCGTGGCGCGCGGCGCTGGCCGCGCGCCCCGTGCGCGCGTTCCACGCCGAGAAGCTCGACGAGACGATTGCCGCACTCGCGGGCGATGCCCTGCCGCTGACGAGCGAGAAGATCACGATCGGCATGGCGGAGCTCGCGGAGAACGGCGCGGTAGTGCCGGTGAAGATAGCGGTCGATCTGCCCGAGGTGCGCGAGATTGCGATACTCGCGAGCCGCAATCCCGTGCCGCTGCTCGCCTCCTTCGAGCTCGGGCCGACGACCCGGCCCTTCGTCGCGACGCGGGTGAAGCTCGCGGAATCCTGCGACGTCTGTGCCGTCGTCCGCACGGCGAACGGCGTCTACATCGCGCGCAAAGCGGTGCGCGTCACCGTCGGCGGCTGCGGGACGATCTCGTGACGACCGGCACCATCAAGCTGCGCACCGCGATCAAGGACGGCGTGGCGACCGTGCGGGCGCTGATTCGCCATCCCATGGACGTCGGCAGCCTGGGGCGCGAGGGCCAGCCGCAGCGCGATCCGCACTACATCCACACCGTGCGCTGCGAGCACAACGGCGCGGCCGTGTTTACGGCGCACTGGGGCTTCGGAATCGCGAAGGATCCCTATCTGTCCTTCGAATTCGGCGGCGCCAGGGCAGGCGACCACCTGAGCATCCGCTGGGAGGACAATCACGGCGAGAGCGATGCGCTCGACGCGACGCTCTAGCGCGCTCGTCTGCTGTGGCCTGCTCGCGTGCGCGCTCATCGCCGCCGCGGACCCCGCTGCAGATCGCGCGGCGTTCCGCGCCGCCTACGCGGAACGATTTCCGCAGCTCGCCCCTGCCGATTACGTGCTCGGCGCGTACGCGATCGATGCCGGTTTGAAGCGGCAGTGGGAGGACCTCAACGAGTTCCCGCCCTATGAGTTCGCGATCGACGAAGGCCGCGCCGCATTCGCGGCGCCGCTGCCGGACGGCGCGACGCTGGAGGCCTGTTTCCCGAACGCCGGCGCAGGCGCCGCCGCCCGTTTTCCGCGCATCGATGCGGATGGTGGCGAGGTGACCACCCTGTCGCGCGCCGTCAACGCATGCCGGATTGCACACGGCGCACGTGAGCTCGCGGTCGAGGGTGCACCGATGAAGGCGCTGCTCGCATATCTCGGCTTCGTCGCGCGCGACCAGCCGCTCGCGATCGCCGATCCCGCGACGCCGGCCGCGCTGCGTCATTACGAAGCCGGTCGCGCGCTCTTCTACACGAAACGGGGGCAGCGGAATTTCTCCTGCGCCGATTGCCATGTGACGGCCGTCGGTCACCATCTGCGCGAGCAGCCGCTCATGCCGCTGCTCGGCGTGGGCAATCACTACCCGGTCTACGGGTTGAGCTGGGGCGGGATGGGCACGCTGCACGCACGCTTCGAAGGATGTTACGAGCAGACAGGCGCCGAAGCGCCCGCAGCGCAGAGCGAAGAGCTCTCGGACCTCGAATATTTCCTCGCGGTGATGGCGAACGGACTGCCGATCGTCGCGCCAGGCCTGCATCGTTGAGACTGCTTGGCATTCATCACATCTCGGGAATGCACACTTATTCGCGGAATCTCCGCCTCGTTCGTGATCTCCGCGGGCAGATCCGGCCCAAACGTGTGACGTATTTATAAATACTGTTAAAGATCCCCCTGCTGGCCGGTCGAGTGCGGCGCGTATCACAGATCGGTCGCCTGTCGAAGCTATCATCCCTCCCCGTCAGGAACGCTTTCCGAACATGTTCGGGACGCGCTTAGAAATGAAAAAAATCATTACAGTAGAGATGCAAGCTCGATGAAAAATAAACATTGGTTCTTCGCCGTAAGTGACGCCGTTGGACTCGCTGGTTTGATTGGAGCTGCGATTTCCCTCGTCGGCGTGACCCGGTTCCCGGGCGTGTTGCCCGACGCCCTGATGTTCAAGACGTTCTTCCTGTCCTTCGGCTTCGCGGTGGGCACGTTGCTCTTCACCCGCGTCGCCGAAGTCAGCCTGATCGCCCTGCGCACGCCGGATCCGCGCACACAGCGGCGCGAGCCGATCGAGACCCTTGCCGTCGAAACGCTCAAGCCCGTCGAAGCGCATACCCAGGGCCTGCAGCGCGCCGCCTGATCCAGTCCGCGTCCGGTCGCTCGGCGGCCGGACGCGCAACCTCTCTCCCTCGCGCCTTCGCCACTCCGCCGTCCGTCTGGCGGTAAAACGTCCTCCCCGACCTCAACATTTCCGATCAGTCGTCCCGCCCAGCGGTCGATAAGGATCCCGGGGCGCGAGCGCCCGCGGCCGTGTTCGTCGTCGGCGCAGTGTGCTCCGTCCGCCGGTCCGTCGCTCCGCTGAACCGCGTGCGGGGGCGGGTGATATCATTGGTCTCGGAACGGATTTCATCAGGAGCCACTCGTGGAAAGCGCCGACAAACGCTACGTCAGCCGACTCACTCGCGACACATTGGCACTGATTCTCGCGGGGGGCCGCGGTGACCGCCTGCAGGGTCTGACGCGCTGGCGGGCCAAGCCTGCGGTGCCGTTCGGCGGCAAGTTCAGGATCATCGATTTTCCGCTCTCCAACTGCGTCAACTCGGGCGTGCGCCGCATCGCCGTGCTCACCCAGTACAAGGCACACTCGCTCCTGCGCCACCTCTATCGCGGCTGGGGCTTCCTGCGCAGCGAGCTCGGGGAGTTCATGGAAATCCTCCCGGCTTCGCAGCGCGTCGACAACGAGTGGTACGCGGGCACGGCGGACGCGGTCTACCAGAACCTCGACATCCTGCGCGATCACGATCCCTCGTTCGTGCTCGTCCTCGCGGGCGATCACATCTACAAGATGGACTACGGTCTGATGATCGCCTACCACGACGAGAGCGGGGCCGACATGACGATTGGCTGCATCGAGGTACCGGTCGCGGATGCGCGCTCCTTCGGCGTGATGACGATCGACGACGAATTCCGGGTGAAGAAATTCGACGAGAAGCCCGAGCATCCGCAGTGCATGCCGGGCCGCGACGGTTACGCGCTCGCCTCGATGGGCATCTACGTCTTCAACACGCAGTTCCTCTACGAGCAGCTCATCAAGGATCGCGACACGCCGCGCTCGAGTCACGACTTCGGCAAGGACATCATCCCTTCGGTCATCGGCCGTTATCGCGTGCTTGCCTATCCCTTCCGCGGAACGGGTGGCGACGCGCCGGCGTACTGGCGCGACGTCGGCACGGTGGACGCCTATTACCGGGCGAACATGGAGCTCCTCGGCGTGACGCCGGCACTGAACCTCTACGACCGCGACTGGCCGATCTGGACGTACCAGGAGCAGACGCCGCCCGCGAAATTCGTGTTCGACGACGACGGCCGGCGCGGTCACGCCGTGGATTCGATGGTCTCGGGTGGCTGCATCGTGGCGGGCGCCCGGCTCGCCCGCTCGCTGCTGTTCTCGAACGTGCACGTGGAGCTCGAGAGCGAGCTCGAGGACTGCGTCGTATTGCCCGACGTCAGCATCGGTCCCGGCTGCAAGATCCGGCACGCGGTCATCGACAAGGGCTGCGTGATCCCGCCGCACACGATCATCGGGCAGGACCCCGCGCGCGACAAAGAACGCTTCTTCGTCAGTCCCGGCGGCGTGATCCTCGTGACGCCGGAAACGCTCGGTCAGGAGCACCATCTCCTGCGTTGAAACCGGGGCGCGGGTCGCCTACCCGCGCCGCGCTCCGCATCACAGCCAGAGCATGCGCCCGAGCTCGAAGCGGTGTGCGAGCAGCTCGTGCTGCGGATAGATCCGCACACGCATCGCGACGAGCCCCGAAATCGCGGGCTGCAAGGTCAACGCGAAGACCGTCTCGCCGTCCGGCGCGCGGTTGATCGGATAGAGGCTGTGCTCCTCCAGCAGCTCGAAGACCTGGCCGGCGGCGATGCGCCCGAGCTGTAGCTCGACGCGGACGTCCGCGGCGTTCAAGTCGCCGAGCCGCACACCGACCGCGGTCCGGAACGACGCACCCGCTGTCACGCGTGAACCCGGACCTTCGAGCAGCCGCACCGCGACCTGCGGCCAGTGCGCGAGCACGTGGCGCTTCCAGTCGGCGAGCGCGTGTCCGGCCTGATAGTTGTCCGCGGCCAGCCGGCGCGCCTGCTGGGCCGCAGGCGCATAGAAGCGCTCGGCGTATTCGATGACCTGCCGTTCGGCGTTGAACTGCGGCAGCGCGGCACGCATCGAAGCCTTCGCGAGTTTCACCCAGCCCGCCGAATAACCGTTGCCGTTGCGCTCGTAATAGAGCGGCTTCGCCTCGGTCTCGAGCACGCGCATCACGGAGTCCGCATCGCCGCGATCGCGCTCGTCGGGGCTCAGGCTCCCGCTGTACGGCACGATGCCGTAGCCGTTGTCGCCCTCGAAGCCCTCCGCCCACCAGCCGTCGAGGATGGAGCAATGCACGGCGCCGTTGATCGCGGCCTTCATGCCCGAGGTGCCGCTCGCCTCCATCGGGTATTCCGGTGTGTTCAGCCAGATGTCCACACCGGAGACGAGCCGCCGCGCGAGCGCGATGTCGTAGTCCTCGATCAGGAACAGCCGCCCGGTGAACTGCGGCGTCAGCGAGAGCTCGTAGAGCGCGCGGATGAGCTCCTGGCCGCCGCTGTCGCGCGAATGTGCCTTGCCGGCGAAGAGCATGATCACAGGCCGCTCGTCGTCCCCGAGGAAGCGCGCGAGGCGCTCACGATCATGGATGAGCAGCGTCGCGCGCTTGTAGGTCGCGAAGCGGCGCGCGAAACCGATCAGCATCACGTCGCGATCCGATTTCAGCGTCTGCAGCCGGCGCGTGATCTCCGCCGGGCTCATGCCGTTGCGTGCGTACTGGCGCGCGAGCCGTTCGCGGACGTCGGTCAACAGATCGAGCTTCAGGAGCTGACGGATGCTCCAGAACGTGTGATCGGGCAGCGTGTCGATGCGCTGCCAGAAGTCCTTGTTGCAGATCTCGTTGCGCCACTGCCGCCCGAGTCTCAGATCGAACAGATTCACCCACGACGTCGCGAGATAGGTGTGCAGGTGCACGCCGTTCGTCACGTGGCCGACCGGGTTCTCCGCGGTGGGAATGTCGGGCCAGACATAGGATTCGCACTTCGCCGCCACGCCGCCGTGAACGCGGCTCACGCCGTTGCGGAAACGCGCGCCGCGCAATGCGAGTGCGGTCTGGTTGAAACCGTCGGCCGCGAGCGGGCTCTGGCCGAGCGCGAGCAGGCCCTCTTCGCCGATGCCGAGGTCCTCGATGAGCTTCGGGAAATAGCGGCGCATCAAGTCGTGCGGGAAAACGTCGTGACCCGCCGGCACCGGGGTGTGGGTCGTGAACACGGTCGCCGCGGCCACGACTTCGAGGGCCGCATGGAAGTCGATGCCCTTGCGCCGCAGCTCGCGAATGCGCTCCAGCACCATGAACGCGGCATGGCCTTCGTTGATGTGCCACACGGTGGGTGCGAGGCCGAGCGCGCGCAGCGCACGCACGCCGCCCACGCCGAGCACGATCTCCTGGGCAATGCGCATCTCCTTGTCGCCGCCGTAGAGCTCGAAGGTGATCCGCCGATCCTCCGCGGTGTTCGTCTCGAGGTCCGTGTCGAGGAGCAGGAGCCGGATGTGCCCGAGGCGCCCTTCCCAGACGCGGACGGCGACGTCGCGGCCGAGCAGATCGATATGCAGCCGGAGCGTCTGACCGCTCGCCTCGCGCGCTTCCGTGAACGGCAGATCATCCCCGCTGACGGGCACGTAGCGCAATTGCTGCCGGCCGCCGCCATCGATTTCCTGACGCAGGTAACCCGTGCGATAGAAGAGCCCGACGGCGATGAACGGCAGGCCGAGATCGCTCGCCGCCTTGCAATGATCGCCGGCGAGCACGCCGAGACCGCCCGCGTAGAGCGGCAGACTCTCGTGCAGGCCGTACTCGGCGCAGAAATAGACGATCAGATCCTCGTCGGGCTGTAGGATTTCGCGGATGCGCGGGTCGACCGCCTTTGCGAGATAGGAGTCGTAGCCCGACAGCGCGGCTTCGTAGTCCTGAACGAACACCGTGTTGTCCGCCGCGGCATCGAGCTTCTGCTGCGAGACGCGACGCAGGAACACCTTCGGATTGTGGCCGCATGCGTCCCATAGCGCGCTGTCGAGATTCGCGAAGAGATCGCGAATGCGTCGATCCCAGCAGTACGAAAGATCGGCGGCGAGCTCTTCGATGCGGCCGAGCGCGGCGGGAATGACCGGGCGAATTTCGAAAACGATCCGGGTTTCGTTCATGACCACCTTCTTGGGGTTGGTGTTGGCAGTTGTTTGCGTGCGGCTCTAAAGTCCCTGCGATATCATCTTGCGATGCACAAGGTGCTTTTTGCAACCAGCGAGGCCCAGCCCTTCGCTCAGACCGGCGGCCTCGGCGACGTTTGCGGCAGTCTGCCTCATGCACTCGCGAAACTCGGCTGCGAGGTGCGCCTCGTGATGCCCGCGTATTCCTCCATCGCGCCCGCCGCGGACGACAATCGATCGCATACGCTGCAGGTGCAGGGGCGCGAGCAGCCCGTGACGGTCGTGCGGCGTCGTCTCGCGCCCGGACTCGAAGTCTGGTTCCTCGACTTCCCGGATTACTTCGCACGCGAAGGCGGACTCTACGGCGACGCCCACGGCAACGACTGGCCCGACAATCCGCATCGCTTCGCGTTCTTCTGCCGGGCTGTCGCGGCGCTCGCGATGGGCGGCGCACCGGACGGCTGGCGTCCGGACGTCGTGCACTGTCACGACTGGCAGACCGCGCTCGTGCCCGCGCTGCTCGCGGGTGTGCCGGAACGGCCGGCGCTCGTGTTCACGATTCACAATCTCGCCTACCAGGGGCTGTGCTCGCACACCCAGTTTTCGACACTCGGACTCCCCGCTTATCTCTGGCATCAGGATCGTCTGGAGTTTCACGGCCAGTGCTCGTTCATCAAGGGCGGCATCGTCTATGCGGACGTCGTCACGACCGTGAGCCCGACTTACGCCGAGGAGATCACGCGACCCGAATACGGCTGCGGGCTCGACGGCCTGCTGCGCACGCGCACCTCGAGTCTCATCGGAATCCTGAACGGCATCGACTACGCGCTCTGGAATCCCGAGACCGATCCGCACCTGGCGGTCCGCTACAATCTCGCGAGCCTCGCCGAAAAGGCGGAGAACAAACGCGCGTTGCAGCAGGCTTTCGAGCTGCCACAGGAGCGCGAGACGTTGCTGCTCGGCATGGTGAGCAGGCTCGCCGAGCAGAAAGGCGTCGACCTCGTGCTCGCCGCGCTCGAGGCGCTGCGCGGCCAGCCGGTGCAGTGCGTAATCCTCGGCAGCGGCGACCCCTGGCTCGTGGCCTCCGTGGGGCGCGTCGCGGAAGAGGAATCCGAGCGCATCGGTGCGCGCTTCGGTTACGACACGGCGCTGTCGCATCGCGTGATCGCCGGCGCCGATGCCTTCCTCATGCCCTCGCGTTTCGAGCCCTGCGGCCTGAGCCAGCTCTACAGCCAGCGCTACGGCACGATCCCGATCGCACGGCGCACCGGCGGCCTGCTCGACAGCGTCGTCGATCGCCACGACGACATGGAGCACGCCACCGGCTTCCTGTTCGAAGAGGCCTCCGGCGCAGCGCTCGTCACCGCGATCGAACGCGCTTACAACGCTTACCGCCAGTCGGCCGTCTGGTCGCGGCTGCAACGCAACGGCATGGTGCTCGATTTCTCCTGGGAGCGCAGCGCACACGCCTATGTCGCGGTCTATCAGCGCGCGAACGCCGCGGCACGCGGCTGAGCGTCATTCGGCCCCGGCACTGCCGGCGCGTCGTGCGCGCAGCAGCCGCCACGCCGCCGGCACGACGAAGAGCGAGAGGAGCGGCGCCGAAATCATTCCGCCGACCATCGGCGCGGCGATCCGGCTCATCACTTCGGCACCCGTGCCGCCGCCGTACAGGATCGGCAGCAGGCCCGCGAGGATCACCGCCACCGTCATCGCCTTCGGCCGCACGCGCAGCACCGCGCCCTCGCGGATCGCGGCCAGCAGCACCTCCACCGGCGGCGGTCCGTCGCCCGTGTGATGCTCGGCGAGCGCGCGCTTGAGATAGACGAGCATCACGATGCCGAACTCCGCCGCGACGCCCGCGAGCGCGATGAAGCCGACGGCGGCCGCGACCGACAGCGCATAGCCCTGCCAGTACAGGAACCACACGCCCCCGGCGAGCGCGAAGGGCAGTGTCGCCATGATGAGCACTGCCTCGTCCACTTCGCGGAACGTCACGTAGAGCAGCACGAAGATGATGACGAGCGTCGCCGGCACCACGACGCGCATGCGTGCCGCAGCGCGCTCCAGGAACTCGAACTGGCCGGAATAGGCGACCGTCACGCCGGGCGAAATCGCGACGTCGCGACCGAGCGCGGCCTTGAGATCCGCGACGACGTCCGACACCGGCCGGCCGCGCACGTCGACGTACACCCAGGTCGAAGGCCGCGCATTTTCGCTCTTCAGCATCGGCGGTCCTTCGCGCACCGCGATGCGTGCGACCGTGCCGAGCGTTATCTGCTGGCGATCGGGTGTGAGCACGGGCAGCGCGCGAAGCTTGTCCAGCGAATCGCGGAGCTCGCGCGGATAACGCACGTTGATCGGGAAGCGCGCGCGCCCGGCGATCACCTCGCCGACGTTCTCCCCGCCGATCGCGCTCCCCACGACGGACTGCACGTCCGCGACGTTCAGCCCGTAGCGCGCCGCGGCCGCACGATCGATGTCGATGTCGACGTAGCGTCCGCCGTGCAGGCGCTCCGCGAGCGCCGAGACGACGCCGGGCAGCGAACGCGCGTAGCGCTCGATGTCGACCGCCACGCGGTCGATCTCCTCGAGATCGTTGCCCGCGACCTTCACGCCGAGCGGGCTCTTGATGCCGGTCGCGAGCATGTCGATGCGGTTGCGGATCGGCGGCACCCAGAGATTCGCGAGCCCGGGCACGCGTACCCTGCGGTCGAGCTCCGCGACGAGCTTCTCGGGCGTCATGCCGGGTCGCCATTCGGCGCGCGGCTTGAACTGGATCGTCGTCTCGAACATTTCCATCGGCGCCGGATCCGTCGCGCTCTCGGCGCGGCCGGCCTTGCCGAAGACCGTCGCGACCTCGGGCACGGTCTTGATGAGGCGATCGGTCTGCTGCAGGAGCTCGGCCGCTTTCGCGGCCGAAAGCCCCGGCAGCGCGGACGGCATGTACAACAAATCACCTTCGTCGAGCGCGGGCATGAATTCGACGTCGAGCTGGCGTAACGGCCACAGCGCGCTCGCCGCGACGAGCGCGGCGACGAACAAGGTGAGCCGCGGCGCGCCGAGCACCGCCTCGAGCAGCGGGCGATAGGCGGCGATCAGCACGCGGTTGATCGGGTTCGCCGTCTCGGCCGGAATGCGGCCGCGGATCCAATAGCCCATCAACACGGGCACGAGCGTCACGGCGAGTCCGGCCGCAGCCGCCATGGCGTAGGTCTTCGTGAACGCGAGCGGACCGAAGAGCCGGCCCTCCTGGGCCTGCAGCGTGAACACCGGCACGAAAGAGAGCGTGATCACGAGCAGGCTGAAGAAGAGCGCCGGTCCGACCTCTTCCGCGGCTTCCGTCGTCAGCCGCCAGCGCGTGCGATCGTCGGGAACCTCCCCGGGATGCGCGTGCTGCCAGGCTTCGAGCTTCTTGTGTGCGTTCTCGATCATCACGACCGCCGCATCGACCATCGCGCCGATCGCGATCGCGATGCCGCCGAGCGACATGATGTTCGCATTCAGGCCCTGATGGCGCATGACGAGGAACGCGATCAGCACGCCGAGCGGCAGGGAGATGATCGCGACGAGTGCCGAGCGCAGATGCCAGAGGAAGATGCCGCAGACGACGGCCACGACGACGAATTCCTCGCCGAGCTTGTGCGTGAGATTCGCGACCGCGCGATCGATGAGCTTCGCGCGATCGTAGACCGGCACGATCTCCACGCCGCGCGGCAGCGTCGGCGCAATCTCGGCGAGCCTTCCCTTCACCGCGGCGATCGTCTCGCGCGCGTTCTTGCCGCTGCGCAGGATCACGACGCCGCCCGTGACTTCGCCTTCGCCGTCGAGCTCCGCGATGCCGCGGCGCATTTCTGGTCCGAGGCCGACGCGCGCGACATCGCCGAGCGTGATCGGGACGCCGCCGGATCGGCCGAGCGGGATCGCGCGGAAATCCGCGAGCGCTTCGAGATAGCCCGAGGCGCGTACCATGTATTCCGCTTCCGCGAGCTCGACGACGGCGCCGCCCGTCTCCTGGTTCGCCGCGCGCAGCGCGGCTATCACCTGTTCGTGCGTGATGCCGTAGCCCGCGAGCTTCACCGGGTCGAGCACGACCTGATACTGCTTCACCATGCCGCCGATCGTCGCGACCTCGGCGACGCTCGGCAGGCCTTTCAGCTCGAACTTCAGCAGCCAGTCCTGCAGCGCGCGCAGCTCGCCGGGATCGTGCGTGCCGCTGCGATCGACGAGCGCGTATTCGTAGATCCAGCCGACGCCCGTCGCATCGGGCCCGAGCGCCGCGGTGACTCCGGCCGGCAGCCGGCCCTGGGTCTGGTTCAAGTACTCCAGCACGCGTGATCGCGCCCAGTAGAGATCCGTGCCGTCCTCGAAGATGACGTAGACGTAGGCGTCGCCGAAGAACGAATAGCCGCGCACCGTGCGCGCGCCGGGCACGGCGAGCATGGTCGTCGCGAGGGGATACGTCACCTGGTTCTCGACGATGCGCGGCGCCTGGCCCGGGTAGGTCGCGCGGATGATCACCTGGACGTCGGAGAGATCCGGCAGCGCGTCGATCGGTGTCGTCTTCACGCTCCACACGCCCGCCGCGCCGAGGCCGAGCGCCGCGAACAGTACGAGCAGCCGATTGCGCACCGACCAGCGGATGATCGCGGCGATCATGGCGTGTGGTCCGTGTGCCCGGTGTGCGGTTCCCGTGCCTGCGGCAGGCGCGCGAGCACGCCGCGCAGGTTCGCTTCCGAATCGATGAGGAACTGGCCCGAACGCACGATCCGCTGCCCCGCCTCGAGGCCCGCTTCGACTGCGACGCGCTCACCGGCCTCGCGGCCGAGCGTGACGAGCTGCGGATGCAGGCGGCCGGCATCGTCGGCGACGATCACGATATTTTCCTCGCCGCGCCGGATGACGGCGTTCGACGGAACGAGCAGGTGCTCGCCCGCGGGCCGCCTGATCGTCACCTCGGCGAGGAGGCCCGGGCGCAGCGTGCGTGCGGGATTCGGCAGCGCGGCGCGCAACGTGAGCGTGCGCGTCGTCGCATCCGCGGCCGGCAGCACGCTCTCGACCCGTGCGGCGATGGCCTCGCCGGGTCGCGCGCGCAGCCGCACTTCGAGCGGCGTTCCCGCCGCGAGACCGGCGCCCTCCGTTTCGGGCACTGCGGCCTCGAGCCACACGCGATCGAGCGCCGCGATTTCGGCGAGCGTCTGGCCGGCGCTCACCGTCATGCCGGCGCGGACGTTCAGTGCCGTGATCGCACCGGCGAGCGGCGCCGTCACGGTGACGGTGTCGCGCGGGGTGCGCGTTTCCTCGATCCTGCGGATGAGCGCGGGCGGCAGGCCCGCGAGCGCGAGCCGGCTGCGCGCCGCCGCGAGCAGCGCTTCGTCGTGCGTGCCGAGCAACGCGATGAACTCGCGTTCGGCGCCGGCCCACTCCGGGATCAGCAGGTCCGCGAGCGGCGCACCCGCGGCGAGCACGTCACCCGGGGCGTGATCGTAGACGCGCTCGACGAAGCCGTTCGCGCGCGCCTGTACGACGGCGACGGCCCGCGGGTCGTAGACGAGCGTGCCGACGGCGCGGAGATCGTCTTCGAGCGTGCCGCGTTCCACCGTGACGAGTGCGATACCGAGCGTCTGCTGCAAGCCCGGATCGATCGCGATGCCCGGGTCCGACGCACCCTCGTCGGCGTACCTGGGCAGCAGCGCCATGTCCATGAACGGCGATTTACCGGGCTTCTCGAAATGTTGATCCGGCTTCATCGGGTCGTACCAGTACAGTACGCGGCGGGCGCTCTGCGCCGCCGCAGGCGCGGCCTGCTGGTCGTGCTGCTGTTGCGGCCGCGGCTGGAAGTGCAGCACGGCTGCAGTGAGCGCCGCGCCGAGCGCGGCCGCGGCGAGGAGCTTGATGGGGGCCGTGCTCATGGCTCGTTCTCCACGTAGGTGAATTGCAGCTTCGCAGCGAGCGCCGCCTGCTCGGTCCTCATCTTGCTCTCCGTGATCTCCGTCTCGATGAGCTCGCGGCGCGCGGTGACGACGGCCATCAGATCGAGCTTGCCGGCCGCATAGCTCGCGGTGGCGAGCTCGACCTTCTCGCGGGCGAGCGGCAGTTTCGTGGCGGTGAGCCGGCCGAGCTGGCGCGCACGCGCTTCGTATTCGGCGAGATCGCGTTCCAGCTCGGCGGCATGGTCGCGCAGCATCGCGGCGCGCGAGGCATCGACTTCGGCGAGTGCGTGCTGTTTGGCCGCGATCCGCGGGTCCTGGCGCTTCGCGGTGAAGAACGGCAGGTCGACGCTCAGCGCAACGGACACCATGTCGGAATACGCCGGGCCGCGCCGCTGATAGGCGAGCTCGACGTTCCAGTCCGGGTGCTTCATCGCCTCGGCTTCCCTGACTTCGGCGGCGGCGAGCTCGGACATCGGTCCGAACGCGGCGAGCTCCGGATGATGATAGAGATGTTCGCGCAGCCGGCCGGCATCGATCGTCGCCGGCGGCGGCGCGCCTTCGAGCGGGCGCTCGGCCGGTGCCCCGGTCACGCGCGTCAGCTCGGCCCGCGCGAGCGCGACCTGGCCCGCGAGCTCGTCGCGCCGATCGGCGATCTCCGCGGCCTCCTGCCGGGGCGCGACCGCGTCGGCGGCCGTGCCCTTGCCGGCGCCGAGCGCGGCGTTCACCGCCGCGGCGAATACCGCGTTCTCGTCGTCGAGCCGGTCGAACATGACGGCGCGCTGCTCGAGGTGATAGCGCATCACCCACGCGACGGCGGCGTCGCGCCGCGCCTCCTGGTGCTTCACGCGACGTTCGGCTTCGGCTGTGTCGATCGCGGCCTGCGCGACCGCGGCGCGCGCCCGCCGTTTCGCGGCGTTCGGGATGTCCTGACTGAAACCGAGCTTCTGCATGGTCATGAAGTCGCCGTCCGGGCTGAAGCGATCGGGACCCGAGGTCGGCAGGTTCTCGAGTCCGACCATGAGCTTCGGATCGGGCAGCGCGGTGGCGGGGATCGCCTCGGCGCGCGCGGCCGCGAGGCGTTCGTCGGCCGCGGTGATCCTGGGTGCACCGCGTTCGGCGAGCGCGAGCGCTTCGCCGAACGTCAGCGGTTCGGCACGGGCGGCGCCCGCGAGCGCGAGCGTCGTCAACAACACATATCGAAACATGGCTCTCTCTCCGGATCGTCCGGGCGCGCGACGGCGGCGCGCGCATACGGGGCGGCGGGCACGGGCCCGGCCGCGGGACTCAACGCGGGCGGATCAGGAGCGGGGCGGTCGCCAGACGGCGCTGGTGACGGCGACGGGCACGGTCGCGACAGGCGCGGGGAAGAGTTGCGGACTCGCGGGCAGGACGGGCGCGGCCCACAGCACGGCGGTCTGGTTCAGGCCTCCGCCGGCCGGGCACTTCTCGCCGAATTTGCAATGCGCGGGTTTCG
Organism: Gammaproteobacteria bacterium; assembly: GCA_016209015.1. Classification (GTDB taxonomy): domain Bacteria; phylum Pseudomonadota; class Gammaproteobacteria; genus JACQWY01. The sequence continues at coordinate 25,622 of JACQWY010000019.1, read as the reverse complement.
CGGGTGCAGGATGATGCGTGGTCTGCGCGCCGTGACACGGCATCGCGGCCGGCGTGATGTCCACTGCCGGCGGCTCGCAACGGCATTGCTCGACGAGTGCGGCGTAGCCGTAGAGCGGCACCGCGCACATCAGCACGATCATCAGGAGCTTGTTCACGACACGCATCGTCTTCGGCGGGAAAAGTGTTCCGGGCTTCATGCTACGCGCCCGTCACACGGGCTGACAAGGTATCGGCATGCGCCGCGAGCGCCTCGAGCCGACTCGCCGGCGCGCGCGGCTGCTATGCTTCCGCAGTAACTCTCGCCATCGGGTGAACGCATGCACCACCGTCGCCTCGCCGTCATCCTGCTCGTCGCATTCGCGGGCTGTGGACAGGGCAAACCGCCCGCGCCGTCCGGCCAGGGGCTCGGCACGATGCCGAAGAACATCGAAACGGACACCCAGCAGCGCGTCGACGCCGCCATGGCGGCCGGCCAGGCGAAGACCGACGAGGCGATCGAGGCCGCGGACGGTAAACTGCCGGCGCGCGCCGAGGGCTATTGAGAGAACGCACATGATCGAAATCCAGAGCGGGCCGGAAGCGATCCGGCGCGCCGTGTCCCTGCTGCGGGCCGGAGAGCTCGTGGCCTTCCCCACCGAAACGGTCTACGGACTCGGCGCCGACGCGGGAAATCCCGGCGCGGTCGCCGGCATCTTCGCCGCGAAGGGTCGCCCGCAGGATCATCCCTTGATCGTGCATGTGGCCGATCCCGGCGCGGTCGGCGTCTGGACCGCCGACGTGCCGCCGCTCGCTGAGCGCCTCATGGCCGAATTCTGGCCGGGGCCGCTCACCTTGATCCTCAGACGCAGCGCGCGCGTCGGTGACGGCGTGAGCGGCGGACAGGACACGGTGGGTCTGCGCTGTCCCGCCCATCCCCTCGCCCGCGCACTGCTCGCCGCGGCCCGCGACGCGGGTATCGCGGGTCTCGCCGCCCCGTCCGCGAACCGCTTCGGGCGGATCAGTCCGACTTCGGCCGCCGATGTCGCCGCCGAGCTCGGCACGCGCGTCGCGCTCATCCTCGACGGCGGGCGCTGCGAGGTCGGCATCGAGTCGACGATCGTCGACGTCACGGGTGACGTGCCGCGTCTGCTGCGGCCGGGAATGATCGACGCGGACCGGCTCGCCGCGGCGGCGGGGAGGGCGCTCGCGGCCGGCGGTGCGGACGCGCCGCGCGTGTCGGGCTCGCTGCCGGCGCATTACGCCCCGTCCACCGCGCTCGATCTCGTGCCGGACGCCGAGCTCGTGGACCGGGCGATGACCCGGCTCGGGCGAGGGGAATCACTTGCGGTGTTTGCCTCCGCGGCGAGTGTCGCGATATTGATGTCGAGGAAGGAGGGCATGGAGGAGCCTTGTTACGGCGTCGCCGCGCCGGCCTCGGCCGCCGAGTATGCGCACGAGCTCTACGCGACGCTGCGGCAGCTCGACGCGCTTCGTGTCAGTCGCCTGATCATCGCCGAACCGCCCGACGGGCCCGAGTGGACGGCCGTCCGCGATCGCCTCGCCCGCGCCGCGCACGGCGCCGGCCATTGAGAGATCCTGCCTGCTGAAAAAGAGGTCCCGCTGGTTTGCACCGGCAGGACCCCAAGCGCGCCGTCTTGGAATCGGCGGCGCCGTTGCAAGTCTCGAAATCCGATTGAACGCAGCGCCCGAGGGCGTGCTCCAAATTTGGCCCGTCGGTGTACTCGAGTGTCGAGCCCGTACCGGGCATTCGGAAGGGATCCCGACGGGAAACGCGAATTGAGTCACGCGGGCGCGGCCCGTTTTCCGAACTGCGTCACGTTGGGAGGACCAGGGCGGATCACCGACTGCTGCGGCGCAGCGCGCCCGCCGGCAATCCGCTAAAACTCTCGAGCGATCGCAGGCATACAACTGAAATTGAAAGCTTGATGTCGGACGAGCGGCTCGGGCCTCGGTGGGTCCGGTGTCGGAGGAGGCAAGTTCAGCGCATGAAGAACAACGGGCGGTTCCCGATTTTCCTCGCCGCGTGCCTGGCGGCGGCTACGGCGGCGGGGGACGATTTCGGCCCCGACAAACGCTCACATTTCGTCGGCGGCGTGCTCCTCGGCGGACTCGGCGCGAAAATCGGGGACCACTACGTCCCCGACCATCGTTTCCTGGTCGGCACCGCCCTCGGCACCCTGCCCGGTCTGTGCATCGAGATCGCGGACTCCACGAACTCCTCGGGCTTCTCCGGCGGCGACCTGCTCGCCGATTTCCTGGGCGCCGCGATCGGCGCCTACCTCACGGATTCGTTCATTCTGAAACCGGTCGTTCATACCGACAAAGACAAGTTCGTCGGGTTGGAGCTCGGCACGAGATTCTAAGGGTTCGCCGGTAAGCGGGCGCTCACACCACGGTCTTCGTGCCGTAGTCGACGGTGTCCGGGGCGGTCGCGCCGCCCGTCAGGATGAAGGACATCGCCTCGTCCATCGTCCAGTCGGTCGAGGTCAGGTCCTCGAGGGGGACGATCTCGAGATAACCCGAGGTCGGGTTCGGTGCGGTCGGCACGAACACGACCGCGAGCTGGCGGCCGGTCACGGTGTCGGTGAGTGTCTTCGTGACGAAGCCGATCGTCTTCAGGCCGGGTGCGGGAAACGCGATCAACACCACGCGCTGTACGCCTTCCGGTTTCGACTGGAAGCTCGCGAGCAGCCGCCGCGTCGCGCCGTAGACCGACTTCGCCAGGGGAATGCGCGCGAACAACCCGTCGACCACCGCGAACAGCCGCTGGCCGAGAACCCGTGTCGTGGCGAAGCCGAGCAGGTAGAGCGCCGCGACCGTCAGCACGAGCTGGAGCGGGAGCGCGACCCAGGGACTGAACAATGCGCGGGCGAGCCGAGGCGAGGTCGCGGCGAGCGATTCCGACAACGCCGGCAGCCAGGGCTGGCTCAGGCGCTCGAGCTGCTCGACGACCCAGCGGAACGCGAACCACGTGACGAGCAACGGCATCAGGGCCAGCACGCCGGCGACGATGTTGCGCTGGAAATTCGGGGCGAAGCCGCGGCGCGGCTGGGCTTCGGACATGCCTCGAGGTGCCTCCTCCAGACAATGCGGGGCGCCGGTCGGCCGGCGTCGTCCCGACTGTCGAGAGCATCATGCGCGAAACCCCGGCCGCCGCAAGCCCGCCGTCCCGGCACGTCCGGCGCGTCAGCGCGCTCACGCGCTTCGCAGGCCTGCTCGGCGCCGTCGCGATGGCCGCTCACGGCGTCGTCAACCCGTTCCTCGTGCTCGCGTTCATGGCGGCGCTCACTTCGGCCCGATGCTGCGCTCGCCGCCTGGCTCGCGTTCCGGGCCGGTCACCGGCGCGCCGGACGCTACGAAGGCAGCGCGGCCGCGAGCGTCGTCTCGCTCGCCACGCCGGCCGCGCGATTCCACCGCCTGAGCCGCGGCGCGCCGTCTCTTCCGTGAGATTCGGTAAATCTTCGCAAGGAGGGCCCGGCACCATTGCGGGCCCCGGCTGAAAACCCGATTATCCCCCCCAAATCAAGCATCGACGCGCTCGTCCCACTGTCGGCCGGAAACTGATCCGGCAGGCGATCAGCGGGACCGCGGCGCAGTCGAGCGGTAAAAGGAAGGGTAGAGCCGACCGACCCGTCGCCCGGAACGACGGCGCCCCGGCTCGAGAGGGTTCGATTATGGATAGCCGCAAGATCTCGGGCAGTACCGGGGATCCGTCAGTCTCCGCTTTGGAGTCCGCCACGCCGGGACCCTGGGGTCTTCTGAAATCCGTCGCGCGTCGCGTCGGCTCCGCGCTCGGCCACGAGCCCGCGGATCGACCCCCGGTACGCAAACGTCCCATCGTCGAGAGCCTCGAGCAGCGCCTGCTGCTGTCGACCTCCCCGCTGCCCGCGCCCGCGTTCACCGCGACATTGAATTACTCGCCGGCGCCGCTCGGCGCCTCGGACGTCACGCTCGAGCTCATCGACAGCGGCGGCCCGAATCTCACTCTGCAATTGCGCAACGGCGCGAGCATCGTCGGCAGCCAGGCGCTGGACCAGAACGTCCTCGTCGCGTTCACGGGCTCCGTGTTCAACGACAAGCTCACCGTCAACCTCAATTACGACAATCACGGCGGCAGCACGACCTACGCGCCGTGGGCCATCAAGATCGATTTCGACGGCGGCACCGACGTGCCGGCGCTCAGCGACGACCAGCTCGTCATCGGCGGCACGGGGCCCAAGCCCTATCTCGCCGGCGGCCTGTTCGTGAACAGCACGGACGACGTGCTCGTCTCGAGCGGCTTCGCGCTCGCCGGCGATCTCGACATCCAGTCCGCCGAGCACATCGACCTGCAGGGCGGCGCGACGATCGACGCAACGGGGCACGACGTGCGCCTCGCCGCGGTCAAGACGACGACCGGCGGGATCCTCGGCACCGACGTGCAGGCGAACGCGACGACCGCGGTGAACCTGCTCGGCGCGACGATCAACGCGCGCAACATCGGTATCGATGCGAGCTCGAAGGTCACGCTCGACAGCAAGGACACGCAGCTCTTCAACGACCAGTTGAAGATCGGTTTCGTCGACGCGAACAGCACGGCCTCGATCGTGCTGTCCGGCGCGAACGTGCTGAACGCGAGCGGGACGCTCGGTCTCGAAGCGGGTTCGAACGTGACGAGCACGCTGACGGCCGCGCCCGACAGCACCTCGAACGATTCCTCGAAGGACGCCGCGGCCGCGATCGCCCATCTCTCCAGCGCCGCGAACGTCCGAATCGGCGGCACCTCGAATTTGAACGCGACGGGCGCACTGTCCGTGCTCTCGACGAATACCGTCACCGCGCTGACCTCGGCGGACGGCACGTCCGGCAGCTCGTCCGGCGGCGCGCTGGGCGGTACGGTCGCCGTCACGCTCGTCTCCGGCGACACGAAGACCGAGATCGCGGACAGCTCGCAGCTCCACGGCAGCACAATCACGCTCGCCGCGAACAGCAACCGCACGATCGACACGCACGCGAAAGCGACGCAGGGCGGCGCTTCGGACAGCGGCGCCGCGAACGATACCGAGGGCAAGAAGGCGTTGTCCTCGAACGACGCGAAGACGAGCGACGGCTCGCTGAACCTCGCCGCCGCGGTCGCGGTCACGAGCGTGACCGGCGACACGCTGCTGAACATCGCGACCACGGGACCGATCGGCACCGCCGGTGCCTTCACCGGCAATGCGGTCGCGCTGCTCGCGGGCCCGACGGGCAGCCTCTCCACCGTCGCCGACGGCACGGCCGCGCAGAGCGGCGGCATCGGCATCGGCGCCGCCGCGGCGATCAACCTCGCGACCTACGCGAGCCGCGTGACACTCGGCGGCACGAGCAGCATCACGGCGGCGAGCGTCACGCTCGAGGCAGACGCGACGAGCGCGCTGTTCGGCGCCAAGGCGACATCCGGCGCGGGCGCGGACAATGTCGGCGTGGCCGGCGCATTCGCCCTGAACGTCGACGTCGCGAAGGCCGAGACCCTCGTCGCGGCGACGGCGAACGTGACCCTGACCGCCGCCGCACCCGTGACGGTGAAGTCGGTGACGACGACGACGGATACCGCCCAGGCGACGTCCAAGCTCGACGGCGGCAACAACAGCGTCGGCGTCGGCGCGTCCTTCGCGCTCAATATCGCGGACGCCACGGCGCGCGCGGTGCTCGAGTCCGGCGCGCGCCTCACGAACGCCGGCGCGCTGAACGTCTCGGCGACCTCGAACGACACGGTCACGACGACCGTCAAGGGCGGAGCCGCGGGCGGCACGGCGATCGCGCCGGCCGCCGCGATCACGATCAACACGATGGACACGTTCGCCGAAATCAATTCGGCCGCGACCGGGCTCTCGGCGCAGAGCGTGACCGTGAACGCCGCGCATACCGGCGCGTCCACCGTGTCCTCCGAAGGCGCGGCGCAGGGCGACAGCCTCGCGCTCGGCATCGCCTTCGGGCTCAACTCCGTGGTCGACACGACGCACGCGCTCGTCGACCGCGCGCTCACCGTCGGCGGCGCATTGAACGTGACGGCGGCGACGAAGCAGAACACCACGACGAGCACGAAGGCGAGCGCCAAGGGCGGCAAGTCCGACGACGGCACGCAGCAGAACGGCGTCGACAACGAGACGGCCGGCAAGCGCAATGCCGGTGACTCGATCGCGGCGCAGAAGGGCGCGCGCAACAGCGCGAACGCGGGCGCGACGCCGCAGGCGAAGACCGCCGACGCCGGCGGCTCGAACTCGGGATCCTCGTCCGTCAACGTCGCGGCCGCGGTCTCGGTGAACATCGCGCAGAGCAAGACCGAGGCGCTGATCGGCAGCGGACGCATCATCACGGCGACGGGCGCGGCGGCCGTGAAGTCGATCGCGGACGTCGATGCCGCGGCGAGCGCCGACGGCTCGAGCGTGATCAGCCAGACAAACAACGGCGGTGGCGGTGGCGGCGGCGGTGGCGGCGGCGGTAGCAGCGGCGTCGGCATCGCGGCCGCGGTCGCGATCAACGTCGGCGACGTCACGAACCGCGCGCAGATCGGCACGAACACGAACCTCACGAGCGCGGGCCTCACGCTCGCTGCGGAAATGCCGACGGTGAGCGCGGTCGACGCGTTCTCCGCGAAGGCGACTTCCGGCGCCGGCGGCGGCAGCGTCGGCGTCGCGGGCTCGCTCGCGATCAACTACAGCAAGCTCGTCACCGAAGCGCATCTGAACCCCGGCGTCGCGATCACGACCACGGGCGGCGGTGCGGTGACGATCCACGCCGGCTCGAACAGCACGGACAAGGCCGAAGCACTGCCGCAGGGCGAGACGAGCGGCTCGAGCGCGGGCATCGGCGCGTCGGTCGCGATCGACGTCGTCGACGAGACGACGCACGCCTGGATCGACAGCGGCTCGACGCTGAACGCCGCCGGCGCGGTCGGTCTCGCCGCGGATTCGAAGAACGCGATCACGACGACCGCCCAGGGCGGCGCGGGCGGCGGCGTGGGCATCGTGCCGGTCGCGGCCGTGACCGTCGCGAATCTCGACACGCTGGCGGAGATCCTCGGCAGCGGCGGCTTCACGAGCGCGGGCACGCTCACCGTCGGCGCGACTCACGCCGGCACGGCGACGACCACCGCGACCGGCAAGGCGACGGGCGACGACGCGGCCATCGGCGCCTCCGTCGCGGTCGGCATCGTGACCGACACGACGCGCGCGACGCTCGATCGTGCGCTCACCGCGCACGGCGCGATCAATCTCACGGCGAATTCGCAGCAGTCCTCGACCTCGACCGCGAAAGCGAGCGCGAAGGGCGGCAAGGACAACGACAGCAACTCGGATTCCAAGGGCGTCGACAACCAGGCGCAGGGCCAGCGCGGCATCGGCGACAGCGTCGCCGGCAGCCGCGGTGCGCGTTCGAGCTCGACGGCGAAGTCGAATCCGAAGGCCGAGACGGCCGACACGAACTCGCAGGGCTCGAACAGCTCGAGCTCGATCGCGGTTGCCGGCGCGGTCGCGGTGAACGTCGCGAGCAGCAAGGCGATCGCCTCGACCGGCGTGAACCGCGCGATCACCGCCGACGGTGTGCTCACGATGCAGTCCTCCGCGAACCTCGACGCGAAAGCCGAGGCCGACGGCTCGGCGACCGCGAACGGTTCGGTCGGCGTGGGCGCCGCGGTCGCGATCAACGTCGCGGACGTCACGAACTCCGCGCTCATCGGCTCCGGCGGCAACATCACGGCGCAGGGGATCACGCTCGAAGCGAAGACCGGCGGCAGCGAAGCGACGCCCGAGCACCAGTTCACCGCGCTGTCGAAATCGGGCGCGGGCTCGGACAAGGTCAGCGTCGCCGGCTCGTTCTCGCTGAACGTCGTGACCGTGAACACCACGGCCGACGTGCCGGGCTTCGCCACGCTGCGCACGAACGGCGGCGATCTGAAGCTCCGTACGGAATCGACCACGCGCACCGACGCCGAAGCGATGCCGGACGGCAACGGCGCGAGCGGCGGCACGGTCGGCGTGGGCGCGTCCGTCGCGCTGAACGTCGTCAACACCACGACCGCGAGCACCGTCGACGACGGCGCGACGCTGAACGGCACCGCGGGCAACGTGCTCGTCGAGGCCGCCGGCGCGCACAACGTGAAGACCGTCGCGAAGAACGGCGCGGGCGCGGGTGCGTCCGGCAGCGGTTCCGGGGTCGGCGTCGGCGCGGGCGTCGCGCTCGCGATCGTCGATCACGAGAAGACCGCGTATCTCGGCACGGGCAACGCAATCACCGCGACCGGCGCGGCCACGATTCACGCCGCGCACGCTGCCGCGGCCGAGACCTCGGCCGACGCGGATGCCGCGGGCGGACAGGTCGGCGTCGGCGCGTCCGTCGGGATCAACATCCTCATCGACAACGTGCACGCCGGCGCGGCCCGCTCGATCACCGCGGGCGGCGACATCGCCGTCAATTCCGAGATCGCCGCGGGCAGCACGAACCTCGTGAAGGCGAGCGCCCAGGGCAACGACCAGAACGGCCGCAAGGCCGACGACGAGGCGAGCCACCAGGTCAACGACAACCCGAACAACGGCGGCGACAAGGCCGTTCCGAAAGCGCAGGACGGCGTCGATCAGGGCAACAGCAACAGCAACTCGCAGTCGAGCAGCAAGTCGGCGGACGTCGGGGTCGCCGCCGCGGTCGGCGTCGGTTACGCGAAGGCGACGAACCTCGCCGACGTCGCGACCGGCGTCACGCTGACCTCGACGGGCGGCAAGGTCGGCGTCGTCGCGCTCGCCGACGTCGACACCCGGGTCGAAGCGACCGGCATCGCCTTCGACATCTCGAACACGACGACGAGCGTCGGCGCGGCCGTCTCCGTCAACGTCGCGGACGTGCACAACACCGCGACCATCGGCGCGAACGCGCACCTCACCGGCACGGACGTCACGGTCGCCGCGAAGATCCCGGACGCGGGCCAGAGCCAGTTCAGGAGCCGTTCGCTCGCTGCCGGCGGCGGCAAGGACAACGGCGTCGCAGGCGCGGTCGTGGTCAATCGCATCAGCATGGCGAACACGGCGACGGTCGGCACGAGTGCCGTGCTCACCGCGTCGAACGCGATCGCCGTGATCGCGACGAACAATCTCGGCCTGCAGGGCATCGCGGGCGGTGCCGGCATCGGCAAGAAGGCCGGCGTCGGTGTCGCGGTCACGGTCGAAATCATCGACGTCACGACGAAGGCGACGGTCTCCGACGGTGCGGATCTCGAGGCCGCCGGCCCGACGACGATCAGCGCCGGCTCCCAGGTCACGCCGCTCGCCCTCGACGTGGGCGAGGCCGCGGCGCTGCTGCCCGGCGACATCATGCTCACCTCCGTCGCCGCCGGCGCGGGCGTCAGCAACGGCGACACGGGCGTCGCGGGCTCCATCGTCGTGAACGTCTTCACGCTCGACACCGAGGCGGTCGTCGGCCAGAACGTGAACGTCAACCAGAGCGTCGCGAGCCCGCACGCCGACGAGGACGTGAAAGTGCTCGCGTTCGACGGCACGCAGCTCACGAGCGTCGCGGGTGCCGCCGCGGGTGCGTTCGGTTCGTCCGGCGTCGCCGTCGCGGGCGCCGTCGACGTCGCCGTCATCACGAAGACGACGCGCGCTTCCGTCGGCCGCGGCTCGCATGTCAGGGCGAACCGCGACGTGACGGTCGACGCCCATTCGAACGAGGATCTGATCTCCGTCGCCGCCGCCGCAGCGGCGAGCGGCAGCGCCGCGGTCGGCGGCTCGGTGAGCGTCTACGTCGTCAACACCACGACGCACGCCGCGCTCGAGCACGGCAGCTCGGTGCTCGCGCCCGGTGCGACGATCACTGCGGGCGGCAAGGCGACGATCAGCGCCGAAGGTCCGGTCACGCTCGATCAGGTCGCGGGCCAGATCTCGATCGGCAGCGATGCCGGCGTCGGCATTTCCAACACGACGTTCGTGCACAACGACACCGTCGAGGCCTATGCCGGCGACTTCTCGACCGTCACCGCGCGCGGCGCGGGTTTCGACGTCACCGCGAATTCGAGCGAGGACCTCGTGACGATCGCCGCGGGCGGCTCGGGCGGCGGCAGCGCCGGCATCGCGGCCTCCGCGGCGGTCAATATCCTGAACGAGACCACGCTCGCCGCCGTCGGCGACGGCGTGACGATTCTCGCCCAGCCCGTGCTGTTCGGCACGCCCGACGTGCTCGTGCAGGCGGACGACAGCACGGACATCGTGGGCGTCGGCGGCTCGATCGGTGCGGCCAGCACGGCGGGTGTCGGTGCCGGTGTGAGCGTCGTGAAGATCACGAAGAACACCGAAGCCTCGATGGGCTCCGGCGTGTCGGCGGACGTCGCGGGAGATCTCCAGGTTCTCGGTACCGAGAGCGAGACGCTGGTGATGATCGCCGCGGCCGGCGGCGGCGGCGGCACGGCGGGCATCGCGGGCGCGGCGAGCGTCGTCGTGGTCGATCTCACGACGCGCGCGTTCATCGGCGACGATCCGGCGGATCTCCTCGCTTCGCGCGGCGCGGGCAACGTGCACGCGCATGGCAGCATCGCGATCAGCGCCGACGATCTGCTCGACCTCACGAACGTCGTCGGCTCGATCGGCGGCGGCGGCACGGTCGGTATCGGCGCCTCCGTCGGCGTGCCCGTCGTCACGAAGCGCGTCTCGGCGTTCATCGGCAACGGCGCGAACGTCACCGCCGACGGCTGGAGCGCGATCGATGCGAACACCGGCGGCTTCGCGATCGGCTACGACGCTTCGGCCACCGATCAGAAGCCCGGCAACGTCGACATCAAGAACGGCCACCGCCCGACCGCCTCCGACGCGAAGTTCGGCCCGCCGGACATCGGCAAGATGGTCGACGCGGACAAGGACGGCAACACCGACGGCACAGTCGACACGAACCACGACGGCGTCGACGATCGCAACGACCCGATGTTCAGCGGCCTGCGCACGGCCGGCGCCGCCCACGACGCAGGCTTCCGCGGCCTCGCGGTGAGCGCGACGAACCGCGACAGCGTGAAGAACTTCGCGATGTCGGGCGGCGGCGCGGGCACGGCGGCGATCGCCGTCGGCGCCGGCGTGAACGTCTTCGACACGACGGCAAAGGCCTGGATCGGCGACGGTGCGACGGTGAACGCGGACACGAGCACGGCGAACGCGAGCCAGTCCGTCGTCGTCGGCGCGGGCAGCGATTTCTATCATCTCGAGGTCGCCGGTGCGCTCGCGATCGCGGGCGGCGCGGGCATCGCGCCCGCCGTCGGCGTCAGCGCGCTCTCGATGAAGACCCAGGCGTGGATCGGCAGCAATGCGACGGTCAATGCGCGCAACGACGTCGGCGTGACCGCGGTCGCCTCGGAGAACATCCTCGCGATCAGCGCCGGCATCGGCGGCGGCACGGTCGGCATCGGAGGCGCGGTCACCGTGCCCGTCATCAACAACACGACGACGGCGTCCATCAACTCGGGCGCGACGGTCTACGCGGGCGGCGACGTCGCCGTGCTCGCCGACGATCGCACGGACATCCTCGTCGTCTCCGGCGCCGGCGGCTTCGGCTCCGTCGGCATCGGCGCCTCGGTCGGCGTGCTGAGCATGACGAAGGCGACCTCGGCGTTCATCGGCGCGAACGCCCACGTCGACGCGCTCGGCGCGGGCACGGGCATCTCGAACGTCCTGACCGGCGGCGCGAACGGCACGTCCTCGCTCGACACGACGACGGCGAACGGCGTCGTCGTGCAGGCGACCTCGGACGAAAAGGTCTTCCATCTCGCGATCGCGGCCGGCGGCGGCGTCGTCGGCATCGCGGGGGGTGTCGCGGTCAGCCTCATCAGCTCGGGCACGAGCGCGTACATCGACAACGGCGCGCAGGTGAACCGCACGAACGACAACGCGGGCGCGACGGGCACTCAGGACGTCACGGTGCGCGCGGGCAACCACGTCGACACGTTCTCCTTCGCGGGCGGCATCGCCGCCGGCTGGGTCGGCGTCGCCGGCGCGGTCGACGTCGGCAGCATCAAGAACGACACGAGCGCGTTCGTGCGCGCCGGCGCGAGCGTCGCGGCGGCCCGCAACGTCGCGATCGGCGCGACGCATCTCGATCACAACTCCGGCTTCACGTTCAGCATCGCCGGCGGCGTCGCCGGCATTGCGGGCGCGGTCTCCGTGTGGTCGATCGGCACGCCGATGACGGCGGGCTATTCCGACAACAGCAATCGCACGGGCGATGCGCTGTCCGGCAACGGCGGGCGCGTCGATCAGCGCGCGGCCGACCAGGCCGGCTCGATGAACAGCGGCGTCGGCGATCTGCTCGCGGGCTACAACCAGGGCAACCAGAGCGACGCGAAGACGGATGCGAACGAGCGCCTGGGCGCGGTCGCGAAATCGGCCTCGACGAGCGTGAAGACCACCGGCCCGAGCGGTACGAGCCTGCGCGGCCTGCTCTCGAGCGGCGTCGTGCCGAACGGCACGCAGGCGTTCAGCGAGAACGGCGCGACGATCACGGCCGGCGGCGGCATCGCCTTCGGCGCGACGGATCGCTCCGCCGCGGATTTCGTGGTCGGCGGCGGCGGCGGCGGTCTCGTCGGCGTGGGTGCGGCGATCGGCGTGCTGAACGTCGCGAACAACGCGCGCGCCGCGGCCGGCGGCACGCTCGACGCGGGCGGCGGCATCACCGTGAACGGCAAGCTCGAGGAGCACATCGACCAGCATTCCTTCGCGTTCGGCGGCGGCTTCGTGGGTCTCGGTGTCGGCGTCTCGGTGATGACGGTCAAGAGCACGAACCAGGCCTACATCGCCGACTACGCGACGGTGAACAACGCCGCGAGCATCGGCATCACGGCCGCCACCGTGCAGGATTTCAGCGCCCTGACCATCGGCGTGGAGGGCGGCGTCGTCGCGATCGGGGCCTCGTTCAGCCGCATCGCGGTCGGCAATTCGAGCGTGCTCGACACCTATGCCGGAATCGGCGTCAACACGAACATCGGCCAGGGCACGGGCCACGTCGGCAACATCACCGTCAAGGCCACTTCGCACGTCGGCATCGAGATGGATACCTATGCCGTCGCGGGCGGCATCGGCGCCGGCACGTTCAACTTCGCGTTCGCCGACATCACGCCCGACGTCCATGCCGCGATCGGCGACGGCTCGCACATCAGCGCGACCGGCAACCTCGCCGTCTACGCGGGTACCGACCACAACGCGGATACGCACGTCTTCAGTCTGAGCATCGGCGGTCTCGCGGCCGGCGTCAGCGTGGCGCGTGCCACCGTCAATCCGGACGTCGCGGCCACTGTCGGCGGCGATATCAACGTGACCGGCGATGTGACCATCGTCGCCGGCCACGAAGTCGATCCCATCACGCTGCAACCGATCAATCACGTCGCCGGCGGCGACGTGCGCGGCGCGTTCGCGGAAGCCGAAGCGCCGGCGGTCGGCGTGATCACCATCAGTGCCTCGATTGCGCAGGCGGATTCCACCGCGACGGTGAACGCCGGCATCAACGCCGGCGCAGTCCTGACCGCGACCGGTGCCATTGCCCTGCGCAGCGAGGGCGTGAACGTCGCGAAGGCGAAAGGCGTCGGCTTCAGCTTCAGCGCGGCAGGCTTCGGCCTCCTGAATTCGAAAGCCACGGCTTCCGGCAAGGATCAGGCCGGCATCGGCGCGAATGCGACGGTGCAGGGCGGCAGCGTCTTCGTGGACGCGAACGGCGTCGATCACGCGGAGACGGATAACGATTCGACCGATGTCTCGCTGGTCGTCAACGTCAGCGCCTCGACCGCGACGGCGACCACGAATCCGACGGTCAAGGCGTATATCGACACCGGCGCGGACGTCGCCGCGACCGGTAATCTGACGCTGCATGCGACGGCGAGCGCCGACGGCGACGCGCGCGTGCACGCCGCCTACGCGAGCCTCGGCGGCTCCTTCGGGCTGATTTCCGGCACCGCGAACAGCAATCCGAACGTCTCCGCGCTCGTCAATTCGGCGACCGTGAACCCGACGACCGTGAGCGCCGGTGGCGCGATCGACATCGCCGCGACGAGCGGCAGCCCGGTCAGCTATTCGGACGGCACGATCGGCGGCCTCGATGCCGCCACCGATACGCTGAGCTTCAATGCGGCGCATGGCCTGCAGACCGGCGACCGCGTGGTCTACAACGCGAACGGCAATGCGCCGATCGGCGGGATCACGAACGGGCAAAGCTATGGCGTGATCGTCACCGGCGATCAGACGATCAAGCTCGGCAACCCGTTCCTCTCGCAGAACGTGGACGACGCGCTCGATACCATCACCTTCGATACGCCGCACGGCCTCGTCACCGGCGCCACGCTCGTCTACGGCAATCAGAATGCCTCCGGCAATGTCGGCGGTCTCGTCAGCGGCCAGACTTATTACGTGCGGGTCATCGACAATCGCACCATCAAGCTCGGCACGTCGCTGGCCCAGGTCCAGCAGTCGCTTCGCGCGTTCTCAGCGGGCAACGTCGACGCCGCCACCGATACCTTCACGCTGGCGAGTCACGGCTTCGCGAACAACCAGGCCGTGACTTATCGTGCGCCCAGCCGCGCGGTGTTCCTGGGCTCGGCCGTCGACGACAGCGCGGACAAGATCTACGCGCCGACCGCATCGAACGGCGACTCACTCAATACCAACGACCTCGTCGTCTACACGATTGCCGACGTCAACGTCGAGAAGCCGACGAATGTGCCGGCCACCGCGATCGGCGGGCTCGTCGCCGGTCAGAGCTATTACGTCTTCCGCGTCGACGCGCAGACCATCAAGCTGTCGACGACGGCCATCGATGCGCAGGGCAACGGCAATTTCGTGAATCTCGTCCGCAACGCGAACGCGGACATCACCCAGCACACGCTCGCGCGAAGCGGCGAGCAGCCGATCGTCGGCCTGACGGACGGCCGCACCTACTACGTGAACCTCGTCGACGCCGATCACTTCAAGCTCGCCACCACGCCGGGCGGTGCGGCCATCGACGTCGGCACGACTGGCGTCGGCGGCACCCAGTACATCGGCCGTGAAGGCATCGATCTCGTCGGCGCCGGCGTGACCGGGCAGCATTGGCTCGCGCGCAACCTCACCGGCGCGCTGTCCGGCGCGCAGCGCCTCATCGGCTCCGGCAGCATCGTCGCGGCCACCAACGAATTCGGCGGCGACGGCATCTCGACGGCCTCGGGCATCGGCGCCTCCTTCGGCCTCGTCATCGGCGGCATCGGCGGCAAGGCGACGGTGAACGACGGGGCGAGCGCCACGGCCGGCACCGGCGATGGCGCGGTGCTGACGAGTGCGGGAGACCTCAGTGTCAGCGCGAACGTCATGGGCAATGCGGGCGCGGACAGCGGGACGCGCGGCGGCGGTCTGCTCGGCGGCGTCGGCAAGTCCGCGACCACCGTCAACATGAATCAGACTTCGCAGGCGACGATCGGCGGCGCGGCGGCACTCGATGCCGGCGGCGCGCTGAGCGTCACCGCGGACAACCGCCACGTCGCGACGGCCGTCGCCCACGCCGGTGCAGCGGCCGGCGGCATTTCGATCGGCGGCGCGGATTCCATCGTCGAGGCGAAGCCGATCACGCTGACGAACATCGGCGCGAACGCGAACCTGCACGCCGACGGCGACGTCACGATTGCCGCCAGCATGGGCGCGAAGGGCCGCTCCAGCGGTGACTCGTCCGCCTATGCGGGGCTCGGTTCCGGCGGCTCCACGTATTCCTTCTGGGCGCTCGGTGCCGCGGCGGGGGATTTCAGCTCGGCCCCGCTGAACACTACCGTGAACTTCGACGGCGGCGCGACGGTGCGCTCCGAGCGCAACCTGCTCGTCCGTGCCCTCGTCAACGATACCCGAATCGACTCGCATTCGGAGGCCTCCGCCGCTTCCGCCATCTATTCCGATCCGGATGCCAATTCGCGGTCCTTCATCACCTCGATCGCGCTCATTACCGCGAAGAGCGGTGCCTCGCTCGCCGGCGTCGATCGTTTCGACGCGATCGCCCAGCACGACGGCATCGGCATGGACAGCTATGCCTATGCCGATGGCGGCAGCGCTTTCGGCGGGCCGGACGCGAATGCGTACACCATCGAACGCGTGCTGTCCCGGATCATCACCGACGACGGCTCGTCGTTCGCGAGCAAAGACCTGCACGTCACCACCGCGGTCGTGAACATGGGATTCCATGCCCACGGCGGCGCCAGCGGCTTCACCCTGAACCCGTTCGATCAGGCCGACTTCACGCCGCACGTCGAGCAGAGCTACGACCGCCACATCACCATGAACGGCGACGTGATCATCCTGAGCGCGCCGACGCCGAAGCTCCTGGTCGATGCGACCGGCAACATCGTGCTCCAGGAAGGTCTGACCGCGCTGGACCAGGGCAGCCGGATCTGGGTCAACGACATCACGAACAACGGCAACACCGGGCACGCGGTACTCGAAGTCAATCCGATCGTCATCGGCGGCATTCCGACCGTCGGCACGATCGACGGCGATCTCGGCACGCTGATCGTGCGCCATACGTACGAAACGGTCGAGCTCACGAATCTCTCGTCGAAGGATCTCTGGATCAACGGCATCGATCCGGTCGATCGCACGGGCCATGCGACGGTCGACGTCGACGGCGACGTCAACAACTACCGCTTCGACATCGCTCACGATTTCGGACCGACGAAGATCGACATCCAGAACGCGGGCACGCTGGGCGCTGCGGCGGTGGTGCTGAACGGCCTCATCGACAATCCGGTCGGTACCACGAACGTCAGCGCCGCGCGAGGGAATATCCGCGCCACGGCGACGGGCAAGGTGCGCACGAACCGCGCGAGCTTCACCGCGGCCGGCGACATCGGCCAGCCGGGATTCTTCGCCGGGACCGTTTTCGTGCCCGCTTCGCCGATCAAGCTCGAGCTCGTGCAGAGCGCGGGCCGGCCGACCAGCCTCGACGCGCAGGCCGGCGGCAATATCCTGTTCGACGTGCGCGGACTCGATCGCGACACGGATACCTCGCCGTTCGTACTGAACATCGGTACGCTCGACGCCGGCGCCAGCATCGCGCTGACGCTCGAGCAGACCTGGGTGCAGACGGATCTCGGCAACGCCCCGGGCGGTTATCTCGTCGACGTCACCGAATACCTGCCCTCCATGGACGCGGCCTTCGGCGGTCTGCCGGCAACCACCGCGACCTACGTCGATCACTACAAGCCGGACGGCAGCGGTCCGGCTTTCGTCGCGCCGATCAGCTTCTTCGGCGTCGGCACCACGCCCGAGGACACACACGTCGAGATCGTCATGCTCAAGGCAGGCGGCAACGTGATCGTCGATGCGGCTTTCGGCGGCACGCGAATCGACATCCACGGCAACACGAACCTGACCGGCCAGGGCCATATCGACGTCTACACGAACGGCAACGTGATCCTGACGGAGACCGAGGGCGACATGCGCCTCGGCACGATCACCTCCACGCAGCACGACGTCACGCTGACCGCCCAGGTCTCGTTCGTCGACGCGATCGGCGATCCGGACTCGGACGTGCTCGGCAACAACCTGACGTTCACGGCGGTCGCCGGCGCGGCCGGCAGCTTCCTGAACGACATCGAGATCGACTCCGCGTATTCCGGGGCCGGTACGGTCACCGTGCATGCCGCGACCGACGTCTACGTCCAGGAGATGACGGGGAGCCTGATCGTCAACGAGGCCGTTGCGGGCAACGGCGAACTGCGCCTGACGACGACGGACAGCGCCGCCGCGGGTGAGGATCTGATCGTCGCCGCGGGCCACCTGGTCAGCGCGCTCGCTGGTTCGATCACACTGCAGGCCGGCGATTCACTGCTGCTGGACGGCAGCGTGCTCGCGTTGAACGGCCTGTTCTTCGCCGTCGACTTCCGCAATGCGGACAAAGGCGTCGGCACGACGGCCGCGCTGCGCGGCACGCTCGCCGGCACCGCGATCCGGCTCACCGGCGACGAGGACGACGATACGCTCGACGCCTCGACGCAGACCCTCG
Source organism: Gammaproteobacteria bacterium (assembly GCA_016209015.1). GTDB lineage: Bacteria > Pseudomonadota > Gammaproteobacteria > JACQWY01. Next base: position 7,632 of record JACQWY010000019.1, on the reverse strand, counting down.
CGGTCACGGCCTACGGCCACGGCGGCAAGGATCACCTCCTCGGCGGCTCCGGCGACGATGCCCTCTACGGCGGCGACGGCGCGGATACGCTCGAGGGCGGCTTCGGCAACGATCTCCTGGTCGCGGGTTCCGGCGTCGGCGACATGCTGCTCGGCGGCGCGGGCAACGACGTCATCTTCGGTTCGCCGGACGGCGCGGACGCCGATCCGAATTTCAGCGACGCCGTCCGCTTCGGCGACTACATCGACGGCGGCAGCGGCGACGACACGATCTACGCCCAGGGCGGCGCCGACGACGTCCACGGCGGCGCGGGCAACGACTGGATCGACGCGGGCGCGGGCAACGACCTCGTCACCGGCGGTCTCGGCGCGGACACGATCTACGGCCATCTCGGCAACGACACGATTTACGGCTTCGATCAGCCTTCTTCACCGCTGACCGACGACAATGCGGCCGATCGGCTCTACGGCGAATGGGGCGACGACACGATCGTGGCCGGGGGTGGCAGCGACTATCTCGACGGCGGTTACGGCAACGACAGCATCACCGCGAACGGCGGCAACGACGTCGTCTACGGCGGCTACGGCAACAACGTCATCGACGGTGGGGCGGGCGACGATCTGCTCTACGGTTCCGACGACGGCAGCGATCAGATCGCCGGCGGTCTCGGCGACGACCGCCTCTGGGCTTACGCGGGCAACGACGTCCTGAACGGCGACGCCGGCAACGACCTCATCGACGGCGGCGCGGGTGACGACCTCATCGCCGGCGGCGCGGGCGCCGACGTGCTGCTCGGCGGCGCCGGTAACGACATCCTCTACGGCCATTCGGTGAGCGACGCGGGCGACGACAACGCCGTCGACTACCTCTACGGTGATTTCGGCACGAACGGCAACGAAGCCGGCTCGGGCGGGGATCAGCTCGACGGGCAGGGCGGCAACGACCTCCTGTTCGGCGAAGGCGGGGACGACAAGATCCTCGGCACCGCCGGCTTCAACCAGGTCGAGGGCGGCAACGCGGCGCTGTACGGCGCAAGCAATGTGATCGATTTCGGGGACGCGGTGGACACCGCGAGCTTCGCCACGCCCACCGCGACCGCGGCGCCGACGCCGCACGCGATCGACTACACGGACACGCGCGCCGCGGCGAATCTCCCGGACGGCGTCGTCGAGCGCGGCCGCTTCGGCGACCTCGCGGGCGCGGCGGCGGGCAACGGGCTCTCAGGCTCGGGCGGCCTCTCGACGAACCCGAGCGTCGCGGTCGGCGGCGGCGTGCAGTACGTCACCTGGACCGATACCCGCAGCGGCAATCCGCAAATCTTCGTCTCGGCACTGCAAGCCGGCAGTTGGCGCGAGCTCGCGGGCAGCGCGAGCGGCAACGCGCTCGGCGCGGGCGTCTCGCAGAGCGTGAGCGCAGCCTTCAATCCGAGCGTCGCGGTCGACGCGGCCGGGGCGCCGATCGTCGCCTGGACGGCGGTGCACAACGGCGTGACGGACGTCTATGTCGCGCGCTACGACAGCGTCGCCGGCACCTGGAATGCGCTCGCCGGCTCGCAGACGGGCGGCGGCATCTCGAGCACCGGCACGGCGGGCGAAGCGCACGTCGTCGCGACGGCGAACGGTCCGGTCGTGGTCTGGCTCGATGGCGCGGCCGGGGCCCAGCGCGTCTACGCGCGCATCTTCACCGGCGGCAGCTGGCAGGAGCTCGGTGCCGGCAGTGCGACGGGCAACGGCCTCGGCGGCGGCACCGCTGCCGCCGACGTCCGCGACCTCAGCGTGACCACCGACGGGACGCGGGTCGCGGCAGTGTGGACACAGGTCAACGCCGGGATCCGCCAGGTCTATCTGAAGGAATATGCGGGCGCAGCCTGGAGCGCGCTCTCCGGCTCGGCGAGCGGTACCGGCGTCAGCGGCATCGCGGATGCGGGACTCGCCGGCAGCATCACGCACAGCTCGAGCCCCAGCGCGGCCTACCTGAACGCCACGCTGTTCGTCGCTTGGCAGACCTTCTCGGATCAGGGTGCGGCGGTCGCGACCGCGAGCTTCGACACGACGGTGGCGCGCACGCTGACGGCGCGCGACGTGTTCGGCGCGCCGGAAGTGCCGGCCCAGCCGACGCTCTCTGCGGGCGGCAACGTGCTCCGTGTGGTGTGGATGCGCACGCCGCTCGGCAACCAGCCGACCGATCTCTACGCGCTGCGCTGGAACGGCAGTCACTTCGTCGAGGAAGTGCCGGGCGAAGCGCAGCCGGGCGGCCTCTCGGTCACCGGCGGCAAGGCCCAGGACCTCGCGCTCGCGACCGACACCGCCGGCCGCCTCAGCGTGGTCTGGCAGGACGCGTTCAGCGGCCAGCCCGAGATCTACGCGCGCGGCATGACGGCAACGATCACGCGCACCTTCGTCGCGGATTCCGCGACCGGCGTGCAGTCGATCCTCGATACTTTCGATCTCGGCGCGGGCGATGCGATCGTCGTCAACGGCAACCTCGCGGGCAACATCACGATCAGTGCGGACGATGCCGGCGTCGCGATCTTCGGCGCCCCGGGCGCGAAGATCACCGGCGCGATCGCCGTCCAGGGCGGTGCGTCGAGCGTGCTCTTGCAACGCCTCACGGTCACCGGCGGCATCACCGTCGACGGCGCGAGCGGCTTCACGCTCAGCGAATCAGCGGTCGGCGGTCTCGTCACGCTGAACGGCGGCGCGAACGCGCAGCTCGTCTACAGCACGCTCTCGGGCGGCGTGAAACTCGTCGGCGGGGTCGCCGGCGCGGTCATCGACCACAACCAGATCGGGGGCACCACGGGCGTCGATCTCGAGCCGGACGCGGGCGCTGCGGGCGCCACGAACGTGCTCGTCAGCAACAACGCGATCGGGGCCTTCGGCAACGGCATCCTGTTCAACGTCGCAGCCAGCGGCCGCATCCGCGGCAACACCGTGACGGGCGCGGCCACGGGCCTCGACATAGCGAACGCCTTCAGTGGCCTCATCGACGGCAATACGATCACGAACGGCGTGACCGGCGTGCGTTACGACGCGGCGGCGGCGCTGTCCGGCAATCTGATCGCGAACAACGCGACCGGCGTGCGCACGACGATCGCCGGCACCACGAACGGTCTCGGCTTCGTCGCCGGCTCGGGCGTGAACCGCATCGCCGGCAACGGCACGGGCATCCAGTCCGTCGGCGCGCAGTTCCAGCGGCAGAACGTGGACGGCAACACGGTCGGGGTCTCCGGCTCCGGCATCCTCGGCGGCACCACGCTCGATTTCGCGAACGTCATCGAGCACAACGGCACGGGCGTCGCGCATTTCAGCGGCATCATCCAGTACAGCCGGATCGGGCTGAACGGCGTCGGCATCGACGTCACGTCCGACATGAACGGGCTCAAAATCTGGCACGACGTCGTCTACCGCAACACGACCGCGGGCCTGCGCATCTCCAACAGCCAGGACATCCGCGTCTACCAGAACACGTTCTACTCGGCGACCGGCGACAACGTCCGGATCCAGAACGTCTCGTCGAACGTCGAGCTCCAGGGCAACATCCTGTGGGCCGCCGGCGGTTACGACCTCTACGTCGCGAACGACTCGCAGGCCGGCTTCTACAGCGACTACAACAATCTCTACAAGACGGACGCCGGCAAGCTCGTCTACTGGACGAAGGACTTCTTCGACGTTCTGGACTGGCAGGCCGACGTCGCGCGCTACGATCTGCATTCGATCGGCGCGACGGTCGTCAATCCGACCTGGGCCGAGCCGCGCTTCCTGGATCTCGACCGCGACGATTACCGCCTGTTCGACGCCGTCGCGGGGCTCCGCTTCACGAGCCCCGACATCGAGGCCTCGAACGCGGTGCTCGATCAGACCCAGCCGCCGTTCTACGTCAACCGGCTCGAGAACCCGAGCTTCGAGAACGGGACGACGGGCTGGACGGTGAGCGCGGGCGGTGCGACCGCGAGCGCGAACCCGGCGGCTTACGACGGCACGAAGTACTACGCGCCGGGCGGCATCGAACAGGGCTTCGCGGAGCAGAGCATCAATCTCGTCGCCGCCGGCTACTCCACGCAGCTCATCGATTCGGGCCTCCTCGACTTCGCATTCGGCGGGCGCGTGCGCACCGCCGCCGAGGATCCCCGCGACGCAGGCAGCGTGACGCTGATCTTCCTCGACCAGAACGGCAACCTGCTGCGCAACCAGGTCGTGAAGGCGCAGAACACGGCGGACCGCTGGGAGCTCGTCGGCGCCCGTGTCACGGCGCCCATCGGCGCGCGCTACGCGGTACTGCGCTTCGACGCGGATCGCAATTCCGGCGGCACGAACGACGTCTGGTTCGACAATGCCTACGTCACCGCGCTGACCGACGCCTACGTTCCCGATCTCGGCGCTTATGGTGCCGGCACGCACGAGACCGCGCCGGAGCTGCCGCGCCGGATCATGCTGCGCTTCCCGGATCTCTACACCGACTGGGAGAAGGACGAGCCGCTGACGATCCGTTGGGAGACCGTCAACAACGTGAACGGCTCCCCGGTGCGCATCGATCTGCTGCGCGACACGGCGGACGGTCCCGAGCTCGTGCTGAATATCGCGGCCGCGACGCCCGACGACGGCGATTTCGTCTGGATCCCCGGCAACAGCGGCATCGACTTCGGCACGCAGGGACTGCGCATCCAGGTCTCGCTCGTCCAGCAGCCTTCCGTCATCGATCGCAGCCAGGAGACGTTCACCGTTCCCGAGGACGGCCAGAACTACTACGTGGACGACGCCTCGAATAGCGGCGACGTCTACACGCCGAACGCGACCGGCGCGAACCGCAATACCGGCAAGACGCCGGACGCGCCGAAGCCGAATCCGGTGAACGTGCTGCGCGCCTACGATCTCGTCGCGGGCTCGGTCATGTACATCGACACCGGCGACTACCCGATGATCGATCCGATCGCGGTCTCCGGCACGAACGACGTGAGCCTGCTCGCCGGCCCCGGCATGGGACTCGACGAGGGCTTCACGATCACCGGTCCGCTCGATCCGGCTACGATCGCGCGCCTGTTCCCCGCGATACCCGGCGATCGCTCGCGGCCGCTCGTCGATCTGAACGACGCGGATTTCGTGACCGTCCAGCACCTGACCCTGCAGAATGCGAACCGCGGCCTCTACGTCCGCAACGGCTCGGATTCGTTCAACGCCTCGTGGATCACCGCGAGCGGCCACCTCAACGACGGTATCTCGATCGACACGAGCGCGCCGTTCGGCGACTTCGATCACCTCGTCGCGTTCGACAACGGCGGCTACGGCATCGCGATCGACGGCCCGATCGACGCGCTCACGAACTCGGTCGCGCACGACAATGCGAAGACCGGCCTGAATCTCGCGGGGACGGTCAACACCGTCAGCGACAACGTCAGCTACTCGAACGGCGACTGGGGCATCGCGCTCAGCTCCCCGGGCAACGTCGTCGTGCAGCGGAACGTCGTCTACTCGAACCGCGCCGGCATCTACATGACGTCCGCCGGCGCGAACGCGTTGATCGGCGACGCGTCGGCCGCACCCGTCGACGGCAATCTCGTCTACAACAATCGTGACGGCGGCATCTATGCCTATTACGCCGGCATGGTCGCCGGCAACACGGTCTCCGGCCACCACGCGAACGGCGCCTGGGGCATCTACGCCTACAGCAACGTCGGCGTGAAGCAGAACGTCGTGTACGACAACACGAACGGCCTCTACAGCTATTTCGGCACGGGCGTGCTGAACAACCGCGTCTACGGCAATCCCGGCGACGGCATCCAGGTCGACAACACCGACGTCATCGGCAACCTCGTCTACTCGAACGCGCTGAACGTGAACGCCGTCGGCCTGCGCATCAACGACTACAGCGGCACACCGAACGTCGGCCGCAACAACGTCGTCTACGCGAACACGCAGCGTGGCGTCTACATCACCGGCAGCACGTTCCAGTTCGTCAGCAACACCGTGTGGCAGCCGACGGGCGACGCGGTCCGGCTCGAGAATGCGTCCGGCGTCGGCCTCTTCGACAACATCCTGCGCGCCGACGCGGGCTATGCACTCGCGGTCGCCTCGAACAGCCAGGTCGGATTCAGCTCCGACTACAACCTGTTCGTCGCCGGCATGAGCGGTGTGCTCGGCACCTGGCAGGGACTCGATCGCACGACGCTCGCGTCCTGGAATTCCGCCTCGTTCACGGACCAGCACAGTCTCGTCGCGGATCCGAACCTCGTCGACGTCGACGGCGCGGACAACGTGCTCGGCTACGTGAGCGTCGCGCAGGACGGCCGCGACGACGACTTCCACGAGCGTTCGGCTTACGGCGGCTTCGCGGGCGGCAGCGGGCTTGCGCCGGTGCGCAGCACCGTGACGGGTCTCCCGGTCTACCTCACGCCCGCGGATCTCGTGAGCGGCGCGCAGTCGCCGGTCATCGATCGCGGCCGCGCGAGCGACGCGTTCGCCGGTGAGCCCGCGCCGAACGGCGGTTACATCAACATCGGCGCTTACGGCAACACCGCGCAGGCGGGACGCAGCCCGGCGCAGTACGTCACGATCCTCGCGCCGAACGGCGGCGAGCGCCTCGGCCAGGGCAGCACGGCGACGGTGAGCTGGCGTTCGTCCGGTTTCAGCGGCAACGTGAACATCGAATACCGCGGCGGCGGCATCACGAGCTTCACGCTGCTCGCGGGCAACGAGGCGAACGACGGCACGTACGCGTGGCTGCTCGACCCCGCGGTCTTCGCGGCGGGCACGGACTACGAGCTCCGCATCACTTCCGTCGACGCGCCGGCCGTCAGCGACGTGACGAACGCGCCGTTCTCGGTCGTGCTGCCGATCCACTACTACTACGTCAACGACAATTCGACGGTCGGCGACGAATACACGACCGCGATCGGCAACGACGCGAACGACGGCCTCTCGCCGGATCTGCCGAAGGCCTCGATCCGCTCCGTGCTCGATACCTACGATCTGAACGCCGGCGACGTGGTCCTCGTCGACACCGGCCGCTACGTGATCGGCACGAACATCTCGATCGCTGCCGACGACACGGGCGTCGAAATCCGCGGCGCAGTCGGCGCCACGCATGCGACGATCATCGATCGCGCGAACACGAACACCGGCGCCTACGTCTTCGAAATGAAGGGCGCGGACGACGTGACGTTGTCGAATCTCTCGATCACGGGCGGCGCCTACGGCGTGGTCGCGGGCAACACGGCGGACTCCGATCACCTGACGATCGCCGGCAGCCGGATCTACGGCAATTCGAGCCGCGGCCTCTCGATCGACAACTCGAACGAGTTCTTCACGCTGACGGATTCGCAGGTCTACTGGAACGCGACAGACGGCAGGTGGCTCACCGGCGCGGACGCGACGGTGACGGGCAGCGAGGTCTATCGCAACGGCGGCTGGGGCATCCAGATCGGCCCGCGCGGCCACGTCTATGCGAACGACGTGTACGGCAACAAATCGGGCGGTATCTTCGCGGCGGTGCAGTCGTATGCCACGAACAAGCTCGTCATCGAGCAGAACCGGGTGTTCGACAACAACGGCGACGGCGTCGTCGGCTACTACGACGCGGTGGTGATCCAGAACAACGAGTCGTTCGGCAACCGGCTGAGCGGCATCGCCGTGCTGT
>JACQWY010000018.1 GCA_016209015.1 Gammaproteobacteria bacterium | reverse complement strand
ACGGGGCGCCAATCCGCGAAATCCATCAGGGACAGCGCGCCTATGCGCAGCTCAAGTCCGGATATACGGCCGCAATCGACCCTCTCGCGCCATACCTACTGACTACTTGGCAATGTGGGAGCGTCCATATACGGACCTACGAAGGTCCACGAAGATCTCGATTCAACGCAACGAAAGGCCCCTCATGACCCAGAAATACCGCGTCCGTCCCCTGCTCCTCGGGGAAGCCGAAGTCGGCTGTGCCCTCGACGTGTTCTGGGGCATGAACAAGGACCAGGGGCGCGTGACCGTGCCGATCCTCGCGTTCCTGATCGAAGGCGGCCGCGATCCGATCCTCGTCGACGCCGGCATGCGCAGCGCCGATCGCGCCATGCTCATCCACCGTCTCGGCCCGCACCGCATCCCGGCCGGCATGACGCTGCCCGAGCAGCTCGGCCGCTACGGCGTGCAGCCCGGGGAAGTCGGCTGCGTGATCCTCACCCACCTCCACTACGATCACTGCGGCGGCTGCGAGCAACTGCCGAACGCGCGCATCGTCGTCCAGCGCAGCGAGCTCGCCGCGGCGGCCGCACCGATCGGCCCGCGCACGCTCGACATCGGCTCGCGCGAGCTCTTCTACGATCGCCAGGACGTCGCGGCCATGGTCGACACGCTGTGGGATCGCGTGGAGCTCATCGAGGGCGACACCGAGCTCTTCCCCGGCATCGAATGCATCCTCTATCCGAACAGCCACACGCCGGGCAGCCAGTGCGTCTACATCAAGACGCTCGACGGCATCGTCGGCTGCGTCGGCGACATGGTGCGAAAAGTCGACATGAACGTCCGGAAGGCGATCCCGCCCGGCATCTTCTACGACTTGGAACAGATGCAGCGCGCGATGCGCGACATCGCGATCCGCGGCGACATCATCTATCCGGCGCACGATCCGATCGTGCTGGAGGAAGACGAGGCGAAGCGGCGCGCCGCGTTGTCGCCGGGCAAGCCGTGGCCGTGAGGTCGTAGGTCGGGCTGACGAAGAAAGCCCGACGTTGCGCGCGCAAGAAGCCCCCACTAGTTGGGCTGACTAATGAGGCGCACGGAGCGGTTCGGGATGCCCTGCGAGCGGCCTGCGTGCTGGAGCTCTGAACGCTACAGAGCCGTCGTCCCGGCGCAGGCCGGGACCCAGTGGATCAGCATCGGCGAAGAGAGCGAAGTGCGAGGATTCGCAAGAATTGTCTCGTCGCCGCGAGCGCCCGAGATTTCAGCACGACGCCGCGGTGAGATGACCGGGTCCCGGCCTGCGCCGGGACGATGAAATTTCATAGACCGCAGGAGTCGAGCCTCCTGCGTCAGCGGAATTTGCCGCTCGGGAATCGAGCAGGCGAAGCGTGCGCCGTCAATAGAAAATCGGCAAGCTCTCGAACAGCACGAATCCCTTGTCGTCACGGACAAACTTGTGAATGACACAGCCACCGTCTTCGCAGGTCTCGACCTCGAACGATTTCTCCCCGTCGACGAATTGAGCCCCTATCCAGCGAATCGAGTGGGCCTTGAGGCGGGCCATGGAGCTGGTGAACGCAGCGATGACTCTTGGCTCCAGTGGCGGCCGGTATTTCAGCGTGAAATCCACCCGATATTTGCCGGTTTCGACGCTCTCTACTATCGCTAAGGAAGCTCTGAACAAGTTCTCAGAGCTTCCGGCGGCACAGGGATGTGCCGCCGTGAACAGTGGCGTAAGCCATTGTTCACGTAAGGTTGGCAAGAACCACGCTTCTTGCCGACCGTGCTCTGAAAAGTCCAGGATGGACTTATTCAGAGCTTCCCTAAGGCATCTGCGTACGTGGCAAGCTGCGAGAGCTTGATGAAGAGGTGGCCGTCCTGCAGGGGAATCGCATCGCGCTGACTGAGATAGAGCTCTCCCGATGTGAACCATCTGCCACGGCGGAAATCGTGGTCATTGCTTTCGAAGTTACCGCCGCCTGGCGACAGCCAATCGTCACGGTAGATCGGCAGCTCCGCGAATTCATACGTTGTGTCGTCGATCTTGCGTTCCTCGTAACTTACGACGAGACAGTACTCGACGAGCCGCACGCATTCCCTGTAAACCTTCGTGAGCTCGACGATCCGCTGCTTCGAGAATTGAACGGAAAGGGTAAGCAGATCTGCCAGGTCTCGAGACCCAAGCGCTCTGCGAAGCTCATCGCTCATGTGCGGCTCGGCGCTGGCGGGAAGCGGATCGCAGCAGCACAGGAGGATCGCGCCGGTCATCGCGATGCTGGCAGCGGTATGCCTCAATGAGCGCTTTTGTGTCGATTCCATTCGAACCCCGGAGTGGTGGTGTCGGCGGCCGGGTTTCCGGACAATTCCATCTTTCTCGCCAGCAGGCCTGGCAGCCCGACCTGCGCGCTATTTCCGCTCGCCACCCCGGCACACGTTCGGCCGGTAATCGTCCGGCATGTCGCCGCCACGGCAGTCCCAGCGCACTTCCGTGCCCTCGATGCGCGGCGCGAGCTCGATCGTGTGAGCCTCGATCTCGGGATGCGGGTTGTCCGCGCCGGCGCGGTAGCGGATCGCGATGCGGCCCTCCGCGAGCGGCTCGATCGCCGCGACGTAGCGATCGGCCTGCACGCGCGCGCGGAGCATCGCGGCGTGCTCGTCCGGATCGGGCCAGGCATGATTCAACAGCCAGTAGTCGGCGATCGCGCTCTTCAGCGGCTTCGCGGCGCCGATGCCTTCGAGCACGGCGTAACGCGTCCGGGCGTGCTCGTCGCCGAAGCCCCAGCCAAAGAAAGCGGCAAGCAGGAGCGCGGCGAAGCCGCCGAGGGCCGTGAATACGCGGATGGGGGACGAGGTGCTGCGCGCGGCGGACATGGCGGGATCCTGCGTTGCCCGCGCGGAGAACGCCAGCCCTGTGGCACCGGTGGCGGTTAGCGCCGCCCCTCGGGCGACGTTAGAATCCGGGCAGCGGCCTCGTGCCGAGGCAGAACATCAAGAGCAGTGAGGAGAGCAGAAGTGGCAGATGCATACATCATCGACGCCGTGCGCAGCCCGACGGGCAAGCGTCGCGGCAGTCTCGCCGACGTGCACCCGGCGGATCTCGGCGCGCACGTCATCCGCGCCATCGTCGGGCGCAACGGCATTCCCGACGAGGACTACGACGACGTGATTTTCGGCGCGATCGACGCGATCGGTCCGCTCGCCGGCGACATCGCGCGCACCTGCTGGCTGACGGCGGGTTTCAGCGAGGCGGTGCCGGGCGTGACGCTCGACCGCCAGTGCGGCTCCTCGCAGCAGGCCGTGCATTTCGCGGCGCAGGCGATCATGTCCGGCACGAACGACGTCGTGATCGCGGGCGGCGTGCAGACGATGTCGAAGATCCCGATCGGCACCGCCTCGCAGGCCGGCGGCGGCTTCGGCTTCCCCGATCCCTTCAGCACCTCGCCCGGCTGGACGCAGCGCTACGGCGAGGACCCGCCGACGCAGTTCAAGGGCGCGCAGATGATGGCGGACCGCTGGGGCTTCTCGCGCGAGGACATGGAGGTGTTCTCGCTGGAATCGCACCGTCGCGCGTTGGCCGCGATCAAGGCCGGGCATTTCGACCGCGAAATCGTGCCGTACGGCAATTGCAGAATGGACGAGACGGCGCGCGAGACGACGCTCGCGCAGATGGCCGAGCTGCAGACGATCTTCGGACTCTCGAAGATAACGGCCGGCATCGCGAGCCAAACCTGCGACGGATCGTCGGCAATGCTGCTCGCCTCCGAGGCCGCGGTGAAGCGCTACGACCTGAAGCCCCGCGCACGCATCCACCACATGAGCGTACGCGGCGACGAGCCGATGATCATGCTGACCGCGCCGATCTCCGCGACGCGTTACGCGTTGAAGAAGGCCGGCATGAAGCTCGAGGACATCGACGTCGTGGAAATCAACGAAGCCTTCGCGCCCGTGCCCATGGCGTGGATCAAGGATCTCGGCTATCCGGCGGAGCGCACGAACCCGAACGGCGGCGCGATCGCGCTCGGCCATCCGATAGGCGCGACCGGCACGAAGCTCATGACGACGCTGCTCCACGAGCTCGAGCGCACCGGCAAGCGCTACGGCCTGCAGACGATGTGTGAAGGCGGCGGCCAGGCGAACGTGACGATCATCGAGAGACTGTGAGGCGAGGGCGGCCCGGCGCTGGCCGCCTGCTGCGCTGAAAGATTCGGGAGATTCGGGGTCAGAGTCCGATTCAATCGGACTCTGACCCCAATTCAATCGGACTCTGACCCCGTTTCCCGATGCCGCGAACCGGCCGGCTCGGCGGGACAGGGCGGCGCAGCCCGGTGCCCGACTTTGGCGGGGCGTAGACGTCTCCATCGACCATCGTAATCCGCCTTGTGACCCGCTCGGATATGGTCGGATGTGCCGACGAAAGATACGCATCGAACGCGTCTTCAAATCATCCCACGCCCAGATTATCCATCCCATAGAACGCGACCAGGGCCTTGTGCAGCATGAACGCATCCGCCGCACCCGCGAGCTCGCGTATCGAATGCATCGCGAACGTCGGCACGCCGACGTCGACGGTGCGCACGCCGAGCACGGCCGCGGTGAGCGGGCCGATGGTCGAGCCGCAGGCGACGTCGCCGCGCGAGACGAAGGTCTGTGTCGTGACGCCGGCTGCGATGCAGGCCGCGCTGAACAAGGCGAGCGATTCGCTCGTCGAGGCATAGCTCTGGTTCGCGTTGACCTTGAGCGCGGGGCCGCGATTCAACACCGGGCCGTGATTGCCGTCGTGGCGCTCGGGGAAGTTCGGGTGCACGCCGTGGGCGTTGTCCGTCGAGACGAGGAGCGAGCGCGCCATGGCGCGCGCGAAATCCTCACCGCCGCCGGTGATGCGCTCGAGCACGCTCTTCAGGAACGTGCCGCGCGCGCCGGCCGCGGAGCCCGAGCCGACTTCCTCGTGATCGTTCATGACGAAGACCTGGTTCCCGAGCGCGGTGGCATTGATGAGCGCGTTGAGGCCGACGTAGCACGACAGCAGATTGTCGAGGCGCGCCGAGGCGATGAACTCGCCGCGCAGACCGATCTGCGCCGCGGACTGCGTGTCGTAGAGCGCGAGCTCGCTGTGCAGGACTTCCGCGCCGGTGAGCGCGGGATCCTCCTCCGTCAGCACGCCGAGCACTTCCGTGTCGAAAGCGAAGTCCTCGTCGTCGGCGCAGGCGAGGAGCGCCGGCAGGTACGTCTGCTTGTTGATCGCGCGCTGCTCGTTCGCCTCGCGATCGAGATGAATGGCGAGGCTCGGGATGACGGCCACGGGCGCGCTGAAATCGACGAGACGGCTGACGATCTCGCCGTTCGGCAGGCGCAGCGTCGCACGGCCGGCGACCGAGAGATCGCGATCGAACCAGGGATTGAGCAGCACGCCGCCGTAGACCTCGACGCCGAGCTGCCAGTAGCCCTGCGACTTGATGACGGGATGCGGCTTGAGCTTCAGGCATGGACTGTCGGTGTGCGCGCCAACCAGGCGCAGACCCGCCTCCGCCGGCGTCCGCGGCCCGAGCGTGAACGCGGCGAGCGAGGAGGCATTGCGCGTGACGTAGTAGCGCCCCGGTGCCGCGAGCCGCCAGGGCGCATCCTCGGCGAGCCGGGTGTAGCCCCGGGCATCGAGCAGGGCCGCGGCCTCGGCGACGGCGTGGAAGGGCGTGGGGGCGCGATCGAGGAAGGCGCAGAGACCGGCGTTGAAGGCGTTCTGGGTCATGAGTGGCGGTGCGCTCCGGCGGTTCGGGGATTTGCCCCATTCTCGCGTGCGGTACGCGGCCGATCCAGCCGGCCGGCGCCGGATTTGCTAGACATCGGCCCGAATGAGTATGCTCGCGCCCTCGGGTCCGGTGCGGATCTCCAGGAGCGTTCGATGAGCATGCGACATTTCCTCTGCTTCGTGCTCGCGCTCGGCCATGCGGCGGTGGCGCTCGCGGCCGGCGAGCAGTCCGAGATCGATCTGTGGGGCACGTTCCTGCGTCCGCAGTATTTCGGCGATCGCCCGATCAGCGAAGGCAAGGACGTCGTCGAACTGCGCATTCCGCTGCGTGCCGAGGATGCGGGCGTCGTGCCGGTCAGCATCAATGCGAAGCTCGCGCAGACCGCCGAGCGCTACATCAGGAATCTCTGGCTCATCGTGGACAACAACCCGAAGCCGCTCGCGGGCCTCTTCCACCTCACGCCGGAGATGGGCCGCGCCGATCTCGCGCTCAGGCTGCGCATCGCGAAGTACACCGACGTGCGCGTCGTCGCCGAGATGAACGACGGCACGCTGCACATGGACAAGGCATTCACGCGCGCGAGCGGCGGCTGCTCGGAGCCACCGCCGTTCCTGAAGCTCCAGGAAGCGCGTGAGCACATCGGCGAGATGCAGTTCCGCGCGGCGCCGAAGGACGACATGGCCCTCGGGCAGTTGCTCATCAGCCATCCGAACATCACCGGCATGCAGCTCGATCAGCGCACGCGCGCGTTTCTCCCCGCGGAGTACGTGACGAAAGTCGAGATCAGCTTCGAAGGCCGTCACATCATGAGCGCCGAGACGAACATCTCGATCAGCGAGGACCCGAGCTTCCGTTTCTTCTTCAAGCCGCAGCACGGCGGCACCTTGAAAGCCCACATGACCGACTCGAAGGGCCGCGAATTCGAGCACACGTTCGAAGTCGCGGGGAGCTGAGGCGAGTAAATTCGCGGAATATTTCGGGAGAAAAGTTTCGCGAGAAAATTTCGGGGAAAAATTTCGGGGACACGACACTTAATTACTGGGGAAAATTTCGCGGACACGACACTTAATTACTGACCATCCCTCGTGCAGCAACGAGCGGCTGTCAGCAATTAAGTGTCGTGTCCCCGAAACTTTTTGAATTCAGCAATTGAGTGTCGTGTCCCCGAAACTTCCGTTGATGCACTGCACCGCGGCCGCGGTGCCATTGTGGCTGCGCCACCGTTCCGCTTATTCTCCGTGGCTCATCACGCGGGGAGGTCCACGATGCGAATGTTGATTGCAGGGGTGCTTGTGGCCGTGACGGTCGCGGGTATCGATGCTGCGGCCGAAGAGGCGAACCAGGGCAAGGCGATCTACGAGACGACGTGCGCGAACTGCCACGACAAGGGCGCTGCGCGCGCGCCGACTCCGGCGACGCTGAAGACCATGGAGCCCGTTGCCGTCGTGCGCGCGCTCGAGACCGGCGTCATGCGCGTCATCGGCACTTTCTCGATGAGCGGTCCGCAGCGCATCGCGGTCGCGGAATACGTCACCGGCAAGAAGTACGACGCGAAGTGGCGCGCGGAAGTCACGAACGTCTGCCCGAAGAGCGCCTGGCCGTCCGCCGATCCCTTCGCCGCGCCGCACTGGAACGGTTGGGGCGCGGATCGGCAGAACACGCGTTTCCAGCCCGCCGAGCGCGCGAAGCTCGAGCCCGCGCACGTGCCGAAGCTCAAACTGCAATGGGCTTTCGCCTATCCCGGCGAGACGCTCGCCGAGGTGCAGCCCGTCGTCGTCGACGGCCGCATCTTCGTCGGCAGCCGCAGCGGCGCCGTCTACAGCCTCGATTCGAAAGCGGGTTGCACACACTGGATGTATCAGGCCGGCGCGGCGGTGAAAGGCCCCGTGCTGATCGGGAAGGTGTCCGACGGCCGCGTGCTCGCGTTCTTCGGCGACGTCGGCGGGCGTGCATATGCGATTGACGCGGCGAGCGGCCAGGAGGTCTGGAAAATCGTCGCCGACACGCATCCCTCCGCGCGTCTGACCGGCGGCTTCCAACTCGTCGGCGGCAAGCTCTACGTGCCCGTGTCGTCGCTCGAGGAAGGCCTCGCGGCGAGCACGGACTACAAGTGCTGCACGTTTCGCGGCTCGGTGATGCGCCTCGACGCGTCGACCGGCAAGGTCGAGTGGAAGACGCATACGATCGTCGAGGAGCCGACGCACGAGACCACCTCGCCGACCGGCAAGACCCAGATCGGTCCGAACGGCGGCAGCGTGTGGTCGGCGCCGACGATCGACGAGGCGCACGGTCTGCTCTACGTCTCGACGGGCGACAACTACAGCCAGCCGGCGACGGACACGAGCGACGGCATCATGGCGATGAAGTTGGACACGGGCGAGATCGCCTGGGTGTTCCAGGGACTGCCGGGCGACGCCTGGAACGTCGCCTGCAGCCTGCCCGACAAGGCGAACTGCCCGGTGAAGGAGGGCCCGGATCACGACATGGGGTCCTCGCCCATCCTCGTCACGCTCGCCTCCGGCAAGCGCGTGCTGATGGGCGGCCAGAAGACCGGCATCCTGCACGCGATCGACCCCGACGCGAACGGCAAGATCCTGTGGCAGAACCGCGTCGGCCTCGGCGGCATCATCGGCGGCATCGAATGGGGCTCCGCGACCGACGGCAAGACCGTCTACGTCGCGGTCTCCGATGCGAAGTGGGACAAGGGCCGCTTCTTCGGCGACAGGATCGCGATCGACCCGAAGGCGGGTGGCGGCCTCGCCGCGCTCGACGTCGCGACCGGCACACTCAAGTGGCGCGCCGATCCGGTCTCCTGTGAAGGCCGCGAGCGCTGCAGTCCCGCGCAGAGTCAGGCGGTGACCGCAATCCCGGGCGTCGTGTTCTCGGGCGCGATGAGCGGCGTGATGCGCGCGTTCGACGCCGAGACCGGCAAGGTCGTGTGGACCTACGACACGGTGCAGGAATTCAAGACCGTGAACGGCGCGGCCGGCCGCGGCGGCACGCTCGACCAGGGCGGGCCGGCGGTCGTCGATGGCTGGGTCTACATCAATTCCGGATACACGAACTGGGGCGGGCAGCCGGGCAACGTGCTGCTCGCGTTCAAGCCGGAGTAGTCCTCCACTGCGGGGCGCCCGTGCGGGGCGCCCCGCCGCTCAAGGCGCGGCCGCGACGCCGCGCGTGCGCGCATCCTCGCTCGCCTGGCGCGCGAGCAGCACGGACACCACCGCGAGATCGCGCACCACGTCCGGACGGTCGAGGTGCACGTGGTGGCCCGCGCCGTTCGCCTGCACGTGCCACGCGCCTGGCGTGAGATGCGCGAGATCGTCCTGATAGTGCCGCCACGCGTTCTCGAGCTTGCGGCCGGACGCGTCCTGCGGGAATTCCGCACGACTGCGGCTCAAGACCACGAGCGGAATCTTCGGAAACGGGAGCGCGGCCTCGATCTGCTTCGCGCTGCGTTCGAAATTGCAGAGCTCGCTGACCTGGGTGCGCACCGCGTTCGGCTGCATCATGAGCGCGAGCGCGGTCAGCCCGTACTCCTGCGGATAACCCTCGGGCAGGTGCGGCGTGATCGAGAAGCGCAGATCCGCCACGCCGCGATCCACGAACTCGCAGGCCGCACCGCCATTCACGGGGTAGGTCGCGAGCTGCGCGGGATTCGAGGCATCGACGAGGATCAGCGCCGCGACGCCGTCCGGATGGGCGCGGGCATAGAGCTGCGCCGGATAGCCGCCGAAGGAATGCGCGACGAGCACGACCGGGCCGTCGATCCCCGCGCCGTGGAGCAGCACGTAGAGGTCGTCCGCGATCGCGCCCGCGGTGCGCGGCATCGGGCCGGGCTCGCTGAAGCCGTAGCCCGCGCGGTCGTAACTGCAGGCGCGCGTCGTGCGGCCGACGAGCTTCTGCACGTCGGCCCATTCGAAGCCGAGGCCTCCGAGGCCGCTCTCGAAGACGACCGTCGGCTCGCCGTGGCCGCTGCAGTTCAGATGCAGATGACGATCGCCGACCGCGACCATACGTCCGGGGGGCGTCGTGAGGAGCTCGACGGCGGAGCCGGCGGCGCTCGCGCCGAGCAGGACGAGGCTGACCAGGACCAGGATGTGACTTCGCATGATGCTCACCCGCGATTGCCGCCTGTCCTGGGAGTGCAAGAGCTCTGCCAATCCGGAAACGCCAGAGGCGATGGCCGTTTTGCTGAGCCCCGGCCAGGAAATCGACCGCGGTACTGCACCGCTTCAGCGCCGGGACGGGGCGTCCCAGTTCAAAATTGTGCGACGCAACAGACTTTCACATTCGACGGGCGGGGCGCCGCGGCCGCGCCGTCGAACGCCCCGGCGAGCGGAATTTTCTGCATCGACCCTGGCAGATTCCCGCCTCCCGCAGACCCCCGGACGGTGTGCCGCCACAGGCCGCGGGCTGCCTGATCCAAATCAATCCTCGCGGCGGCCCATTCCAGTAATTTCTGTTCCGCACACTCCTGAGTTAGCTTTACGCGACTTACCTGAACCCCGGCGACGAACCGGGGTTTTTTTTGGCTCGTCTCCGAACTGCGGGGCTGTTCCTCGGCACAACGCGGCGCGTATTTCTCCCTTGTCGCCCTCGCCTGCGCGAGGTCGACAGGTGTCAGCCGGGCACGATGCTTCGAGCGCCCCGCCGAAGAGCTCTCTGTGTCCGGACCCCGGCCGCCGCGCGACTCGTGAGCGAGTTATGCACCGGGGTCAGACCCCATCCAGCGCGCTTGCCTCGCGGCGCGCGTGCGTTATGCTCGCGAACCCGCATCTGCCCAGAGGAACGCCCGTGCCGCCCGCGACCGCCATGCGCATTGCCGCCGAGTTCGACGTCCCGATCTGTCTCGAGCGCGACATCTACGAATCGAAGCTGCCGCTCGACGGGGCCCGCATCCTCGAGCTCGGCTGCGGCCGTGCCGAGCACACGCGCAAGATAGCGACTGCGGGTTCGCGGCGGCAGGTGCTCGCGCTCGAGGTCGACGAAATCCAGCATGCGCGGAATTGCGAGGTCACCGATCTCCCGAACGTGACGTTCACGCTCGGCGGCGCGCAGGCGATCCCGGCCGCGGACGCGAGCGTCGACATCGTGCTGATGTTCAAGTCGCTGCACCACGTGCCCGTCGAGCTCATGGCGACGAGTCTGCGCGAGATTGCGCGCGTGCTGCGACCCGGCGGCTACGCCTACATCTCCGAGCCGATCTTCGCCGGTCGCTACAACGAGGTCCTGCGGCTCTTCCATGACGAGAGCCGGGTGCGCGCGGCGGCGTTCGAAGCCGTGCGCGAGGCCGTGGCGGCCGGTGTGCTGGAGCTCGAGGAGGAGATCTTCTTCAATGCGCCGGTGTCGTTCCCGGATTTCGCAACGTTCGAACGGCTCGTCATCGACGTCACCCACACCCGGCATCGTCTCGCGCCCGAGCTGCATGCGCGCGTCAAAGCGGAATTCGAGCGCTCGCTGGGCCCGACCGGCGTCCGCTTCGAAGCGCCGATGCGCATCGATCTGCTGCGCAAGCCCGCGGCGTGAACGCACGGACGGGGCGCGGATCGGCCGCGCTCGCGCTCCTGCTGTGGGTCCTCCCGCTTCCGGCCGCCACCGAACGCTGGCTCGAGGGCACGGTCGTGCACGTCAGCGACGGTGATACGGTCGACGTAAAGGACGGCACGGGCAAGCATCGGGTCCGATTCTACGGCGTCGATGCACCCGAGCTCGCGCACGACGGCCGGCCCGCGCAGGCCTATGGCGCGCAGGCGGACGCGTTCGTGCGGAGGCTGCTGCTCCATCGGCACGTGCGCGTGCGGCTCACGGGGGAGACGAGCTATCGGCGGGCGGTGGGGGAGGTTTTCGTGGACGAGAAGTCCGCGTCACGCGAGCTGCTGCGCGCGGGGCTCGCGTGGTGGAACGCACGCCACGCCCGCGACGACGGCGAATTGCGCCGGCTCGAACGGGCCGCCCGCGAGGCGCGCGCCGGCTTGTGGCGCGAACCGCAGCCGGTTCCACCCTGGAAGTTCCGTCGTCGTGGCAGGCGCTAGAGACCGCTCGCGGCGCGGTCTCCGGCGTGTCCTCGTAATGAGTCGTCAGTGCTCGACGCCGGCCGCGCCGGCTTCGGCCACGGGCTCGCTCAGCAGTCCCGAGCGCACCGCATAGGCGATCGCCTGCGCGTTCGACGTGAAGTTGAGCTTGCGCAGGATGCGCGCCCGATACGTGTTGATGGTCTTCACGCTGACGCCGAGGCGCTTCGCGATCGCCACCTGCGTCGTACCGGCGGCGAGGAGCCGCAGCACCTCGAACTCGCGATCGGAGAGATCGGCGTGCGATACCGGACCCTTGCGCCCCGCCACTGCGGTTACTTCCTGGGCATCCGGCGGCGCGACCGATTCGCCTTGTGCGACCGAACGCAGCGCGCTCACGAGTTCTTCGCTCGAGACGTGCTTGCGCAGATACCCGCGGGCACCGGCGCGCATCACGCGCGTCGCGTATTCCGATTCGGGGAGCCGGGTGAAGACGAGCACGGGCAGGCTCGGCCATTCGCGGACGATGCGCTTCAGCGCATCGAGTCCATCGCCTTCGGGCAGATGGATATCGAACAGGACGAGATCGACCTCGTCGGCCATGTCGCGCAGGACGTTGACCGCGTCGCTGCCGGAGCCGGCCTCCGCCTTCACTTCGAATTCGCCGGTGTGGCTGAACATGCAGCGCAAGCCGTCACGCACCACGGGATGTTCGTCGACTACGAGGAGGCGGTTCATCGTGCCGTCACTCCTGCAAGTGAGCGCGCACGCGTCGCCTCGTGGAGGGAAGCAGCGTCAGCGCTGCGGTGGGGCGCCATAGGCGGGCGCTGCGCCGGAGAGTACGGGTGAGTCATGCTGCAGCACCAAGCCGCGGGGTGGGGCGGCTTTCAGACGATACACAGCGCGTAGTTTACCAATGGTGACGACGGAATGCTCGCCCAAAGGGACTATGCGCATCAATTCGTTTGACTGGGCGCATCGCCGAAGTTCGATCGTTCGCGCGATGCGCGTCTCAGTTTGAGAGTGCGCATCTGACGGCGGGCAGGATTTCGCCGCTGAGCAGCTCCATCGCGGCGATCACTTTCGCGCTCGCCAGCCCGCCCATGCGCGTCCAGCACAGCAATTCGTCGAAGCCGAACTCGCGTCCGAGCGCGATGAGCTTCTCCGTGCAGTGCTCGACGTCGCCGCAGACGAGGCTCGGCGTGTCGACGAGCGCATCGAAATCCACGACCGCGGCGAAATCGCGGGCGCGCGCATAGTCCGCGTAGCCGGGAAGCGCACCGACTATCGGCGCAATATGCCGGGAAAAAGTGCGGTAATACCAGGTCACGGGACCGCGGAAGTCCGCGCGCGCCTGCTCCATGCTGCGACCGGGATAGATCATCAGCAGGCAGGCCGTGCGCCCCGTCGCCGCCTCGAGCCCGGATTCCACGCGACCGTAGCGGAATTTCGCGATCCCGAGCCGCGCCTGCGCGGGCGTGAGCCCGAACGCCGCGGAGTAGAGCAGGTGGCAGCCGAGCCGTCCGCAGTGTTCGAAGGATTCCGGCGAGACGCACGCCATGTAGATCGGCGGATGCGGCTGCTGCAGCGGACGCGGCTGCACGGTGAGATTCTGCACGCGATAGTGGCGTCCCGCGAAGCTCACGCGCTCTCCGGTCCACAGCCGGCGTACGAGCTGCACGCCCTCGTCGAACATCGCGCGCGCATTCGCGGGCTCGACCTCGAAGCCCGCGAACTCGAGCGGCTGATGGCCGCGGCCGACGCCGAGCGCGATGCGGCCGCCGCTCATCTGGTCGAGGAAGGCGAAGTCCTCGGCGATGCGCACCGGATGGTGGAAGGGCAGCACGACCACGCCCGAGCCGAGGCGGATACGCGAGGTCCGCGCCGCGACCGCGGCGAGCGTGACCTGCGGCGCGCCCATCAGGGCAAATTCGGAGAAGTGATGCTCCGCGGGCCACACGGAGTCGAAGCCGAGCTCCTCGGCCTTGACCATGAGCTCGAGATGCTCGCGGATGATGTCGCCCTGCGGTGCGCTCACCGGGCACTCGAACCAGTGCAGCATGCCGAGCTCCATAGACCCTCCTCCCTGTTGATGTCCGCGCGCCGTGTCCCGGGACACGGCGCGCGCGCCGGGCTATTCTTGGCCGCGCTGCCCTGTCAGCGCGGAACTGTAGAAGAGGGCGACGCGGTCGGACCTTGACCGGCGTCAGTCCCACGTCGGGGAGGCACTGATGTCGAATCGTCTGACCACGGTGTGCGGCGCGAGCCGCGTGCCCTTCCTCGTGCTGAGCGCCGTGTGCGTACTGCTGGGCGCTGCCACCGCGGCGTGGAGCGGTGGCCGCATCGAGCCGCTGCCGGCCGGTTTCGCGCTGCTCGCCGCGCTTACGGGCCACGTCGCCGTGAACCTGCTGAACGAATACTTCGATTTCCGTTCGGGGCTCGATCTGACGACGGTGCGCACGCCATTCAGCGGCGGCAGCGGCGCGCTGCCGGCAGCGCCCGAGCATGCCGGCCTCGTGCTCGCAGCAGGGATCGGCGCGCTCGCCGCCACCGGCCTCATCGGCCTCTGGTTCGTGCTGCGGATGGGTGCGGCGCTGCTCCCGCTCGGCGCGCTGGGCCTGCTGCTCGTCGTCGCCTACACGCCCTGGGTCACGGCGCGCGCGGCGGTCTCGCTCGTCGCGCCCGGGCTCGGCTTCGGCCCGGTCATGGTCGCGGGCAGCGCGTATGCCCTCACCGGCACTTATCCGGCGGCCGCATGGACGGCCTCGATCGTCCCGTTCTTTCTCGCGAACGGACTGCTGCTCCTGAATCAATTTCCGGACGTCGCAGCGGATCGCCGCGTCGGCCGCCGCAATGTGCCGATCGTGCTCGGACCACGGCGGAGCGCGCTCGTGTATGCGGCCCTCGTCGTCGCCGCCTACGCGGCGCTCGCCGGCGCCGTGCTTGCCGGTCTCCTTCCGCACGGCGCGGCCTGGGGCTTCGCGACGCTGCCGCTCGCGCTGCCCGCACTCGCCGGCGCGTGGCGTCACGGTGCGGAGCCGGCGCGCCTGCCGCCTTATCTCGGGCTCAATGTCGGCGTCAGCGTGCTGACGCCGTTGCTGATGGGTCTCGGGATCCTGTTCGGCTGAACGCGGCTCAGCGCGCGGGCACGAAAGCGGCGGGCAACGTACCCGCGACACCTGCCGCGACCCGCAGCAGCGCCGCGATGCGCGGCGCTGCTGCGCCGTCGCCGTAAAGCGCGCGCGGCGTCGCGGCCCGCGCCCGGCGCGCCGGATCGGCGGCGAGTGCACGTACGGCGCCGACGATGCGATCGGGATCAGTGCCGACGAGCTCCGCATTGCCGGCGGCGATCCCTTCCGGCCGCTCCGTGCGCTCGCGCAGCACGAGCACCGGCACGCCGAGCGTCGCGCATTCCTCCTGCAGACCTCCCGAGTCCGTGAGCACGAGCCAGGCGCCGCGGAGCGCATCGAGCATCGGGCCGTAGGCGAGCGGTGCGCGCAGCGCGACGCGCGGCACGCCGGCGAGCGCCGCGCGCGCGGCGGCGCCCGCCTGCGGATTCGGGTGCGTGACGAAATCGATCGCGAGCCCGGGATCCTCGGCGGCGAGCGTCGCGAGCGCGGCGCAGAGCGCGGCGACGCCTGCCCCGAGGTTCTCGCGGCGATGGCAGGTCACGAGCAGGCGGCGTTCCTGCGCGACGGGCGGCGGGCGGCCGGCGAGCACGCGGAAGAGCGCATCGATGCCGGTGTTGCCCGTGACGTGGACGCCCGCCGCGGGCAGACCCTCGGCGAGCAGGTTCGCGCGCGCCTGCGGCGTCGGCGCGAAGTGCAGCGTGGCGAGCCGGTCGATCAGCACGCGGTTCGTTTCCTCCGGAAACGGCTGCGCCGGATCGAAGCTGCGCAGACCCGCCTCGACGTGCGCTACCGGCACGCGGCGATGACTCGCGGCGAGCCCGGCGGCAAGCGCGGTCGTGGTGTCGCCGTGCACGATCACGAGCTCCGGCCGGGCGTCTTCGAGCACGGCGTCCATGCGCTCGACGACGCGCGCGGTGAGCGCATTCAGGCTCTGATCGGGCCGCATGCAATCGAGGTCGTAGTCGGGGACGAGCGTGAAATCGAGCAGCGCGAGATCGAGCAGATCGCGCTGCTGGGCGGTGGCGCAGATGCGGAGCGCGAAATGCGCGGCGTCGGCGGCGAGCAGCGCGAGCAGCGGCGCGAGCTTGATCGCCTCCGGCCGCGTGCCGACCACGGCGAGCACCGCGAGCGGCGCGCCGGCGGCGCGCCGCGGCAGCGGGACGAGGCCCGCGTTCAGGCCCGCATCAGCACCGCACACGCAGGTTCTTGGGATCGTAGAGCGGCACGAGCGAAGGCTTCGCGGCGTGGCGCGTGTTGCCGATCTCGATCTCGTAGCGCGCATTCGTCACGAACTCGTCGCTCACGCCGTCGGGGTTCGCGACATAGCCCATCGCGATGGCCGCGCCGAGCGTGTGCCCGTAGCCCGCGGAGGTCGTGTAGCCGTTCAGCTTGCCGTCGCGGTAGATCGGCTCGTTGTGATAGAGCAGCGGCTCCGCGTCCTCGAGCACGAACTGCACGAGGCGGCGCTTCGAGGGGCCTGCCGCGCGCTGCGCGAGCAGCGCCTCGCGGCCGATGAAGCCGCCCGGCTTGTCGAACGCACAGGTGAACGCGAGCCCGGCCTCGAGCGGCGTGTCCTCGGGGCCGATGTCGTGCGCCCATTCGCGATACGCCTTCTCGATGCGCAGCGTGTTGAGCGCGTGATAGCCGCAGTGCTTCAGGCCGAAGTCCTTGCCCGCCGCGACGAGCGCGTCGTAGACGGGCAGCGTGAACGCGGTCGGGATGTAGAGCTCGTAGCCGAGCTCTCCGACGTAGGTGATGCGCAGCGCGAGCAGCTTCTGGTAGCCGACGTCGATCTCCTTGCAGGTGCCGAACGGGAACGCCGCGTGGGAGAGATCGCTCGCCGACAGCGCCTGCAGCAGTGCACGCGAATTCGGGCCCTGCAGGTTCAGCATCGAGTACGCACCGCTCACGTCGGTCACGATGCAGAACGCGTCCTCCGGGATGTTGTTGCGGAGCCAGGACTCGACGTGCGTGTGCGTGAACGCCGCGGTCACGACCATGAACTGATCGGCCGCGAGGCGCGTGATCGTGAGGTCCGCGACGATGCCGCCGCGCGCGTTCACGAACTGGGTGTAGATGATCTTGCCGACCGGCACCGCGCAGTTCGCCGTCGCGATCCGGTTCAGCACGCGCTCCGCGTCGCGACCCTGCACGAGGAGCTTCGAGAACGAGGTCTGCTCGAACACGCCCACCGTCTCGCGCACCGCGCGGTGCTCGTCCGCGCCGCGATGGAACCAGTTGCGGCGATCCCAGCCGTAGTCGTATTCCGCCTTCTCGCCGGGACGCGCATACCAGTTCGGACGCTCGAAGCCTGCCGATTCGCCGAAGCAGGCGCCGGCCGCGGCGAGGCGGTCGTGGAGGATGGTCTTCTTCACGTCGCGCGCCGTCTCCCACTGCCGCGCCGGCCAGTGATCCTGGTAGCCGATGCCGAGCGACTCGACGATGCGATCGTGCAGATAGCGATCGTTGTCCTGCCAGGCGTGCGCGCGGCGGATGTCCACGGACCACACGTCCATCGGCGGATGCCCTTCGGCGATCCAGTGCGACATGACGAGACCCGCGCCGCCGCCGGACAGAATACCGAGCGAGTTGAAGCCCGCGGCGACGAAGAAGTTCCTGAGATTCGGCGCCTCGCCCATGAGGTAGTTGTGATCCGGCGTGAAGGACTCGGGGCCGCAGAAGAAGAGCTTGATGCCCGTGTCCTTCAGCGAGGGGATGCGGTTCATGCCTTTCTCGATGTACGGCAGCATGCGATCCCAGTCGGCCTGGATGTCGTTGAAGCAGAATTCGGCCGGGATGCCGTCCATCCCCCAGGGTTTCGCAATCGGCTCGAAGAAGCCGAGCATGATCTTGCCGGCCTCTTCGCGGATGTAGGCGGCATTACCCGGGTCCCGCAGGATCGGCAGCATGTTGTGCAGCCCGTCGATCGCCTCCGAGATGAGATAGTAGTGCTCGGCGGCCTGCAGCGGCACGTTCACGCCCGCGAGCCGCCCCACCTGGCGTGCCCACATGCCGGCGCAGTTCACGACGATCTCGGCGGTGATGTCGCCCTGCGCGGTCTCCACGCCCGTCACGCGACCCTTGTCCTGGCGTATCGCCGTGACCTTCACGTTCTCGAAAATCTGCGCACCGCCCATGCGCGCGCCTTTCGCGAGGGCCTGCGCGACGTCGGCCGGATTCACGCGGCCGTCGTTCGGAAAGTGGAACGCGGCTTTCACGTCGGAGACCTCGGCGAGCGGCCACATCCCCTTCACGTCGGCGGCGGTGATCTCGCGGTTCTCGACGCCGAAGCAGCGCGCCATCGCGCAGCCGCGCCGCATTTCGATCGCCTTCGCCTCCGTCATCGCGAGCTGCACCGAGCCGCACTGGATGAGGCCCGTCGCCTGACCCGTCTCGGCCTCGAGCTTGCGATACAGATCCTGCGTGTACTTCGCGAGCTTCGTCTGGGTCTCGGTGTCGCGCAGCGTGGTGAGCAGACCCGCGGCGTGCCAGGTCGTGCCGCAGGTGAGCTGCTTGCGCTCGAGCAGGACGACGTCCTTCCAGCCGAGCTTCGTCAGGTGATAGGCAATGGAACAGCCGATGACGCCGCCGCCGATGATGACGACGCGGGCCTGGCTCGGAAGCTTCTTCTCGCTCAATGCGGTTCTCCTGGACGCGATGACTGGATTGCGGCCCGGATCATGACATAGAAGGGACGGGCATTGATTCGCCGCAGCGGCGTTTCGCGAGCGCTGCGCCCGGGCCGCGGGCGGCCCCGGGGCCAGCGCAAGTTTCTTGCGCGCCGCTCAGGGCACGACGCGGTCGATCGTGACGGCGACGGGATCGCGCGAGGCGGTCGCGACGGAGGGCACGCTGCCCTCGAAGTCGCCGGGCGTCGGCAGCGGCTTGCCGCTGCGGCTGACGCGCGCGACGATTTCCACGGTATCGAACCTGCTGAGCGCGGCCTGCGGCGCCATCGCCTTGCTGTCGTCGAGCGTGACGGTCGCAGGCAGGGCGCTGACGGGCAGGCGCACGACCGCGAGCGGCATCGGCATGCCGTTCTTCGCGCGGGCGAACACGAAGAGCGTCGCGTCGGCGGGCAGTCTGGCGCGGAGCTCCTCGCTGATGCCGACCTTCACTTCGAGGCTCGGCCCGCCCGGCGCCGGGCCCGCGTGCGGATCCGCTTCCGGGATTTCGGTATCGGGCGGCGCGGCGCTGCCGAGGCCGGCTTCGAGGCTCGCGATCATGCCGTCGAGATCGTCCGTCGGGATTTCGGACTTGCGCGCGGCCTTGCGGGCCTGGCGCAGGTGCTGCAGGGCCTCGCCGCGCTTGCCGGCCTCGTTCTCGGCCATGCCGGTGAGCCAGAGCGCGGTGACGTTCTCGGGCTCGAGCGCGAGCGCACGCGCCGCGAGCTCGGCGGGCTTGCCCGCGAGCTTGCCGCCGGACTGCATCGCGAGCGCGTCGGCGTATTCGACGAGCAGCGTCGCCTGCTCGCCGACACCGCCGAGCACCTGCTCGAATTCCTGCGCGGCGCGGTCGTAGCGCTGCGCGGCCATGTAGGCGCGGCCGAGCATGAAGCGCACTTCGTAGTTCTTCGGATCCTTCGCGGCCTGCGACTCGAGGTGGGGGATGAGCTGGTCGGGACGCAGCTCCGGGAGCTTGCCGCCGGCCGGCGCGTCGGCGAGGCGGGGACTGCCGAGGTGCAGATACATCGGGAGCGCGATCAGCGGGACGAGCACGGCGCAGAGGATCAGCGCCGCGCGGCGCGGACCGTCTTCCACGGCCTGCTTCGCGACTCCGTCCTCCTCGGCGAGCGTCGCCTGCGCGAGCTCGGCCTCGATACTGCCGGCGTCGTCGTTCGCGATGGCCCCGGCCGCGAGGTCCTGGGCGAGCTCGGCGCGGCGCTCCGCGTAGAGCCTGCCCGGCGTGACCTCGCGCGTGTCGCGGCGGCGGAGCGCACCGAGGATCACGGCTCCCGTCACGACGACGAGGAGCCCGTAGGCGATCGCCCAGAACGTCACGTGCGCTTCACCTCGTCGGCGCCGGTCAGCGCGGCGAGCCGCGCCTGCTCCTCGGGCGTGAGCGTGCTGGCGAGCGCGCGCTGCTTCGAACGGCTCATCGCGAACCACGCGCCGCCGGCGAGCACGAGCAGCAGCACGGGGCCGGCCCACAGGAGCCAGGTCGTGTCCTTCATCGGCGGGCGATAGAGCACGAAGTCGCCGTAGCGCTTCACGAGGTAATCGATCACTTCCTCGCGGCTCTTGCCCGCCGTGACCATACCGTAGACCTCGCGCCGCAGATCCTGCGCGAGATCGGCGTGCGAATCCGCGAGCGTCTGGTTCTGGCAGACGAGGCAGCGCAGCTCGTTGATGAGCTGCTCGTAGGTCTGCTGCCGCGCCGGATCGTCGAACGTGTAGGGCGTGTCCTCCGCGCGCGCCGCGGCGGCGAGCAGGACGAGGAGGGCCGCGGCGAGGCGCGCGATCCTCACGTCTTCGAACCGCGCAGCTCACGCATGAGCGGCAGGATCCTGCCGTTCAGCACCTCGGGCGTGATCGGCCCGACCTGCTTGAAGCGGATGACGCCCTGGCCGTCGAGAATGAACGTCTCGGGCACGCCGTAGACGCCGAGATCGAGGCCGAGCCGGCCTTCCGGATCGAACAGGCTCTCCTTGTACGGGTTGCCGGCGCGCGCCAGGATCTGCTTGGCGTCCTCCCGCGTGTCCTTGTAGTTCAGCCCGAAGATTTCGAATTCGCCGGTGCGCGCGGTCGCGACGAGCAGCGGATGCTCTTCGCGGCACGCGCCGCACCACGATGACCAGACGTTCAGCATCACCGGCCGTCCGGCGAGATCCGCTTTCGTCATGCTCGCGGCCGGATCGGAGAGTTTCGTCAGCGAGAATTCCGGCGCCGGCTTGCCGATGAGCGGCGAGGGCACGAGCCGCGGATCGAGGTGCAAGCCGCGGGCGAGCAGGATGACGAGGCCGATGAAGATCGCGAGCGGAATGGCGAAGCGCATGCGGGCAGTCCTAGGCTTTGGCGGTGTGCCGCTCGTCCGACGTCCGGGTGGCGAGGCGGAAGCGGCGATCGCCGATCGCTACGATCCCGCCGAGCGCCATGACGAGGGCGCCGAGCCAGATGAAGCGCACGAATGCCTTGTAGTGCAACCGTACGCTCCACGCGCCGCCGCCGAGCGGCTCGCCCATCGAGATGTAGAGATCGCGCGTGAGTCCGGGCGCGATGCCGGCCTCGGTCATCGGCATCGCACGCACGGTGTAGTTGCGCTTCTCCGGCGTGAGCTCGGCGACCAGCGCACCGTCCTTCGTGATCCGGAACGTGCCCTCGGTCGCGTCGTAGTTCGGGCCCTTGTACTCGCGGAGCTTCACGAACTCGAACGCATAGGGACCGACGTTCTTCGTCTCGCCGGGCGCCATGCGCGTGTGCAGATCCACCGTCTCGTAGGACGTGAGCACGATGCCGATGATGCTCAGCGCGAAGCCCGTGTGCGCGATGCACTGCCCGAGGAACGCGGGGGAGAGCAGATTCAGGCGCACCGCGCCGCGGCCGTGCGGCGCGATGCGCTGCCAGAGGCCGGCGGCAACGCTCGCGAGGATCCAGAACGCGAACGCGAGCCCGGTGCCGGCGGCGAGCCGGCCTTCCGGCTTCAGCATCGCGACGCAGACGAAGCCGAGCGTCACGCAGCCGGACAACGCGTACTTGAGCTCGAGGCCGATGCGCGCGAGCGTGTCGCCCTTCCAGCGCGAGAACTGACCGATGCCGAGCAGCAGCACGAGCGGCGCCATCACGATCGAGAACATGAGGTTGAAGTAGGGCGGGCCGACGGAGATCTTGCCGAGGTTCAGCGCGTCGAGGACGAGCGGATAGAGCGTGCCGAGGAGCACGGTCGAGGTCGCGACTGCGAGCAGGAGCGAGTTCGCGAGCAGGAAGGTCTCGCGCGAGACGGCGCCGTAGCCCGCGCCGGCGAGCGCCTGCGGGCCGCGCCAGGCGAAGAGCGAGAGCGAGCCGCCGATCGCGATGCCGAGGATCGCGAGCACGAAGATGCCGCGCGCCGGATCCGTCGCGAAGGCGTGCACCGAGGTCAGCACGCCCGAGCGGACGAGGAAGGTGCCGAGCAGGGAGAGCGCGAAGGCGCCGATCGCGAGCAGCACGGTCCAGTTCTTGAACGTGCCGCGCTTCTCGGTGACCGCGAGCGAATGGATGAGTGCCGTGCCGAGCAGCCAGGGCATGAAGGAGGCGTTCTCGACGGGATCCCAGAACCACCAGCCGCCCCAGCCGAGCTCGTAGTAGGCCCACCAGCTTCCGAGCGCGATGCCGAGCGTGAGGAAAGTCCAGGCCATCACGGTCCACGGGCGCACCCAGCGCGCCCACTGCGTCGTGAGGCGCCCGCGGATCAGCGCCGCCATCGCGAAGGCGAACGCGACGGAGAAGCCGACATAGCCGGTGTAGAGAATCGGCGGGTGCACGACGAGCCCCGGGTCCTGCAGCAGCGGATTCAGATCGGCGCCGTCGGCCGGGGGCGAGGCAAGTCTGATGAAAGGATTCGAGGTCAGGAGCAGGAACAGCAGGAACGCCATCGAGACGAGTCCCATCACGCCGATGACCGTCGCCGTGATGTCCGAGGGCAGGCCTTTGTTGAAGAAGCTGACGGCCGTCGTCCACACGCCGAGGATCAGCACCCACAGCAGCAGCGAGCCCTCGTGCGCGCCCCACACCGCGGACAGGCGATAGGGCGTCGGCAACTGGGTGTTCGAGTTCTGGGCGACGTAGGCGACGCTGAAGTCGCTGACGTAGAAACAATACGCGAGCGTCGCGAACGCAAGGGCCACGCAGCAGAACTGCGCGCGCGCGGCAGGAATCGCGACGCTCATCCAGCTCCCGTAGCCGCGGGCGACGCCGACGAGCGGCACGGCGCTCTGCACGACCGCGAGCGCGAAGGCGAGCACCAGCGCGAAATGGCCGAGCTCGGGGATCACGGCGCGGCACCGTTGTGGCGGTAGTTCGGGTTGCTCTTCTTCAGCGCCGCGGCGACCTCGGGCGGCATGTAGTTCTCGTCGTGCTTCGCGAGCACCTCGGAGGCGACGAACACGCCGTCACCGCCGAGCTTGCCGTTCGCGACGATGCCCTGACCCTCGCGGAAGAGATCGGGCAGGATGCCGTCGAACGTGACGTCGACGTTCTTGATCGTATCCGTGAGCGTGAAGTGCACGGCGAGGCTGTTCGGCGCGCGCTTGACGCTGCCTCTCACGACGAGTCCGCCGACGCGGAACGGCCGTTCCTGCGGCGCTTCGCCGGCCGAGATCTGGCTCGGGCTGTAGAAGTACATCAGGTTCTTGTTGAACGCGGTGAGGATGAGCGCGGTCGCGATGCCCATCCCGATGAGCACGAGGACCACCGCCCACAGGCGTCTCTGGCGTGGGGTCATGCGTCTTCTCCGGGCAGCGCACGACGCGCGGCGATCTGTTTCAGCAAAGTCTTCTCCTGAGAACGCGGCAGGACCGCGTTCAGCACCAGAACCACGCAGGCGAGGCCGTAGGAGCTCCACACGAACGCGGCGTAACCGCCCATGGCGAAAAAGTTCTGCAGCGCTTCCATGCTCAGGCTCCCGACGGGCCGCGCGCGAGCTCGCGGACCCAGCTCGCGTTGCGGTCGAATTGCAGGATCTCGCAGCGCACGCGCATCAGCAGCACGGCCGCAAAGTAGCACATGAACGCCGCGATCATGATGAGCAGCGGGATGAGCATCGTCGGATGGATCGAGGGCTTCGCCATCTTGCTCACGCTCGCCGCCTGGTGGAGCGTGCTCCACCACAGCACCGAGTAATGGATGATCGGGATGTTCACCGTGCCGATGACGGCGAGCACCGCGCCGGCACGCGCCGCGACGCGGCGGTCTTCGATCGCGTTCTGGAGCGCGATGTAGCCGAGATAGAGGAACAGCAGGATCAACTCCGAGGTGAGACGCGCGTCCCACACCCACCAGGTGCCCCACATCGGCTTGCCCCACAGGGATCAGGTGACGAGCGCGAGGAACGTGAAGGAGGCGCCGAGCGGCGCGGCGGCCCGCGCGATGACGTCGCCGAGCTTCACTTTCCAGACCAGGCCCAGAATCCCCGCCCCCGCCATCGTCATGTAGACGAACATCGACATCCAGGCGCTCGGGACGTGGATGTACATGATCCGGAAGCTCTCGCCCTGCTGGTAGTCGGTGGGTGCGAGCACGAGCCCGCCGACGAGGCCCGCCGCGAGCAGGACGAGCGCGAGCCACATCAGCGGCCCGGCCCAGCGTAGCGCGAACGCATGGAAATGCATCAGCGAGGCGTATTTGTGGAAGCGCTCGAACACCGTTTATCCCAATCTGATCCGAAGTGCGGCTGCCGCGGCCAGCGGCGCCAGCGTCGCCGCCAGTACTGCGAGTCCGCCCAGGAAGTAGAGTTCCGCTTCGATGGGCAGGCCCAGGGCCGCATTGTGCGTGGCGGACGTGCCGAAAATGAGGAGCGGAATGTACAACGGCAGGATGATCAACGCCAACAACAGCGCGCCGCTGCGCAGGCCGACTGTGAGCGCGCTGCCGACCGCGCCCACGAGGCTCAACACCGGCGTGCCGAGCAGGAGCGTGAGGCTGAGCGCGACGAGCGTGCGGGTATCGAGCCCGACCATGAGCGCGAGCGGGGCGCTCATGGCGATGAGCGGGGCGGCGCTCAGGAGCCAGTGCGCGACCGCTTTGGCCAGCACCAGCATCGGCAGGGGGGCCGGGCTCAGCACGAGCTGCTCGAGGCTGCCGTCGTCGAAATCGTCGCGGAAGATGCCGTCCATCGTCAGCGTCGAGGACAGCAGCACCGCGACCCACACCATCGCCGGACCGATGCGGGCGAGCGTCACCGGGTCGGGACCGATGGCGATCGGGAACAGCGAGACCACGATCAGGAAAAACATGAGCGGATGCACGATCTGGCTGCGGCGCCTGAGCATGCGCGTCAGCTCGCGGGACAGCACGGCCCGGGTCGCACCACTCACGGCATCAGTCCCGGATCGACATGGATTTGAGCGCGACGTCCGGCGGCAGCACGAGCGGCTGGTGCGTCGAGACGACGGCGAGGCCGCCGCCGGCGGCGTGCGTCGCGAGCAGGTCCTCGACGAGCGCCTTGCCCGTCGTGTCGAGCGCGGTCAGCGGCTCGTCGAGCACCCACAGCGGCGCGTCGGAGACGAGCAGGCGGGCGAGCGCGACGCGCTGGCGCTGACCGGCCGAGAGCCGTCGCGCAGGCACCTCGGCGATCGCGGTCAGGGCCATGCGCTCGAGCACGGCGTCGATGTCGAGGTCGGGTTTCGCGGTGCAGAGGCGCGCGGCGAAGCGCAGGTTCTCGGCCGGGGTCAGCGTCGGCGCGACGCCGTTCAGGTGGCCGATGTAGCAGACCTCGGCGGTGTAGCTCTTGCCGAGCGCCTGGATGTCCGCGCCGTCCCAGCTCACCACGCCGTCGGCGGGCGGCGTCAGGCCGCACAGGATGCGCAGCAGACTCGTCTTGCCGCTGCCGTTCGCGCCCACGAGCTGGACGACTTCGCGCGGCGCGACCGTCAGGCTCACGCCGCGGAACACGAGCTCGTCGGCGCGGATGCATTCGAGTGCACGCGCCTCGAGCCGCGGACGGCCGGCGGTATCGGCGATGGGCATCGGGCGCGGGGGAGGGAGTGCTGCAGAGGCGATCCGTGCCGGGCCCGGATCAGCCCAGCTTGCCGGTACCGACCAGGCCGCCGCCGGGGAGGCCGCCGCCGGGCATTTTCGAGGGCACCACGATGCGGGACGCTTCCTCGCGGGCCATTTCCTTCGCGCGCTCGTTCAGACGCTCGACCGCCTCGCGCACGCCCTGCGGGAAGCCCTCGAACGCCTGCTCGAGGGATTCGGCCTCGATGGCGAACTGCAGCGGCAGCGGGCCCATCTGCGTCATGAGCGTGGTGTCGCCGATGAACTGGAGGGGGCGGTCGGGATCGCGGCTGCCGTCGGACTTCACGGGCGTGAGCTGGCGGATGCTCGCGGCGTGGAGATCGGTGTAGGTCTCCTCGCGATAGAGATTGTCGACGTCGACGGACATGCTGTCCGGGGTCATGCCGGGGCGGGTCGCCATACGCAGTGTCTCCTGGGCTTACACGGGCGGCCATGGTAACAAATCCGCCGTGTCCATGGGCGTGCGACGGGCGCCACTGCAAAACCCGCGCGGCGCTGCCGATAGTGCGGAGGCCCGGCCGCCGAATTGCGACGGACTGGACGTTTGCCCGCGCAAGGCCTCGCCGGTGTTGCGGTTTGTAACGTGTATGCCCTGGAGATCCATGTAAAATGCCGCCTCCAATCGAGAGCAAAACATCGGCAATGCGAATTCTAGTCACCGGCGCGGCCGGCTTCATCGGCTCGCGTCTGAGTGAGCGCCTGCTGGCCCGCGGCGATCACGTCATCGGCATCGACAACCTCAACGACTACTACGACGTCACGCTCAAGGAAGCGCGTCTGAAGCGCCTCCTCCCGAACGCGAACTTCGAATTCCGCAAGCTCGACATCGCCGACCGCGCGGCGATGGAGGATCTCTTCGAGTCGGTGAAACCGCAGCGCGTGATGCACCTCGCCGCGCAGGCCGGCGTGCGCTATTCGATCGAGAATCCGCACGTCTACGTCGAGTCGAACATCGTCGGTTACCTGAACGTCATCGAAGGCTGCCGGCACAACGGCGTCGAGCACCTCGTGTACGCCTCGACGAGCTCGGTCTACGGCGCGAACACGCGCATGCCGTTCTCGGTCCACGACAACGTCGATCACCCGGTGTCGATGTACGCGGCGACGAAGAAGGCGAACGAGCTGATGGCGCATTCCTACAGCCATCTCTACGGTCTGCCGACGACCGGCCTGCGCTTCTTCACCGTCTACGGGCCGTGGGGCCGGCCCGACATGTCGCTGTTCCTGTTCACCCGCAAGATCCTCGCGGGCGAGCCGATAGACGTCTTCAACTACGGCAATCACCGGCGCGATTTCACCTACGTCGACGACATCGTCGAGGGCATCATCCGCTGCATCGACAAGGTGGCGACGCCTGCGGAGACCTGGAACGGCGACGCACCGGACCCGGGCACGAGCAAGGCGCCCTACCGGCTCTACAACATCGGCGCGAACACGCCCGTTCCGCTCATGGATTTCATCTCGACCCTGGAGCGGTGCCTCGGCATCGAGGCGAAGAAGAACATGCTGCCCCTGCAGCCCGGCGACGTGCCCGACACGTACGCCGACGTGAGCGCGCTCGTCGACGACGTCGGCTACCGGCCGCAGACGCCGATCTCGACCGGCATCGCGAATTTCGTATCTTGGTACAAAGGATATTATGGAATCCCATGAGCAAGCATAACCGCAAGATTTCCGTAGTCGGCCTCGGCTACGTCGGCCTGCCGGTGGCAGTGGCTTTCGGAAGGCAGGAACGCACGATCGGCTTCGACATCAATCCGCGCCGCATCGCGGAGCTGAAAGCCGGTCACGACAACACGCTCGAGGTCGCGGACGAGGACCTGAAGAGCACGAATATCCAGTTCACCTGCGAACCCGCGGACCTCGAGCTCGCCGACTTCCACATCGTCGCGGTGCCGACGCCGATCGATCACGCGAAGCGTCCCGACATGACGCCCGTCATCCGGGCCTCGGAGACGGTCGGCAAGCAGCTCAAGCGCGGCGACATCGTCGTCTACGAATCCACCGTCTATCCCGGCGCGACCGAGGAGGACTGCGTGCCCGTGCTCGAGAAGCACTCGGGCCTGAAATGCGGCACGGACTTCTTCGTCGGCTACTCGCCGGAGCGCATCAACCCGGGCGACAAGGAGCACACGTTCACGAAGATCACGAAGGTCGTCTCCGGCCAGACGCCGGAAGTCCTGGAGATCGTCGCCCAGGTCTACGAGAGCGTCGTCGTCGCGGGCGTGCACCGCGCCGCGACGATCAAAGTGGCCGAGGCCGCGAAGGTCATCGAGAACACGCAGCGCGATCTCAACATCGCGCTCATGAACGAGCTCGCGCTGATCTTCCACCGCCTCGGTATCGACTGCCGCGACGTGCTCGCGGCCGCGGGCACGAAATGGAACTTCCTGAAGTTCGATCCGGGTCTCGTCGGCGGTCACTGCATCGGCGTCGATCCCTACTACCTCACGCATCGCGCGCAGATCGCAGGCTACATCCCGCAGGTCATCCTCGCCGGCCGCAGCATCAACGACGACATGGGCCGCTATGTCGCGCAGCAGGCGGTGAAGCACCTCATCCACGAAGGCGTCAAGGTCAAGGGCAGCGTCGTGACGGTGCTCGGCTTCACGTTCAAGGAGGACGTTCCGGATCTGCGGAACACGCGCGTCATCGACATCGTCGGGGAGCTTCGCGACTTCGGCTGCGAAGTGCAGATCTGCGACCCCTGCGCGGATTCCGAGGAGGCGCACGAGGAATACGGCGTGCATCTCACGAAGGAAGCCGACCTCAAACCCGCCAAGGCCGTCGTCTTCGCGGTCTCGCACCGCGAGTTCGTGTCCGCCGGCTGGCCCGGCATCACGAAATACCTCGAGGGCGGCAAGGGTGTCGTCGTCGACGTCAAGGCGAAGCTCGACCGCAAGGCCATTCCCGCCGGCGTGACGCTCTGGCGACTGTAGAACCATGCACGTCGTGATGATCGGCTCCGGATACGTCGGACTCGTATCCGGGGCCTGCTTCGCCGAGTTCGGCGCGAACGTCACCTGCGTCGACGTCGACGAGGCGAAAGTCGCCCGCCTGCGCGCGGGCGAAATCCCGATCTACGAGCCCGGTCTCGAGGATCTCGTGGCGGGCAACGTGCGCGAAGGGCGGCTGTCGTTCACGACCGATCTCGGCGCGGCGGCGGGCAGCGCGGATCTCGTCTTCATCGCGGTCGGCACGCCGAGCCGGCGCGGTGACGGTTACGCGGATCTGAGCTACGTCTACGAGGCCGCGCGGCAGGTCGCCGCGCATCTCCGCGGCTATACCGTCATCGTCGACAAGTCGACCGTGCCGGTCGGCACCGCGCGCAACGTCGCGCGCCTCATCGCCGAGACGAATCCGGAGGCGGATTTCGACGTCGCCTCGAACCCCGAATTCCTGCGCGAAGGCGCGGCGATCTCGGATTTCATGCGCCCCGACCGCGTCGTCATCGGTCTCGAGAGCGCGCGCGCGGAGAAACTGCTCCGCGAGCTCTACCGGCCGCTGAACCTCATCGAGGCGCCGATCCTCGTCACGGGCCTCGAGAGCGCCGAGCTCATCAAGTACGCCTCGAACGCCTTCCTCGCGACGAAGATCAGCTTCATCAACGAAATGTCGATGCTCTGCGAAGCGGTGGGCGCGGACGTCCACGCCGTCGCCAAGGGCATGGGCATGGACAAACGCATCGGCTCGAAATTCCTGCACCCGGGCCCCGGCTACGGCGGCTCCTGCTTCCCGAAGGACACGCAGGCACTCGTCCGCATCGCCCAGGAACACGGCGTCGGCAGCCGCATCGTCGAGTCCGTCATCGAGGTGAACGCGGCGCAGAAGGCGCGCATGACGAAGAAGATCCGCGAGGCGCTCGGCGGCTCCGAAGCCGGCAAGCTCGTCGGCGTGCTCGGGCTCACGTTCAAGCCCGAGACGGACGACATGCGCGATGCCCCGGCGCTCTCCATCCTGCCGCCGCTCGTCGAGAAGGGCGCGCTCGTGCAGGCCCACGACCCGCAAGCGATCGCCGAGGCGCGCACGCTGCTGCCGCCGGCCGTGACGTATTGCGACGACGCCTACGCAGTCTTCCGCGGCGCGGATGCCGTCGTGCTCATGACGGAATGGAACGCCTACCGCGGCCTCGATCTCATGCGCGCGCGCGCGCTGATGCGCACGCCGGTGTTCGTCGATCTGCGCAACGTCTACGAGCGCGAGCTCATGGAGTCGCACGGCTTCCGGTACTACTGCGTCGGCCGCTGAGCGCGGCCGGCGTCCTCGCGTTTCGTGGCATACTGCGCCGGCGCGCGGAGCGGCCGTGCGTGCGGGCGACGGAGCGGAACGGGCGATGAATGAAGGCGGGCGCGATTCGAAGAAGCTGTGGCTCGGGCTGCGCGGCAGCCTGCCCGTGTACGACGTCCGGCTCGGCCGCGCCACCGCGCAGGACTACGTCCACGATCCGCGGCACATCGCGTTCGTCGCCGGCCGCTACAAGTTCGTCTCGAAAATGTTCGCGGGGCTCACGGACGCGCTCGAGGTCGGCTGCGGTGACGCGTTCGGCGCGCCGCTCGTCGCGCAGTGCGTGACGCGGCTCTCGTGCACGGACATCGACCAGGAGGTGCTCGACGAGAACCGCGAGCGCTGCCGGCATTTCCCGAACATCGCGTTCGAATATCATGACTTTCGCGCCGCGCCGCATGCACGACGCTTCGACGGCGCCTATCTCGTCGACGTGCTCGAGCACCTCTATCCCGAGGAGGAAGCGGGCTTCGTCGAGAATCTCTGCGCGAGCCTCGCCCCGCACGGCATCCTGCTCATCGGCACGCCGAACGCCGCGGCCGGCGCGCATGCTTCCGAGCATTCGCAGACGGGGCACGTCAATCTCAAGACCCACCAGGCGCTGCGCGAGCTCGGGCTGCGCCACTTTCACAACCTGTTCCTGTTCTCGATGAACGACGAGCTCGTGCACACCGGCTACTACCCGATGGCCCATTATCTCTGGGCCCTGTGCGCGACGCGCCGCTAGAATGCA
The DNA here is from genome assembly GCA_016209015.1 of Gammaproteobacteria bacterium. GTDB lineage: Bacteria > Pseudomonadota > Gammaproteobacteria > JACQWY01. Next base: position 174,233 of record JACQWY010000018.1, on the reverse strand, counting down.
CGGCCGCGCCAGTGCCTGATCCGAACATGGACGAGTCAGAAATCGCCGAACGCATGCTGGACGGACGCCGTCCGGAAGTCCTCGTCGTCCACGCCGGCTGGCGCAAGGCGCGCGCGCTCGGCCTCGCCTGCGAGCCCTTCGCCGAAGCGCTCATGGCGCGCGCCGGCACGCTGCTCATGCCGGCCATGACCTGGCGCACGGTGAACGCCGCGAGCCCCGTGTTCGACGAGCTCGCGACGCCCGGGCACGTCGGCGCGCTCGCCGAAGTCTTCCGTCTGAAATACAGCACGCAGCGCTCGCTGCATGTCACGCATTCCGTCGCCGGCGCGGGGCCGCTGTGCCGCGCACTGCTCTCGACACATCTCTTCGGGGACACCCCCGTCGCGGCGAACTCGCCCTACGGTCTGATGCGCAACTACGATACCTGGATCCTGCTCGTCGAATGCGGCCTCGAGTCCTGCACCGCCCTGCATCATCCCGAGGAAGTGATGGCGCCCGAGGTCTACGTGAACGCCGCACCGGACGATGTCGACTATCGCCTGATCGATCGTCACGGCCGCGAGCATCGCCAGCGCATGCGCCGGCACGTCCGCGTGCTGCGCGACTTCCCGAAATTCGGCGGGCCGGCGCACGCGCTCGAGGTCGGCCCGGGCCAGCCGCCGCTCGCGTTCCGGCTGATCGAGCTGAAGGCCCTGATGCGCACGGTCTTCGAGGCGCTCGTCGAGGATCCCCGCGCCACGCTCGCCGCCTGAACCGGCCCACATGGCAGAGCCCGGCGCGAGTTGGTAGACTCCGCCCGGCCGCCGCGGCGGCCACCAGCCTCAGACCACACTACCGTCGGCCGCCGAGCCCGCGGCGGGAGATTTCGAACATGAACGCGGCGGCTGCCGTCACATCCTCGCTCGACCTGCTCGACGCACACGATTCCGTCGCGGCGCTGCGGCGCGCCTTTCTGGCCGCGCGGCCCGCGTTCGATCCCGCACGCCTGACGCGCCTCGCGATCCTCGGCGCCGGACCGGAAGGCCGGCGCCTCGCCGCCTGCTGCGCGGCGCGCGGCATCGAGGTCGTGGCCGTGTTCGACGGCAATGCGACGAAGCGCGGCATGCCGTTCGGCACCTGCCGCGTCATGCCGTCCGACGCGCTCGGCTCGCTCGATCGCAGCGTGCCGGTGATCGTCGCCTCGCACCGCGTGCTGGGTGCCATCGACCTGCTCGCCGGCCTCGGCTTCGAGGCGGCGCCGTTCGCGCTGCTGCAGTTGCTGGATCCGGAAGCCTTCCCGCCGCACATGTTCTACACGGCGATGCTCGAAGACCTGCACGCGAACCGCGCCCGCTACCGCGCGCTCGCCGCGAGCCTCGCCGACGACGAATCGCGGCGCGTGCTCGACCGCGTGCTCGCCTATCGCCTGAGCATGGACCCGCGCGTGATGCGCGAGGCGATCGACTGGGATCTGTACTGCGGCTCGGGCCTGTTCGAATTCGGCACGGACGAGGTCTACGTCGACGGCGGCTCCTTCGACGGCGATTCCGTCCGGCTCTTCATCGAGCACGTGGGCGGGAAGTTCTCGCGCGCGCTCGCTTTCGAGCCCGATCCCGCGACGTTCGAACGGCTGTGCGCGAGCTTCGCGAACGAGCCGCGTGTCCAGACGCACAACTGCGGACTGCATCGCCAGCAGGGCGAGCTGCGCTTCGACAACGACAGCACGCGCGGCGCGATCTTCAGCGACACGGGCAGCGTCGTCGTGCCGGTCGTCGGCCTCGACGAAGTGCTCGCCGGCCAGCGCGTGAGCTTCATCAAGATGAACATCGAGGGCTCGGAGCTCGAGGCCCTGCGCGGCGCGGCCCTGTCGATCGCTTCCTTTCGGCCGAAGCTCGCGATTTCCGCCTATCACCGGCCTTCGGACCTCTGGCAGATCCCCGAGCTCGTGCGTTCGCTGCACGCCGATTACCACCTCTACCTGCGCCAGCACGACGGCGGCGTCATCGAGACGGTCCTCTATGCCTGCTAGCGTCCCGCCGGCCGCGGGTGAGGGGACAGCGATCCTCACCTGAGGCGAGACGGCGCGATGCTGTTCCCGACCCAGCCCTTCCTGCTGCTGTTCCTGCCGCTGACGCTCGCGCTGTACTACGCCTGCGCGTCATCGCGCCGCGCGACGATCGCCGCCCTGTTCGCCGCCTCGCTCGTGTTCTACTCGTGGTGGGATCCGCGCTTCATGCCGCTGCTGCTCGCCTCGACGGTCGCGAACTGGGCGATCGCGCGCTGGTACTGCCTCCGGCGCCGTGACTGGCTCATCACCGCGGGGGTCGCCGCGAATCTCGCGCTGCTCGGCGCCTTCAAGTACGCGAACTTCTTCGCCGCGTCCGCGGCGGGGCTCGCCGGCACGACGCACGAGCGCTGGGATCTCATCCTGCCGCTCGGCATCAGCTTCTTCACGTTCCAGCAGGTGTCCTTCCTCGTCGACATGCGCCGCGACGACGCGCCGCGTTACTCGCTGCTCGACTACTGCACCTACGTCACGTTCTTCGCGCATCTGATCGCGGGACCCATCGTCCGCCACGACGAGCTGCTCGGACAGTTCGCGGCGCCGGTGCGGCGCGCGGCGACGGCGGAGAATCTCGGCCGGGGGCTGCTCCTGCTCGTGCTCGGGCTCGTGAAGAAGGTGTTCATCGCCGACGAGCTCGCGCCGTTCGCCGACGAGGGCTTCGCCGCCGCCGCCGCGACGAGCCCGGATGCGCTGTCCGCCTGGACGGCGGCGCTCGCCTACAGCCTGCAGCTCTATTTCGATTTCTCGAGCTATTCCGACATGGCGATGGGCCTCGCCGCGATGTTCGGCTTCAAGTTCCCGCTGAATTTCGACGTGCCGTACCGCGCGCTGTCGATCCAGGAGTTCTGGCGGCGCTGGCACATGACGCTCTCGCGCTTCTTCCGCGACTACGTCTACATCCCGCTCGGCGGCAACCGCGGCGGCATGACGGCGACGAACGCGCGGCTCATGGGCACGATGCTGCTGTGTGGTCTCTGGCACGGCGCGGGCTGGACGTTCGTCGCCTGGGGCGGGCTGCACGGGCTCGCGCTCTGCGTGCATCGTCTCTGGACGGCACGCGGCCTGAAGCTGCCGGCGCCGCTCGCCTGGGCGCTGACGATGCTGTTCGTCGTCGTCGGCTGGGTGCTGTTCCGCGCCGAGAGCTTCGGCGTCGCGGCGCATCTGCTCCGCGGCATGGCCGGCTGCGGTGGCCCGGCGGCGGCGGTCGAATCCGACACGCTCATGGCGATTTCGCTCGCCGCCGTGCTCGCCGTGATCCCGCTGACGAACATCCGTCTCGCCGAGCGTCAGGGCCTCGATCGCCCCTGGACGGCGGCGCTCGTCGGCCTCGCGCTCGTGCTCGTCGCGCTCCGCGTCGGCGAGGGGCGGAGCCTCGACTTCATCTACTTCCAGTTCTGAACCATGCACTGGACGCGCTTCCTGCGGTGGTTCCTCGGCAGCTTCCTGCTCGTCGCGGGCGCGCTCTATGCGTTCATCCTCGTCATGGACCCTTACGAGGACGTGCCGTTCTCGCCGCCCCTGAAGCGCGCGCCGATCGCCCAGAACCAGCGCTATTCCTATCCGGCCGTGGCGCGCGACCCCGCGTTCGAGAGCGCCGTCATCGGCACTTCGACGCTGCGCCTCGTCGATCCGGCGCTGCTCGACGGCCCGCTCCGCACGCGCTTCGCGAATCTCGCCATGAACTCGGCGACCGCCTACGAGGAGCTGCGCATGCTCGAGCTCTTCGTGCGCCATCATCCACGGCCGCAGTATCTCGTGCTCGGCATCGACGACAGCTGGTGCAAGCAGGGCACCGCACCCGAGCGCTACACGTTCCGCGGCTTCCCGGAATGGCTCTACGACGCGAACCGCTGGAACGATCTGCTGTATCTGTTCAACGACAAGGCCCTCGAGAACGCGGTGCGCATGCTGCAGTACGCGCGGGGGAAGCGCCGCGCGAAATACGCCCGCAGCGGCTACAAGGACTTCACGGCCGAGTTCGGGAGCTTCGAGCTCGCGACGATCCGCCGCCGCGTCTACGGGGCGGCGCACGCGAATGCGCCGCCGGCTTTCGGGCAGCTCGACCTCGAGCCCGCCGCGGCGCGTCCGGATTTGAAACTGCCGAATCTCGAGCATCTCGCGCCGCTGCTCGCGCGCGTGCCCGCGGCGACGCGGCTCGTGCTCGTCTTCCCGCCGTTCCACGCCTGGCATCTCGCCCAGGAGGCGCACGAGGTCCGCGAGTGCAAGGCGCGCGTGCTCGCGGCAGTCGCCGCGCGACCCGGGCTCGGCGTCGTCGATTACATGCTCGACACCGCGCTGACCCGCGACGACACGCAGTACTGGGATGCACTGCACCCGCACAAGGCAGTCGCCGACCGGCTCGCCCGGACGATCGCGGCGGTGCTCGCCGGGGAAGCGCCCACCGGCGCGGAATTCCGGGTGCGCCGCCGCCTCGCGCCCTGACCTCGCCGGCCACCACAACATCTGGTGGCAGGACGCGCTTTCCGCTCAATATGGGCCTGTTCACTTTTTGAACGGGTCGGTGGTACCATGCCGTTCATTTCGTGAACGGCATGGCATGAAACTCGACCGCGAAGAATCGTTGACCCTTGAGCTGCTGCAGCAGATCGAAGCCCGCAGTGACATCACGCAACGTCACCTCGCGGATCGACTCGGCGTCGCGCTCGGCCTCGCGAACTACTGCCTGCGCCGTTCCGTCCGCAAGGGGCTCGTGAAGATCACCCAGGCGCCCGCGAACCGCTACCTCTACTACCTCACGCCGAAGGGCTTCGCCGAGAAGAGCCGTCTGACCGCGGAATTCCTGAGCGCGCAATTCGCGTTCTACCGCCAGGCGAGCGGGGCGATGGAGGCGGCGTTCGCGGCCTGCCGCGAGCGCGGTGCGGCCCGCGTGCTGTTCGGCGGAGTGTCGGAGCTCGCGGAGATCGGCTCCGTGCGCGCCGCGGATTTCGAGCTCGAGCTCATCGGCACGTTCGATCCGGATTCGGCGCAGAGCCGCTTCGTCGGCCGGCCGGTGTGGACGCGGCTGCTCGACGTCGGCGCCGCGGATGCCGCGATCTTCACGAAGCTCGCGCCCCACGACGGACTCTACACGAACCTCGTCGACTACTTCGGTCCGGCGCGCGTCATCGTGCCCGGCATCGTGCGGCCGCTCGCCGCGCTGCCCGAGGCGGACGACGGGGACGGCGCATCTCAGGACCTGGCATTGGAAACATCGGAGAAGAATTGATGAAACTGCTCGTAACAGGGGCCTGCGGCTACAAGGGCACGGTCCTCGTCCCGAAGCTGCTCGCGCGCGGCTATGAGGTGACGGCCTTCGACATCATGTGGTTCGGCAACTATCTGCAGCCGCATCCGAAGCTGACGGTCGTGCGCGGCGACGTGCGCGACATCGATGCCATCCCGCTCGACGGCGTCGACGCGATCATCCATCTCTCCTCCGTCGCGAACGATCCCTGCAGCGATCTCGATCCGCAGCTCACCTGGGAGATCAGCGCGCTCGCCACCATGCAGCTCGCGGACCGCGCCGCGCGCCTCGGCATCGAGCGCATGCTCTACGCGTCCTCGGGCAGCGTGTACGGCGTGACGGACGAGCCGCAGGTGACGGAAGACCTCGAGCTCCGACCGCTCTCCGAATACAACAAGACGAAGATGGTCGGTGAGCGCGTGATGCTGAGCTACGCCGATCGCATGAGCGTGCAGATCGTGCGCCCGGCGACGGTCTGCGGGCTCTCGCCGCGCATGCGCCTCGACGTCGCGGTGAACATGCTGACGATGCAGGCGCTCGCGAAGGGCCGCATCACGGTGTTCGGCGGCGCGCAGACGCGCCCGAACATCCACATCGAGGACATCACCGAGGTCTATCTCTTCCTGCTCGATCATCCCGAAGTCACCGGCGTCTACAACGCGGGCTTCGAGAACCTCTCGCTGCTGGAGATCGCCGAGCGCGTCGCGAACGCCGTCGGTGCGGAGATCGTCGTGACCGAGTCGAACGATCCGCGCTCCTACCGCGTGAACTCCGACAAGCTGCTCGCCGCGGGCTTCAAGCCCAGGAAGACGGTGCAGGACGCGATCAACGAAATCACCGCGAAGTTCCGCGCCGGCGAGTTGAAGGACGAGGACCGCTTCTACAACCTGCGCTGGATGCAGAAAGAGGTCATCAAATGAATGCCCCGCAGCTCGCACCCGAAGCCCTGTTCCGCGCTTACACGGCCCGGCTGAACGGCGTTCTGCAGGAGCTCGACTGGGCGCCGGTCGCGGCGCTCGGCGCCGAGCTGCTCGACTGCTGGCAGAGCGGCCGCCAGGTGTTCCTCTGCGGCAACGGCGGCAGTGCCGGCAACGCGGTGCACCTCGCGAACGACTTCCTCTACGGCATTTCGAAGACCCCGGGCTCGGGTCTGCGCGTGACGGCGCTGCCGGCGAACGGTTCGGTGCTGACCTGCCTCGCGAACGACGAGGGCTACGAGCAGATTTTCTCCCTGCAGCTCGCCGTGCTCGCGCGGCCGGGCGACGTCGTGATCGCGCTGTCCGGGAGCGGCAACTCGCCGAACATCCTGCGTGTCCTCGAACAGGCCAGGACCATGGGCGTGCGCAGCTACGCCATCCTCGGCTACACCGGCGGCAAGGCGAAGGCGCTCGCGGACTGTGCGATCCATGCCGCCGTGAACGACATGCAGATCGCCGAGGACGTGCAGATGGCGATCGGCCACATGCTGATGCAGTACCTCTATCAGAATCGCCCGCAGGCGGGAGCTTGAGCATGGCCGGCATCGACAAGGTCGCCGTCATCGGCAGCAATTCCTTCTCCGGCGCGAGCTTCGTCTCGGCGCTCCTCGATCGCGGCGTGGAAGTCGTCGGCATGAGCCGCTCCTGCGAGCCGCATCAGGCCTTCCTGCCGTACCGCTGGGGCGGGAAGGACGCGGGTTTCCGTTTCTACGCCTACGACCTCAACCACCACCTCGCGGAAATCATGCACCTGATCCGCGGCGAGCGGATCGCGCACGTCGTGAACTTCGCCGCGCAGTCCATGGTCGGCGAGAGCTGGAAAAATCCCGATCACTGGTTCATGACGAACGTGGTCTCGACGGTGCGGCTCCACGAGCAGCTCCGGCAGTGCGATTTCCTGAGCCGCTACGTGCACGTGACGACCCCCGAGGTCTACGGCAGCACGGACGGCGGCTTCATCCGCGAGGACCAGCACTTCAATCCGAGCACGCCTTATGCCGTCTCGCGCGCCGCGGGCGACATGAGCCTGAAGTCCTATTTCGACGCCTATCGGTTCCCGGTCGTCTTCACGCGCGCCGCGAACGTCTACGGCCCGGGCCAGCAGCTCTATCGCATCATCCCGCGCACGATCCTCTTCATCCGCTTGGGCAAGAAATTGAAGCTGCACGGCGGCGGCGTGTCGCGCCGCGCGTTCATCCACATGAAGGACGTCTCGAGCGCGACCTGGGACATCATGGAGCGCGCCCCGCTCGGCGAGACCTATCACATCTCGACGAACGAGATCGTCTCCATCCGCGAGCTCGTCGAACGCATCTGCGCGAAGCTCGGCGTGCGTCTCGAAGACGTCGCGGAAGTCGACGCCGAGCGCCTCGGCAAGGACGCCGCCTACATGCTCGACAGCACGAAGCTGCGCGAGCAGCTCGGCTGGCGGGACGAAATCTCGCTCGATCAGGGCCTCGACGAGTGCATCGCCTGGGTGGACGCGCACCTCGATGCCTTGAAGGCGCTGCCCTTCGACTATCAGCACAAGCCTTGAACGGACCCCAGGAGTGAAGCCCATGGCCAGCGCCATCGACGCCCCGAACCCCGCCCGGCTCCGCGAGCTCGCCGCGGAGATCCGCGCGCGGATCATCGAAACCTCGCACAAGACGCAGACCCCGCACCTCGGTTCCTGCCTCTCGTGCGTCGACATCCTCGTTGCGATCTACTACGGCGTGCTGCGCATCGACCCCGCACAGCCGCGCGCCGCGGATCGCGATCGATTCATTCTCAGCAAGGGCCACGGCGCGCCTGCGCTGTTCCAGGTGCTCGCGCTGAAGGGCTTCTATCCTGAGAGCATGCTCGACACCTACGGCGAGGACGGCAGTCTCTTCGCCGAGCATCCGCCGACCCCGGACAAGCTCGCCGGCATCGAGGCCGCGACGGGCTCGCTCGGCCACGGCTTCCCGATGGGGCTCGGCATGGCGCTCGCCGCGCGCATCCGCGGTGAGGACTACCACGTCTACGCGCTGCTCTCCGATGGGGAATGCAACGAGGGCTCGATCTGGGAGGGCGCGATGTTCGCCGCGGCCCAGAAGCTCGATCGCGTGACGATCGTCGTCGACTTCAACAAGTGGCAGGCGACGGGCCGCAGCGCGGAAGTGATGGCGCTCGATCCGCTCGCCGAGAAGTGGCGTGCGTTCGGCTGGGACGCGGTCGAAGTCGACGGCCACGACGTCGAGGCCGTGCTCGGCGCGCTCACGCGGCCGCACAGCGGCAAGCCGCGCGCGATCATCGCCCACACCGTCAAGGGCAAGGGCGTGTCCTTCATGGAGGACGACAACAACTGGCATTACCGGATCCCGTCGGCCGACGAGGTCGTCGCGGCCAAGCGCGAGCTGGGGGTGGCGGCATGAGAAACGCATTCGCCGACGAGATCACGAAACTGGGTGCGGAAGACCCGCGCGTCTGCCTGCTCTCGGGCGACATCGGCAACAAGCTGTTCGACAAGTTCAAGGCGGGCGACGAGAAGCGCTTCTTCAACTGCGGCGTCGCCGAGGCGAACATGATGAGCATGGCGGCCGGCATGGCGCTCTCGGGCCTGCGTCCCGTCGTCTACACCATCACGCCGTTCACGACCACGCGCTGCCTCGAGCAGATCCGCGTCGACGCCTGCTATCACCGCGCGCCGGTGATCATCGTCGGCACGGGTGCCGGCCTCTCGTATGCCGAGCTCGGCCCGACGCATCACTCCTGCGAAGACATCGCGCTCTTGCGCGTGCTGCCGGAGATGACGGTGCTGTGCCCCTGCGATGCGGTCGAGCTCCGGGCGGGCCTGCGTGCCGCGCTGAAGCACGACGGCCCCGTCTACATGCGCATCGGCAAGAAGGGCGAGCCCATCATCCACCAGACGCCGCCGGACTTCGCGATCGGCCGCGCGATCACCGTTCGCGACGGCGCGGACGTCGCGCTGCTCAGCACCGGCAACATGATCTCCGTCGCGCTCGACGCCGCGGACGCGCTCGGCCAGGCCGGCGTCTCGGCGCGCGTCGAGAGCTTCCACACCGTGAAGCCCCTCGACGGCGCGCGCCTCGAGGAAGTTTTCACGCGCTATCCGCTCGTCGTCACGCTCGAGGAGCACAGCCGCCTCGGCGGTTTCGGCGGCAGCGTGGCGGAATGGCTCGCGGCGCGCGGCGGTAATGCGGCCCGCCTGCTCGCGTTCGGCACGGACGATGCGTTCATGCATGAAATCGGCTCGCAGGAATACGCGCGCCGGCTCTTCGGCCTGACCGCGGAGAACGTCGTCTCGCGCGTCCTCGCCGAGAGCGGCACCGGTGGCCGCCGCACCGTCGCGAGCGCGCGCTGAGCTTCCGTCGTGCGGCTCGGTCTCGACTTCGACAACACCATCGTGAACTACGATGGGCTGTTCCATAAGGTCGCGCTCGAGCAGGGCGTGATTCCGGCGGACCTGCCCGTCACGAAGATCGCGGTGCGCAATCATCTGCGGGCGATCGGCCGGGAGGAAGTTTGGACCGAGATGCAGGGCTATGTGTACGGGGCGCGCATGGACGAGGCCGTCGCCTATCCGGGCGCGCTCGAGTTCATGGCCTGGGCGCGCGGCGCGGGCCTCGGTCTCGCGATCGTGAGCCACAAGACGAAGCATCCGTTCCTCGGGCCGCAATACGATCTGCATGCCGCGGCCCGCGCCTGGGTCCGGCATCATCTCGTCGCGGCGGGCGCGCCGCTGATCGCGCCGCCGTCGGTCTTCTTCGAATTGACGAAGGAGGAGAAGCTCGCGCGCATCGGCGCGATCGGCTGCGATCTGTTCCTCGACGATCTGCCGGAAATCCTCGAAGCGCAGAGCTTCCCGGCCGGCACGACGGCGCTGCTCTTCGATCCCGACCGTCATCACGCGGCGGCAGCAAATGGTCTGGCGGCGATCGCGGGCTGGGACGAGCTACAGACCTGGATGTGCGGGCGATGGACGGATCTGAAGCCGTGATGGCCCGCATCGCCGAGCTCGTGCCGGGCGGCGGGCGCGCGCTCGACATCGCGCCCTGCGCGGTGAGCGGCAACAACCGCGTGTTCCGCGTTACGGCCGCGGACGGCGCGAGCTACATCGCGAAGAGCTACTACCACCACCCGAGCGACACGCGCGATCGCCTGCACGCCGAGTGGTCGTTCCTGAGCTATGCGGCCGGACTCGGCATCGCCTGCGTCCCGCGGCCGCTGTCGCGCGCTGCGGAGTCGCATCTCGCGCTCTACGAATTCGTCGCTGGCGAGAAAGTGCCGCCGGGCGCGGTCACGGCCGCGGACGTCGCCGCCGCCGCGGATTTCCTGGGCGCGCTGAACCCGGCGGATCGCGCCGCGCGCGCCGCCGCCTTGCCGGTCGCCTCCGAGGGCTGCTTCTCGATTGCCGATCACCTCGCAAGCGTGGATGGCCGGATCGCGCGCCTCGGCCGCCTCGCCGAGGAGAGCGCCGTGCACGCCGCGGCGATCCGCTTCGCAGACGTGCTCGCCGCGGACTGGACGCGCCGCCGCGCCGAGATGCTCGCGCGCGCCGCCGCCGCGGGCCACGACGCTGCAGTGCCGATTGCGACGGCCGATCGCTGCCTCTCGCCTTCAGACTTCGGTTTCCACAACGCGCTGCGCCGCGCCGACGGCACGCTCGCGTTCATCGATTTCGAGTACGCGGGCTGGGACGATCCGGCGAAGACGCTCGGCGATTTCTTCAGCCAGCCCGCGGTGCCGGTCGATCGCGCCCATCGCGGGAGGTTCCTCGACGCGCTGCTCGGCATCGTGTCCGACGCGCGCGCGCTCGAATTCCGCGCCGCGCTGCTCGAGCCCGCGTTTGCGCTCAAATGGTGCTGCATCATGCTCAACGAATTCCTGCCCGAGGCCGCGGCGCGCCGGCGTTTCGCCGATCCCGCGTCCGACACCGCCGCGCGGCAGGCCGCGCAGCTCGCGAAAGCGGAGCGCGCGTTCGAACTCATTCAACGACTCTGGTGACCTCATGGCTTACATCGACTTCATGTCCGTCGTTCACAAGAGCACGCAGCGCGACTACCTCGCGCGCGTGAACGATCCCGAGTATCCGAAGGCGAAGGCCGCGGAGCTCGCGAAGCAGTGGGCCTACGACTACTGGGACGGCGATCGGCGCATCAACTACGGCGGCTATCGCTACATGGAAGGACGCTGGGAGAAGGTCGCGAAGGCGATGGCGGACCACTACGGCCTGAAGGCGGGCGACAAGGTGCTCGACGTCGGCTGCGGCAAGGGCTTCCTGATGTTCGACTTCACGAAGGTCGTGCCCGGGATCGAGATCTACGGCATCGACGTCTCGGCCTACGCGCTCGAGAACGCGAAGGAGGAGATCAAGGATCGCACGACGCTCGGCAGCGCGACCGAGCTGCCCTGGCCCGACGGGCATTTCGATTTCGTGTACTCCCTGAACACGCTGCACAACCTGCACTGCTACGACCTCGACCGCGCGCTCCGCGAAATGCAGCGCGTCGGCAAAGGCCCGAAGTATCTCTGCGTCGAGTCCTACCGCAACGAGGTCGAGAAGACGAACCTGCTGTACTGGCAGGTGACGTGCGAGGCGTTCAACACGCCCGAGGAATGGGCGTGGTGGTTCGAGCAGACCGGCTACACCGGCGACCACTCGTTCATCTTTTTCGAATAGGAGAGGGACCATGACGCTCCCGACATCCATGCAGGCCGCCATCCTCGTCGAGCAGCGCCAGCCGCTCGTGGTCGCGCGCGTCGAGCTGCCGAAGACGCTCGACGTCGGCCAGGTACTGGTGAAAATCCACTACAGCGGCATCTGCGGCTCGCAGCTCGGCGAGATCGACGGCGCGAAGGGTCCGGACAAATTCCTGCCGCATCTGCTCGGCCACGAAGGCTCGGGCACGGTGCTCGCGATCGGCCCCGGCGTCACGCAGGTGCAGCCGGACGACAAGGTCGTGCTCCACTGGCGGAAGAGCCTCGGCATCGAGGCCCGGCCGCCGCACTACACCTGGGACGGCAGGCGCGTGAATGCGGGCTGGGTGACGACGTTCAACGATCACGCGATCGTCGCGGAGAACCGCCTGACGTGCATCCCGGCGGACAGCGATCTCGAAGTCGCGGCGCTGTTCGGCTGCGCGGTGACGACGGGCTTCGGCGTCGTCGTCAACAACGCGAAGCTGACGATCGGCGAGTCGGTGGTCGTGTTCGGCGCAGGCGGGGTCGGACTCAACATCGTGCAGGCCGCGGCGCTCGTCTCGGCGTATCCCGTCATCGCGGTCGATCTCCACGACAACAAGCTCGCGCTCGCCCGCGAGCTCGGCGCCACGCATTGCATCAACAGCCGCGACGTCGACGCGAAGGCCGCGATCGCGGAAATCCTGGGCGGGGGCGGCGTCGACTGCTTCATCGACAACACGGGGGTGCCCGCGATCATCGAGATGGGCTACGAGCTCGCGAAGGCGCAGGGCCGCGTCATCCTCGTCGGCGTGCCGAAGAAGGGCGCGAACAGCACGCTCTACACGTTGCCGCTGCACTTCGGCAAACGGCTGTCCGGCTCGCACGGCGGCGAGGCGATTCCGCAGGAGGACATCCCGCGCTATGCCGCGCTCCTGAAGGCCGGGCGCATCAAGCTCGCGAATCTCATCACAGAGCGCGTGCCGCTCGCGGACGTCAACGCCGGCATCGCCGGCGTGCGCGACGGCAGCATCAGCGGCCGTTGCCTGGTCAGGATGGACTGAGGCCGCGGCCATGAGCATGGAGGGAAGGGTATGAAACCGGCAGAGTATTTCACCCCGGCCGCATCCGATGCGGACGTCGTCGAGGAGATCCGCCGCCGCGCCGGCCAGGATCGCGTCGTGTTCGTCTCGGGCAATTTCAACCTCGTCCACCCGGGGCATCTGCGACTCCTGAACTTCGCCGCGGACTGCGGCGATTTCGTCGTCGTCGGTGTCCTGCCCGACGCGGCCGGCGGCGCGCTGCTGCCGGCGGAGCTGCGTCTCGAGGGCGTGCGCTCGATCGGCGTGGTCGATTACGCGTTCATCATGCATTCCCTGCCCGAGGACTTCATCGCGATGCTCGAGCCCGCGGTCGTCGTGAAGGGCAAGGAGCACGAGACGACGTTCAACCCCGAGCTCGCGGCGGTCGAGGCCTACGACGGCAAGCTGCTCTTCAGCTCGGGCGAGATCCGCTTCTCCTCGCTCGATCTCCTGCAGCGCGAGCTGCTCGAGACGAACTTCTCGAGCATCATGAAGCCCGCGGATTTCCCGCAACGCCACGGCTTCGACTTCAACGATCTCGTGGGCCTCGTGCGCCGGCTCTCGGAGCTGCGCGTGGTGGTCATCGGGGATCTGATCGTCGACGAGTACATCAACTGCGAAGCGCTCGGCATGTCGCAGGAGGATCCGACGATCGTCGTCACGCCGATCAAGCGCGATCTGTTCATCGGCGGCGCCGGCATCGTCGCGGCGCACGCGCGCGGTCTCGGCGCCAAGGTCAGCTATTTCGGCGTCACGGGCCAGGACGAGACGGCGCAGTTCGCGGCCGACACGCTGCGCGGCTACGGCGTCGATCACCAGTTCCTGACCGACGACAGCCGTCCGACCACGCTCAAGCAGCGCTACCGCGCGAACGGCAAGACGCTGCTGCGCGTGAGCCATCTGCGCCAGCACGCGATCAGCAACGATCAGGCGGACGAGCTCTTCGAGCGCATCGCGGGCGACGTCGAGCAGGCGAATCTCGTCATCTTCTCGGACTTCACCTACGGCTGCCTGCCGCAGCTCCTCGTCGATCGCATCTGTGCGGTCGCGAATCGCCACGACGTGATGATGGTCGCGGACAGCCAGTCGTCCTCGCAGGTCGGCGACGTGTCGCGCTTCAAGGGCATGCGGCTGCTCACGCCGACGGAGCACGAGGCGCGCCTGTCGGTGCGCGATTTCAGCGCGGGCCTCGTCGGTCTCGCCGAAGCGCTGCGCCTGAAGGCCGCGGCGGAGCGCGTGCTCGTCACGCTCGGCGCGGAGGGCCTGCTCATCCATGCGCCGGACAAGACCGGCTGCTTCCGCACGGACCGCCTGCCGGCGTTCAACGGCGCGCCGAAGGACGTCTCGGGCGCGGGCGATTCGCTGCTGACCTGCGCCTCGATGGCGCTCGCGATCGAGGGCGACATCTGGCGGAGCGCGTATCTCGGCTCCGTGGCCGCGGCCTGCCAGGTCGGGCGCGTCGGCAATACGCCGCTCACCAGTGAAGAGCTGATCGCGGAGCTCCGCGCGTGAAGGCGCTGCTGCTCGCCGCCGGTTTCGGGACGCGGCTGCGGCCGCTCACCGAGCGCGTGCCGAAATGCCTCGTCGAGATCCGCGGCCGGCCGCTGCTCGGCTGGTGGTTCGAGCTGCTGTTCGCGCCGGACGCGGTCGAGCGCGCGCTCGTCAACACGCATTACCTGCCGGAGCCGGTGCGCGCGTTCGTCGCGACGTCGCCGTGGCGCGAGCGCGTCGAGCTCGTCCACGAGGATGTGCTGCTCGGCACCGGCGGCACGGTATTGAAGAACCGCGCGTTCTTCGGCGACGAGCCCTTCCTCGTCGCGCACGCGGACAATCTCACGCTCTTCGACGCGACGGCCTTCCTCGCCCGCCATCGGGGGCGGCCGGCAGGCACGGCGATCACCATGATGACGTTCGACACCGACGTTCCGCAGAGCTGCGGCATCGTCGAAGAGGACGAATCCGGCCGGGTCGTCGCGTTCCACGAGAAAGTCGCGAACCCGCCCGGCACGCGCGCGAACGCCGCGGTCTACCTCTTCGAGCCCGAGGTCGTCGCGTTCATCGCGGGCCTGGGCCGCGAGATCGTCGATCTAAGCACCGAGGTGCTGCCGCATTACCTCGGCCGCATGTGCACGTATCACAACGCGCTCTATCACCGCGACATCGGCACGCTCGAGAGCCTCGCCGCCGCGGAGCGCGAATTCCCTGCGACGGCACCCGCGGTGTTGCGGGCGGCCGGAGGACGCTGATGTCTGGCTATCGACAGATCGACGACGCCGACGACGAAGCCGCCCGCAAGGCCGAGCTCGCCGTGCGCGGCGGCCCGAAGGTGCGCCCGGATCCGCTGCCCGCGCGCCAGGCTTTCGGCGAGGCCGAGGTCGCGATGATCGACGAGGTCGTCGCCTACTATCGCGAGCGCAACGCCGATCCCGGCTACCAGGGCCATTTCGAGAAGCGCTACACGGAGGCCTTCGTCGACACCCTGAGCGGCGGCTATGCGGACGCGGTCGCGACGGGGACGGCCGCGCTCTACGTCGCGATCGCCGCACTCGAGCTGCCGAAGGGCGGCGAGGTGCTCGTCTCGCCGATCACCGATCCCGGCACGCTGAGCGCGATCATCCTCAACGGCTTGAAGCCCCGTCTCATCGACAGCCGGCCGGGCAGCTACAACACGGGCGCCGCCGAGTTCGAGGCGCGCATCACGCCCGAGACCGTAGGCGCGGTCATCGTGCATTCGATCGGCCAGGCCTGCGACATCGCCGGCATCATGCCCGTCGCGCGCCGCCACGGCATCCGCGTCGTGGAGGACTGCAGCCAGGCGCACGGCGCGAAGCTCGGCGGCCAGTTCGTCGGCAGCTACGGCGACATCGCGGCGTTCTCGACGATGTACCGCAAGGCGCACATCACGGGCGCCTGCGGCGGCGTCGTCTACTCGCGCGATCTGGAGCTCTTCCGCCGCGCGCTCGCGCACGCCGATCGCGGCAAGCCGAGCTGGCTCCCGGGCTTCGACGATCGCAATCCGAACGGCTTCCTGTTCCCGGCGCTGAACCTGCACACGGACGAGATCTCCTGCGCGATCGGCATCGCCTCGCTGAAGCGCCTCAACGCGACGATCGTCGGTCGGCTGTCCTTCGTCTCGGAGTTCGCTTTTCATCTCAAGGAGCAGTCGAAGCTCTGCCGGCCCTATGCCTACTCGCCGGCCGATTCGCCGTTCGTCTTCCCGGTGATCGTGGACAGCGCGAAGCTCCGCTGCACGAAGCGCGAGTTCGCCGAGGCCGTGATCGCCGAAGGGATCGGGCTCAATCCGCACTACGAGTACGTGGTCGCGGACTGGCCGTGGATCAAACCCCATCTCGCGGACGGCTTCGACACGCCGAACGCGCGGGCGATCCGCGATCAGAGCTTCGCGGTGTACGTGAACGAGCACTACGGCGACCGCGAGGTGCGCGACGCCGTCAACGCAATCGTGAAAGTCGAACGGGCGATGGCGGTTTGAACATGCGCTACGAGAAGATCTACATCGACACCTACGAGAACCGCACGACGGAGCCGGTCGTCGTGCACGACGTCATCCACGTCGCGCCGAACGCGAAGATCTTCAAGGCCTGGACGCAGGGCCCTATCGCGCTGAATCGCGGCACGCAGCTCGGGCCGGACGTGACGGTCGGGCGCTATTTCGGCATGAACGAAAACTGCTTCCTGGCGCGCGCGACGGTCGGCAATTACTGCGCGATCGGCGCGCGCACCTCGATCAATCCGTTCAACCACCCGACGAACTGGCTCAGCACGCACGAGTTCCCGTATCACCCGTCGGCTTACGCGTGGGTGCCGGAATACCGCGAGTTCGAGCGCCTCGAGCGCACGCCCGACATGTTCCAGCACGTGACGCTCGGCAGCGACGTGTGGATGGGTCACAACGTGAACGTGATGCCGGGGGTGAACGTCGGCCACGGCGCCATCATCGGCGCCGGCGCGGTGGTCACGAAGGACGTGCCGCCGTTCGCGATCGTCGCGGGCGTGCCGGCGACGATCCGCAGGTTCCGCTTCTCCGACGCGGTGATCGAGCGCCTGCTCGACATCCGCTGGTGGGAGCTCGAGCTCTTCGAGCTCTCCGGCCTGCCGTTCCGCGACGTGGAGCGCTGCCTCGATCAGCTCGAGGACGTGGTGCTCGCGAAGCGCGAAGCCGCGGCGCGGGGCTGAGACGGCGATGCGGCCCGCGGCCCTCGTCGACACCCGTGAGCCGCTCGCGTTCGGCGACGCCGCGGCGGCGATCCTGCAGACGGCGGACGGACGCTACTTCCTGCAGCAGCGCGACGACAAGCCCGGCATCTGGTATCCGGGTCACTGGGGCTGCTTCGGCGGCGGCGTGGAGGCGGGCGAATCGCCGGCCGAGGCGCTCGCGCGCGAGCTCGTCGAGGAGCTGGACCTCGAGGTCGGGGAGCTCGGTTACTTCATGCACATGGATTTCGAGATGGGCGCGCTCGGACTCGGGCACTGCCATCGCACGTACTACACGGCCCGGCTCGCGCCGCAGGCCGTCGGCGCCCTCGCCTTGCGCGAGGGCAAGGACATGGGTGCCTTCGATGCCCGCACGATGCTCAACGAGCTCGATCTGGCACCTTACGACGCGTTCGCGCTGTTCCTGCACGCGAGCGGCGGACGCATCGTCAAGTAAGAGGCGAGAACCGCGAGGTAATGACGCATATGACGACACGAGACTGGTCCAAGGCCGAATGGGTGGATCCCGCCCACGACTGGAAGCCGCTGGAAGTTGCCGAGCTGCCCGAGCGGGTGCTCATCGACTACATCACGAAGTGCAATCTGCGCTGCCCGATGTGCCCGGTCTGGGGCTCCGACGACGACAACGAGATCGATCAGGTCAAGGGCGCGATCAGCGAGGAGAACTCGCGGCGCCTGCTCGACGAGATCATGGCCGCGAAGCCGATGGTGGCGCCGGCGGTGTACGGCGAGCCGCTGCTCGTGCCGAATCTCAAGAAGGTCTTCACGGACATCAAGTCGCGCGGCATGCCGCTGTCCATGAACACGAACGGCCTCACGCTCACGGACGACATCGCGCAGTTCATGGTCGACATCAAGGTCGACTCCGTGATGTTCAGCATCGACTCCGTGACGCGCGAGACGCTGAAGAAGGTGCGCGGCATCCACGCGCTCGAGAAAATCGAGAGCGCGGTGTTCCGGCTCATGAAAATCCGCGGCGACGCCGAATTCCCGCGCGTCGGCGTCTCCTTCACCATCCAGAAGGAGAACGAGCACGAGCTCGAGGCCTTCGTGCAGCGCTGGGTCGGCGTCGTCGACGTCGTGCGCACCTGCCCGATGTTCGACTCCGACGTCGGCTCCTTCGAGAACGTGAACGCCGAGGGCGAGCGTCTGCCGTGCCCGGCGATCTACAAGACGATGCCGGTGCACAACGACGGCACGGTGCGCCTGTGCTGCCTCGACGGCTTCCGCGCGACCGACATGGGCAACGTGTTCAAGGACGGCGTGAAGGCCGTATGGCACGGCGAGGAGTTCGCGAAGGCGCGCTACTACCACGAGACGGGACAGTGGGACAAAGTGCCGTTCTGCAAGCCGTGCAACGGCTGGGCGCAGTACGAGTACGAGGAAGAGGTGAAGGACGGCATCATGATCCGCCGCTCGCCGCAGTTCACGTACTACAACACGATCCGCCGCCTCGCGAACTGGTCGGGCACGCTGCTCGGCGGCCACAAGCCGCCGCCGGAAGAGCTCGTCGGCAAGGCGACGGAAGAATCCGTCGGCTGACGGAGCGCCGGGGCGCAGCGGGCAGCATGTACAACACCTATTCGGCCGGTGCGAAGGGCGAGCCCGGACGCGGGCTCGCGCGCGCCTGGTTCAAGCTCCGGTCCGAGGGGCCGGGCTGGATCTGGCGGCGCCTGCAGTCCGAGTACGTGCTGCCGACGACGAAGCCGGGCCGCGCGCTGCACAAGGCGCTGCGCGGCGCACTCGGCGTGGTGCTCGCGCCGCGGCGGCTGCTGCGCGCCGCGGGCGCGGCGGCGATCGCGGACCGCGACACGCTCTATGCGTTCTACGATCTGAAGGTCCAGCCCATCACTTATGACGTCGTGTGGTTCCTCGCGGCGGCGGATCTCGAACGCCGCCGCCAGAACCTCGCGGGCGTGCATCTCGTGATCGTGCCGGGACCGGACGACGTCGTGCGCACCGAGGACGCGGCTTACGTGCAGGCGATCGACGCGGAAGCGCGGCGTTGGCGGATCACGAACATCCTCGCCGGCTGCCACACGCTGCTGCCGGCGGGGCGCGGCCTCACCGTCGCCGCGACGCGCACGGCGGCCGGCGTGCTGCGGGACGCCGCCGGCGATCGCGTCTTCCCGCGGCCCTACGAGCTCGGGCTGCCGACGGCGCACCATCCGGGCGAGTGCCTGAAGGCCGCGGCCGCGCGCAACGCCGATGTCACCGTGCTGCGTGCGGGCGTGCAGGCGCTGCGCTACGTCGATCAGTGGATCGCCGCGCACGCGGCGGGCCGGCGCCTCGTCGTCGTCACGTTGCGCGACTACCACTACAACGCCGCGCGGAACAGCAATCTCGACGCGTGGACGACGTTCGCGACGGGTCTCGATCCGGCGCGCTGGCTGCCGGTCTTCGTGCCGGACACCGAGCGTTGCCTCGAGGAGGTGGCGGCGACGATCGGGGGCTTCCCGGTATTCCGGGAGGCGTGCTGGAACGTCGGGCTCAGGATGGCGTTGTACGAGCGCGCGTATCTCAACGTCGGCGTCAACAACGGACCGCTCGGCCTGTGCTGGCTGAACGGCGCGACGCGCTACATCACGTTCAAGATGATCGAGCCGAGCGTGGCGCAGACCACGCGCGAGTATCTCGAGTGGTGCGGTTACGAAATCGGGGCTTCGCTCCCGTGCGCCGGTCCCGCCCAGAAGTGGGTCTGGGAAGACGACACCGCGGCGGTCATCGGCCGCGAGTTCGCGCACATGGTGGAGCGGATCGAACACGGAGGCGCGTGAGCGCCCGGGCGGGGACGACGACGGATGACAATGACACCACAATACGAAATCGCGTGCCGCGACGTCCTGGGGGGACTCGCGGAGTGGCGGAAATGGGGCCGCCTCGGCTGGCAGGAGATCAAGCGCCGTTACCGGCGCACGACCTTCGGCCCGTTCTGGACGAGCATGTCGCTGGGGCTGTTCATCGTCACGCTCGGTTTCGTGTGGGCGAACCTCTGGAAGCAGGACCCGAAGCAATACCTGCCGTTCCTGACCTCGGGCATGCTGGCGTGGACGCTCGTCTCGACGCTCATCATCGAGGGCTGCAGCGTCTTCACCGCGGGCGAATCGATCGTCAAGTCACTGCGATTCAATTACACGATCCTGACGTGTGCGGCGATCTGGCGGAACCTCATCGTGTTCTGCCACCACTTCGCGATCTTCGTGCTCGTCGCCCTGTTCACGAACGTCGACGTGAACCTGAAATCGCTGCTCGTCATCCCGGGGCTCGCGCTCGTCGCCGTGAACGGCGTGTGGTTCGCGACGCTGCTCGGCTCTGTCTGTGCGCGCTATCGCGACGTCCACCAGGTCGTCAGCAGCATCCTGCAGGTCGCGATGTTCGTCACGCCCGTGTTCTGGTCGCCGAGCCAGCTCGAGGGGCGCCTGACGCATTTCGTCGACTTCAACCTGCTCTATCACTTCGTCGAGGTCGTGCGCGAACCGATGCTCGGCAAGGCGCCGTCGCTGTGGTCCTACGGCATGGTCGTGGGTAGCGCCGTCGTGGGCTGGAGTCTGATGATCTACGTGTTCAGCCGGTTCCGCCGGCGGATCCCGTACTGGCTGTAGCGCGTGGGAGCACGCGCATACACGGGCCGGCAGGCGGCGCACAGCGCTCTGCCGCAAACATCCGGGAGGGGGGCTCTCCGGGAATTCAACGGGCCGGCGCCGTGCGCCGTGCCCGGGCATTCAAAGGAAATGCATCATGTCAGCCGCATCACCGGGTCATAAGCTGAAGCCGATCTACGTCTCCTGCGTGTTCTGGGGAGAGGCGTATCGCAACCACTTCCTGGACTACCTCATTCCCTCGCTGCTCGCGCCGGGGAATCTGCCGGCGCTCATGGGGCGCGCCAACCGCGTGCTCATCGCGACGACGCACGCGGACTACGCGGCGCTCGAGGAGAGCGCGCAGTTCAAACGTCTGAAGCGCTATGCCGAGCCCGTGCATTTCCTCATTCCGCTGCCGCCTCCCGGCGTGAGCGGCTGCATGCACATGGGTGTCGGCCACCTCCAGGTCACGGAGTACGCCTACCAGAACGGTGCCTATCTGTCGGCGCTCGTGCCGGACATGATGATCTCCGACGGCACGCTCGCGAAGGCCGTGGAGAAGGCGGACAACGGCTGCGCGGCCGTGCTCTCGACCTGCATGCGCGTCGAGGAGGAGAGTTATCTGCCGGCGCTGCGCCGGATCGCCGGCCTGCCCGCGACGGGCGCGCTCCGCGATACCGAGGCCACGATCGCGCTGACCGGCGAGCAGATGACCGGCATCGTGATGAACAACCTGCATACCGAGTGCAAGGCCTGGGCCTGGGACGAGCCGTATTTCTCGAACTTCCCCGTCGCGCCGTACTGGAAGGTGAATAACCACCAGGCGTGGCTCATTCACAGCCTGCACTGGCTGCCCGTGATCCTCGACTACTCGCGCATCCCCGGGCACGACAAGACCTGCCTCGAACAGTGGACGATGGACGGCGATTACCTGCACGACAACTTCGGCGATCTCACCGACACGTTCCACATCATCCGGGATTCCAGAGAATGCGTGGCTGCGAGCTGGTCGCCCGCGAACGACCGACCCGTGCCGCTCGATCCGAAGGTCGGCCAGACCTCGCGCCTGACGGCCGCCGCGGTGAAGGGCATGAGCCTGCACACGACGTTCAACAACAAGATCTTCGATGCGACGAAGCGCAAGCTCTTCTTCCTGCACATCCGCTGGTACGCGGAGAGCGTGCCCGAGCGTGTCTGGCAGAAGCACGAGAGCTGGCTGACGAAGTACCTCAGCACCTGGTGCGAACAGCCGGCGGAGGAATGCGAGGCGCTGCTCGCCGACCGTGTCGCGCTCGCCGAAATGCCGGCCAAGATCGCCGACATTTCGAGCAGGGAGCTCGCCGCTCTGCCGACCCGTCCGGGGCCGTACGAATCCGGCATGGGGCGGCTCCGGCTGCGCCTGGCGAACCTGCGGCTGCGCATCGCCTACCTGAGGGTCCGCGTGGTGCACTGGCGCGTGCGCATCGCACGCCTGCTCGCGAAGCTCGCAAACCTGCCGATGACGGTGCTCATGAAGATCATGAAGACGCTCGCGCGCATCCTGCACTTCATCGATCACCAGCGCCTCGTGGTCAAGGAGCGCTTCGCTTTTGCAGCCGAATGCCTGCGCGACGGCAAGTATGAGCTCCTGTTCCGCAAGACCGTGCGGCGCCTGAAGCTCAGCATCCTGGGCCGGGCCTGATGCGCCGCCCGCTGTCCGTCCCAACGCAGTCCCCACGCTGACAGCCAGGAGTTCTCTGCCATGGTCTCCCTCGTCCTCGATAACGCGACGGTCGACTTTCCGATCTACGGCGCGCAGAAGAGCTTCCGCAGCGCGTTGCGCAGTGCGACGGGCGGCCTCATCAAGCGCGAAGGCCGCAACCAGGAGCGCGTCGTGGTGCGCGCGCTCGACAACGTATCGCTGAATTTCCGGGAGGGCGACCGCGTCGGCTTCATCGGCCACAACGGCGCCGGCAAGTCGACGCTGCTGCGCGTGTGCGCGGGCGTCTACGAGCCGACGCAGGGTAGCGTGAAAATCGAGGGCAACGTCTCGCCGCTCTTCAACATGTCGCCGGGCCTCGACCCCGAGGACACGGGCTACGAGAATATCGTGAACTGCGGACTCTTCCTCGGCATGTCGTGGGAGGAGATCGATCGCAAGACGCCCGACATCGTCGAGTTCTCCGAGCTCGGCGAATACCTCAACCTGCCGGTGCGCACGTATTCCGCGGGCATGATGACGCGGCTCGGCTTCGCGATCGCGACGGCGATCGATCCGGAGATCCTGATCCTCGACGAAGGTCTGGGCGCCGGCGACGCGCGCTTCGCGGACAAGGCCAAGCGCCGCGTCGATTCGCTGATCGCGCGCGCGAGCATCCTCATCCTCGCCTCGCATTCCGACGCGCTGATCCAGGCGATGTGCAACAAGGCAATCCTTCTGCAGAGCGGGAGCGTCGTGAAATCCGGCACGGTCGAGGAAGTCCTCGATGCCTACAAGCAGGTGAACCAGGCGGTTTGACGCATGACGCTCGCGCGGCCCGCGCCGGTGCCCGCGTCGTGACGGGACGGCACACCGATCTCGTGCTGCTGACGCGCAGCCTCGGCTACGGCGGCGCCGAGACTCAGCTCGTCCGTCTCGCCGTCGCGCTCGCCGGACGCGGCTATCGCGTGCACGTGCTCGTGTTCTACGGCGGCGGTCCGCTCGCCGCGCCGCTCGAGGCCGCCGGGGTGCCGATCACCGCGCTCGGCAAGCGCTCGCGCTGGCACGTCGCGGGCTTCCTCGCCGGCCTGCTCGCGACGCTCCGGCAGCTCGCACCGCGCGTCGTCTATTCCTTCCTCGGCACTTCGAACGTCCTCGCCGCGCTGCTCGTGCCGTGCGTGCCGGGCGCGCGGCTGGTGTGGAGCGTGCGCGCCTCGAACATGGATCTCGCGCGCTACGGCTGGCTCGATCGCTGGCAGTTCCGGCTCGAGAGAATGCTCTCGCGGATCCCCGCGCGCATCGTCGTGAATTCGCGGGCCGGCGCGAGGTATGCGGCGGCACAGGGCTTCCCCGCGGCGCGCATGCAGATCGTCTTCAACGGCATCGACACCGCGCGCTACGCGCCGGACGCCGCGCGCCGCGCCGCGACGCGACGGGCCTGGGGCATCGCCGACGACGAGCTCCTGATCGGCCTCGTCGGCCGTCTCGATCCCATGAAAGGTCACGCCGTGTTCCTCGAAGCGGCGGCCGCGATGTCTCGTCCGGACGTGCGCTTCGTCTGCGTCGGCGACGGCCCCGCGACGCGGGTGGCGGCCTTGCACGCGGAGGCCGGCGCCCGCGGTCTCGGCGCGCGCTTCACGCTGCTGCCGGCGCAGGCCGAGACCGCGGCGGTGTTCGACGCGCTCGACGTGTGCACGTCGGCCTCGACGTTCGGCGAAGGCTTTCCGAACGTCGTCGGCGAAGCCATGGCCTGCGGCGTGCCCTGCGTCGTGAGCGACGTCGGTGATTCCGCGTTCATCGTCGGCGACACCGGCCTCGTCGTCGCGCCCGGCGACGCGGCGGCGCTCGCGGCCGCGTGGACGACGCTCCTCGGGGAAAGCGCGGCAGCACGCCGGAGGCGCGGCGAGCAGGCCCGCGAGCGCATCGTCGCGAACTTCGCGCTCGACCGCCTGGTCGAGGATACGATCGCCGCGCTCGGCCTGACGGGCGGGATTGCGACATGAGCGCGCCCGCACGCCTGCGCGTCGTCCACGTCATCACCGGCCTCGGCTACGGCGGCGCGGAGCGCATGCTCGAGCGCCTGCTCGGCGCGCTCGACCCGCGCGAGTTCGAATCCGCGGTGTGGAGTCTCGGCGGCGTCGGCCCCATCGGCGCACGGCTCGCGGCGCAGGGCATTCCGGTGCACGCGCTGGGTCTCGACCCGCGGCTGCCGAGTCCGCTGAAAGTGCTGCGCCTCGCGCGCTGGATGCGGGCGTGGCGGCCCGCGCTCGTCCAGACCTGGATGTATCACGCGGATCTCGTCGGCGGGATCGCCGCGCTGCTCGCGGGCCGCGTGCCGACGGTCTGGAACCTGCGTCAGAGCACGCTCGAGCGCGGCCGCACGCGCGGCACGACGCTCGCCGTGGCGCGGGCCTGCGCGCTGCTCTCGAACGTCCTGCCGGCGCGCATCGTGTCGTGCTCCGAGACCGCGGCCGAGGTGCATCGCGCTTTCGGTTACGCCGCCGCCCGCCTCGAATGCATCCCGAACGGCTTCGATCTCGAGCACTTCCGGCCCGCTGCCGGCGCGCGCGCGGCGCTGCGCGCCGAGCTCGGCCTCGATCCCGACGCGCCGCTCGTCGGCATGGTCGCGCGTTGCGATCCGCAGAAGGATCACCGCGGGTTCCTCGCGGCGGCGCGTCTCCTCACCGCGGTCAGGCCGGAGGTGCACTTCGTGCTCTGCGGCGAGGGCATGACGGCAGCGAACGCCGCGCTCGCCGGCTGGATCGCCGAGGCGGGGCTCGACACGCGCTGCCATCTGCTCGGCGCCCGCGAGGACGTACCGGCGATCACTGCGGCGCTCGACGTCGCGACCTCGTCCGCGAACTACGGCGAAGGCTTTCCGAACGTGCTCGGCGAAGCGATGGCCTGCGGCGTGCCGGTGGTCGCGACGCGCGTCGGCGACGCCGCGCTCCTCGTCGGCGACCGCGGCCGGCTCGTCGAGCCGGACGATCCGCGCGCACTCGCGGCGGCCTGGGCCGAAGTGCTCGCGCTGCCGGCGGCGGAGCGCAGGCAGGCCGGTCTGGCCGGCCGCGAACGCATCGCCGAACGCTACGGCATGACGGCGATCGCGGCGCGCTATGCCGCGCTCTATCGCGCGCTCGCCCGGCCGCTGTGACAGCGTCCCCCGCGTCCCGTAAGATCGCCGCGATGAATTCCCTCCGACCCGGGGTCTCCCCATGTGCGGCCTGACCGGCTTCCTCAACTTCAAGGGCGAGGCCGCCGCACTCGCGGCGCGCGCCGGGGCGATGACCGAGAAGCTCCATCATCGCGGCCCCGACGCGGGCGCGGTGTGGTGTGACGCAGAGGCCGGGATCGCGCTCGGCCACCGGCGTCTCTCCATCCTCGATCTCTCGCCGCTCGGCGCGCAGCCCATGCATTCGAAGTGCGGGCGCTACGTCATCGCGTTCAACGGCGAGATCTACAACTTCGCGGATCTGCGCCGCGAGCTCGAGGCGCGCGGCGCCGCGTTCGCCGGCCACTCCGACACCGAGATCCTCGTCGAGGGCTTCGCGGCCTGGGGCCTCGAGCAGACGCTCGCGCGCACGAACGGCATGTTCGCCATCGC
This sequence comes from Gammaproteobacteria bacterium, assembly GCA_016209015.1. Lineage (GTDB taxonomy): Bacteria > Pseudomonadota > Gammaproteobacteria > JACQWY01. Next base: position 148,123 of record JACQWY010000018.1, on the reverse strand, counting down.
GCTGTGGGATCGCACGGAACGGCGCTTGATGCTCGCGCGCGATCGCCTCGGCGAGAAGCCGGTGTACTACGGCTGGCACGGCGGCGTGTTCCTGTTCGGCTCGGAGCTGAAGGCGCTGCACGGCTGGCCGGAGTTCCGGCCGGAGATCGATCGCGACGTCGTACCGCTGTATCTCAGGCACAACTACGTGCCCGGGCCCTATTGCATCTATCGCGGCGTGAAGCAGCTCGTGCCGGGCACGTTCGTCGTCGTCACGGCGAACGGGTCGGGACACCTGCCCGAGCCGCGCCCTTACTGGTCGCTCGCCGCGGCCGTGCAGGCCGGCAAGGCCGCGCCCTTCGACGGCGATGCCGCCGCCGCGGTCGAGGCGCTCGACGCCGCGATGCGCCGCTCGGTGCGCCTGCGCATGGTCGCCGACGTGCCGCTCGGCGCGTTCCTCTCCGGCGGCATCGATTCCTCGACCGTCGTCGCGCTCATGCAGGCCGAGAGCACGCGGCCCGTGCGCACGTTCAGCATCGGCTTCGACGAGCGCGAGTACGACGAGGCGCCGCACGCGAAGGCGGTCGCCCAGCATCTCGGGACGGATCACACCGAGCTGTACGTGACTTCGGAAGAAGCGCGCGCGGTCATCCCGCGGCTCGCCGACATGTACGACGAGCCGTTCGCGGATTCCTCGCAGATCCCGACGTATCTCGTCTCCGCGCTCGCCCGCCGCCACGTGACGGTCGCGATGTCGGGCGACGCGGGCGACGAGCTCTTCGCGGGCTATACGCGCTACTCGCTCGCGCTCGAGCTGTGGCAGCGGCTGGCCGTCGCACCCGCGCCGCTGCGCGCCCTCGCCGCGCGCCTGCTGACCGTGCTGCCGCCGCGACACTGGGATCGGATCTTCGCGGCGCTCGGCCCGCTCGTCCCGGCCCGTTACCGCTTCCGCGCACCGGGCGACAAGCTGCACAAGCTCGCGGCGCTCGCCCTGCTGCGCGAGCCGATGCAGATGTACTTCCGGCTCATCTCGCTGTGGAAGGAGGCGGGGAGCATGGTGCCCGGCGCGCACGAGCCCGCGACCGTACTCTGCCCGCCGGAGCTCGACGCGCGCTTCTCGAACCACGTCGAGCGCATGATGTACCTCGATGCCGTGCACTATCTGCCGAGCGACATCCTGGTGAAGGTCGATCGCGCGAGCATGGCCGTGAGTCTCGAATCGCGCGTGCCCTTCCTCGATCACGACGTCGTCGGGCTCGCCTGGCGCATGCCGCATGAATACAAGGTGCGCGACGGCGTCGGAAAATGGGTCTTGCGCCAGGTGCTCGCGCGCTACGTGCCGCCGGCGCTGTTCGAACGGCCGAAGATGGGCTTCGGCATCCCCATCGATCACTGGCTGCGCGGGGCGCTTCGCGACTGGGCCGAGCACCTGCTCGACGCGCGCCGCCTCGAGAGTGCGGGCTACATCGACGCGACGCCGGTGCGCGCGGCCTGGCGGGCGCATCTCGCCGGCGAGGGCGGCTTCCAGTACGCGTTGTGGGGCGTGCTGATGTTCGAGGCGTGGCGCGAACGCTGGCGGCACTGACGGCCGCATGCAGCCGCGCATCGTCTATGTCGTCACGGAGGACTGGTACTTCTGGTCGCACCGGCTCGATCTCGCGCGGCAGGCGCGCGACGCGGGCTATGCGGTCGCGGTCGCGACGCGCACCACCGCGCATCGCGAGCGCATGGCCGCCGAGGGTTTCGAGATCGTGGAGATGCCGTTCGAACGTTCGCTCCGCCATCCCGCGCGTGACGTCGCCGCGGTGTTCGCGCTCGCCTCCGCGTTGCGCCGGCTCGGGCCCGACGTCGTGCACCTCGTCTCGCTGAAACCCATGCTGCTCGCCGGTCTCGCGATCCTGTTCATGCGCCGTACGCGCTTCGTGCACGCCGTCACCGGCATGGGCTATCTGTTCTCCTCTTCCGACCGCCGCGCGCGCGGCATCCAGCGCATCCTCGTCACGGCGCTGCGCGTGATCCTCGCGCGGCGCAACTGTCACGTGATCGCGCAGAACGCCGACGATTGCGCGCTCCTCGAGAGCCACGGCCTCGGCAGCGCCGCGCGGCGCACGCTGATCGCGGGCTCGGGCGTCGACGTCGCGCGCTACGCCCCGACCCCGCTGCCGGCGGAGGACGTCGTCGTCCTGCCCGCGCGTCTCATCCGCGACAAGGGTATCGAGGAATTCGTCGCCGCGGCGCGCCTGCTGAGAGCGCGCGGCGTCGCGGCGCGGCTCGCGCTCGTCGGCGGGACGGATCCCGACAATCCGGCGGCGATCCCCGAGCGCGAGGTCGAAGCCTGGGTCGACGAAGGCGCGATCGAATGGTGGGGACAGCGCGAGGACATGCCCGCGGTCTACGCCGAGGCGAGCATCGTCTGCCTGCCGTCGTATCGCGAGGGTCTGCCGAAAGTGCTGCTCGAGGCCGCGGCCTGCGCGCGTCCGCTGGTCTCGACCGACGTGCCGGGCTGCCGCGAGATCTGTCGTCCCGGGGTGAGCGGTGTGCTCGTGCCGGCGCGCGATGCCGCGGCGCTCGCGTCCGCGCTCGCCGGGCTCATCGCGGATCCGGCGCGGCGCGCGACGCTCGGCGCCGGCGGACGCGCGCTCGTCGAGCTCGAGTTCTCTTCCGCGCGCATCGCCGCCGAGACGCTCGCGCTCTATGCCCGGCTGCGGGGCGCGGCATGAACGCGAAGCCCCGCATCCTCGTCACGGGCGCGAGCGGCTTCGTCGGCGCCGCGGTCTGCGAAGCGCTGCTCGCGCGCGGCGTCGAGGTCGTCGCGGCGGTACGCCGCGCGGACGGCGCGCCCGCGGGCACGCAGGCCGTCCTCGTCGGCGAGCTCGACGCGAACACCGATTTTCGCGCCGCGCTCGACGGCGTGAACGCCGTCGTCCATCTCGCCGCGCACACGCACCGCGGCGAAGCGGACGGCGAGCGCGCCGCGTATCAGCGCGTGAACGTCGACGCCACGGCGGCCCTCGCCGCGCAGGCCGCGGACGCGGGCGTCGCGCGCTTCGTGTTCGCGAGCTCGATCAAGGTCAACGGCGAACGTTCCGTGCGCGAGACGACCGGCGAGTGGCAGCGCCATGCCGGCGATGCGCTGCCGCGTCCCGAAGGGCCCTACGGCGAGAGCAAGCTCGCCGCGGAACGCCTGCTCGGCGAGCACGCGGCGCGCGGCGCGTTCGAGCTCTTCGTGCTGCGTCCGCCGCTCGTCTACGGTCCGGGCAACAAGGCGAACCTCGCGCTGCTCATGCGCGGCATCCTGCTCGGCCTGCCCTGGCCGCTCGGCGCGGTCGACAATCTGCGCAGCCTGGTCTATCGCGACAATCTCGCGCATGCCCTCGTGCTCGCCGCACTCAAGACCGGGCCCTGCCGCGGCACCTACACGATCGCCGATTGCGAGTTCTCGACCGCGGAGCTCGTGCGCGCACTCGCGCAGGCGATGGGCAGGCGCGCCTGGGTGCTGCGCTGTCCGGATGCGCTGTTCCGTGTCGCGTGCCTCGCCGTCCGCCGGCCCGGCATCTACCAGCGGCTCGCGGGCTCGCTCGTCGTCGACAGCAGCGCCGTGCGCGCCGCGCTCGGCTGGGCGCCCGTCGTCGCGACGGAAGAGGCGCTCGCACGCACGGCGGCCTGGTATCTCGGGACGCGGCGTTGATGCCGCAGATCGCGGTCTTCGTCCTCGGCGCGGCCTGCGCCGCGCTGCTCACCGGCGGCGTGCGGCGTTACGCGCTCGCGCGCGGCGTGATCGACCGACCGAACGCGCGCAGCCTGCACGCGACGCCGGTCCCGCGCGGCGGCGGGATCGCGATCGTGATCGTCGCGGGCCTCGTCCACGCGTACGTCGCGCTCTCCGCGGACGCACCGCGCGCGCTCGGCGTATGGTGGTGGGGCGCGCTCGTCATGGCGGCGCTCGGCTTCCTCGACGATCACCGCCCGCTCGGCACGCGGCTGCGGCTCGCGATCCAACTCGCGGTCGCGCTCGCCTGCGTGCTCGCGACGCCCTGGCCGCCGCTCGTCCCGCCGCTCGAAGTCCTGCGTGCGCTCGTGCTCGCCGTCGGCGTTGCGTGGCTCGTGAACCTCTACAACTTCATGGACGGCTCGGACGGCATCGCCGGCACGCAGGCGATCGTCGCCGCCGGTGTGCTCGGCGTGCTGTACACGCGCGGCGGCTGCGGTGCGGCAGGCCTCGTCGCGGCCGGGCTCGCCGGCGCGAGCCTCGGCTTCACGTGGTGGAACTGGGCGCCGGCACGCATCTTCATGGGCGATGCGGGCAGCTACTACCTCGGCTTCCAGTTCGCGAGCCTCGGCGTCGCCGGCGCCGCGCAGGGCTGTGCGCCCTGGCCGCTGCTGATCCTGATCTCGCCCTTCGTCACGGACGCGACGGCCACGCTCGTACGGCGCATGCTCGCCGGTGAGCCGTGGTTCCGCGCGCATCGCTGCCACGCCTATCAACTGCTCGTGCGAGGCGGCTGGCCGCACCAACGCGTCGCGACGGCGCTCGCCGTGCTCTGCTTCACAGTGTCGGTCCCGCTGGCGTGCCTGGCGGCGGCACGGCCGGGCCTCGGGCCGGTCGCGACGCTGATCGCCTACGCGCTAGCTGGTACGATATGGGGCGCGATCCTCCGCCGGGGGCGCGCTTTACTTCGCGAATGAGGATGGGCGGATGCCCCTGAGCCGACGCAACAAGGTGATCCTGCACGACGCCGTGGCCATCGCCGCGGCGTGGATGATCGCGCTCTACGCCCGTTTCAACTTCGAGCTGCCGCCGCACGACAACCTCGCACACGCGCTGCAGGCGCTGCCGGTCGTGCTGATCGTGCAGGGCCTGATCGTGCAGCGTTTCGGACTCTACCGCGGCGTGTGGCGCTTCGCGAGCCTGCAGGATCTCTGGAACATCCTGCGCGCGGCGGTGCTCGGTGCGGGCTGCATCGGCATCGCGCTCTTCGTCATCAACCGCCTCGAAGGCATTCCGCGCTCCATGACCGTGCTCTACCCGATGTTCCTCATCGGCACGCTCGGCGGGCCGCGGCTCATGTACCGCCTGTGGAAGGATCGCTCGCTGAGCCTGAAGCAGCTCTCCTCCGGGCAGCGCACCGTCATCATCGGCGCGGGCTCCGGCGGCGAGACGCTCGTGCGCGACATGCTGCGCGGCGGCGGCTACGTGCCGGTCGGCTTCGTCGACGACCGCAGCTCGCTGCGCAAGGCGCGCATCCACGGCGTGCCGATCCTCGGTGCGATCGATCAGTTGCCGCGGCTCGCGCAGAAGCTCCAGATCGAGCTCGTGCTGATCGCGATCCCCTCGGCGACGAGCGCCGAGATGCGGCGCATCGTCGAAATCTGCGAGCGAACGGGCCTGCCGTTCCGCACGCTGCCGCGACTGCAGGATCTCGTGAACGGCGGCGCGCTGCGCGAATTGCGCGACGTGTCGATCGACGATCTGCTCGGCCGCGCGAAAGTCGAGCTCGACTGGCAGACGATCCAGTCCCAGCTCGCCGGCAAGGCCGTGCTCGTCACCGGCGGCGGCGGCTCGATCGGTTCCGAGCTCTGCCGGCAGGTCGCGCGTCTCGGCGCGGGCCGGCTCGTCGTCTTCGAACGCAGCGAGCATCATCTCTATCTCGTCGAGCGCGAGCTGCGCGCCAGCCATCCGCGTCTCGATCTGCACTGCGTGCTCGGCGACGTGTGCGACCGGCCGGCACTGCACCACGCGTTCGCGACCTGGAAGCCGCGACTCGTGTTCCACGCCGCGGCCTACAAGCACGTGCCGATCGTCGAAGCCCAGGCGCGCGAAGGCGTGCGCAACAACGTGCTCGGCACACATCTCGTCACCGCAGCGGCGGACCAGTTCGGCTGCGAGGCCTGCGTGCTGATCTCGACCGACAAGGCGGTGCGGCCGAGCAGCGTGATGGGCGCGACGAAGCGCTTCGCGGAGCTGCTCTGCGAAGTGCGCAACCAGCGTTCGGCCACGCGCTTCATCACGGTCCGCTTCGGCAACGTGCTCGGCTCGGCCGGCAGCGTCGTGCCGCTCTTCCAGGAGCAGATCAAGTCCGGCGGACCGGTGACGGTCACGCATCCCGAGGCGACGCGCTACTTCATGACGATACCCGAAGCCTCGCAGCTCATCCTGCAGGCCGCGGCGATCGGGCAGGGCGGCGAGATCTACGTGCTCGACATGGGCGAGCCGGTGTCGATCAGTTATCTCGCCGAGCAGATGATCAGGCTCTCGGGCCGCGTCCCCGGGCGCGACATCCAGATCGTCTACACGGGCCTGCGGCCCGGCGAGAAGCTGAAGGAGGAGCTCTTCCGCGCGGACGAGAACCTCGCGCCGACGCGCCACGAGAAGCTCCTGCTCGCCGGACATACGCAGCTCGACGCGGTGCGCATCCGCGAGCTGTTCGAGGAGCTCATGGCGGCTTGCGAGGAGTTCGCGGAGGAACGCATCCGCAAGCTGCTCACCGAAGCGGTGCCGGAGCTGTCGCAGACCATTCCGCAGCCGCAGAACACCACGGTCGTTCAATTCAAACGGAGCAATTCATGACGAGTGCAATCAGGAAGGCGGTTTTCCCCGTGGCAGGTCTCGGCACGCGGTTCCTGCCCGCGACCAAGGCGAATCCCAAGGAAATGCTGCCGGTCGTCGACAAGCCGCTCATCCAGTACGCCGCGGAGGAAGCGGTCGCGGCGGGCATCGAGGAGCTCATCTTCGTCACCGGCCGCAACAAGCGGTCGATCGAGGATCACTTCGACAAGGCCTACGAGCTCGAGGTCGAGCTCGAGAAGAGCAAGAAGTCGCAGATGATCGACATCGTGCGCAACATCCTGCCGAAGGGCGTGTCGTGCATCTACATCCGCCAGGCCGAGCCGCTCGGTCTCGGTCACGCGGTGCTGTGCGCGAAGCCGGCGATCGGCAACGAGCCGTTCGCGATCCTGCTCGCGGACGATCTCATCGACGGCGGCGAGAAGGGCTGCCTGAAGCAGATGGTCGACGTCTTCTCGCACTACAACACGGGCGTGATCGCCGTGCAGCCGGTGCCGAAGGAGGACACGGACAAGTACGGCATCGTCGAGGTCAAGCAGATCGACGAGCGCGTGGCGAAGATCCAGAGCATCGTCGAGAAGCCGAAGCCCGACGTCGCACCGTCGAATCTCGGCGTCGTGGGCCGTTACATCCTGCCCGGCGAGATCATGGGCATCCTCGAGAAGACGGCGCGCGGCGCGGGCGGCGAAATCCAGCTCACGGACGGCATCGCGACGCTTCTGAACCGGCAGCAGGTGCTGGCGTACGAATTCCAGGGCAAGCGCTACGATTGCGGCTCGAAGCTCGGTTATCTCGAAGCGACGGTCGAATACGCGCTGAAGCACAAGGAGCTCGCGGCGGATTTCGCCGCGTACCTGGAGAAGCACCGCACCCAGGCGAAGGCTTGAGGAGACAGGGTGCCGTCCCGCGCGAGCGGGGCGGAGGCGGCGCGGCGGGGCAGCGCGCCCCGCGCGGTTCAGATGCGGTCGAGGAGATCCCGTTTGCGGGACAGCTCGGATTTCAGGTAGGAGAGCGCGCGGACGGAATGTTCGTCGTCCGGCATGCCGGCGGCCCGGATCAGATCCTCGAGCTCCCGGACCTCCTCCTCGAGCTCGTCCTTCTCGCTCGCGAGCCCGAGCAGCGGGAAGAACGCTTCGAGCGTCTTGAGCTCGTCGACGAGGTCGTTCAGCCCGTCCGACACCATTTTCGTACCCATAAATCACGGCCCCCCATGAATCGTCTGCAGCCCCGGCGCGGATGGCGAATTGATCAAAATTTGATCAACTTTGTCACAATGATCGTTTAATGCGCTGATCTTTAATGCAAAGATTATAGGAACTTCACAACTGACTTCAACCGGAAATTTCCGACGCGGGGCCGAATGCCCGGCGGCCGGTCACGAATGAGCCCATGCGCATAGAGAAAAGAACCCTGAAATCGGTGGCGGTGAACCCCGTCGCCAGCCTCGCGGTGCTCGCCCAGGCCGAGGTCAACGACCTCTGCGCGGCGCGCGACGGCAAGCTCTTCGACCTCATCCGGCGCTGTGCGCTGGCGGTGATGACGAGCGGCTCGTATACGGACAACCCTCGGGAGTTGCTGGCGGCGTTCGCGGATTTCGACATCGCCTTCGAGCACGTCGAGCGCGGCATCCGGATCCACCTCTCGAACGCACCGGCCGTCGCGTTCGTCGACGGCGAGATGATCCTGGGCGTCCAGGAACACCTCTCCTCCGTGCTCCGCGATCTCGTCTACGTGACGCGCGAAATCGAGGCCAGCGGGCGCTTCGACCCGACGTCGCCGGCCGGCATCACGGACATCGTCTTCCACATCCTGCGCAACGCGAACCTGCTCGTGCCGGGACACCAGGCGGGGCTCGTCGTGTGCTGGGGCGGTCACGCGATCGAGCGCCACGAGTACGACTACACGAAGGAGGTCGGCTACCAGCTCGGCCTGCGCGGGCTCGACGTGTGCACGGGCTGCGGCCCGGGCGCGATGAAGGGGCCGATGAAGGGGGCGACGATCGCACACGCGAAGCAGCGCATCGCGAAGGGCCGCTACATCGGCATCACGGAGCCCGGCATCATCGCCGCCGAAGCGCCGAATCCGATCGTCAACAACCTCGTTATCATGCCGGACATCGAGAAGCGTCTCGAAGGTTTCGTGCGTCTCGGTCACGGCATCATCATCTTCCCGGGCGGCGTGGGCACGGCGGAGGAGTTCCTGTACCTGTTGGGGATCCTCGCGCATCCCGACAACGCGGAAATCCCGCTGCCCTTGATCCTCACCGGGCCCGCCTCGAGCGAGCCCTACTTCCGTCAGCTCGACGCATTCATCCAGGAGGTCTTCGGCGAGCAGTTCGCGCGGCGCTACCGCATCGTCGTCGACGATCCGGCGCACGTCGCCGCGATGATGAGGCGGGACACCGCCGAGGTGCTCGCGTTCCGCGACGGCAACGACGACGCCGCGTATTTCAACTGGCTGCTGCGCATCGGCGAGGAATTCCAGAAGCCGTTCGTGCCGACGCACGAGAGCATGGCGAAGCTCGAGCTGAGCCGCGATCAGCCGCCGTACGTGCTCGCGGGCAATCTGCGCCGCATGTTCTCCGGCCTCGTCTGCGGCAACGTGAAGGAGGACGGGATCCGCGCGGTCGAAGCGCACGGTCCGTTCGAGGTGCGCGGAGAAATCGCGCTGATGCGGGGGATCGACCACCTCCTGCAGTCGTTCATCGCGCAGGGCCGCATGCGGCTCAACGGGCGCGAATACCAGCCCTGTTACCGCCTCGTGAAGTGAGCGTAAGAGCGGACGCCGCCGCTCGCTCTTCGCAGGATGCGCCGACGCGGGAGGGGCATCGATCGCATCTTCCGCGCACTCAGCGGGCCCGCGCGCCGTAGCCGGTCAGCTCGACATAACCGACGCCGGGGGCGCGACCGTTCAGCGGCCGCACGGTCACTGCGCCTTCCCAGTAGACGAGCGTCCCCGTCCACTCCTGATCGGCGAGCCGCGGCGCGATCTCGACGTCGAGCCCCGCGCGCGGCACCGCGAGCCGCCAGCGTGCCGGATAGTCCGCGCCGCTGTGCGGACTCTTCCAGCGCGCGTCCACGCCGATCGCGACGTCCTCGCGCGCGAGCGGCTGCACCGTGCCCGCGGCGTCCACGTAGACGCCCGCGCTGTGCGCATCGCTCGAGCCGTCGGCGTGCCGCAACTGGTAGAACATGAGCTCGGCACCATCCGCGAATTGCAGCGCGAACCAGTCCCACCCGGTCTGTTCCGGCCCGAGCGCGCTCGTGCTCCATTCGCGATCGAGCCAGGCCGTGCCGTGCACCGGCAGGCGCGTCCCGCCGATCCGCAACTCACCCGTCGCCTCGAGCCGCGTGCCGGAGTAGTAGTACGAGGCATTGCCGGGCTCGGCGCTCTTCTGCGACAGGCCGCGATCACCCTGCGCCACGAGCGGCTTCACCGCGCGCACGCGGAGCTCGAGCGCATAGGCCTCGTCCTCCGCATGGAGCGTCCATTCGTCCGGCGCAACGAGCTCGCAGCGCCAATCGCGCAGCCAGGCCGCGGGCGGCGCCGCGCTCGCGCCGGCGAGACCGAGCGCGGCGCGCTGCGTGCGGGCACGATGCAGGAAGCGTCCACCTTCGGGATCGGACACCGCGAAGTGCGCGAGCATCACGTCGCGATTGCGCCAGGCGGACGCCCAGGGCGTGCGATCGGCGGTGAGCGCATGCCTGAAGAACGTGAGCTGGAAGCCATAAGGCCGGCCGCGCCGATCCGCGAGATTGCCCGTGAAATACCACCACTCGGTGCGAAAGTCCGGATGCGGTCCGTGGTCGGCGGGGAAGGCGAATCCGCGCGGCGTACGAGCGCGCGCGAACCCCGGATCCGGTGCCGGCTCGCCGAGCACGCGGCCGACGGCGGGCGCCGTCGTCGCGGGCGGCGCAGCCTCGCGCCATGCGACACGCGCGAGCAGCGCCGCGGCGGCGAGCGCGACGAGGAGCACGGGCGCGCGCGGCCTATTCATCGCGCAGCGCCGCCGCGGGCGGGATGCGCGCCGCGCGCACGACGGGATAGACGCCGGCCGCGAGCGCGGCGACGACGACCGTGAGCCACGCCGCGGCGAGCTGGCCCACGGGCAGGTGCAGGCTCATCGTCCAGCCGAACGAGCGCACGTTGATCACCTTCACGAGCAGTACGGCGAGCGCGATGCCGACAGGCAGCGCGAGGCTCGCCGCGACGATGCCGCACCAGCCCGTCTGCACGAACACCGTGCGGGCGATCTCGCGCGTGTCCATGCCGAGCGCGCGCAGGAGGCCGTAGTCCGCGGTGTGCTCGAGCTGCTGGGCGAGCATCGCACCGACGACACCGAGCACCGCGCCGAGCACGGCGAGCGTGCGCAGCACCTCGGTGACGGCGAACGTGCGATCGAAGATCGCGAGCGAGCGTTCGCGCAGCGCGCGATTCGACTGCAGCGTGACGGCGAGGCCCGCGGGCTGCAGGGCGCGCACTTGCGCTTCGAGCGCCGCGAGCGTCACCCCCGGGGCGCCGTAGACGCCGAGGCCGTCGTAGCCCGCGAGCGCCCAGTGCCGCGCATACGTCGCGCGACTCATCGCGACCGTGCCGCGCTCGTTCGCGTAGTCCTGGTAGATCGCGAGCACGGCGAAAGAGCGCGGGCCCGCGGCCGTCGGCAAATCGAGCGTGTCGCCCGCCCGCACGCCGTGCCGGTTCGCGAACGGCTCGCTCACGATCACGGCGTCGCTGCGTTCCCAGACGCGCCACACGGCGTCGGGCGCCGCGCCGCGCAAGCGGAAACCGCGCCGTGCGGGCGGCGGCAGTTCGTAGGCGACGAGCTGTGCGCTGCCCGCGCCGTAGCGGACGTCCCCGCGTTTCACGCTGCTGACGTGCGCGATGGCCGGGTCGGCGAGCAGCGTCCGCTTGTAGGCCTCGACCGCCGCCGGCGAGGCGAAGCCGGCATCGGCAGGCGAGACGCCGACGTAGAGATCGGCGCGCAGCAGCGTCGTCAGCCAGTCGGTCACGCTCACGCGAAAGCTCGTCACCATCACGCTGATGCCGATGCTCGTCGCCGCCGCGACCATGAGCGCGGCCGTCGCGATGCCGGTGCGCGACAGCGCGAGCCTCACCATGCCCGTGCCGAGCCGTTCCGGCAACGCGCCGCGGAACGGCAGGCGCCGCGCGACGACGGCCGTCGCGGCGGCGAGGCAGGGCGGTGTCAGCACGCCGCAGGCGAGCAGCAGCAGGAACAGCGCGGTGAAGCCCGGCCAGAGCGACTGGCCCGGTACGAGCGCGAACGCCGCTGCGGCCGCGAGCAGCAGCACTGCCGCGGCGACCTGCCGGCGCAGGCGACGTGGCCGCGGCGGATCGCGGCGTGCCGCCCGGAGCGTGCCGCTCACCGGAGCACGCGTCGCTTCGCGCGCCGGCACCGCGGCCGCGATGACCGTCGCCGCGACGCCGGCGAGCGCGCCGGCCGCGAGCACCGGCGGCGGTAGCGCGACCGCGTCGATCGCCGCGCCGAAGTAGAGATCGTTGATCGTTCGCGCGACGAGGCCGAGCAGCGCGTGGGCGAGCGCGATGCCGCCCGCGATGCCGAGCAGGCTCGCTGCCGTACCGAGCGCGAGCGCCTCGCCGAGCACGAGCGCATTGAGCTCGCCGCGGCTCACGCCGAGCGCGCGCAGCCGCCCGAACAGCGCCTGGCGTTGCACGACGAGGAAGGTCTCGGTGTTGTAGACGAGGAAGATGCCGACGAGGAGCGCGAGCAGGCTCAGTGCCCGCAGATTCGTCTCGAAGGCGCGTGTGAGCTCGCGGTTCGCCGCCGCGTCGCGCGCGGTCGTGACGAGCTCGAGGCCGGGCGGCAGCAGCGCCGCGACGGCGCGGGCCTGCGCGGCGTCGAGCAGGCAGTCGACGGCCGAAATCCGGCCTGGTCTGTCGAGCAGCTCCTGCGCGGTCGCGAGATCGACGATCGCAGTGTCGTCCGGCAAGCCGCCCGCGGCCGTGAGGTTCGGTGCGACGCCGAGGAGCGCGAGGCGACGCGTCGTCCCCGCGACATGAATGTCGAACGCGCCGCCGGCGCGCGCGCCGAGCCGCGCCGCGGTGCGCGCGTTCAACACCGCCGTGCCGGGCTTCGACATCAACTCGAGCGGTGCATACGCGCCGGCCGCCGCGGGCGGCTCGGCCGGCGGCAGCGTCGTCGGTTCGATTCCGACGAGCTGCAGCAGGCGGCCCGGCTCGGCGACGGGCGCGACGCTCTGCTGGAGGACGGGCGAACACGTCAGCGCCGGCAGCCGCGTGAGCACGTCGCGATAGACGGTCTCCGCGAAGCCCGTCGCGCCGGCCTCGATGCGATGCGTCGTGCTGCCGAGCACGGCGCGATTCGCGAGCTCGAAGCTGCGGCGCGCGCTCTGCTGGGTGAGCTCGACGGCGACGACGACGGCGACGCCGAGCGCGATGCCCGCGACGGCGAGCGCGAGCTGCCAGGGATGAGCGCGCCAGAAACGCAGGCTCGCGCGGAGCAGCAGCGGACTCATAGCGGATGGAGCGTGCCCTGCCTGAGCTGCAGCGCGCGATCGGCATGGCGCAGCGCGTCCTCGCTGTGCGTCGCCATGACGAGAGTCTGCCCCTTGTCGCGACAGGCCTGGGCGAGGAGCGCGAGCACCTGCGCGCTCGTCTGCGCATCGAGGTTGCCGGTCGGCTCGTCCGCGAGGATGAGCTGCGGCCGGTGCGCGAGCGCCCGGGCAATCGCCACGCGCTGCTGTTCACCGCCGGAGAGTTGATCGGGATACGCCCCGCCGCGGCCCGCGAGGCCGAGCTCCGCGAGCAGGGCTTCGACATCGCCGTCCGCGAGGCCGTTGAGGCTGAGCGGTAGCGCGACGTTCTCGCGCGCGCTCAAGGTCGGGATCAGGTTGTACGCCTGGAAGATGAAGCCGAGGTGGCGGCGCCGGAAGCGTGTCCGTCCCGGTTCGTCGAGCGCCGTGAGCTCGATGTCCCCCATCCGGATCGTGCCGGCACACGGGCGGTCCATCGCGCCGAGCAGATTGAGCAGCGTCGATTTGCCCGAGCCGCTTCGCCCGAGCAGCACCACGAACTAGCCGGCGGCGACGTCGAACGCGATCTCGCGCAGCACGTCCACCGCGCTCGCCTCCGCGTCGTAGCGCATGGTCAGCGCGCGGACCTGGAGCAGCGGCGCTAGCGCGGACATCGCAGGTCGGACGGGGAGGGCGCCGGGCGCGCCGTGGAGGCTCGGATCATGGGCGTCAGAGTACTGAGCGACTCCGGCCGAAGGAAGCGCCGTGCCCGATCCGGCACGCTCCGCCGCGCGCCCGGCAGCGGACCCCTGCCGGGCGCGGCGGCCGTCGCGCCGGTGACCGTTCCGAGGGCCGGAGGGCGTGCGTGGTCCGGATTTGCTTCGGCCCGAACGGCGCGGGCAGGGCGGTCCGAGCCCCACAGGCGTCGCATCGATGTCGGCCCGAGCCGCGCCTTCCCGGCGGCATAGCTACTCTGTATGTCCGTACGGGATTGCTGGAAGAAGCAACCGCGAATCGTCCCGTACAGGCGTTCATGCGAATAATCCAATTAGTAGCCTTAAAAAAACCTGTACGGGAATATTACGAAGCCGGACAGGCGACGCTTCGAGGGGCGGAATCGCGAGGGCTCTGCGGCGCGCCACGGCCGCCCGGAACGCCGGCTCCGAGCCTTCGGAGAGGTGTTCGAAGGGGCTGATTCAGCGCCGTTGCCGGCGTCTCCGGGCGCCCGCCGCACACCCGTTCCCCGGCTTACGGCGCACTCCGTAGAAGTTACCTGAGGAATCTGTAAAAACTCTTATGAAACAATGAGTAGCGGAATTCGTCCGGGCCGGTCGAAGAGGGCTGCAAAAGGTAGTTAACCTTAGCGTCACATCTTGCTACAGTACACGTGAACTGATTCCCATCAGTTCAGTCGGAGGTCTCATACAGTAACGCCGTGTGACTTCCCTCTAACTCCCCCTCAACGCCTCGGTGGTTCTCCCCCGGGGCTTTTTTTTTGGCTCTTCTCCGAACTGCGGGACTGTTCCTCAGCACACTGCGGCGCGTATTTCCCACGTGTCGCCCTCGCGCAGGCGAGGGCCCAGTCGTTCAGCCATGGCGCTGGGATTGAGCCGCGGGCCCAGCGCAGAAAGCGGGCGCGGTGCGGAATGGAGCGCTCTAGAGTCCGAGGTTCACTGCGCGTGCCGTTGGTCACCGCCTGGGCCCTCGCCTGCGCGAGGGCGACGTCTACAAAATTTCGGGGACACGAACCTTAATTAAATTTCGGGGACACGAAGCTCAATTCGGCCGACATGCTTCCTCGACGACCAATGGTCGAAGCCGAATTAAGTATCGTGTCCCCGAAATTTTCCTGCCGGTGTATCGTCCCGGCAGTTCGGAATAGAACTTCTTTTGTCCTCGCCTCGAGGTCGCGCAGCGGGCGTGATGCGATCGCACTGCGACGTCCTGCGCCGCGCACAGGCGGGCTTCGCGATGGGGAGGCGCTCGCGCGACGTGCGCCTCGTGAGCGACGAGCAACGCTTCCTCGCGCCGTGCGGGTCGCCGCCAGCGACGCGCCGGATCTGTTTTGGACTAAATCGGTGCGCGACAGGCGGCTGCTGCCCAAGCGTAGCGCGCGATCGCATCGGCTCGGCGACGACGCCGTTCGATGCCCGCAGTCCGCGCATTGCAATCCCGTCGGCGCGCCGCGACTGGCACGGTTCTCGCTCTACGTGACGACGACGGAGAACCAGCGGCGAGACGACGATCGCCGATTGCTGTTCACGGCAGGACGCTCCCCGACGCCTGTGCGCGCCGGTGAGAACAGGGACGTCGATGCGGGTCGGTGCGGCGCGAAAGCGACGGATCGCAGGATGAATGGGACGCTAGGGTTCCGGTTCGCACATGCGAACGCTGGTCCGAGAGCGGCCGACCTCTCTCGCGGAGGTTACACGGCGGGACAAAAGCCCGGGAGGTCGACGACTGGTCCTCCTGTGCTTTGATTCTGACGTGTAACTGAAGAGGGAGCTCATCATGCTGAACGATCCACGGGCGTCTGCGCGCGCACCCGCCCATCCGCCGAGGGCTCGCCGATGAGCCCGCTCATCACTTCGAATCCCGTCCGCGAAGAGAGCGTGCCCGGTGGGCGCGCATGGTCCGGGATCCTCAAGCGCGGTTTCGGCCTGAAGCTCACGGACATCGACGGCGGCGCGAACTGTTCCGCGCTCTTCTTCAACGCCGCGGACAAGCTGGAGCGCTACAACATGCCGGATACGCTGAAGGCTCAGCACACCGCGCATCTCACCGCCGGACACGTCTGCTATTCCGACATGGGCCGCATCCTCGTCGCGATCAGCGAGGACACGAGCGGCTGGCACGATCCGCTGTGCGGCGTCTCCGACGAGGCGCTCGTCACCGCGCGCTACGGTCAGGCGCGCTATCAGGAGCATCGCAACGCGTTCCAGCGCAGCGGGCGCGAGCTATTCCTCGTCGAGCTGGGCAAGTGGGGCCTCGGGCTGCGGGATCTGCTGCCCGGCGTGAACTTCTTCAGCAAGGTGACGGCCGACGAGTCCGGCCGCTTGAAGTTCGATACGGGCCACGCGAAAGCGCGCGCCCACGTCTGGCTGCGGGCGGAGATGGACGTGCTCGTCGTCCTCAACACCGCGCCGCACCCGCTCGACCCCGCAGCGGCCTGGGCGCCGAAGCCCGTGCTCTGCTCGATCGCGCGCGTGCCGCAGGTGCATTCCGACGACGCCTGCTTCCGCCGCTGTCCCGAGAACCAGCGCGGTTACGCGAACAACGCGCTCTACCACTGCCAGGATTGAAGGAGGCGAGCATGAGCACCGCATTGACTTCCAGTCCGCGCGATCCCGCGCGCGCGCTCCACGATCACATCGTCCCCGCCGGCGAACCCTGGCTGCACGTCATCGAACGCGGCCAGGTTCTGCGCATCCTCGATCTGCAGGGCAACCAGGCCGTCGATACGCTGTTCTACAACGCCCAGGATCCGCGCGAGCGCTACAGCGCCGTGGATACGCTGCGCCTGCAGAACAATGTCTATCTCACGACCGGCTCGACGCTCTACTCGAACGCCGGGCGCCCGATGTTGCGCATCGTCGCCGACACCTGCGGGCGTCACGACACGCTCGGCGGCGCCTGCGCCGCGGAGAGCAACCAGGTGCGTTACGCGCTCGAGAAGCGCTACATGCACAACTGCCGCGACAGTTTTCTGAAGGCGATCGCCGATTCACCGATCCCGCTGTCGAAGCGCGACCTCGCGCCGAACATCAATTTCTTCATGAACGTGCCGGTCACGCCCGCGGGCGGTCTGACGTTCGAGGACGGGATCTCGGAAGCCGGGAAGTACGTCGAGCTCGAGGCCCTGATGGACGTGCTGTGTCTCGTCTCGAATTGCCCCCAGCTCAACAACCCGTGCAACGCGTACGACCCGACGCCGGTGCGCATGTTGATCTGGGAAGCCTGAGCCGGGCCGACATCGGACGCGGCGCGATCGCCGCGCGACCTGCGCCCCGCCCGCGGGGCCTCGAAGGGAGCCAGAAGGAATGTTCAAACGCGTACTCATCGCGAATCGCGGCGCGATTGCCTGCCGCATCATCCGCACGCTGCATCGTCTCGGCGTGCGCTCGATCGCCGTCTACACGCGGGCCGACGCCCAGTCGCGGCACGTCTTCGAGGCCGACGAGGCGGTGCTGATCGGCGAGGGCGTGGCGGCGACGTCCTATCTCGATGCCGCGAAGATCCTCGAAGTCGCGCGCGCGACGGGTGCGGAGGCGATCCATCCGGGTTACGGCTTCCTCTCGGAGAACGCCGCGTTCGCCGAAGCCTGCGAGGCCGCCGGCATCTCGTTCATCGGCCCGACCCCGCAGCAGATCCGCGATTTCGGCCTGAAGCACACGGCGCGCAGGCTCGCCCGCGCCTGCGGCATGCCGCTCCTGCCCGGCACGGAGCTGCTCGCGGACGTCGACGAGGCGCTCGCGGCGGCGGCGCGCATCGGTTATCCCGTGATGCTGAAGAGCACGGCGGGCGGCGGCGGCATCGGCATGCAGCTCTGTCGCGACGCGGCGACGCTCGCCGCCGGATTCGAGACCGTGCAGCGGCTGTCGAAGAACAACTTCGCGGACGGCGGCCTCTATCTCGAGAAATTCGTCGCGGCCGCCCGCCACGTCGAAGTGCAGATCTTCGGCGACGGCCGCGGGCGCGTCGTCGCGCTGCCCGAGCGTGATTGTTCGCTCCAGCGCCGCAACCAGAAAGTCGTGGAGGAGAGCCCGGCGCCGAATCTGCCGGACGCGATGCGTGCCGCTCTGCGCGAGCACGCCGTCACGCTCGGCGAATCCGTCGGCTATCGCTCTGCCGGCACCGTCGAATACGTCGTCGACGCCGCGGCCGGCGAGCACTACTTCCTGGAGGTGAACACGCGCCTGCAGGTCGAGCACGGCGTGACTGAGCAGGTGATGGGCATCGACCTCGTGGAATGGATGCTCGCCGCGGCTGCCGGCGATCCGATTCCGCTCGGGCTCGCGGCGCGGCCGCCCGCCGCGCACGCGATCCAGGTGCGCCTCTATGCCGAAGATCCGGCGAAGGACTTCCAGCCCGCCGCGGGATTGATCACCGAAGCCGTGTTCCCGGATTTCGCGCGCTGCGACACCTGGGTGACGGCCGGCGTCGAAGTCTCGCCGTTCTACGATCCCCTGCTCGCGAAGATCATCGTGACCTCCGCCGATCGCGAGGCCGCGCTCGCGGATCTCGGTGAAGCGCTGCGCGCGACGCGCATCGCGGGCGTGGAGACGAACCTCGACTACCTGCGCCAGGTGATCGTGAACGAAGTCTTCCGCGCGGGACGGCACACGACGCGCCTGCTCGCGGGGCTGCCGTTCACCGCGCGCACGATCGAAGTGATCGCGCCCGGCACGGATACCACCGTGCAGGACCATCCGGGACGCGTCGGCTACTGGGCGGTCGGCGTGCCGCCGTCCGGACCGATGGACGCGCTCTCGTTCCGTCTCGCGAACCGTCTGCTCGGCAATGGTCCCGACGCGGCGGGGCTCGAGATCACGATCTCGGGACCGACGCTGAGATTCAACGTCGACGCGCTCGTCTGTCTCGGCGGCGCCGCGCTCGACGCGCATCTCGACGGCCGGCCCGTGCCGTGGTGGCAGCCGTTCACCGTGCCGGCAGGCGGCGTGCTGACGCTCGGCGCCGTACACGGCGCCGGCGCGCGCGCCTATCTCTGCGTGCACGGCGGGCTCGACGTGCCGCAGTACCTCGGCAGCCGCGCGACTTTCACGCTCGGGCGTTTCGGCGGTCACGGCGGACGGCGCCTGCGCCTCGCCGACGTGCTGCATCTCTCCGATCAGCCGCCGCCCGCGGCCGGTCCCGCACTCGCGAACGCCTTGCGCCCCGCGCTCGGCTCGCCGTGGACGCTGCGCGTGATCTACGGCCCGCACGGCGCACCCGATTTCTTCACGCCCGCCGACATCGCGACGTTTTTCGCGACGGAGTGGGAGGTCCATTACAATTCGAGCCGCACGGGCGTGCGCCTCATCGGCCCGAAGCCCGAGTGGGCGCGGCCGGACGGCGGCGAAGCGGGCCTGCATCCCTCGAACCTGCACGACAATGCCTATGCGATCGGCACCGTCGATTTCACGGGCGACATGCCCGTGATCCTCGGCCCCGACGGCCCGAGCCTCGGCGGCTTCGTGTGCCCCGCGACGGTGATCACGGCCGACCTCTGGATGCTCGGTCAGTTGCGTCCCGGCGACCGCATCCGCTTCGTGCCGGTCGATCAGGCCGCGGCGAACGCGCTCGAGGCCGCGCAGGACGAGCTCGTCGCGACCTTGGAGCCCATCGCCCCGGCCTGGCGGCCTGCCGCACTCGCGAGCCCGGTGCTCGAACGCGTCGCGCCGCCGGATCACCCCGTCGGCGTCGCGTACCGGCCCTCGGGCGACAAGTATCTGCTCGTCGAATACGGCGCGCAGGTGCTCGACATCAACCTGCGCTTCCGCGTGCACGCGCTGATGCTCAGGCTGGAGAGCCGCGCACATCCGGGCATCGTCGATCTCACGCCCGGCATCCGCTCGCTGCAGATCCACTACGACAGCCGCGTGCTGAAGCTCGCCGCGCTGATCGACGAGTTGCGCGCGCTGGAGCACGAGCTCGGCGGCATCGCGGATCTCGAAGTGCCCGCGCGCATCGTGCACCTGCCGCTGTCCTGGGACGATCCCGCGACGCGTCTCGCGATCGAGAAATACATGCAGTCCGTGCGTCCCGACGCGCCCTGGTGTCCGAGCAATCTCGAGTTCATCCGCCGCATCAACGGCCTCGACGGCATCGATGACGTGAGGCGCATCGTCTTCGGCGCGAGCTATCTCGTGATGGGGCTCGGCGACGTCTATCTCGGCGCACCGGTCGCCACGCCGCTCGATCCGCGCCACCGGCTCGTGACGACGAAGTACAACCCGGCGCGCACCTGGACGCCGGAGAATGCCGTCGGCATCGGCGGTTCGTATCTCTGCGTGTACGGTATGGAAGGCCCGGGCGGCTATCAATTCGTCGGCCGCACGCTGCAGATGTGGAACCGCTTCCAGCGCACGGCCGAATTCGAGCAGCCCTGGCTGCTGCGCTTCTTCGATCAGATCCGCTTCTATCCCGTGAGCGCGGAGGAGCTGCTCGACATCCGGGCGGATTTTCCGCACGGCCGCTATCCGCTGCAGATCGAGAACACGCGGTTCAGTCTGCGCGAGTACAACGAGTTCCTGAAGCAGAACGCGACCTCGATCGCGACGTTCAAGGATCGCCAGCAGGCGGCTTTCGAGGAGGAGCGCGCGCGCTGGCGCGCCGCGGGCACGGACACCGTCGCGGACGCGGCCGGCTTCGCGGCCGCGGAAGGCGAGGACGCGCCGCTCGCCGCGACGGAATCCGAGGTCGGGACGCACGTCCACGGCAGCATCTGGCAGATCAACGTCGCGGCCGGGGCGCGCGTCGCGACCGGCGACACGCTCGTCGTCATCGAGTCGATGAAGATGGAGATCGCCGTCACCGCCGAGCGCGACGGCGTCGTGAGCCGCGTGCTGTGCGCGATCGGCGCGCAGGTCGCACCCGGCCAGCGCCTGCTCGTGCTGGAACACGGCGAAGAGTGATCACGTGAGCAGCGCATCGAACCTCTCGATTCCCGTTCTGGCCGCGGCGTATCGCGAAGCGCGCCTGACGCCCGCCGCGGTATTCGCGCAAATCCGCGAGCGTATCGCTGCGACCGAAATGCACAACGCCTGGATCCACGTCTTGTCCGCCGCGGAGCTCGCGCCTTACTTCGAGCGCCTCGCCGCCAGCGATCCGGCTTCGCTGCCGCTCTACGGCATTCCGTTCGCAGTGAAGGACAACATCGATCTCGCGGGCGTGCCCACGACGGCCGCCTGCCCGGCTTACGCCCGTGTGCCGGCGCAATCCGCGACCGTCGTCGCGCGGCTCGTGGCGGCGGGGGCGATCCCGGTCGGCAAGACGAACCTCGATCAATTCGCGACCGGCCTCGTCGGCACGCGCTCGCCCTACGGCCCGGGCCGCAACGCCTTCGATCCGGCCTACGTCTCCGGCGGTTCGAGCTCGGGCTCGGCGCTCGCCGTCGCGCTCGGGCTCGCGAGCTTCGCGCTCGGCACGGACACCGCGGGCTCGGGTCGCGTGCCGGCGGCGTTCAACAACCTCGTCGGCGTGAAGCCGAGCTGCGGGCTCGTGAGCACGCGCGGCGTCGTGCCGGCCTGCCGCTCGCTCGACTGCGTGAGCATCTTCGCGCTCGACGTCGCGGATGCCGAGGCCGTGCTCGGCGTCGCGGCGGCCTTCGATGCGGACGATCCCTACTCGCGCCCGGCGGGCACCGGCCAGGCGGTGCGCGAGCGCTTCCGCTTCGGCGTGCCCGCGGCGCTCGAGTACTACGGCGACGGTGAGACCGCCGCGCGTTTCGACGCCTCGGCCGCCGCACTCATCGCCGCGGGCGGCGAGGGCGTGACGTGCGATCTCGCGCCCTTCCTCGACGCCGCACGTCTGCTCTACGAAGGCCCGTGGGTGGCGGAGCGCTATGCGGCGATCCGGGATCTCGTCGAGCACGCGCCGGACGTGCTGTTCCCGGTGACGCGTACGATCATCGAGGGCGCGCGCGGCCGCACGGCGGTCGAGGCCTTCGAAGCGCAGTATCGTCTGAAAGCGTTGAAGCGACTCGCCGATCGCGCGCTCGAAGGCCTCGACTTCGTGCTCACGCCGACGGCACCCGCGATCTACACGATCGCCGAGCTCGAGGCCGATCCGATCGCGCTCAACTCGCGCCTCGGCCACTACACGAACTTCATGAACCTGCTCGACTACGCGGCGATCGCCGTGCCCGCAGGCTTCGGCGCCGATGCGCTCCCGCGCGGCGTGACGCTGTTCGGGCCGGCATTCGCGGACGGCGCGCTCGCGGCGTATGCGGCGCGGCTCGAGGCCGCGTTCGCATTGCCGCTCGGGGCGACGGGCCATCCGCGCGTCAGCGCTGCGCGCAAAGCGCACGAGGCGTCGGGCCGGCTGTCGATCGCGGTCTGCGGTGCGCATCTCTCGGGATTGCCGCTGAACCTCCAGCTCACGGCACGGGGCGGCACGCTCGTCGCGGCGACGACGACGGCGCCCGCGTATCGCTTCTACGCGCTGCCCGGCGGGCCGCCGGCGCGGCCGGGGCTCGTGCGCGTCGCGGAGGACGGTGCCGCAATCGAGGTCGAAGTCTGGTCGCTGCCCATCGAGACCATCGGCAGCTTCCTCGCCGGCATCCCGTCACCGCTCGGTCTCGGCCGCGTCGAGCTCGCCGACGCTTCGTACGTCACGGGCTTCCTCTGCGAGCACCACGCGCTCGCCGGCGCGACGGACATCACGTCGTACGGCGGCTGGCGCGCGTGGCTGGGGCGGGAGTGACTCGTAGGTGCCGATGCAGGACGCGGCTCGATCGCAGCTTCGCCGCAGGCGGTCGACGTGTCGCCGCGTCACGTCCCGCGCCGGTTCTTCCAGACGATCGCCGCGAGGATCAGCATGAACGCGAGCAGGCGCACGACGTAGATCGCCGGGCTGCCCTCGTTCGGCTTCGGGAGGAACAGGAAGCCGAGCCGGTTGCAGCCCTCGATCGTGAACGCGAGGCCGAAGGCGAGGAACAGCGGATCGCGCGTGCGCCGCCAGAACTTCAGGAAATAGGCGCCGCTCGCGAGCGAGGCGGTGACGATGATCCCGAGCAGGAAGCCTTCGATCATGGTCTCACTCGCTTTCCCAGAGCAGACCGAACAGCAGCAACACCATCGACACCGCGGCTGTCGCGAGCCTGAGCAGATGGAGGTCGACGGACGTCGGGAAAATCACGAGATCGAGCACGACGAGCGCGTTCGAGACCGTCAAGCCGAAGAAGCACAACGCGCTCCACAGCAGGAGCTTCATCCGGCTGCGGGCGTATCCGCGCGCGAGCAGCACCGCGCAGAGCAGCGTGGTGAGGAAGCCGAGAAAGTAGACGCTCGCACCCATTTCAATCCCGCCTCTTGAACTCGAAGGCCCGCGCGAACTCGTGCACTGCGCCGGACGCGCTCTTCGCATGGATGAAGCGCGAGACGGGCACGAGGTGCCGCCGGTACGTCTCCGCCACGCGCGCCATCAAACCGCCCGTGTCCCAGCTCCCGTCATAGCGATATCCCCCGCCGGCGCCCCCCACGGGCGCAAGCAGGCCGAGGCGGGCGAGATCGGCCAGGAGCACGGCCGCGCGTTCGCGGCTGACGTAGACGCGCTGCGCGAGCGCCTCGTCGCTCCAGTGCACGGCCGCGTCCCCGCACAGGAGCAGCAGCGCTTCGAGATGCGGCACGCTGTCGATGCGCCTCGCGACGAAAGCCATCACGTCTTCGGGAAGTTCGTCTGCCGGCATGCGCCGATCTCTCCAAGCCTCGCGGTCAGCCGCAGATCCCGGGCCGGCCTCAGCGCCGTAAGCGTAGCAGCGGACCCCGGCACATCGAAGATCTATTGTAAAACTTACAACCGCGGCGTGCCTGCGCTGCCCGCCGCGGCCCGCCCGGGGGCGCCATCCGGCGCGAAGCGTGCGCCGCGCGGGGTGGATCCGCTTATGCAAGGGCAGCGCTCAGTCGTTCGCCGCCGGAGCGCGCCATGCCGCAATCCTCATCCCGCAACACCGCGCCGGGCGCCGGGACATGACCGCCGTGCCCGCCGCGGCCCTCGAGCCCCCGTTCTTCGGCAACACACTCGGGGACTGGGCGCTCGCCTGGGGCGTGACGCTCGTCGTCTTCGTCGCGCTCGTCGTCGCGCGCCGGCTGCTCGGACGCTATCACGCGCGCCTGGTGAAATACGGCCGCCTCGGGTTCATGCACGCGCCGCTCGCGGTGTTCGGGCGCACCTCCCCCGCGTTCATGCTCGCGCTCGCGCTCTACGCGGGGCTCGGCCCGCTCACACTGCCGGCGCGCATCGACCGTGCGGCGACCTTGGCGATCACGGTCATCGCGTTCTGGCAGGCAGGGATCTGGCTCTCGGCGATATTCGCCGCCTGGCTCGAGCGGCAGGCCGTGCAGCGGGCGCCCGGCGATCATGCGCTCGCGAGCTCGATGGCGATCTTCGCGCCGATCGCGCGCGTACTGATCTGGGTGCTCGTGCTCTTGCTCGCACTCGACAATCTCGGCGTGAACATCACGGCGCTCGTCGGCGGGCTCGGCATCGGCGGCGTCGCGGTGGCGCTCGCGGTGCAGAACATCCTCGGCGATCTCTTCGCCTCGCTCTCGATCACGCTCGACAAGCCCTTCGTCGTCGGCGATTTCCTGAGCGTCGGCGAATTCCTCGGCGAAGTGCGGCACATCGGCATCAAGAGCACGCGCCTGCTGAGCCTGTCCGGCGAGGAGATCGCGATGTCGAACGCCGATCTGCTCGGCAGCCGCATCCGCAACTACGGCCGCATGGCGGAGCGGCGCGTGGTGTTCACGGTGAAGGTCGACTACGGCACGGCGGCCGACGAGCTCGCGCGCCTCGGCGCGGACATCCGCCGCATCGTCGAGGCGCAACGCGACGTCCGCTTCGATCGCAGTCACTTCTCCGCCTTCACGCTCGAGGCGCTCGACGTCGAGACCGTCTATTACGTGCTCTCGCCGGACTTCAACCGCTACATGGACATCCAGCAGGCGATCAATCTCGAGATCTTCCGCGAGTTCGCGCGCCGCGGAATTGCGTTCGCGAGCCCATCCCTCAAGATCCAGATTGGGCGCGAGGCCGGGGACGATGTCGGGGCCGCGCCTGCGCAGCGCGAGAACCGCGACGGAGAGGTGTGAATTCGAAGCCACAGGCGAGCACGCGAGGCCTCGAAACTTGCCCAGTCCGTCGCCTGTCCGGCGCGGCGCACTGTCGCGAGGCCGCGGCGCCCGCTAGCCTCGATACGTTGCCGTCCTTCATCGTGGGAGACCGCCATGTCATCTCGTCTGCCGGCTTTCGTGCTTCTCGTCTGCGGCCTCACTCCCGGCGCCGCGCATGCGATCGACTTCTCCGTACGCACGCTCGTCCGCGACGATGCGAGCGTCGATCCCGCCCCGATCGTCGATCCCGTCCTGAAGAACGCCTGGGGTGCGGCCTACACGCCGACCGGCGCGTTCTGGGTCGGCAACAACGCCACGGGCACCGCGACGATCTATGCGGTCGATCCCGCGACGAATGCCCCCTCGAAGGTCGGGCTCACGGTCGCGATCCCGGGCGCGGGATCGGTGACGGGGGTCGCTCGCGCCGGTGTGAGCGGGAGCTTCAACGGCGATGCATTCCTGTTCGTCGGCGAGGACGGCACGATCGCGGGCTGGCGCGGTGCGCTCGGCACGCAGGCCGAAATCCTGCAATCGCCGTCGGACGCGGTCTACAAGGGGGCGGCGGTCGCGACCGTCGGCACCGGCACCTATCTCTATGCCGCGAACTTCCACGACGGCCGGATCGACGTCGTGAAAGGCGAGTCCGGCGCGGCCGATCTCGCCGGCGGTTTCACCGATCCGACGCTGCCCGCGGGCTATGCGCCGTTCAACGTGGCGAAGCTCGGAGAGAGCCTCTACGTCACGTATGCCGCGCGCAATGCGGCGGGAGACGACGAGCTCACCGGTCCCGGGCTCGGCCTCGTCGACGAGTTCAGGCCCGACGGCACGCTCGTGAAGCGCGTCGCGACGGGCGGCGCATTGAACGCGCCGTGGGGGCTTGCCATCGCGCCTGCGACGTTCGGTGCGTTCGCGGGCAGCCTGCTCGTCGGCAATTTCGGCGACGGCAGCATCGCGGCCTTCGATCCGCTCAGCGGTGTACTGCTCGGGCAGCTCACCACGAGCGGGGGGCGGGCCCTCGCGATCGACGGTCTGTGGGCACTGCTCGTCGGCAACGACGGTACCGGCGGCAGCAGCGGCGCGCTCTACTTCACGGCCGGCCCGGGCGGCGAAACGCACGGACGGTTCGGCGTCGTCGCGCCGGTGCCGCTGCCCGCGAGCCTGCCGATGCTGCTCGCCGGCGCCTCGACGCTCGCGCGCGTGCGACGCCGGCGAGGCTGATCACCGCGCGTTGCTCCCGCGCCGCCCGCCGACCTACCATAGCCGCGTTTCGATCAACGACGGCAGGGGAGAGATGTAATGCGGCTCGCGACGATGCTCTATGCCACGGATTACGCGATGCGGCCCGACGATTTCGCGGTCGCCTGCGAGGAACGCGGCTTCGAATCGGTCTGGTATCCGGAGCACACGCACATTCCGGTGTCGCGGCGCACGCCGTTCCCGGGCGGCGGCGAGCTGCCCCGGGAGTATTCGCACATCCACGATCCCTTCATCGCGCTCGCGGCGGCCGCGACCGCGACGAAGCACATCAAGATCGCGACCGGCGTGTGCCTCGTCATCGAGCGCGATCCGATCGTGCTCGCGAAGGAAGTCGCGACGCTCGACATGCTCTCGCGCGGCCGCTTCATGTTCGGCATCGGCGCGGGCTGGAACGCCGAGGAAATGGAGAACCACGGCACGCCGTTCGCCGAGCGCTGGAAGGTGCTCGAGGAAAGACTCGAGGCGATGAAGAAGATCTGGACGGAGGAAGCCGCCGAGTATCACGGCAAGTACGTGAGCTTCGACCCCCTCTGGTCGTGGCCGAAGCCCGTGCAGAAGCCCTATCCGCCGATCGTCATGGGCGCGTCGACGCCCTATGGCCGCGAGCGCGTCGCGCGCTACTGCGACGGCTGGGTGCCGCTCGACATGATGGTGGAGGACCTGCCGGCGGCAATCGCGGATCTGCACGCACGCCTGCGCAGGCACGGCCGCAGGCCCGAGGACGTCGAAATCTCGATATTCTGGGCGCCCGACGATCCGGACAAGCTGCGCCGCTACCAGGACCTCGGCGTCGATCGCGCGATCCTGGCCGTCCCGGCGCTCGACGACGACGCGACCCTGAAGCTGCTCGATCGCTACTCGTCGCTGCGTCAGCAGCTCGGGGGCTGAGGGGCGTCGCCCAGGGTCGGGCTGGTATCGACGCGTCGCCCTCGCGCAGGCGAGGGCCCAGTCGTCCAGCCACGGCGCTGATGTCGAACCGCAGGGCGATTGCCGACCGGCGGCGCGGCGTGCAAGCGAGCACTCGATGACCCGAGGTTCACTGCCGGTGCCGCAGGTCGCCGACTGGGCCCTCGCCTGCGCGAGGGCGACAGCGATGAGTCGTGGCAGGCTGCGTCCGCCAATCCACCCTGCCGCTCGGCGACGACCCTAGAAGACCGCCGCCGCGAGCGCCTCGAGCTCGGCGAGCACGGACTTCTCGTCCCCGCCCTGCAGCCAGATCACCGCGTTCTGCGCGCCGGCTTTCGCGATCTCCGCGAGCGCCTGCGGCGTGCGGTGGAAGCCGTCGAGACCGAAGGCCGTGATTTCGAGGGAGTCGGGATCCCGGCCCGCGGCCTTCGCGAGTTTCACGAGCTCGGCCTTGCCGTCCGCGATCTCCTTCGGATCGAAGCACACCGGCACCCAGCCGTCGCCCCATTCCACGACGCGCTTGAAGACGAGCGGCGAGCCGATGCTGCCGAGCAGGACCGGCGGATGCGGCCTGCGGCCGGGCTTCGGCAGGCAGACGAGCGGCCCGAAGTCGTAGTACTTGCCGTGATGCTCGACGTATTCGCCGGTCCACAGCTTCTTCATCACCGCGATCGATTCCTTCGTCTGCGCCCAGCGGTGATCGAAGTCGCCGCCGAGCACCGTGCACTCGGGCTCGTTCCAGCCGGCGCCGATGCCGAACTGGAAGCGGCCGCCGGAGTAGTGATCGAGGGTCGCGATCTGTTTTGCGGCGAGCAGCGGATTGCGCTCCGGGACGAGGCAGACGCCGGTGCCGAGCTTGATCGTCTTCGTCACCGCCGCGGCACGGGTCAGGCCGATGAAGGGATCCGGCATCTTGAAGAGATACTCCGGCACGGGCGTGTTCGGCGGCCGGCCCGGATAATCGTCACAGGAGCCTTTGGGTATGACGGTGTGCTCGGGCAGCCAGTAGGAATGGAAGCCGAGCTCCTCGGCGCGCTTCGCGATCACGGCCGGATCGCCGGACGGCAGATCGCCTATCACCTGGAACACGCCGACGCCGATGCCACTCGCGGTTTTCTTGCTCACATTGTCCTCCCGGGATGTCGATTGATCGTGCTGTCGCGCGACTGGTCGCGCGACAGGGGATTCTAGCAAGGCGGCGACGCACGCCGTCCCACTCCCTTCAGGGGGGCATGTCGAACACGCGCCACGAGAACGCGGCGCCCAGCGCCTGGAAGTCCGCGATATGCTCCTGCAGCACGTCCAGCGCTTCCGCCGGCGGCGCGGCGCGCAGCGCGACGATCACTTCGACGGGCTTGCCGCGCGCGCCGGGATAGGCGCGCTGCAGCTCGCCGCTCGCGAGGAAGTGACGATACGTCGCGAGCTTCGCGCCGAGCAGGTTCAGATGCTCGGCGAGCGCCGACCAGTCGCGGTCGTCGGCGAGCGTCAGCACGCACGTGCCGTTCGGCGCGATGCCGGTGTAATCGATCTTGTCCGTGTCGGCGAGCGGCATGGCGGTCCTCGTGGGTCGTGTGGCGGGGAGCGCGTATGGTAGCCGAGATCCGCGGCGGGTCGTCTGCGGGAGCGTCGCGACGAGGCCCGGCCGTCTCGTCGTCTCGTAGGTTGCCGTGAAAGAGCGGCGGCGCCGGCGGGAAATGGGGTCAGGTTCGAATTCGCGGGGGAGCGCCCGGGTACGCGCCATTACGTTCGCCGCGAAATCGAACCTGACCCCATTTCCCTCTACGCGTCTTTCATGTTTGCGGGCGCTGCACAAACTGCATGACCGTTGGGCCGACGCCGATGGGAATCACCGATGTTCGTGACGAGGCTGGAGAGACGGTCGGAATGTCGGGCGTCCTTCGTCAGCCCGACCTCCGGAAGACGCGGGCTATGCGGCGCTTCCCTCGGCACGACCTGCAGTCACATCATTATCGGGAATGGCCGCAGATAACGACTATTGATTTGACCTATGGGCGGCCGGCTACCTAGGATGCCGCGGCATGCGGGACGTTCGTCCCCACTCAACCGAGGAGAGCGCCGATGGATTTCGCCTACAACGACAAGACGAGGAAGCTCGGACAGGCCGTCGCCGATTTCATGATCGAGCACGTCTACCCGAACGAGGAGGAGATGCTCGCGCAAATCGAGGAGGGCGATCGCTGGCAGCCGATCCCGCTTCTGGAAGAGCTGAAGGCGAAGGCGAAAGCTGCCGGCCTGTGGAACCTCTTCCTGCCGGAGAGCGAGCTGGGCGCCGGCCTCACGAACCTCGAGTACGCCCCGATCTGCGAGGAGATGGGCCGCTCGTTCTTCGCGCCCGAGGTCTTCAACTGCTCCGCGCCCGACACCGGCAACATGGAAGTGC
This sequence comes from Gammaproteobacteria bacterium, assembly GCA_016209015.1. Lineage (GTDB taxonomy): Bacteria > Pseudomonadota > Gammaproteobacteria > JACQWY01. Next base: position 118,672 of record JACQWY010000018.1, on the reverse strand, counting down.
TCGTGCGCTACGGCACGGCGAAGCAGAAGCAGCAGTGGCTCGAACCGCTGCTCGCGGGCGAGATCCGCTCCTCGTTCGCGATGACGGAGATCGAGGTCGCGTCGTCGGACGCGACGAACATCGCGACGCGCATCGTGCGGGACGGCGACCACTACGTGATCAACGGCCGCAAGTGGTGGACGTCGGGCGCGCTCGACCCGCGCTGCAAGATCATGATCGTCATGGGCAAGACCGATCCGGACAATCCGAACCGCCACCAGCAGCAGTCCATGATCCTCGTGCCGCGCGACACGCCCGGCGTGACGATCAAGCGCATCCATCCCGTGTTCGGCTTCGACGAGGCGCCGCACGGCCATCCGGAAGTGTTCTTCGAGAACGTGCGCGTGCCGGCGGAGAACATCCTGCTCGGCGAGGGCCGCGGCTTCGAGATCGCACAGGGACGCCTCGGGCCCGGCCGCATCCATCACTGCATGCGGCTCATCGGCCTCGCCGAGCGCGCGCTCGAGCGCATGTGCCGGCGCACGAAGCTGCGCACCGCGTTCGGCCGCAAGGTCTCCGAGCAGACGGTCACACAGGAGCGCATCGCGAACATCCGCATCATGATCGAGCAGTCGCGGCTGCTCACGCTCAAGACCGCCTACATGATGGACACCGTCGGCAACAAGGTCGCGCGGAAGGAAATCGCGATGATCAAGGTCGCGGTGCCGAACATGGCCTGCCAGGTCGTCGACCTCGTCATCCAGTCCTTCGGCGGCGCGGGCGTCTCGGCCGAGTACGGCCTCTCGCATGCCTATGCGATGGCCCGCCTGCTGCGCATCGCGGACGGCCCGGACGAAGTTCATCGCAATCAGATCGCGCGTCTCGAGCTCGCGGAATACGACGACACGCCGAGCAAACGCGGCGGTAACGCGCATGTCTCGCCGCGCGACAGCGGTCCCGGCCGCGCGACGCGGCCGCGCTTCGTGGTCTGAGCCGGACGGCGATCTCCTGGCGCCCGCGCCGAGGCGCCGAGCACGACTCGAATCCGGCCGCGGCGGGCTGCGCCGCGCGCCGGAATCCGTATACTGTGCCGGTGCTGAAGAAACACCGGCGTCTCATCATCGCGGTCACCGTCACGCTGCTCGTCGCAGCAGTGATCGGCTATTACTTCCGGGCCGAGACCCAGCGGCGGCTCGTGCTGAAATACGCCGCACCCTACGTCGAGAAGATCGCGCTCGACTATATCCATCTCACGCCCTGGTCGCTCGACGTCGCCGGCGCCGAGGTCGTCTACCGCGGCGGAAAGTTCCACGTCGGCAAGGCCGAGGCGCGTTTCGGCCTGCTCGCGCTGCTCCGCAAGACGCTCGACGTCCGCTCGCTCGACGTCTCCCATACCGACATCGACATCAGCCGCTTCGCGCCGCCGCCCGGCCCTGCGACGCCGTTCCCGGGCGTGCTCGCACCGCTCGACACGGGCTATGGCCTGCGCGCCGAGGGCGTCGCGCTCACGGCCGACGTCGTGCTGAACGATCACCAGGTGCTGACGCTGCGCCTGCACGGCGGCGGCGTCGACCGCGGCCGGGCCGGGCATTTCAACGTCGCTGCGAAGCTCGGCCCGCCGGGCGCGCCCGAGCAGGTCGCCGCGAAGGGCACGCTCGATCTCGCGGAACGCGACGACGGCAGCGCCGGCGCGCTCGATGCGCATCTGAGCGTGACGCTGCAGCCGGCACCGGACGCGGCGCCGATCCCGCTGAAGATCGAAGCCGGCGTCATGGCGGGCGACAGGCCGCCGCCGGCGCCGCCCGCGAACGAGGGGGACGAACCCGTGCCGCTGCCTGCGCCCGAGACCGTCCGGCTCGTCGTCACGCAGTACGACGAGGTCGGCGAGATGCGCGTGACGGCGCACGTCGACGGCGTCTACACGGGCGTGAGCGGCAGCTTCGCGGGCGGCTACCACGTGTCCGCGAACGAGCGGCTGATCGCGCCTTCCGGCAGCCCGCTCGTGCTGCCGGCGCTCGCCGCGGATCTCGACGGCAAGCTGCAGGCGACGCTGCAGCCGCTCGGCGTCGAGTCCACGCTCACGAGCACGATCGGCGTGAAGTCGCTCGACCGCGTGCTCGGCGCGAAGCCGAAGCTGCCGGGCGAATTGAAGCTCGAGAGCATCATCGAGCTCGCGCTGCACGACGCGACGCTCGATGTCACGCGCTTCGATTCCGCGCTGACCGACGACGAGAGCCGGGGCATCCTGAACGCCGCGCTGAAGGCGCCGCTCGCGATCCCGCTCGCCGATCCGAAATCCTTCCTGATGGCCGATCGCGCGCTCCTGTGGCTGAAGATCACCGGCATCCCGCTCGACTGGCTGAGCCCGCTCGCGCCGGGCCTCACCGTCGGCGGCGGCGTGCTGAAGGCGGATCTCGATCTGCTGACGACGAAGAAGGGCACGATCCGGCTGCTGCCGAGCGCGCCCGCGACGCTCGCGGAGCTCGAGATCGGGAACGAGGCCGGCGCGATCCTCACGGCCGGCAATGCGACGTTCAATCCGAAGCTGAGTGTGACGCCCGAGCACCTGTGGCTGCGGCTCGACGATCTCGTCTTCAACAGCGGCGATCAGCGGCTGCTGAGCGGGCTGTTCCACGTCACCGTGCCGCGGCTCGAGGCGCCGCGCCGCTTCGGCGTGACGAGCCAGGCGAAGCTCGAAGTCGATCCGCTGCTCGCGCTGCCCGGGGTCGCGCCGCACGTGAAGGGTGTGAAGCTCCCGGCCGGGCTCAGCGCGAGCTACGACGCGAAAATCGACGCGGCGAACGGCGCGTTCGTGATCCAGGCCTTGAAAGCGACGATCGCGGGCCGCGATCGGCCGAAGCTCGCCGAGGTGACGGCGAAACAGAAGTTCCGCATCGAGGCCGGCGCCGGCGGCACCTGGAAGAATCCGCAGGGCGAGCTCGCCGCGATCGCGGTGCAGCGCCTGCAGCTCGAATGGCTGAATCCCTTCATGCCGCCCTACGAGCTCGAGGGCGAGCTCGCGAACGCGAGCTTCACGCTCAGCGCGGCGGGCGGCGACGCGCTCACGCTCTCCGCCGCCGGTCCGCTCGAGGTCCAGGGCCTCGGCCTGCGCGAGGGCAAGCAGGTGTGGCTGCGCGGTCTTACGCTGAGCCTCGAGCCCGAGCTCACCTACTCGCCGGCCGCCTACGGGCTCAGCTACACCGATCTCACGCTCGGTGCCGGACGCGGCGCGCTCGTGCTCGGCGCGGGCACGGCGAGCATGGCCGTCGAGAAGACCGCCGCGGGCATGGGGCTCGGGGCGAAGGGCCGGCTCGAGATGCGCCTGAACGGGCTCGCCCGCCAGCCGATCCTCGCGCAGGCGCTGCCGCGCCCGCTGCCGAAGCAGCCGCTCGTGTTGAAGCTCGACTACGAGCTCGCGCAGAAGGGCGCGGCCTGCGAGTTCGCGAGCCTGAAAGCGGACCTGCTCGCGGACGGCGCCCCGGTCGTGCGCCTCGCCGGCTCGCCGGGCCTGCGCGTGCAGCCGCTGCTCGCGAAGAACGAGACCTACGCGCACTACGTCATCGGTGCGGCGACGCTCGAGGTCGAGAAGCTGTCGTCCCTGCCGCTGTCGGTGTTCCTCGGTGATACGCCGCGCTTCGCGAGTCTCGACGGCAAGCTCGCGATCGAATCCGACGGCACGCTGCTCCACGCCTCGACGGTCGCACCGCTCGTGGTGCGCGAGCTCGTTCTCGCCGACGGTGCGCCGCCGCCGTTCCAGCCGCTCACCGCGACCATCGCGGGCAAGGTCACCGCGCGCGGCCAGACGCTGAGCGCCGGTCTCGAAGGCCTCGCGCTCGCGTTCGCCGGGCACGAGGCGGATCCCGCGGTGAAGGGCAGGCTCGCCTTCGATCTCGACGGCACGCATACCGTGCCGCTGCAGAAGCTGCTCGCCGAGCTCGAGGTCTCGCTGCCGCAGCTCCTCGATCAGCAGGCGATCCTCCCGGGCCACAAGCTGCGCGCCGGCCGGCTCGCGACGAAGATCGTCGTCGAGCCCTCGGGCAACATCCACGCGGACACGAACGTGCGCGAGCTCGCCGCCGCCGAGCCGCTCGCGATCGCGACGATCGACATGCCGGCCGACGGTCACATGTCGCCCGACGGCAAGGGCTTCGAATTCCAGATGGCGTTCAACGGCGACGGTGATTCCGGTCCGACGAAGGCGCTGATCGCGACGAGCTACGCACCGCAGGCCGAGGGTCCGGGCCTGTTCAAGCTGGATTTCAAGAGCGAGCGCTTCTATCTCAACGACATGCTCGCGCTGCGCGCGAGCATCCGCCGGCCGCCCGCGCAAGTGTCGGCGCCCGCGCCGGAGCAGGCTGCGGCGCCGACGTCGCCGGTCGTGCTCGACGAGACGCCCGATGCGCGCGCGTTCTGGGACAAGCTGCCCTGGGCCGCGCACGTGAACCTCGACGCGAAGCGCGTGTACTACACGGACTACATCATCCTGCGCGGCATCCAGGGCAAGCTCGACGTCTTCCCGGATCACGTCTCGCTGCGCGACTTCGCGATGCGCTTCCACGACAGCCCGATCACGTTCGACGGCGCGGTCGCATTCGACAAGGCGAATGCCGAGCCCTACGACGTGAAGCTCACCGGCAAGGTCGAGGACTTCGATCTCAACACGTTCTTCACCGAGCTCGTGCCCGGCAACAAGCCGCAGATCGAGGGCCTGTTCGGCATGGACGTGTCCGCGTTCGGCCGCTCGCCGAACGCCGCGCAGTTCCGCAACCACGTGCTGTTCGACATCCGCATGCAGAGCCGCGACGGCCTGTTCCGGCCACTGCCCCCGGACAGCACGCTGCTCATCGCGTCCTCCGGCATCCTCGGGATCATCGGCGAGGGCCTCTCCTACGTGCCGACGGACGGCTTCGGCGCGGGCGCGCTGTCGCGGCTCGTGAACTACATCCAGGAGATCAACTACGACACCGTCGACATCCACGTGCTGCGCGACGATTCGCGGGCCGTGAAGGTCGAGCAGTTCGTGGTGCGCAGCCCGACGATCGCGATGACCGCGACGGGCGGCATCGGCTACGTGCCGGGCAAGGACATCCTGTCGAGCCCGCTCGAGCTCACGGGCAATCTCGACATGGTGGGCCGCGGTGCCGCGATCCTCTACAGCATGGATCTGCTGAAACCCGAACGCGACGCGCTCGGCTACTGGAAGGGACCCGAGTTCCGCATCTGGGGCACGCCCTCGGCGACGGAATCGAATTTCGACGACATCATCCAGGCCGCGAGCAGCGGCACGGTCAAGGGCGCGTTCTTCCGCCCGCTCGCCGGCCTCATCGGCAACATCAGGTACCGCTGGCTCGGCGAGGAGATCAAACGCGAAGCCGAAGCGCCGCAGTTGGAGAAAGGGAGTGCGGCGAAGGTGAAGGTGCCCGAGGTGAAGCCGTGAGGAAAGACGCGTAGAGGGAATTGGGGTCAGGTTCGATTTCGCGGCCGACGCGAGCGACCCATGCCCGGGCGCTCGCCCGCGAATTCGAACCTGACCCCATTTCCCGTCGGCGCCGCGCCTCTTTCACCGCGACCTGGGATCGCCGATCAATGCGCCCCCGACTCCCTTGCCTTCAAATGCACCGATCGCTTCAGCAGGAACACCATCGGCAGCAGCGCCATGAAGAACCACGCGATCATCCAGTAGCAGTCGAGGAACGCGCCCATCGTCGCGTGGCGGCCGATCTCGTGGGCGAGGAAGGCCGGGGTCGTCGGCTCGGTCCAGTCGAGGTGCTGCACGTCGAGCCAGTGCGCGAGCGCGGGATTCCAGGCCGTGACGTGGCCGCCGAGGATGTTCGTGTGCACCTGCTCCTGGCGGACGAGCACCGTGCCCGAGATCGCGACCCCCATCGACGATCCGATCGTCCGCGTCACGCTGTAGAGGCCGGCCGCTTCGTCCGATTTGTGCGGCGGTACGGTGTCGAACGTGATGACGGACACCTGACCGAAGATCAGCGCCATGCCGAAGCCCTGTACGAAGCCCGGCCAGATGAGTCCCCACATGTCGATGTCGAGGCTGTACTCCGTCATGAGCAGGCACGACACCGCCGAGACGACGACGCCGACGCCGATGAGCTTGCGGACGTCGACGCGCCCCGCGAGATAGGAGCCGATCAGCACCATCATCACGGCACTCACCAGGCCGCGCGGCAGGAAGATCAGGCCCGCGGTGTCCGCCGGATAACCGAGCACGCGCTGCGAGAGCAACGGCAGGAGCGTAATCGTGCCGTACATCGCGAGCCCGTAGCCCGCGATGAGCAGGCAGCCGAGCGCGAAATTGCGATCGCGGAAGAGCTTCAGATCGATGATGTTGTCCGGGCGCGAGAGGCCGCGCACGGTGAACACCAGGAAGGTCACCACGCACACGAACGTGAGCCCCGAGATGACATTCGAGGCGAACCAGTCGAGCGTCTGACCCTGGTCGAGCACCGCCTGCAGCGAGCCGATGCCGACACAGAGCAGGACGAGCCCGGTCCAGTCCGTGGACCTGACCGCGGGCCTTTCGCTCGCCGGCACCTGCGCCATGCCGAGCAGGAAGGCGACGACGCCGATCGGCACGTTGATGTAGAACACCCAGCGCCATTCGAAATTCTCGGTGATCCAGCCGCCGAGCGTCGGCCCGAGGATCGGCGCGATCATGATCGACAGCCCGAAGATCGACATCGCCTGGGCGCGCTTCTCGCGCGGGAAGGCTTCGAAGAGGAACGATTGCGCGAGCGGGATCAGCACCGCGCCCGTCGCGCCCTGCAGCAGCCGGAAGATCACCATCGATTGCAGATTCCACGCCGCGCCGCAGGCGGCGGAGGTCACGACGAAGCCGCCGATCGAGAACAGCAGCGTCCGGCGCCGGCCGTAGTTCGTCACGAGATAACCCGTGAGCGGCATGATCGCGGCGGAGGAGATCATGTAGGACGTCACGACCCAGGTGATCTGATCGGGCGTCGCGCCGAACGCGCCGAGCATGTGCGGCAGCGAGACGTTGACGACGGTGAGATCCAGCACTTCGAGCAGCGCGGTCAGCATCGCCGCGATGACGACCGGCCAGGCGACGCGGCCGGCCGCGACGTCCGCGCTCAGCGCCACGGCCACCGTACGGGCAGCGGCAGCGTGTCGACGACCGTCGTCACGCTCGCGCCGACGCGCAGCGGCGTCGCCGGATCCGGCGGCAGCGTCACGAGCTCGATGCGCACCGGGAAGCGCTGCGTGACTTTCACCCAGTTGCCGGTCGCGTTCTCCGGGGGCAGCAGCGAGAACGTCGCGCCCGAGCCTGCGCTCAGGCTGTGCACGCGGCCGACGAGCTCGACGCCGGGATACATGTCGACGTCGATGCGCACGGCCTGGCCGACGCGGATGCGCTCGAGATCCGTCTCGCGGAAGTTCGCCTCGATCCACCACTCGCGTTCCTCGACGAGCGCGAACTGCGGCTGGCCGTCTTTCACGGTCGTGCCGACGCGGAGCGCGAAATCCGAGACCCAGCCCGCGGCCGGTGCCGCGATGTGGGTGTAGGAGAGATCGAGCTCGGCGCGTTCGACGGCGGCGGCGGCGGCGCGCAGCCGCGCGTTCTGGGCGCCGGTCTGGCCGAGCTGGTTGCGGGCGCGTTCGAGATCGGCGCGCGCGGAATCGACCGCGGCGCGCGCCTGGCCCGACGCCGAGAGCGCGTCGTCGTACTGCTGCTCGGGCACGAGCCGCTGCTTCACGAGCTGCTGCAGGCGCTCCATCGTGCGCCGCGCGTTGTCCGCGGAGACCTGGCGCTCGCGCAGTGCCGCGCTCGCCGCGGTGACGGCGGCGCCGTTCGCGCCCGTGTCCTGGGCGGCGAGCTCGAGCTCGGCGCGCGCGGCGTCGACGACCGTCTGGAAGCGCGCGGAATCGAGATCGAACAGCGGCTCGCCGGCCTTGACGTGCCGGTTGTTCCTGACGTGGACGGCAGTGACCTGGCCGGCGACGCGCGGCGCGATCGGCACGACGTGGGCACGCACGTAGGCATCGTCCGTGCTCGGAAAATAGAGCCGCTGCAGCCAGTAGACGATGAGCGCCGCCGTCATGACGACGCACAGCACCGCGACCGCGACGACTCTCAGTCGGACCATGCGGGCTCCTGCGAAACGAGCCCGCGCGCGTTCCCGGCGGCGACGCGCGTGCGGATGAATGGACTCAGTTGCATGTCTCCCGGCAACGGCTCGCCGGGGCACCCGCCCGGGGCCGATCGTTGTACGTTGGTGACGACCGTATGTTCTCAGACCCGGGCAGCGATGGCCAGACTTGCGCGGTGAGCGGCGCGCCCGGCTCGCGTATCATGGCGTCGTGATCACGAGCATCCTCTTCGTCTGCACCGGCAACATCTTCCGCAGCGTTTCCGCGGAATACGCGCTGAAGCATCACCTCGGCCCGGAAACGACGTTGCGCATCGCCTCGGCCGGCACGCGCGCCGATCAGGGCGAGGGACACTGGCGCATCCACGAATACCTCGACCGCAAGGGCATCGCTTCGAAAGCCCACCGGCCGCGCCGCGTCTCGGCGCGCATCCTCGCCGAGCACGCGCTCGTCGTCGCGATGGGCGAGGATCACCGTGCACGACTGCGCGAAGAGTTCGGCCGCGACAGCGTGCTGTTCAACGAGCTGTGCCACGGTCTGAGCACGCCCGTGCTCGATCTCCACGAAGCCGTCGACGACTGGCTCACGAACGAGCGCGCGGCCTGGGATTACATCTACCGCACGATCGATTACATCTGGGCATCGAGCGAGGGATTGGCGGAAACGCTACGTAGGTCGGGCTGACGAAGGAAGCCCGACGTTCCGGACGCCACGGTCTTCATTGTGCCGACGCAGGAGGCGCATCCCTCGCGTCTTCGCCGACGGGACGAGCGGGCTTCGATGAGCGCCCGACGCCGGGCTTCCTTCGTCAGCCCGGCCTACGGTTCATCGATCGAACGACTTCTCCAGCGCCTTGCACAGCGTCTCGATCACCGCGACCCGCGCGAACTTCTTGTCGTCGGCGGCGATGAGGTGCCACGGGGCTTCCGCGGTCGAGGTGCGCTCCACCATGTCGGCGACGGCCTGCTTGTAGAGCGGCCATTTCTTGCGGTTGCGCCAGTCCTCGTCCGTGATCTTGAAGCGCTTGTGGGCGATCTTCTCGCGCTCCTTGAAGCGGCGGAGCTGCTCCTGCGGTGTGGTTGCGAGCCAGAACTTCACGACGATGCCGCCGGTCTCCGCGAGTTGCTCCTCGAATTCGTTGATCTCGTGATAGGCGCGCTGCCAGTCGGCCTCGGCGCAGAAATTCTCCACACGCTCGACGAGCACGCGGCCGTACCAGGAGCGGTCGAAGATCGCGGCGCGTCCGCGCGGCGGGATGTGACGCCAGAAGCGCCAGAGATAGGGCTGGGCGCGTTCCTCCTCGGTCGGCGCGGCGACGGGCACGATGCGGTAGAAGCGGGCGTCGAGCGCGCGCGTGATGCGGCGGATCGTGCTGCCCTTGCCGGCGGCGTCCATGCCCTCGAACACCATGACGATCGAGCGCTCCCGCATCTTCCTGTCGCGGGTGAGCAGATTGAGCTTGCCCTGCGCCTTGTCGAGCTTGCGATCGTAGGTCGCGGGTTTCAGCTTCTGCGTGTAGTCGAGCGCGGTGAGCACGTCGCGCGCGTCGATCGGCGGCGCAGGCGGCGGCGCGGCAGGGGAGAGCGGCTGGGCCTTGCCGGCGAGGCGCGCGCGCAAGGACGTCGACAACAGCTTGCCGGCCGTGAGCGAGCGGTATTCAGCATCCGAGCCTTCGATGACGTGCCACGGCGCCTCGCCCGTGCTCGTCTCGCGGAGCGCGTGCTCGCAGACGCTCACGAACTCGTCGTAATGCTTGAAGTGCGCCCAGTCGTCCGGCGTCACGCGCCAGGCGGTCTTGGGATCCGCGGAGAGCGTCTTCAGGCGCTTCTTCTGCGCCTTCTTCGAGAGATGGAACCAGAGCTTGAGGATCAGCGCGCCCTCGGCCGCGAGCATGCGCTCGAAATCGCGCAGCCGCGAGAGCTGGGCGTCGAACTCCGCGCGCTTCGCATGGCCCATGACGCGGTCGAGAATGGGATCGGTGTACCAGGAGCCGAACAGTATGCCGATCTTGCCCTTCGGCGGCAGCGCCTGCCAGTAACGCCACATCGGCGGCCGCGCCCGCTCGATCTCGTTCGCGGGGCCGAACGCGAAGGTGTGGATGTGGCGCGGATCCATCCACTCGTTGAAGAGATTCACGGTCTCGCCCTTGCCGGCGCCGTCGACGCCGTTGACGAGCACGACGACCGGGAATTTCTTCTTCTCGAGCAGCTCGAACTGCGCGGCGAGCAGCGCCTGGCGGAGCTTCGGCTCCTCGCGCTCGTATTCGGATTTCTTCAGCTTGTGGCCGATTTCAGCGGATTCGAACATGGTGACCCCCGGAGCCCGTTGCCGTTCTCGTGAATCCAACATAGGACGGAACGGCAGGGCGCTCAATCGGCGCGGCGCGGTGGCGGGTGATCCAGGTCAAAGGCGGAGCGGGACGCGGCGACATGCGCGTGCCGCAGCGGGCTCGAAGCAGTTCATCGAGTTGCTGACCGCATTCCAATTTGTCGTCCCGGCGAAGGGCCTCTCCCGGCGAAGGCCGGGACCGGGACCCAGTCGGCGACCCTCGGCACGAGCAGCGAACCGCGGGGATTTCCAGAGCGTAACCGGCGCCCCCCAACACCTCGCAGTTCTGCCTCAGCGCCGTAGTGAGATGACTGGGTCCCGGCCTTCGCCGGGACGACGCGGCAAATTCGGCGACAGCCTTCGTAGGTCGGGCTGACGAAGGAAGCCCGACGTGCCGACGCTCCCCTTCAGCCCTTCTTCAAAGATACTGATCGAGGTGCTGGCGCAGGTATTTCTTGTCGAACTTGCCGACGCCGGTCTTCGGCAGCGCGTCGAGGAAGATGAAGCGATCGGGCATCCACCATTTCGCGATGCCGTGCTCGGCGAGGTGTTCGCGCAGCGCCTCGTCGTTCGGCCGCGGCACTTTCGGATCGCCGACGAGGAAGGCGATCGGACGCTCGATCCACTTCTCGTGCGGCTGGCCGACGACCGTCGCCTCGCGCACGCCGGCATGCGCCATGAGCGTGTTCTCGAGATCGACGGAGGAGATCCACTCGCCGCCGCTCTTGATGAGGTCCTTCGCGCGATCCACGAGCTTGATCACGCCGTCGTCATTCACGGACGCGATGTCGCCGCTCTTCCACCAGCCGTCGATGAAGCTCTCCTTGCTGCGCGGCTCGTTCAGATAAGTCGTCGCGATCCAGGGGCCGCGCACGTAGACCTCGCCGATTGCCCGGTCGTCCCAGGGGATCTGCTTGCCGTCGTCGTCGAGGACTTTCATCTCGACACCCGCGACCGGCACGCCCTGACGCACGCGGATCGCGATCTTCTGGTCCGCGGGCAGATCCTGCTGATCGCGCTTGATGCACACGGCCGTCGCGATCGGCGCGCACTCCGTCGAGCCCCAGGCGGTGTAGATCGGGAAGCCGTGGTGCTTCTCGAAGTAGTGCATGACGGCCGCGGGCGTCGCCGAGCCGCCGAGCATCATCGCGCGGAGACTCGAGACGTCGTGCTTCTCGTGCTCGAGGAAGTTCATCATGTCGATGCCGACGGTGACCGCGCCGAACGCGAACGTCGCCTTCTCCTGCGCGATGAGCTTCACGATGTCGCCGGCATGCGGACGCTGTCCGGGGAAGATGAAGCGCGAGCCCATCCAGGTGCCGGCGAACGGCACGCCCCAGGAATTGACGTGGAACATGGGGGCGATCGGCAGCAGCGCATCGCGTTCCGAAACGGCGCAGCAGTCGACGTTGCAGAGCACCTGCGAGTGCAGGTACAGCGCGCGATGCGAGTAGACGACGCCCTTGGGATTGCCCGTCGTGGCCGAGGTGAAGCACATCGAGGCCGGCGCGCGCTCGTCGACTTCCGGATAGACGAAGTCCGGATCGCCGGCGGCGATGAGGTCCTCGTAGGCGCTGATGGGTGAGAGCTTCGTCTCGGGCACGCGATCGCCGATGACGACGTAGTGCTTCACGGTCTTCAGGAGCGGTGCGACGGACTCGACTTGCGCGAGCAGATCGGGTGAGAAAAAGAGGGCTTTGTCCGCGGCGTGGTTGATCGTGTACGCGAGGTGCTCGTCGGAGAGCCGCAGGTTCGCGGTGTGCAGCACGGCGCCCGAGCAGGGCACGGCGAAATAGAGCTCGAGGTGCTGATGCGTGTTCCAGGAGAGTGTGGCGACCTTGTCGAGCGTGCCGATGCCGATCGTCGACAGCGCACTCGCGAGGCGGCGCGTGCGGGCCGTCATTTCCCGGTACGTGTAGCGGAACATGCTTCCGTCTTCCAGGCGGGTGCAAAGCTCGTTGCGGGGGAAATAGCGCTCCGGCCGCTCGATGAGGCGCTTCAGGTTCAGGTTGTACTCGGACACTGGGGACCCTCTCGTGACTTGGGGAAGCGGGCGTCGGCGCCGCCGCGAAGTCGCACAGTCTAATGGGCGCTGCGCCGACACGCCATGCCGGACCGCCGGCAGAAAATCCCCTCTGCCGTGCCGAAAATCGCCCGCATCGGACCCGGAATTGATCTGCCTGCTTGCGGCCGGAAGGCTCACGGGCGCATCTTGAAAACGCGGTAACACTCCACGCGACACGCGTCGAGGAGGACCCCATGAAAACCACCTGGATCGTCATCGCGGATCGCAGCGGTGCGCGCATCCTGCGCCACCAGGGCGCGAGCCACGGCCTGCAGCTCGCCGCCGAGATCGCCCACCCCGAAGGCCGTCTGCGCCCGCGCGAGATCGAAGCCGACCGCCCCGGCCGGGTCCACGACCGGATGGGCAGCCACCGCCACGGCGTGGCCCGCGAGGAGGCGCCGACGGAGCATCTCGCGAAGGCTTTCGCGCACGACATCGCGGAGCGCCTGCGCAAGGCGCGGCTCGAGCGTCAGTTCGAGGCGCTCGTGCTCGTCGCCGGCCCGCACCTGCTCGGCCATCTGCGCGACGCGCTCGACGGCCCGACCGCCGCGCTCGTCAGCGCGGAGCTCCACAAGGATCTGCAGGACGTGCCCATCGACGACCTGCCGCGCCACCTCGCGGACATCGTGCCGCTCTGAGGGCGGGGCGTCTCAGCGGACGAGATACACCGCGCCCACGACCACGCCGATCGCGACGACTGCGTAGCGGAGCGTCGCGGGCCTGATGCGCCCGGCGAGCCTGCCGCCGAAGACGCCTCCCGCGAGCGCGCCGATCGCCATCACGAGCGCGGCCGGCCAGACGACCTGGCCCGAGAAGAGAAAGTAGGTCGCGCTCGCGACGTTGATGACGAACGCGAGCATCTGCTTCACGGCGTTGAGCCTGACCAGCGTGTCGTCGAGCGTGAGCGAGAGTGTGGCGAGCATGATGACGCCGAGCCCGGCGCCGAAGTAGCCGCCGTAGATGGCCGCGAAGAACACCGGTGCCGCGGCCCAGGATTCCTGGATGCCGTCGTGACCGCGCGCTTCCGCGTGCTTGATCAACCAGCGTCGCAGCGGATCCTGCGCCGCGAGGAGGCCGGAGGCCATGAAGATGAGCCAGGGCACGAGCATCCGGAAAATCTTCTCTCCGGTATGCGTCAGCAGCCAGCCGCCGACGAGCCCGCCGAGGATGCCGAGCGGCACGAGCAGCAGCAATCGCGCGCGCTGCCCTGCGAGGTCCTTGGCCTGCGCGAGCGTCCCGCCGAAATAGCCCGGACAGAGCGCGACGGTATTCGTGATGTTCGCTGCGACGGCCGGTACGCCGACCGCGGTCAGCATGGGGAAGGTGATCAATGTCCCGCCACCGGCGAGTGCGTTGACGGCGCCCGCAAGCAGGGCGGCGAGGGTGATGAGGGCGAGATCGAGGAGGCTCAAGGTCATGGGCGGGGCTTTCGTGGGTTTGCGTAGCGACTGTTCGATTTCTCGCAAGGGTAAAGCGGACAGCCGGCGCCAAGATCCAGCCTGCAAGCTCAAAGCTCGAGGTCCGAAGCGGCGTCCGGCCGTCCTTTCGCTCCGAGACGCGACCTCGGGACGACGAAGGAACAATACGAGGTCCGATTACCGCCAGCGTAATCGGACCTGCGAAGATCTCACCCCACCACCTTCGCCACCCGCAGCTTCGCAATCTCCTCCGCACCAAACCCGAATTCCGCGAGCACGTCGTCGGTGTTCGCGCCCGGTTCCTGCGGCGGGAGGCCGAGACCGCCCGGCGTCCTGCTGAAGCGCGGGGCCGGCGCGGCCTGTGCGACGCCGCCGGCTGTCGCGAACACGCCGCGCGCGACGTTGTGCGGATGCCGTTGCGCCTCTTCGAACGTCAGCACGGGATTCGCGCAGGTGTCCTCGTGCTCGAGGATCGCCGCCCATTCGGCGCGCGTCTTCGTGCGGAAGACTTCGGCGAAACGCTGCTGCCAGGCCGGCCAGCGCGACTTGTCCATCTGCGGCTGGAAGTCCTTCTCGTCGAGACCCATGAGCGTCAGCAGCTTCGAATAGAACGGCGGCTCGATGGCGCCGACGGCGAACCAGCCGCCGTCCTTCGTCTCGTAGGTACCGTAGAAGTGCGCGCCGCCGTCGAGCGTGTTCGAGCCGCGCTCGTCGCTCCATTCGCCGATCGCGCGCAGGCCCATGATGATGTTCGCGAGCACGGTCGCGCCTTCCACCATCGCGCAGTCGACGACCTGGCCCTTGCCCGAGCTCTTCGCTTCGAGGATGCCGCACAGCACGCCGAACGCGAGGTACATGCCGCCGCCGCCGAAATCGCCGACGAGGTTCAACGGCGGCACGGGCCGGCGGCCCTTCTCGCCGATCGTGTTCAAGACGCCCGAGAGCGCGAGGTAGTTGATGTCGTGGCCGGCGACGGTCGACATGTCGCCATTCTGACCGTAGCCCGTCATGCGGCCGAACACGAGGCGCGGATTGCGCGCGAGGCAGACCTCGGGACTGAGGCCGAGACGCTCCATCACGCCGGGGCGGAAGCCTTCGATCACGGCGTCCGCGCCTTCGATGAGCTTCAGCACGGTCTCGATGCCCTGCTTCGACTTGAGATCGACGGCGACGGAACGCCGGCCGCGCATCATCACGTTCGCGCTCGGCGGCATGTTGATGCCGAGGTTTGCGGGCTGCGTGCGATCGACGCGGATGACCGTCGCGCCCATGTCGGCGAGCATCATGGCCGCGTAGGGGCCGGGACCGATGCTCGCGATTTCGATGACTTTGATGCCTTTGAGTGGACCCATCTTCTTATCCTTGCAGTTGTGTTTGGGGTCAGAGTCCAAAAGAAATCGACTCTGACCCCAAAATAAATGGGGTCAGAGTCCGTTGCAATTGGACTCTGACCCCGAATTGGTCAGAGCAGCAGGCCGCCGCCGCACACGAGCAACTGGCCGCTGATGTAGTTCGATTCGGGGATGCAGAAGAGATAGACGGCGCCCGCCGCTTCCTCGGGCGTGCCCGGGCGGCCGAGCGGCACGAGCTGGCGCATCGCGCCGAGATTGCCTTCCTGCACGCCGACCTTGATCTCGCGTCCGGCGACGTCGATCGTCTTCTGTGCCTCGTCCGCCTTGATGGCCTGCGTCAGACGCGTGTCGATCCAGCCGAAGGCCACGCAGTTGACGTTCACCTTGTAGCGCCCCCATTCCTTGCACATCGCGCGCGTCATGCCGACGATGCCGGCCTTGCCCGCGGCGTAGCTGATCTGCCCGGCGTTACCGAAGATGCCGGCGATGGAGGAGATGTTGACGACTTTCCGATAGACCTCGCGACCCTGTTGCGCTTCCTGCTTCGTGAAGATGCGGATCGGCTCGGCGGCGGCGCGCAGGATGCGGAACGGTGCGGTCAAGTGCACGGCGAGCATGGCCTCGAACTGCTCGTCCGTCATCTTGTGCACGACGTTGTCCCAGGTGTAGCCCGCGTTGTTGACGATGATGTCGAGGCCGCCGAACGCGTCGATCGCGGCTTTCACGAAACGATCGCCGAAGTCCGCGGCCGTGACGTCGCCGTTGCAGGCGATCGCCCGTCCGCCCGCGGCGGTGATTTCCTTCACGACCTCGTCGGCCGGCGCCGGATCGAGATCGTTGACGACGACCGCCGCGCCTTCCGCGGCGAGCTTCGAGGCGACCGAGCGGCCGATGCCGCGGCCGGAGCCCGAGACGATGGCGACCTTGCCGTTGAGCGTACCCATGGTGTTCTCCTTTGCGTGATTCAGGGATCGAGCGCAATCAGCGCTTCGCCCGCGGTCTTCACTTCGCCGCGCTGATCCGCGGCGCTGATGCTGACGCGCACGAGCTTCTCGCCGTCGCGCTCGAGCTTCTCGAGCACTGCCCCCGTGCAGGTGATCGCGTCGCCGATGTGCGTCATCGCCATGAAGCGCGTGCTGAAGGCGCGCATGCGTTCCTGCGACACCCACTGCGTCAACGTCCGGCCCATGTAGGCCATGACGAGCATGCCGTGGGCAATCACGTCGGGCAGGCCCGCGGCGCGCGCGAAATCGATGTCGACGTGGACGGGATTGTGATCGCCCGAGGCGCCGCAGTAGACGGCGAGTGTCTGGCGCGTGATCGGGCGTTGCGTCAGGCTCGGGATCGCGGCGCCGACTTCGAGTTCGGAGTATTTCGGTGTGCTCATGCCGTTGCCCTCAGCCGTGACGGATGACGATCGAGCGGCGGAATTCCGCGACCGCGGCACCCCGTTCGTCGGTGATGGTGTTGTCCTGGACGACGAACTCGAGGAGCCCGCCCTTCTTGTCGTAGATGTCGACGACCTTCGCGCGGAACGTCAGCTTCTCGCCGGCGCAGGGCGTGCGGTGATACGTGAAGCTCTGCTCGCCGTGCAGGACTTTCGGCAGCTCGATGCCGACGTCGTCGAACCAGGCATAAGGATCCGGCTGCTCCATCTCCAGACAGAACAGGAACGTCGGCGGCACGGGCAGCGAGGCATAGCCCGCGGCTCGAGCTGCCGCCTCGTCGAAGTATTTCGGATCCGTCTCGCCGATCGCCTTCGCGAACAGGCGCAGCCGGCCCTTCTCGACTTCGACGGTGAACGGCGGCGTTTCGTAGCCGATGTGACGGCGGTCGATCATGGTTTCTCCCCTCGTGTGTCGCGGGTCTCGTGCCCGCGTCGGCCTATTATGTCGAAGCGGCTGCCTGCTCGATAGCCGTCGGGTGTCCGGCGTGTCTACCGGCCGGTATCCTGCTCTACCTGGCCATGCCGCACCGCCGCGTGGCCGCGGCCCGACGAACTGGCTATAGTCACGCGACCGCCGGCCGTGCCGGTCACCGTCCAGTATCAGCAGGAGGGGAGCATGCCGAAACTCACCGTCGCCGAGCGCGACGTCTTTCTGAACGAACCCGGATTCCTCATGGACATCGCGACGCTCGACGCCGACGGCGCGCCGCTGCTCGCGCCGATCTGGTTCGTCTACGAGGAAGGCCGCATCTGGTTCACGCCGCGCCAGCATTCCGAGTGGCTCGCGAACATCCGCCGCGATCCGCGCGTCGCGCTCTGCATCGACGAGCGCGTATTCCCGTATCGTAAAGTGATCGTGCGCGGCGCCGCGGAAGTCGTGCACGAAGTCGGCAACGACGAACTCTGGCGCGAGCGTTATCGCCGCATCGCGCGGCGCTACATTCCAAAGACCGACGCGGACGGCTACGTCGACGCCACGGACGATCAGCCGCGCGCGCTGTGTGCCGTCACGCTCGAAGGCGCGGAATTGAAGACCTGGCGCATGCCGGTCGGCGAGGAGGCGTACAAGGGGATCTGGGCGAAGCGTTACTGGACGCCGGACGCGAAAGTCGATCGGACGGCGCCGGATCTCATCGCGAAGAGCGTCGACTGAGGGAGCGGGGAGGCATGGTCAAGTCCGAGCTGAAGGCGAATCTGCAGACGTTCATCGACGATCATCTCGGTCACGGTGTCGAGCTGCATTCCGTGCACGACTCGGACGGCCACGCCGGGCTCACGTTCCTGTTCGACGTGCAGAAGAAGGGCACGCACGAGATCGTCGGCGAATATGTGCTGAAGGTGCCGCCGCCGGGCGTCGCGCGGCGCGGCAACACCGACGTCTATCGTCAGGCGCCGCTGCTGCGCGCGCTGCATGCCGCCGGCCTGCCCGTGCCGGACGTGCCGTTCGCGAGCGAGAACGAGCACTGGTTCGGCGTGCCGTTCATCGTGATGGAGCGCCTGCCGGGGCGCGTGTTCTTCATCTGGGATCCGCACAAGTCGTTCGGACGGTCGCGCGAAGCGGCCGAACCGCTGTGGCGCCAGTGCGCGGAACTCCTGCCGCGCCTCCACCAGTTCGACTGGCGCACGCAGCTCGCCGGCTGGGACACGCCCGAGCCGCTCGCGGATCAGGTGAAGCGCTGGTCGAAGATCTACCGTCATTCGCCGGAGCCCGCGTGGATCACGCTCGCCGAGGACGTCGAGCGCCTGCTGCTCGCGAAGATTCCGACGGACGCGCCGGAAGGGCTCTATCACGGCGACTTCCAGCCGGGGAACTGCCTCTATCACGAGGGGAGGCTGACAGGCGTGATCGACTGGGAGATCTCGGGCCTCGGCGCGCAGCTCCTCGACGTCGGCTGGCTCATGATGTGCGCCGATCCCGAGAACTGGGTCGAGCAGTGGCATGCGATCCATCCGCTGCCGCTCGCCGAGATCCGCGACATCTACGAGCGCGGCATGGGCCGCACGTTCGCGTCCATTCCGTGGTTCCAGGCGTTCGCGGGCTATCGGCTGGGCTCGATCGGCTGTCTGAACGTCAAGCTGCATCGCAAGGGCCAGCGCATCGACGAGGTGTGGGAGCACATGAGCCACGTGATCGGGCCGATGTTCGAGAGGTCGCGGGCGATATTGACGGGGTGAGATTTCGAGCGTTTCGCGCTACCGGGCGAATACGTTCCTCCATTCGTCGTCCCGGCGGAGGCCGGGACCCAGTCGTTCAGCCGCGGCAGTCAGGTGGAACCTCGGGATCAATCACCGGCGCGACACGCTTTGGAATCGCGAGGCTCGACGTGGACGCCGTGGGTCGATGACTGGGTCCCGGCCTCCGCCGGGACGACGCGGTGACGGTGACACCGTGCGTCCGTTCAGAGCTTCCGGCGGCACAGGGATGTGCCGCCGTGAACAGTGGCGTAAGCCATTGTTCACGTAAGGTTGGCAAGAACCACGCTTCTTGCCGACCGTGCTCTGAAAAGTCCAGGATGGACTTATTCAGAGCTTCCCTAACGCGATCGATGAGCCTTCGCCGTGGGTACAGCCTATCGAGCTTCAATCAGATCCACGTATTGAAATCGCCCCTCGCGTAACACCCTCTCCCCCGTCGTCACCGCAATGGCCTGCGCGAACAGCGGCCCGCCGACGACGCAGGTATGGAACTCCCCGTTCTCGCCGCAAGCATCGACCGACGCCGGCAGGGCATCGAGGAACGCCTCGTCGTAGCGCCGCCCGGCGAACGCGCCGTCGAGCAGCGTCGTGTCGACGCAGGTGACGCAAGCCTCGTGACCTGCCGCGACGAAACCGCGCGCGAGCGCCTTCGTATCCCGTAGCCACAAGGGGTAGTGCGTCGCGAGGCCGAGCGCGCCGAGCTGACGATCGCGATAGGCGCGGATGTCGGCGAGGAAGAGATCGCCGTAGGCGACGCCCGAGAATCCGCCCCATTGCCGGCGCGCCGTCGCGAGCGCCTCGGCCCACACGCGTTCGTAATCCGCGTTCGAGGGAGCCGCCGGCAGCACGGCTTCTACGCAGGGCAGACCGAGCGAGGCGCACTGCAAGGCGAGAATGCTGCGGCGGATGCCGTGGATGGAGATGCGATCGTGGACGGCGCTCACCGTCGTCACGAGACCGAGGACGTCGTACGCCGGATCGGCGCGCAGTGCGCCGAGCGCCATCAGGCTGTCCTTGCCGCCGCTCCAGGCGAGCACGACGCGCGGCATGATCTCAGGCCTGTTCGAGGCGGACCTGATCGAAGATCTCGATGCTCGCGCCTTCGAGGACTTTCGCGACCGGGCAGCGCTTCGCCACCGCCGTGAGGCGCTCCATCTCCTCGTCGCTGATGTTGCCCTTGAGCACGATGTCGCGGGCCATGAGATCGCGGCCGTGGTGGGCGTTGCCTTCGCGCTCGCCCGTCCGGACGTAGCGCACGTCCATCACGACCTCGGCGAGCTCCCAGCCGTGACGGCGTGCGAACATCATGAGCGTCGCGGCCGTGCAGGAGGCGAGCGCGGCGGAGAGCAGCTCGAAGGGCAGGAAGCCCGCGTCCTCGCCGCCGAGCGCGGAAGGTTCGTCGGCGCGGAGCTCCTGGCCGGTCGCGTTCGTGATGACGCTCTGATAGGCAGGGCCCTCGGTGCGGAGATGGATCTGGCGCAGGATTTCGGACATGGACGACCTCTGGAGTACTCAGGGCGCGAGATAAGCCTCGCGCGCGAATTTCGGATAGGCGTGCACGAGCTCCTCGCGCACCGGGCCGCGCAGCAGCGCGAGCTCCTCGGCAGTCGGCGCGGGCGTCGTGCGGACTTCGGCCGGCAGGGCGTAGGTGAAGCCGGTCTGCTTGCGGAGCTCGGCCTCGGTGTAGCCGGGTTGCACGGTATTCAACCTGAAGCGCCCCGGGCCGGCGTCGAAATCCATCACCGCCATCTCCGTCACGAGATGCTTCGGCCCGCCCGGCCGGTAGACGTTGCGCGGCGAAGTGCCCGCGGCGCTCACGAAATCGACGTGCTCGACGAACACGCGCGGGCTGTGCTCCTGGCGGAACAGGATCACCTTCGGCACGAGATGATAGAGATACGCCGAGCCGAAGCTGCCCGGGAAGCGGCGCTTCGGTTTTACGTAGTCGCCGATCGCGACGAGGTTGATGTTCGCCTGGCCGTCGATCTGACCGCCGCTCAGGAAGAACGCGTCGAGCCGGCCTTGAGCCGCGCAATCGAAGAGCTCGCGTCCGCCGTCCGTGAAGCGCATGTGGCGCGGGCTGCCGAGGATCGTGATCTCGGTGCGCGGGCTCAGCTCGCGCGCGAGCAGCGCGGCGGCGGCGGGCAGCGGCGAGAGCGCGCCGACCGCGATGTGGCCGAGGCCCGTCGTCAGCCGCCCCATCACGATGGCGAGCAGTTCTTCCGTCGTGTAACCGTCGCGCGCCGGATCCACGCCGCTCATGCCAGCCACTCCGCGAGGTGCGCGTCGAAGCCGGCCTGTGTGCGCGCGGCGGCGACATAGGCCTCGATCATCGGCGCGTCGGCCTGTTCGCCCGCCGGCGAGAAGCCGAGCGGCCGCATGCCGCCCGGCTCGAGACAGATGCGGCTGACGTAGAACGCGGGAATCGTGCCGGCGGCGAGCGTGGGATCGGTGAGCAGATCGCCGTCGTGGATCGCTTCCACCGTCACGAGCGTGCGGCGCGCGGCGTGGGCCATCAACATCAATTCGCGGCGGATGCCGACCCACACATTGCCCGCGCGGTCGGCGAGCGCGGCGTGGAAGAGCGCGACGTCGGGCTTGATCGCCGGGATCAGGACGATCGGATCGTCGTGCTGGTAGGGGTTGTCGATCACGCGCCAGTCGGGACGCTCGTTCAGCAGATCGGAGCCGAGGATGCCGCGGAGCGGTATGAACGGCACGCCTTTCTCCGCGGCCTGCAGGCCTGCATGGATCGCCGGGCAGGTCGCGTCGCGCATCGTCAGCCGGCCCTGCTGCACCCAGTCCGTGAAGCGCGGGGCGAGGCCGAATTCGCCGAGGTTCACGCCCGCGCATTCCATGATGCCGACGCAGCCCGCGCCGATCAGCAGATCCGCCTGCAGGCCGGACTGCGGCACGGCGATGAGATGCAGCCGGCGCGCCTGCTTGCGGATCAGCGCGCGGGTCGCGGCGATCGCCACGCCGCTGTAGTCCGGCGCGACCGCGATGCTCGAGCCGTCAGCGACGTCGGCGACGAGGACGTCGGGCGTGGAACAGTAACGATCGGGCATCGGCGCATCCGTCGGAGTGGTGGAGTCCTGATTCTAAGGGTGCGCACCGAAATGCGCCAAGTGAAGGCGGCGTGGCGGGTGCCGCGACGAGCGCAGCTTCTTCTTCGAACTGCGGGTGCCATTGATCAACACACCGCGGCGCACACCCTCCACTTGTCGCCCTCGCGCAGGCGAGGGCCCAGTCGTTCAGCCGCGGCGCTGCGGTCGAACCCCGGGGTCAGCGCAGAATACGAGCGCGGCGCATAGCACTCGACAGCCGGGGTTCACTGCTCGTGTCGTGGGTCACCGACTGGGTCCGCGCCTGCGCGAGGGCGACAGGGATCAGCCAAGGTGAGATGCATCGACGTACCCCGACGTTTGGGGGCGAAACAAAGAAAAGGGGCGCCCGCAGGCGCCCCAAAGCTTGTGACAGCAGGAGGTCTGGAATCAGGAGTAGGCGCGCTCGCCGTGCTCCGCGGTGTCGAGGCCTTCGCGCTCCACTTCCTCCGAGACGCGCAGACCGATGACGAGGTCCACGAGCTTGTAGGAGATGAACGCGACGACCGCGGACCACACGAGCGTCGTGCCGACACCCCAGCACTGGCTGATGACCTGCGCCGTCATGTCGAAATCGCCGACCTTGTTCGCGACGTAGTCGTAGACGCCCGTACCGCCGAGCTTGGGCGAGCAGAACACGCCCGTCGAAATCGCGCCGAAGATACCGCCGAGGCAGTGCACGCCGAACACGTCGAGCGAGTCGTCGTAGCCGAGCCAGGACTTGAGCTTCGACACCGACCACAGGCAGAGCATACCGACGACGAGGCCGATGACGAGTGCGCCGGTGACCCCGACGAAACCGCAGGCCGGGGTGATGGCGACGAGGCCCGCGATGGCGCCCGAGGCCGCACCGAGCATCGTGGGCGCACCGCGGAACATCCACTCCGCGATCGTCCAGCTCACCGCCGCGGCGGCGGTCGCGAGGAAGGTGTTGACGAACACCTGCGCCGCGAAGCCCGAGGCTTCGAGGTTCGAACCCACGTTGAAGCCGAACCAGCCGACCCACAGCAGGGAGGCGCCGATCATGACCATCGGCAGGTTGTGCGGCGGCATCGCCGTCGTGCCGTAGCCCTTGCGCTTGCCGAGCACGAGCGCGCCGACGAGGCCCGCGATACCGGCGTTGATGTGCACGACCGTGCCGCCCGCGAAATCGAGCGCGCCCTTCTGGAAGATGAAGCCCGCGATCGAGCCGGCCTTGGCGGCGGCGTCGGCATCGGTGTAGGCATCGGGACCGGCCCAGAACCACACCATGTGCGCGACGGGCAGGTAGGAGAACGTGAACCACAGCACCATGAACGCGAGCACCGCGCTGAATTTCATGCGCTCGGCGAAGGCGCCGACGATGAGGCAGGGCGTGATCGCGGCGAACGTGCACTGGAACGCGATGTAGGCGAACTCGGGGATCACCACACCCTTGCTGAAGGTTGCGGCCGTGGAGTCGGGGGTGACGCCGCTCAGCATGAGCCGGCCGAAGCCGCCGAAGAACGCATTGCCTTCCGTGAACGCGAGGCTGTAGCCGTAGACACACCACAGTACGGTCAGGAGGGAGAAGGTGACGAAGACCTGCATGCAGATCGACAGCATGTTCTTCGAACGGACCATGCCGCCGTAGAACAGTGCGAGCCCGGGCACCGCCATCATGATCACGAGGAGCGTCGAGACCAGCATCCAGGCAGTGTCGCCCTTGTTGGCTACCGGCGGCGCGGCATCCTCGGCCAGGACTAATAGCGGTGACAGCGCGATTCCGAGACCCACGAGGGACCTCGCGACCGAGCCGGCCACCTTCCGGTCGTTCATAAAGTTCATTTCAAAGTCCTCCACGGTCTTCATTTGGGAAATCCTCAGATCGCGTCCAGGCCGGATTCGCCGGTCCGGATCCGAATCACTTCATCCAGCGGTTGCACGAAGATCTTTCCGTCGCCGATTTTTCCGGTCTTGGTGGCACGCGTGATCGCTTCGATCACGCCTTCGACGTGTTCATCGCTGCACGCGATGTCCAGCTTCACCTTCGGGAGAAAATCGACGACGTATTCGGCGCCGCGGTAGAGCTCGGTGTGTCCCTTCTGCCGCCCGAATCCTTTGACCTCCGTGACCGTAACGCCTTGCACGCCCAACGCGGACAACGCTTCGCGCGCCTCGTCTAGCTTGTAAGGTTTGATAATCGCCGTTACGAGCTTCATGCGATTCCCTCCTCGCACTTGGGTCTGTCTGAGCCGCCGGTAGTGCCGGTATCCGGGCCGGCGGCGGTTCGTCTCTGGGCAGGCGCTGCAGGCCGTGCCGCAAGTCAACGGGCTCTTAGCATCCGCCGTGCCACCCGCGTTAACTGCTTGAAAGCGTGCGCCGGCAGCGCGGTACGGCGCGCGCCGGCGCGGAGCGCGCGTTGAACTTCGCCGGGGCGTCGCACTGCGCTGGTGCGCGCTCGCGGCCCTCGCACCACAATGATCGCGGCCTGGACGAGGCGTCGCGGCCGTGGCGTGAAATGGTGTGCTGAGGAGCTCCGTCACAGCTCAGGAATCGCGCGGGAATCATCGGCCAAGCTCATGAATTTCCGGGCGATCGGACATTGACCCCCGGCTGGGTATTGCGTAGCGTGCGGGACACGGCGGGCGTGGGGGCTTCTGCCGGCAGCGCGCTTACCCGACATCCCCCGGAGCGGGCCCGATGAAACTTTCGATCGTCATACCGTGCTACAACGAGCGCGAAACCATCGCCGAATGCCTCGTGCGCGTGGTCGCGGCGCTGCCCGAGGTCGTGAAGGAGATCGTGATCGTCGACGACGGTTCACGCGACGGCACGCGCGACTGGCTCGTCCGTCACGCCGCGCTCGCCGGCACGGCCTGCGCGCTCGAGATCGACGAGCGCGGCGACCTCCGCGTCGTGCCCGGCCCGGGCCGGGAGTTCGCGCTGCGGGTCGTGCTCCACGAGCGCAATCGCGGCAAGGGCGGCGCGCTCCAGACCGGCTTCGAAACGGTGAGCGGCGAGGTCGTCGTGATCCAGGATGCGGACCTCGAATACGATCCCGACGACTGGCGGACGATGTACGAGCTCATCGCCGTCAAACGCGTCGCCGACGTCGTGTTCGGCTCGCGCTTCTACGGCCGCCCGCATCGCGCGCTCTATTTCCATCACTTCCTCGCGAACCGCGTCATCTCGCTGCTCTTCGACGCGCTCTACGACCAGACGCTCACGGACATCGAGGTCTGCTACAAGATGTTCACGCGCGAAGTGCTCGCCGACCTGCGCCTGTCGGCGAACGACTTCGGCATCGAAGTGCAGATGAGCGCCCAGATGGCGCTCGCCCGGAAGTGGCGCATCTACGAGCTCGGCATCAGCTACTACGGCCGGACGTATGCCGAAGGCAAGAAGATCAACTGGAAGGACGGCGTGAAAGCGCTGTGGTATCTGGTCAAATACCGGTTCGCGTGAGCCGGCCGGGCGCTGCACTGCGTGTCGGTGGGCGCGGCGATGCTTGCGCCGGCTGGTCAGGCTCGCTGCCTAGAGGAAGCGCCGGTACGCGACGACGGGCAGGCTCCCCGCAGACCGCTGCGTCCGCCATCCTGTGGCGTAGGGGCCCCTCCCCGGCGTAGGCTGCGCGGCACTGGAGGGATCGCGACATGACTGAAGCACTGGCACTGCGTTTTCTCGGCGTAGGCAATGCCCGCGCCTCCGAGCTCGGCAGCGCCGCGGCGGTGCTCGAGGCGGACGGTGAGCCCCTGCTGCTCATCGATTGCGGGCCGCGCACGCTCGACGACTACCGCACCTGCTATGGCGATGCGATCCCGAAAGCGGTGTTCATCACCCATCTCCATCTCGATCACATCGGCGGCATCGAAGCGCTGTTCTATCGCGCCTACTTCGCGGACCAGGGGCTCGTGCGCCTGCACGTGCCGGCCGCGCTCGTGCCCGCGCTGCACGCGAAGCTCGCCGGCAGCTCCTTCGTGTTGAGCGAGGGCAACGCGAGCTTCTGGGATGCGTTCCAGCTCCTGCCCGTCGGTGAATTCATGTGGTTGCGGGGGCTGCTGCTGTCGGTGTTCCCGGTGCGTCACAGCGGCTATCACCAGGCGTTCGGTCTGTGCCTGCCGGGCGCTTTCGCCTACACCGGCGACACGCGCCCGATCCCCGAGGTGCTCGGCCATTTCGCGCGTTCCGGCGAGCCCGTGTTCCACGACTGCGGCGTCGAGGGTTCGCCCGCGCACGCCGGCGTCGAAGACATCGCGCGTGAGTATTCCGAGGAGCAGAAGAGCCGGCTGGTGCTCTATCACTACGAGTCCGAAGCGGCGGGGCGCGAGCTCGAGCGGCGCGGTTTCCGCGTGGCGAAGGCGGGCGAGCGTTTCCTGCTCAAGCCGCCGCTGCCCGTGTCGCGTCAGCCGGCAGCGGATCCCGAGACCGCGTCGCTCACGCGCGTCGTGTAGCGGCGCGCTCAGTCCTCGAGCGAGAACGGCGTGAAGTCCGTCCCGATGTCGAAGTAGTCCTCGCGCTCACGACGCTTGAGGAAGCCGACCGCCGCATAGGTGAGCGGCGTCATGAGCACTTCGACGCTCACCTTGAACACCCAGTTGAACGCCGCGACGCGCCACAGCGTCGAGCCCTCCCAGACGCCGTAGAACGCGAGCGGATAGAAGATGAAGCTGTCGATCGCCTGCCCGGCGAGCGTCGAGCCGATCGTGCGCGTCCAGAGCATGCGGCCGCGCGTCCAGACCTTCATCCGCGCGAGTACGTAGGAGTTGACGAAGTCGCCGACCCAGAACGCGAGGATGGAGCCGACGACGATGCGCCACGTGCCGCCGAAGACGGTCTCGAGCGCGGGCTGCAGCGTCGCGTTGAACGGCTCGCGCGGACTCGGCGGCAGGCCGATGACGACGAGCGTCATCACGCTCGCGAACACCATGCCCGCGAAGCCCGCCCAGATCACTTTGCGGGCGCGTGCGAAGCCGTACACCTCGGTCAGGATGTCGCCGAAGATGTAGCTGACGGGAAAGAAGATGTTGCCCGCGCCGAAGACGAGCAGCGTGCCGATGAGCGGCACGTCGAACGGCAGCTCGAGCTGGCAGACCTTCGCCGGGCCGATCAGGTTCGAGCACAGCAGCACCGTGACGAAACCCGCCATCAGCAGATCGTAGTAACGGTAGTGGCGGCCGGGCACGCCCGGTTTCACGGCCGGCGCATTCACCGCGGCACAGCGAGCTTGGCGAGCGCGGCGCGGATTTTCGGAAAGCTCTCGACGGCGCTTTTCAAGGAATCCTGGTAGCTCACCGCGACGTAGCGCTCGCCGTCGACGGCACAGCCCATCACGCCGGTCGCTCCGCTCGCCGCGGTATCGAGCCAGCGCACCTGCGCGAACGAGAGCCCCGCCGCGACGAGCGGTTCGGGAATCGGCGCGGAGAAGAAGGCGTTGCGGCCGCGCGCGAGCTCGTCGACGAACATCTTCAGGCAGCGTTCGCTCGTGCGTCCGCCGGCGGCGAGCTCGTCGGGGACCTCGACGACGGTGATCTGGAGGGCCGACGCGGCATGCGGCGCGCGTCCGCGATACGCGTACGTCGCGCCGAGCGCGGAATGCGCGACGTGCGGACCGACGAGGAACGCGGGCGGCGCCAGCGCGAGCTCGCCTGCTGCGCGCGCGGCGGACGGCAGCGAGGCGAGGAGGGCGATGAGAACGGGCGCGCGGCGCATGCGGCGATGCTAGCAGAAGCCCGAACGCTGGGGGTACCGCGCCGCACGGCCGGACAGCGCCGCCGCCCTCTGCTAGACTCGCGGCTCGCGCGCATGTCCGGGAGACCACGGGCATGCGGTCCGGCCCGAACTCGGATCGAGTGCATGTCCACCCGTCTGTCGCTCCGCTTACTCATCGCGATCGTTCTCGCCGGCGTGCTCGGCGGCGCGCGTGCCGTGCCGACGCTCGAGGACGTCGCCGGCCGTCTCGCGGACGTCGAGCAGAGTTACAGCGACGATGCCGCGAAGCAGCCGCTCGTGCAGACCTATCAGCAGGCGAAGGCCTTCCTCGAAGCCCGCGCCGCGAATGAGGCCGCCGCCGCCAATTTCTCGAAGAGCCTGAACCAGGGGCCGGCGACGCTGAAGGATCTCGCCGCGAAGCAGGCCGAGCTCGCCGCCCGCCAGGGCCGTCCCCAGCTCACGACGGCCGAGCAGCAGTTGCCGGCCACCGAGCTCGAACGTCTGCTGCAGGCCGCGACCACGGAGCTCACCGCACTCGAGAACAAGCTCAAGAGTCTCGAGCTGCGCGAGCAGGCGCTCGCCTCGCGACCCGCCGACATCCTGCAGGAGAAATCGCGCGTCGCGCGGCGCATCGGCGAGCTCGAGCTCGAGACCGGCAGCGCCTCGCCCGCGGAGACCGACGAGCTCGGCCGGGCCCGGCGCATGGCGGGCGAGGCCGAGCTCGCTGCGAAGCACGCCGAGCTCGCGATGCTCGGTCAGGAACAATCGAGTCACGATGTGCGCGCCGACGTGCTCGTCGCGACGCGCAAGCTCGCCACGGCCCAGTTGAGCGCGCAGACGGCGCGGGTCGCCGAGCTCGAGCAACTGCTGCTCGCGCGGCGCGAGAGCGACATGCGCGATGCCCAGGAAAACGCCTCGCGTGCGCAGCGCGACGCCTCGGGCGCGCCGCCCGTGGTGCGCAAGCTCGCCGGTGAGAACGCGGCCTACGGCGAGGAATCCTGGCGGGTCATCGGCGATCAGGCGCGGGCGATCGCCGAGCGCTCCGCGTATGTCGAGCGGCGGCAGCGGCTCGACGACGATTTCGCGCGCGCCCAGCACCGGCTCAAGCTCGCCGGAGCCTCCTCGAGCCTCGGCCGCATCCTCGTCGAACAGCGGCGCCAGCTCCCGAAGCCCGATGCGCTCGCCCGGCAGTCGAAGATCCGCGAGGGCATCGTGCAGCAGATCGGTCTGCGCCGCATCGAGCTCGACGAATCCTCGCGCCAGCTCGCCGACGGCGAGAAGAGCGCCGAGGCGCTGCTCCGCCAGTTGCCGGCCGATCTCCCGCCCGAACAACGCGCCGAGTACGACAAGCAGCTCCGGCAGTTGCTGAAGGATCAAGTGCAGCTCATCGCGACGCTCGATTCGAACTATGCGAGCTATCTGCGCTCGATCGACGCCGAGGAGTTCGAGCTGCGCCAGCTCCTCGCCACCGTGACGGCCTTCGGGGCTTATCTCGACGAGCGCCTGCTGTGGCTGCCGAACGCCCCGCCGCTCGGCGTGAACCTCGTGGGCGACCTGAGCGCCGTCGGGAGCTGGTTCGGGCGCGCCGACATCCCGGGCTCGCTGTTCGCGGATTTCCGGGCGGGCGTGCGCGTCGCCTGGTTCCGGCTGCTCGGGCTCGTGCTCGTCGTCGTCGCCGTCCTGCGCAGCCGCCCGCGGCTGTATGCGATGCTCGACGATCTCGCGGCGCAGGTCCGCACGCCCGCAACGGATCGCGTGCGCTACACGGCCTATGCGCTCATGATCTCGAGCGTGCTCGCGCTGCCGCTGCCGGTGCTCGCCTGGGCCATCGCCGATCTGCTGCACGTGAGCCCCGAGGTCAGCGACGTCTCGCTCGCCATCGCGCCGGTGCTGCGGGTGATGGCGGATGTCAGCTTCGCATTCCTGTGGACGCGCGTGTTCCTGAATCGCAACGGCGTCGCCGCCGTGCACCTGCACTGGCCGGAGCCGGTGGTGCGGGCGTTCCGCCGCGGCCTGTACCGCATCGGCCCGGTGTTCATCCCGGCCTACGCCATTTCGTCGATGTTCGACTGGTACGGCAATCCCGCTTTCCAGTACACGACGCGCCGCATGCTGTTCCTGCTCGCGATGGGCTGCGCCGCCTGGCTGAGCCATCGGCTGTTCCGCCGTTACGGACCGCTGCACCACGAGCTCGCGCTGAAGCACCCGAGCGCGTGGCTGACGCGCAGCGCCGTGATCTGGAGCACGGCCGCGGTGCTCATGCCGCTCGCCCTCGCGGTTCTCGCCGTCGCGGGCTTCTACTACACGGCGCTCGAGCTCAGCCGGTACTACCTCATGACGCTCCTGCTGGTGTGGACCGCGGCGCTCGTCTACGGCCTCGCCCAGCGCTGGCTCATCATCGCGGAGACCCGGCTCGTCGTGGAGCGGCGGGAGGAGCGCGCGGCGAAGCGCGAAGAGGGCGAGGAGGCGACCGCGGCCGAATCGCCGCCGACGGTCGTCGACATCGCGACCGTGAACGCCCAGACGCGGCTCATCCTGCGCAACGTCATCGGCTGGTCGGTCGCCTTCGGTCTCTACTGGATCTGGAAGGACGTGCTGCCGGCGCTCACCGTCTTCCAGGACGTGCGGCTGTGGGAAATCGAGGTCCCCGACGGCAGCGGCGGCACCCACGCCCAGCCGATCACGCTCGCGAGCCTCGGCCTCGCGACGATCACGCTCGGCATCACGCTGATCGCCGCGCGCAATCTGCCGGGCGTGCTCGAAATCGCGATCCTGCAGCGCCTGCGGCTGCACCATGGCAGCCGCTACGCCGTGACCACGCTCTCGCAGTACGCGATCGTCGGCCTCGGCATGAGCCTCGCGTTGGGCACGATCGGCGTGCGCTGGTCGCAGATCCAGTGGCTCATCGCCGCGCTCGGCGTCGGGCTCGGTTTCGGTCTGCAGGAAATCTTCGCGAACTTCGTCTCCGGCCTCATCCTGCTCTTCGAGCGGCCGATCCGGGTCGGCGACATCGTCACGATCAGCGACCGGACGGGCAAGATCGCGCGCATCCAGATCCGCGCGACGACGATCGTCGACGCCGACAACAAAGAGATCATCGTTCCGAACAAGAACTTCATCACCGAGCGCTTCGTGAACTGGACGCTGACGGACCAGGTGACGCGGGTCGCGATGAAGATCGGCATCGGCTACCGCGACGACGCGAGACTCGCGCTCGAGCTCCTGCTCGCCGCCGCGGGCGGGCACCCGCGGGTGCTGAAGGAGCCGGCTCCGACCGCCGCGGTCCAGGGTTTCGCGGAGAGCGCGGTCGAGCTCGAGCTCGGCGTCCACGTCGGCGAGATGGCGGACCGGGGCAAAGTCGTACACGATCTGCTGCTCGACATCCAGCGCCTCTTCGCCGAGCGCGGAATCACCATTCCCTACCCCCAGCGCGACCTCCATATCCACGGCGCGAAGTCCCTCCCGGGCGCTTGACAAACACGCTGCGCCGGGCGATTCCAGGCCCCGAAAAACGGGGTGAAATGCGGGTATATTCCGGGGGGCCGCGAGGGTAAGATCCCCCTTCGGAACCGGTTGATCCACGTCAATGGACCGCCGGACCGTATCTGCAACCCTGCCCCCGTGAGTGCCTTAGGACCGAGGAGAGAAATGTCAGCCAGCGCGTTGTTTTCGCCGGAGTTGATCCAGAAATACGACGTGTCGGGGCCGCGGTATACCTCCTATCCGACGGCCGTGCAGTTCACGCCGGAATTCGACGCGGCCGCCTACGTCCGCCACGCCCGCGAGAACCTCGAGCGCCACGGCGATCGCCCGCTGTCGCTGTACTTTCACCTGCCGTTCTGCGCGAGCGTCTGCTACTACTGCGCGTGCAACAAGATCATCACGAACAATCGCCGTCACGCTGCCGACTATCTCGAGCGGCTGTTCCGCGAAATCGGGATGCAGGCAGCGCTGCACGGCGGCGCGCGGCCGGTCGCTCAATTGCACTGGGGCGGCGGCACGCCGACGTTCTTCGACGAGGCGCAGATGAGCGCGCTGATGCGCGTGACCGGCGAGCACTTCACGCTGCTCGGGGGCGACGCGGGCGATTACTCGCTCGAGGTCGACCCGCGCACGACTCCGCCGGGGACGATCGAGCGTCTGCGCGAGCTCGGTTTCAACCGCATCAGCCTCGGCGTGCAGGATTTCGCCGCCGACGTGCAGCTCGCCGTGAACCGCGTGCAGAGCGAGGAGGAGACGCGGCGCGTCGTCGATACCGCGCGGGCCACGGGTTTCCGCAGCGTGAGCCTCGATTTGATCTACGGCCTGCCGCACCAGTCGCTCGCGAGCTTCGATGCGACGCTCGACCGCGTGCTCGACATCCGGCCCGACCGCCTCTCGGTGTTCAACTACGCGCACCTGCCGCATCTGTTCAAGACCCAGAAGCAGATCGACGCGGCCCAGCTCCCGGCGGCGGCGGAGAAGCTCGCGATCCTCGAGCGCAGCATCGAGCGCCTGACGGACGCCGGCTACGTCTACATCGGCATGGACCATTTCGCGCTGCCGGACGACGAGCTGTCGCGGGCGCAGCGCGACGACACGCTCTATCGCAACTTCCAGGGCTACTCCACGCACTCGAACTGCGATCTCGTGGCGATGGGCATGAGCTCGATCGGCATGCTCACACATTCCTACAGCCAGAACCTCAAGGAGGCCGCGCCTTATTACGCGGCGCTCGACGCCGGTCGCCTGCCGATCGCGCGCGGCGTGGAGCTGAGCGAGGACGACCGGATCCGGCGCGACGCGATCACGCGCCTCATCTGCCACTTCCACGTCGGGATGGACGCCTTCTCGAAGCGCTGGAACGTGGACTTCAAGGATTATTTCGCACAGGAGCTCGCGCGGCTGGCACCGCTCGCCGACGACGGGCTCGTGGACATCGCGGACGACGAGATCACGGTGCTGCCGCCCGGCAGGCTCCTGATCCGCCTCGTCTGCATGACGTTCGACAAATATCTCGAAGCGCCAGCAGAGCGCACGCGGTTCTCCAGAGCGATCTGAGACCGCACGTCCCGGGCATTCGGCGGATTCGCCCGGGACCGACCGCCCAAAAGAGCAGGAGTCCGCAGCATGACATTAGGTGGGGAGAACTCGGGTGGCAGCTATCGAGATGAACATTGGCCGCGAGAAGAATCTGAAAGTAATCACGGGCGGACCGGTCGTGGAGGCCGCGGTCGCTGACGAGGTGCCGCTGCAGCCGGCGGCGCTCGACATCTGGGAGCGCAAGTACCGGCTGTGCACGCAGTCCGGCGAGCCGGTCGACGAGACGATCTTCGATACCTACGATCGCGTCGCCACGGCGCTCGCCTCACTCGAAGCGACGACCGTCGCGCGCCGCTACTGGCGCGAACAGTTCCTGTGGGCCCTGCAGAACGGCGCGATCCCGGCGGGCCGCATCCTCTCGAACGCCGGCGCCTCGCAGTACAAGCCGGCGACCTCGACGATCAACTGCACGGTGTCGGGCACGATCGTGGACTCGATGGACGACATCCTCGGCAAGCTGCACGAGGCCGGCATGACGCTGAAGTCCGGCGCCGGCATCGGCTACGAGTTCTCGACGATGCGTCCGCGCCACGCCTACGTGAGCGGCGCCGGCGCGCACACCTCCGGGCCGCTGTCGTTCATGGACGTCTACGATCGCATGTGCTTCACGATCTCCTCGGCGGGCGGACGCCGCGGCGCGCAGATGGCGACGTTCGACGTCGGCCATCCGGACGTGCTCGATTTCATCCGCGCCAAGCGTCAGGACGGACGGCTGCGCAACTTCAACCTCTCGCTGCTCGTCACGCACGGCTTCATGGACGCCGTCGTCAACGACGGCGAATGGGCGCTCGCCTTCCCGGTCACGCAGCGCGAAGTCGACGAGGAGAACATCGACCTCGCCGACGAGAGCAAGGTCATCTGGCGCGACTGGCCGACGCGCGGGGGCTACATCGCGAACGCCGAAGGCAAGGTCGCCTGCCGCGTCTATCGCCGGCTGCCGGCGCGCCGCGTGTGGGACGTGATCATGTCCTCCACCTACGATTTCGCCGAACCCGGGTTCATCCTCATCGATCGCTACAACGAGATGAACAACAACTGGTTCTGCGAGAACATCCGCGCCACGAACCCCTGCGGCGAACAGGGGCTGCCGCCGTACGGAGCCTGTCTGCTCGGCTCGATCAATCTCACGAAGTTCGTGCGCAACGCCTTCCGGGCCGATGCGTACTTCGATTGGGACGCCTACCGGCAGGTCGTCGCGGTGTTCACGCGCATGCTCGACAACGTCGTCGAGATCAACGGGCTCCCGCTGCCCCAGCAGCAGGCGGAGATCATGGGCAAGCGCCGTCACGGCATGGGCTTCCTCGGCCTCGGCTCCGCGCTCGCGATGCTGCGCATGGCCTACGGCTCCGGGGAGGCCGTCGCGTTCACCGAGGAAGTGAGCCGCGAGCTCGCCGTCACCGGCTGGCAGACCGGCCTGGACCTCGCGCGCGAGAAAGGCCCGGCGCCGGTCATGGACCAGGACTTCACGGTCACCGGGGAGATGCTCGCGCGCCGTCCCGAGATGCGCGGCGACGGCTGGAAGCCGGGCGACGTGATCAAGGGCCGCGAGCTGCACGCCCGCTACAGCCGCTACATGCAGCAGCTCGCGAAGGTCGCGCCCGAGCTCGTGCAGGAGCTGGCGCTCGTCGGCGCGCGCTTCACCCACCACAGCTCGATCGCGCCGACCGGCACGATCGCGCTCTCGCTCGCGAACAACGCGAGCAACGGCATCGAGCCGAGCTTCGCGCACTCCTATTCGCGCAACATCATCCGCGAAGGCAAGAAATCGAAAGAGCGCGTCGAGGTCTGCTCGTTCGAGCTGCTGGCCTACCGGCACTACGTCGACGCCCTCGCCGAACCGGGCGGCGACGCCGGTCACGGCCTGCCGGACTACTTCGTGACGGCGGACGACGTCACGCCCACGCAGCACATCGACATGCAGGCGGCGGCGCAGAAGTGGATCGATTCCTCGATCTCCAAGACCATCAACGTGCCGAGCGACTTCGCGTTCGAGGACTTCAAGCACATCTACCTCGATGCCTATGCGAAGGGTCTGAAGGGGTGCACGACGTTCCGCTTCAACCCGGCCGCGTTCCAGGGCGTGCTCGTGAAGCGCGAGGACCTCGCGCGCACGACGTACCGCTTCTTCCTCGAGGACGGCACCGTCGTCGAAGCGAAGGGCAGCGACGAGGTCGAATACGAGGGCGAGACCCACACGGCGGCGAACCTGTTCGACGCGCTGAAGGAAGGTTACTACGGGGCCTTCTGAGATACGCCGGCACTCACACCACCGAGGACGCTTTGATGAGCATCAAAATCGAAAAGAAGATCACCGGCTACGAAGTGCTGCCGGAAGCGGAGCGGGCGGCGCCGCCGCCCGAGCCGAAGGCGGAAATCATCCAGATGCACGAAAAGCTCGAGCGGCCCGAGACGCTGCTCGGCTCGACGTACAAGATCAAGACGCCGCTGTCGCCGCATGCGCTGTACGTGACGATCAACGACATCGTGCTGAACGCGGACACGCCGCACGAGCATCGCCGGCCCTTCGAGGTCTTCATCAACTCGAAGAACATGGATCACTTCCAGTGGATCGTCGCCCTCACGCGCATCATCTCGGCGGTGTTCCGCAAGGGCGGCGACGTGACGTTCCTCGTCGACGAGCTGCGCAGCGTATTCGATCCGAAGGGCGGCTATTTCAAGAAGGGCGGCAAGTACATGCCCTCGCTCGTCGCCGAGATCGGCGACGTGATCGAGTCGCACCTGAAGCTGATCGGCATGATCGACTCCCGCGGCGACGATCGCCGCGCGGCCTTCATCGCCGAGAAGCGCGAGGAGTATGCGGCCGCGCAGGGCAAGGATACGGTGGCCGAGGACGGGACGTTCCCGAAGGAATCCATGCTCTGCAGCCACTGCAACACGAAGGCCGTCATCATCATGGACGGCTGCCTGACCTGCTTGAACTGCGGCGATTCGAAGTGCGGTTGATCCGGATGACGGCCGCGCCGCCCGGCGCGGCCGGTTTCAGCCCTGCCGACAGCGGCGGGTAGCACCGAGCGCCGCGAACGCCGACGCGGGCCCGCGCTGTCCGGCAGTATACGACGCAGGGCCGCCGGCCGAGAACGCGGGCCGCGCGTGACTGTCACACGAGTTTCCGATTCCGATCGCAAGCTGCGTGCAGCCGCCCGCCGGGGCGCTCGCGATCGGGAGTGTTCGATCGCTGCCGAGTGAGCGATACTAGCGCACCTTGCGCACGGTCCCCGCACGCCTCGGGCGACCCGTGCGTCATCGGCTCCGCCGGTCCCCGGGCCCGCGGGGCGGGCCATGCCAGCGGGGGGACCGGACGTGATCCGGATGTTCGAATTACAGAATCGCAGATTGCAGCAGATCACGGGCGACGCCCTCCAGGATCTCTCGCAGCACAAGCCGGTGTGGGTCGACTACATCGCGCCGACCGACGAGGAGCTCGCTCTCGCGTCCAAGGTGTTCGGCATCAAGCTGCCCTCGCCCGAGGACACGACGGACATCGAGTCCAGCGCGCGCTTCTTCGAGGGCGAGTACGGCGAGCTGCACATCCGCTCGGACTTCCTGCTCGACACCGAGTCCGAATCCCGCAACGTCGGCGTGGCCTTCGTCATTTTCGACGACGTGCTGTTCAGCATCCACGACCAGGACCTGCCGGTGTTCCGCCTGCTCCGCCGCCGCGCCCGCCAGCAGCCGGGCTACATCGAGGACAGCATGGACGTGCTGCTCGATCTGTACGCGACGGACGCGGAGTACTCCGCGGACCGGCTCGAGGACGTGTACGCCGATCTCGCCGCCATCAGCCGCCAGGTGCTCGACACGAAGCTCTCCGACGAACGCGCCGGCGAGATGCTCTCCGAGATCGCGCAGACCGAGGACGTGAACGGGCGCATCCGCCGCAACGTGATGGACACGCGCCGCGCGCTGTCCTTCCTCATGCGCAAGAAGCTCCTGAACGATCTCCAGTTCGAAGAGGCGCGGCAGATTCTCCGCGACATCGAATCGCTGACCGGCCACACGGCTTTCCTGTTCGACAAGATCAACTTCCTGATGGACGCCATCGTCGGCTTCATCAACATCAACCAGAACAAGATCGTGAAGATCTTCTCCGTCGCGTCCGTGGCCCTGCTGCCGCCGACGTTGATCGCGAGCATCTACGGCATGAACTTCAGGCATTTCCCCGAGCTGGACTGGAGCTTCGGCTATCCGTTCTCGCTTCTGGTCATGCTGTTCTCCGTCGCGGTGCCGTTCTGGGTCTTCAGACGCCGGGGCTGGCTCAAGTAGGCAGCGCCGCGGCACGCCGGGAGGGCGCCATGACGGATACGGGCAATGCGGACGCGGTGGTCATCGGCAGCGGCTTCGCCGGCTCCGTCGCGGCGGATCGGCTGATCGAGGCCGGGCTCTCGGTGGTCATGCTGGAACGCGGACCGTGGCGCGACACCGTGCCGGTGCGCTCCATGGGCATCGCCGAGCGCACGCCCTTTCCGCGCGGCGGGGCACTCGTCACGGACACGCTGCGCAGCGTGCACCATCGCTGGCTGCCCAAGCGCGGGCTCACGCTCAATCGCCGCGGCCTCATCGAAATCTTTTTCGGCGAGGGCCTGAGCTCGATGTGCTCATCGAGCGTCGGCGGCGGCAGCCACGTCTATTCGGGACTCTTCCGCTATCCGCAGGTCGAGGCCTTCTGGGACGGCATCTGCGACGGCATGTCGAACGAGGAGATGGCGCCGCACTACGAGCGCGTACTCGCGCGCTTCGCGATGATCACCCCGACCGCGGCCCTGAAAATCCCGCACCAGGCGCACGAGCGTTTCGGCCCCGACGATCCCATGCAGGGCCCGGCCTCCACGCCGCCGACCTGGCTCGGCTTCCTCTATCCCGAGGAAATCGGCAAGCACCGGCGCGTCACGGACGAGAACGGCATCGAGCGCACGGAGCTCGATTACGATGATCCGGACAGCCACGGCTTCCTCGGCTCGCCGAGCGGCGCAAAGACGACGCTCGATTTTCTCTACCTCGCGCCGCTGCTGAAGCGCGGCCTCGTGCTGCACGACCTCGCCGAGGCGCTGACGATCGTCGCACAGCCGCGCGGCATGCCGGCGCGTTATCGCGTCGACTATCGCGATCACCGCAGCGGCGAGCTGCGCGCGCTGCATACCGATCACGTGATCCTCGGTGCCGGCGCCATCAACACGTTGAAGCTGCTGCTCCACAGCCGCGACGTGACGAAGACGCTCGCCGGCATGCCGCGGCTCGGCAAACGCATCGGCGGCAATGGCGATCTCTTCGCGTTCTGGGACTACAACGAGCCCGGGCGGAACCTCTCCACCGGTCTGCCGTTCCACGGCGGCTTCCAGCTCAAGGATCCGAATTATCCGATCCCGCTCGGCGGCGGCGGCTGGCCGGCGGCGGAGACTTATCCCCTGCCGCGCTTCCTGAAGGAGCGCATCAAGCGCGCCGCGTTCACGAACTGCATGGGCGTGGACGCGATGGACGGCTCGCTGAGCATGGAGGACGGCCGCCTGCGCCTGCGCTTCGATGCGCGCAACAGCCCGATCTACGATCAGGTGAAGGCGACGTTCCGGCGCGTGAGCGAGGTCACGGGCCGGCGCATCTACTATCCGAAGAACCCCATCACCGTGCATGCGCTCGGCGGGGCGTGCATGGACCGCGATGCCGAGCACGGCGTCGTCGATGCGCAGGGCGAGGTCTTCGACCACCCGGGACTCTACGTCGCGGACGGCGCGGCCTTCCCGCGCATCCCGGGCGGGCCGCCGACGTTCACGATCGCGGCCTGGGCCTCGCATCTCGGCGAGAAGCTCGTCGAGAAGCTGCGCCACGCGGTCTGAGCCTCAGACGTCGACGACGCACTGCGCGAGCCAGCCGCCGTCCGGTTGCTCGCGGACCTCGAGCGCGGTGAGCGTCGCGCCTTTCACTTCGACCGCCGGGTGATGACGTTCGCGATCGACGGGCTCGGCCCAGCCGGTCGCGTCCAGCTCACCGTCGTCGATGTTCACCTCGAAACGCCCGAACAGCACGCGGCGCACCGCCATTTCGTAAATCACGGCATCGAGCCACGTCGCGAGCAGCAGCTCGCGATCCGGCGCCGTGCAGTGGAGCACGATGCGCTCGCGCGGCACGAGCGTCGCCGGATCGACGAGCACCGCGGTGAGCGCGAGCGCGGCTTGTTCGAACGCTTCCGCGGGCGTCGCGCCGTAGCCGCGCACGCCGACGTCTGCGCTGTGCTCGAAGTGCTCCCAGCGCGCGCTCATCCCTTCACGCAGACGAGCGGTGCGAGCCGCGCGACCTTGACCGCGAGACCGGCGCGTTCCGCTGCGTCGACGACGGTGCCGACGTCCTTGTACGCGCCCGGCGCTTCCTCGGCGACGCCGCGGATCGAGGGGCTGCGGATGAGGATCCCGGCACGCGCGAGCTCGTCGACGACTTCGCGGCCGCGCCAGCGCTTCGCGGCCTGATGGCGGCTCAGCGCGCGGCCGGCGCCGTGACAGGCCGACGCGAAGGCCGAGGCCTCGCCCGACGCAGCCCCCGCGAGCACCCAGGACGAGGTGCCCATCGAACCGCCGATCAGCACGGGCTGACCGGCGTCGCGCAGTGCTTCGGGCAAGTCCGGATGACCCGGCCCGAACGCGCGCGTCGCACCCTTGCGATGGACGTAGAGACGTCGCGTGCGGCCGTCGACCTCGTGCGTCTCGAGCTTGCAGGTGTTGTGGGAGACGTCGTAGAGCAGCGGCAGCCGCGCCTGCGGCAGGACGTCGGCGAAGACCTCGCGCACGAGCTGCGTCAGAACCTGCCGGTTCGCGAGCGCGCAGTTGATCGCCGCGCGCATCGCGCCCAGGTATTCCTCGCCGAGCGGGGAATCGATCGGCGCGCAGGCGAGCTCGCGATCGGGCAGCGCGATGCCGTGCCGCGGCGCCTCGATCGCCATGCGCTTCAGGAACTCCGTGCCGATCTGATGGCCGAGGCCGCGCGAGCCGCAGTGGATCGAGACGACGACGTCGCCGGCCGCGAGACCGAAAGCGCGCGCCTGCACCGGGGCGAGGATCGCGGCGACTTCCTGCACTTCGAGATAGTGATTGCCGCTGCCGAGCGTGCCCAGCTCGTCGCGCTGCCGGCGTTTCGCCTCTGGCGACACGGCGTGCGGATCCGCGCCCGCCATCGTGCCGTGCTCCTCGGTGCGCTCGAGATCCGCGGCCTCGCCATAGCCCTGCTCGACGGCCCAGCGTGCGCCGCCGCCGAGCATGGCGTCCATGTCGCGGCTGCGGAGCGAGAGGCTGCCGGTGCTGCCGACGCCGGCCGGGATGCGGGCGTAGAGCGCGTCGGCGAGCTCACGCTGCACGGCGCGCACGTCCTCGCTCCGGACGCCGGTGTGCAGACAGCGCACGCCGCAGGAGATGTCGAAGCCGACGCCGCCCGCCGACACCACGCCGCCCTCGCGCGGATCGAAGAGCGCGACCCCGCCTATCGGGAAACCGTAGCCCCAGTGCGCGTCCGGCATCGCGTAAGCCGCGCGCACGATGCCGGGCAGGGCCGCGACGTTCGAAATCTGCTCCCGCACTTTCTCGTCCATCTCGCGCATGAGCGTCTCGGTCGCATAGATCACCGCCGGGACGCGCATCGGCCCCTGCATCGGGATCTGCCAGGCGCATTCCGCGAGCCGCGTCAGTCCGCCGAGTTCCATGTCCGTCGCTCCGTCATCGCCAGCCTCGGTGCAGCGTGGCGGGAGCGCGCGATCTTCGCAAGCGGCACCTCGGATTCTTGATCCGCTCCAAGGTCTCGCGTGCCGCGCGGCGGTATAGTATGAACCGAGGGCGGCGCGGGTCTCCGCGCCGTCCGGCCGGGAATTTTTCCGACCCGGGCGCGATCCCTCGACCGAGGGGCCCGCAAAGATCTCTTTCGAACGAATGGAGGATCTGGAAATGAGAACCGACACATCCACATCCAAAACTCCCGCCACCCCTTCCGGCACGGAACCGGCAGCCCGGCGCGGCGGCATGGTGTCTTTCGACGATCTCGAACGCTGGTTCGACGAAGCGTTCCCCACCGGCCTGATGGCGCATCTGCGACGCGGCTGGCCGACGTTCGGCGACATGCCCGAACTGCATGCGCCGTTCGCGGGCCGCTGGCCGAAAGTCGACATGGTCGATCGCGAGAACGACGTGCTGGTGCACGCCGAGCTCCCCGGCGTGAAGCGCGAAGATCTCGACGTGTCCGTCACCGAGCGCAGCGTGACGCTGAAGGCGAAGACGAGCTCCGAAACGAAGGACGAGAAGGACCAGTACTTCCGTCGCGAGATCACGCGCGGCGAGTTCGAGCGCACCCTGCCGTTACCGCAGGACATCGACACGAACGCCGTGCAGGCCAGTTTGAAGGACGGCGTGCTCGAGCTCGTGCTGCCGAAAGTGAAGACCACACCGCGCAAGTCGGTGTCCGTCTCGTGAGCGATGCCGGCGGCGGGCCGGCGTGCCCGCCGCCGGTCGCCCGGGCTTGCCCGCCGGTCGCGGGCCGTGCAACCATGCCCTGACTTTCCCGGGCGCCTCCTTAATTCTTGCGGTGATCCCGCCTCGTCCTCCGGTGACGAGGCGCGTGCGGCGGCGGGGCAGCGCCACGAGAACCTGTGCGAACAGGCACCACACCTCGAGAGGGAGGACGAACGTGTATCCGGGATCTTTCGCTGTCCAGCATCCGGACAAACCCTGCTTCATCATGGCCGAGAGCGGCGAGGCCGTGACCTACGGCGAGTTCGAGCGCCGGGCGAACCGCTGCGCCCACCTGCTGCGCGGGCAGGGTCTCGTCCGGCTCGATCACATCGCGATCTACATGGAGAACCATCCGCGCTATCTCGAGATTTGCGGCGCGGGCGAGCGCACGGGGCTCCATTACACCTGCGTGAACTCGCACCTCACGGCCGAGGAGCTCGCGTTCATCGTGAACGACAGCGAGTCGAAAGTGCTGTTCACGTCCATGGCGAAGCGCGAGGTCGCGCGCGAGGCCATGAAGCTCTGCCCGGAGCTGCGCTGCGCGATCCTGATCGACGGTCCCGCGGAAGCCGGCACCTTCGCGAGCTACGAGGATCTCTGCGCCGGTCTGCCCACGACACCGATCGCCGACGAGCGCCTCGGCACGGCAATGCTGTATTCCTCCGGCACGACGGGCCGGCCGAAGGGCATCCTGCGTCCGCTCCCGGACGTGCCGCCGCAAGAACCGCTGCCGCTGTTCGTCTTCGTGCACGAGCTGCTGCGCTTCCGCGAGGACATGGTCTATCTCTCGCCCGCGCCGCTCTATCATTCCGCGCCGCTCGCCGCGGTCGGGGGCGCGATCCGCGCGGGAGCCACGACAGTCATCATGGAGCACTTCGATCCCGAGCGCTTCCTCGCGCTCGTCGAGCGTTTCGAGGTCACGCACACCCAGCTCGTGCCGACGATGTTCAGCCGCATGCTGAAGCTGCCGGACGCCGCGCGACTGCGCCACGACGTGTCCTCGCTCGAGTTCGCCGTGCATGCCGCCGCGCCCTGCCCGGAGCAGGTCAAGCGCGCGATGATCGAATGGTGGGGCCCGATCATCCACGAGTACTACGGCGCGACGGAGGGTCTCGGCTTCACGGCCTGCACGCCGGAGGAATGGCTCGCGCATCCGGGCACGGTCGGGCGCGTGCTGCTCGGCGAGCTGCACATCCTCGACGAGGAGGGACGCGAGTGCGCGCTCGGCGAGTCGGGCACGATCTGGTTCAAGACCGCCACCCCGTTCGAGTATTACAACGACGCCGGCCGCACGCAGGAGGCGCGCTCGGCGGACGGCGGCATGAGCACGGTCGGCGACGTCGGCTATGTCGACGCCGACGGTTTCCTCTATCTCACGGATCGCAAGACCTACATGATCATCTCGGGCGGCGTGAACATCTATCCGCAGGAATGCGAGAACCTGCTGATCACGCATCCCAAGGTCGCGGACGCCGCGGTGTTCGGCGTGCCGAACGAGGACTTCGGCGAGGAAGTGAAAGCGGTCGTGCAGCTCCTGCCCGGCGTGCCCGCGAACGCGGCGACCGAGGCGGAGCTCATCGCGTTCTGCCAGCAGCACCTCGCGAAGCTCAAATGTCCGCGCACGATCGATTTCGAGAACGAGCTGCCGCGCCTGCCGACCGGCAAGCTCTACAAGCGCGTGCTGCGCGATCGCTACTGGGGGGATCACAAGACGCGGATCGTCTGATCCGCGTCCGGGAGGCGCAGGCCGCTACGACGCGGTCCGGCGGCCGGGCGGCCGATCCACCCCGCGAGGACGTCGCCTCACTTCAGCGACAACACCCATTCGATGCTGGCCTTGAGATCCGCATCGCTCACCGTGGTCGGCGCGGGCGGCATCGCGACGCTGCCCCACACGCCGGTGCCGCCGGCCCGCACTTTCTTCGCGAGCATGTTCGCGGCGCCGGCCTGACCGGCGTATTTCTTCGCGACGTCTTTCAGGGCCGGGCCGACCAATTTCTGATCGACCTTGTGGCAGGCGACGCAGCCGTTCTTCTTGAACAGCTCTTCGCTGGCGGTCGCGGTGCCGGCGAGGAGCAGAGCGGGGAGAAGGATGAGAGCGCGCTGAAGTTTCATGATGCTATTCCTCGACTGAACGGTGCAGCGGAGACCGCGATTCCCGGGTCCGGCGCCCTTGCCGCCCGCGCGATCGGGCCGCCCGGCGTGCGCCGGCCTCCTCACTCATATCGACTGCGGCGGGGCCGCGCTTTACGCCGGACCTGTCGCCCCCCTTCCGGTCGACGGTCCGCACCCGGGCACGGCCCGATACCGCCGAGGTTCCCACCCGGCGTCGCCCCGGTCGTCAGCGATGGAACTTCATGAAATCCGGCTCGCGCTTCTCGTTCAGCGCTTTCACGCCTTCCTGCGATTCCTCGGTGAAGTAGTAGAGGCGCATGGCCTGCATGGCGAGCTGACCGACCCCGCGGATGGATTCGGAATCCGCGTTGAAGCTCTTCTTCGCGAGCGCGATCGCGGTCGGGCTGCGCTTGTTGAGCTCCTCGCACCAGCGCTGCACCTCGGCGTCGAGCTCTGCGTCCGGCACGACGGCGTTGACGAGCC
This sequence comes from Gammaproteobacteria bacterium, assembly GCA_016209015.1. Lineage (GTDB taxonomy): Bacteria > Pseudomonadota > Gammaproteobacteria > JACQWY01. The sequence continues at coordinate 74,808 of JACQWY010000018.1, read as the reverse complement.
CCATCGCGAGCGCCTCCTGCGCACTGTAGCGCTTGCAGAGGTACCACATCTCGCGCGCCTTCTTCTCGCCGACGACGCGGGCGAGATAGGCCGTGCCGAAGCCCGGGTCGACGGAGCCCATCTTCGGACCGACCTGGCCGAAAATCGCGTTCTCGGAAGCGATAGTCAGATCGCAGATCGTGCAGAACACGTTGCCGCCGCCGATCGCGTAGCCGCGCACTTTCGCGATCACGGGCTTCGGGACGTCGCGCAACACGGAGTGCAGCTCCTCGACCGGCATGCCGACCGCGCCGCGCGCGTCGTTGTTGCCGTAGGTGCCGCCTTCGTGATCGGATTGATCGCCGCCCGTGCAGAACGCCTTGCCGCCCGCGCCGGTGAAGACGATCGAGCCGACGTCGCGATCCCAGCCGGCTTTCTGGAACGCGTCTATCAGCTCGACGACCGTGCGCGGCCGGAACGCGTTGTACTTCTGCGGGCGGTTGATGGTGATCGTCGCGGTGCGCCCTTCGACGGTGTAGAGAATGTCCTGATAGTCGCTCATGGCTCGTCCTCGGGTTTCGATGTTCGGAGTGCGGCGCGGGCCGCGTGGTATTCGTCGACGAGCCGGCGCGCGCGCGACGCGGCCGGCACGAGATCCGTGATTTGTCCGACCCCCTGGCCGCAGCCCCAGATGTCGCGCCAGGTCTTCCGGGCGTCGCCGGTCGGGCTCACGTTCGTCTGCTTGTCGGCGCTGCGGCGGAGCGCGGCGGGATCGAGGCCGGCGCGCGCGATCGAGCCGGCGAGGAAGTTCGCCGGGACGCCGCTGAAGTAATCCGTCGTCACGATGTCCGCGCTCGTCGCCGCCTGCACGAGCGCCTTGTATTCCGGCAGGGCATTCGCCTCCTCGGTCGCGATGAACGGCGAGCCGAGGTAGGCGAGGTCCGCGCCCATGACTTCTGCCGCGAGCACGGCGCGGCCGTTCGCGATCGCGCCCGAGAGCGCGAGCGGGCCGTCCCACCAGGCGCGGATTTCCGCGACGAGCGCGAACGGCGAGAGCGTGCCCGTATGCCCGCCGGCCCCGGCGCAGACCGCGATGAGGCCGTCGCAGCCGTTGTCGACGGCTTTGCGCGCCTGACGATCGGAAATCACGTCGTTGAAGACGAGGCCGCCGTAGCCGTGCACGGCATCGACGATCGCGCGATCCGCGGCGAGGCTGATGATGACGAGCGGCACGCGGTGGCGGACGATGGTCTCCGTGTCCTCGGCGAGCCGGTCGTTCGTGCGGTGCGCGATCTGGTTGATGGCGTAGGGCGCGGCGCCGGACCCGAGCGCGGCGTCGATGCGCGTGAGCCAGGCTTCGAGCTCCGCTGCCGTGCGCGCGTTCAGGGCCGGCATGGAGCCGACGAGCCCGGCACGGCATTGCGCGATCACGAGCTCGGGGCTCGAGACGATGAACATCGGCGCGCACACGATCGGCGCGGCCAGATGCTGTAAGAGGGAAGGCAGCGCCATGGTTCAGATCGCCCGGCTGATCAATTCTTTCATGATCTCGGACGAGCCGCCGTAGATGCGCTGGATGCGCGCGTCCTTCCAGAGCCGCGCGATCTCGTACTCGTTCATGTAGCCGTAGCCGCCGAAGAGCTGCACGCAGGCATCCGTCACCTCGCAGCGCAGCTCCGTGTGCCAGAGCTTCGCGCCCGCGGCCTCGTCGGTCGTGAGCTGCTTGCCGACGAGCGCCATGATGCAGGCGTCGAGATGCGCCCAGCCGACCTGCAGCTTCGCGCGCAGGTCCGCGAGGACGAAACGCGTGTTCTGGAAATCGAGCAGCGTGCCGCCGAAGGCCTGGCGCTGCTTCACGTACTCGACCGTGATGTCCCAGGCGCGCTGGGCGGCGGCGTGCGCGCTGACCGCGATCGAGAGGCGCTCCTGCGGCAGCTCCTGCATCATGTGGGCGAACCCCGCGTTCTCGATGCCGAGCAGGTAATGCGCCGGCACGAGCAGATCCTCGAAGAACACCTCCGTGACGTCCGAGGACGGCTGACCGACCTTGTCGAGCTTGCGGCCGACGTGATAGCCGGGCCGATCCGTTTCGCAGAAGAAGAGCGAGATGCCCTTCGCGCCGGGCTCCGCGCCGGTCCGCGCGGCGATGATCGCGAGATCGGCCGTGGCCCCGTTCGTGATGAACGTCTTCGAGCCGTCGATGCGCCAGTGATCGCCGTCGCGTCGCGCGGTCGTGCGCAAGGCCTTCAGATCGCTGCCGCCGGCGGGCTCGGTCATGCAGATGCAACCGATCGCCGTGCCGTCGGCCATGCGCGGGATCCAGGTCCGGCGGATCTCCTCCGCGGCATACTTCAAGAGGTAATGCGCGACGATGTCGGAATGCACGCCGAAGGCCGGCGTCGGCGAGCCTGTGTACGAGGTCTCCTCGAGCACGATCGCGTTCGCGCGGAAATCGAGGCCCGCGCCGCCGTACTCCTCCGGCATGTCGGGGCAGAGCAGACCCTGCTCGCCGCAGCGCCGCCAGAACGCCTTGTCCACCATGCCCTGCGCGTCCCAGCGCGCGAGGTTCGGCACGAGCTCACGGGCGAAGAATTTCCGGACGGCGTCGCGGAACTGGGCATGTTCCGGGGTGAAGAGCGTGCGGGCTATCACGAGCGTTTCTCCTGGGCCGGATGTGGCGCCGGCGCCGCCTGATCCGCGTTGACCGGAACAAGAACGCTAGCATATAGTAAGCATGCGCATTATATCGGCCGGGCGGTGGGGTACAAGCCCGTGTAGACTGTCGCGATGAACGATGTGCGACGGGAGTAGGGCGGCATGGGCGAGTCTGCGGACGAACTGGTACAGGCGCTCGCGGCGTCGGGAGACAGCGACGAGGACTGGGCGATCCGGCTCGGCTTCTACATCCACGACGCTTCGCGGCTGCGGCGGATCATCTACGACGGCGCGCTGCGTCCGCTCGGCGTCACGCGCTCGCAGTCCTGGGTCATCGCCTATCTGTCGCGCAAGGACGGCATGCCGCAGTCCGAGCTCGCGAGCAAACTCGACCTCGGCAAGGTCGCGCTCGGCGGGCTCGTCGATCGTCTCGAAGCGACGGGGCTCGTCGAGCGCCGGCCCGACGACAGCGATCGCCGCGTGAAGCGCATCTTTCTCACGAAGGCCGGCCGCCGGGTGGTCGCGAAGATGCGCACGATCGCCACGGCCGTGAACGCTGAGATCCTGAAAGGCATTACGGCCGGCGACATGCGGGCGACGGCCAAGACGCTCCGGGCAGTCAAGACGAACCTGCTGCGCATGATGCAGGAGCGTCATCTCGATCCGGAGGCCGAGGCGGACTGAGCCCGCTCCAACTCTCGCGTCCCCGGAGCACCATGCAGAACATCCGCCTCCTCGTCGACGACGGTCTCGCCGTCGCGACGCTCGACATGCCGAACCGGCCGTTCAACGTTTTTTCCGAGGACATGATCGACGAGCTCGAAATGCTCGTCGCGACGATCGAGCGCGAGCGCTGGCACGGGCTCGTCGTCATCTCCGGGAAGCCCACGTTCATGGCGGGCGCGGATCTCGTGATGGTGCAGGGCTTCACGACGTTGCGTTTCGAGGCGGAGCCGGATGAGATCCGCGCGCGCTTCTCGCGGCTGCAGCGGCTGCTGCGCCGGCTCGAACGTGTCGGCACGACGACCGTCGCCGCGATCGACGGCTTCGCGCTCGGCGGCGGGCTCGAGCTCGCCATGGCCTGCCACTACCGCGTCGCCGTCGCGAGCACGCAGCCGACGCTGGGCCTGCCCGAAGTGGGGCTCGGCCTGCTGCCGGGGGCCGGCGGCACGCAACGCCTGCCGCGGCTCGTCGGGGCGGGGCGCGGTGCGGCGATGCTGTTGCACGGCCGTCCGATCCCGCCCGCGCAGGCTCTGGCGTGGGGACTCGTCGACGAGCTGACGTCGAAGCAGGAACTGCTCGCGGCGGCGCGGGTGCGGGCGGCGCAATCCGCACCTGGCGCCCGCTGGGATCGCGCGGCGTGGCAGATGCCCGCCGACGCGTCCTGGCTCGACGGCACACCCGCACAGTTGCTCGCCACCGCCGGCGTCGCCGTGGACACCGCGCCTCTCTATCCCGCGCTCGGCGCGATCTGCCGCTGCGTCATGGACGGGTATCCCGCGGACATCGATGCCGGCTTCGACGTCGAGGTGGAGAGCTTCCTCGGCCTCATGCTCGATCCGGTCGCCGGCAACATGGTGCGTACGAAGTTCCTCGCGAAGGGCGATGCGCCGAAGCGCGCGGCCCGGCGCTTCGGCAAACAGGCCGCGCCGCGCACGGTGCGCTGGAGCGGCGACACGGCGCCGCCGGCCCGGCTCGCGAAGGCTTTCGACGTCGCCACGGGTGAGGCCGAGACGACGATTGCTCCAGTGAGCTTCGTGTGGGGCTCGGAACTTCGGCTCGAACACGGCAGCGCGGCGGCGACGATCCGCACGCTCGGTCCGCTCGATAGCGCCGAGGCCTGCGAAGTCGCAGGCACCGCGGGCGACGCCGCGGCGCTCGCCGTCGCGATCGCGAACCGCTGCGGGCTCGTTCCGGTGGCGGCGGCCCGCAGCGCGCTCACCGTGCTCGTCGAAGCCGCGGCCGCCGCCTGCGAGGCCTGCGGCGCAGAGCGGCTCGCGGGTATCGCCGCAGCACTCGATCTCGGTCGTGTGTTCGAAGTTGCCGGCGTGAGGGGCGCGCCCCGCGCCGAGCCGGATCTCCGCGCGGGGCACGCCGTGCTGACGGCGATCGCGCTCGCCGCAGTGCAGTTGCTCGACGCGGGCGTCGTGGCCTCGGCGCCCGAGCTCGACGTCCTCGCGGTCTTCGCGCTCGGCTATCCGGCGTGGACCGGCGGGCCGCTGGCGTGGCTCGACATGCTCGGACGCGGCGAGGTGCCGGGTGCAACTCAGCCTGCCGAGTGCGCAGGGCGGGTGTTCCATCCGCGGACCTGAGGCAGCTCGCCGGCGCGCTTCATAGGATGTGCCGACGCAGGAGGCGCATCGATCGCGTCTTCACGAGCATCGATCGCGAATCGCCGCCCACGTTCGATTGCCGCACAGCGAGCTCCACCGCACCGTCGTCCCGGCGCAGGCCGGGACCCAGTCATCACTCCTCGGCGCATTCGATCGTCCGCGCGTCCGTACTTCGAATTCGTGCACGCGCCGGCTCACGGCACCGCCCTATCGCGGCGTTCGATGCGCTCGCCGACGGTCACCGACTGGGTCCCGGCCTCCGCCGGGACGACATCGCGAAGATGTCCTCGCCTCCTGCCGGCGAGTGGCACGACTTCCGGACGGCGAAGCCGGCACGACGGTTCGCCTGTCCGCGTCCGACATTGTACGCATGCGTACTATTTGCTAACGTGCCGTCACCTCCCAGCCGGCGGCCCGCATGATCCGACGAACGCTCTTCAGCCCCGAGCACGAGCTCTTCCGCGAGACCGTGCGCCGTTTCATCGCGCGCGAAATCGTGCCCTTCCACGCGGCCTGGGAAGACGCCGGCATCGTGCCGCGCGATCTGTGGCTGAAAGCCGGTGCCGCGGGTCTGCTGTGCTGCACGGTGCCGGAGGAATACGGCGGCGCGGGCGCCGATTATCTCTACGACGTGGTCGTCTTCGAGGAGATGGCGCGCGTCGGGGCGACGGGCCCGGGCTTCATGATCCACACGGATCTCGTCGCCACTTACCTCAAGTCCTTCGGCACCGAGGAGCAGAAGCGCACCTGGCTGCCGAAGATGGTGACGGGCGAGGCCATCGGCTCGCTCGGCATGACCGAGCCGCACGCGGGTTCCGACCTCAAGAACATCCGCACGCGCGCCGTGCGCGACGGCGACGACTACGTCATCAACGGCCAGAAGGTCTTCATCTCGAACGGCCAGCTCTGCGACGTGCTCGTGCTCGCGACGAAGACCGACAGCGCGGCGGGCGCAAAGGGCATCACGCTGTTCCTCGTCGAAGGCGACCGGCCCGGCTTCAAGCGCGGCCGCAATCTCGAGAAGCTCGGCATGAAGGCGCAGGATACCTCCGAGCTCTTCTTCGAGGACGTGCGCGTGCCGGCCTCGAACATGCTCGGCCGCGAGGGCGAGGGCTTCGGGCTCATGATGACGAAGCTCGCGCAGGAGCGGCTCGCGCAGGCGATCCGCAGTGCGATGGTCACCGAGACCGTCATCGAGTGGACGGTCGAGTATACGGCGCAGCGCGAGGCTTTCGGCCGGACGATTGCCGACTTCCAGAACACGCAGTTCAAGCTCGCGGAGCTGAAGACGGAATCCGTCGCGGGCCGCGTGCTGACGGACCGCTGCATCGAGCTCTTCCTGCGCGGCGAGCTCGAGGCGATCGACGCGGCGATGGCGAAGATGTTCCTCTCGAACCTGCACTGCAAGACCGTCGACGAATGCCTGCAACTCTTCGGCGGCTGGGGTTACATGTGGGAGCTGCCGATCGCGCGGGCCTATGCCGATGCCCGCGTCGTGAAAATCGCCGGTGGCTCGATCGAAATCATGAAGTACCTCATCGGCCGCGATCTGTTCAAGAATCACCGTCAGAAAGGGAGCACGTGATGAACCGCGTCGTCGTCGTCGACAGCGTCCGTACGGGCCTCGCGAAAGCCCATCGCGGCACGTTCAATCTCACCCGCGCCGACGAGCTCGTCGCGCACTGCATCGACAGCCTGCTCGCGCGCAGCCCCGCGCTCGACGGTGCCGAGGTCGACGACGTCGTCGTCGGCGCCGCGCGTCAGACCGGCGAGCAATCCGCGAACCTCGCGCGCTACGCCGTCGCGCTCTCGAAGCTGCCGATCACCGTCGCCGCCGCGACCATCAGCCGCGCCTGCTCGTCCGGCCTCAACGCGATCGCGATGGCGGCGGATCAGATCGCGCTCGGTTATGCCGACGTCGCGATCGCGGGCGGCGTGGAATCGATCACCGGCCTCGAGCGCGGCACCCCTGCGAAGTTCGACGAGAACCCGCGGCTCCTGGCGGAGAAGCCCGCGATGTACATGGCGATGGGCAACACGGCGGAAGTCGTCGCGCGGCGCTACGGCGTCACGCGCGAGGCGCAGGATGCCTATGCGCTCCAGAGTCAGCAGCGCTACGCGGCGGCGGTCGCCGCGGGCTACGTGGCGGAGGAAATCGCGCCCATGACCGTGCAGTGGCGCAAAGTCGTCAATCGTGAGACGAAGGAGACGGCGCTCGTGACGGGCACGGTCGACCGCGACGAATGCAATCGCGCGGACACGACGCTCGAAGGTCTCGCCACGCTGCCGCCGGCGTTCGAGAAGGACGGGACGGTGACGGCCGGCAACGCCTCGCAGCTCTCCGACGGTGCCTCGATGACTTTGCTCATGTCGGAGCGCCGCGCTTCGCGGCTCGGGCTCGCGCCGCTCGCGTATTATCGCGGCTTCGTCGTGGCCGGCTGCGAGCCGGACGAGATGGGCATCGGTCCCGTGTTCGCGATCCCGAAGCTGCTCGCCCGCACCGGCACGCGGCTCGCCGACATCGATCTCGTGGAGTTGAACGAAGCGTTCGCCTCGCAGTGTCTCTACTGCCGCGACGCGCTCGGCATCGACGACGCGATCTACAACGTGCACGGCGGCTCGATTGCGATCGGTCATCCCTTCGGTGCGACGGGTTCGCGCCTGACGGGACTGCTCGTGCGCGAGCTGCGCCGGCGCAAGGGCAAGCTCGGCATCGTTTCGATGTGCATCGGCAAGGGCATGGGCGCGGCCGGGCTCTTCGAAGCCTGCTGAGGAGGGGAGATGAGCTACGAGGCCTTCGAGTTCACGGTCGCGGACGGCATCGCGCACGTCGTGTGGAACCAGCCCGAACGCGGCAATCCGATCGACGAGACGTTCTGCCGGGAGCTCGCGGCGATCGCCGTCGAGTGCGACGGGCGGCCGGAAGTCCGCGCGGTGTTGATGGAAGCGCGCGGCCGGCACTTCAGCGTCGGCGGCGATCTGAAGAGCTTCGTGCGCGATCGCGACAGCCTGCCGCGCTTCGTGAAGCACGCCGCGGGGCTCGTCAACGGCGCCGTCTCGCGCCTCGCGCGCATGGACGCGCCGCTCGTGATGGTCTGCCACTCGCTCGTGACGGGCGGCGCGGTCGGTCTCACGGCGGCGGCGGATTTCGCCCTCGCGCCGGCGGACAGCCGCTTCTACGCCGCGTTCACCGGCATCGGCTTCTCCTGCGATTGCGGCACTTCGTATCACCTGCCACGGCGCGTCGGCACGCGGCGCGCGTTCGAATTCCTGGTGCGCAACCAGACCTGGAGTGCGACCCAGGCGCTCGGGTACGGGCTCGTGAACGAAGTGCTGCCGGACGAAGAACTGGCGCGGGCGCGTGGCCGCGCGCTCGCCGCCGAGCTCGCCGTGGGCCCGACGCGCGCTTACGGTGAAATCAAACGGCTGTTCGCCTCGACGTTCGAGCAGCCGCTCGAAGCGCAGCTCGAGGCCGAGGCGCGCGCGATTGCGAAGGTCTCCGCCAGCGATGACTGCTGGCAGGCGTTCCATGCCGTGCTCGCGAAGCAGAAGCCTGAATTCCGCGGCCGCTGAAGGAACGCTCACATGTGGGTCTACCAGGAAATCCGCTGTATCGGTGATTACACCACCTACTATGCGCGACGCACGCCGCAGCAGACGGCTATCGTGTACGCCGGCTTCGAGACCGACTACGGCACGCTCGAGGGCGAGACGACGCGCGTCGCGCATGGCTTGCTCGCGGCCGGTGTCGTTGCCGGCGACCGCGTCGTCTACCTGGGCAAGAACTCGGACGATTACTTCGTCGCGCTGCTCGGCACGGCGAAAGCCGGCGCCTGCTTCTGCCCGCTGAACTGGCGTCTCTCGAAGCCCGAGCTCGCCGTCGTGCTCGCCGACAGCGCCGGCTGCTTCGCGTTCGTCGAGCCGGAATTCGCCGGCATCTGGGCGGAAATCCAGGCGCTGGCGGGCGTCGCGCTGCCGACGCAGGCCGTCGATCGCACGGCCGGCGCGGCGGATCCGTTCCGGCAGTGGCTCGCCGCGCAGGCCGACGGTCCGCTGCCGCAGGTCGCGATCGACGCGGGTGCGATCCAGCTCTACACCTCGGGCACGACGGGCGATCCCAAGGGCGTGGTGATCACGCACGACAATCTGAATCACATGCGCCTCTGCGAGCACTTCGAGCCGGCGCTGCAATGGCATGCGCAGGATCGTTTCCTCGTCGCGCTGCCGAATTTCCATTTGCTCGCGATCGGCCTCTCGCTGCAGTCGATGTACAACGGCATGACGCTCGTCATCGATCGCCAGTTCGAGCCGGGTGCGGCGCTGCAGTCGATCTCGACGCTGCGCCCGACGATCACGGCGTTCGCGCCGGCGATGATCCAGATGCTGCTCGATCATCCGCAGGCGACGGGCGCGGACTTCTCCTCGCTCCGGCTCGTGATGTACGCGGGCTCGCCGATTTCGCTCGGCCTCGTCAAGCGTGCGCTGACGAGCATGCGTTGCGAGTTCATGCAGTTCTACGGCGCGACGGAGACCGCGGGCGCGGTCACGCTGCTCAGGCCGAGCGAGCACGATCTCGAGCACGAGGAGAAGCTCAAGGCCTGCGGCCGGCCGCTGCCGCTGATCGAGCTCAGGATCGTCGACCACGAGGACCGCGACGTCCCGGACGGTATGCCCGGCGAGCTCCTGATCCGATCCCCCGCACTCGCGAGCGGCTACTGGCGCAAGCCCGCCGTCACGGCGGCGGCCTTCGAGCGCGGCTGGTATCGCAGCGGCGACGTCGCGATCCGCGACGCCGACGGACTCTACTATATCCACGATCGACTGAAGGACATGATCGTCTCGGGCGGCGAGAACGTGTATTCGACGGAGATCGAATCCGTGCTGTCGACGCATCCGGCCGTCGCCGCCTCCGCGGTGATCGGCGTGCCCGATCCGCGCTGGGGCGAGGCCGTGAAGGCCTGCGTGATCCTGAAGCCGGGCGCGAGCGTCACGAGCGCGGCGCTCCTCGACTACTGTCGCGAGCGGCTCGCCGGTTACAAGCTGCCGAAGAGCATCGACTTCCACGACAGCTTCCCGATGACCGGCAGCGGCAAGATCGCGAAGAAGGATCTGCGCGCGCCGTTCTGGGTGGGGGAGGATCGCGCGATCGGGTGAGGGCGCACGCGGCGTGAGGCAGGCGGCCCGTCCGTGTCATCCCGGCGAAGGCCGGGATCGAGCGATCGCACCACGGCATCTTCGATCAGCCACGCGTCAGGAAGTCACGAATCGCGTCGACGTCCGCTCCATGGATCGCCCGCGGTTCACTGCGTCTGCCGGGGGTAGCCGACCGGGCCCCGGCCTTCGCCGGGACGACGCTTGGGGCGCAAGTCATGGAGAAAATTGAGGGACAGTGTACTTATTTCGCCCGGAGACCCGCACGAGCGGAGTCGACTGCCGCGCAATGAGTAAACTGTCCCCGTTTTTCCCGCGATCGATGCGCCTGCTGCGTCGGCACATCCTATGAGGATTCGTGTCAGCCGGGCACAGGCAAGGGCTGCGTCCGGTCACGCCTGCGGCTAATCACGAGAGTCGTCGCTCTTCCCTCCGGAACGTCTCCGGCGTGCGTTCGAACCAGCGCTTGAAGGCGCGGCGGAAATTCGCACTGTCGTGATAGGCGAGGAGGCCGGCGATAGCGTCCACCGAGAGCTTCGTGTCGCGCAGATAACCGGCGGCGAGCGAGGACAGCACTTCGTCGCGCAGTTGCCGGTAGCCCTTGCCCTCGAGCGCGAGCCGCCGTGCGAGCGTGCGCTTGCTGATGAACAGCGCCGCCGCCACGCGCGTCTCCGAGAGCTGCCCGCCGGGATGCGAGAGCAGCATCTGCTTGACCTTGCGCGAGACGGCGTCCGCCGGTTCGTCGAGCTCGCGGACGAGGATCTCGCACTGGTGCATCGCGATGCGATGGCTCACGTGATCCGCGGTGACGTTCGGCGTGTCGAGGAGCACGGCCGGGACGTGCAACGCGCATTCCCCGGCCGCGAACTCGACCGGGCAGGCGACGTAGCGACGGTACTTGCGGACGTAAGCCGGCGCAGCATAGTCGAGACGCAGCAGGCCTTCCTTCAGCGGCCGGCCGAGCACGTGCGTGACGAGCGAGAGCAGGGACAGGGCGAAGGCCTCGATGATCGTCGGATAGACATCGACGTCGTGGCCGAAGTCGACATCGAGATGACACACGATCGTCGCCGCGCGGTGCTCGAGCCTGAGATGCGTGAAGCTCACACGCCCCGGCAGGAAGCGGCGGTAGGCGGTGATCGCCGTGCCGAGCGTCGGGCTCGTGTTCGCGACGAAGCCGAGCTGGCCGTGGGTCGGTGGCGTGAGCGCCTGACCGAGCCTGAGACCGAATGCTGCATTGCGTGACAGGCGCACCGCATTGCGCACGGTCTGCAGGAGCTGGTCGCGCGTGAGCAGCGTGCGCTCGTCGAGCAGTACTGTACCTTCGAGCTCCGTGCCCGCCGTGAGCAGCCCGAGATCCTTCTCCTGCAGCCCGAGCTGTCGCGCGATGAGCCGCGGATAGGCGACGGGAATCGTGGGGCGCGGCCTGCGTGTCGCTTTCGTCGACATGGGCGGAAGCTAGCACAGCCCGCGCAGCTTGTCTTTTAATGACTCCCCGGGTGTCGAAAAATGACCTCTCGGCGTGCAGGCGCCGCGACTAGGCTGGCCGCTCACGAACATCGCCCGTCGTCACGTCATACGAGGAGGCCGCATGAGTGCAGCGTTCACCACCACCGCATCCGAACCCACGATCGTCGATCCCTACAGCGTGCCCATCGAGCGCCTGGACGTGAGCGATCCGCGGCTCGCGCTCGATCAGACGTGGAAGCGCTACTTCGAGCGCATGCGCGAGGAAGCGCCGGTGCATTACCTGAAGGACAGCAAGTTCGGTCCGTTCTGGTCCGTGACGCGCTACGACGACGTCGTCGCGGTCGAGGATCAACCGCAGATCTATTCGTCGTCCTGGGAACACGGCGGCATCACGATCCTCGACATGCAGGATCTCGGCGTCCAGCTCCGCATGTTCATCGCGATGGACGATCCCGAGCACGCCGAGCAGCGCAAGACCGTGAGTCCTGCGCTCCTGCCCGGTGAGATCAAGAAGATGGCGGAGCCGATGCGCGTGCGCACGGCGGAAGTGCTCGATGCACTGCCGGTCGGCGTGCCGTTCGACTGGGTCGAGCACGTCTCCGTCGAGCTCACGACGCGCATGCTCTCCATCCTCCTCGACTTCCCCTGGGACGAGCGCCACAAGCTGCCGTACTGGTCGGACTGGGCGGCGAACATCGACATCGGCACCGATCCGGTATTGAACGCCGAGCGCGAGCGCATCATGCACGAGATGGCGGGCTACTTCCTGAAGCTGTTCGGGGAGCGCAAGGCCGCGCCGCCGAAGGGCGATCTCATCTCCGTCATGGCGCACTCGGAGGCGATGTCGAATCTCGACTATCAGCGCTTCCTCGGCAACATCGCGCTGCTCGTCGTCGGCGGCAACGACACGACGCGCAATTCCATGAGCGGCCTCGTCTACCAGATCAACACGTTCCCCGAAGAATGGGCGAAACTCAAAGCGAACTCCGCGCTCGCCGCGAACGCCGCCGTCGAAGTCGTGCGCCTGCAGACGCCGATCGCCCACATGCGCCGCACCGCGCTCGCCGACACCGAGCTCGGCGGGCAGAAGATCCGCAAGGGCGACAAGGTCGTCATCTGGTACAACGCCGCGAACCGCGACGAGGCCGTATTCCCGGACGGCGATCGCTTCGACGTGAACCGCGAGAACGCGCGCCGCCATCTGTCCTTCGGCTACGGCATCCACCGCTGCCTCGGCGCGCGCCTCGCCGAGCTGCAGCTCGCGACGCTGATCGAGGAGATGCTGAAGCGCGGCATGGAAGTGAAGTACGCGAGCCCGCCCGAGCGGCTCTCGTCCTGCTTCCTCAACGCCTATGGCCGGATGATGGTGACGATGACGCGCAGCGTCTGAGGAGGCCGGGATGAGCGGAACGTATCGGCGCTGGCAATGCCTGAACTGCGGCACGATCTACGACGAGGCCCTGGGCTGGCCGGACGAGGGCATCGCGCCCGGCACGCGCTGGGAGGACGTCTCCGAGGACTGGAGCTGTCCGACCTGCGGGTCGGCGAAGATCGATTTCGAGATGGTGCCGGCCTGAGACGCGCAGCGGGATTCCTATGAAGACGCTCGGCGAAAATCGATATCGGGAGGTTGCCGGCCCGAGGCGCGCCGCGCGGCAGGATTCCTATAGGATGTGCCGACGCAGGAGGCGCATCGATCGTGCGGCGGCCTCGAAATCCAGGCGCATGCACCTGGTGCTCGGGACTGCGTCAGGTCAGGTCGTGGAAGGATCCAGCGTGCAACATGTGGATGCCCGGCCGGCTGGCTCGTGGAAGACGCGATCGATGCGCCTCCTTCGTCGGCACATCCTATAAAGCAATTCACAACTTCAACACTCACGGGGGAGGTCCCGCACATGGCTGCACATCATCAGAAGCTCTACATCGGCGGCGAATGGGTCGCACCGGCCTCGAACAAGCGCATCGAGATCGTCGGCGCCGCCACGGAAGAAGTGATCGGCAGCACGCCGGAAGGCGTCGAGGCCGACGTCGATCGCGCCGTCGCCGCTGCGCGCAAGGCGTTCGACGGCGGCTGGGCGGCGGCGACGCCCGCGGAGCGCGGCGCGGCACTGCTGCGCTTCGCGGAGGCCATCGAGAAACGCGGCGCGGCGATCGCCGAGGCGGTCTCGATGCAGAACGGGATGCCGATCGTCATGTCCGAACAGCTCGAGAGCGGCTACACGGTGGGCCTCCTGCGCTATTACGCCGCGCTCGCCGAACAGCTCCAGGTCGAGGAGCGCCGGCCCTCGCCGCTCGGCTCGACGACGGTCGTGCGCCGCGAGCCGATCGGCGTCGTCGGCGCGATCGTGCCGTGGAACTTCCCGGTGATCCTCGCGATGATGAAAATCGCGCCGGCGCTCGTCGCGGGCTGCACGATGGTCCTGAAGCCTTCGCCGGGCACGGTGCTCGACAGCTTTCTCGTCGCCGAGGCCGCGCACGAGGCGGGCCTGCCCGCGGGCGTGTTGAGCTGGGTGCCGGGCGGGCGCGAGCTCGGCGCGTATCTCGTCTCGCATCCCGGCATCGACAAGGTCGCGTTCACGGGCTCGACCGCGGCCGGGCGTCTCATCGCGCAGGAATGCGGACGACTGCTCCGCCCGGTCTCGCTCGAGCTCGGCGGCAAGTCCGCCGCGATCGTGCTCGAGGATGCGGATCTGAACGCCTTCATGCAGGCCATTCCCTCGGCCTCGATGCTGAACAACGGTCAGACGTGCTTTTCCTGCACGCGCATCCTCGCGCCGCAGAGCCGTTATGCGGAAGTCGTCGAGGCGATCGCCGCGACCGTGTCCTCGTTCCCGGTCGGCGATCCGCTCGATCGCGGTACGGTCGTCGGACCGATGGCCTCGTCCGCGCACCGCGAGCGCGTCGAGGGCTACATCGCGCGCGGCAAGGAGGAGGCGAAGCTCGTCACGGGCGGCGGCCGGCCGGCGCGCGAGCGCGGCTGGTTCGTGCAGCCGACGGTGTTCGCGGAAGTCAGCAATTCCGCGCTCATCGCGCGCGAGGAGATCTTCGGGCCGGTGCTCTCGATCATCCCGTATCGCGACGAGGCCGACGCCGTTTCGATCGCGAATGCCACCGAGTACGGGCTCGGCGGCACGGTATGGTCGAAGAACGGCGAACACGCGCTCGACGTCGCGCGGCGCATCGTCACGGGCACGATCGGCGTGAACGGCTATCTGCCGGATCTCAACGCGCCGTTCGGCGGCGTGAAGGCGAGCGGCCTCGGGCGGGAAATGGGTCCCGAGGCGATCGGCGGCTATCAGCAGTACAAATCGGTCTATCTCCTCGGTTGAACGTACGCGGCGCGCGCGGATCGGGACGTCCGGGCGCGCCGCGTCGCAGCACGATTTTCGCGTTGACATCGCAGGCGATCCCGTAGATCGTACGCATGCGTACCAATCGGTGCGCAGGCCGCGGCCGGCAGGGACGCTTCACCATGCGACGACCACGCCGGCTCCGCCGATTCCGAGTGTTCCGAACGAATCATGAGGAGGGGTGAGCGATGACCGAGCGTCTGAAATATCTGCGTCTGTGTGCCTGGTCGGGACCGGCGTTCCTGGCGATCTTCATCGTGTTCTGGGGCATCCTCGGTCACAACATCCCGCCGCTGCCCGCGGATCTTCCGGCGCAAGCCATCGCCGATCACTATCGACTCAATGCAAATGAAGTCCGCCTCGGCATGGGCATGTCGATGAGCTTCGCGGTGCTCTACATGATCTGGGGTCTCGCGATCGCGAAGGTCATGCAGTACGGCGTCGAGAAGGACAACGACGTGCTCTCCACGATCGAACTGTGGGGCGCGGGCCTCACCGTCGTGCCGCTGCTCGTGTCGAGCTCATTCTGGCTCGCCGGCGCCTACCGGCCGGAGGGGCTCGACGATTCCGTGCTCCAGCTCTTCTACGATCTGCCGTGGCTCCTGATCGACGTCGCCTACATGGTCACCTCGGTGCAGATGTTCGCGCTCGGGGTCGCCTTCCTGAAGGACGAGCGTGCGGTGCCGCTCGTGCCGAAGTGGCTGTGCTGGTACGGCATCTGGGTCGGATTCATGTTCGTCGCCGAAGTGCTGATGCCGTTCTTCACGAGCGGCCCGTTCGCGCGCCACGGCGTGCTGAACTTCTGGATCGAATTCTTCATCTGGTTCTTCTGGATCGTCGCGCTGTCGGGCTACGTCCTGATCGCGATCGGCCGGCTCGAGGCGGAGGCGCGCGGCATCGTCGTCGACGCGCGCGCGCCGCGGCTCGCGCCGGCGGGATCCGTCGCGAACGCCTGAGCGCAGCCCGTTGAGCGCGATGCTGGACAGTGCGGGCGGTGCGGCGCGGCGCCGCCTGGCCGGTGACGAAGGCGTGTGGTTCTTCATCACGGCGGACTTGATGATGTTCGCCGTATTCTTCGCGGTGTTCATGACGGCGCGCCTCGACGAAGTCGCGCTCTTCGAGCAGTCGCGCCAGCGCCTGAATCCCGCCATCGGCCTGCTCAATACGGCGATCCTGCTCAGCTCGTCCTGGCTCGTCGCACTCGCGGTGCACGCCGCGCGCGCCGGCCGCCGCGAGGCGGTATCGCGTCTGCTCGGTCTCGGCATCCTCGTCGGTTCGGGATTCGCAGTCTCGAAGGCCTGCGAGTACACCGCGAAGATCTCCGCCGGCGTCACGCTGCTCACGAATCATTTCTTCATGTACTACTTCGCGCTGACCGGTCTGCACTTCGTGCATTTCCTCGCCGGCATGGCGGTGCTCGGCGTGTGCTGGCGGAAGAGCCGGCACGAGGCGATCGACGGCCGCTTTCTCGTCTGGCTCGAATCCGCGGGCTGCTACTGGCACATGGTGGATCTGCTGTGGATCTTCCTGTTCCCGATGCTCTATCTCCTGCGTGCGGCATGAGTGCGACGCGCCTGCATCCGATGACGCTCGTCTGGCTCGCGCTGCTCGGGGCGACGGCGCTGTCGTTCGCGCTCGCCGAGTCTGCGGGTGCGGTTCGGATCGCGAGCGCGCTCGTGATGCTCATCGCGGGCTTCAAGGTGCGGCTCGTGTTCCTGTATTTCATGGAGCTCGGCGGCGGCGCGATGCCGTGGCGGGCAATCGCGGAGCTGTGGGTCGCGGGCGTGACGACCTTGATCGTCGTGTGTTACCTGATGGCGACGGGCTAGAGACGCGGCCCGGCCGAGGTCGCGCGTGAGGAAACGAGGAGGGGGAATGTCAGGAGATGTCGTTTGCGCGGGTGCGTCGCCCGCCTGTCCGCAACGTCGGCTCACGGGGCGCGGGGACGCATGAGCGCGCCGCTCGCGAGCCGGCGCGTCGCGAACCTCGCGCCGCTGCTCGATCCCTCGCATGCGGACTGGGAGCGTCACGCCGCGACGCGCATCGCGCTCGCGCCGACGCCGCTCGGCCTGCAGCCGACGCCCTACGTGCGCAACACCTGGAAGGATCGACCCTACGGCGCACTGCTCGCGCTCGACGTCGCGAGCGTGCACGACGGCCGTGGCTGGGCGCTGCGTGCGAGCTGGGAGGGCGTGAGCGCCCCCGGCGATTTTCCGGATGCGCTCGCGATCGCGCTGCCGCTCGCCGGTCGGCCCGTGCTCGCGACCATGGGATCGGCCGAAGCGCCGATCCACTATCTGCGCTGGCGTGCGGATCGTGAGGCGGTCAGCTCGCAGATCGCGCACGGCATCGGCAGCTCGGCTGCGGGGCCCCCGATCGCGGCGCATGCCGCCGCGCGTGCCGCCGGCACGCGCTGGCAGCTCGTCGTCTCGCGGCCGCTCGGCGCGCCCCACGGTGCCGCGGCGCTGCAGGCCGGAGTCAGCACGCAGATCGGTTTCGCGGTCTGGTGCGGCGGCAACGACGAGCGCGCCGGCATCAAGGCCTTCTCCATCGATTGGCTCGAGCTCGCGCTCGACGCCTGAGGAGCATCGCGATG
The DNA here is from genome assembly GCA_016209015.1 of Gammaproteobacteria bacterium. GTDB lineage: Bacteria > Pseudomonadota > Gammaproteobacteria > JACQWY01. The sequence goes on along the minus strand of JACQWY010000018.1, from coordinate 57,274 downwards.
AGCACACGCCAGGTGGCGATGGTGATGGATCTGAACAAATGCCTCGGCTGCCAGACCTGCACGGTGGCCTGCAAGACGCTGTGGACGCGGCGCGAGGGCATGGGCCACATGCTCTGGAACACCGTCAACACCCAACCCGGCACCGGCACGCCCCACGGCTGGGAGACGATGGGCGGCGGCTTCGCGGACGGCGAGGCGCGGCCCGGCCACCGGCCGGCGCTCGACGAATACGGCCGCGACTGGGCATTCAATCACCAGGACGTATTCTTCGGCGGCGATTCGAAGGAGCGACTCGTGCCGAACGGCGGCGCCTACGGCAAGGGCGCGAATCACGACGAGGACACGGGCGCGGGCGAGTACCCGAACAGTTACTACTTCTACCTGCCGCGGATCTGCAATCACTGCACGCATCCGGCCTGCCTGGAAGCTTGTCCGCGCCAGGCGATCGGCAAGCGCGAGGAGGACGGCATCGTGCTCGTCGACGAGGGTCGCTGCAAAGGCTATCGCTTCTGCCAGGAGGCCTGCCCGTACAAGAAGATCTACTTCAACGAGGAGGAAGGCGTCGCGCAGAAGTGCATCTTCTGTTTCCCGCGCATCGACCAGGGCGTGACGACCGCGTGCTCGCGGCAGTGTCCGGGGCGGGTGCGCTTCGTCGGCTATCTCGACGATCCGGCCGGGCCGATCCACAAGCTCGTCAACGTCCACCAGGTCGCGCTGCCGTTGCATGCGGAGTACGGCACGCAGCCGAACGTGTACTACGTGCCGCCGCTCTCACCGCCGAAGCTCGACCCGGACGGCAATCCGACGGACGAGCCGCGCATTCCGACGGAGTATCTCGTCTCGCTGTTCGGCGCGCGGGTGCACGAGGTGCTCGCGAAGCTGGAGGCCGAGCGCGCGCGCGTGCGCGACGGCGGGGAATCCGAGCTCATGGACCTGCTGATCTCGCGCAAATGGCTCGACATGTTCGGGCCGTTCACGCGCCATCCCCGCGAGGCGCAACCCGTGCACTTCCATCCGAAGCGGCAGCCGACATGAACGTCGATCGTCGCGAGTTCCTGAGGCGGGCGGCGGCGCTCGTCGGCAGTCTCGCGCTGCCGGATTTCGTTCCGCCGCCGGCCGCCGCTGCGTCCCGGGCGCGCGTACCGGCGTACGCGTCCTGGGCCGACGTCTATCGCAAGCAATGGTCGTGGGATCGGGTCGTGCGCAGCACGCATCACTTGAACTGCTGGTTCCAGGCGCATTGCGCCTGGGACGTCTACGTGAAGGACGGACTCGTATTCCGCGAGGAGCAGGCGGGTGAGTACGAGCCCGTCAACGCACACCTGCCGGACTACAACCCGCGCGGCTGCCAGAAAGGCGGCTGCTTCTCGACGCGCATGTACGAGCCGACGCGCGTCACGCATCCGCTGAAGCGCGTCGGTCCGCGCGGCGGCGGGCGCTGGGAGCGCGTGAGCTGGGAGGCCGCGCTCGACGACATCGCGGACGCCTATCTCGACGTGACGGTGGAGGAGGGCACGGACCGCACGATCTGGGATCTCGGTCCCGGCATCGATCTCGGCGTCTCCATGGCGGCGCAGGGCCGCTTCAGCATGCTGACGCAGTCGGTCGGCCTCGACATGGACGGCGAGATCGGCGATTCGCGCCGCGGTACGTTGGAGACGTTCGGCAAGATCGTCTTCGAGCGCTCGGCGGACGATTACTTCTACTCCGATCTGATCCTGTTCTGGGGCGGCAATCCGCTCTACACCCAGATCCCGCAGGCGCATTTCTACACCGAAGCGCGCTATGGCGGCGCGCGGATCATCTCCATCACGCCCGATTACAACCCGTCCGCGATGAAGGCCGACTTGTGGATCCCGATCAAGCCCGGCACGGACGCCGCGCTCGCGCTCGCCGTGTGCCGCGAGATCGTCTTCGGCGGGCACGTCGACGAGGCGTTCGTCCGTGAGCAGACGGATCTGCCGCTGCTCGTGCGCGGCGACACGAAGCGCTATCTGCGCGAAGCCGACATCGCCGCGGGCGGACAGGCCGCGTATCACGTGCTGTGGGATGCGCAGAGCGGTGCGCTGCGGGCCGCGCCCTATCGCTCGCTCGCGCTCGAGGCGCTCGTCCCCGAGCTCGACGTCAAGCGCACGGTGCGTCTCGCCGACGGTACGGACGTCGAGGTGCGGAGCGTGTACTCGCTCCTGAAGGACCGCCTCGCGGAGTACACGCCGGAGGCCGCGGGCGCGGAATGCGGTGCGAGCCCGGCGCTCGTCCGCAGGCTCGCCGGCGAAATCATCGCCGCGAAGCGCCTCGCGAACATTTCGCAGACGAGCCTCTGCAAATACTTCCACGGCAATCTCGCCGAGCGCAGCATCGCGCTCGTCTTCGCGCTGACGGGCAACATCGGACGGCGCGGCGCGAACTTCTCGGGCTTCCCGCTGCTGACCCCGGACGGCGGCGACAAGTTCACGATCCCGCCTTCGCTGAGCGAGGCCGCGGCGACGTTCGGCAAGCTCGAACCGCTCATCAAGCAGCGCATGGCGGCCGGCGACACGCACGAGATGATCGTCACGGACCTCGGGCGGCTGCTGTTCGTTCCGGGCAATCCGCTGCTGCGTCTGCCGGTGTGGACCTCGGGCACGCTGTTCTGGCACGTGCACGGCGGCATCGGCGAGCTCGCGGAGAAATCGGAATCCTGGGGACTCGGCAACAAGCGGCCCTTGAACGAATACGTCGAGGAATCGATCGCGAAACACTGGCAGCCGCTCAATCCGCCGCCGGACCGCCCGCCGCGGATCATGATCTCGCTGTGCTCGAATCCGTTGCGGCGTGCGCGCGGCGCGGACAAGCTGCTCGAAGTGCTGTGGCCGAAGCTGAAGAAGATAGTCGTGCTCGACTGGCGCGTGAGCTCGACGGGCCGCCAGGCGGATTACATCCTGCCGGTCGCGCCCTGGTACGAGCGGACTTCGCTGAAATGGGTCACGCCGCTCTCGCCGTATCTCACCATCACGAACGCGGCGACGCCGCCGCGCGGCGAGTCGAAGTGCGACTGGGACATCATCGTCATGCTCGCCCGTCACATCCAGGCGCGGGCGAAGGCACGCGGCATCGGCAGCGTGAAGAGCCCCCAGGGTCTCGAGGTGAGGCTCGATACGCTCTACGACGATCTCACCATGCAGGGCGCGTTCAAGGAGGGCGACGACGACAAGGTCGCGCGCACGCTCTACGAGCTCGGCAACACGCACAAGAAGCTCACCTGGGACGAGCTGAAGGAGAAAGGCTTCGCGCGCTTCGAGAACCTGCCGGACGAGCCGAGCTCGATCGGCAACATGTGCGAAATCCCGCCGGACGATTCGATCGTGCCGCTGACGTTCCACGTCCGCGACAAGGTGCCTTATCCGACGGCCTCGCGGCGCATCCAGTTCTACGTCGACCATCCCTATTACGAAGAGCTCGACGAGCTGCTGCCGCGCTACAAGGCGCCGCCGAAGATCGGCGGCGATTATCCGCTCGTGATGACGGGCGGCAAGACGCGCTGGAGCATCCATTCGACCTGGCGCGACAGTCCGCTGATGCTGAAGCTCGAGCGCTCGCCCGAGCCCTATATGCTCGTCGCCTCGCCGGACGCGGCGAAACGCGGCATCGCCGATGGGGATTGGATCCGCGTGCGCAACGACGTCGGCAGCTTCGCGACGATCGCGCGCGTCTCGCCGAATCTCCGGCCGGGCCAGACGCTCATGTACCACGCCTGGGAGCAGTTCCAGTTCTCGGGCGCGGGCGACATGAACAGCGTCTCGCCGACGCCGCTCAATCCCGTCGAGCTGGCGGGCGGTCATCCGCATCTCACGGCCGGCGTCCTGCAGGGCCAGAACTCGGTGTTCGACCGCGACACGCGGATCGACATCGAGCGCCTGCGCGGGCGGCCGTCGTGACGCCCGGCGGCGAGCTGAAGGCCCTGCTCGGCTCCGCCGCGGGACGCAGCGCGGTCTACGCCCTGCTCGCGCGCTGCTTCCGGCATCCGGCGCAGGTCGAGCAGCATCCGTTGCCGGCGCCGGCTTTCGAGGCCGCTTTCGAGCCGGCGATTTCCGAGCACGCCTGCTCACTCCGCGCGGGCGCGTACTGGGCGCACGAGCAGAGCACGCTGTTCGAGGAGCTCGTGCGCTTCTACGAGCATTTCGGCCTGGCGCGCGCCGAACACGCCGAGCTTCCCGATCACCTGAGCGTGCAGTTCCAGTTCATGCACTACCTTGCCCATCTCGAGGACGAGGCGCGTGCCGACCGCGCCGCGATCGACGCGCTCACGCGGGCCCAGCGCGACTTCCTCGAGCGCCAGTTGCGGCGGCTCGTCTACGCCGTGCACGGCGCACTGAAGAGCGGGGACGCCGGCTGCCGCGAGCTCGTCGCGCTCGCGGTGAGCTGTGTCGACGCCGAGATCGCACGCACTTCGCGCGCGGCGCGCCGCAACCCCGACATCCCTTCGACGACCTGACTACGGAGCGAACAACGGACATGGCGAAAGTGATCGTGATCGGTGGCGGCCCCGCGGGCTGCACGGCGGCCTACACGCTCGCCAGGCGCGGGCACGACGTCGAGCTCTTCGAAGCGGCCGACAGCCTCGGCGGGCGCACGCGCCAGTTGCGGCGCGACGGCTTCAATCTCGGCACGGGCGCGCTGTTCCTCATGGGCGGCATCTATCCGCGCACCATGGCGCTGCTGAAGGAGATGGGCCACTACCGCGATCTCGTGCCCTGGACGGGCGTCACCGAGCTCGCCGACAACGACGATCAGCGCTATCGCGTGCGCTTCGATTCCCTGCTGAGCTTCTTCAAGCTGCCGGTGCTGAGCCCGGAGGATCGCTGGCGCCTCGTGAAGACGGGGTTGAAGCTCTTCTTCGGTGGCGGGGCGAAGAATCCTTTCGCGGGCGACGAGCTCGCGGCCTTCGACGAGGGCGAGAACCTCGAGCAGTGGTCGCGCGAGGCGCTCGGCGATCAGAACTACGAATACGTGATGCGTCCGATCATGGACTTCCTCTATGCCGTGCCCTTGAGCTGGCTGTCGACGCCGTTTCCGAAAGCCATCATCCAGCAGGCCCACAAGCTCGCGTTGTCGGTGCCGCCGGAAGGCATCGGCCAGGTCAGCGACTGGTTCGTCGAGCGCCTGCCCAAGGAGAAGATCCATCTCTCGTGTCCCGTCGAGGGTGTGGAGCGCGACGGCCGCGGCTATCGCGTGAAGGCGGGCGGAGAAAATTTCGCGGCCGATGGCCTCGTGGTCGCGACCGAGGCCTTTGTCGCGGCGAAGATCCTCGGTGAGCTCATCACGCAGGACACGAACGCGCGGCTCATGGCCACGCCGTATACGGAATACGCGCACGTCGCCGTCGCCTACGAGCAGAATCCCTGGCCGGATTATCCCGCCGACATGGTGCTGCCGGTCGGCATCGGCGAGACCCGCGACGTCGGCTCGCTCGTGCTGCACGGCCGGCGCTCGCCGAATTCCGTGCCGAAGGGCGGCGAGGTCGTCGGCGTCTATTTCAACACCCCGCCGCTCGCGAAGATGAGCGACGAGGACATCAAGCGCGAAGCCGTCTCCGCCGTCCACCAGGCGTTCGGCGAGGCGCCGCGCCCGAGCTTCGTGCATCTCTTCCGCTACGAGAAGGGCCTGACGATCGCGAAGCCCGGCCACTACGCCATGCTCGACGCCGTGCACGGCGCGCTGCCGCCGGGCATCTGCCTCGCGGGGGATTATTTTTCGCAGGCGGGTGTCGAAGCGGCGGTGTACAGCGGGGAGCGCGCGGCGTTGAACGTGATGAAGGCGTTGTGAGGGGCGGGATGGCGTCGAAAGATGCGCGGCGGCGCGGTCGAATTCGACTCGAGCGTCGTTCCCGCGCAGGCGGGGACCCAGTCGTTGAGCCATGGCGCTGACGATCAGCCCTGGGGGTCCGGTGCCCGAATTCGGCGCCTATGCTCTGGAATGGCGGGGTTCACTCGGTGTGCCGCGTGTCACCGACTGGGTCCCGCCTGCGCGGGGAATTGGGGTCAGGTTCGATTTCGCGGCGAACGTAATGGCGCGTACCCGGGCGCTCCCCCGCGAATTCGAACCTGACCCCATTTCCCGCCGGCGAATTCGAACCTGACCCCATTTCCCGCCGGTGCCGCCGCTCTTTCACGGCAACCTATGGAGCGTCTCACCCCGCCTGCATCTTCTCCCGGTGCCTTGTCATATACGCGCGGCTCACCACGTTCTGATGGATGCCGTGGCCGACGCGGCCGTCGCAGTTCCAGCGCATCATGCTCGTCGCGTAGACGAGTGAGGGATAGGGCGCCCACGGCCCCGAGTTCACCGCCGAACCCGTGAGCAGGAACGACTTGCCGCGCACGTCCGTGATGAGCAATTCCGTACCCATCGGCAGGAGTCCGGCGCGTTCGCCGCGGCCGGCGATCGACACGGCGCCGTAGACCTTTCCGTCCTCGAGCACGAAGCCCGTGATCAGCGCGCCGAATTCGCGCGTGTGCGCCGGATCGAAGCTGAACAGCGCGTGCATCACGAGACCTTCGCCGAAGTTCGCGTGCAGCCACACGGCCGCGCCGTTGTCGCGCTCGGCACGCGGGCCCCAGCTCCGGTCGATGACTTCGATCGTGTCGAGCCGGTATTCGCGGCCGCGGATCGACGCCGTGCCCCTCACGCGCCCGGCCTGCTCGTAATGGCCGCCGAACGCGTCGTTCCAACCCGAGTCGTGGCGGGCGCGGGCGAGCGGGTTCGTGTCGGGATCGTTCATGTCGTAGGGCGCCATGATCGCCTCGAACTCGAAATCGAGCAGCGTGTCGTCGATGCCCTCGTAGCGGATCGCGTAGTGCGCCGTCGGTTTCGACGCACGCACCGAGAGCCCGTTGGGCAGCGCATAGTCCAGCAGCGATTTCGGGCACGGCAGGTGCTGCTGGTTGTCGACGTAGAGCTGGTGCTCCCAGACCTGCGAGATGCGATCGAAGATCGTCACGTCGCTCATGCACACGCCGAGCACCGGTCGCGTCACGGTGTAGCACGTGCCGGAGATGTTCGCTTCGGGCACGTTGAACATGAACGGGCGCGTTTCGCACCAGCGGAAGTCGGCGTTCGCGGGCGTGTGGAAATCGGCGTCTTTCGCGGTGATCATCGTTCCTCCTCGAGCAGTGCGGCGACGGACGCAGGCGCCTCGATGCCCGTCGCGAAACCCATGGCGCGGAACCAGACTTCGCCGGCGCGGACTTCCTCGGCCGCGTGCGCGAGCACGAGCCCGGCCGTTTGCTCGCGGAGCCCGGCGTCGCCGTCGCTGCCCGTGGCGAGCACGAAGCGCTCGACGGCGATCGAGAGCGCCTCGTCGCTGTCGGCCAGCGCGGCGCCGAGCGCGGCGCGCGCGGCGAGCGTGACCGGTCCGCCGCTGCCCGCCTCGAGCAGATCCCGGGCGAGCCGATCGAGCAGGCGCCGCTGTCGCGAGCGCAGCGCTTCCTCGTGCCCGTGCTGTTGCAGCAGCGCATGGAGGTGGCCGAGCAGCAAGCGCCCCTGCTCCTGAGCGAGCGAGTCGTCGGGATCGATCGCGGGCAGGATGTTCTCCGTGACGGCGCGGATCATCGTCCGCAGCCTGAGCTCGACGCTCGGATTCATGGCGGCGCTCCCCGCTCCAGCAGCAGCCGGAGCTGATTCATGAACATGTAGCCTGCCGTCGCGAGCCAGGCGAGCAGCGCGTCCTGGTGATTGTGCGCCTCGTGCGCGGCGCGCAGCGAGCTGCCGAGACAGATCACCGCGCCCTGGTAGTAGGCGAGCATGCGATAGAAGTGCAGCGTCTTCTGGTCGATCATGCGCCCCGTGGCCGCGGCATAGCGCGCGCAGAGCTCGGCGAACGGCATGAGCCCCGAGGCGAGCTTCTCGCCGCCGGGCTCGCGCGTCGTCATGGCGTCGATCCAGGCGAGGTCCTGGTGGTAGTCGCCGACGTGCACGAGCTCCCAGTCGAGGATCGCGGTGATCTCGCCGCGCGCCTCGTCGAAGAGATAATTGCCGGTGCGGTAATCCGAGTGCACGAGGACGAGCTCGCGCGTCACCGGCAGGTTCTCGCGCAGCCAGCGCTCGGCGAGACCGAGCACGGGCAGGCCGAACAGCGCATCGTTCCGCCACACCGTCGTCCACCAGTTCACCTGCCAGCGCGCGGCCTGCCGCGGGTCGCCGTCCGGCACCTGGAACGACGCGAGCACGGGCGAACGCACGTCGTAGGCGTGCAGGCTGACGAGATGATCGAGGAACGGGACGGACAGCGCCGTGCGCAGACGATCGCCGAGCACGGTGCCGAAGCCCGAGACGTTCGAGCTCGACGCCGTCGGCTTCGTCACGCCCGCGACGAAGCTCGTGACCAGCGCCGGCCGGCCGAGCGCGCTGCCGTCGACGTCCACCCACAAGGGTTCGGGCACGGGAATGCGGCCGTGCATCGCCTGCAGGGCCTCGAACTCGCGGCGCCGGCTCGTGATGACCGCCGCTTCCATGGGGTCCATGCGCAGCACGCAACGCCGTGGCGGCGCCGACGCGGTCTCGAGATCGAAGACGAACTGCTCTTTCGACGCGCCGCCGCCGAGGCGCTTCAAATTCGTCACGCGCGGCGCGTGCACGCCCCGGGCGGCGAGGAAGGGCTCGAGCACCGCGCCGACCTGCCCGAGCGTGCGCAGGCGATAGGGGCCCGTGGCACGCGCGGCGTGAACGCCGTGGATGGTCCGCGCGATCTCGCGCTCGAGGTCGTGGGGCGGCGGGGCGTTCGCTACCGTCATGGGACTCTCCTTCGTCACGGGCACAGCACGGGCTTCACGCAGCGGCCGGCATGTTGATCCGCGATCGCGCGGTTGATGTCGCAGAGCGGATACTTGCCGATCAGGCGGTCGAAAGGGAAGCGCCCGGCGAGGTGGAGCTCGACGAGCTGCGGGATGAAGCGCGCCGGATCGACGTCGCCCTCGGTGATCCCTTTCACGCGCAGTCCGAGCACGAGCAGCGCGATCACGTCGAGCTTCACGGCCGCGTCGTCCGCGCTCGCCGGCACGGCGAGGATGCCGAGCGTGCCGCCGTAGCCCATCGCGCCAACGGCGGCGGCGATGACCGCGTTGCGTCCCGTCGTGTCGAGCACGTAGCGCACGCCGGCAGGCGCAATCGCGCGCACGGCTGCCGTGACGTCGCCGGCCGCAGGATCGACGACGTGGGTCGCGCCGATCTCGAGGGCGAGCGCGCGGCGTCCGGCCTGCGGCTCGACGACGATGATCTGCGCGCAGCCCTGCACGACGGCACCGAGCACGGCGCTCAGCCCCACCGAGCCGCCGCCGAGCACGAGCAGCGCAGAGCCGGCTTCGCAGGCGAGCGCCCGCATGATGCTGCCGGCACCGGTCTGCACGCCGCAGCCGAGCGGCCCGAGCAGTTCGAGCGGGGCCTCGTGCGGGACCTTGATTGCATTGCGCGCGTTGACGACGGCATGCGAGGCGAACGAGGACTGGCCGAAGAAGTGACTCGCGACGCGCGTGCCGTCGCGCGACAGCGCGGTGCTGCCGTCGCGGCGCATGCCGCCGAAATTGAGCGGCATGAAGCTCGTGCAATAGCAGGGCAGATGGGCGGCGCAATTCGGACAGCCGCCGCAGGACGCGAAGGACAGCACGACGTGATCGCCGGGCGCGAGGCCCGTCACCGCGCTGCCGACCGCTTCGACGACGCCGGCGCCTTCGTGGCCGAGCACGATCGGCAGCGCGACCGGCACGGCCTGATCGCGGGCCGCGAGATCCGTGTGGCAGACGCCGGCGCTGACGATGCGCACGAGCACTTCGTCGTCGCGGGGTGCTTCGAGGTTCAGGTGTTCGATGGCGAAGGGACTGCCGGCGGCGTGCGCGACGGCGGCGGTGATTTGCATGTCCGTGCTCCCGGGTGCGCAGCACCCACGCGTTGACGATCGATTGTCGAGGGACCGGGTGACCGCCGCGTTCGCGCGTCGCGGCCGCAGCGGCCGGTGACGAGCTGCGGGCCGTCTCGCCGCGCCGGAAAGCGCGGCTGACGAGGCAGACATCCCGGACGCCGATTAATCGTACGTATGCGTACTATCGGTGTCAAAGGCGGGTCGGGCGCGGTCCGCGTCGTGGACAGCCGCGACATACTACGCTAGCGTACGATAATCTAGCGTAAGGAGCCGGGTGGAGTCGGGTCCGCAGCGACGCGACCCGCCGTCGGCGGCCGCAATCCTGATGCAGGGCGAGGCAAGGGGCCGAGCCCGCGCGAACCAGAGAGGTGACACGTATGAACGGACGCGATGACGATCCGCTGTTCCGGAAATCCCTGACGTTCTGCGGCTGGTCGGGTATCGCCGCAGTCGTGCTGTTCATCATCGGCGGCTGTTTCCTCGGAGGCATGCTGCCGCCCTTGCTGCGGGCGAACGATTCGCCCGCGGAAGTCGTCAGGAAGCTCTCCGAGAATCTGACCGCGATCCGTTTCGGATCGATTTTCCTGATGTGCTCTTTCGCCTTGTTCGGACCGTTCGGCGCCGGGATCGCGGCGCAGACGCGGCGTGCCGAGACGACGCCGGTGTTCTCTTACGTCCAGCTCGTCTTCACGTCCTGCGGCACGGTCATCGCGCTGCTCGTCGCGTTCTGCTGGGCGCTGATGGTGTTCCGGACGCCGGAATATCATCCGACGCTCGTCCAGTTCCTGCCCGATGCGGCATATTTTTTCGCTCTGTTCTCGGTCCCCTGCTTCGGCGGCTGGTGCGTGATGATCGCGCTGCCGATCCTGCTTGCCGAGGAAGGCCGGGAACCGTTCCCGCGGTGGGTGGCCTACGTGAATCTGTGGGCGGCGGCGCTCTACGGACCCGGCCAGATGATCCTCTTCTTCAAGGACGGTCCGTTCTCCTGGCACGGCGTCGTTGCGCTGTGGATCCCGTATCTCGCGTATTTCGGATGGATCGCCATCATGTCGCTCGTGATGCTGCGGATCGCGAAGCCGGGGACGGCACGCTATCCGCAGCCGGTTCCCGCCTGAGCGGCGGGCGCGGGCGGATTGTCGGGTGATGGAGCGGGTCGCGGCGGCGCGTCAGGACGTCCGGCCTCACGTTCCCGGTGAGATCGGCATCTGGGCTTTCGTCGCCGGCGATCTCATCGTCTTCTCGGTGTTCTTCGTACTCGTCGCGATCGGCAACCGGGACGAGGCGGAAGTCTTCACCCGTTCGCGCGCGAGCCTCGATCTCGGCATCGGCGTCGCGAACACGGTGCTGCTCCTCAGCGGCTCGTGGTTCGTCGCGCGCGGCGTCGCACGCTGTCGCGAGGCGCACGACCCGCGCTTCAGCCGTTATTTCTCGCTCGCGATCCTCTGCGGGCTCGGCTTCGTCGCGAACAAGGGTTTCGAGTGGGGCACGAAGATTGCCGCCGGCATCACGCCGCAGACGAACGACTTCTACATGTACTTCTTCGTGTTCACGGGGATCCATCTCGTGCACGTCCTGATCGGCATCGGCGTCCTGCTGCTGGTGCGGCACACGAGCCGGCGTCCGGTCCTGGATCGGCGCGACGTCAGAACGCTCGAGACCGGCGCGACGTTCTGGCACCTCGTCGACTTCCTGTGGATCTTCCTGTTCGCGCTGTTGTACCTCTTGTGACGCGGGACCTGCGCGGCCGCATTCACGACGCCAACGACGTCGCCTGGCTCGTGCTCATGGCCGCGACGGCGCTCGCGTGGTGGTGGGGCCGGGCCGCACAGGGCCGGGGGGACGCAGTCCGCATCGCGATGGCCGGCGTCGTCCTGACGGCGACGTTCAAGGTCGGTGTCGTCGGTTACCAGTTCATGGAGCTGAAGACGGCACCGCGCTGGCTGCAGCTCGCGTTCGCGGCCTGGCTCCTCGGCATTTCGGCTGCGCTCGTCGTGATCATCTGCGGATGAAGTGAAGCCGGCCTGTGCCGGCCTCAGGCCAGCAGCTTCAGCGCCCGGCCGCGCGCCAGCGCCGCCGCCCGGCTCGCCACGCCGAGCTTGCCGTAGAGCTTCTGCAAGTGACCTTTCACCGTCGTGACGGTGACGCCCAGGCGGTCCGCGAGCTGCTGATTCGTGAGCCCGGCGGCGAGCAGGTTCAGGAGCTCGATCTGACGGGCCGTGAGCGGCTCCAGCAGATGGGCTTCCATGTTCAGCGCGATCAGGCGTTCCTGCAACGCCGGATCGCCGAGCGGCAGCGTGCGGCAGATTTCCGCGAAGAACTTCCGCTCGGTCTCCAGTGCGAAATTCCAGGCCGAGGGCTTCGTGTCCGCGACGAGATCGGCGATGGGGCGCGCGCGATCCCGGAATGTCCGTACCATGCCGCGCGGCGCGGCCAGCGTCACGGCGCGCGTCAGCGGCCTGCGTCCGGACGCGGGATCGCGTGAGCGCACGGCGATCTCCACTTCCGCGAGCGCGAGCTCCGCGAGGCGGGCGTAGCGGCCCTCGGCTTTCGCGAGCCGGGTCTCTTCGGCGATCCGCGCGGCGGCGCGTTTCGTATGGCCGGACGCGATGGCGAGATCGATGGCGGCTGTCGCGGCGAGATCGCGGCAGCGCGCTGCATCCGCCCAGGCCGGCAGGGCAGGGGGCAGCGCGTCCTCGGTGCCGAGACCGATGCGCGCGGCTTCGACCGCCGCTTCGTCCGGCCGTCCGAGACGGAGCAGGCGCTGCACGAGATGGCAGCCGGCGACGAAGGCGAGACGCGGCGGATAACAGGCCGTGAATTCCGCGAGCGCGCCGGGCGCGAAGGGATGGTCGGGCGTCCCCGGCCAGAGTTTCAGCGCGGCATCGGCGCCGCAGGCCGCGGCATCGACGAAGCCATGGGAGCGTGAAATGCGCAGACCCGAAGTCAAGAGCCCGGCGGCCTCGTCGTCGCGACCGGTTTCGACCGCGGCCTTGGCGGCGATCAGCGATAGCGTGCCGCAGATGCCCGCGCTGTCACCCAGCGTGCGTTGCGCGACTTCGAGTGCAGCGCGGGTCTCGCGGCAGGCCGCGGCGAAGTCGCCCTCGACGATGGTGATCAGATTCTTCAGGAGCGCGATCCAGCTCGCGGTGTAGGCGCCTTCGAGGCGGAACGCGGAGCCCTGGGCGGCCTGGAGTGCGAGTCGCGCCGCCGGCAGGTTCAGCGCGCTGATCTCGTAGATGCACTGCGTGCACTGCGCGGCCATTTCGTCGAACGGGTCGGTGCCGTCGTCGGTCGCGAGCCAGCGGCTCGCGTCGCGAAACGCGTCGTCGAGGCGATCCGTGAAAATGCCGACGCAGGCGCTGATGATCTCGACGCGGCGTTCGATGTCGGCGATCTGTCCGGGCGCCGCGCGGCCGCGGGCTTCGACCGCCCAGCGCGCCAGGTGTGCGTTCTGCTGCCGGCCGGCCTCGTAGCGACGGTTCAATACCAGCGCCCATGCGTACCAGTACTCGGCCTCGATCTCGAGGCGACCGCCGCCTGCGTGCATCGCCTCCACCCATTCGATGTACTGGGGCAGGTCGCCGCGGTCGCTGACGAACGTTCTGGCGACACCTTCGATCAAGCGGGCGGCGAGCGGCAGGGCGGCGGCCGCGAGCGCGTAGTCGATGGCGTCGCGCCGGTAGCCTTCCCGGGCGCACCATTCCGCCGCGCGTTCGAGCACGCGCGTGCGGAGCGCGGGCTCCTGCGTACGACGGCCTTCCGCGAGCAGATATTCGCGAAACAAACCATGCAGCCGGTACCAGGTGCGGTCGCGGTCGAGCGGGATCAGGAACACGTTGTGACGGAGCAGATACGCGAGGTGGGCCGCCGCGTCGGCATCGCCGAGTGCATGACGGCAGAGCTCGGCGCTGAACGTCCGCAGTGGCGCGACGCCGAGCAGATATTCGCGCAGCGCCGGGTCGAAGCCGGCGAGCACTTGCTGGTTCAGCAGCGCCGCGAGGTCCTCGTCCGAGCCCGAGAAGCGCTGCAGCGCCACGCCCGGCAGCGGCGCGCCGGCGAGGACGATCTGTGCCAGGCGCACGGCCGCCGGCCAGCCCTCGGTGCGGCGCGCGACCTCGGCGATGCCGTCGTCGCCGATCGCGGCGCAGACCTCGGGACCGAGCAGGGCGCCGGTCTGCGCGGCGTCGAGCGCGAGCTCGGCGGCTCCGAGCTGCAGCAGCAGCCCCTGGAGCTTCGCGCGGGCGAAATTCATCGGCAGCGCGTGCACGCTCGACAGCACGAAGCGCACTTCGGGGGGGGAACTGAACACCAGGGTTTCGAGCAGCGCACCGAGCCCGGGATCCGTGCAGTAGTCGAGATTGTCGATGAAGACCGTGACCGGACCGCCGAGCTCGCGGGTCGCCGCGAGCAGCGCCTCCGCCCGGCGGTCGACCGGCGCTTCGCCGCGCAGCAACGCCTGCGTCGGATGCAGATCCGGGCCGTCGTCGCCGGTCACCGTCTCGAGCCGGCCGAGCAGGCGCTCGACCGTGGTGTCGCGGTCGTCGAGCGCCGCCCAGCAGCAGCGCTCGCCGCGGCGCTGCAGTTCGCGGTAACACCCCGTGAGCAATACCGTCTTGCCGTAGCCGACCGGCGCGATGACGGTCACGAGCTTGGGCCGGCCGGTACTCTCGCGCGTGGCCGCCGCGAGCGCCCGCGTCGCCACCGGCTCGAAGGCGAAATCCGGCGGGTCGCCGGCGCGCAGATCGTCGACACGAGGCCTGCGCTGTGGCGCTGCGCCCGGCTGCTTCATGCCCTGGTCCGTCGCCGGGTCGCGGGCCCGCCGGCACGAACCAGTGCTTTCGGACTGCTTCGTGCGGCGCCCATCGGTCTATAGTCCCCTGGGTCAGCGGGCCGCCGGTCCGCGAGCGGCCTGCCGCGACCCCCACACCCGATCGGTGGGCGCGTGTCCCGCCATTCAGGAGTGCAACGATGAACGAGTCGAAGATTCCGGCCGATGTGATCGCGCCGCTGTTCAACCCCGCGAGCTTCAAGGACCGGCCCGCCATGGAGCGGCTGCTGACGCGGATCCGCCACGACTACCCGCTGTCGATCGCGGAGGTGCCCGGCTACGACCCGCACTGGATCGTCACGAAGTACAAGGATGCGCGCGAGATCACGCGCCAGGACCATCTGTTCCACAGCGGCGATCGCTCCAAGACCCTGGTCTCGCAGTTCGCCGAACAGATGATGAAAGATTACAGCGGGGGCAAGCCGCACATCTTCCGCACGCTCGTGCACATGGATCCGCCCGATCACACGGCGCACCGCGCGCTCGTGAAGGATTTCTTCATGCCGCAGAGCGTGAACGGCTTCGAAGGCCAGCTCCGCGATTTGGCGCGCCGCTACGTGGACGACATGGCGGCGCGCGGCGGGGAGTGCGACTTCGCGTCCGACATCGCCGCGCTCTATCCGCTCGAAGTCGTGTGCACGCTGATCGGCCTGCCGAAGCAGGACCATCACCTCATGTTGCGGCTCACCCAGTGGTTCCTGAGTTACGCCGATCCCGATCTCTGCCGGCCGGGCTCGGTGCTCACCAATCCCGAGCACCAGATCGCGACCTGGCAGATCGTCTACGAGGAGTTCAAGGACTACTACGGCAAGGTCATCGCGGACCGCCAGGCCTGCCCGCGCAGCGATCTCGCCTCGATCATCTCGAACGGCATGGTGAACGGTCGTCCGATGGACGAGCGTTCGATGATTTCCTATTTCGTCATCGCCTCCACCGCCGGCCACGACACGACCGCGGCGACGACCGCGAACGCGATGTGGGTGCTCGCGGAGCGTCCCGAGCTGCTGGCGCGCATGAAAGCCGATCCCTCGCTCGTCGCGGGCTTCGTCGAGGAGGCGATCCGCTGGGCCGTGCCGGCACAGGTCTTCATCCGCTCCGCCGTGGAGGACTACGAGCTCTCGGGCCGGCAGATCAGGAAGGGCGATCTGCTCTACATCTCCTACCTCTCGGCGAACCGCGACGAAGAGGTCTTCGAGGATCCGTTCGAGTTCAGGATCGATCGCACGCCGAATCGTCACATCGGTTTCGGCTACGGCCAGCACGTGTGCGTCGGTCAGCATCTCGCCCGGCTCGAGCTCCGCGTGTTCTGGGAGGAGCTGATCAAACGCCTGAAGTCCGTCGAGATGGCGGGCGAGGGCAAGTGGCAGGAATCGGAGTTCGTGTGCGGCCCGAAGTCGGTGCCGATCCGTTACGAGATGGAATGAGGGGATGTCGCGCGACGGCGCGTGGTAAGTTGCCCGGGGTCGCCTTCGCCTGCGCGAGGGCGACGAGGTGGTGGAGAGGCCGGCCATACAGGGCGATGCGATCGATGCGCCTCCTGCGTCGGCGCGTCTCATGAGAAGCGGTCGACTGGCGTGCAAGGCCCTCAGCGCCGCCGCCGCGCGTAGATCTCCATCGCGCCCTCGTAAGTCATGCGCAGCACGCGCTTGAAGCGGGCATTGTCCTTCTGCAGCAGCATGCGCATCGCGAGGCCGCGGATCATGCTCATGACGAGCCACACGATGTCCTCGGCGTCGGCCTTCGCTAGGCCGCGCTTCTGCAACGCGGTGCGCCACAGGTCCTCGACCTCGAGACGGTTCGCCTTCGCGATCTCCTGGGCTTCGCTCCGGAGCTCGGGGGCCCGGCCGCTCGCGCCGATCATGTCGAGACCGATCGCCATGTCGGGGCCGAAGAAGTAGTCCTGGGCGTCCGCCATCATGGCTTCGATCACGTCGTCCTTCGCGCCGAGCGCGGCGATGCGCCGGCGCGTCGCCTCGGTCGAGCGTTCGAAAACGCGGCGGAACGCGGCGACGGCGAGCGAGACTTTCGTCGGGAAGTGGTGGCTCTGCGCGCCGCGCGAGACGCCGGCGATCTCGGTGACGTCCGCGACGCGGAAGCCGGCATAGCCCTTCTCGCGCAAAAGCTCGATCGCGGCGTCGATCACCCGCTCCTGCATCTGCTCGCTGCGCTCGGCCTGCGTGCGGCGCACTTTCTCCTCGCTCATCGGTCCTCGTCCTGCGTCCTCACGGCGCCGGATGTTAGCACGCACGGTGAGGGCCGCTCACAGCATCGTGCTGCCGCCGTTCACGCTGATCACCTGGCCGGTGACGTAAGCCGCTTCGCGGCTCGCCAGGAACGCGGTCATCGCCGCAACCTCCCCGACCTCGGCGGCGCGCTCCATCGGAATGACGCTCAATACCTGCGCGGCGAACTGCGGTGCGATTTCCTGTACGCGGGTCAGCGCGGCGGTCGCGACCGCGCAGGGCGCGACGGTGTTGACCGTCACGCCGCGCGTCGCGAATTCGCGGGCGAGGCCGGTCGTGAGGCCATGCACGCCGCCTTTCGCGGCGTTGTAGGCCGCGTGCTGCCAGAGGCCGTTGCGCACGGAATCCGCACCGATGTTCACGATGCGGCCGTAGCCGCCCTCGAGCATGTCCGGCAGGAAGACGCGACAGCACCACAGCACGGTCCAGAGATTGCGGTCAATCGTCGCGTGCAGCGTCTCCGGCGTGTGCTCGAGGAAGGGCCTGATGACGCCGCCGCCGGCGTTGTTGATCAGGATCTGCGCCGGCCCGAAAGCCGTGCGCGTGGCCGCGTGCATGGCCTTCACGACGTCTTCGCGCGCGAGATCGCCGACGTGCGTGAGGACCGCCGTGCCGCTCGCGGCACGCACTTCGGCAGCCGCTGCGGCGAGCGTGTCGGCGAGCAGGTCCGCCATCACGATCCGCGCGCCTTCGGCCGCGAGGCGGTGCGCGATCGCGAGCCCGATGCCGTGCGCCGCGCCCGTGACGACGGCGACCTGGCCCGTGAAACGCCGCCCGGTCTCAGTCATCGCCGTCACCGATCGCTCCACCCTTGCCGAACCGCGGCGCGGGTGAGCTGCCCCAGATGTCCATCGTGTTCGGATGCATCTCGAGCATGCGCGGCAGACGGCCGTTCCCGGCCGGGATTTCCTCCATGCCGAAGCTGAACTCGATCGTCATGCCGTCCGGATCGAGGAAGTAGAGGAAGATGCTCGTCGACGGCAGATGGCGGCCCGGGCCGAACACGATCTCCACACCGGCCTTCTTCATCCGGTTCATGGCCTCGCCGATGTCGTCGACGTCGGTGACCATGAAGTTCACGTGATGGAGATGCCGGCGCTCGCTCAGGCCCATCGCGAACGTGTGGTGCAGCGGATTCGGATAGCAGCGCATCCAGGAGAACCTGCCCTCCACGAAATCGGAGACCGCGAAGTTGAAATCGTCCATGAGCCGCGCCCGCGCCGCGTCGTAGTCGGGGGTGCCGACCACGATGTGGCCGAGGCGCGCGATCTTCGTCACCGTGTGCCGGTAGGGCAGGGCGAGCTGGGTCATGCGATCGAAGAGCTCGAACGTGAGGCCGGACGCGGGCTCGCGCACCCGAAACGTCCGGCCCTGGTTCAGCGCCCGGCACGCGGCTTCGTCCAGCCAGCGCGGCGCGAGACCGCGCGCCGCGTGGAACTCGAACGCGGCCTCGAGATCCGCAGCGCCCGCCATTTCGTAGGCGGCGCGCCGCAGGCCCGGCACGGCTCCCCGGTACAGGACGAGATTGTGATGATCGCGGCTGCAGCGCAGGAACGCGGCCGTCTCGTCCTGCTGCACGAGATCGAGCCCGACGAGATCGCGGTAGAAGCGCACCGAGGCGTCGAGATCCGTCACGTCGAGCGCGGCGTAGGCGAGCTTCCGGTAGTTGAACGGCGGTTTCATCGGCAGGCGCTCACAAGAGGATGCTCACACGGCCCTGCGGACGCAGGCCGTCGAGATCGAGCAGGCAGCGCTTCTTGCGGATGCGCAGGCCCTCCGGCGTCTGGCGCAGCAGATACTCGTAGCCGCCGACGAACAGATCCGTCTCGCCCCATTTCGAGCGATACACGGCGAAGCCGGCCGCGACCTGCACGCAGCCGGCCTCCTCGCCGAGCACGCGGACGTTGCTGACGAGATGGCGGGTCTTCGAGCGCGGGTATTCCGAGTGCATCGTCTTCTTGCCGAGACGGATCACGCGCTGTTCGAGGCGCGTGTAGTCGTCGGCGATGTAGAAAAGGCTCACTTTCGGATCGGGGCTCTTGCCGAGATCCGTGGACGGCACTTCGTACTGCGCGTCCGGGGTGTAGAGCGCGAGCCAGTCCTTGAGCTTCCAATTATCGAGGAGATCGGCTTCCGCGAAGAGAAAATCCTCGACTTCGGCGCGTGTCGGCAGTGCCATGATCACTTCCCTCCCTTGATGGCGGCCGGCGCGACGCGCCGGTTCCATTCTTTCCAGAACGAGCGCATCTGCGCTTCGTCGTCGTAACTCGGATCCATGCCCATGCCTTTCGAGATGTCGTTCCAGCCGGCGCCGACCTCCCAGGCGTTCTGGTAGCCGGCCTGGCAGGACTCGAGCGCTTCCACGTCGTCGGGGGTCGCGAAGCCGCCGGGGCCGAGGAACTCGAGGAAGTTGTCGATGCGGTACTGGCGGGCCCAGGCCGATTCCTGCGTCGGCGCGAGGCACCAGCCGTTGACATGCATGAAGTCCGGCTTCAGCGGGAAGAACGTGCGGATGGTGATCGCCATGATGTCGTTGATGACGAGGTTCGGGAAGACGAGCAGGTTGCGGTTCTTGAAGCACATGCGATCGGCGCGCTCTCTGCCGTGCAGGGCGATGAGCCTGGCGTGGATCGCCTCCATCTCCTGCTTGCCTTCCTGGCCCCACTTCGGGATCCAGTTCGCGACGGGCCGGCCCCAGGGCGAGCTGTATTCGACGACGGCGTGCCCGTTGCCGAGCTCGCGCCCGACGCCGCGCAGCGCGACTTCCTTGTCGAGGGCATGGGTGTTCGCGAGGTAATCGAGGTAGGTCGCGTGCGTCATCACGGCGTGGTAGCCGTCGTTGCTGTTCTCGACGAGCAGCTTCCAGTTCGCGCGGATCGAGTACTCCTGCATGCCTTGCACGATCGTCATGCCGGCCTCGGACTGGTCGACGACGAGATCGAGATATTCCTTCGCGTTGCCGAGGTACTCCTCGATCGGGCAGATCGCCGGGTCGAAGGCGATGAAGCAGAGCCCGCGATAGTTCGCGAAGCGCGGCACGGGGACGAGATTGCCGCGCCCCTGTGCCTGGAAGTCCGCGGCATAGCGCTCCGCGCCCGGCAGATTCTTCAGCTTGCCGTCATTGCCGAAGATCCAGCCGTGGTAGAGGCAGGTGAAGTGCTTGGAATTGCCGGCGTGCTCGCGGCAGACCTCCGCCCCGCGGTGCGGGCAGGTGTTGAAGAAGGCGCCGATGACGCCGTTCTGATCGTGCGTCATCAGGATCTTGCGCCGCGCGACCGTGCGCATGATGAAGTCGCCCTTCTTCGCGACCTCCGATTCGTGACCGAGGTAGAGCCAGCACTTGTCGAACACCTGCGCGTACTCGGCGTCCATGATCCCGGCGCTGGTGAACGCCGTGCGCGCGACCTGGAACAGTCCCCGCGCCTGGTCTTCCTGCACCAGGGGCCCGAAGCTCGTTGCATCCATGTGGTTCCTCCGAAGCGTTGATGAAGGCCGCGCTTCCGTCTGCGCGCTGGCGCTATGGCGGAGCGGGTCTGCCGGCGCCGACTCGCGTGTCGGCTGCCGGGGCGTATCCGGTCGCAACCCGGGAGAGCGACCGGTGAACGATAAAAACAGACAAGGCTGTCTGTTTTAAGTATGATGGTTTCCGGCCCCAAGTCAACACGTCTCCCGGCCGCGGCTGCGCACGGCGCGAGACCGCACCGCGAGAGAGAGGTCACCCACGATGCCGCTCGACGAATTCCAGCCCGCCCGCCCCGGCGCAGGCGGCTGCGCGTGATGGCGCGATGAACCCGCCCGTCGGCGCCATCGACGTCCATACCCACGTCGTTCCCGAGCACCTGCCGCGCTACGCCGGCGCAGCCGTGCCGGCCCGGTGGCCCGCGATGGCGCCCGCGCACGCCTGTCACCGTCACGTGATGATCGCGGGTGAGGTGTTCCGTACGGTGTCCGATCAGTGCTGGGACGCGGGCCGGCGCCTCGCCGACATGTCCGCGATGGGGATCGCGACGCAGGTGCTCTCACCGATGCCGGAGCTCCTGTCGTACTGGCTCGACGCCGGGGACGCGGCGCAGCTTGCGCGCTATCTCAACGTCGCGATCGCGGAAGCCTGCGCGGCACGTCCCGGACACTTCTGCGGCCTCGGCGCAGTGCCGCTGCAAGACGTGACGCTCGCGATCGCCGAGCTCGATCACGCCGTCCACGTACTCGGTCTCGCCGGCGTCGAGATCGGCACGAACGTGAACGGCGTGGCGATCGGCGATCCGCGATTCGAACCGTTCTTCGCGGCCGCTGAAGCGTGCGGCGCGGCGATCTTTGTGCATCCGCTGAAGGCCTGCGCGCTGGATCGGCTCGTCGGGCCCGCAGTCCTCGAGCAGATCCTCGCGTTTCCCTGTGAGACGGGGCTCGCCGCGGCCTCGCTGTTGACGGGCGGCACGTTCGCCGCGCATCCCGGCTTGCGGATCGCGTTCAGCCACGGCGGCGGGGCGTTCGGCCCGCTCGCCGCGCGTCTCGACCATGCGTGGCGCGTGTTCCCGGCGTTGCGCGAGCAGATGCCGGAGGCGCCGCTGCAGATGGCGCGCCGCTTCTACTACGACAGCCTGGTCTACGACGCGACGCTGCTCGCGCAACAGATCGCGCTCTTCGGCGCGACCCAGACGATGATCGGCACGGACTATCCCTTCGTCATCCTGGACCGCGAGCCGCTCGCCCGGCTCGACACGCTCGGCTGCGACGCCGCGACGGAACGCCTGCTCCGCGCCGACAACGCGCGGCGCTGGCTCGGGCTCGCCTGATGCGCGCCGGATTCCGCATCGAGCTCGCGAGCGGCGAAGCCTTCACCTGCGCACCCGGCGACACCGTGCTCGGCGCCGGTCTGCGCCACGGCCTCGGTCTCGCCTACGAGTGCAATGCCGGCGCCTGCGGCTCGTGCAAGCTCGAGCTTCTGGCGGGCACGGTGCACGAGGTGTATCCGGACGCGCCGGGGTTGCGGCCGAAAGAACGCGAGAAGGGCAAACGGCTCGCCTGTCAGTGCGTGCCGTTGGAAGATCTCCGGATCAAGATGCGGACGGGTGCGGACTACGTGCCCGCGATCCCGCCCTCGCGGCGCACGGCACGTCTCGTGGCGCGGCGCGCGGTGACGCACGACCTGATGGAGCTCACGTTCGAGACCGACGACGCGGCGCGCTTCCTGCCGGGCCAGTACGCGCTGCTGCACCTCGCCGCTCCGATCGCGACGCGCGCGTATTCGATGTCGAACGTGCCGGGCGCGGCGGGCGAGGGGCGCTGGCAGTTCATCGTCCGGCGCGTGCCCGGCGGTCTCGTCAGCGCCCGGCTCTGCGACGAGTTCACGCCCGGTGCGACGCTCGAGCTCGACGCTCCCTACGGCATCGCGCATTACCGGGCCGGCGTCATGCGCCCGATCGTCTGTGTCGCGGGCGGGTCGGGGCTCGCGCCGATGCTGGCCATCGTCCGCGAGCTCGCCGCACGCGCGGAGGCGCCCCCGGCGTTCCTCTTCTACGGCGGCCGTTCCGCGCGCGACGTGCCCGATCTCGCCGCGGAGATCGGCGCCGCGGATCCCGCGCGAACCGCGATCTCCGCCGTGGTCTCCATGCCCGGGCTCGCGAGCGAAGAGCACCCGCTCACCCTGCCGGCGGGCCTCGTCCACGAGCATCTCGCGCGGAGCCTGCCCGGTGCGTTCGCGGCCTACGAGTACTATCTCGCCGGTCCGCCGCCCATGATCGAGGCCTGCGTGCGCATGCTCGTCGCGGACCATGGCGTGCCGCCCACGCAGATCCATTTCGACCGGTTTTTCTGATCGCCGTCGCGCGACGGCGGAAGCACGCACGACAGCTCACGAGGAGACAGCCCATGCCCAGCGTCATGCTCTGCAGAGTCGAGGAGGTCGCATGCGGCACCGCGTTGCGTGTCGAGCCCGAGGGCCTGCCGCCGCTCGCGGTGTTCAATCTCGACGGCGAATTCTTCGTCATGGACGACACCTGCAGCCACGGCGAAGCCTCGCTCTGCGACGGCGAGATCGAGGACGGCCAAATCGACTGCCCCTGGCATCACGCCCGCTTCTGCATCCGCACCGGCAAGGCATTGACATTTCCGGCCGTCGTGCCGCAGAAGACGTATGCGGTCAGCGTCGAGGCGGGCGAGGTGCGGATCGAGCTGTGAGACGAGGCATGCGCGGCGTTCGAGGAAGCTCTGAACCTGTTCAGCGCTTCTTCAAGCCTCGCCGAGGATCCGCAGTTCATCGCTCGACGCCCGTGCAGCATCCCATTGGCGTAGCGCGGGGTCGACGATACGGCGCCACAACGGCGGCACGAACGTCAGCGCGAGGCTCGCGAGGTAACCCCACGGCAGGATCGGCGCCCGCGCGTCCCGTTCGAGCCGGTAATACGGGAGTCGTGGTTCGAAATGGTGTTCGGCGTGGAAGGGGAGGTGGAACAGCACGGCATGACTCACTTCGCGGTCCGAGTTCCAGGCATGCCGCGTCTCGAACGGCTGCCCCGGCACGCGCACGAGTCCGTAGTGCTCGAGATAATTCAGCGCTTCGAGGATCAGCTTGTTCCAGAACACGGCCGACAGGAACACGGCGAGCCCGGCCACGCCGCCCACCGTGAAGACCAGGCCCAGCACGGCGTAGCTCCGGACGAAACCGCGGATGACCTTGTTGTGAACGCCGAAGCGCGAGCGCCCCTGTGTTGCGAGCCGCCGGCACTCGATACCCCAGGCCTGTCCGATCTGTCCGAGCGTCGAGCGCACGAAGAACGCGTAGACGTTCTCGCCGCGGCGTGCGGTCGAGACGTCCGCGTCGGTGCCGACGTCCTGGTGGTGTCCGTAGACGTGCGCGACCTCGAGCGTCGAATTGCAGGCGATCGCGAGCATCCAGCGGCTCGTGAACATGGCGAGCGGATCGTCGGTACGATGGAACAGCTCGTGCGCGGTGAGGATCCCGGCGAGCGCGACGGCGAGCGCGAACGAGGCCGCGGCACCGCTGTAGTCGAGCCAGTCGCTGGCGGCGCGGCGCGCCAGGACGTCGATGCCGGTCGAGCGCTCGACGATCGCGCCGAGGCCGAGGCTGTCGTCCGGTGCGATCGACCATAGAAAGACGAGAAACAAGGCGACGAGCGACGGAAACAGACTGTAGAGCGCGGCATCCAGCAGCAAGGGATGTGCGTAGCGGGGCGGGTGGTGCGCGGGGCCGCTCACCGCATCGGCCCCGATCCAGAGCAGGACACCGGCGAGGAGCCCGCTCCACATGAATGCGCCACCCGCGAGCAGGCCCGCTGCCGCGATGGCAACGAGCAGATGGGTACCGAAGAAACGCAGGTGTGACCACATGGCGGAGCTCTCCGTCGATTCGAGAGCGCCAGACCCTACGTGACGCACTGCCCGCGCCTTTGACGGTGATCAAGCGGCCGCGGATATTGCGACGCAGAAATGCGTTCTGCAGATCGGTTGCCGGTCCGCTGCCGCCGCGTCACGACGCAACGCGGGAGGGACGCCTGATGATCGTCAGCACTAGAGCACCCGCAGCGAAAGCGCCGCCGGCCAGGAACGTCGCGGACGCGCCATAGCGCTCCCAAAGCAACCCAGCGCCCGTGCTCCCGACCAACATTGCGATTCCGCTCACGAGATTGAACAGGCCGAACGCCGTGCCGCGCAACGCCGGGGGGGCGGTGGCCGCGACCATCGTCGCGAGCAGGCCCTGCGTCATCGCGAGATGCAGGCCCCATAGCGCGATACCCGGAGCGACGAAATACCAGCGATCCCCGTAAGCGAGCGCCGCATCCGCGAGGACGAGCACCGCAATGCCCGCGACCAGCAGACGCGTGTGGCTCACCCGGTCGGCGAGCTTGCCGCAGGGATAAGCCGCGGCCGCATACACCACGTTCATGCCGATGAGCACGAGCGGCGCATAGGCGATCGGCAGCCCGCCGTCGCGGGCGCGGAGCACGAGGAAGGCTTCCGAGAAACGGGCGAGCGTGAACACCGCGCCCAGCGCGACGACGCGCCAGTAGCCGGCGCTCAGCGCGCGCAGCGCAGCGCGGCGCAGGGGCTGGACACGCTCGCGCCCGGCCGGGTGCGCAGGTTCGCGGACGGCGACGGCGAGCAGCAGCGCGGCACACATGCCCGGGATCACCGCGACCCGGAACACCGCTCTGAAATCGTTGGACCACGCGAGCATCAGGGCCATGGCGAGCATCGGGCCGAGGAACGCGCCGATCGTATCGAGCGCCTGGCGCAGGCCGAACGCCGCCCCGCGCAGCCCGGGCGGCGCGAGATCCGCGACGAGCGCGTCACGCGGCGCACCGCGGATCCCTTTGCCGACGCGATCGATCAATCGCGCCGCGACGACCATGCCCGGACCCGTCGCGAGCGCGAACAGCGGCTTCGACAGCGCGCCGAGCGCGTAGCCGGCGAGCGCCGCCGGTTTGCGCCGGCCCCAGTAATCGGACACGACGCCCGAGAACACTTTCACGATGAGCGCGGTCGCCTCGGCCGCGCCTTCGATCATGCCGATGACGGCCGTGCCGACGCCGAGCGCCGAATACAGGAACACCGGCAGCAGGCTGTGGATCATCTCGGAGGAGACGTCCATCAGGAGGCTCACGAAGCCGAGTGCCCAGATCGCGCCAGGCAGGGCACGCGCCGGCGTCATGCGTTCAGCCGCAGCAGCTCCCCGCTTTGCGCGCCCGGATGAACGCGCTCATGAACTTGCCGTCGACGAGCGGCGCGAGCGCATCGGCATCGAGGCCTTTCTCGGCGAGCAGCGTGCGCGCGTCCGCCGTGCGGTAGACGCGCGTCGGCTCGATGTCGACGTCGGTGAAGCCCGCTGCTTCGAGCTTCGCGCGGTACTCGTCGCGATCGAGCGCCCCGGCGACGCAGCCGATCCAGGCGAGCATGCTGGCGCGCACGGCGTCCGGCACCTCGCCCTCGGTCACGACGTCCGAGACCGCGAAGCGCCCGCCGGGCTTCAGCACGCGGAACGCTTCGCGCAGGACCTGGTCCTTGTCGCCCGAGAGATTGATCACGCAGTTCGAGATGATCACGTCGACCGCGTTCGCGGGCAGCGGGATGTGCTCGATCTCGCCTTTCAGGAATTCGACGTTCGTCACGCCCGCCTGGCGCTGGTTCTCGCGGGCGAGCGCGAGCATCTCGTCCGTCATGTCGAGCCCGTAGGCTTTGCCGGTGGGTCCCACGCGTTTCGCGGAGAGCAGTACGTCGATGCCGCCGCCCGAGCCGAGATCGAGCACCGTCTCGCCCGGCGTCAACGCCGCGAGCGCCGTCGGGTTGCCGCAGCCGAGCGAGGCCGCGGCGGCCGCTTCCGGGATCGCGCCGAGCTCGTCCGAGGCGTAGAGATTGCCGGTGATGGGCGCGCAATCGCGGAACGCGGTCGGCGTGCCGCCGCAGCAGGAGCCCCTGCCGCCGGCCGCGACCTCGCGGGCGGCCTCCGCGTATTTCTCGCGCACGATGTCCTTGATGTCGGGCTGGTTCATGGGGTGCTCCTGTCGTCGCGGCGGTGGGGATTCAATATTTCGATAGTTCTCGTATTATCGTCAGGATGCCGGGGCGGATCAAGCCGGGGCGCTGCGCCATGTGTATCGTTCGGGTGTGCGAGCCCGTCCAAGGCAATAAGGGCGGTGGTCCGGCGGCAAGGCCGGCCAGGCGCCCGGATTTCATTCACAGCAAAGGAAACGACACACATGAGCACCTTGAGTCACCGTGATCGCGAGCTCGTCGCCCTGGGCGCGGCGCTCGCCTCGAATTGCGTCCCGTGCATCGAATACCACGTCGCCGAATCCCGGCGAGCCGGCCTGAACGACGCGGAGATCGCCGCGGCGATCGAGCTCGCCGATCAAATCAAACGCGTGCCGGCCGGCAAGGTTCTGGAGGCGGCCTCGACCGCGCTTGCCGGCGCTGCGCCTGCAGCCGCGGCGGGCGGCTGCAGCCCCGCGGCGGCGGCCGGCGGAAAATCCTGTTGCTGATGACTCCGGCTGCGAACATCCCGGATTTCGCAGCGGTGGCGGCCGAGCATTCGGCCGCCCTGCTGCGCTACCTCGAGCGACAGGTGCGGGACCCTGCGCTCGCGGAGGATCTGCTGCAGGAGACGCTGATCCGGATCGAGCGCGGGCTGCCCGCGTTCGAGGGCCGGTCGGGACTGCGCACCTGGGCATTTTCGATCGCGACGCGGGTTGCCATCGACCATTTGCGGCGACCGGAGCGCAAGCTCGCGATCGTGGATTTCGAGGAGGCGGATTCGGTCGTCGACGACAACCCCGCGCTGGACGACCGGATGATAGTCGACGAGATGAACGCCTGCGTGCGCGAGGTGATCGACGGCCTGCCGCCGGACTATCGCGCCGCACTCATCCTGTATGACCTCGAGGGCCTGAGTGCGGCCGAAGTCGCCGACGCGATTGGCTGTACGCTCGCAACCGCGAAAATCCGCGTTCACCGGGCGCGGCAGCGGCTTCGGGACGCACTGGCGAAGCAGTGCAATTTCTATCGCGACGGTGACAGCGTGTTCCGCTGTTCCAGGTCGTAATCCGGGACATCGCCATGCGCGCCCGGTCGGCGTTTCCGCACGTTTCCTGATACGCCAGTGCACCATCCCGGCCTCGCGAACGACGAGGCCTGGACACGATTTCCTGCTCAGAATTTCCAGCTGTAGCCGAAGTCGAAGGAGTCCGTCGAGGCCCAGGTATCCGCCTCGGCACCGAAGAATGCCGTGTGTCGCGCCTCGAGCGTATTGCCGAGCGCATGCATGTAGCCGAACGTGATCTCGTGGCCATTGTCGAGGCGCCAGCTCAAACCCGCGGCGAGATGGTCTTCCATGATGCTCGGCATGATGGGCCCGAACAGTCCCGAGCTCTCGGGGATGACCGACGGTGTATGGTTCCAGCCGGCACGCAGCGTCAAGCGTGCGTCGGGCTGGTAGATCGCGCCGAGCTTGTACACGGTCTCGTTCGTCCAGCCGAAGCCGAAGCCTTTGCTGCCGCCGAGCATCCGCGCGGGTGTGATGGCGCCTGCCAGTTCGGGGCCGGAAACAGGTCTGTTCGCGAGGGCCTCGATGTCTCCGAAGAACACGCGTTGGACATCGAAGCCCACCGTGAGCGCCGGCACCGGGGACCAGGCGATGCCGAGTGTGCAGTGCGCCGGGCTGTCCATGCTGCCATTGCCTGCAAACAGGCCGTTGTACTTCGTGTAACGCTGCATGTAGAGCGGGCTCGTGAACTGCGCGCCGAGTCGCAGGCCCGGCTGCAGCTCGTAAATCGCGCCGATCCGCACTCCGCCACCGAGGACGTATTCATTGCCCCGGCCGGAAAGGCTCGAGGCATCGCTCGACAACGGCCCGAAGCTCGCGAAGCCGCGGGCGCTGAACCGTTGGATCGAGAGCAGAGGTGAAATGCCGAGCGCGAGACCCGGCGTGAGACGATAGGCCAGTGTCGGGGAGATCACCGCCTGGCTCGAGTCGACGCCGATTTTTCCACGCGGCGGGAAGCCGGGCGTCCCCGGCCTCGCGCCCATGATGCGAAAGGCCGCCTCGTCATAGAGGGCGCGGTCGTAGCTCGTGTTCATGCCACCGTTGGCGTAGAACGCAACCCCGGCCGTGAGCGCTTCGCCGAAGCGATGACTGTAGCCGAAGCCCGGGACCAGGAACCGGCCGCGACTCGATTCGGAGTGCACCGCGGTGTCGCAGCCTCCGATGCCCCGGCAGTCGACCGTACCCTCGCGATGCGGTGCGAACAACGTGAGATCCACATCGATCCCGGGACTTACCAGCGCAATACCGGCCGGATTGACCGCCATCACCATCCGATCCTGCGGCATGGCCACACCGACGCCGCCCGCTCCCATGGCGCGCGGCCCGAACGCCGGCATGAACGTCCCATTGAGCGCGTGACTCGGTGAAGAGGTGCCGCAGAGCGCCGCGGCGACTGTCGCCGCGAGCAGGCGGCGACGTACTTTCGGAAAGCCTTGAATGATCATTGAGAGCTCCTGTTTCTCGAGTGGCGGGCACGCGGTCTGGAAAGGCCGCCCCGGTCCGCCTGCACGGATAGACGTGCCGCGGCCCGGAATGGATACACGGGGCCGCGCGGCTTGCGAGGCTTCGACGATTCGAATAAACTCGAATCATGGAAACGAAATACGTAGTCGCAGCGCTCGGTGCGCTCGCCCAGGCCACGCGTCTGGAGATCTACCGGCGCCTCGTCGTCGCGGGCGCGCAGGGACTCGCGGTCGGCCAGATCGCCGAGTACGTCGCGACCGCGCCGGCGACGCTGTCCTTCCACTTGAAGGAGCTCGTCCATGCCGGGCTCATCGAGCCGCGGCAGGAGGGACGGTTCATCTACTACTGCGCGAACTACGCGACGATGAACGAGCTGCTCGGCTTCCTCACGGAGAATTGCTGTGCCGGTGATGGCGGTTCGTGCGCGAGGGCCTCCTGCACGCCGGCGATGGTTGCGAAGAAGACGACGAAGAAGAAGCCGTCCGTGAAACGCAGGGTGGTGCGCCGTTGAGCGGGATGCCGACTGTCCTGGTGCTCTGCACCGGCAACTCCTGTCGTTCGCAAATGGGCGAGGCGATACTGAACCACGTGTTCGCCGGCCGGGTGCGTGCAATCTCGGCGGGCACGCAACCGCAACCGAAAGTCGCCGACGGGGCGATCGAGGCCCTGCGCCTCGCAGGCCTGCCGACGGACGGCCTGCATCCGAAGGACGTCACGAGCGTGATGGACGAGGACATCGCGCTCGTCGTCAGCGTCTGCGACAACGCGAGGGAGACCTGCCCGGTTTTTCCGCGGCCCGTGCACCGCATCCACGTGCCGTTCCACGATCCCCACGGCGAGCCGCTCGCGAGCTTCGTGGCGGTGCGCGACGACATCCGCCTGCGGCTCGTCGCCGCAGTTCGCGAAGCACTCGACCTGCCGGAGACCGCCCATGTCCGCCCGATGTGAAGTCACGATCAAAGCCGCGGCCGGCGCGCCGATGAGCGTCTTCGAGCGCTATCTCTCGGTGTGGGTCTTCCTCTGCATCGTCGCCGGGATCACCGCCGGGCAGCTCGCGCCGGCTCTGTTCCAGGCCATCGGCCGGCTCGAGATCGCGAGGGTCAACCTGCCGGTCGGTCTCCTCATCTGGGTGATGATCATCCCGATGCTCGTGAAGGTCGATTTCGGCGCGCTGCACGAAGTCCGCCAGCACGTCCGCGGCATCGGCGTCACGCTCTTCGTGAACTGGCTCGTGAAGCCGTTCTCGATGGCCTTCCTCGGCTGGCTGTTCGTGCGCAACGTCTTCGCACCGTGGCTGCCCGCCGATCAGCTCGACAGTTACATCGCGGGCCTCATTCTGCTCGCAGCCGCGCCGTGCACGGCGATGGTCTTCGTGTGGAGCCGGCTCTCGAACGGCGATCCGCTGTTCACGCTCTCGCAGGTCGCGCTGAACGACACGATCATGGTGTTCTCGTTCGCGCCGCTCGTCGGCCTCCTGCTCGGCATCTCGTCGATCACCGTGCCCTGGGCGACGCTGCTCACGTCAGTCGTGCTCTACATCGTCATCCCGGTCGTCATCGCGCAGCTCTGGCGGCGCAGCCTGCTGGCGGGCGGCCAGGCCGCGTTCGACGCGGCGATGGCGAAAGTCGGACCGTGGTCGATCACCGCGCTGCTCGCGACGCTCGTGCTGCTCTTCGCGTTCCAGGGCGAGGCGATCCTGCGCCAGCCGCTCGTCATCGGCCTGCTCGCGGTGCCGATCCTGATCCAGGTGTTCTTCAATTCCGCGCTCGCCTACTGGCTCAATCGCCGGCTCGGCGAGAAGCACGAGGTCGCGTGTCCGTCGGCGCTCATCGGCGCCTCGAATTTCTTCGAGCTCGCGGTCGCGGCCGCCATCAGCCTGTTCGGTTTCGAATCCGGCGCCGCGCTCGCGACGGTCGTCGGCGTGCTCATCGAGGTGCCGGTGATGCTGCTCGTGGTGAAAGTCGTCAATGCAACGAAGGGCTGGTACGAGGCCCGCCCGGTCTGAGGAGGAGTCATGCACAAAGTCGAAGTGTTCGATCCCGCGATGTGTTGTTCCACCGGCGTGTGCGGCGTCGACGTGGATCCCGTGCTCGCGCAATTCGCCTCGGATCTGAAATGGGCGGCGGATCACGGCGTCGAGGTCGTCCGCCACAATCTCGGCCAGGAGCCGCAGGCCTTCGCCGCGAATCCCCTCGTGCTGAAGGCGATGGAAGCAGGCATGGATCGTCTGCCGGTGATCCTCGTCGACGGCGCGGTGTTCTCGACCGGCAGCTATCCGGCGCGATCCGAGCTGACGGCGAAGCTCGGCATTCCCCTGCTCGGCAGTCCGACGCGCGCCTCGGGCGGCTGCGGCTGCGAGCCCGGCACGTGCTGAGCACGCGCCAGAGCCTGCCGCTCGCCAGCACGCGTTACCTGTTCTTCACCGGCAAGGGCGGCGTCGGCAAGACCTCGCTGTCCTGCGCGACGGCTCTCGCCTGCGCCGAGGCCCGCGAGCGCGTGCTCGTCGTCAGTACCGATCCGGCCTCGAATCTCGACGAAGTGCTCGGCGTGACGCTCGCGCAGACGCCGACGCCCGTGCCGGGCGCCCCGGGCCTCCATGCGATGAACATCGATCCGGAGGCCGCGGCGCACGCCTATCGCGAACGCATGGTCGCGCCTTATCGCGGCCTCCTGCCCGCAGCCGCCATCCAGAGCATGGAGGAACAATTCTCCGGCGCGTGCACCGTGGAGATCGCGGCATTCGACGAGTTCGCGAAGCTGCTCGGCGACCCGGAAGCGACGGCCGCGTTCGATCGCGTGATCTTCGATACTGCGCCGACGGGCCACACGCTCCGCCTGCTGACCCTGCCCTCGGCCTGGAGCGGCTTCATCGCGTCCTCGACGGGCGGGGCTTCCTGCCTCGGTCCGCTCGCCGGCCTCGAGCGGCAGAAGGCGCTCTACGCCGCGACCGTCGCGCGCCTCTCGGATGCGGCGGAGACGACGGTCGTCCTGGTCAGCCGGCCGGAGCGATCCTCCTTGCGCGAAGCGGAACGCACGCGCGGCGAGCTCGCCGCACTCGGCGTCGCGAACCTCGCGCTCGTCGTGAATGGTCTCTACACGACGGCGCTCGCGGACGACGCGATCGCCACGGCGATGTCGACACGCGCGACAGACGCGCTCGCCGCGATGCCGGCGGCGCTCGCGGCGCTGCCGCGCTCGACGGTGCCGTTCCTGCCGCGGGGAACCGTCGGGCTCGAGGCCTTGCGCGCTGTCGTACATCCGGAGCTCGCCGGCGCGCCGCCAGCGCTGCCGGAACTCGCCGGGCCGGCGCAGTTGCCGGGTCTCGGTGAGCTCATCGACGACATTGCGGCCGGCGGTCACGGCGTCGTCATGACCATGGGCAAGGGCGGTGTCGGCAAGACGACAATCGCGGCCGCCGTCGCCGTCGCGCTCGCGCGGCGCGGCCACGCCGTGATCCTGTCGACGACGGATCCGGCTTCCCACGTCGCGAACGCGATCGAGGGCAAGGTTCCCGGCCTCACGGTGTCGCGCATCGATCCGGCGCTCGAAGTCGCGCAGTACGCGGCGGAAGTGCTCGCGAAGGCCGGCGAACATCTCGATGCCGCGGGCCGCGCGCTGCTCGAGGAGGATCTGCGATCGCCGTGCACCGAGGAGATCGCAGTGTTCAGAGCGTTCGCGCGGACGGTGGCGCAGGGCCGGGAGTGTTTCGTCGTGCTCGACACCGCGCCGACGGGCCACACGATCCTCCTGCTCGACGCGGCGGAAGCGTATCACCGCGAAGTGATGCGCACGCGCGGCGACATGCCGGATGCCGTCCGCCGCCTGCTGCCGAGTCTGCGCGATCCCGACTACACGCGGGTGCTCATCGTGACCGTGCCCGAGGCGACGCCGGTGCACGAAGCCGCACGTCTGCAGGCCGATCTGCAGCGCTCCGGCATCGCGCCGTATGCGTGGGTGATCAACCAGTCGCTGCGCGCGAGCGGCACGCGCGAGCCGCGGCTCGTGCAGCGCGGTGCGTACGAAGCAGCGTTCATCCACGAAGTCACGGACGGGCTCGCGAGTCGCGTCGCCCTGATTCCATGGCTCGCGGCAGAGCGCGACCTGGCGTTTGATCTGGCGGGTTCACGCCGCACGGATTGAAGCGGCAGGCGGAGAAAAGAACCCCGGCGACGCCGGGGCAAGCTGCAAAGCTCAGGGTAATCCCCGGCCGCGATCGTCGTCGCGTGCTCATCGCCAAGCCCTGATCTCCATCACTTCATTCGTGCTCCGCGCGCTTCATCGCGCGTGCCGGGCGCTGCGATGGCGTGATTCGCAATTTTCGCAGGCCTCCCCGTGATACCCGTCAAGCGGCCGGGCTCTTGTGTGACTAAGTCACGCAAGAGCCCGCAGACCGCATCGTAGTTTTCCGCACGGACGCGTCGCGAGCCGCACTCGGAAAAATTCTTCGCGGCATTGAACCTCACGCCGTCAGCGCGGCATTAATCGTCCGAAGCCCAGGTTCTGGTGCGGGGAACCTGCAGGCGATGCGCGGCGTAGACAGCGAGTCGAAGCTGCCCGGATCGACACAGACTTGCAGCCAGGGGACCGCACCGCGCGGCAGGCCACCGATGAACGCACACGCCAAGACCGCACTCGGGATCCTGCTCGTCGGCACACTGCTGCTCGGTGCAGCGGGTTGCAACGAGCAAGCCGCCGCGACACGGCCGGAGCCCGAGCCGGTCCCCGTGACCCCGCTCGCGTTTCCGGCACCGCCGGATCCGGCGCGCTTCTATTACGAACGCACGCTCGCCACCAGCGAAGACGTTACCGAGGAGCGCGACAGCGATCGGCTGCGCCAGGTGCTGACCGGTGAAGCGAAAGGCGCGCTCGGCCTCGTCAAGCCTTTCGGCGTGAGTGCCTGCGGCGGCCGCGTCTATGTCTCCGATACCGTGCGTCGCACGGTCGTCGTGTTCGACGTCAAGGCGCGCAAGTTCGAGGAATTCGGCAAGGCCGATCCCGGCATGCTCGTCAAACCGCTCGGCATTTCCACCGATGCGCAATGCAACGTCTACGTCGTCGACGCGAGCGAACGCCGCATCAAGGTCTACGACGGCGCCGGCGGCTTCCTGCGGGCGATCGGCGGCCCGGATCAATTCGAACGCCTCTCGCACGTGGCCGTGAACCAGGAGGGCACGCGCCTCTTCGCCGTCGACACCGGCGGCGTGTCGTCGCAGAACCATCGCGTGCGCGTTTTCGATGCCGTGAGCGGCGCGCACCTCCAGGACATCGGCGAGCGTGGCGACGGGCCGGGCAGGTTCAACCTGCCGAAGGACATCAAAGTCGGACGGGACGGCCTCATCTACGTCGTCGACAGCGCGAACTTCCGTATCGAGGTGCTGAAGCAGGACGGCACGTTCGTGCGCACTTTCGGCTCGCTCGGACGGCAGTACGGCCAGTTCGCGCGGCCGAAGGGCGTGGCCGTGGACGGCACGGGCAACGTCTACGTCTCCGATGCCGCGCACGGCAACTTCCAGGTCTTCGATCCGCAGGGTCAGTTGCTGCTGTTCGTCGGCCATCGCGCCGATCGTCCCGAGCGCGCCGGCTACATGCTGCCGGCCGGGATCGACGTCGATGCCGACGGCCGCGTGTTGATGGTCGACCAGTTCTTCCACAAGGTCGACGTGTTCCGGCCGGCGGCGCTCGATGTCGCGGCGGGCGCGCTCGGCGGCGCCGCCAGCGTCGCGACGAAGTGAGAAGGAACGGCGAATGCGCTGGTTGAACGCCTTTCCCGATCTCGCGGGCATCGCCGATCCGGCGTGGCGCACGATCGCACAGGAAGCGCGCGAACACGTCATCGCGCCGGGCTCGGTGGTGTTCAAGCCGGGCGACGCCTGTCTCGGTGTGCACTTCGTGCTCGACGGGCGGGTCCGCGTATCGAAGGAATCGGCGTGCGGACGCGAAGTGCTGCTCTATCGAGTGACGCGCGGCGAGATCTGCGTGCTGAGCACGGCCTCGTTCGCGAACGCCGTGCCGATCCGGGCGACGGTGATGGCCGAGACGCCGGTGCGCGTGGCCGTGCTGCCCGCGGCGTCGTTCCATCACGCGTTCGCGGAATGCCCGGGTTTCCGCGAGTACGTGTCCCGCGCCTATGCCGAGCGCTTCCAGCAGATCATCGATCTCGTCGAGGGCATCACGTTCGGACGCGTCGACACCCGGCTCGCGAAATGGTTGTGCCTGAATGCGCAGCCGCCCGCGCCGCTCCGCGTCTCGCAGGATTCTCTCGCCATCGAAATCGGCACCGCACGCGAAGTGATCAGCCGTCATCTCAAACAGTTCGAGCGCCAGGGCTGGGTACGTCTCGGCCGGATCCGCATCGAGCTGCTCGACGTCGACGCGCTGTCGCAACTCGCACAGCTCGCATGAGGACGTGCGTCGTGAACGATCTGCGTAATGAATGCCCGTCGCAGTTGAGCGCGATCAATTCCGGCCCAGGGGTGTGTGACTTTGTCATAGAGGGAACGCGTCGCGATTGCATAGCCTTCACTCACGGTGCGAAGACGTGGAGCGCGAGGGGAAAACGGCGCGCAACACGACATGGACAAATAGGGAACCGCCGTGCGAGGGAGCTTCGCACGCAGCGGGCAGGAGCTGCACATGAGAGCGTTTCGAACGAGCGTGGTCGTCGCGGTGCTGGGCCTCGGTACCGCGCTGGGCAATTCCGCGAGTGCCGGGGTGGTCGGCAGCCAGCACGATCTCACCGCGGGCGGGCAAGGCCAGGGCAGTACGTCGAAAACGAACGAGGTGTGCGTGTTCTGTCATACGCCGCACGGTTCGGCGACGAATGCGCCGGTGCCGCTGTGGAACAAGGTATTGCCGCCGTCCGGCGGTTTCACGCAGTACTCGACGCTCGCCACGCCCTCGTTCGACGCGAGCGAAGCGCCGGTCGGCTCGGTGTCGCTGGCCTGTCTGTCGTGCCACGACGGCAGTCAGGCGATGGATGTCGTGATCAACCTGCCGGGCTCGGGCGGCTGGAACGCCGGCGGCCAGCAGATCGACACGGCCGCGCTCGGTGCGATGACCGGCAGTCCCGTGCCGATGCTCGGCAAGGATCTGACGAACGATCATCCGATCAGCATGCAGTACGGCGGCGGCGGTGCGCTGGCGACGGACGCGGATGGTCTCTTCGCCGGCACGCTCAAGGATCCGGACTTCAAGAAGCCCGTGAAAGCCACGGTGAACGGCCAGCCGGTGTGGTGGGTGGACAGCCCGATCGGCGCCTCGGCGCAGCGCGAGAAGAGCGACATGGTGCTCTACGCGCGGAACGATCTCGGCACGGTGCAGCCCTTCGTCGAGTGCGGGAGCTGCCACGATCCGCACAACGCCGATACGAAGGGGCCGACGACCGTCGCGTTCCTGCGCATTCCGAATACCGCGAGTCAGATCTGCACGACCTGCCACTCGAAGTAGCCGCGATTCACACGTGGCGTCGGCGCGCTTCCGCGACGACGCCGCATCCCGCCGGGCCGCGCCGCCACGAGCGCGGCCCGCACGACTCGGTACGAAACACGGATTCGTCCCGCTGCCGTCCGGCGGCGCGGCCGGATCTCGCCGGTTGATTGCGTAATGGGTGCCAGCATGCAGACGAGACTACTCACCATCGCGGGCCTGTTGCTCGGGGCGGCGTTGCAGGCGGCCGCGGAGCCCGCGGCCGCGACGACTGAGCCGGTCTGGGCGACGGTCGACGACATGACGATCACGCAGGCGCAGTTCGCGGGCGTGCTCGCCCGCACCGTCCGCGCCCGCTATTACCACGGCGCGCCGCCCGAGAATCTCGGCGAACAGATCCGGCAGGAGGTCGGCGAGCAGCTCATCCAGCGCGTGCTGCTCGTGCGCGAAGCGAAGCGCCTCGGTCTCGCGGCCGACGAGTCGAAGATCACCGCCCAGCTCACGCGTTATCGCGAGCGTTACGAGAAGTCGCCGCAATGGCCGACCCAGGGTGAGAAGGCGCTCGCCACGCTCGGCGGGCTGCTGCGCGACGACGACGTGCTCGGCCAGCTCGAGGCCAGAACGCGCGACGCCGCTGCGCCGGGCGCGGACGAGGCGGCGAAGTTCTACCTCGAGCATCCCGAGAAGTTCACGGAGCCGCGGCAGGATCACGTCGCACTGATCTTGAAAGCGGTCGATCCGTCCGCGCCGACGGAAGCCTGGGACAAGGCCCGCGCCGAAGCCGCGGAGATCCTCGACGCGCTGCGCAAGGGCGGGGACTTCGCGGTGCTCGCGCGCGAGAAGTCCGCGGACAAGACGGCGGCGTCGGGCGGCGACATGGGCTATCTGCATGCCGGCATGCTGAGCACTGCGGCGGAAGAAGCGATCGCGAAGCTGCAGCCGGGCGGGATCTCGGACGCCGTCACGGTCCTCGAGGGCGTCGCGATCTTCAAGCTCGTCGATCGGCGCGAGCCGCGCCAGCGCGAATTCGCCGACGTGAAGGAGCGTGCGCTCGCGCTCCTGCGCCGCGAACGCGGCGAACGGGCGTGGAGCGAGCTGCGGGCGCGGCTGAAGGCGGCTGCGAAGATCGACGTCGTGGCGGCGGAGCCGGGCGATGCAGCGCTCGCCGGCAAGACGCGCTGAGCCCGCCGCACGCTGCGGCGTGCCGGCGGCAGCGAGGACGAACGCGATCCCGCTTGCGACGCCGGGCGGCGACGGACGGCGGGAGCGCCGATGAGCGTGGCGGAGCATGGCGCTGTCCGGTGCATGCGCGCGCGGCCGATGGATCGGCGGGCTCCTGCTCGCCGCGACGTCACTCGCCGCGCAAGCCGCGTGGCCGCCACTCAGTCTGCGCGGTGAGATCGGTTACGACCTTCGTCATGAAACGATCGATCGCTTCGGTTCGCAAACGGACAACCTCGGCATCATGCGGGTGAACGGCACGAGCTATGTCTACGAGCCGTGGCTCGCCCGGGTGGAGGGTGGCTTCGGCGCGACGTTCCGCGAATCCGACGGCCAGGGCGAGAGCACGAACGCGCAGATCGTCTCCGGCCTCGCGAAGCTCCGGCTCTTCCCCATGAGCCGCTTCCCCTTCGAGGCCTTCTTCGAGCGCACGGACAGCACGGTCGACTCCACGCTCTCCGGCATCGATTTCGACGTCACGCGCATGGGCATCTCGCAGCGCTACACCGCCGAGAACGGCACGACGTTCCACGGCCGCTACGAACACCAGGACATCCGGCAGGACATCGGGCGGCTCGTGCCCGGCGCCGCCGATCAGAACGACTCGCTCGACATCCTGCAGTTCGGTGCGAACCGCAGTTTCGGCGCACACGACGTGACGTTCGACAGCGATCTGCAGAGCCTCGATCGCACGGAGACGGGCGATCAGGTCGACACGCTGTTCGGTCTGCTGCGTCACGGCTACCGGCCGGGACCGCGCCTGTCCGCGGATACCCAGCTCACCTATAATCACATCGGCGTGCGCCAGCGCGGCACGGCGTTCGACAACGATCTCGTCCAGCTCAACAGCTTCGCGTTCTGGCGTCCGGAGTCGAAGCGCCCGCTGCTCGTGAACGGCACGTTCCGCGTCCTGCGCTTCGGTACGCAGACGCAGCTCCAGGATTCAACCGCGACGAGCTTCACCGGCACCGTCGGCACGAGCTACGAGTGGACGCCGAACCTGCAGTTCACCGCCGATGCCGGCATGACGCACATCGCGCCGGAAGGTGCGACGACGACCGTGACGTTCCAGCGCGCGGGGGCGACGTACACCTCCGACGATCACGAGCTCTGGGGCTTCCAGTACAACTGGATCCTCGGCGGCAGCCTCGAGAACGACACCGATCCGCTGGGCGCGCTGCAGACGCAGTCCGTCGAGGTCGGCCACAACGTGACGCGGGCCGTGCCGTTCGGCAGCTCCATGCTCACGCTCAGCTCGAACGAGAGCACGACCGCGCTCGCCGACACCGAAGGCCGGCGCGTGCTGATCCTGCTCCACGACGCCGGCGCGACCTGGTCCTATCAGGAGCTCGCGCGCTCGACGATCGCGCGCGTCTCGGTCAGCGATTCGCGGACGTTCGGCGGCGGCGGCCGCCTCGGCGACGAGCGCAACGAATTCCAGCTCCTGAACCTGCAGTTCTCCGTCGATCAGCGCCTCGGCCGCAGCTCCTCGCTGAGCGGCGACGTGACGATGCAGGCCATCCGCCAGAAGGCGGGCAATGCCTCGACGTTCGCGTTCGGCCGCCAGAGCGATGGCTTCCTGCCCGTCGCGACGCTCGACGTGACGTATCAGAGCCAGCAGGTGTTCGACGTGCCGCGCCTGCGTTTCCGTTCGACGGTGCGGCTCATCAGCGATACCTATCTGCCGCTCGTCACGGAGCCGACGGATCCCTATGCGCGCGACGACATGGACTGGGAGAACCGGCTCGAGTACAGCATCGGGCGCATCGATTTCCGGCTCATCGGCAGGCTCTCGCAGTTCCGGGACAACGGGCGCTCGCTGCTGCTGTTCCAGGTCCGGCGGCATTTCGGCGGGCTGTGACGGTGAGGCGGCACGAACATGAACGCAACAGGGAATCGTGGGGAGGAACGTTGAGCGCGCGCAGCCTTCGTATCGTGGGCGCCCTGTTACTGCTGCCGGGCTTCGCGGGGCCCGCCACGGCGGAATACGGCGACGTCGTCATCAACAACTATTCGGACGCCGCGGGCATGCGGCCGGTGATCTTTCCGCACTGGTTCCACCGCGTCCGCTTCCGCTGCGCGGCCTGCCATGCGGACCTCGGGTTCAAGTTCAAGGCGGGGGGCAATGAGATCAACATGATGAAGATCATCGACGGCGAGTATTGCGGCGCCTGCCACAACGGCGAGATCGCCTGGTCGGTCGAGAACTGCGACATGTGCCACTCGGCGAAGCCGGGCACGCCGACACAGGTGCACGAGAGCACGGTGCAGAAGCTGCTCGCGCCGGCCAAGCCGAAGCCGAGGCAGTGAGCGGGGTGATGCACATGAAGTCGTCTTCCCGTATCGGGCGCCGGCTCGGGGGCGCGGCCGCCGTCTTCGCGCTGTGCGCGGCGAGCTTCGCGTTCGCCGATCCGAATTCCTTCAACCGGCTGATGAAACCGCCGTCGAGCCGCAATCCGCCGCCGGCGCAGGACGGTATCCACGATCCTACCGGACCCGGCGCGAAGACGCTGCAGAGCCCGCGCGATGCGTTCCAGTCGCTGATGCCCGGCAAGGCCGGCAATTACGTCGACTGGGTGCAGACGCTCGGCATGGGCAGAATCGATCCGCGCTACAACCGCAACGATCCGAACGCGAAGCCCATCGTCATCGATCTCAACATCGTGCGCGAAGTGAAGGGTTCGATGCCGAACGTCGTCTACCCGCACAAGCAGCACACGCAGTGGCTCGACTGCTCCAACTGCCATCCGCAGATCTTCATTCCGCAGAAAGGCGCGAATCAGATCAGCATGGCGGCGATCCTGATGGGCGAGAAATGCGGCGTCTGCCACGGCAAGGTCGCGTTCCCCGTCGCCGAATGCCGCCGCTGTCACTCGCAGAACAAGGACAAGAGCATCGTCGCCGGCGCAGCACCCGGCGCCGCCGCGCAGCCGGCGGCGGCACCAGCGGCCGAACCGGTGCCGGCACCTGCACCTGCCACTCCGGCGCCTGCGGCCGCAGCCGCGACGCCGGCCGCTCCCCCGACACCGGCTCCCGGAGGTTCCGATGCGCCAGCCCGTTGATCGCCGTGCCGTGCGCGTGCTGCGCCGGACCGCGTTGCTGCTCGTCTTCGCCGCACCCTGCGTCTCGGCGCAGGTCGATGCGACGACGCACGAGCTCGCCCCGGCGGCCGTCGAGCAGCACAAGGGGCTCGACAACAAGGTCGCGCTCCTCAACGACCTCGTGCGCAATTCGCCGGCTTCGCAACGCATCGAGGCCCTGACGGGCGCGTCGCGTGCGGAGGAACTGCTCGCCGAGGCGCGCAAGGCGGCCGGCGAGGCAAC
The DNA here is from genome assembly GCA_016209015.1 of Gammaproteobacteria bacterium. GTDB lineage: Bacteria > Pseudomonadota > Gammaproteobacteria > JACQWY01. The sequence goes on along the minus strand of JACQWY010000018.1, from coordinate 16,323 downwards.
GCGCCTGCTCTCGGCGGGCGAGGAAGCGGCCGCCGAGCGCGCCGCGAACGACGGCCTGCGCGCATTCTCCGCAGCGGCGCGTCTCGTCGTCGATCCGCAGGCGCGGCGCCGCGACGATAGCCGGCGCTACGAAGAGCTGAAGGCACGCATCGCGAGCTTTCGCGAAGCGTTCGAGCGCATCGCGAAGGAGAAGGGCCCGGCCGCGGACAGCCTGCTCGATCGCGGCGCGGTGCAGGGTTTCGTGAGCAGCGCGGATTTCGCGGCGACCGCGGGCGACTTCGAAGCGGCGAATCGCAGCCTCGTCGAAGCGGCGGCGCGCGTCGAAGTCGCGCTCACCGAAATCCGCAAGGGCGAGACGCTGCTGGACGCGCTCAGCTTCGATTCGCCGGCCGAAGAGTACGAATACGAGAAGCGCCGCAACCAGGCCTACGTGATGCTGCTCGAGATGCTCGAACGGCAGGGCCAGATCCCCGAGGAGCAGACGGCGCTCGTCGCGGAGATGGTGCGGCAGAACGACACGATGCGGGCCGATGCGAACGTGCAGGCGAGCGCCGGGGCCTTCCCGGCGGCGATCACGAAGCTCGAGAACGGCACCGGCTATCTCATCCGGGCGCTGCGCGGCAGCGGCCTGCCCATCCCATGACCCGCGCCGCGCGGAGGACAGCACTATGACTCGCATTTCATGGCGGACGGCGCTCGTCGTCGCGCTGCTCGTCGCACACGGCGCGCCTGCCGCGGAGAAGGACAGCGGCCCGGCCGGCGAACGGCTCGCGACGGTTCGCAAGCTCATCGAAGTGTCGTCGGGCGCGAAGCTGATCGAGGCGAGTCGCAACACGGCGGCCGCGGCGCGCCGCGACGAGGCGCGCGGGCTGTATCGGCAGGCGGTCGCGGCGGAGGAGCGCGGCGATTCCGCGAAGGCACGCGAGCTCGCGACCGCGGCGGTGAAGGTCATGATCGACGCCGTGCGGCTCGTCGAGGCGAAGTCCGTCGTCGCCGGGAAACGCGAGAGCGATTACCAGGATCGCCTCGCGAGCGTGCGCGCGCTGAAGGACGCCCACGAGCGCATCAGCGCCGAGAAGGGCACGGAGCGCAAGGACGCCGAGCTCAAGACGTTCGTCGACGACCGCATCGCGGCCGCGGAGAAGGCGCGCGCCGCGGGGAATCTTCTCGAAGCCCGGCGGCTCATCGACGAGGCCTACACCGCGGCGAAGGCCTCGATCGTCTCGCTGCGCACCGGCGAGACGCTCGTGCGCTCGCTGCACTTCGAGAACAAGGAGGAGGAGTACCGCTACGAACTCGATCGCAACGACACGCATCGCATGCTCGTGCAGATCCTGCTCAAGGACAAGATGGACGACGCGGCGACGGTCAGGCTCATCGAGCCGTTCCTGAACAAGGCCGCGGAGATCCGCGGCACGGCCGAGCGCCAGGCCGCGGCCGGCAACTGGGCGAGCGCCGTCGGCACGCTGGAGGAATCGACGAAGGAGCTCGTCAAGGCCATCCGCGGCGCCGGCGTCTACATCCCGGGCTGAGATCATGGCTCGCCTGCAGCGCAGATTCGTGTTCGTCGCGCTGCTGTGCGCCGCGTGCTCCGTGCGCGGCGCAGGCCCCTGGCAGGATCTCGCGGACGACGGTCTGCACGATCCCGCCGGGCCCGGCATCGGCGTTCTGCAGCAACCCGGCGAGGCGCTGAGCGTTCTGCCGCAGGACGGCGCCGGCAATCACGTGCACTGGGTGAAGGCGCTGCGCGACGGTTTCATCACGCCGCGCCACGCGCTCGCCGACGAGCCGCCACCCGCGATCGACACCACCGAGATCATCATGCGCGACACCTCGACGCTGCCGTTCGTGCGCTTCCCGCATCGTGCGCACACCGAGTGGCTCGATTGCACGATCTGTCACGACCGGCTGTTCGAGCGCAAAGTCGGCACGACGCCGATCAACATGGGTGCGATCCTCCAGGGCAAGTACTGCGGCGTCTGCCATGGCGCGGTCGCGTTCCCGCTCACGGAGTGCAACCGCTGCCACAGCGTGCGCGACGTCCCGGTCGCGAAGGCGGCCGCGCCGCCGTGATCCGCCGCTGCATCCTGCTGCTCGCGATCTGCGCCCCGGCGGCGACGCCGGTACGGGCGGAGTACGGTGACGTCGTCATCAACGGCTATTCCGAGAAGGCCGGCGTGCGTCCGGTGATCTTTCCGCACTGGTTCCATCGCATCCGCTTCCAGTGCCGCGTCTGCCATCAGGAGCTCGGCATCCAGATGCGCGCGGGCTCGAACGAGATCGACATGGCGAAAATATCCGACGGGCGCTTCTGCGGCGCCTGCCACAACGGCGAGGTCGCCTGGTCGGCGGAGAACTGCGATCTCTGTCATTCCGCGCGTGCGGGCCTCAAAACCGGCGTGCGCGGCGGCCACAAGACGCTCGGGCCGGGAGAATACTGATGGGAACGTCCCGGCGCGCCGGCCTGGGTTCGCTCCTGCTGATGCTCCTGGCTTGCGCACGCACCCTGGCCGGCGAGCCGGGCTGCGCGGCGGGCGCCTCGCCGTTCACGCCCTGGCGGACACTCACGCACGGCCTCGTGCAGGACGATCCGCTCGCCGCGACGCGGACGCGCCGGCAGTCGCTGCGCCTCGTCGCGCCCGTCGCCGTCGCCGCGCGCGGCAACGACGTCTACGTGCTCGATGCGATGCAGAACGTCGTGCTGCGCTTCGATCTCGGCCTCGGCACGCTCGCGCGGATCGCGGCGTGGCGCGGCTCGGCGCTCGGCGCGGAGCTCCTCGCCGCTCGCGATCTCACGTTCACGCTGCTCGATCCGCGCTCGGGGACGATCACCCAGTACACCCGCGAAGGCGCGCTGCTGCGCCAGCTCGATCCGAGCGCCTGGCCCGGTCGGCCGACGACGCTCGTGCCGGACGAGGCGCAGGGCGGTTATCTCGTCGCCGACGGCCTCGCGCCGCAGATCGTCGCGTTCGACGGTCTCGGCGCGGTGCGCGGTACGCTCGGCGGCGACGCCGCGGCGCCGCTGCCGGTGCAGCGCATCGACGCGCTCGCCGCCGGGCGCGATCGGCTCTACGTCGTCGATCGTTCCTCGCACGAAGTGATCGTGCTGGCGCGCGACGGCGCGGTGCTCGGACGCTTCGGCGGCGCGGACTTGAAGATGCCGACGGCGATCGCCGTCGACGGCTACGAGCGCGTGCTCGTCGCGGACGGCTTCGACAATCGCGTGAAGCTCTTCGTCGGCGGCACGCTGACCGCGGCCGCCGAGCGCGGCGCAGGTGCGCCGGGGCGCTTTCGCGAAGTGCGCGATCTCTGGGTCGACGGCGCGCTCGTCTACGTCTGCGACACGCTCGGCGCGCGTGTCGAAATCCTCCATCTCGATCCGCCGTGTCGATGAGGCGGTGGCCGGCGATCGCCGTCGGCGCGTTGCTGCTGTCGGCCTGCGCGGAACGCGAGACCGTGATGCACTGGCAGACGTCCGCGACGTCGTCGGCCGCGGCGCCCGCCGCGCAACGCTGGCCCGCCGCGCCGGAGGCCGCGCGCTACGAACTCGTGGGTGTGCTCACCGGCGAGACGAACTTCGGCCCGCCGGACGGCTATCGCGAAGGCCGGCTCGAGCAGGTCCTGCGCTGGATTGCGGGCCTCGGCGCCGACGAGGAGCGCTCGAAGCGCACGCTGCTGCGGCCACAGGGCGGTATCGTCGACGAGGCGGGAAGGATTTGCGTGACGGACGTCGGGCGGCGCGCGGTCTTCGTGTTCGACGAGCGCGCGGGCCGGCTCGCGGTGTGGGATCAGGCGGACGAGCACGCGGCGTTCATGGCGCCGATCGGCGTCGCCGCCGGGGCGGACGGCGAGCTTCTCGTCGCGGATTCCGCGCTCGGCCGCGTCGTGCGCCTCGGTCGCGACGGCACGCCGCTCGGGAGCATCGGCAAGGGCGTGCTCGGGCGTCCGACGGGTGTCACGCGTGACGCCGCGCGCGGCCGGATCTACGTCGCCGACACCGCGTCCCATGACATCGCGGTCTTCGACGATGCCGGCCGGCTGCTGCAGCGACTCGGCCGGCGCGGCGTCGCGGCCGGCGAGTACAACGCACCGACTTTCCTCGCGTTCGCGGGCGGCAGGCTCGTGGTCAGCGACACGGCGAACGCGCGCGTGCAGCTCGTCGACGCCACGGGCGCGGCGAGCCCGGTGCTGATCGGCCGGCGTGGCCTCTACGTCGGCAATCTCACGCGGCCGAAGGGTGTCGCGCGTGACGTGGACGGCAACGTCTACGTCGTCGAGTCGTTCTACGATCACCTTCTCGTCTTCGACGCCGAAGGGCATTTCCTGCTGCCGATCCGTGGCGGCGACGCGGGGCTGGGGGCGTTCTACCTGCCGGCGGGCGTCTGGACGGACGGCGCGCGGCGCGTCTTCCTCGCCGACATGTTCAACGGCCGCGTGGTGGTGCTGCGCTATCTCGAGGGGCCGACGTGAGGCGCGTCCTCCTCGTGCTGCTCGTGCTCGCGCTGCCGCTCCCCGCGGAGGCGGCGCGCATCGCCGACGTCGCGAACACGAAGCACAACCTCTCCGCGAGCGGCACGGGCACGGCCCACGCGACCTCGGGCTCGACGGAGATCTGCGTGTTCTGTCATACGCCGCACGGCGCGAGCACGTATCCCGGCGCGCCGCTCTGGAACCGCCAGCTCTCCTCGCAGACCTACACGACCTACACCTCGTCTTCGCTCGATGCCGAGGACATAGCGGGCCAGCTCGATCAGCCCGGCGGCAGCTCGAAGCTCTGTCTGTCCTGCCACGACGGCACGCTCGCGATCGGCGCGGTGAACGTGCTCGGCGGCAAGCAGAACCAGACGATACCCATGACGGGCACGGGCGCGAACGGCACGCTGCCGGCCGGCAGCGGCGCGCAGACCGGCTTCACGCGCGACCTCGGTGTCGATCTCCGCAACGATCATCCCGTGTCCATCACGTTCGATTCGCGGCTCGCGACGCGCGACGGCGAGCTCTTCGATCCGCAGAGCACGGCGCACATCGGCGTGGCGAGCCCGGGCCACCGCCCGAAGGTGCCGCTCGAAGCGACCGGTGCGGGCGGCGGTGCGCAGGTGCAGTGCGCGACCTGCCACGATCCGCATCTGCGCGACGACGATCCGAGCGGGCACATCAAGTTCCTGCGCCTGCAGCGCTTCCAGCAGGCGGCGCCGGTGGGCAACGCGTTCAACGACACGCTCGACATCGTCTGTCTCGCGTGTCACGACAAGAAAGGCTGGGCGACCTCGGCGCACGCGCTGCCGAGCGTCGCGAACGAGACCTACAACGTCGCGAGCGCACGGCTGCGCGAGTTCGCGGACGGCGCGCCCGTCTGGCAGGCGGCGTGCCTGAACTGTCACGATACGCACACGGTGAGCGGCGCGCGGCGGCTGCTGCGCGAGGGCACGGACAGCAACGCCGTACCGAAGAGCGGCGGCCAGGCCGCGCTCGAGGAGACGTGCTACGAGTGCCATTCGAGCGCCGCGGGCACGGTGCTCGATCTCAGCAACAACCAGGTGCCGGACGTCGAATCCGATTTCGCGCTGCCGCGGCACATGCCGATCACGAGCTTCGAGCAGCCCTCGGGCACGGGCGAGGTCCACGACATCACGAACGCCGATCTCGGGGAGGGCCGCGAGACGCTCGGTGCGCTGAGCCTCGCGAACCGGCACGCGGAGTGCACGGACTGCCATCATCCGCATCGCGTGATGAAGAACCGCTCGTTCACCGGCACCGGCGACACGGCCGCCGGCACGCATGCCCATCAGGCGGGCCATACGAATCTCGCGTCCGGCGTGCTGAAGGGCATCACGGGCGTCGAGCCGCTGTACGGCAGCTCGCAGTTCCTGTCGCTGCCCTCGAGTTATCTGCCGAAAGCGGGGGACGCGGGCCTCGGCGCGAGCAGCGCGGTGAACGCGCCCTATGTCACGCGCGAATACCAGGTGTGCCTGAAGTGTCATTCCGATTACGGCTACAGCGACAACGGCGCCTATCCCGACGGCAATCGTCCAGCGCTCGGCGCGGCGGGCGGAAGCACGACGCCGGGTGCGAACGGGCTGACGATGTACACGAACCAGGCCATGGAGTTCCAGGCGCCGGCCGCGCACCAGGGCGAGGTGACCGCCGGCGATTCGGGCGCGGGCGCGGGCTTCACCGCGAACAATCATCGCTCCTGGCATCCCGTCATCGCGCCGACGGGGCGCACGCCGGCGATCCGCAGCGCGAGCGCGACGGCTTGGCTCGCGCCATGGAACGGCGTCGCGGACGTCGGTACCCAGACGATGTACTGCACGGACTGTCACGGCTCGAACACCGCGAACAACTCCGTCGTGCCGCCGGGCGGCGAGGACGGCAAGCCCTGGGGTCCGCACGGCTCGACGAACGACTTCCTGCTGAAGGGCGTGTGGAGCGCTGCGACCGGCAGCGCGACGCGCGATGCGCCGGCGGCGACGGATCCGGAGAACGGCCTGTGCTTCAAGTGTCACGACTACCGGACCTACGCCGACCGCAACGGCAACAACCGCGACAGCGGCTTCAGCGGCAGCAAGAGCTCGAACCTGCACGCCTTCCACACCGACAAGATCGAGCACATCCGCTGCAGCTGGTGCCATACCGCCGTCCCGCACGGCTGGAAGAACAAGGCGCTGCTCGTGAATCTCAACGACGTCGGTCCCGAAGCGGGACGGCCGGGCGGCAGCGAAGTGCCGATCCTGAATCTCCAGCAGACGTACACGCAGGAGCCGTACTACATGAACGCGAAGCTCAAGGTGATCACGTTCGCGCGGAGCGGGACGTGGGAGGCGAGCAATTGCGGTAGCGCGAGCGGCACGCCGAACCAGGGCCGCGACTGGATGAAGGAAGTATGTTCGAACCCGCCCTGAGGCGTCTCGCTTCCCTGAAGCTCACGGCCGCGCTCTTGATCGCGTTCGGCGGCGGCGTGCTCGCGGGAGCGTTCGAGGGGGATACGCGTTCGTGGTGGTGCGAGGCCAGCCTCGCGGGCCTCGTGCCGAACCTGCTCGCGGCGCTCGCGGTCAATCCGCGCCTGCGCCGGCAACGCGGCCTGCTCGTCTTCCATGCCGGCCTCGCCGCGCTGCTCGTGCTCGCCGTGGTGAGCCGGATGACGCGCTTCCAGGGGCAGGCGGAGGTGATCACCGGCGAGGCCTTCGACGGCTCGGCCGTGACCGTCGTCGAGGAGGGGGCCTGGCATCGCCGCGCGGCACTCGCTGCGCTCGGCTTCGAGCAGCACGGCTTCCGCGTCGAGTACGGTCCGCATCTCGCGCGCGGCCGCACGCACAGCGAGGTGCTCGTCGCCGGCAAGGCGCTCGATATCGACGACACGCACGCGCTCGACACGCAGGGCTATCGCTTCGTGCTCACGCCGAACAAGGGCTATGCGTTGATCGTGAGCTGGCTCGACGAGCGCGGCGGCGCGGTGACCGGAGCGGTCAACCTGCCGAGCTTCCCGCTGCGCGACTGGAACCAGCGCAACGAGTGGCGCACGCCGGCGGGCGAGGTACTCGAGCTCGCGCTCGCATTGCCCCGGCGCGTGCCGGACGATCGCGCCTGGGTGCTCGACAGCGCGGCGGCGGGCGGCGATCTCGTCGTGACCGTCGCGGGTGCGGCGACGACGCTCAGGCCCGGCGCGACGCTGACGCTGTCGGGCGGCCGGCTGCGCTTCGAGGGCGTGCGGATGTGGCTCGGCTATCGCGTCCGCCACGAGCCGCTGCTGCCGTGGATGTTCGCGATCGCGACGCTCGCGCTCGCCGGGCTCGGCGCCCATTGCTGGCAGAAGCTCGGGGTGCGTGAGCGCGCGCGCGGCTTCGCGCGTGACGGCAGCGGCGCGCGTGCTTGAGTCCGCGCTGTGCTGGAGCGGGGCCGGTTGTTACGGCGCGGCCTGGCTCGCGAGTCTCCGTGACGGGCCGCGCGCGGGCCTCGCGCTGTGGTTCACGGCGATCGCGGCGCTCGTCTACGCGAGCCTCGTCGCGGTGCGCTGGCTCGCGGTCGGGCACGGCCCGTTCCTCACCCTGTTCGAAGTGCAGATCAGCAATCTCTGCACGCTCGGCGTCGTCGCGCTTGTCGTCGCGACGCGGGTGACCGAGGCGCGTGCAGCGCTGCGCATCGCGCTGCTCGCCGTCGTGCTGCTCGCACTGTGGTCGACGCAGGTCTCGAAGGCGCCCGCGCCGCTGCCCGCGAGCTTCGGGAATCCCTGGCTGTGGGCGCACGTCGGCTTCGGCAAAATCTTCCTCGGTCTCTGCACGATCGCGCTCGGCTGGGCCGGCGGGCTGCTCTGGGACCTCCGCGCCCGGCAGCGCATGCCGGCCGCGTGCAGCGAGGCCGTCGAGCGGCACCTGTGGCAGACGATGACGCTCGCCTTCCTCTGTCACGGTGCGATGCTCGTCGCCGGCGCGGTGTGGGCGAACGATACCTGGGGCCGCTGGTGGGCCTGGGATCCGCTCGAGACCTCCGCCTTCCTCACCTGGCTCGTGATGGCCGTCGCCCTCCATCTGCGCCTCGCCTGGTCGATCCCGCGGCCGCTCGGCTGGTGCCTCGTCGTGGCCGTCTTCGGCCTCGCGTTCCTCACGTTCTTCGGCATGCCGTTCCTGAGCCTCGCGCCTCACAAAGGCCTCGGCTGATCCGGGCGCGCCGTTAGCGGCACCGCGCTCCGTCTCCACAGGGCGCCGTGCACTGAAATCTGTTTTCGGCGCGTGTTCTGCGGCATGTCCCGCAGCCGGGCGCCCGACGCATCAAGACCGACTCTCCTGCGACCGAAATCACGTACGCGACAGCGACGCGGCGCCCCTGGCGCAGCGCCGATCCCTCTCAAACTCGAGACGCGGAAGAGCACGTGGTGCACAAGTTTCTCCGATACCTGCCGACCGCCTTCGCGCTGTGCACGCTCGTGATTTCGAGCGAGGCCGGTGCGGGCGACTTCCTCGCGCGCCTGAAAGCGGCCGTGACGGACGGGCCGGTCGCGAGCCCGACGCAACAGGTCGCGGCCGGGCCCGCGGAAGCGGACAGCGTCGGCCGGGCGTGTCTCCTGTGTCATGCCGCGGTGAACCGCATGCCGCCCGCGCTCGTCATCGAAGCGCAGGCCGCGGGCGCGCCGCCTGCGAGTCATCCCGTCGGCACGCGTTACGACGACGTGGTGCGCCGCGATCCCTCGTCCTATCGCCGCAGCGAAGAGCTCGGCACCGAGATACGCCTCGTCGACGGCCGCACGAGCTGCGTGAGCTGCCATCAACTCGAGAAGCACGACGTGCGCGAGCTCGCGACGATGGACAGCAGCGCGGTGCTCGCGGGCCAGTGTCTCGCCGACAAACGTCTCGCGAGCGGCCGCGGCGGCACCGGGCTCTGTCTCGGCTGTCATCTGAACTGAAGCCGGCTTCCCGCCCCTGCACGTGATCCGTTAAGATTCGTCCCGCTCGTCGCGCAGCGACGAGTCGAACAGATCAGGCAGCATGATTCGACACGCAGTCCATTACCCGGGCTGACGGTCATACCGGTGACTCGAACGCAGCGCAGAGAGCTGCGGCCCGGATGTCCGCGAGCCGCGACGAACGGGATCCCCGCCCACGACCTCACGCGATCGAAAACCTTCTGTGACTTAGTCACGTTACTCGCCGGCATGCTGCTGCTCGCGATGGCGGCGGCGGCCGGCGCGCAGGAGTCGCCCGAGCGCCTCTATGCCTCGAACTGCTCCGTGTGCCACGGCGACGCGGGTGACGGGAATTCGCACGTGCGCGGCGGCATGCAGCCGCCGCCGCGCGATTTCACCGCGAGTGCCGCCGCCGCCGAGCTCTCGCGCGAGCGCATGATCGCCTCGGTTTCGAACGGCCGTCCGGGCACGGCGATGGTCGGATGGTCGAGCCGGCTGTCCGCGCCGGAGATCGCCTCGCTCGTCGATTACATCCGCGGCCGCTTCATGGCCGCGCGCGACGGCGATGCCGGCCGCGGCGCGCGCATCTTCGCGACGAACTGCAGCGTCTGCCACGGCGACAACGGCGCCGGTGCGGTATGGGGCGAGAAATCCTTGAATCCGCCGCCGCGCAATTTCACCGCCCCCGCGGCGCGCGAGGATCTCTCGCGCGAACGCATGATCGCCTCCGTCACTTACGGCCGGCCCGGAACGGCGATGACCTCGTTCTCGCGGCAGTTGCCGCCGGAGGACGTCGCGGCCGTCGTCGACTACATCCGCACCACGTTCATGAAGGTCGCCGCGGCCAGCGTGACCGCGCCGGCGGCCGGCCCCTATCCCGCGAACATCGTGGCGGACGCCGCGCTCGGCCAGGCGTTCTACGTGCAGAATTGCATCGGCTGCCACGGCATCGCAGGCGACGGCAACGGCCCGCGCGCGTACTTCATCTATCCGAAGCCCCGCAACTTCATCCATCCGGCGACGCGGGCGACTTACGATCGGGCGCGGCTCTTCGCCGGCATCCGCGACGGCGTGGTGGGCCGCGAGATGCCGGCCTGGGGCAAGGTGCTCTCGGACCAGCAGATCGCGAACCTCGCCGAATACGTCTACGTGAACTTTATCGCCGCGGCGGGGAATAAATCGGAAAAGCCTTGAGGGGTGGCGCCGGGGCATCGGGCCTCGCGCCGTGGAGGAAGCCTTGATTTCCGCACATCGATCATCGCGACGGCCACGCGTCGCCGCGCTCCTGCTGTTCGCCGGCGCCGTCGTGTCGTCCTCCGTACACGCCGATGCGGCAGCCGATGCGGCCGCCGGTCAGGCCGCGTTCACGCAGGGCGACATCGTGGGCGCGATCGCCTCCTACCGCCGCGCCGCCGAGCAGGGCTATGCGCCGGCGCAGGTGCGGCTCGGCGACATCCTCGATTATTCCGAGCTGAACGAGGAAGCGGTCGCCTGGTATCGGAAGGCGGCGGATCAGGGATCACCGGCCGGCGCGTACGGGCTCGCACACATGTATGCGATCGGGGAGGGCGTGAAGCGCGACGATGCCGCCGCGCGCAAGTGGTTCGAGCAGGCCGCCGCGGCCGGACACCAGGGGGCGCTGCAGGCGCTCGCGAGCGCCTACGAGCAGGGCGGCCTCGGCGTCGAGCCCGACCCGGCGCGCGCACTCCGTCTCGTACGGTCCGCAGTCGAGCTTCCGGGCGGCGCCTGGGCGGCGGAGCGTCTCGCCGGCGCATATACGCGCGGCGAGCTCGGACTCACGGCGGATCCCGCACGGGCCGGGGAGTACGCGCAGCGCGCGAAGCAGAGCAGCGTGCCGGCGCCGTGATGAACAGCGTCCGGATCCGCCTCGGTATGCTGCTCCTCGCCGCCATCGTTCCCGGCACACACGCGGGCAGCGTGTTCAAGGGCAAGGATCTCTACGCTGCGCATTGCGCCGCGTGTCATGGCCCGAACGGCCGGCCCGTGATGCCCGGCGCGCCGCACTTCGAGCGCAGCCAGGGCCTCGTGTTGCCCGACCCCGTCCTCTTCTCGCGCATCAGCGACGGCAAGCGTGCCATGCCCGGCTATCGCGGCGTGCTGAAGCACGAGGACATCATGGACGTCATCGCCTATCTGAGGACTCTGCGTTGACGGTACGCGCGCTCCTCGCGTTCATCCTCGTCCTGCTTGCAGGCGCCGGGCGTGCCGGCGATCCGGCCACCGCGACGATGAAGGTGCTCGACACGTTCCGCGTCGGCGATCCGATCTACGTCCGCTCGCTCGCGCTCGAGCCGCAGCGCGACGCGCTGTGGGTCGGGACCTCGACGGGCGTGCTCGAAATCGATCTCGCGACGAAGACACCGCGCCACACTTACACGCGCAAGGACGGCCTCGCGAACGAATACGTCTTCGCGACGTTCGTCGACAGCCGGGGTTACAAGTGGTTCGGCACGAACGCGGGCGGTGTCGCGCGTTTCCGCGACGACGTCTGGAAAGTCTATTTCCCGATGCACGGACTCGCCGACTACTGGGGCTATGCGTTCGCCGAGCAGGCGAACGGCACGCTGTGGATCGGCACCTGGGCGGGCGCGAACAGCGTCGATCTCGAGACCATGAAGTTCACGACCTACAAGAACGAGCTCGTCAACGAATGGGTCTATGCGATCGCCGTCGATCGGAGCCAGCGCGTCTGGTTCGGCACGGAAGGCGGCATCTCGCTCCACGACGGCAAGACGTGGCGTCACTGGACGCATGCCGACGGGCTCGGCGCACCGAACTCGCGCAATCTGCCGGCGAGCCGCAATACCGGTCTCGGCACGCGCACGCGCCACGACTTGAACACCGCGCTCGCCGGCGACGAGACCTACAACCCGGGGTATGTGTTCGCGCTGACGATCGACGCGGCAGGCCAGGTGTGGGCCGGCACCTGGGGCGGGGGTGTGGCGCGTTACGACGGCAGGCGCTGGACGAATCTCACCACGGCCGACGGGCTCGCGGGCAACATCGTCTATAGCATCGGACGCGAAGCGGACGGCACGCTCTGGTTCGGCACGAATCACGGTGCCTCGCGCTACGACGGCAGACAATGGCAGACGTTCGACCACACGAGCGGCCTCGCGGACGACAACGTCTATGCGATCGCCCGCGCCGCGAACGGCGAGGTCTGGCTCGGCACGAAAGCAGGCGTGAGCCGCCTCGGGCTCGCGCAGAAGTGAGGTGAGCAGGTGATCGATTCGAGATACGTGTTGCCCGTGTTGACGCTGACCGCGGTGCTCGCGGCGGCCGGCGGATACTTCGCGGGGCGGCAGCCTGCCACCGTCGCCGCGCCGGTGAGAGCCGCCGCGAAGGATCCCGCGCCTGCGCCGGTCGCCGCGAATGAACCGGGGCCCGCACCGGCCCAGGCGCATGCCGAGCCGCTGCGCCGCACGGACGCGCACACTCCGGCGGTCGCCGCTGCGCACGCCGAGGCGCCACCCGCAGAGCCCGTCGCCCCGCCGCGCGAGGGCGTCGCGCATGCCGCGGGCACGGAGGGCGAGGCGCCGTACACGCATTTCCGGGTGGGCGATCGCAACGTGAAGGCGATCCTCGCGGACGGCGATCTGCTGTGGGTCGGGACGTCGGGCGGCGTCGTGCGCTACGACCTGAAGAGCGAGGAATATCGCCTCTTCGATCTGCGCAGCGGACTGCTCGCGAACGGCATCTTCCACGTCGGCAAGATCGGCGAGCGCCTCGTCGTCGGCACGTACGGCGGCGGCATGGCCCTGTTCGATGCCGCGAAGGAGAGCTGGCAGATCTTCAACATCCCGGACGGCCTCGGCGATCCCTTCGTCTACGACGTGCTCGCGGCCGCGAACGGCGACGTGTGGATCGCGACGTGGTCCGGCGTGAACCGCGTGCGCGGCGGCGCGCTGACGGATCGCTCGAAGTGGGATCTCTACACGGTGAAGAACACGGACGGCGGCCTGCCGAACGACTGGGTCTATGCGCTCACCACGGATCAGCGCGGCGCCATCTGGCTCGCGACCGAAGGCGGACTCGCGCGCTTCGTGGACGGTCAGTGGACGCACTGGCGGCACGAGGACGGTCTCGGCGCGGACTACGCGCTCGTGAAGGACCAGATCCAGTTCAAGAACGATCCTGCGCAGTATTCGAGCCACCACGCGCGCCAGAAGAGCGAAATGGGCCTGAAGAACGTCGACGTCGCCTACAACCCGAACTACATCGTCGCGCTCACCGTCGATCGCGACGGCATCGTCTGGTGCGGCACCTGGGGCGGCGGTCTCGCGCGCTTCGACGGCACGCACTGGAAGAACTACACCGTCGCCGACGGGCTGCCGGGCAATCACGTCTTCATGCTGCACGAGGACGCGGCGGGCCGCCTCTGGATCGGTACGAGCAACGGCCTCGCGCTGAAGACGGCGGACGGCTTCAAGGTGTTCACGACGAAGGACGGCCTGTTCGCGAACACGGTGTTCTCGATGGCGACGTCCGCGGACGGCAGTGCGTGGGTCGGCAGCTTCGGCGGCGTCGCGCGCATCAAGAACCTGCGGTGAGACCGGGCTTCGTCGCGCGTGCCGCGATCGCGCTGCTCGGTGCGATCGCGGCGGTGACGGCATCCGCCGCGTCCGAGGTCCGCGCCGGGCGCGAGATCTACGACTTCCACTGCTATCAATGCCACGGTTATTCCGGCGATGCGCAGACGCTGACCCGCGCCTACGTCGATCCGCCGCCGCGCGACTTCGCCGGCACGCGGCGTGAGGATCTGCCGCGTGAGCGCATGCTCGCCTCGGTGACGAACGGCCGCGCCGGCACGGCGATGCCCGCATTCGGACGCGTGCTGCGGGCCGCGGAAATCGCCGCGGTCGTCGATTTCGTGCGCGGCGAGCTGATGGACCGTCGTCACGAGCGGACGCGCTATCACACCGCGGCGAACGGGTGGCCGGATCACGAGCGCTATGCGGCGGCGTTCCCGTTCGCGACCGGCGAGCTCGCGATCACGACACCGCCCGAACGGCTCGAGGCCACGCAGCGCGCGGGGCGGCAGCTCTATCTCGCGGCCTGCGTAGCCTGTCACGACCTCGGCCGCGGACGGGTCGGGGCGCCGTCGTGGCAGCGTGGGCCGGGTGGAGACGTCGCGCGCGGCGCGGCGGCCCGGACTCCGCTGCAACGCCGGGGCGCGGAGCTCTTCGCGGCGAACTGCGCGTTCTGCCATGCGGACGACGGCACGGGCCGGAACTGGATCGGGAGCTTCCTCGAACCGCATCCGCGCGATCTGAGCTCCGTCGACGTCGCGCGCATGCCCGAGCGGGATCTGCGCCGGGCGATCGACGACGGCGTGCCGAACAGCTCCATGCCCGCCTGGCGCGACGTGCTCGGCGCGGAGGGTGTGGACGCGGTCCTGAGTTACGTGCGCGACGTGCTCGCCACCGGCCAGGGGCCGGTCGCGACGGCGGTCAGCGCGGCTTCGCCGCCGGCACCGCAGTGGCAGGCGGCACCGCTGCACTGAGCGCCGGCGCGAACTCCGCGCGCCAGATTTCCTCCGTCAGGGGGCCGGCATGGCGCCGCAGTATGGCGCCGTCTGCGCCGATCAACAGCGATTCCGGTGCAGCCGTCACGCCGAGCCGGGCAGCGACCGCGCCGTCCGCGTCGAGCATCACCAGCGCGAACGGATTGCCGAGCTGCTCGAGCCAGCGCCTGGCGTCGCGCGGATCGTCACGCCAAGCGATGCCGCTTACTTCGATCGTGCCGGTGCGGGCGAGCCGGAGCAGCACGTCGTGCTCGCGCCGGCAGCCGATGCACCAGCTCGCCCAGACGTTCAGCAGGCGCGGCCGGCCGCGCAATGCGCTGGCATCGACGAGCGACTCCGGCGCGTCGAGACGCGGCAGGCTGAAGGCGGGGAGCGCGGCAGGAGCGGAATGGCCGGGGCTCGTCATCCGTACGGCGAACCACAGCAGCGCGATCGCCGCGGCGATCACGAGCGGCATGGCCCGGTATCGCACTCGCGCTGCCCCGGTCGGCGGCGCGCTAGAGCCCGAATCGCGCGGCACCACCGAGCAGGGTCACGAGGCCGAGCAGGGCGAAGATGCCCGCGGCGATCGAGTGCACGAGCTTCATCGGAATCTTCCCCGCGAGCTTGTCGCCGAGGAAGACTGCAGGCACGTCGGCGAGCAGCATGCCGAGCGTCGTGCCGGCGACGACGATCACGGGATCGCCGAAGCGCGCCGCCATCGCGACGGTCGCGAGCTGCGTCTTGTCGCCCATCTCGGCCAGGAAGAACGTCACGAGCGTCGCGCCGAAGATGCCGAAGCGCTGCGCGAAGTGCGCTTCGTCCTCTTCGATTTCGTCCGGGATCAAGGTCCAGATCGCCATCCCGATGAACGAGACGCCGAGTACCCAGCGCAACACATCGGGACTGATCGTCGCGACAATCCAGGCGCCGAGCGCCCCCGCGAGGCCGTGATTGAACAAGGTCGCGACGAGGATGCCGGCGATGATCGGGACGGGCTTCTTGAAGCGTGCCGCGAGCACGAACGCGAGGAGCTGGGTCTTGTCGCCGATTTCGGCGAGCGCGACGACGGAGGTCGATACGAGCAGGGCTTCCATGAATTCTCCGCGGCCGGATTCGAGGCGGCTGGCCCCTGGTCAGCGGCTCCGGTCGGCATCCGGTGCAAGCACCCGGCGTGCGGATCCTGCGCTGCGCCTGTGCCGATCCCCGCCTGGTCCGGAACGAGCGGTCGCCCGTCGCCGCTGGCGAGGAGGACGTCTCAAACCGTCGTTTTCTGATTGGCTCCCCGGGACGGGCTCGAACCGCCGACCCAGTGATTAACAGATAGTTTCTCATGTGAGAAAGATCATCATCTTAACCTATTTTTCCGAATATTTTCGGGGGTCGGTTTCAATAACTT